>CBDFMU010000057.1:0-5699 GCA_965249785.1 Saprospiraceae bacterium | reverse complement strand
CTTTCAATGGCGCGTGCTTCGATGTTGGTGGCTCCGGCGCGGCGGGCGCGGTTGCGGAGTTCGTCGAGTTTCCAGGCCACCGTGTCTAGCGCGATGATGCTGCCGCGATTTTGGAGCAGGGCAGCCAGGTGAAGCGTTTTGCCGCCACCGCCCGCACAGGCATCCACTACGCGCATACCGGGCGTAGGCGCGAGAAAGGGCGCAACTAATTGACTGCTAGCATCCTGCATTTCAAACCAGCCTTTCATAAAAACCGGACTTTGAAAAACATTTTGCCGCCGCGTCAACAGCAGGCCATCGCCATCGCCAACGGGGCTGGTTTCGATGCCCTCTTGTAACAGCGTGGCTTGCAGGGTAGCACGATCCGTTTTCAGCCGATTGGTACGCAGCACCACGCGCGCGGGCTGGTTCAAAGCGGCCAGTGTCACATCCCAGCGATCGGGTATTTCCTGTTCCCCCAATGTATCCAGCCAATCGGGAATACTTTCCCGGAACTTGCGAATGGTCCGTAATTCGACGGCGCGTTGGAGGATTTGTTCGGGTTGCAAGAGTTGAAATTCCCGCCAGTCAGGTAGAGTTGGCGTTTCCGTATCGTTCGCATCTCTGGGACGCACTAAAAAATGAATGCCGATTAATGCCCAGAAATCCGGCTCGAACTGGGGCGTTTTTCCCAAAATCTCCGTGTACAGCCGGAAATAGCGCACCACTTCATAAGTCGTTTCGGCGATGAAAGCTCGGTCGCGGCTGCCCGCTTTGGGATTGTCGCGCAGGGCTGCTCCGATGACTTTATCGGCGTACTGTTTTTCATAAAAAATAGCCATCAATGCCTGTGCCACGGCGCGGACGAGTAAGGGGCGGAGGATCGTATCGGAGGAAGTGCGTGACGGCATTGATAGTGGTTGGTTAATTGAGATGCTAGTTTTTCTTAAAATTAAGTATTCTAAATCAATGACTTAGAAGATTTCCCCGTAGTGTAAGCCCCCCTCCTACTCCCCCCGTAATGGGGGAGAGTTTATTGAGGAGAACTTGCGGTTTGTTCTTTTTGCTTTTGCTTTCCCGATAAAAAATCGAGATTTCGCTTCGCTCCATTTGCTTTTTTGCTTGTTATCCTACTGCCCTTTTCCCTTTTCCCGCTGGTGCACGCTGGCAAAAGCGGTCAACATTTTTGGGTAGAGGCGTTCTTGCTGGGCCTTCGGATACGCAACATTGATAGTCAATGCCGTGTGGCCGTTGAGGGGTCGGATGTACATTAACCCCAGAAAAGGTTCTGCGCCTTTGCCGCCTTCGGTTTGTATGAATTCCATGGTGATCAGGTAACCAGGCGTCCCATTGAAGTCGAGTCGGCCTTTATGCAACACGGTCATTTCTGGAGAAGTAGCCATGTCCGTCGTGTCGCGCAACACTTGATCGAACGGAATGGGCATGGCGTTGCACAGGATTTTAGACTCGGTTTTTGCCTCTTCCCAGACTGCGCCCGGCTCCATTTCGAGGAAAGAAGTATCGGGCAAAGTCAGATCAAATTGCAGGGCAAATACTTCCAGCATTTCCTGCGCAGAAAGGGTAGTGGTTTGGGCAGTGAGGGAGCCGCCCCCGACAAACAGTAGCAGGCTCAGGCTACTGGTAATAATCAAGCGATTTTGCATGGCGTACCAATATTTAATATGCTTTTCTTCGTGCAGCACAAAGACCGGCAAGGCAGGGTACAGTCGGATTAAAAAATTCATAGTTCATCATTTATAATTCACTCTACGCCTAAGTCACATTCCGTAGCAGCATAGAGCCACTTGCCATTTTCTTTGGTGACAAATACTTTCAATTTCAATTCCATCGTCGGATCGGTCACATTTAAAATGGCGGTGGCTTGATCGGGTGCCGTAAATTGTACTTCCACCGGGGCTTTCAAGTAATATTCCGTCACGTCATCCTGGGCGCAGAAAAATGGGTCGGCATCCATGCCAGAAGGAATATCGCCTTTTTCTTCTTTCGGCCAAAGCAGCGATGCTTTTTGATAAAATGCTTTTTGACGTTTTACAAACTCCTGACCCACAAATCCACCGCTTACAAATGCCTGCAAATAAGCGTCCAAAACGGCAGGCATCAGTTGCGGATGCGGCGTGGTGTAATTCACAAAATTATATTTATTGCCGTTCATGTCCGGCGTTTGCATGAATTGGCTGTACCAGGTAAAGAAACCACGCACAGCGGCGGTGACGGCAGCTTTTTCTGCAGTGCTATCGAAAGTCGGCTTCGTGGCGGGTGCAGCAGTAGTGCTATTAGTGGTGGCAGGCGAAGACTGGCAAGCGGCAATCAATGCCAATGCTACACCAAGAAAAAGTAAATTCTTCATTAAAAGAACAGAGTTTGAAAACGTAAAAAGCCAAATTGGCGGAGCAAAGGTAGGATTTCGGCAATGAGAATGAATGTGGTCAATAAGATGAATGTGGTCAATGTGATTGCTGCGTCAAAAAAGCTCGTCTCTATCTCTATCAAGGAATCGAATTCTATCTAATACATTGATTCTCATCGCGCATTTGCCTTTTGCTATTTTGTCTTTTCCGCCCTACCTTGCCCACGAAAAAGCCACCGATCATGCACCTTCGACAGGCCATTTTACAAATTGATCAACAGACGTACACGCTGCAACCCAACCGAAGTAACTCCTTCGACGAGATTTTCGTGGATTTCCGGCAAGAAACGCCGGAACAGGGTGGGGGAGTGCTTTACCATGTTTTTTTACATCCCAAACAGGACGTGACGGTGCATCGTTTGGAACTCCAATTCGAGGTGCCGACCCAACCAGATGACTGCTTTTTTGCTAATGGTTACCAATCATGGAGTGAAAGTCGGCTGATGCGTATTACGGAAAGTTTGCCCGATTTGCATTGGCTGGCTAATCGCGCCTTGAAATATTCTGGCGATTATCACATTGCCAATATTCCACGCGGCGACGGTCATTTGCATTCCTGGACTTACACTTACTTTCAACGAGCGGCGGCAAAAAACGACCTGTTTTGTGGTTCATTGAATGAAAAAACGGGCTTTACATTGTTGCTGTACGATCAGCGAAATGGCTTGTTGACGGTGCGTAAGGATTTGGATAATTTGAAATTAGGCCACTCATTTCCGGCATTAGATATTTGGACGGACGAGGGCGAAGAAAAAGACTTGTTTGACCGCTATTTTCAGGCAATGGAACTGCCGCCGCCCACCGCGCCACCGGCTTTGGGATGGACGAGTTCTCGCCAGCATTCCAGTAATTTATCGGCAGAAATATTAAGCAAAAACCTTGATAATCTGGCTAATACGCCGATTACTGCACCATCGCAACCCGCGTATTTTCAAATAAATGATGGCTGGCAAACTTCGATAGGCGATTGGCTTTCCGCAAAACCGGCGTTCCCGAATGGCATGTCTCGCCTGGCGACGGAGATTCGATCAAAGGGAATGCTGCCGGGTCTTTGGCTGGCTCCATTTGTGGTGGCGAAAGACTCTGATTTGGTTAAAAAACACCCGGATTGGTTACTGAAAGATGGGCGAGGCCAACCGCTGCGCGTCGGCAAAAATGTGAATTGGGATGGCTGGTATTATGCCCTCGATTTTTACAACGGCGCGGTGCGCGATTATTTGAGTGGCGTTTTCCATATAATCACCGAAAAATGGGGCTACGAACTGGTCAAACTCGACTTTCTATTCGCCGTTTGTCTGGCTCCTCCGCCCGGCAAAACACGTGGTGGCGTAATGTATGAGGCGATGGAATTTTTGCGTCAGCAAGTCGGTACGCGGCGCATGCTTGCTTGTGGGGTGCCGCTCGGTTCTTGCTTTGGATTAGTAGATTATTGCCAGATTGGTAGCGAAGTGAATCTGGCTTGGGAAAATCGGTTTTCCGCTTTTCTGCGGCATCGGGAACGTGCGACTGCATTCGCCAGTTTGCATTCCACTTTGGGGCGTTGGCAACTGAATGGCCGGGCTTTTCAGAATGCTCCCGGCGGGTTTATTTTACAGGAAAAAGATCAAAAACTTAGTCTAGCGCAACAGAATACTGTATTGACTATCAATGCTTTGCTGGGGAATTTGCTCTTTACTTCTGATGATTTAAGCCAGTATTCGCCCGAACAAACCGCTGAATTGGAAGAGGCGTTGGCCCTGCGTGGGAGCCGGATAACTGCCGTGCGAGAAATTGAAAGCGAGATGTATGCCATTAACTTTGAACAGGAAAAAGAATACTACACGGCGTTTTGTAATTTAACTGAAAAGTCGCAATCTGTTGATAATCAAACAGATAAAAATAAAAATGGCCGGATCGAAATCCAGCCATTTGAGACGATCATTTTGCGAAGTGAGGGAAAATCATAACTCATACCTTATAACTCATAACTTCCTTCAATTCCAACTCATCGGTTCCGGCATATCGGAAATGATTTCGTAGAGGTCGCCTTTGCTGTACATTACCTGGCTCCACAGTTGGGCGGGCTTGGTTTTGAACAGGTAATTAGCGTCCATTGGCGCAGGCACCCACGAGCCGCATTCCATCTCTTCTTTGAGTTGGCCAGAGGACCAGCCAGAGTAACCCACAAAGAATCGGATGTTATGCGGTTCCAGTAAACCACTGCTAATCAGGAATTTAAGTTTCTCAAAGTCGCCACCCCACCATACGCCGGGTGCTATCTGAATGCTTTCTTCCAGCAGGTCGCCTACGTTGTGGACATAGTGCAGCGTGTCGGTTTGCACCGGGCCGCCATAGTACACCTCTGCCTCGAAAGGCGGAAAATCGCCCATCAATTCGTTGACGCCCATATTAATACTTTTATTCAAAATAAAGCCGAGACTGCCTTCGGGATGATGCTCACAGAGCAGCACCACAGCCCGGTGAAAGTAGGGGTCTTCCATGAACGGCTCAGCCAGCAGCAGATGTCCATTCTTGACCAAAGATCGTGACGTCATAGCGATAGATATAGGTTCGGGACGAAAGTAGGCCACTGTTTACTTTTTCGCAAGGGGCTCCCGCATTTTAAAACAAATTTTTTACTGAAATATCTTGTGTGCGACCAATAGAGAGCAGGCGGAGGGGGTTTGACCATCCCACCGTAGGTGATATGTACGAACTCTGATTGGGAGGTTGGCCGTCTGCGAACGCCATGCGCAGCCATCTTTGCCTTTTTCGGGCCAGCGGTCAGCAAAAAATGAGGTAGTAAAAAGAACGGTGGCACACCCAGCAGGTGTGCCACCATTGTCGCAATCCGCCCTTTCGCAGAGAATGGTTTAGCAGACTTATATGCATCTTTTCACAAAGGAGGAAAGTACATTTTGTCGCAATCCGCCCTTTCGCAGAGAATGGTTTAGCAGTTGGATGGTCCTTACCAGCGTTTTCAAATGCGGCAAAAGACAGTTGCCTCCGTTTATCGCGTCGCAATCCGCCCTTTCGCAGAGAATGGTTTAGCAGCAATTACCCGGTTCCGCTTGGCCCGAGTTATCATTTGTCGCAATCCGCCCTTTCGCAGAGAATGGTTTAGCAGTATATCTACGGTTTCCTGGAACAGGATGGGAGAAAATTGTCGCAATCCGCCCTTTCGCAGAGAATGGTTTAGCAGGTGGTCATTTTGAATGTAACAGTGATTGGGAAATGTGAAATGGGTCGCAATCCGCCCTTTCGCAGAGAATGGTTTAGCAGAGGCTTGGTTCAAATTGTCAGATGTAAACGG
>CBDFMU010000056.1:0-221564 GCA_965249785.1 Saprospiraceae bacterium | reverse complement strand
TACGACAGCATTATTACCGGGAAATCCGGTTTTCTGAATCCGGTGTTCTTCACCTTTTCCTTGTTGGTTGTTCCCGGCATTTGGTACTTCTGGGCCCGCAATATCTACCGCCTCTCGGTCGCACAGGACACCCAGGAGACTCCTTCCTTTGATTACTATAAAAAAATACGCAAATGGTCGGCTTCATTCCTGCCATTGGGCGGTTTTTTGAGTACCGTGTTTTTGTGGCAATCCGTCATGTCGGTAGATCCGCACTGGTACAGTACCATGTTTGCCTGGTATTCTATGTCCTCCGTGTGGCTGGGGTCTATGGCAATGACCATTATGCTCATCATTTACCTGAAATCAAAAGGGTACATGGAGTACGTCAATCGGAGCCACCTGCACGATATTGGTAAGTATTTGTTCGGTATCAGCGTATTCTGGACGTACCTGTGGTTTGACCAGTTCATGTTGATCTGGTATGCCAACAACGGGGAGGAAACGGTATATTTCAATGAGCGCATGACTTACTACCCGGTGCTTTTCTGGGGCAACCTGTTGATGAACTTCGTGGCACCGTTCTTTATCCTGATGCGCAACGATACCAAGCGAAAATTCGGTACCCTGTTTTTTGTGGCGGCCATCGTTTTCTTCGGTCACTGGTGGGATTATTTCTATATGATCAAGCCCGGCGCACGCATTGCATCGCACGAAGCCACTGAACTGGCCGAAGGCCGTGGCCCACATACCAAAAAAGCGCATACCCAGGAAGCCGCGCCGACTGGCTCAGCTATGCCCGAAGAACATAATGCCACAGCAACGGCGTCGCAACCTACTACCCCCGATGTGGCCGGTGGTCGGCCTGCCAGTAAAGAAGGCATGGGCACCAGAGAAAATAATTTGCTCGGAGGACAGCATACCATGACTTCCGACAGTAATACCATTAAAGCCGATAGTTCGGCCCGTACTACCGAAATGGGTGCCTCTAATTCCACTATTCCGTCGGCCAAGATCGAGGAGGCAACGGCAACCGCCGCGCAAGCCGAAGGAGAGCATAGTGAAGCGGATCAGCCTGGTGCAGATGACTGGAAGACCTTTAAACTGGGGTACACGATCCCTGGTTTGGAAGAGATCGGCGTGATGATCGGTTTCCTTTCCCTCTTCCTGTTTTTCTTTTTTGGACAGTTGCAAAAGGCTTCTTTGTTGCCCATGCGCGATCCTTATCTGGAAGAGAGTTTGCACCACGATACGGGTACGCTCATCGAATCGGAGGTGGATGAGCACGAGGTGCAACATTGATTAAATCGTTGAGAATGTCGAGATGGTGGTGAAGGATATGGAGCAGGCTTTTCTCAGCTATAAAATTTAGAGGCGTTCTAATTAAAAACGTTGTCTAACGGCCTACGAACAAACCAGTTACCTTTGGGTTAATAGAAAAAAAATTACGAATGACTGCGCTTATCATACTTATCTGTTGCGTGCTGGCCATTATAGTGTTGGTCCAGATTGGGAAAGTAACCGAACTCACTGCCCAGATCAAAGGGGAGCGGGAAACGCTGAAAGACAACAGCAAATGGAATGGCTTGATGTCGCTCCTTTTTCTGGTGATTTTTCTGGGGGGAGTGATCTATTCCTCTTGGGATTATAGCAGCGTTATGATGGGCTATGGCCCACACCAGTCTGCTTCTGCCCACGGTTCGTCGCTCGATGATTTGTTCAAAATTACGCTCTTCTTCACGGGTATTGTGTTTGTACTCACCCACATTGCCCTGTTCTGGTTTGCTTACCAGTACCGTTGGAAAGAAGGTCGTAAAGCAAAATTCATTGCCCACGACAACCGCCTCGAAATCTGGTGGACGGTGATCCCTGCCATCGTGATGACGGTGCTGGTAGTGCGTGGCCTCAATGCCTGGAACACGGTAATGGGCGACGTAAAAGAAGGCGAGGATTTCATGGAGATCGAAGCGACCGCCCAGCAGTTCAACTGGACCATTCGCTACCCAGGTGCCGATGGCAAATTGGGTACTCGTAACTATAAATTGACTACTGGTGCCAATCAGCTGGGTCAGGATTTTACGGATAAAAAGAACTACGACGATTTCATCCCCGGGCAGGAGTTTTGCTTGCCAGTGGGTAAGAAAGTCCGGGTACGCATCATCGCCAAAGACGTGTTGCACAACTTTGACCTGCCTTATTTCCGGGTAAAAATGGATGCTGTGCCGGGTTTGCCGACCTACTTTATTTTTACGCCAGTAAAGACTACTGCTCAATACCGCGAGGAACTGCGCAAATACCCGGAATACAATGAGCCATTCGATCCAGCCGATCCAACTGGGCCAAAACGCTGGGAGAAATTTGACTACGAACTGGCTTGCGCCGAACTTTGTGGTAAAGGTCACTACTCGATGCGCAAGGTGCTCAAAATTGTTTCGCAGGAAGAATACGATGCCTGGGTGGCGAAACAGGAATCTTTTTACCTGACGCAAGTCCGTGGCAAAGAAGGCGACCCGAATATCAACATTGGTACGCTGCCAGTTGAAGCGGGCATACATACCAAGCAGTTTGAAGAAAGCATGAAAAAGGCGGTAGAATCCACCAATGTAGCGGATAAAACGCTGCGCCTGAGCCATGTCAATTTTGAAACGGGTTCCGCTACGTTGCTATCGGATAGCGAATATGAACTGAATGATCTGGTCAAAGAAATGACCACTTATCCCCAGTTGAACATTCTGGTGGCTGGTCATACCGATAATGTGGGCGACCCAGCCAGCAACATGACGCTTTCTAGTCAGCGGGCAGCGGTCGTAACCAAATACCTGACGGATCGTGGCATTGCGGCTAATCGCCTGAAAACGCAAGGGGTATGGGGACACCAAACCATTGGTGGCCAACGATACGCCAGAAAATCGCGCCAAGAACCGCCGTACCGAGTTCACTATTTTGAATGCCATACCGGCTGAGCCTGACGAAGAGCAATAAAAGAATGTTGGTAAAGAGTTTATAATCAATTCTTTACAAAGCCCTCCAACCAAACCACTACTCAACGTACAAGATCCTTGCTATGGAAAATAATGTAATTGTCACCGAGGCGCTTGAAGAGCAACTCACCCAGGAGATTGGCTACGATGACCAGTTTCATGAGCATCATCATGGCGATAAGTATCAGTCAAATTTTTTGACGCACTATATTTTTAGCACCGATCACAAGATGATCGCCCGCCAATTCCTGATTACGGGTATTTTCTGGGCGTTTATCGGTGCAGCCATGTCTATCATTTTCCGGCTCCAGTTGGGTTTCCCGGAAGCGGATATGGCCTGGCTTCGCCCAATATTGGGCAAATGGATCCAAGTCAATGAAGCCGGCATCGGTAAACTCGACCCGGAATTCTATTATTCGCTGGTCACTATGCCCGGCACCATTCTGGTGTTCTTCGTATTGACAGCGGGTTTGAGCGGTACGTTTGCCAACCTGTTGATTCCATTGCAGGTAGGCGCGCGCGACATGGCATCGCCACTGTTGAACGCTTTTTCGTACTGGTTCTTTTTCCTGGCCGGTATCGTCATGTTTCTGTCGCTATTCCTGAACACCGGGCCATTTTCCGGGGGCTGGACGGCTTATCCGCCCTTAAGTGCTTTGCCGCAGGCCTCAGACGGCTCGGCGGCGGGTATGACGATGTGGATCGTGGCAATGTCGCTGTTTGTAATTTCCTCCTTGTTGGGCGGTATTAACTATATTACGACCATCCTCAATCTACGGACCAAAGGGATGAGTATGTGGCGGATGCCGATGACCATCTGGGCTATTTTCGTGACGGCTATTTTGGGTGTGTTGTCTTTTCCCGGTCCTGTTTTCCGGCCTGCTGTTGTTGATGTTCGACCGGAGTATGGGCACGTCTTTCTACCTCAGCGAAATCGTGGTGGGTGGTCAGGTGTTGGATCGCATTGGTGGTAGCCCGATTTTGTACCAGCACTTATTCTGGTTCCTAGGTCACCCGGAAGTGTACATTATTATCCTGCCAGCGATGGGTATTGTATCGGAAGTATTGTCGGTACACGCCCGCAAACCAATTTTTGGTTATCGCGCAATGGTGTTTTCTATTTTGGCTATTGGTTTCCTGTCTTTCATTGTGTGGGCGCACCACATGTTCATGTCTGGCGTGAATCCTTTCCCTAAGCAACTTCTTTGTCGTTTTCACCCTGATTATTGCCGTGCCATCGGCGGTGAAGGTATTTAACTGGATTTCCACGGTATACGGCTCCAACTTCCGATTCAATTCGGCAAGTTTGTTTGCCATTGGTTTCGTGTCTATGTTCATTTCTGGCGGTTTGACGGGTATTTTCCTCGGCAACTCGGCTATTGATATTCAAATGCACGATACGTATTTCGTAGTAGCGCACTTTCACATTGTGATGGGTATTGCCGCTTTCTTCGGGATGTTTGCGGGGATTTACCATTGGTTTCCGAAGATGTTTAGTCGTTATATGAACGAGACGCTGGGCAAAATTCACTTTTGGGGGACCATTTTTGGTGCTTATGCTATTTTCTGGCCGATGCACTATATGGGCATGGCCGGGGTGCCGCGTCGCTATTATGATGCTGGTGCTTCTTTCGATGCTTTCCGTCACTTTGGTGATTTGAATAAGTTTATCACGGTGGCAGCGATTGTAGTGTTCTTCCTGCAAGTACTGTTTATTGTCAATTTCTTTTATTCTATTTTTAGTGGTCGCAAATTGATGACCAAGAATCCGTGGGGTGCCAACACGCTGGAATGGACTACGCCGATTGAAACGGGCCACGGCAACTGGCCAGGCAATATTCCGACGGTGCAACGCTGGCCGTATGACTATGGTAAGAATGGCGAGGAGTTCATCCCGCAGTATGTGCCATTGCGCGATGATGAGCGCGACCACGGGGATTAAGAGATTGAGCAAAAGGCAAAAAGGCAAATTGACACTGAGAATCAATGCTTTAAGCAAAAATGACCATTATCCAATTTGCACAAATAGTTATAAAACCTCAATAGCTGGCATAGTTCCGATTCGATAATGGAGCATAATCAGGTCAAACAAATTGCAGTCAACAAGAACAATGGGTGGGCGCAGGCGATCACGGACTTTGGGCTGTTGGTCAAATTCAAGCTCACGCTGCTGGTGCTTTTCTCGGCACTGATGTCCTATGCCATTGTGGCAAATGGGCAGGTGCAACTGGGGAGCCATGTTTTTGCTGGCGTTGGGCGGGTTTTTGGTCACGGGTGCTTCCAATGCACTCAACCAGGTGCTGGAACGTGATTATGATCTGCTGATGCCGCGCACGGCGAATCGCCCGGTGGCAACCGGACGGATTAGTGTTTCCACGGCGGTGTTGTGGGCGGGTCTGATGGCGTTGGGTGGCATCACTTTATTAACCCTATTTAATCCGCTGACCGGCTTTTTGGGCACGCTTTCTTTGATGAGTTATGCTTTTGTGTACACTCCCATGAAGCGTTCGTCGCCTTGGGCAGTGTTAGTAGGGGCGATACCGGGTGCTTTGCCGCTGATTATTGGTTGTGTGGCTTATCAGGGATTTATTACGTCATTGGGTTTAATGCTCTTTATGCTCCAATTTCTATGGCAATTTCCCCATTTCTGGGGCGTGGCCTGGGTAGCGGACGATGATTATCGGAAAGCCGGTTTTTATCTTTTGCCTTCGGGTGAAGGAGCCAAAGATGCTAGGACTGGCTTTTACTCGCTGCTGTTTTGCAGTGGATTGGTGCTAGGTACCATGTGGGCTTTTTGGGCAGGTTTTATCGGCATGGTGGCTTTTGTTGTTTTGCTGGTATTGAATCTTTATTGGGCCTGGTGTTGCTGGCGATTGATGCAGGAATGTTCGCGCGAAGCGGCCCGGCGACAGATGTTTATGTCGTTTCTGCATTTACCAGTGTCTTTAATAGTGTTGTTGTTAGATCGGCTTTGATTAAATAAAAGGCAAAATTGCAAATCAGCAATAGCCAAATCAATTAAATAACTAATTCCCATTAAACCAGTAACTATTAATTCATGCGTACCGCTTCTTCTGAAATAGAGCGCAGTAAAGTCACTGCGCATAAGTTGGCTTTGTGGATAGGGATTGCCAGTATCGTAATGATATTTGCTTCACTGACCAGTGCTTATGTGGTGCGTCGCTCCGCAGGGAACTGGTTTGAGTTTAAGTTGCCGGACATTTTTTTTGTCAATACGGCAGTGATCGTGCTCAGCAGCATTACGCTACAGTTTTCTTATAACTACTTTAAAAAAGGGCAGGAAAAAGGCTACAAAATCCTGTTGTTGACGACCTTTGTGCTCGGTCTGGCCTTTGTGATTTTGCAATACCAGGGTTGGCAGGCGTTGAATGCGATTGGGGCTACTTTTACCATTAATCCTTCCAGTTCTTTTGTGTACGTGATTTCCGGCTTGCACGCTGCCCACGTTTTGGGGGGCATTTCGGCCTTGATAGTGGCGATGGTACACGCTTATCTACTGCCATTCCGACCAACCAAGCGGCGGCGGTTGCGTTTTGAACTGATCGTACAATACTGGCATTTTGTGGACATCTTGTGGGTCTATTTGATTGCTTTCTTTATGTTGCAATCCTGATAAATAAATAAGCAAAATAGTAAAAGGCAAAGACCAATGGCATTGACTTTCAAGTAAGTAGGCGCGTTGATCTAATGTCTAACCATCCAATTAGTGCAATTTTTTTAATTGAATATTATGGCTGAAACATCTGTTGCTCATGACCACGACGTAGACGAGCTGGGCGAGAATCCAGAAATGTGGGAAGGCGGGAAATCACCGTTTCGGGTGCCGTATGGCAAACTGATGATGTGGTATTTCTTGCTGTCTGATGCCTTCACTTTTGCGGGTTTTCTGATCGCTTATGGCTCGTTGCGGTTCAGTATGCCAACCTGGCCGGAGCCGGACTTTGTGTTCCGGGCATTTCCGTTCGTACACGCGCATTGGCCACTGATCTTCGTGACCTTTATGACGTTTATCCTGATTTTCAGTTCGGTGACGATGGTTCGTGCCGTACAGGAAGGGCACCGGGAGAACCAGCGCGGGGTGGTGTTCTGGATGCTGCTGACCATTCTCGGCGGAGCGACTTTCCTGGGTTCGCAGGCATTTGAATGGTCAACCTTGATCGAAGAGGAAAATGTCTCGGTGACGCGCAATCCCTTTGGACGCTATTTGGAGGAAGGATATTTGGTGCAACTGGATGAAAAAGGTAGCCCTGTCTATCAGACGGTGACCGGCGCACAAGGCGAATCGGTGAGCGTTCCGAAGCCTTTGATAGTCAATGGCGACACGTCTAAAGCGCATAAGGGAGAATCTTACCTGCTGCACGGACATGAACATAACGGCCAGGTGGAACTGGAGCGGAATTATATCCACTATACGGCCGGGCCGAACGCCGGACGTACCGAAGAGGTAGCGCAAGGCCCCAAGGCTTTTGGTGCGTTATTCTTTTTCATCACCGGATTCCACGGGTTTCACGTATTTTCCGGGGTGCTTTTCCTGGCCATTATTATGATCAATTCTGCTGGTGGTTTGTATGCAAGTCGCCACAATGGGTACGAAATGGTGGAAAAAATAGGCTTGTACTGGCACTTTGTGGACTTGGTATGGGTGTTTGTGTTCCTGGTGTTTTATTTGATGTAAATTGAGAAGAACTTCCAGCCTAACGAATAATTAGTACCAATAACTAATTACCCTGTAAATTATGTTTATTTGAATATTTGAAGATTCGAGTATTTGATCAATTACCTGATTATCAAGTGTTTTGATCGAATCCTCAAATACTCGTATCCTCAAGGAATTTAATTTACAGTGTACTAATTGACTAATAACCAATAATAAATAACCGCATACGCGATGGCTGCACATCAAACATACGAGGAACAGAAACAAATGGTATTCAATGGCTTGATTCGCCTGGGTATCATTACGATAATAGAAGTGTTGATCGCTCTGTTGGCCAAAGGTCACCTCATTTCTGGCTTTGATCTGAAACACGGTTTTATGCACTATGTGTATATGGCTCTGATGGTGGGTATTTCTCTGTACAAAGCCTATTTCATCATCTACTTCTTCATGCACATGGCCTACGAAATACGTGGCCTGGCAATGACCGTATTGCTGCCAACGACGCTACTGATCTGGGCCGTCATCGCCTTTTTCCAGGAAGGGAGTTACTGGGGCCGCAGCCGCGCCGCTATTCAGCAAAAAAACAACGAAGACCGCCAGGAAGATGTGCGACCCATGCCTTCCAGCAAACCGCAGGGTTACTTGTTACCAAACACGCTTGGGCAGTCTAAAGGATAACCCTACTCTTTTCCTCCGGTGCTTTTCCGGTATGGAAAGCAGACGTAAGTTTTACAAAAACGGAAAAGGGTGGGGCAACCAAGCCACACCCTTTTTTGTTGATAATCAAAATGTTACATCATGTCTGAAATAGACAAAAAACCCACGCTGGGGCGTAGAATATTTATCACCTCGGCCTTGCTGCTGATACTGGTTGGTCTGCCAGCCGTCTCCTGGATCTATTTGCGGGATGGGCTGAACTGGCGAAAGAAAGCGGTAGGCGAATTGGGCAGTTATGGTCAGGTTCCATCTGCTTACATTCACTGGCCAGACGGGACGCAGGAGAACCAGTTGAAGAGTAAAGTAGTGGTCGCGCATTTATTTGGCGATAAACCGGACTTGACAGAGGAGAATCGAAAAATACTGGACATTGACCAGAAGCTTTTCGATCAATTTGGTAAAAACCTGCACTTCCGACTGGCTATGATTGCTCCGAATGCGACTGCCGAATTTCGATCCTACGCTCAACGCTTGCCAAGTGCCGACTATGCCAACTGGGTGTGGATACCCGGGGAAGGTTACTGGACATCGGTGCTCAATAATGGTTTTGAGTCCTATTACACAAAAAACGATATAAGCTCCTATCCCTACTACTACGCGCTGGCTGACACTGCCGGCGTGATTCGGCGTTTTTATAATGCTATGGATGACAAGGAAGTAGGGCGCATGGTGGAACAAATTGCCATCCTGTTGCCGCAAGAATAAAACCGCTCATGTCTGCTCTATTACCACCCAATATACAACTGGAGAAGCGACTCAACCTGGTAGCGTATATCGTCTCGGCTGCCGTGTTATTGCTAGTACTCCTGATGCGCCGCATAAAGATTGATCTGGGCGTGGATTTCAGTTTTCTGCCGCCGGTGATCGCCGGGCTGAATGCTATTACCGCCGTATTGCTGCTCTTTTCGCTGTATTTCATCAAAAACGGGCGCATCACTAATCATCGGCAGGCTAATTATGCCGCCCTGGTTTGTTCCGCCCTATTCCTGCTTTGCTACGTGCTGTATCACTTCACCACGCCCGAAATACGCTACGGCGACTTCGATCATAATGGCGTAGTAAGTGCCGACGAACTGGCTCGCGTGAGTAGTAGCCGAACCATTTACCTGGTTCTTTTGCTGACGCATATTTTTCTGGCCGCCGTGATCCTGCCGTTCATTCTGCTCACTTTCAATCGCGCCTACACCGGGCAATACGAACGTCATCGGCGCATGGCCCGCTGGGTCTATCCCTTCTGGCTGTATGTGGCGGTAAGCGGACCGATTTGCTACCTCATGCTGCGACCATTTTATCCATAAGAATCATTGGCATCAAATTTTCTTTTCTGCCCTGCAATAACCTTTCAGGCAGCAATAATCAATCAGTAAACACCACGATCAATTGGCATTCCTTTTTGGAAAGAGATTAAAAGTGGGGTTCCTCCAACCGATTTTAAAAAAAGATTATGAAAAATAAAATGATGAAGTTGTTCCGTTGCTTACTGCTTCTTTTCTTGTTAGCAGGCGGGAACAGCGTGGTGAACGCACAGTGTCCGATGTGTAAAATGTCCGCTGAATCGAATCTGCAAAACGGCGGCACCGATGGCCGGGGACTCAATGCCGGTATCATGTATATGCTGCTGATGCCCTATCTGATTGTAGGCAGTATTGGTTACTGGTGGTGGCGCAACCGTCGTCAGGAACCAATTCAGGCCGTTGATTTTTCGGAAGAAGATTTTCAACACTACGCGCCGTAGGACACGCTAATTATTGGGTCATTCAGACAACTTGTTGTGCTGAATGACCCAATTTTTGTTGATTCCGATGGCCTTTTAATTTTCCTGCACCGAATCGGCAGCCAGATTTTTCCGTACCTCCGACGGGGCCAGGTGGAACGTTTTGGAAAAGAGGCGGGAAAAATGGGAAGGGTCTTTGAATCCAACCTGGAAACAGATTTCCTTGACATTGATGTCCAGGCTGTCCGACAGGATTTCGTAAGCCTTTTGCAGGCGGTATCGCCGCAGCAATTCCATCGCCGATTGGTCGGACAGTGCGGCGAGCTTGCGTTGCAGCTGCGATTTGCTCAATTCAATATCGTGGCAAAGCTGCGGCAGGTCATACTCCTCATCCGGGTAGTTTTTTTCAAAAAGAGCATATATTTTCAGCATGAAAGCGTCCGTCTGGCGGATGGTTTCGTCGGGCTGCTCCACGGTTGCTTTTGTCAGGTCATTTACCGGGAAAGTTTGATGCGTCAATCCGGCATAGCGTTCGCGCCAACGACCTTGCAGGCGGTGCAAATTTTGCAGGATCAGCACCAGCTCCTGCTCATCGAATGGTTTTCCAACGTAGGCATCGGCCCCCAATTGTTGCCCGGCCAGTCGGTCGGAAAGCCCCGATCGGGCACTCAGCATGACGATGGGAATGTGCCCGGTTAGTTCATGGTTTTTAAGTTGGTGGGTCAGCGTATAGCCGTCCATATAAGGCATCATCACGTCGGTGAGGATCAGGTCGGGCACGATTTGCAACGCTTTTTCATAACCAGCCAAGCCATCAGGTACAAACTCCAGTTGAAAGTATGGGGCCAGGCAGGACTGTATAAAATTGGAAATGAACGGATTATCCTCCACTACCAGCAGCAGCGGCAGTGCTTCCTGATCCGGATCATCCGGTGCTTCTTCTCTTAAACTACTTTGGAAGTGCGTATTTTCAGGGAAATAAGTCTCCAGCGGTATGGCTTCCTGGGTGATTGGCAAAGAAAGGGTAAAAGTGGCACCCTTATCTAATTCGCTGCTTACCGCTATTTTCCCGGCAAAAATCTGCACCAGATCCTTCACGAAGGCCAGGCCCAGTCCAAAGTGGTGGGGTTCGAGCTCATTGGAACTGCCCTGATAATATCGCTCAAAAATGTTTGGCAAATCTTCGGGCGCGATACCCTCTCCCGTATCCGATACTTCGAGTTGTACCTGATTCAACGCTCCCGGCAGGATGGCAACGTTGATAGAGCCGCCGGAGGGAGTATGTTGTACGGCATTGCTCAATAAATTATTGACAATATATTTCAAGCGCAATGGATCAAAATCCATCATCAGGTTGGGCACAGTGCTATGGAAATGCAGCTGGAGGCCTTTAAATTCCACCAGAGAGCGCAGTGATTCAATAAGATAGCGCACATAATCGCTGAAATTGCCATTGCGCCAATTCAATTGCAGTTCCTGATTGTCCAGTTTGGTAACATCCACCATTTGATTCACCATTTCCAGCATGCTTTGGCCCTGCGACAGGATTGTACTGGCTTTTTTGACTACCCATTGGTGAGTTTTCGCTTCCGGCAAACGCTTGGCATGTCCCATGATAATGGTCAATGGCGTTTTAAATTCATGGGAAATATAGCCAAAAAACCGGTTTTTGAACTCATCCAGTGATTTGAGTCGCTCCATTTCTTTACGGCTGAAATTCACTTCATATTTCAATCTTACCCGACGACGTTCGTACCATATATACGCATATAATGCGCAGGAAACCAGCCCGGCATACAGCCACCAGGCCGGCCAGCTGCGATACCAGGGCGGCAGTATTTCCATGTATAGTCTGGTGATCGGTGCATCGGCCCAGTTGCCGTTGGTGCCAATACTTTGCAGTTCAATCATGTATTCGCCCGGCGGCATAGAGACCAAATTGACAGTACGTTGGTGGCCAGTGGCGATCCAGTGTCCCGCTAAACCCAGTACCCGATAACGGTATTGTGCCGAAGCTGGGTCGCCTGTTTGCAGTGCCGCGAATTCGAAGACGACATTGTTTTGATCGAAAGGCAAGCGCAGAGAAACTTCATTTTGCGCGGTAATGGTCAGCCCCGCACCCATAGCAGAGGGTTCCAGGGCTGTTCCATTAATCTTTAACTGGGTGATTTCCACCACATAAGGTCGTTCATGCTGGCTTTCCGGCAGAGGACGGATCAGAAATAACCCTCCGACACTGCCAAAAGCCAATTCTCCCGACGGCATCAGGCGGTAAGCCCCGGTGTTGAATTCGATATTCAATTTTGGCTCGGCATTGGGAGAATTGCTGAACGTATGATTGCGGGGATTGAAGCGGGACAAACCCCGGTTGGTGCTTAGCCACAGGTGACCAAAAGCATCTGGCAGAATACCATAAACCAAATTATCGGCCAACCCGTCTTTTTCAGTGAACGTCTCGCAAGTGCCTGTTTGGGTATTGAAACTGCTAAGTCCTCCGGTGCGCGTACCCACCCACAGAATCTGCGGAGCATTCGGGTCGGGGTAGAGGCTCATAATGTAATCGTTTTTGAAAAGCTGGCCCCTTTCAGGAGATTTGGGCCACACTTGAAAGACTGGCTTGCTGTCAGGATGCTCTATTTTTAATAATCCGTAATTGCGGCCAACCCAAAGATTACCGCTTGCATCTTCTACCAGGCAGGTGCTGCGCAACTGGTCAATTCCCAGAATGGGAGAATCAACTGCTAGCTGCCAGCGATCTACCTGATTATTACTGGGCCGAATTCGAATAATTTCGCCTTCGATGCCCCCCAACCAAATATTTCCCCGGCTATCTTCCAGGAGCGGAATGGGGAAACCTTCCTGAAATTTTACATTAATGGGCAGTTCTTGCCATTGTTGGGTGAGTTTATCTTTTCGCAAGATTAGCAGCTGGTTCTTCCGACGGCCTTCCATCCACCAATCTCCAGAGCGAGCAATCAATAAATTGTAGGCCTCAATTTCTTTCCTAAGTGGAGCTGCCCAGGGCGCATCTTCCAGCAGGTTGGTACGCAGGTTGAGTACTTTAAGCGGCTGGTAGAAACCCGGCCAGACCCGACCATCGGGTAGGGGAGTAAAATTATAGAAACTTTGCTCGGGCAAATATTGCTTGAAATCCAGCTTCTGACGGCTGATCTTCCGCGCACCATAGCCGGTAGTTCCCATCCACAGATTGCCAGTCATGTCCACGATGCCATTGTAAGCGATGGGCTTGTCGAGGGTGATAAAAGATTTCAAGTGCTGATAAAAAGCTATCTCTCCAAACCCCGACACTTCTGGACCGAGCGTATCTAATTGAAAAAGAGTGGTTTCGCCAACGCAGTAGAGCAGTGGCATTTCGCCCGGTGGCTGCAAGAAATCAACCACTTGTGGCGTATTGCCAATTTTATGTGGCTGGAAAACCAATCCGCTATTTCCTTGTGGAGAATACACAAGGCCGTACTTACCCCAACGCTGGTAATGCAAGGTTGCCGGGTCTGCTTTGTGGACCCGCAAAGTTGTCGAATCAATCTGGAAAAATTGACCATGCACATCGCTGCCGCCGATCAAAGCATCATGGCTGTCGAGAAATCGTCCAAATGGCGGGGATATGCCTTTGTCTAGCTGTATAGGTTGCAGACTAAAGTCACTGCTTTGCAGCCGATTTTCCCGGATCAAGCGGGTCAAATCAGTGGGAGGGCGAATCATTCCGCCGTTCGCTGCACTCAACTCCGAAAACCATATCTGGCCATTCTTGATACCAACTTGCACAATCTTGTTAGTGGGAAAGGCTGGATTTATTTCGGCCAGATGGACAAACCGTTCGGTATATGTATCCATGACCACCAGCCCTTTTTCGGTACCCAACCAAAGCAGCCCCTGAGCATCTTCGACAATACAATAAATGACGCTGGATTTGAGTGCCCAGCGAGCCGTATTATCAGGCGTAAATCTTTTAATCTGATAGCCATCGTAACGATTTAGTCCATTGGAAGTGCCGATCCAGATAAAACCACGGCTGTCTTGAAATAATTTGATCACAAAGCCTTGTGATAGCCCATCGGCGACGGTGAGGGACTCGATCCGATACTTTTGGGCATAAACAAGGCTACTCCAAAGTAGGGCGAAAAGTCCGATGAGCAGTGATCTCATCATGAGAAGAGCGGTAGTCTAGGATTAATTGATAAGGAGACTCAAAAGTATTGCCTTCGGTCTCAAACCGGAGGCAAAGACCAGGGAAATATGAGTTGTCGGGCAAAAAAAGTAAATATTATGACCGCCTGGGTCATTTCGTCATGGATTTGGGTAGAATAGTCATGCCCTTCGCCGCCTCTTGATCCCACTTTTGCACCGGCTGTTCACCAATAGTATATGGTACAAATACTTCGACGCGATGCTTGTTTTTGCATCCCTACATTTAACTCGTTAAAAAAATGTTGACCAAAAAAATTATTACGCTTAGGTAAGACGTAAAAATCTACTGACTTATTCCATGCGCTCAGAGTTGGCACTGCCAACTAATTACAAGAAATACCGATTGCTCAGTTTGCCTTTATGGCCTAATCGCATCCACTTCCTTTTTTGTCAATACTAATATACAGGCTTCTCTCGGCGCATTGCCGGGTGTGGTCACCCCTTTCACCACTCATTTTTCCACCTTTTTTCCAACCTCACCTTTTTAGCTTATTTTATGAAAAATTTCACAAAATTACTCTTGTCCTTTTGCCCTAGTCCGTGGTACTATGGGTAGCTTGGGCAACTATTGCCTTTGCGCAAGTACCTGCCAATGACAATTGTGCCGGGGCCGTTAGCCTCACGTCCAACTTAGCCTCACTTGCCTGTACAGTTACTTCTGGCACCAACGTGTAGCGGCTACAGCAAAGTCTTGCAGCTAATAACGTTTTGCCGAGGTCCTACCGACGACGATGTCTGGTATAAATTCACAGCTTCGTGGCTGCCAATGCGCAGGAGACGATCACCGTGTCCAACTAATGCAGGGTCGGACGGAGTGCAGGATACTGCTTTCTGCCACTTGCGAAGTGTACTACTATCGCCTGTGGCGGCACGAATTCGGTTGGTAATCCTGGTCTTGACACCGCTCAATCCTTGAATACGCTGACCCCCGGTGCGGTCAGTACCTGACTTCCGGTACGTACAGTACCGAAGACAGGATTCCCGTATACCTTCGACATGTCTGTGTAACAGCATCCTGCCCCGCCTGCCTAATGATAACTGTGCGGGTGCCATCAACCTGAACAGCCTACGGCACGGGACATGTACACCGAATCCGGGTGCGCAGACCAATTAGTTCGTGCTACCCAGAGCATTGCTGCCATCAATGTGCTGCTCCTGTATCTTCTATGCAGATCAGGATGTGTGGTTCATAGTTTCACCACCGCTTATGCGGATCAAACCGTCACGGTTTCTAATCCCGGCGTTTGATGCAGTCAGTCGACGTCCGTACTGATGGCCTGCAATGGCGATCCAGTGATTGCCTGCGCTAACGCCGTAGCTGGTGCAGGTGATGGCACAGTTAATTTAACTGGGTTGACTCGCGGGAACGGTACATCTACGTGCTGGTGCATAGCGGAATGACTGGCATCGGTCCTTTTAATATTTGTGTGGTTAATACACCGCCAGCCAACGACCACTGTGTGAATGCTATTTCCGGGTGTACGGTCCAGTAATACACAGTGTTTCTACTTCGGGCAACACTACTACTGCTACACCAAGTATTCCCCTGACGGGTACCAGCTGTTACAATCCGGATGATGATATCTGGTATGAATGTGCTGGTGCCATCTACTCCTCAACGTCACGATCGGCTTAGGTTCCCCATCCATCGGGCCAGATGTAGAGGCGTACCTCAGGTACTTGTGGAGCATTAATGACCGCTTACGCTGAAGCCAAGCGGATGCATCACTCACTTTGACTGGACTAACTGTGGGAGACGACTTATGTACTGGTACAAATTTGTAGCAACGGCCTACTGCGCAGAGAGAATAATCACCATATCTAACGTATTACCCAGCTTGGCTCCAGGTAGTGCTGTTGTAGTCGAAGGTGTTTACTGCCTATCGGCGGCATATCGCCAGCATTGCGGCTGTGGCTATACGGCGGTCAATACGCAGTATGCTACCCAATCCGCGCCCAATCCTTCCTGCATCACCACTGGTAATGATGACGTATGTATGGTCCAGCTGTATATACTATCGTATTACTGGGTCCAACTAAGCTTATTTCCTATACGATATCTGGTCGTGCACGGCAGTTACTATGACCTACCCGTTGTACGACTGGTACTTGTGCCAATGCCACCAACCTAACTAGCCGGTACGTGCTGGCGGTATTGGTTCAGCCCAGGCACACAGATGACAATGAGCTCACGGTGAGCCTAACCGCTGGTACGCCTTATCTGATGCGCGTTTGGGGTGCCAGGGTTGGCACAACCGCCGCTTTCAATTTATGCCTCCATATACCACCGCCAGTACCTGCTTACGATGATTGTGCCAATGCGTATCAATCTTACCTCGAACACTACCTGCGTATACAGCACTGGCACTACTGTATCCGCTACCCAAACCTTAGCTGGTGTATGTGGCAACGCCGATGACGATGTCTGGTTCAAATTCACCGCAATTACTTCGGCACACACTATTCAGATATCCAATTACAGTGGCTTTACCTGCGGGGTAATTAATGCCTATTCTGCTTGCGCTGGCACCAGTCTTGGCTGTAGCACTAATGGAACGCTTGCATTGACCGGGCTGACGGCAGGTACTGTCTATGTATTCCGTGTACACAGCTGTGCTTTGGCCAGAGGCACTTTCAATGTCTGTGTGACACATACAGCACCACTGCCTATCGAACTTAAATCCTTTACCGGAGAAGTCAAGGGCAACGTAAACGTGCTGAACTGGGAAACTTTGACTGAGAAAAACGTGCAATCCCACATCGTGGAGCGTTCGATAGATGGTGCTACCTGGTTGGAAGTGGGTCGTAAAAGCGGCCTGGCCAATTCTACGGTATCGGTGAAGTACACCCTGGAAGACCGCACGCCAGTAACAAAGGCTTACTATCGCCTGCGTTCGGTGGATTTCGACGGAAAGGAAGCCATATCTAACACCGTCGTGCTGACTCGCAAAAACGATCAGTTCGGTATCACCAGTGTGTTCCCTTCGCCAACGAAAAGCGACGTGACCGTACAGTTCAATGCTACGCAGGAAGAAACCGTCATCGTCCGCGTAATGGACATGACCGGCCGCCTGGTGCTGGAACAAACGATGGAAGCCGCCCAAAACATCAACGAATTGCCACTGACGCTGCAAGGTTTGCAAGCGGGCATTTACACTGTGACAGTAAGCGACAGCACTGGTGCTTCGGCCCCGGTTCGGTTTGTGAAACAGTAAGAATTTTTAAAAAGGTTGGGAGGGGGTGAGAGGGGGTTAGCAAGTTTTAAATTGTGGATAATCATACCGCTTGCTTGATCTTCCTCCACCCTTCTAAACCATTCTTGACTACTTTTCTATTGAAAACGTCTTTACCCTAATACGCTACTACTTCAGGAGAACTGTCCGGCTATATGCCGGGCAGTTTTTTTTCTTTACCTCCGAAGGGGCCATCGAAAACGTCTGATTTATCCATATAAAACCGCCGCTTGCTTGCCTCCCGAATAATCATATACGCATAACACCAACGTCTGGTCAATACTAGAACCTTCTATACAAAGTATAGAAGATGCCCCGTTTGCATTTCCTGTATTGGTGGCCCATATAGCGGCATTAAATCTACTGTAAAAAACCAGATTACCGTCGTTTTGCATGATCAGTCTGCCAGGCATAGCAGATGGTTCCGGTGGTGCGTTGAAGGCAGCCCATAAAGTTTTACCCTGTTTATCTTTTAATACTGGCCCATTAACCTGATCGTTGGTAAGAGTAGCACTGCCATCGAGTGCATACAGGTTTTGTCCCGGCAAAAGCGACGTATTAGTCCGGCTATCCAGTTTATTCACGCTGAGCATTTCGCCCAGCAAATTGGTTTGGAAAAGGTTCTTGACCGTGGTAATGTCCCAGTTATTGCCGGAATAACCGGCTGCCGACATTAAAACCATGAGTTTCGCGAAGGCCGCCATTGGGGTCATATCGGCGGGACTGAGCGCACCTACCGCAGGCAACCACGCCCCTGCCAAATAAGCACTGTCATTAATAACCCCACTAATAACCTGCGTACAATCAACGATAATAACTCCTTGATTGGTAACTGATTGTAATGCCTGATAGATGCTACCATTGGGGGCGTTATCTGGATTGCCGGAGGGGAAATTGCCTTCGCCGTAGGATTCCAGGATAAGTCCTTTCAAATTCAAAGCAGGCAGGCTATGGATTAATTTAGCCAGAAAACCATCGGCGGGCGACATGGTATAGTAAGCCGGAACAGCGTTCAATTGCATCACCGGAAACGCATTAATATTAGCCTGAATATACTGTAACTGCTGACTAACCTGGCTGCGTACTGTGGGATTATCCAGGGAAACTGAATAATGCACCGGCGCGGGCAGAATCAGATTCATATCTATGGTCAGGCTCACACCATATTCGCCGAGACTCGGAAAATTGGGAGCCGAGAACGCATTGAATTCGCTCGCATTGGTTTTCACCACGCGATTGCCCCGATACAGGTGGTTTTGAAAGTAAATACAGACCTCCGGCACCCCGGTTTGCGACGCCGCCAATGCGCCACACACGTTTTGGAAGGCATCGGTATTGAAATTAATCGTCAATGGTGCCTGCGGGCTGGCCTGATAAAAAAGCGGCACCTGCGAACCCGTAATAATCACCGGCTTGGAAAGTGCGCCCGTCACGATGCCTTTTTTATCAAATGAAGACAACAAAAAGGGTAGGGCAGTCCCCGTAAAATCCATGCTATCAGTGCCGTGCAAAACCACCCACCCATCATAGTCGGCATAATGATCCAGTATATAATTGGCCATCAGACACCAGTCGGTGGGTTGCAGATTGGTACTGTCCAAAGTCCCATAACTGGATTCGGGAAAAACCATATCCTTGATGTAGTTAATCGTCAGATTGGGAATACCCTGCATAAAAATCGGATTCAACAACTTGGTGCAGGCATCGGCAAATTGGCTGGCAGACATCGGGTTCAGCGGATTGCCCACGCAACTAATGGTGCCGCCGGTATTCATCACTGCGATATTCATAGAAAGATTTTAATGTTGAGTGGTGAAGAAAACGTTGATTATCAGTTCATTAAATTTCCGGCGCCATCCGAACTCCCGCTTCTACCACGTCTTATTTGCCGCGCTTGGTGTTTTCACCAAGCGCACGGCGGAGTGGGTAGTTTTGGTTTGGCACCCTAATTAGTTGCGCTATGGTGAAAACACCAAGCGCGGCGGAAAAGAAGTTAGATGTGGATTTTGGTGTTGTTTTATCCGCCGATTGAAAGTCGGCGGTTGCAAGATGATAGATGTATTGCATTTATTTTCAATTTATTGCATTTTTTATTGGGCTTAGCCTGACGGCTATGGTGAAAATACCAAGCGTAGCGAGAAGCTGGGTATTTTTACTCCTACTTAGCCAGATGCTTACGGCATGACAGCGTGGAGAAACTTAGGATTATAACTTTTTACAAACCGAGAAGTGCTGTTAGCCTTTCCCAAGTGTCAAACAAAAAACCAAGTACAACATAAAAACTGTCGAACCGAAAAAATAATTAGGTCTGAATTTGTAATTTTCGTCAAAAGAGTTGTTTCTAAATTTTAAAAATAGAATTGGTAATGAAGCAGCCATTTCAAGTAAACCTTCTAATGCTGAATGTAGTCGGTCAGATTGAAAAAAAAGTCCTGCCACAAAAGCTGCAACAGAAGCAAATGTGAATGAATAGAAAATATTGTTCTTTGTTAAAGGCTCAATTTGTTTTCCTTTATTTTTACCGCTTAAATAAAAATCCAAAATTCGTACAATAATAATGTAGAATAGAATTCCTGCGATAATTAATAAAATCTTTCTATATGGTTCGCTTACGATTTCTTTTACTGCAAATGTCCAATCACCTGTTTTACTAATTGCCGATTGCAAAATTGTCCCCGAAAACCAAAATAAATTATAAGCTGTTACTTGAAATAAAAATAATTTGGCAAAAGCTGTCTTTGTTAGAATATAAAATGTCAAACCTCCGAAAATTAAATTTGCAGTTGGTCCGCCAATGTCCGTTAGTATATTTCCTGGGCTACTTTTAAAATAAACGCTCGTCAGTAGTTCAATTTTGTTTCCAATAATCAAACAAATCCCGCCGTGTCCTATTACTTCGTGTATGATGTCTGCCACAACGTAAGACAAAATTCCAACTGTCGCCAAATAAAATAATTTGTTATTTTGTTCACTCATTTCGTGTTTCTATAAGTTCAATTGTTTAAAATTAGCAGGGTATCACAGAAAACCTGCAGCCAACGGGCAGGGCTTTGTGCAGGTGTAGAATTAATATTCCGCCCACAACCGCTGCTGATTGAAAATATAAAGTTGAAATTAAGAACTAAAATTGGAATGTAAAAACCACTTTTTTAACCTTACAGTCGGGGCTAGGTGAGCCTGCTAAAAGCACTGTCCCCACAAATATACCTCCTCCCTTCCAATATCCGAACCCCATTAACTTTTCCCGAATTCTCCCCAATTTTTCCCGCCAAAGCCACTTTCCCGCCAATTCCCCACCAGAATATCTCCCCGCTTCCCCTATTTTTGACCAAACTTTACGCCCTTATCCACATCCCTTTCCTTTTCCCATGAAGAGTTTCGCCAAAATTTTTCTACTCTACACCTTGTTCGTCCTCGGTGGAGCTAGGTAACGCATTTGCCCAGGCACCCGCCAACGACAACTGCGCCAATGCCACCCTGCTCACGCCTGCCCTCGCTTGTAATCCCACGGCGGGCACCACCCAAAACGCAACCAATAGCAATGCGCCCGGCAATTGTAGCGGTGGTCAGCATGATGTGTGGTACAAGTTTGTGGCTACGGCTACCAAACATCAGGTCCGGGTGGATGGTGCCCCCGCTTTCGATGCGGTGATCGGAGCATTGACCTCCTGCGGTGGCACGACACGTCCCGCCGGGGGAGCCTGCTCGGACTATAGTGGCAGCGATGGTGTGGAGATTTTGAACCTGAGCGGCCTGACGGTGGGCAGCACCTACTATATTCAGGTGTATGACTACTACGGGAGCATCACCGCCACCGCCGATTTCGACATTTGTGTACGCAGTGCCCCGCCCGCTAATGACGAATGCGCCAACGCGACTCTGCTCACTCCGGGCTTCACTTGTAACCCCATGGCTGGCACCACGGAGAACGCAACCAGCAGCAACGCGCCCGGAGACTGCGATGCCGATAACCGACCGGATGTGTGGTACAAGTTTCGTGGCCACGAGTAGCACGCACCAGGTCCGGGTGGACGGTGGTCCCGCTTTTGATGCGAAGATCGGTGCATTGACTGACTGCGGCGGCACGCTACGTCCCGTCGGGGGCGATTGCACCGATGGTTCTGGCGGCGATGGCGTGGAAATATTGAACCTGAGCGATCTGACGGTGGGTAGCACTTATTATATTCAGGTGTATGACTACTACGGGGGTATTACGGCCACTGCCGATTTCGACATTTGTGTGCTTGCCCTGCGTCCTCCCAACGATAACTGTGCGAATGCTGCCTTGCTCACCCCATTGGCTACCTGCATGGCCACGGCTGGCACTACGGAAAATGCTACTGGCGGTGGCGGCGGTACCCCTTGCGGAACTACCCAGCCAGATGTGTGGTATAGTTTTGTGGCTACCAATAGCGTACACCAGGTTCAGGTGGATGGTGCCTCTGTCTTCGATGCGATCATCACGGCATGGACGAATTGTAGCCTTACGACTCACCCCACCGGAGGTGACTGCACGGATGGCAGCGGCGACGGTGGGGTGGAGACCTTACACCTGAGCAACCTGACCGTAGGCCAAACCTATTACATCCAAGTGTACGATTTCTATGGGAATATCACCTCCGCCGCCGATTTTAATATTTGTGTACTCGTTCTTCCTCCTGTCAATGATGTATGTGCCAACGCTATCTCGCTCACCCCGTCCACTACTTGCGTGGCTACGGCGGGCACTACGGAAAATGCGACTGGCGGAGGACAGGGTACCCCTTGTGGAACCACCCAGCCGGATGTGTGGTATAGCTTCGTGGCGGTGACTCCTACGGAACGGGTGCGTGTGGACGGTAGCCCCAGTTTCGATGCGGTGATTCAGGCATGGACGGACTGTAATGCAACGGTACACCCTACCGGGGGCGACTGCACAGACGGTAGTGGCGATGACGGCGTGGAAACCCTGAACCTGAGTGCTCTGACGGTGGGTCAGACCTACTACATCGAGGTGTACGATTTCTACGGAAATACTACTGCCAGTAACACTTTCGACATTTGCGTGACCGGTCCGCCGCCCGCCAACGACCGCTGTAACCAGGCCACAGCTATCGCCAACGGATCGGTCGTCAATATGAGTACGTTGCAGGCCACGGACGACAATGCCAGCGAGGCACCCACTTGTACAAGCACCTCCCGCGTCAAAGGCGTGTGGTTCGTCTATACCGCGGCGGCGGGTAGCAGCGGCACGGTCACGCTGTCGGGTTGTTCTACCAATTTCGACGATCAGGTCAGTGTATACCGGACGACCAATAACAGCTGTCCCGCTTCTGGTAACTCACCAGTTTGTGTCATCCCAACTGATAACAGCAATGATTGCAGTGCTGGTGCAGAGAACACTACGTTTGCGTATTCAGCACCCTCTTTGCACCCTAACGAGCCCGGCGCGGAGTTTCTTGCTCCAGTAAAGTACTATGTATACATATCGGGACCAGGTGGCAACCTAAATTTCACGGTAGTAGACGCGCCCACTGTTCTGCCCCTTGAACTGGCGACTTTTACGGGTGAAATAAAGGACAATGCAAACGTGCTGCATTGGGAAACGCTGTCGGAAAAAAACGTGCTGTTCCATGTGGTGGAACGTTCTGTGGATGGCAGTAATTGGCAGGAAATCGGCCGGAAAAATGGTTTGGTTAATTCTACTATTTCCGTAAAATACACTTTGGAAGATCGTAGTCCATTAGCCAAATCTTACTATCGCCTGCGTTCGGTGGATATTGACGGTAAAGAGAGTTATTCTAATAGTATTGTATTAACTCGTAATAGCAACCAGTTTGGTATTATGAATGTATTTCCGTCGCCGACTAAGGATAATGTGACGGTGCAATTCAGTACCATACAGGAAGAAACGGTAATTGTCTATATTATGGACATGACGGGTCGTTTGTTGCTGGAACAGGCCATCGAAGCCAAGCCAGGTATTAATGAATTACCGATGGTGCTGCCAACACTGCCAGCGGGCATTTACATGTTAAAAATGAGTAATGGTACTGGTGGGGCTGCTTTGATGCGCTTTGTGAAGGGGTAAAAAAAGGGGAGTAGATGAAATCAACCAATACGATCATATTTATCAGATTAAGTATAAAAATCTCACATAAACCTTTTATAAACAACAAAATACATCTATCATCTCTTTCCCCTCGTTTCAACGAGGGGGCAAGAGGCATCCATTATAACATCTATTTTCTTTGCAAAACAGCAGTATATAACCAATAGCTGAAGCTGTGAATGTTCTGCAAAGCAAAACGAGCGGCTCGCCAAAGGTGAGCCGCTCGAAATTTATGGTCTCTTGTTTTTATTTAAGGCACTAAAAACTTCTGAGTCACACTACTTTGCGCCTGCGTAATTGTCGCAAAATAAAAACCCGAAGATAAAGCCGTGGACATAGTAACCACCTGTGCTGTGCCATCGGCAGCGGTCAGGGTTTGTCCGAAAATCCGGCGACCATTGGCATCGAATACTTCCAATCGGGCATTGTGCAACGAGCAGTCGCTAGCCGTCACCAGTAAAGCATTGGGCTGCTGACGAACGGCAGTAATCCTGAACTCACAGGCAGCACTTGGATCGGCAGTGCCTACCGTGCCTTGGAAACTGACGGTTTTCCAGTCACCATGTTGAATCTCAGCGAGTTGTGCGGCAGCAGCGAGGGTCGCGCGGGTGACGTTGGCCATGAAAGTTGAAATCCAGTTTTCCCAAAGTATCCTGCGGCGTATGATAATCTGTGTTGCGAAAGTTCGCACCATCCGTCAGCATAAGGGCCTGGATATTGGCATCCCAGAAACGGGCATGGTCGCTGCGGCGCAGGTCGGGGGCCAGTTCGCTGTTGCCGGGCGGATAAATGGAAATTACTTTCAGACCCGGCACGTACTGGGTAGCGGCGTTAGCAAAAGTGGTGCCGAGTGCTCCTGATTCGGAGTTGCCGACATTGATCAGAAAATCACCTCGAAACTGGTTGGCCGAGATTTCACTATAAGCCGCCGGGAAAAGCTGATTGAAACCAACGGGCACCTGTTGGGTATTCGGTTGGGTGGTGTAGTAACCGATCATTTCAAAATTGAATACGCCCAGCACATTCTCACCGGCTGGAATGCCAGTCTGCACGTAACGCAGGCTACCAATCAGACCCGCTTCTTCGAGGTCAAATCCAATACAACGCAGCGTTTTTTTGGATGGATATTTCCCCAGCAGGCGCGCAATTTCCATGACGGCGACTGTACCGCTGCCATTATCGTCGGCACCCGGCCCATTGGGAACCGAATCGTAGTGGGCATCCACGATGACGACCTGATCGCCCGCCACCGTACCACGGAGCGTGCCGAAAAGGTTGCGGCCCGTATAACCAGCGTAGTTAAAAGTCTGTTCGCCAGCGAAAAAACCGGCGTTTGCAAAGGTCTGGCGAAGCGAATCCTGTACTTCGGCCAAATGCGCGACTCCAGTGGTGCGGTGGCGGATACCCTGCACGAAAGTCAGGTCATTGCGTAGGCGATTGCTGTCCACTGTATTGACTAAAGCCTGTAAATCAAAGGGTTGCCTGTCGTCGGCTACGATGCGCACGGTGAATGGCCCGGCGACGGAAGCGAGTGTGGTGAGATCGCAGATGATGGTTTTGTTAGCGCCGGGCATTACTGGAAAATTCACATCGCCGGAGATGGGGACGGAGAGCGAGTAAGTATCGCCACCCGTGTTGGAAATTGCCACCGAGATTTCCACGGCATCGCTTTCCGCGTCGCTCAGGTCGTAGTGCAGGGTAAGGGTGTGCGCAGACCAGTCGGGCGAAGCGGTGACGTTACTCAGCAGCGGACGCTGGTTTTGGGCGGACAGGAGCGCAATGGAAAAAATCGCGCAGAGGGCAGTGAGCAAAGAAAATTTCATAGGAAAGGAATAAAATTCGTTAGCAAAGCAGACAAAAAAATCCCGCACTTCTCCCGCCGGGAGAGGAGTGCGGGACGATTTATACACTCGGCGCAAAATTGTTTCTAGCCGTAGTAGTCCTTCATTTTGATCAGTGCGTAGATCAGGCCGGGCAGGTAGAACAGGAAAGTCAAAAGCAGGCAAATGAGCCAGTCGGCACCTTGAAAATTAGTCGCCAGACCAACTGCCAAAAATGGAATAAGGATAGCTACAATGATGTAGACGCCTTTGTCGATGCTTGGCGTAGCGGCTGATCCGTAGTTAGTCCCCATCATTTTTTTCTGCATTTTCTCCACCTTCTTGTTCACCAGTTTAAGCATCAGCTTTTCCGTGAAAGAGAGTTTGTGGCTGCTGTTGTCGGCCATCTTGCTAGACATTTTTTCCAGCATTTGCGCCTGATTATTGTTAGGCGTAGTAGCTGCATCTGACGAGAAGCCTTTCAAGGCAAACAGGCAAAGGGTAAAAGTGAGTAGAAGTGTACGTAATTTCATGTAAGTATCGGTGATTAGTGATGGATTTGCCTACTCTATCCGGGCTTTTCGGCTTCCGCCCCCTACTTTTTTCAAGGATGTTCGGTTATTTTCCTGAAATGTTACGAGCAAATGTAGACGACGTTTTGGTTACTTGCTCCTAACCGATCTAAAAAATTAATGCCACCTGCTGCCAAGCGGTAGTACAGGCCTATCCAGCTAAAACAGCATAAAAAAAGAGGGGAGTCGACTATCATAGTCGACTCCCCTTTTAATTGGAAGCTTGATTTTTAATTTTGAGCCTTATGATCGGCGATCACACTTTATTTAAAAGTATAACGAACGCTCAAAGCACCATATCCAGCACCGAAGCCGCCGTAATAAGAGTCGCCAATGACAAAAGTGGGCACCCAATCCAGCGATACGTTGACTGGTGCATCAGTAAACTTATAGTCAAGTCCCAAGTTGCCCATGATACCGACGTTAAAATTGCTGTAGTTTTTGTCGAGATAAACATTGTTGTCGTAGGTGGAAAAATAGACAGAGGCACCACCGCCGTAGTACCACCGCAGACCTTCTACGCCGTTAATCGGGGTATGAACCTGATATAATCCGCCAATGGCAAAGTAATTGACAAAGGGATAGTGACGAAAGCCAACAAAGACCTCAACAGCATTTTTCTCGGTGAGAAAATGCTTAAACGAGATAGAAGTAGGGTAGCCCAGGCGCAAGCCAATGGCCGATTTGTAATCCTGTGCTTGAGCAGTGAACACACAGGCGCCGACAATAGCCAGCGTGAAGATGAATTTTCTCATACTGATTGGAATGTTTTGATGGTGATAGTTGTGTTTGTTGAGGCAAAGTTATGGGTTCGCTCATATTTGCCAACTTAGCGGTTGTTATTTTTTAATAATTGGTTGGTTTGGCTTATTAACTGGCGATTTTTCAGACTTTTGCCTCGCTTTCCAAAAAAAACTTCTCGGCCCTTCTGTATGAAAATCGCCGTTTTTCCAGGCTCATTCGATCCCATCACCATTGGCCACGTTGATCTGGTGCGCCGGGCAATCCCGCTATTTGATCAGATAATAGTCGCCGTGGGGGTGAACTCGACCAAAAAAGGCCTGTTTCCAGTGGAACAACGCTTGGATTGGCTGCGCCAGGTGTTCGGGTCTTATCCGACTGTGGGTGTAGACCAGTTTCACAACCTGACCGCGCATTATTGCCAGCGCATTGGCGCGCGTTACCTGCTGCGGGGCCTGCGCAATGCCTCGGATTTTGACTATGAAAAAACCATTTCCCAGCTCAATCAGATCGTTGGAGGAGGCCTCGAAACGGTGTTTCTGATCGCTCAGCCGGAATTTTCTCACATCAGCAGCACCATCGTACGGGAAATTATTCTTGGTGGTGCCGATGCCACGCCTTTTATTCCAAAAGAAATCAAAGTGACCGTGGATAATGACTTGTAAAAAGGTTGAAGTTGTTGAAGAAAAGGTTGAGAATGATGAGAAATATGTCTATTCAACTAATCAACTGTACTCGTTTCACATTTTCTCAACACACTCAACTGCTCAACAATCTCAACATTAAATAAATGACCGACGCCATATTCACCGTTCCCCATCCGATCAACGAGCTGGTGCTAAATTACGCTCCCGGCTCGCCGGAAAAAGCAGCTTTAAAAATAGCCCTCCAAGCTGCCAAAGCCGAGCAACGCGACATCCCCATGTTCATTGGCGGTCAGCGAGTGCATACCAGTGAGCAGGTGGAGATAAATCCGCCGCACGAGCGACACCACACGCTTGGGCATTATTCCAAAGGCGATATATCGCACGTAAACGCCGCGATTGAAGCAGCCTTACAAGCCAAACCCGCGTGGGAAGCCATGCCCTGGCAGGAACGTGCCGCTATTTTTCTCCGCGCCGCCGATCTGCTGACCGGCCCGTATCGCGCCCGCATGAGTGCGGCCACCATGCTCTGCCAAAGCAAAAATGCCTATCAGGCGGAAATTGACTGTATCTGTGAATTGGCCGATTTCTGGCGATACAATGTATATTTCATGCAGGAGATATACAAGCAGCAGCCCGTCAGTACGCGCGGCTTCTGGAATCGCACCGACTGGCGGCCTTTGGAAGGCTTCGTTTTTGCGCTTACGCCTTTCAATTTTACGGCTATCGCTGGCAACCTGCCCACCGCTCCGGCCATGCTCGGAAATGTAGCCGTCTGGAAACCCGCCGAATCCCAAATTTACTCGGCGGAGGTGATTATGGAGATTTTGGAAGAGGCTGGATTGCCTGCCGGGGTCATCAATTTAATTTATGTAGATGGTCCCACCGTTGGCGACGTGGTCTTTTCGCACCGCGATTTTGCCGGGCTGCACTTTACAGGCAGCACGGGCGTGTTCCAGCATATTTGGAAAACCATCGGAAATAATGTTGCACAGTACAAATCCTTCCCGCGTATTGTGGGCGAGACGGGTGGCAAGGATTTCGTGATGGTTCACGCTTCGGCCAATCCAAAAGCCGTCGCTGTGGCACTTGGGCGTGGGGCCTTTGAGTATCAGGGGCAAAAATGCTCCGCTGCTTCACGCGCTTATGTGCCGCAAAGCCTATGGACAGCCGTCAAGGACTATTTGGTCACCGATTTGAAAGATATGAAAATGGGCAGTACGGAGGATTTCACCAATTTCGTGAATGCCGTGATTGACGAAAGAGCCTTTGATAAAATCAGCAAGTATATCGCTGCTGCCAAACAATCGGGTGACGTGCAGGTGATTGCCGGTGGAAATTTCGATAAATCGGAAGGCTATTTCATTGAGCCAACTGTACTGGAAGTATCCGATCCCTACTACGTGACGATGTGTGAGGAAATATTCGGTCCGGTGCTAACTATATATGTGTACCCGGATGAGCAGTGGGAAAAAATGCTGGACATCGCCGACCAGACTTCACCTTACGCACTGACTGGTGCCGTGTTCGCCAACGACCGCGCGGCCCTGGCTACGGCCAATGACAAACTGCGTCACGCGGCGGGCAATTACTACGTCAATGATAAACCGACCGGTGCCGTGGTGGGTCAGCAACCTTTTGGTGGGGCGCGCGCTTCGGGTACCAACGACAAGGCTGGCTCCATCCTGAATATGTATCGCTGGCTTTCGGCGCGTACGATCAAGGAAACGCTGGTGCCACCGACGGATTATCGGTATCCGTTTTTGGGAGAGGAGTGATTAAGGCAAAAACAAAATTCAACAGAGCCGCCACGCGTCAGCGTAGCGGCTCTGTTTATAAATGAAAATTCCTTTCAGAGAGGAATTAATTATGATTTGTTACAGCACGCATAATATCCGCCGCCGCAACGGACGCTACAACCTTCGCTGGTAAGTCCGCCGGATGAAATACTACATTCTGTAGAACCTACCCCTCCTGAATCACAATCGGACCTTCCACCACTTGCTTCACATTTACAGCTAACTTTTCTTAATTCATTGGTGGAAGATAAGCCCTTATAATTAGTCACAGATTCCTGCACGTGTGTGTTAAAAGCTAGCCCATAACCCTGCCCCGTCCAAGTGGCAGTTAATTTTTGAATAAGTTCGTTACCTCTGCCTTCTCCAATGGAGAAAGTATAGAGCAGTCCCGTTTGGTCCTGTATAACAATAGCTTCTTTTAAATAGGCCACTTTTACCTGTCCTAAGTCCGCAGTTAGCTTGGAACTGAAGTCAGTAGCTTGTGCCAGAAACATACTGTTATTCGTCTGATCCGCCTGTTTTAGGAAGAAGAGGACTTCTTTGGAAGGTAAGGTAATTACTTCCATTGTGCCTTCTAGAAACTGGGCTTTGTATGCATCAATGTTAAGGCCCACATTATAGGCTAATACAAGGCTTTCCAAAGTCACTGGCTGCTGGGCGGTAGAGCTTGGCGTGTCCTTAGTGCAAGATGGAAAGTAAAAAATAACATTCAGAAAGAGCAAAGAAAATACTGCAATTTGAAGAACTTTTTTCATGGTATTTATAAGTTTATAAGGTGAATGATATACAAATGTATATGCTAAGAAAGAATAATTTTACACTTATATGGTTTGATAATTTATAATTTATAATTTATAATTTATAATTTACATAATATCAATGACTTATATTAGCATACAGTGATATAATAAATTCTACTATGAGAATAAAAAGGCTGGCTCATAAGTTTCCTTATGAGCCAGCCCAAGTATTTATCTTGCTCTAAAGAGCAACCCACCAAATTTAATTGGCAGACGAGAATTTCAATTCCTTAATACGTGCTTTCTTACCGACCAGACCACGCAGATAGTACAGGCGTGCGCGACGCACACGACCGCGTTTCATCACCTGGATGCTGGCAATGTTCGGGTTGGTGAAGGCGAAAATACGTTCTACACCCACGCCGTGCGAAATCTTGCGCACCGTAAAAGTGCGTGTAGCACCATGTCCTTTGATCTGAATCACGTCGCCGCGATAGTCCTGTTCACGGGTCTTGTCACCTTCCACGATTCTATAGGTCACAATAATGGTATCGCCGGTCTTAAAATCCGGGAAGGTAGGCTTGTTCAGCAGTTGATCGTGGACGAACTGGATGGCTTCCAACTCTTTCATTGTATCGCGTGTTTATGCTCTTTAAATTTAGGAGCGCAAAGATACAACGGCATTGTCGGAAAAGAAAATTTTATTTGGAAATCTTGTCAATAAAAGCCACGCCAGGCCAAAGGGCTGATTTGACGGCCCCAGCGAATCGGGAAGCAGCGAAAAAAGCCGATAGCTGTCTGGCACCCTCCCAGGACGCGATGGGAAGCAATAGTATGCGCAATTTGCTGACAATTAATACGTTATTATGCGCTGTGAAAGGGTGGAGTAGCTGGACCCGTATATATATGGTGTCTGGTCTGACTTGGAGGCTGCAAAAGGAGGAAGTTATTAACAAAATAATGATTTAAGTGTTACGACATTTGTTTTTAGAACACTTACCTTTGCTGGACATTACAGTTTATTGCTACATTTTAAACATTTCAAAATACAGCTTACCTATGAAGAAATTCTTTTTTCTGCCCCTTTTGGCGATCGTAGCCATGTCTGCTTATACGCCGACGAGCTATCAAGTGGACACCACCGCCAGCACCGTGATCTGGAACGGCTACAAAGTGACCGGCAAACACACTGGCACGGTAAAAGTGCAATCCGGCGACTTGACTTTTGATAATGGCGTACTGACCGGCGGTTCTTTTGTAATCGATATGAACACGATCAAAAGCACCGATCAAGAGGGCGAATGGGCGGATAAGCTCGTTGGTCACCTGAAAAGCGACGATTTTTTCGGGGTAACCAAATATCCGACTTCCAAGTTTGTCATCACCCGCGCTATTCCGCAGGATACAAAAGGCAACTACAAAATTATTGGCAACCTGACCATCAAGGAGACGACTAAAGAAGTCAAATTCCTGGCTACTGCTACCGAAGCCGCTGGTACTGTGAATGCTACCGGCAAGATCACGATTGATCGCTCGGAATACAACATTAAGTACGGCTCCGGCTCTTTCTTCGACGGTTTGGGCGACAAAACGATCTATGATGAATTCGATCTGCAGATTGCGTTGGTAGCCAAGAAGTAAAAAGCAACGCGCAAAAGGGCAATTTGCTTGCTTACTGCTTTTTTGCCCTTGCATATTGCTCATTTTTTCAAAATGGCCCGACGGATTTTTCCGTCGGGCCATTTCTTTTCTGGCATTTACCCAACGCCCCTCGTACCATTAACGTCTCTCATTTCGCTACATTGGTATAAAATTACCCAGTCGGGCATTATCTTTGTTCTCCAATTTTGCAATTAACTCCTAAAAATATTGGCGTCGTATTAGTCGACCCAGTTTTGTCGTTATCGAATGCAAACTACCATTATTGTCTCAAAACTACACTTCATGCTTCGTTTTGCTTCTTTTCTCGTGCTGGCGGCGGGCCTCTCCGGCTTGAGTGCTTTCCGGATGGAACATCCGAAGTTCGGTTATCCGGTCTTTGCCTGCAATAATACGTTGAGTCATCTTTTCTTCACTGAGAAGCAGGTCGCGCCTTTTACCATTTTTTCGGAAGATGGCCCGGCGGTGGATACGACGAGCACACTGAACATCCTGATGCTCAATGTTTGCTCTTACGACACCGCTTATCCAGGGAAGGTGCATCGTGCCTTGCAGCGTTTCCTGCCCGTCAGCACAATAGTGGACTACATGGACGGCAGTGCGAGCGAATTCGCTACAAAAGCCTTGGATTACGATGCTGTCGTGGTTGCTTATCCATCCGGCGGAAGTCCCGCTACGCTGAAAGCCTATGGCGCAGCACTGGCGCAATATGCGCAGCAGGGTGGGGTAGTGGTCATTACTGGCTCGCATGAGTACAGCGTGCTGCAACAGTTTGGCCTTTTTGACCTCGACTATGGCTATTTCTGCGCCGATCCATCCATCCACGAGACGAACCCCAATCACCCGATGCTGAGCGGTACGCGGACGGATTTTACCTTGAAAAACTACGCCTATCCTCTCGATATTTCCGACCCTGCTTTCGTGACGCTGGCCGATATTCAGGGCTATCCAGTGCTGGGCTACAAGCCGATGGGAAGCGGTAAAGTGATCTATTTAGGCATCGAATATTATTATGATGAAGCCGAACCCAATCAAATACTCACCAATGCACTGCGCTGGGCCGCCAAATCGCGTAACACCGCGTCGGCAGCGCTGGATGCCTGGACGGCTCGTCGGGCGAGACGTACCGCAGAGGTTTTATATGCAGGGAGTGGGGCTTCCAAAATAGATATATTCGATTTGAAAATTTATCCCAATCCTTACATGACGAAGGCAACCCTGGATATTGATCTTAAAAAGCCGACGACCGTGGCGGTAGAAATGACGGATGAAACCGGGCGCATGGTCTCCGTATTATTGCCGCGTAAAAATCTTTCGGCTGGTTTATTCCGGTTAGAATTGCCCAATGTACCGCCCGGCATTTATTTTTTACAGTGCCGAATGGGGGAAAGAAGCGTAGTCAAAAAGGTAGTCAAATCAGCCGCTCCATAATCTACATAGATGGATAATCGTTTGATTATGAACCTTTTTAAAGACTGCATTTTTAAGTGCCTATTTTAAATAACTAAATAAATATAAAAACTCTATTGGATAAGTGTGACAACTTCCTACCTTTGCGTCTCCTATCATTATATGCCTCTGAGTGAGGCCCAATCTTCCTGATTGATTGCTTTGTGGCGATATTCCCTCCATGTTCGTACACAAAAGCGTTTTTATCCCGGCTATTCCTTTCCGCATTGAGGTCTCCTGCCAATGGCATGGGGCTACTTCACTTATGTAATCTATTCCGGCTATCCTTTCCGCATTGAGGTCTCTTGCCAATGGCATGAGGCTACCTCCACTTATATAATCCATTCCGGCTATCCTTTCCGCGTTAAGATCTCTTGCTGTTGGCTTGAGATTATTCCCTTTTATCTATTGGCTTCTTCCCTACAGTGAGTTTGGAGTTTTGTGCTATCTGCACAAGGCCACTCTATTTACACTAATTACACTATTGGTTTATCCTGCACAGTAAGACTAAATGATGCGTGATGTCACGTGTCACTTATACCTATCCGTATTAACCTGCTGGTTTTTACGGGCCTTAACTGTGTGTGGAAAAATCTAGATTACTTCTAGTAAAAATTCTTGTTTCTACTTAGTAATTCTATTGTAAGAAACTGAAAACTCAATCAAAAAATTGCGTTTACGCGCTTTTTACCATACAAATTTTAAAATGTTTTTTATGAAACTTTTTACTGCATTGTCCTGTCTGTCGTCCACACGTAAAAGCCAATTTATTGGTATGATCGTACTGACAATATTCACGGTCACTGTTGGCTGCCCGGTTGGTGTGTTTGGGCAGGCTCCTACTCTTCCTGACAATTCCGACGACCGGTTTTGGCCCGTTGGCGATAGAGGACTGGTAAGCGACCCAGGTACATTTACTGGGCAGGATGGCCAGGCAACCGATGCAGATCCTATAATTAGTTATTATAAGAAATTATTAAATCCTGCTCCCACCAAGGTAAAGCCGGGCGATGCTCCCGAAACGCCCTTGACCTGTGGCTGCCCAGGCAACCTGGTTCAAAACCCTAGTTTTGAAAGTGGGACGGCCGGCTGGTCTTCGTCGGGCGGCGGTTTTTCCGTCGGCTCTGGCTTTCAGCAATGTGGCAACAATAATGGTTTTCTCGACGCTTCGGGCGGGAATGCGCAATGGCTATGGCAGAGCTTCACTGGTATTGCAGTAGGCAGTAACGTGACCATGAGTGCTTTTGGGGGTACCCACCAGCCGCAGTATGATCATCAGTTTCGTATTGCTTTTTACAACAGTGGCGGCACCTATATTTCCAGCGTTAGTCAACAAGTGGATTATGATGTGGATGGCCAGAACGGCAATTTGCAGCTATATACCCTGAACGCTACGGTACCTGCTAATACCTATTACGTGCGGGTGGAAGGTTATGCCAGCAACGACTTTTTAAAAATAGATCAGGTTTGTTTGACAGTAGAGACTTGTACTGGCGCGATCACGGGTCTGGTGTTCAATGAAATGAGCGGCGGCAGTGATATTACGATTACCAACGGCGGTACTTATTTGCTGGACGATGTGGTGGATAACTTCAATCTGGAAGCCTCGACCTCGGGTGGAGTCAGTAGTGTAGTGTTCACGATCACGGGGGCCTCTTCGGGAACAGCGACTGAAAACCTGGCACCCTGGAATTATCCAGGCTCGGGCACTACCTGGACACCCGTGGCCGGTACCTATACGGTTACCATCAAAGCCTATTCGCAAGACAACGGAACTGGTGCACTTTGCGCCCAGCAGACCTTTACCTTTACCTTACAGGCCTGCAACAACGCCACCAATGGCGGTACTATTGGTTCCAGCCAATCCGGTTGTGGTTCCTCTTTCGATCCCGCTGCCTTTACCAATATTACTTCTCCTTCCGGTGGCTCCGGTACGCTGGAAACCATTTGGATCAAATCTACCACCAACTGTCCACCTGCTTCCTTTGATGGAACCCAATGGACTACTATTGCGGGAGCAACTGGTCTAACCTACGATCCCGGTACTATTACCCAAACGACGTGTTATCGTCGTTGCTCGCGCCGGGCAGGTTGCAGTACCTATGCGGCGGAATCCAACATCATCACCGTCACACTCTCTCCCTCCATGTCCGTCTCGATCAGTGGCGGCAACAACAGTCTTTGTACGGGCGGTACTACTACCTTGAAAGCTACGGCCAGTGGTGGTACGACGCCTTACACTTATGCCTGGAGCAACGGGGCTGGTAGCAGACAAATCGTTGGGGTCACCCCGGCAGGTACTACTACTTACACCGTCACCGTCACCAGTGCCAGTGGCTGCACTGCTACTGCACAGTATACGGTGAACACCAGTAGTTGCCCTACTTGTACCACTCGTACGGCTTCCAATGCCCTAGAGTGTTCCAATGGTACGAACTATGGCTTTTATAGCAATGGATTGTACAGCGGAGGGACATATTACTCTTTGTCTAATGGCTCCTTTAAAGAATACACGGACGGAACGGCCAGTTTGACCGGCACCCTCACTAATACCAATGGGGCGCAGTTCCTCTTGGATGTGGTATTTTCAGGCCGGACGACTACCACGCCGCCTAGTAGCCCCAAGCCAACTACTTGCGGCAATTATGTCTTGAATGCCGCCGATTTCTACTATTATACTAGTTACGATGGTACGCTGGTGGGGTTGGGTAACCTGGCTGGCGGCATTGTTACCTTTTCAGAAATGGGACCAGCCTTTCAGGTTGGTACTGGTGCCAACGTAGAGCAAAACGTATTTGGCGCATCTGGCTGGCTGACTTTGAGCGTGCAGCAGCAGCCGACCAATACTGCCTACGTATTGAACAGTGCCAGTGGCGACATCAATCTCAACTTGACTGGCGGTTCTTGCACAGCTTGTGTCAGCACGACCATCACTGCCGCCATTACGGGTACCAATACTATTTGCCAGGGCAGCAGCACTACTCTTACTGCGAGCGGCGGCAACAGCTACTTGTGGAGTACAGGGGCTACGACCAGTTCTATTACAGTTAGTCCTGTCAATACTACTACTTATACCGTGACCGTAACGGCTGCTGGCGGGTGTACAGCCACCGCTACCCGTACCGTCACCGTCTCCACTCCAATGACGCTTTCCACGAGCGTTACGAATATTCTCTGTAATGGTGGAGCAGCCACTGGCGCGATTGACTTAACAGTGAACGGCGGCACATCCCCCTATACTTATAACTGGGGTGCAGGCCAACCGACCACACAAGATCGCACCAACTTGGCTATCGGCACTTACACCGTGACCGTTACCGATGCGTTCGGTTGTACCAAGACTACTTCGGCGACAATCACCCAGCCGACGGTGCTTACCTTGAGCACCACGCAAGTCAATGTGGCTTGTAATAACAGCTCGACTGGCTCGATTGACTTGACTGTTTCGGGCGGTACGGGTGCCTACACTTACGCGTGGACAGGTGGCGTAACCACGCAAGACCGCACTGGACTAGTGGCGGGTACTTACACTGTTACCGTTACCGATGCAAACGGTTGTACAAAGTCAACCAGTGCCACGATCACTCAATCCGGCGTACTAACGCTAGTATGTGAAGCGCAGGTCAATGGTATATGGACGGTATTGCCTACTTGCCAGTTGAGCGTGTGTGTGGGCAGCGTTTTAGCATTAAGCGTAAATCCAAACGTGAATACGGTTAACTGGTCAGGACCAAATGGTTATACCGCGACCGGTGTAAATGACGCTTTTGTTTCCAATGCAGTAACCGCTGCACAGGCAGGGAATTATACGGCTACCCTCACGGATGCCAATGGTTGCGTTGCAACTACCACCATAACGGTAACTGTGAATACGCCAACCGCTTCTATTACTGGTGCAAATACGATTTGCGCTGGTTCCAGCACTACATTCACCGCATCAGGCGGTGGTACTTATGCCTGGAGTACTGGTGCAAGTACTGCTGCTATCACCGTTAGCACCGCTGGTACCTATACGGTAACGGTGACTTCAAGCGGTGGTTGCACCGCAACGGCAAGCCGTACACTGACCGTACCACCAGCTTTGGTTTTGAGTACTACACCAACCCCCGTGCTGTGCAATGGTGGTGCTACTGGCTCCATTGATTTGACCGTAACAGGTGGTGTTTCACCTTATACTTATGCCTGGTCAAACAGCACCACAGCGATGGATCCTACGGGTTTGGTAGCGGGTACCTACACCGTGACGGTTACAGATGCTAATGCTTGTACTAAGTCCACCAGTGCTACTGTCACTCAGCCGACTGCTCTTGTGCTCAGTGTGACAGCCACCAATGTCACCCTTTGCAGTATTCCCAACGGTGCCCTCGACCTGACAGTCAGCGGTGGAACAAGTCCCTACACTTATGATTGGAGTAATAATGGTGCTCAAAACCCGGATACTGACCCACAAGACTTGACTGGATTGGGAGTAGGCAATTATACGGTCACCGTTACCGACGCTAATGGCTGTACGGCTACGACGAGCAAGAGCATTACCGGGCCATTGTCGCCTACCTTGAGTACCACTACTACTCCAGTATTGTGCAACGGGGCTTCCACAGGGGCTATTGATTTGACGGTCACTGGCGGAACCGGCGTGTACACCTATGATTGGAGTAATGATGGCCCCGACGTAATTGACGATGATCCCCAGGATCTTTCCAACGTGCCAGCAGGTACTTATACGGTGACGGTCACGGATGCAGCGGTGTGTACCGCAGTAACCAGTGCAACCATTACACAGCCTGCTACAGCCATTACCCTGAGCACCACGCAAGTCAACGTACTTTGTAACGGTGCCTCGACGGGTTCGATCAATCTGACGGTCACAGGCGGCACAGGCACTTACACTTATTCCTGGATGGGTGGGGTAACCACGCAAAATCGCACGGGGTTGGCCGCTGGCACTTATGCAGTGACCGTGACCGATGCCAACGGCTGTACCAAAACGACTTCGACGACAATCACCCAGCCGACTGTGCTGGCTTTAAGTACCACCCAGGTCAACGTACTTTGCAATGGTGCTTCGACGGGTTCGATCAACCTGACGGTCACGGGCGGCACAGGTACTTACACTTATTCGTGGACGGGTGGGGTAACCACGCAAAAATCGCACGGGTCTGGCCGCTGGCACTTATGCAGTGACCGTGACCGATGCCAATGGCCTGTACCAAAACGACTTCGACGACGATCACCGAACCGACAGCGATCACGTTGAGCACCGTTCCGACCAGTTCTACCTGCGGTAGTGCCAATGGTTCGATCAGCTTAACGGTTTCGGGCGGCACTTCCCCCTACACCTATTCCTGGACAGGTGGCGTAACCATGCAAAATCGCACTAATTTGCTGGCTGGCACTTATACAGTGACGGTGACCGATGCCAACGGTTGTACCAAAACCACCTCGGCCACGGTGAACAACACCAATGGCCCCACCCTAAGCACCACCCAGGTCAATGTACTTTGCAATGGTGCTGCTACTGGTTCGATTAACCTGACGGTCGCGGGCGGCACTTCGCCCTACACCTATTCCTGGACGGGCGGTGTAACGACTCAAAACCGCACTGGCCTGTTGGCAGGCACTTATACGGTGACGGTCACCGATGCCAACGGTTGCACGGCAACTATTGCTACCACCATCACCGAACCACCAGCCCTCGTATTAACCACCACGCAAGTCAACGTACTTTGTAACGGTGCCTCGACGGGTTCGATCAATTTGACGGTCACAGGCGGCACGGGCACTTATACTTATTCCTGGACGGGTGGGGTAACCACGCAAAACCGCACTGGTCTGGCCGCTGGCACTTATGCAGTGACCGTGACCGATGCCAACGGCTGTACCAAAACGACTTCGACGACAATCACCCAGCCAACAGTGCTGGCTTTAAGCACCACGCAAGTCAATGTACTTTGTAATGGTGCTTCCACTGGTTCGATCAATCTAACCGTCACGGGCGGCACTTCTCCCTACACTTATTCGTGGACGGGCGGCATTACCACGCAAAACCGCACTGGTCTGGCTGCTGGCACTTACAGCGTGACGGTCACCGATGCCAATGGCTGTACCAAGACGACTTCGACGACGATCACCGAACCGACGGCGATCACATTGAGCACCGTTCCGACCAGTTCTACCTGCGGTAGTGCCAATGGTTCGATCAGCTTAACGGTTTCGGGCGGTACTTCCCCCTACACGTATTCGTGGACGGGCGGTGCGACGACCCAAAATGTTTCTAATCTGCTGGCTGGTACTTATACGGTGACGGTCACGGATGCTAACGGTTGCACCAAAACCACCTCGGCCACGGTAAACAACACCAACGGCCCCACCCTAAGCACCACCCAGGTCAATGTACTTTGCAATGGTGCAGCTACTGGTTCAATTAACCTGACGGTCACGGGCGGCACTTCGCCCTACACCTATTCCTGGACGGGCGGTGTAACGACTCAAAATCGCACTGGCCTGTTGGCAGGCACTTATACGGTGACGGTCACCGATGCCAACAGTTGCACGGCAACTATTGCTACCACCATCACCGAACCACCAGCCCTCGTATTAACCACCACGCAGGTCAACGTACTTTGTAATGGTGCCTCGACGGGTTCGATCAATCTGACGGTCACAGGCGGTACAGGTACTTATACCTATTCGTGGACGGGTGGGGTAACCACGCAAAACCGCACTGGTCTGGCCGCTGGCACTTATGCAGTGACCGTGACCGATGCCAACGGCTGTACCAAAACGACTTCGACGACAATCACCCAGCCAACAGTGCTGGCTTTAAGCACCACGCAAGTCAATGTACTTTGTAATGGTGCTTCCACTGGTTCGATCAATCTAACCGTCACGGGCGGCACTTCTCCCTACACTTATTCGTGGACGGGCGGCATTACCACGCAAAACCGCACGGGGTTGGCCGCTGGTACTTATGCAGTGACGGTGACCGATGCCAACGGCTGTACCAAAACGACTTCGACAACGATTACCGAACCGACGGCGATCACATTGAGCACCGTTCCGACCAGTTCTACCTGCGGTAGTGCCAATGGGTCAATCAGCTTAACGGTTTCTGGCGGCACTTCCCCCTACACCTATTCCTGGACGGGCGGCGTAACCACGCAAAATCGCATTAATTTGCTGGCTGGCACTTACACGGTGACGGTCACGGATGCTAACGGTTGCACCAAAACCACCTCGGCCACGGTGAACAACACCAATGGCCCCACCCTAAGCACCACCCAGGTCAATGTACTTTGCAATGGTGCGGCTACTGGTTCAATTAACCTGACGGTCGCGGGCGGCACTTCGCCCTACACCTATTCCTGGACGGGCGGTGTAACGACTCAAAACCGCACTGGCTTGTTGGCAGGCACTTATACGGTGACGGTCACCGATGCCAACAGTTGCACGGCAACTATTGCTACCACCATCACCGAACCACCAGCCCTCGTATTAACCACCACGCAAGTCAACGTACTTTGTAACGGTGCCTCGACGGGTTCGATCAATCTGACGGTCACGGGGCGGCACAGGTACTTATACCTATTCGTGGACGGGCGGCGTAACGACGCAAAACCGCACGGGTCTGGCCGCTGGCACTTATGCTGTGACCGTGACCGATGCCAACGGTTGTACCAAAACGATTTCGACAACGATCACCCAGCCAACAGTGCTGGCTTTGAGTACCACCCAGGTCAACGTACTTTGCAATGGTGCTTCGACGGGTTCGATTAACCTAACCGTCACTGGCGGCACGGGTGCTTATACTTATTCCTGGACGGGCGGCATTACCACGCAAAACCGCACGGGGTTGGCCGCTGGCACTTATGGAGTGACCGTGACCGATGCCAATGGCTGTACCAAGACGACTTCGACGACGATCACCGAACCGACGGCGATCACGTTGAGCACCGTTCCGACCAGTTCTACCTGCGGTAGTGCCAATGGTTCGATCAGCTTAACGGTTTCGGGCGGTACTTCCCCCTACACCTATTCCTGGACGGGCGGTGTAACCACGCAAAATCGCACTAATTTGCTGGCGGGCACTTACACGGTGACGGTCACGGATGCTAACGGTTGCACCAAAACCACCTCGGCCACGGTAAACAACACCAATGGCCCCACCCTGAGCACCACCCAGGTCAATGTACTTTGTAATGGGGCGGCTACTGGTTCAATTAACCTGACGGTCACGGGCGGCACTTCGCCCTACACCTATTCCTGGACGGGCGGTGTAACGACTCAAAATCGCACTGGCTTGTTGGCTGGCACTTATACGGTGACGGTTACCGATGCCAACAGTTGCACGGCAACTATTGCTACCACCATCACCGAACCACCAGCCCTCGTATTAACCACCACGCAAGTCAACGTACTTTGTAACGGTGCCTCGACGGGTTCGATCAATCTGACGGTCACGGGCGGCACAGGCACTTATACTTATTCCTGGACGGGTGGGGTAACCACGCAAAATCGCACTGGTCTGGCCGCTGGCACTTATGCAGTGACCGTGACCGATGCCAACGGTTGTACCAAAACGACTTCGACGACGATCACCCAGCCAACAGTGCTGGCTTTGAGTACCACCCAGGTCAACGTACTTTGCAATGGTGCTTCGACGGGTTCGATTAACCTGACGGTCACAGGCGGCACTTCACCCTACACCTATTCGTGGACGGGTGGGGTAACCACGCAAAACCGCACGGGGTTGGCCGCTGGTACTTATGCAGTGACGGTGACCGATGCCAACGGCTGTACCAAAACGACTTCGACAACGATTACCGAACCGACGGCGATCACATTGAGCACCGTTCCGACCAGTTCTACCTGCGGTAGTGCCAATGGGTCAATCAGCTTAACGGTTTCTGGCGGCACTTCCCCCTACACCTATTCCTGGACGGGCGGCGTAACCACGCAAAATCGCATTAATTTGCTGGCTGGCACTTACACGGTGACGGTCACGGATGCTAACGGTTGCACCAAAACCACCTCGGCCACGGTGAACAACACCAATGGCCCCACCCTAAGCACCACCCAGGTCAATGTACTTTGCAATGGTGCGGCTACTGGTTCAATTAACCTGACGGTCGCGGGCGGCACTTCGCCCTACACCTATTCCTGGACGGGCGGTGTAACGACTCAAAACCGCACTGGCTTGTTGGCAGGCACTTATACGGTGACGGTCACCGATGCCAACAGTTGCACGGCAACTATTGCTACCACCATCACCGAACCACCAGCCCTCGTATTAACCACCACGCAAGTCAACGTACTTTGTAACGGTGCCTCGACGGGTTCGATCAATCTGACGGTCACGGGCGGCACGGGCACTTATACTTATTCCTGGACGGGTGGGGTAACCACGCAAAACCGCACTGGTCTGGCCGCTGGCACTTATGCAGTGACCGTGACCGATGCCAACGGTTGTACCAAAACGATTTCGACAACGATCACCCAGCCAACAGTGCTGGCTTTGAGTACCACCCAGGTCAACGTACTTTGCAATGGTGCTTCGACGGGTTCGATTAACCTAACCGTCACTGGCGGCACGGGTGCTTATACTTATTCCTGGACGGGCGGCATTACCACGCAAAACCGCACGGGGTTGGCCGCTGGCACTTATGGAGTGACCGTGACCGATGCCAATGGCTGTACCAAGACGACTTCGACGACGATCACCGAACCGACGGCGATCACGTTGAGCACCGTTCCGACCAGTTCTACCTGCGGTAGTGCCAATGGTTCGATCAGCTTAACGGTTTCGGGCGGTACTTCCCCCTACACCTATTCCTGGACGGGCGGTGTAACCACGCAAAATCGCACTAATTTGCTGGCGGGCACTTACACGGTGACGGTCACGGATGCTAACGGTTGCACCAAAACCACCTCGGCCACGGTAAACAACACCAATGGCCCCACCCTGAGCACCACCCAGGTCAATGTACTTTGTAATGGGGCGGCTACTGGTTCAATTAACCTGACGGTCACGGGCGGCACTTCGCCCTACACCTATTCCTGGACGGGCGGTGTAACGACTCAAAATCGCACTGGCTTGTTGGCTGGCACTTATACGGTGACGGTTACCGATGCCAACAGTTGCACGGCAACTATTGCTACCACCATCACCGAACCACCAGCCCTCGTATTAACCACCACGCAAGTCAACGTACTTTGTAACGGTGCCTCGACGGGTTCGATCAATCTGACGGTCACGGGCGGCACAGGCACTTATACTTATTCCTGGACGGGTGGGGTAACCACGCAAAATCGCACTGGTCTGGCCGCTGGCACTTATGCTGTGACCGTGACCGATGCCAACGGTTGTACCAAAACGACTTCGACGACGATCACCCAGCCAACAGTGCTGGCTTTGAGTACCACCCAGGTCAACGTACTTTGCAATGGTGCTTCGACGGGTTCGATTAACCTGACGGTCACAGGCGGCACTTCACCCTACACCTATTCGTGGACGGGTGGCGTAACGACGCAAAACCGCACGGGGTTGGCCGCTGGCACTTATGCAGTGACCGTGACCGATGCCAACGGCTGTACCAAAACGACTTCGACAACGATTACCGAACCGACGGCGATCACATTGAGCACCGTTCCAACCAGTTCTACCTGCGGCAGTGCCAATGGGTCAATCAGCTTAACAGTTTCGGGCGGTACTTCCCCCTACACGTATTCGTGGACGGGTGGTGCAACCACCCAGAATGTTTCTAATCTGCTGGCTGGCACTTACACGGTGACGGTCACGGATGCCAACGGCTGCACGAAAACCACCTCGGCCACGGTGAACAACACCAATGGCCCCACCCTGAGCACCACCCAGGTCAATGTACTTTGCAATGGTGCGGCTACTGGTTCGATTGATTTAACAGTCACGGGCGGCACTTCGCCTTATGGCTATAACTGGACGGGCGGCGCAGCCGGACAGGATCGCAGCAACTTAGCTGCTGGCACTTACAGCGTGACAGTCACCGATGCCAATGGTTGCACGGCAACTATCGCTACCACCATTACCGAACCTACCGTCATTTCGTTGACTACCATTGTTACTAATGCCACTTGTAATGGCACCTCGGATGGTGCAATTGACCTGACGGTTACGGGCGGCACTTCGCCTTATAGTTACGCTTGGACAGGCGGCGCTACCACGCAAGATCGCACGGGCCTGGCGGCTGGCATTTATACGGTGACAGTCACGGATGCCAATGGCTGTACTAAAACCACCAGCGCAACCATTATTCAGCCTTCGATTAATGTTATCAGCGCAATTCCATCCTTATGTAACCCGGTAAATAACACTTATTCAGTCGCCGTTCAAATATCGTGGACGAACGCACCAACCACCTCTATCACCGTTACAACCACCGAAGGCGGTTCTGCCACGATTAATATTGCTGCTGGATCTTCTGGCACGCAAACAGTCACCATTACTGGTCTGCCCTCTAATGGCGTAGCCAATGTGGACGTAACAGCGGCATTCACGCCAGTATGTTTCAAAACCGTCGCCGACCTTTACAATGCGCCCTCCGGTTGTACGGTGGCTTCTATTGGCGATTTCGTGTGGAATGACTTGGATGCTGATGGAGTGCAAGACAGTGGCGAGCCAGGTATTCCCGGCGTAACTGTAACCTTAACGGGTACAGATCAACTGGGTAATCCGGTAAACTTGACTACAACGACTGGCGCGAATGGCCAATATTTGTTCTCAAATCTGACGCCTGGTACTTACAAAGTAACCTTTGGTACGCCACCAGGCTATACCGCCAGCCCGGTTGACCAAGGCGGCGACGATACCAAAGACAGCGATGCCAATCCACTAAATGGCATGACGGGCAATGAAGTACTGACTTCAAATGAAAATAACCTGACCTACGATGCAGGTTTCTACCAACCAGCCTCCATCGGTGATTTCGTGTGGAGTGACTTGAACGGCAATGGTTTACAAGATGGCGGCGAACCAGGTATTCCCGGTGTAACTGTGACTTTGACCGGTACCACTGGCAGCGGCAATCCCGTAACCTTGACCACAACGACTGGCGCAAACGGCCAATATTTGTTCTCAAATCTGACCCCTGGTACTTATAAATTGACCTTTGGTACGCCTGCGGGCTACACCACCACACCTCAAGACCAGGGCGGCGACGATACCAAAGATAGCGATGTCAACCCTGCCACTGGCATGACGATCAATGAAGTACTGACTTCGGGTGAAAATAACCTCACCTACGACGCAGGCTTCTACCTACCAGCTTCCATTGGTGATTTTGTTTGGCATGATTTGAATGCAAATGGTATTCAGGACGTTGGTGAACCCGGTTTTCCAGGTGTACGGGTGACGCTGCTCGGCGTAACAGGAAATGGCGTAAACGTGAATATCAACCAGCTCACCAATGCAAGTGGCCTGTATTTATTTAACAATTTACAGCCCGGCACCTACCAAATTTTGTTTGGAACGCCAGGCGCGCAATATAAATTGACTACCAAAGACGTAGGCACTAACGACGCCATTGACAGTGACGCGACACCAGTTACAATGTTATCGGATAATGAAGTACTGACTGCTGGGGAAGTGAACCTCACTTATGATGCAGGCTTCTATCTACCCGCTTCCATCGGTGATTTCGTCTGGAATGACTTGAATGTCAATGGTATACAAGATACTGGTGAACCAGGTATTGTTGGGGTGACGGTGACCTTAAACGGTACCACTGGCAGCGGAACGCCTGTCACCTTGACTACCATCACCGGCGTTAACGGAGCATACTTGTTCTCCGACCTGCAACCTGGCACCTATACTGTCACCTTCGGCACACCAGCTGGTGGCTTCCTGCTGTCCCCACAAGATCAGGGCGGCGATGACACGAAAGACTCCGATGCCGCGGCAGGTACCCAACAAACACCGGCAGAAACACTCGTTTCCGGTGAAAACAATCTGACCTACGACGCAGGCTTCTACCAGGCCTCACCTTCTGTTGATCTGGAAAAATTCGTGAATGGCCAGGATGCCGATATTGCTCCGGGCGTTATTATTATCGTACCAAATGTGCCGCCGACGGTGACTTTTACTTTCACCGTAACGAACACCAGCAACCTGACGCTGACCAACGTAGTGGTAACGGACAACATCTACGGACCAGTTTGTACCATTCCATCTTTGGCAGCAGGTGCTGCGCAAACTTGCACCATCACCGCTCCGGCGCAACGTGGAATGCACACCAATATCGGTACAGTAACAGCCCAGCCTGTGCTGCCAAACAATACGCCGTTTGGTCCGACTGTGACCGATACGGATGCAGGTAACTACGCCGGGGTGTTCATAAATGTGGATAAATCAGCCGACAAAACTGTGATTTGCGCGGGCGAAGACGTAAAATACACCTTGATTACCAGGATGTTAGGTGGTGCGCCGGGTGTCCAGTTGAAAAACATCTCTGTGGTAGACAATAACATTCCTGGTACATTTGTGCCCTATGGCGCACACTGGGTAGGTGGTGATTTGAATGGAAATAGTGCGATTGATTTTGATGTAAATAACGACGGTGCTGGCCCGGATGAAGAATTCAAATGGCAGTACACGTTGGCTCTTAACCAGACTACTATCAACACCGCGATGGATATGGCGGAGGTGTGGTACACCGATCCAATTACAGGTATCGCCACCATGGTGGGTAATGTAATGAATACCGACCAGGTGACAGTAACCGTAGACCCAAATCGTTGTGCCGAAATTGGTGATTTTGTGTGGTCAGATGTGAATGCTAATGGTATTCAGGAGGTTGGCGAGCCAGGTATTCCAAACGTGCCAGTAACCTTGACCGGTACTAATATTGACGGTAACGCGGTGACCTTAAACACCACCACTAACGGCAGCGGCCTCTATCTGTTCTCCAGCTTGGTCCCCGGCACCTACGTAGTCACCTTTGGCACTCCAACTGGTGGTTACACCTTGTCGCCCCAAAATCAGGGTGCCAATGACGCAGTGGATTCCGATGCAGCACCCGGTACGCAACAAACCGCGCCGGAAACATTGGTGGCTGGCGAATCTAACCTGACTTACGATGCAGGTTTCTACCAACCAGCCTCTATCGGTGATTTTGTCTGGTACGATCTAGACAAAGATGGCATCCAGGACGTTGGCGAACCAGGTATTTCCGGGGTGACGGTGACCTTAAACGGTACCACTGGCAGCGGTACTCCGGTAACCTTAACCACCACAACTGGTGCAAACGGATCTTACCTGTTCTCGAATCTGGCACCAGGCACTTACAAAGTGACTTTTGCTTCGCCGGGGGCTAATTATACTGCTTCGCCCCAGGATCAGGGCGGCAATGATGCCACCGATAGCGATGGAAATACAGCTAACTTAATGACTGTCAATGAAGTGCTTGTATCGGGCGAAAATAATTTGACCTACGATCAGGGCTTCTTCCTCAACCTCACGTTGAATACATTGGTTGTCAATGTTGCTTGTTATAATGGCACGAATGGTTCGATTGACTTGACTGTAACTGGCGGCACTGCTCCATTTACCTACGTTTGGTCAAATGCAGCAGTAACGCAAGACCTGACGAATTTATCAGCCGGTACTTATACCGTAACGGTGACAGATGCGCATGGATTTACGGCAACCACCAGTGCTACCGTGACCCAACCGCTCATTCTGGCGATCACTACCACCCAAATAAATGTACAGTGCAATGGTGCTTCTACTGGTTCGATCTTTTTGACCGCACTGGGTGGTACATCTCCTTATACTTATTTGTGGAGCAATGGTGCAGTAACCAAGGACCTCACGAATCTGGCCGCTGGTACTTACATCGTAACGGTAACAGACAACCAGGGTTGTACTGCTACGACCTCGGCCACCATCACCCAGCCGACCATTATTACGCTCAATGTCGTTCCAACAAACTCTACCTGCGGTAATGCCAATGGCTCAATCAATCTGACGGTTTCGGGTGGTGTTGCGCCATATACTTACGCCTGGACGGGCGGTGCGACCACCGAAGACCGCACCGGTCTGCTGGCAGGCACCTACACGGTTACGGTCACCGATGCCAATAGTTGTACCAAAACCACTTCGGCCACTATAAATGATACCAATGGCCCAACTTTGAGTATTACCCAGGTAAATGTGCTATGTAATGGTGCTTCGACCGGCTCGATTGATTTGACGGTGACAGGCGGTACGGCACCCTATACCTACAACTGGGGTGCTGGCCAACCAGTGACACAGGATCGCACGGGCCTGGCTGCTGGCACTTATACCGTGACAGTCACGGATGCGAACGGCTGTGCCAAAACGATTTCGGCTACGATCACCGAACCACCAGCAATCGCTTTGAGTATCACGCAATTGAACGTGACCTGCTTCCAGGGAGCCAACGGCTCGATTGACCTGACGGTCACGGGCGGCGTTGCTCCTTATACTTACACCTGGACGGGCGGCGCAAGCACCCAGGATATTTCCAACCTGATCGCAGGCACCTACACCGTGACGGTCACGGATGTAAACGGTTGCACCAAAACCATTTCAACGACGATTACCGAACCAGCGAAGATCACTTTTGCGTTCAGCGTAGTCAACCTGAACTGCAACGGTGGCAACAATGGCGCGATAGATTTGACGGTGTTTGGCGGTATCGCCCCCTACACTTATTTGTGGTCGAATGCCGCAACGACGCAGGACATTTCTGGTTTGACCACACCACCGAACTACACGGTGACGGTGACGGATGCGAATGGCTGCACGAAGGAAACGACGATTATCCTGACCCAGCCACCACCGATTGTGGCCGTGCCAACGGTGACGAATGTGCTGTGCAATGGTGCCTTGACGGGTTCGATTACCTTGACCGTCACGGGCGGCACAGGTGCTTATTCCTACGATTGGAGCAATGACGGTCCGGAAAACCCGGACAATGATTTGAAAGATTTGACGGGTGTTGGTGCAGGCACTTACACGGTAACGATTACCGATGCAAATGGCTGTACAGCAACTACTTCTGGCACAATCACCGAACCAGCGGTTTTGGCACTAAGCACTACACAGGTAAATGTGCTGTGCAACGGGGCTGCTACTGGTTCCATTGATTTGACGGCCACTGGCGGGGTAAGCCCATATAGTTATAACTGGGGTGGTGGCGTGATCACTGAAGATCGCAGCAACTTGCTGGCTGGCACCTACGCGGTGACGGTAACGGATGCCAACGGTTGTACCAAAACCACTTCGGTGACAATCACCGAACCGTCGGCACTGGTATTGAACGTTACACACGTAAACGTGCTGTGCAATGGTACCTCGACGGGTTCGATTGACTTGACCGTAACCGGCGGCACGGGTGTTTACACCTACACCTGGACGGGCGGGGCGACGACCCAAGACCTCACGAATCTGGTTGCTGGCACCTACACGGTGACGGTCACGGATGCCAACGGTTGCACGAAAACTACCTCGGCTACTATTACCGAACCGACGGCGATCACGTTGAGTATCGTTCCAACGAATTCTACCTGCGGTAACGCCAATGGCTCGATTAACCTGACAGTAACGGGAGGTGTTGCGCCATATACCTACGCCTGGACGGGCGGTGCGACCACCGAAGACCGCACGAATCTGCTGGCTGGCACGTACACCGTGACGGTCACCGATGCCAACGGTTGTACCAAAACTATCTCGACCACGGTACTCGACACCAACGGTCCGACCCTGTCCACCACCCAGGTCAACGTGGTCTGCAATGGTGCTTCGACGGGCTCGATTGACCTGACGGTAACAGGCGGCACTTTGCCCTACACCTACAACTGGGGTGCTGGCCAACCAGTGACACAGGATCGCACGGGCCTGGCTGCTGGCACTTATACCGTGACAGTCACGGATGCGAACGGCTGTGCCAAAACGATTTCGGCGACCATCACCGAACCACCAGCTTTGGTACTGAGTATCACGCAATTGAATGTGACCTGCTTCCAGGGAGCCAACGGCTCGATTGACCTGACGGTCACGGGTGGCGTTGCTCCTTATACCTACACCTGGACGGGCGGCGCAAGCACCCAGGATATTTCCAATTTGATTGCAGGTACCTACACGGTGACGGTCACGGATGTAAACGGTTGCACCAAAACCATTTCAACGACGATTACCGAACCAGCGAAGATCACTTTTGCGTTCAGCGTAGTCAACCTGAACTGCAACGGTGGCAACAATGGCGCGATAGATTTGACGGTGTTTGGCGGTATCGCCCCCTACACTTATTTGTGGTCGAATGCCGCAACGACACAGGACATTTCTGGTTTGACCACACCACCGAACTACACGGTGACGGTGACGGATGCGAATGGCTGCACAAAGGAAACGACGATTATCCTGACCCAGCCGCCGCCGATCGTGGCCGTACCGACGGTGACAAACGTGTTGTGCAATGGTGCCTTGACGGGTTCGATTACTTTGACCGTCACGGGCGGCACAGGTGCTTATTCTTACGATTGGAGCAATGATGGTCCGGAAAACCCGGACAATGATTTGAAAGATTTGACGGGTGTTGGTGCAGGCACTTACACGGTAACGATTACCGATGCAAATGGCTGTACGGCAACCACTTCTGGCACGATCACCGAACCGGCGGTCTTGGCACTAAGCACTACACAGGTAAATGTGCTGTGCAACGGGGCTGCTACTGGTTCCATTGATTTGACCGTGACGGGCGGCACAGGTGCTTACACCTACACCTGGACGGGCGGTGCAACGACCCAGGATCGCAGCAATCTGCTGGCTGGCATCTACGCGGTGACGGTAACGGATGCCAACGGTTGTACCAAAACCACTTCGGTGACAATCAGCGAACCACCAGCACTGGTATTGAACGTTACACACGTAAACGTGCTGTGCAATGGTACCTCGACGGGTTCGATTGACTTGACGGTAACTGGTGGCACGGGTGTTTATACCTACACCTGGACGGGCGGCGCGACCACCCAAGACCTCACGAATCTGGTTGCTGGCACCTACACGGTGACGGTGACGGATGCGAATGGTTGCACGAAAACTACCTCGGCTACTATCACCGAACCGACGGCGATCACTTTGAGCGTCGTTCCAACAAACTCTACCTGCGGTAATGCCAATGGCTCAATCAATCTGACGGTTTCGGGTGGTGTTGCGCCATATACTTACGCCTGGACGGGCGGTGCGACCACCGAAGACCGCACCGGTCTGCTGGCAGGCACCTACACGGTTACGGTCACCGATGCCAATAGTTGTACCAAAACCACTTCGGCCACTATAAATGATACCAATGGCCCAACTTTGAGTATTACCCAGGTAAATGTGCTATGTAATGGTGCTTCGACCGGCTCGATTGATTTGACGGTGACAGGCGGTACGGCACCCTATACCTACAACTGGGGTGCTGGCCAACCAGTGACACAGGATCGCACGGGCCTGGCTGCTGGCACTTATACCGTGACAGTCACGGATGCGAACGGCTGTGCCAAAACGATTTCGGCTACGATCACCGAACCACCAGCAATCGCTTTGAGTATCACGCAATTGAATGTGACCTGCTTCCAGGGAGCCAACGGCTCGATTGACCTGACGGTCACGGGCGGCGTTGCTCCTTATACTTACACCTGGACGGGCGGCGCAAGCACCCAGGATATTTCCAACCTGATCGCAGGCACCTACACCGTGACGGTCACGGATGTAAACGGTTGCACCAAAACCATTTCAACGACGATTACCGAACCAGCGAAGATCACTTTTGCGTTCAGCGTAGTCAACCTGAACTGCAACGGTGGCAACAATGGCGCGATAGATTTGACGGTGTTTGGCGGTATCGCCCCCTACACTTATTTGTGGTCGAATGCCGCAACGACGCAGGACATTTCTGGTTTGACCACACCACCGAACTACACGGTGACGGTGACGGATGCGAATGGCTGCACGAAGGAAACGACGATTATCCTGACCCAGCCACCACCGATTGTGGCCGTGCCAACGGTGACGAATGTGCTGTGCAATGGTGCCTTGACGGGTTCGATTACCTTGACCGTCACGGGCGGCACAGGTGCTTATTCTTACGATTGGAGCAATGACGGGCCGGAAAACCCGGACAATGATTTGAAGGATTTAACGGGTGTTGGTGCAGGTACTTACACGGTAACGATTACCGATGCAAATGGCTGTACAGCAACCACTTCGGGCACAATTACTGAACCAACAGCAATTGTATTGAGTGCCATTCCGACTAATTCTATCTGCGGCCTCGCCAACGGTTCTATTGATCTGACGGTGACGGGTGGTACGGGTGCTTATACGTATCTCTGGACGGGCGGCGCGACCACCCAAGACTTGTCGGGTGTGCTTGCTGCTACTTATACGGTGACGGTCACCGACGCGAATAGTTGCACCAAAACGACCTCCGTAACCGTAAATGCTACGAACGGCCCAACTTTGGCAACCACGCAGGTGAATGTAGTCTGCCACGGTACTGCTACCGGGTCTATTGATTTGACGGTAACGGGCGGTACGGCACCATACACTTACATTTGGACAGGTGGTGCAGCAACGCAGGATATTTCTAATCTAACTGCTGGCATCTACACGGTGACGGTGACGGATGCCAATGGTTGCACCAAAACTACCTCGGCTACCATTACCGAACCGGCGGCAGTCACGTTGACTGCCATTCCTGCTCCTGCTTCTTGCAACGGCCTTCTTGACGGCAAAATCACGATAGATGTCACCGGAGGAGTTGCTAATTACAGTTACAACTGGAGTAACGGTATCATAACTGGCATAGGCAGCGGCATTGCGGCTGAACCATTTGACATCACGGGATTAGCCGCAGGCACCTACAATATTACGGTGACTGATTCACGCGGTTGTACGGCAACCACCAGTGCTACGGTTGTTCAACCAAGTCTGACCATAGTCAGTGCTATTCCGACGCTCTGTAACCCGACCAATAACACCTACTCGGTCGCTGTGACGGTTAGCTGGATTAATGCACCGACCACTTCGATTACTGTTACCACGTCGGCAGGCGGTACTGCTTCGATCAATATTGCTGCTGGCTCTACTGGTACGCAGACAATTACTGTTAATGCATTGATTTCCAATGGCGTACAAGATATAGACGTAACTGCAGCTTTCAATGCTACCTGCACCACAACTGCTTTGGACGCTTACGACGCGCCACTGAGTTGCAACCCTGCCTCGATTGGTGACTTTGTCTGGAATGATTTGAATGGCAACGGCGTACAGGATACTGGCGAGCCGGGTATTCCGGGAGTAACCGTGACCTTAACTGGCACAGATCAATTGGGTAATCCCGTAACTTCGACGACCACGACTGGCCCGAACGGCGAATACCTGTTCCCGAACCTGACTCCTGGCACGTACACCCTGACCTTCATTACCCCGACAGGCTTTACGGCTACGCCACAAGACCAGGGCGGTAATGATGCTACCGACAGCGACATCAATCCGGCTACGGGCGTGACCCCAACGGAAACATTGACCGCTGGCGAAAACAACCTGACCTACGATGCAGGCTTCTACCAACCAGCTTCTATCGGTGATTTTGTGTGGAATGACTTGAATGTCAATGGTGTACAAGATCTAGGTGAGCCGGGCATTCCAGGCGTGACTGTTACTTTGAACGGCACAACGGGTAGTGGCACTCCGGTGACTTTGACGACCACGACTGGCCCGAACGGCGAATATTTATTCCCGAACCTGATCCCTGGCACCTACACGTTGACCTTCGGTACTCCGGCGGGTTACACGACTACGCTGCCAGACCAGGGCGGAAATGATGCTACCGATAGCGACATTAATCCAGTCACCGGCACAACTCCGGCAGAAACGCTTGTTTCCGGCGAAAACAACCTGACTTACGACGCAGGCTTCTTCCAGGCCCAGCCTTCTATTGATCTGGAAAAATATGTGAATGGCCAGGATGCCGACGTTTCCCCGGGCGTTATTATCATCGTGCCGAATGTGCCGCCAATCGTGACCTTCACGTTTACGGTGACCAACACCAGCAACCTCACGTTGACCAACGTAGCGGTGACGGACAACATCTACGGACCAGTCTGTACCATCCCATCGTTGGCTGCAGGAGCTTCGCAAACCTGCACATTGACTGCTCCAGCGCAGCGTGGAATGCACATGAACATCGGTACCGCGACGGGGCAACCTGTGCTGCCAGACAACACACCGTTTGGCCCAACCGTAACCGATACCGACAATGGTAACTACACCGGCGTGTTCATCAACATGGACAAATCGGCGGATAAAACCGTGATCTGTGCTGGCGAAGAAGTAACTTATACTTTGATTACCAGAATGTTAGGTGGTGCCCCAGGTTTGCAAATCCGCAACGTGGTGGCTATGGACAATAACGTGGTCGGCAATTTGACTTGCAACGGTCAATATTGGGTGACTTGCGCACAAAACAGCGGTAATCTATGCGACCTGAATGGCAACTGCATCCTTGATTTCACTGATAACAATAATGATGGTGTATCGGATGAGGAGTTCAAATGGTCTTACAAAAAGACGCTGACGCAAACCACCGTGAATACGGCCAACGACATGGGCGAAATTTGGTACGTTGATCCAATCACCGGCCAGGAAACGTTCATTGGTAATGTCGGAAACAACGACCAGGTGACCGTAACGGTGGATCCAAACCACTGTGCCGAAATCGGTAACTTCGTGTGGAACGACTTTGATACGGATGGCATTCAGGATATTGGTGAGCTAGGTATTCCCGGCGTACCAGTGACCTTAAATGGTACCAATATTGACGGAAATGCAGTAGTGCTGAACACCGTCACCGATGGCTCTGGCCTGTATTTATTCTCCGGTTTAGTACCGGGAACTTATACGGTGACCTTCGGTACCCCAACGGGTGGCTACATTTTATCGCCACAAAATCAGGGTGGTGATGACACCCTGGATTCCGATGCAGCACCCGGCACGCAACAAACGGCACCAGAAACCCTGGTAGCCGGTGAATCTAACTTGACTTACGACGCAGGCTTCTACCAGCCCTCTTCGATTGGTGATTTCGTGTGGAGTGATTTTGATCATGATGGTGTACAGGATATTGGCGAACCGGGCATTCCGGGCGTAACCGTGACCTTGAATGGCACTACTGTTGGGGGGACTCCGGTGACTTTGACTACCACGACAGGCGCAAACGGTGACTACCTGTTCCCGAACCTGATTCCGGGTACTTATACCCTGACCTTCACGACACCGACGGGCTACACGCCGACTTTGCAGGATCAAGGCGGTAATGATAATACCGACAGCGACATCAACCCGGCAACGGGCACGACACCGACCGAAACCTTGACGGCTGGCGAAAATAACCTGACCTACGACGCAGGCTTTATCAGCACTATTCAGGTCAGTACATTGGTAGTCAATGTTTCCTGCTTCGGCGGCAACAACGGCGCGATCAACCTGACCGTAACTGGTGGCACCGCTCCTTTCACTTATGTGTGGAGCAATGGCTTAAACACCGAAGACCTCAGCGGTCTGACGGCTGGCACTTACTCAGTAACAGTCACGGATGCAAATGGCTTTACGGCAACCACCAGTGCTACCGTGACCCAACCGCTGCTGTTGGCCATCACCACTACCCAAGCGAACGTAACCTGTTTTGGCAGTTCCAATGGTTCGATCTTCCTGGTTGCGCTGGGTGGCACGGCTCCATACACGTATCTGTGGAGTAATGGTGGAACAACTGCTGATATCACCAATCTGCCAGTTGGTACTTATATTGTAACGGTGACAGATGGCCACGGATGTACGGCTACTACTTCAGCGACGATTACTGCACCAGTAATTCTCACATTAAATGCCGTTCCGACCAACTCTACTTGCGGCAATGCCAATGGTTCGGTTGATCTAACGGTGACGGGTGGTACGTCTCCTTACACTTATACGTGGACGGGCGGAGCAATTACCCAAGACCTCTCCAACGTGTTGGCGGGCACTTATGTAGTGACGGTCACGGATGCCAACGGTTGTACCAAAACCACCACGGCAACCATAAATGACACGAATGGTCCAACACTGAGCACCACTCAGGTGAACATCGTGTGCAACGGCGCTTCGACCGGCTCCATTGACTTGACGGTGACGGGCGGCACTTTGCCTTACACTTATTTGTGGACAAATGCTGCAATAACGCAGGACATCTCGAATCTGGTGGGCGGCACTTATACCGTGACTGTGACCGACGCAACTGGTTGCACAAAAACGATTTCCGCAACCGTCATCGAACCGGCGCCAATAGTGCTGAACATCACGCAGGTCAATGTGACCTGCTTTGCGGGGGCTAATGGCTCGATTGACCTGACGGTAACGGGCGGTGTTGCTCCTTATACCTACACCTGGACGGGCGGCGCAAGTACGCAGGACATCTCGAACCTGATTGTCGGCACCTATGTCGTCACTGTGACGGATGCCAATGGCTGTACCAACACCACCTCGGCAACGATCACTCAACCAGTACAGATTAATTTAGCCTTCACCATCACCAACCTGTCATGCTATGGCGGTAATAATGGCGCGATTGATTTGACAGTAAGCAATGGTCTGGCTCCGTACACTTACCTATGGTCGAATGGTGCGACGACGCAGGATATTTCTGGCCTGACGACACCACCGAACTACACCGTTACGGTAACGGATGTCAATGGCTGTACGCGGGAAACGACGATTATCCTGACCCAGCCACCAGCCATTGTACCAACGGCAGTCGTGACCAACGTGCTCTGTAATGGTGCACTGACTGGCGCAATTGGCCTGACGGTGACGGGTGGCACAGGATCGTACACCTACGACTGGAGCAACGACGGCCCAGAAGACCCGGACAACGATCTGCCGAACTTGACCGGTGTGGGGGCTGGCACTTATACCGTAACTATCACTGATGCCAACGGCTGCACAGCTACCACTTCGGCCACCATTACCGAACCTGCCGCCCTGGTGCTGAACACAATCGTCGCCAATGCAACCTGCAATGCTGCTTCGGATGGCTCCATTGATTTGACGGTGACGGGGGGTACTTCGCCATATACCTACACCTGGTCGAATGGTTCGACCAGTCAAGACCTCACCGGTCTGGCCGCTGGTACTTACACCGTGACCGTCACCGATGCTAATGGCTGCACGAAAACGACCAGCGCAACGATTATTCAACCTTCCATTAATATCGTCAGCGCGATCCCATCGCAGTGTGATCAAGTGACCAACACCTACTCGGTAGCAGTGACGGTCAGTTGGACCAATGCACCGGGGACTTTCATCACGGTCACCACCAGTGAAGGCGGCTCTGCTACGATTAATATTGCAGCGGGCTCCTCCGGTACCCAAACGGTGACCATCAGCGGTTTCCCAACTAATGGCGCGACCAACGTAGACGTAACGGCAGCATTTGATGCACAATGTTCCAAAACGGTGGTTGACCTGTACAATGCACCTTCTAGTTGTTTGCCAAGTTCTATCGGTGATTTCGTGTGGAATGATCTGAATGGCAACGGCATCCAGGATATTGGCGAACCGGGCATTCCAGGCGTGACCGTCACTTTGAACGGTACGACCACCAACGGTACTCCGGTGACGCTGACCACCATCACCGGCCCGAACGGCGAATATTTGTTCCCGAACCTGACCGCTGGCACCTATACTTTGACCTTTACCACGCCTTTCGGCTTCACCACTACGCCACAAGATCAGGGCGGTAATGACAACACGGATAGTGACATCAACCCAGCCACAGGTACGACCCCACCAGAGGTATTAACTGCTGGTGAAAACAATCTTACCTACGATGCAGGTTTCTTCCAACCAGCTTCTATCGGTGATTTTGTGTGGAATGATTTGAATGGTAATGGCATCCAGGATATTGGCGAACCGGGCATTCCGGGCGTGACCGTCACATTGACTGGCACCACGGGCAATGGCACTCCGGTGCTTCTGACTACGACCACGGGCGTGAACGGTGACTATCTGTTCCCGAACCTGACTCCTGGTACGTACACCTTGACCTTTATCACGCCTGCTGGTTATACAGTTACGCCACCAGATCAGGGCGGCAACGATACTACCGACAGCGACATCAATCCAGCGACAGGTGTAACGCCAAGTGAAGTATTGACAGGCGGCGAACACAATACAACCTACGATGCAGGTTTCTTCCAACCAGCTTCTATCGGTGATTTTGTGTGGAATGATTTGAATGGTAATGGCATCCAGGATATTGGCGAACCGGGCATTCCGGGCGTGACCGTCACATTGACTGGCACCACGGGCAATGGCACTCCGGTGCTTCTAACTACGACCACAGGCGTGAACGGTGACTATCTGTTCCCGAACCTGACTCCTGGCACGTACACTTTGACCTTCATCACTCCTGCTGGTTATACAGTTACGCCACCAGATCAGGGCGGCAACGATACTACCGACAGCGATATCAATCCAGCGACAGGTGTAACGCCAAGTGAAGTACTGACAGGTGGCGAACACAATACAACCTACGATGCAGGTTTCTTCCAACCAGCTTCTATTGGTGATTTTGTCTGGAATGATACTAATGGTAATGGCATACAGGAACCGGGCGAACCGGGCATTCCAGGCGTGACTGTCACGTTGACTGGCACCACGGGCAGCGGCACTCCGGTGCTTCTGACTACGACCACGGGCCTGAACGGTGACTACCTATTCCCGAACCTCACTCCTGGCACGTACACTTTGACCTTCATCACGCCTGCTGGTTATATAGTTACGCCACCAGATCAGGGCGGCAACGATACTATCGATAGCGACATCAATCCAGCGACAGGTGTAACGCCGAGCGAAGTATTGACGGGTGGTGAAAACAATCTTACCTACGATGCAGGTTTCTTCCAACCGGCTTCTATCGGTGATTTTGTCTGGAGCGATCTGGATGGCGACGGTATACAGGATATTGGTGAGCCAGGTATTCCAAACGTGACAGTAATCTTAACTGGAACAACCACCAACGGTATTCCAGTGAATCTGACTACGACGACTGGCCCGAATGGCGAATACCTGTTCCCGAACTTGATTCCGGGTACGTACACTTTGACGTTCACTACACCTTCCGGTTACACGCCAACCCTGCAAGATCAGGGCGGCAACGATGCTACCGATAGCGACATCAACCCACTGACGGGCGTAACCCCAAGTGAAGTATTGACCGCTGGTGAACATAACCTGACCTACGATGCAGGCTTTGTTGGCACCATCCACGTCGGTACAGTAGCAGTAGATGTCAACTGCTTTGGGGGCAATAGTGGGTCCATCAACTTAACAGTGACGGGTGGAGCGGCTCCATTTATCTATCAATGGAGCAATGGTGCAACCACAGAAGACCTCAGCAATCTGACGGCTGGTACTTATACCGTGACCGTAACGGATGCTAATGGCTTTACCGCAACGACGACTGCCATTGTAGCGCAACCACTCCTGCTGGCTATCAACACGACGCAAATTAACCTGACCTGCTTTGGTAGTTCCAATGGTTCTATCTTCCTGGTCGCGTTAGGTGGCACTGCTCCTTACACCTACCAATGGAGCAACGGTGCAGTAACCGCCGACATCACGAACCTGACCGCTGGTACTTACACAGTGACGGTGACGGATGCGCACGGTTGTACTTCCACCACTTCGGCTACAATTACCCAACCGACGCTACTGACTCCGACCGCAACTATCACAGCGGTGTCCTGCTTCGGTGGCTCGAATGGCGCAATTGACCTGACCGTAACTGGTGGTACGCCTGGCTACACGTATTTGTGGAATAATAACAGCACTTCGCAAGACCTGCTTGGCTTATCTGCTGGGACTTACACGGTAACAGTGACCGATAGTCAAGGCTGTACCGCTACCGCCAGCATGACGGTGACTGAACCACCAGTATTGGTATTGACTACCCAGGCGACTTCACCTTCCTGCTTAGTTGGTGGCACTGGCCAAATTGATTTGACGGTAGTGGGTGGCACCGCGCCATACACCTACCTGTGGAGCAATACTGCAACGACCGAAGACTTGACTAATCTGGCCAGCGGCACCTACACGGTGACGGTGACGGATGCGAATGGTTGCACGAAAACAACCAGTGCTACGATCAATGCGACAACTTCGCTCACGCTGACCAGCACAGTTACGAACGTACTGTGCAACGGAACCAGCACGGGTGCAATCAACGTGACTGTAGTGGGTGGCACCGCGCCATTTACCTACTCCTGGAGCAATGCTGCCACCACCGAGGATTTGACGGGCATTCCTGTCGGTACTTACTCTGTAACGGTAACGGATGTCAACGGTTGCTTTGCCACTACTTCGGCTACTATTACACAGCCAACACCTATTGTGTTGAGCAGCAGTGTAGTAAACGTTACTTGTAATGGTGCAAGCGATGGTTCGATCAACCTGACAGTGAGCGGCGGCATTTTGCCATACACTTACTTGTGGAGTAATGGTATGACTACCGAAGACATCACCGACGTTCCTGCGGCTACCTATTTCGTCACCGTGACCGATGCCAACGGTTGTACCAAAACGACCACTACTACGATCGTTGAACCACCCGCAATTGACCTGACCGTGACTGCCACGGATGTCTCTTGTGCCAATGGCGAGAATGGCGCAGCTAATCTGACCGTATCAGGCGGCTCTCCGCTCTACACTTTTGCCTGGAGCAACGGTGCCACGACCGAAGACCTCGTCGGGGTAGCCGCTGGAACTTACAGCGTAGCAGTGACGGATAGCCACAATTGCGTGGCCTCCACTTCCGTAACCATCGGCCAACCGGCACCCATCAGCCTGACTGCTGTCATCACCAATGTACCTTGTAATGGGGCCTCGGCTGGTGCGATCAACCTGAGCGTGAGCGGCGGTACCCCAGGTTATACTTACCTGTGGAGCAATGGCGCGATTACCCAGGATTTGAGCAATTTGCCCGCTGGCACCTTCACTGTGACGGTAACGGATGCCCACGGTTGCACGGCTACCCAGACCTTTGAAGTAATTGAATCGTCAGATATTGTATTGACCGCCATTCCAACGGCCGTCAGCTGCTTTGGTGGCAACAACGGTTCGATTGATGTAACTGCAACGGGCGGCACAGCACCTTATACTTACCACTGGAGCAATAACAGCACTTCGCAAGACCTACTTGGTCTGACTGCTGGCACTTACATACTGACCGTCACGGATGCAGTTGGTTGTTCTAAAACCATTACTGTAACGGTGACTCAGCCAACGGCAATCACCTTAACGGCTACCGTAGTGAATGTTTCTTGCTATGGCAATGCTAACGGCTCGATCAACCTGACCATTTCAGGTGGTACGGCTGGCTATACTTACGTGTGGTCGAATGGCGACATTACCGAAGACATCAGCGGCTTGACCGCCGGTACTTATTCGGTAACGGTCACTGATGCTAATGGCTGCACCGCTGTATTGACTCGTACCATAACGGAACCAGCTACGCTGAACCTGACGGCTACCGTAAACAATGTTTCCTGCAACGGTGGCAACAATGGTTCGATCAATCTGACCGTAAGCGGTGGTGTGGCTAGCTACACCTACGTGTGGAGCAATGGCTCAGCCTTTGAAGATTTGAACAGCCTGATTGCTGGTACTTATGTAGTAACTGTCACCGATTCCAACGGTTGCACCGCTACTTACAGCACCACTATTAGCGAACCTACGGCCATTGAATTGAGTGCCACTTCGGTGCCAGTTACGGCTTGCTCCGGTGGCAGCGACGGTTCTATTGACCTGAGCGTTATTGGCGGAACGCCGAATTATACCTACGCTTGGAGCAACGGCGCGCTTACCCAGGATTTGCATAACCTGAGCGCGGGCAACTACATCGTGACCGTCACCGATGCCAATGGCTGCACCAAAGTGTTGCCAGTCGTAGTCGAGCAATTGTCCGATATTATCGCCTCTATCGCGGTGACGGATGTGTTGTGCAACGGCGGCAACGGCTCCCTCGACCTGACGGTGAGCGGCGGTCTTGCACCATACACGTACTTGTGGAGCAATGCTGCCATCAGCGAAGACCTGAGCAACCTGCCAGCCGGCAACTACTCCGTCACGGTTACGGATGGCAACGGCTGTACTGCAGTCGCCAATGCGACTATTAATCAACCAGTTATCGTTCTCACGGCGACACCAACGGCGGTTTCCTGCTTCGGTGGATCGGATGGTTCGATAGACTTGACGGTGAGTGGTGGTACAGCACCTTACACGTTCTCGTGGACGGGTGGCTCTGCGAATGAAGACCCAACCGGTCTGACCGCAGGCACCTACACCGTGACCGTGACCGATGCTAATGGCTGCACGAAGACTACTTCGGCAACCATCACCCAACCGACGCAAATTGTGTTGAGTGTAACGCCTTCATCGCCCTCTTGCTTCGGTGGCGATAATGGCACTATTAACTTGACCGTCAGCGGCGGCACACCAAATTATACCTACCTCTGGTCGGATGGAAGCATCAAAGAAGACCTGGTGGGTGGAAGTGCTGGTACCTACACCGTGACCGTCACCGATGCCAATGGCTGCACGAAAGTCATTTCCGGCACTATCACCGATCCGACACCCCTTTCTGCCAATGCCGTAGGCAACGATGCCTGCGCTAAAACCGGCAACGGCACCGTCAACCTCACGGTGACGGGTGGTGCACCAGGCTACTCTTATCTGTGGAGCAACGGCGCACATACCCAGAATCTGGTTGGCTTGACGGATGGTATTTACTGTGTGACTGTCACCGATGATAACGGTTGTACGACGACTGCTTGCGCTACGGTGAATCAAATACCTGTAATTATACCGACTACTATAGTGACCAACGTCACTTGTCAGGGTGGAAATAATGGTGCGATTGATCTGACGGTCAGCGGTGGTGCAGGAGGCTTTGTCTTCTTGTGGAGCAATGGTTCCACTGCGCAGAGTTTAAGCAATCTGACTGCCGGTACTTACTGCGTAACCATCACGGATGCAGCCGGTTGTAGTGCTACTGCTTGCGCCACTGTGACTCAGTCGCAAGTGCTTACACTGACGACAACTTGGGTAAATGTGTCCTGCGCAGGTGGCGACAACGGTTCGATCAATCTAATGGTGAATGGTGGTACAACCCCTTACACCTACCATTGGTCGAATGGAGAAACGACGGAAGACCTGAGTGGTCTGACTGCTGGTACTTACAACGTAACAGTCACGGATGCTAATGGCTGTTCCGCTACCTTCTCCACGACCATCTCGCAACCAGCCCCACTTACCCTGAGCATTGTACCCACTATGACTCCGGCTTGCAGTGGTCTTTACACGGTGGATTTGACGGTAACAGGCGGTACACCAGGCTTTACCTACCAGTGGTCGAATGGTGCACATTTCCAGGACTTGCACCTGGTGCCTTCCGGCGATACCTACTCGGTGACGGTGACGGATTCCAAAGGTTGTACGGCAGAAATTTCGACCAGCGTTCCGTTGTACACACCTATCACTGCAACAGCGGTCGTCAATCCGATCATCTGCTATGGTACTGCTACTGGTAGCATCACTCAGACAGTTGGCGGCGGTTGTGGCGGCTACACCTACCACTGGAATTACCAGTTCAGCTCGGCTCAAAACCTGACCAATCTTCCGTCCGGCATTTATACCGTAACTATTACGGATGCTTGCGGATGCTCACTGGTGCAGGACTATGTAGTGGCTGGCCCGAACATTCAGATCAAGGCCACTTTTGTTACTACGGACGCTGTCTGCGGAGCTGCCACTGGCACGATCAACACAACCGTGATTGGAGGCACTTTCCCCTACACTTACTTGTGGAGCAATAATGCAACAACGCAGAATCTGACCAACTTAAATGCTGGCACCTATCTGCTGACCATCACGGATGCCAACGGTTGTACCAAAACTTTCTCGGCAACCGTCAACTCGTCTGCCAATGGCATCGTAGTCGCACCAACCGCGACTCCGGCCAGTTGTGGCGCGAATAACGGCACGATCGTAATTGATGTAACCAGCGGTGCTACGCCAAATTACAATTATACTTGGGCAGGCAATAACACGACTGGCAGTGCCAGCGGCATCACCACCGAACCATTCACCATCTCGAATCTCGGTGGCGGTACTTACAGTGTCACAGTGACCAACGGTACTGGTTGTACCACCGTTACCAGCATAGTAGTACCACAAACGACCGCCATGACTGCCAGTACAACGGCTACTCCGGCGACTTGCGGTATAGCAAATGGTTCGATCATCGTTGATTTGACCGGCGGTTCACCCAACTACAGCTACAACTGGGCAGGCAATAACACGACGGGTAGTGCCAGTGGCATTACTACCGAACCGTTTACTATCGCTAATCTCGGTGGCGGCACTTACAGTGTTACCATCACTGGCGGCAACGGTTGCACAGCGGTATCCAGCATAGTAGTACCACAAACCAACGGCATTACCATCGCAGCGACCTCGAACCCGGCAACTTGTAGTGCCAATAACGGCTCGATCGTTATAGATGTGACCAGCGGGAATGTGCCTAACTACGCTTACGCCTGGGCAGGCAACAATACGACGGGTAGTGCCAGCGGTCTGACGGCCGAACCATTCACTATTCCAAACTTGGTTGGCGGCACTTACAGCATCACGGTTACCAACGGCAATGGCTGCACAGCAGTTACCAGCGTAGTAGTAGTGAAACAAAGCAGCTTCTCCATGAACGTAACGGCAGTGCCATCGGCTTGCGGTTTGAATAATGGTAAACTCATTGTTGACGTAACTGGCGGTAATCCGAACTTCTCTTACAACTGGAATAACAGCATCACGACTGGTACCGGGAACGGCATCTTTATGAATCCGTTTACCATCTTCAATCTGGCCGGTGGTACTTATAACCTCACCGTAACAGATGTGAACGGCTGTACCGCAGTGACGACCATTGTGGTACCGAATGTAGACGGTATTACAGCGACCAGCACAGCAACTACAACTACTTGCGGAGCAAGCGACGGCACGATTGTCATTGACGTAACCAGCAATGGTGTACCTAACTACAGTTACAACTGGGTGGGCAACAACACGACGGGTAGTGCCAGCGGTCTGACGACGGAGCCATTCACCATTCCGAACCTCAGCAGCGGTACATACAGCGTCACGGTTACCAATGGTAATGGCTGTACCGCCGTAACCAGCGTGGCAGTACCGCAATCGAGTGGGGTCATTGTCGCAGCAACGACTACTCCGGCAATTTGCAACGCAGCAACTGGCACCATCGTCATTGATGTAATGGTCGGTACTACGCCCAACTACTCTTACGTCTGGTCAGGCAACAACACGACGGGCAGCGCGAGCGGCCTGACGACAGAGCCATTTACCATTCCGAACCTCAACGGCGGCACCTACAGCGTCACGGTTACTAACGGCAATGGCTGCACAGCAGTCACCAGCGTAGTAGTACAGCAAACCAATGGCATTACTGTCGCGGCGACCACCAGCCCGGCAGCCTGTGGTTCCATTATCATCAATGTGACGAGCGGCGCGGTGCCTAATTACACCTACACCTGGACGGGTAACAATACCAGTGGCAGTGCCAGCGGCATTACGACCCAACCATTCACCATTCCAAACCTCGGTGGCGGTACCTATACTGTGACTGTAACGAATGGCAATGGTTGTATGACGGTAACTAGTGCGGTAGTGCCACAGAGCAGCGGCCTTACTGTAGCTGCAACTGCTACTTCGGCAGCTTGTGGCGCGGCCAACGGCACGATCATCATTGATGTGACTAACGGTAGTGCACCTAATTACAGCTACAATTGGACAGGTAACAATACGACGGGCAGCGCAAGCGGCCTGACGACGGAACCATTCACCATCCCGAATCTCGGGGGTGGCACGTATAGTGTGACTATCACTAATGGCACTGGTTGCACAACCGTAGCCAGTGTAGTAGTACCACAGACTACTGGTCTCAGTATCGTTGCGACGACGACTTCGGCTAGCTGCGGTGCTAACAATGGCACGGTCGTGATTGATGTGACCAGCGGTAACGCGCCTTTCTCTTACACCTGGACGGGTAATAACGCAACGGGCAGCGCAAGCGGTCTGACGACGGAACCATTCACTATTCCGAATCTTGGCGGCGGTACCTACTGTATTACCGTCACGAATGCAAGTGGTTGTACCGCAACAACTTGTGCGACCGTCGGTAGCAGCAGCGGCATCACTTTGACTACGTCAGTAACAAATGCTGCCTGCGGCCTTGCCAATGGCGCAATTGATCTGACCGTCAATGGCAGCACTACGAACACCTATCTGTGGAGCAACGGCGCGACCACGCAAGACCTGACCGGCTTAATTGCTGGCACCTATTGCGTCACCGTCACGAATGCAAGTGGCTGCAGCGCAACAATTTGTGCAACGGTTGGTAGCAGCAGCGGCATTACATTAACCACATCAGTAACGAACGCTGCTTGCGGCCTTGCCAATGGCGCAATTGATCTGACCGTCAATGGCAGCACTACAAATACTTACTTGTGGAGCAATGGCGCGACGACGCAAGACCTGACTGGCTTAATTGCTGGCACTTATTGTGTCACCGTCACGAATACAAGTGGTTGTAGCGCAACGATTTGTGCAACGGTCGGTAGCAGCAGCGGTATTACTTTGACTACATCAGTAACGAACGCTGCCTGCGGCCTTGCCAATGGTGCGATTGATCTGACGGTCAATGGCAGTACTACAAATACTTATGCTTGGAGCAATGGCGCGACGACGCAAGACTTGACTGGCTTAATTGCTGGCACTTATTGTGTCACCGTCACGAATGCAAGTGGTTGCAGCGCAACGATTTGTGCAACGGTCGGTAGCAGCAGCGGTATTACTTTGACTACATCAGTAACGAACGCTGCCTGCGGCCTTGCCAATGGTGCGATTGATCTGACGGTCAATGGCAGTACTACAAATACTTATGCTTGGAGCAATGGCGCGACGACGCAAGACCTGACTGGCTTAATTGCTGGTACTTATTGTGTCACCGTCACGAATGCAAGTGGTTGCAGCGCAACTACTTGTGCGACCGTCGGTAGCAGCAGTGCCATCACCTTTGCCACGTCAGTAACCAATGCTACCTGCGGCCTTGCCAACGGCGCAATCAACCTGACGATTCTGAGCGGCACGACTCCATTAACCTACCTGTGGAGTAACGGTGCAACGATAGAAGACTTGAGCAACTTGTCTGCCGGTATTTACTGCGTGACTATTACGGATGCCAGCGGTTGTAGTGCAACCGCCTGCGCAACAGTTGGCAGCGGCAGTTCGATTACCCTCGGCACTTCCGTTATCGGGGTGGGTTGCAATGGCCAAACGGGCAGCACAGTGACGATCACCGTGACTGGCGGTACGGCTCCATACACCTACACATACACCGGCGCGGCAGGTAATACCAGCGCAGCTAATTCACCTATTGTAGTGAATGGTTTGCCGGTTGGAACTTACACGTTCACCGTGACGGATGCTAATGGTTGCTCTGCGACCACGACCGTAAATGTGAACAATTGTAGCACTGGTTGCAACCTGAGTCTGCTGACCACCCACATCTGTGCGCCAACCTGTGCCAATAACGATGGTATGTTTACCATTGCGGTAAACGGTGGCACTGCGCCATATAACTACAACTGGGCAGGACCAAATGGTACCACCGGGAACGGTGTGGCTACGGATTCGGTGCGGATAATGAACCTGATTGCTGGTCTTTACACGATTACAGTAACCGACGCAAACGGATGCAGTGCCACGACCACGGCCACTATGTCGCAACCAATTGCGATCATGGTCGCCGCTGTGCCAACCTGCGCTACCATTTGTGGAGGCACTAATGCCAAGATCACAGTGGGTGTGTTGTTTGGAACACCGAATTACAGTTATACCTGGTCGAACGGCACGGCAACTGGCAGCGGTAGCGGTATTGTCAATAACCAGTTTGTGATTTCCGGCTTGACCGATGGTACCTACTCCATTACCGTCACCGATGGCACTGGTTGCACTGGCGTTGCCAGTGTGGTTATTGTACCAATTAGTTCGGTCACCGGTAGTACTAGCAGCGTGGGTGTTACCTGCGCAGACGCTTGCGGCGGACAGATCAATGTCAACCTGACCAACGGTGCTCCTGGATTCAATTACCATTGGTCCAATGGCACGACGACGGGCACTGGCACCTCTGCTTCGGCTGCCTTCTCGGTCAGTAATATGTGTGCGGGTACTTACAATCTTACCGTCACGGATGCCAATGGATGTGCAGGTGCCTTGACGGCCAGCATCGGTGGCAATATCGGTGGCACGGCTTTCAATGACCTGAACACAGACGGCGCGATTGGCCAGAATGAACTGGGTGTTGATAGTATTCGTGTCTATCTATTTGCCTGCAACAACCCGATTGCGGTAGATTCGGCTTGGACGGATTCTGTTGGTCACTACAACTTCGAGAATTTGAACCAATATCCATATCGGATTGAATTTGGCATCGAACGGGATTCCAACTGGCTGCAACCATCTTTTGTGGGTACTGATAATGGCTCGATGGATCAATTCATCCAGTCAGCAGATTGCAGTGTCAACGTCGGTTTCTACTATCCTACCGATTATTGCCAAAACAACCCGGATGTAGCGTTCTCCAGCTTTGCGCAGGGACAGACCGAATTGGTAGATGAAGCCGAAGTAGGCTTGTTCCCTTACACAGCGGTCAACCGCACGGAAGTATTTGGTAAAGTACCAGCTAATGAGATCGGTGCCGTTTACGGCCTGGCTTATGATCGGGTAAACCACTACCTCTACGCCTCAGCGTTCCTGAAACGCCACGTTGGTCTGGGTCAGTTGGGCTTGGGCGGTATTTACCGGATAGACTATTCTGATGTTAGCGATCCAAAAGTATTCCCGCTGTTTACGGTACCGAACGTCGGTACGGTGGATCGTCCTGACCTGGGTGCGCCGAATGTGCCTAGCCAGGATGCGGATGCTTTCGCAAAAATTGGCAAAGTTGGTCTGGGTGACATTGACATTTCAGATGACTACAACACGCTGTGGACAGTCAACTTGAAAACTGGCAACCTCGTCCGCGTGGACAGTATTCTGAGTGGCCATCCAACCTCGACGGAGATTGTTATTACTTCTGCTCCCAATTGCAACAACGGTGTATTCCGACCATTGGGACTCAAATCCACACGCGGCAAAATCTATGTCGGTGGGGTGTGCACGGGAGAAAACAACGGTACTTCGGCAGATTTGGCGGCTTCGATTCACGAATACGACATAGCAAAAGGCATTTGGAAAATGTCGCTCAGTTGGGATCTGACCCCGCCAGGATACAACCACGGCGATATAGTTGGTAGCGTAAACCCAAATATGGCCCAGTGTAAAGAATGGGAAACGTGGGTAGATACCTACAGCGAGCGCAACCTCGTGGCCAACACGGGTTCCGGCGAACCGGCCAGCACGTGGGATGGCAATTTCGAGATCATTGGTGGTGGTCCCACTGGCGCGGAATTCCGTTGCCGTGGTCAGGCACTCATCTCCGACATTGAGATTACCCGCGAGGGTATAATGGTCATTTCCATGATGGACCGGACGGGTCACCAGTTGGGTTATCGCCAACTGCGCCCCAACTCTGCCACCGGCACGCCGATTTCGGCCAGCCCAGGCGGTGATGTTCTGGCAGCCTACCGCGTCAATGGCGTATGGCAAATGGAAAACAACGGCACCATCCCTGGACTGAATCGTACCAGCCAATATGGCCCGGGCTCCAACGACGGCCCAGGCGGCGGCGAATTCTTCTATGACAATACCCGCTATACCCACCTTGATGCAGATGGTGGCGGCCTGTTGTACGTACCAGGACGCGACGAACTGTTGGGAGCTATTATGAATCCAAATACTTCCGAATACAACTTCGGTGGTGGGGTAGTGTACTACGACCTGCTGCATGGCAATACGACCCGTAATGACCTGACCTTGATTGACCCAACCACGAATACGGTGGGCATCGGGATGGCCAACAGCGTCGGCGACCTCGAAGCCATGTGTAAGGAAGCACCGATCCAGATTGGCAACTACGTGTGGAATGATCAAAACCGCGATGGTATTCAGGATGGCTGTGAAGAGCCGCTGGCGGGCGTATTGGTGAGCCTTTATGCACCGGCTACGCACCAACTGCTGGCAAACACAGTCACGAATCAAAATGGTGAGTACTACTTCACTGGCTTAGGTACGCCTCATGAAGATTGGGTATCTACTCCTGGTTACGACAGCATTTTGCCCTACACCGCCTACCAGATAGTATTTGGTAAAAATGGCGTTGCCAGCCAATTTGACGTCGCGACGAAAGAACTGACCCTTGCCGGAGAACATTTTAGTCTGACCTTGCCTAACAAGGGCATCTGGCACCATCAGTATGTGGATCGCAACGACTCGGATGCAGAACTGACGGCAGCCCCTGGTACCCCTTGGGATGGTTACCCTACTATCCCGCTGCAAACGGGCATATCGGGAGGTACTAATCACTCCTTCGATGCCGGGTTCTTCAGTGCCGATAGCGCGTTCCTGATTGGCTGTGCTACTACCTTGAATGCTACAACGGCCAACTTTACCTTGACCGACGCTAACATCAAGACCGATCCATCCGGTACGCACACGGTGACCTATCACGCCACCGCCACAGATGCTACTGCCGGGCTGAATATACTGGTCAGTCCATACCTCGGCACCAACGGCCAGATAGTGTACGCTCGGATTGCTACCAACAGCACTACGGCCACGGTTATGCCTGTTCGTTTAGGAATAGCAGTAACCCCTGTTGCTGCCACCGGTGTGCTGAAAGCTTGTGCCAATGCTACGCAGAGTACGATGGGTACGTTCCAATTGTCGGATGCCAATGCGCAAATAACCTTAGGTATGGCTGGCCTGCACGTGACTTACCACTGGTGAAAACAGATGCAGAGCAAGGTATTAATCCGCTGGTTTCTCCTTACAACTCCCCTCAGACCTTCGTTTGGGCACGGGTGGAGAACGAAGCAGGCTGCTACGCGGTAAGTGCGGTCCGCCTGGTGATTCAGCAAAACCCTGGGGTGACGCTTACGCCGCAAAGCAGTGCTTGCGCTGGTGCCAACAATGGTTCCGTGCTGGCTACCATGTATGCAGGCTCTGCCAACTACACTTATGCCTGGTCGAACGGCATCACTGAAGGCCCGACGGCACTTGCCGTCAGCACGCTGGATAGTTTGAGTGCCGGTCAATATACCGTTACGGTAACTGATGCCAATGGTTGTACTGTTGCCACCACCACTGCGGTGGAAGACGGTCTCTATTTCGCGATGTCGCCTATCAATGATTTAAGTATGGCTTGTCCCGGTACGCTGACCGCTCCGGTGGCCCTCGCCACCAATTTGTCCGGAGCAGTATTCCACTGGACAGGCGGTGCATTAGCGGGCTTGCCGGACGGCAGTGCTACCAGTCTGAATTCGGTCATTCCGGCCTTCACGACGCTCAACAGCAACAACACCGTCACCGTGACGGCTACGCTGGGTGCCTGCTCGACATCGGAGATCTTCGCGATCAACGCACAGGATACAGAGAAGCCCGTCTTTACTACCGGCTTGTTGCCAACCGCTGACTTGATCCTCCATTGCGGTGACGAAGTGCCTGTCGCGCCAGTAGTAACCATTAATGATGTCCATGACAACTGTACCGCACCTGCAGATTTGACTTTGCAGTATGAGGAAACCAATAGTCGGAACAATGATCCACTGACTTGCGGATATTACACATACGATATTACCCGCACCTGGAAACTACACGATCACGCGGACAATGAACAGGTCAACGTCCAGCATATCAGTGTAAGCGATGTCACGGCACCTACGGCTATTTGTAAAAATATGCACCTGGAATTGGGCGAGAACGGTACGGCCACTATTCTGCCAAAAGAGTTCGATAACGGTTCTACTGACAACTGTGCTAATGCAAATGCACTGTCCTTCTCCGCTTCTGCGACCAACTTTACGGTACAAAGCCCGGCTTCCACCGAGGTGGTGCTGACGGTAAGCGATCCATGCGGAAATAGCAGTACTTGTCTGGCACTAGTCACGATTGGCAGTCTTTGCGATCAAAGCCAGAACGACGCTCAATTGTGGAATGCCCCATACTGGTACGATTCGGTGATGAGTCAGAATGACTTGAACGAATCTCCTGCTGACCTGATGTTCCTGGCCAAAGATTCCTGCATCAACAGTACTGTACAGGTAAATTACCGCCTGTTCCTCGACCTGGATGGTAATGGTATACCGGAAACCGTCGTGAACAGTCAACAACCGCCAGAGACGAACACGGTGTACTACGGCAACGCGCTCAACCCCAACTATTCGGGTGGAGAACCGCGCGCCTTCGACCAACGCAATGTACCAGTCAATCAGCAGTATCGCTTCACCGTAGAACAAGTAGTTGTTGGCCAAACGATCAAAGCGCACGTGCGCTGGACGACCGCCGCCAACCCGACGACCTACGTGGTGCCGCAATTGCCACATGGTACGCACCGCATCCAGTGGTACCTGACCGATGCCTGCGGAAACAATGTGGAAGATGATTATCGCTTCCAATTGTACGATTGTCAGCAGCCGGTGATTGCCTGCCGTGGTGGTATTACGGCGGATATCAAGCCGAACGATAAAGTGACCGTGACGGCGCAACAACTTGTGCTGACCGCCGACGACAATGCTACGCCGGATGCCAAACTGGTGTACGCAACGCGCCGTGCAGGTCAGGGAACAGGGTTGCCAATTAATACTGATGGAACTTTGGAAACCAGTCTTACCTTTACCTGCGCGGAGCTCGGTAATCATGCCGTGGAACTGTGGGTAATGGACCGGGCTGGCAATATGACCTCTTGCGAGACGACCGTGAAAGTGCGCGACCTGTATGGCTATTGTGGCCAAGGCACGGTAGCTACTACCGAAGTGACCCCTAAGGGAGATGTTTCTCAGGAACTAACCCATAATCCGAACGATCCAAATGCCGTTGCACCAACGGAAACGGTCAAAAAGGATCCGTTTGTACTGTATCAAAATGAACCGAATCCATTCTTAGATAAAACGACGATTGGATTCTATCTGCCCGCTCCTACAACGGCGACACTCAGCGTGTACGACGAAACTGGTCGGGTGGTCTATACCACGAAGGGGAGCTTCGCGAAAGGCCGCAATGCCTTCCAGATTGATCTCGCCCCCGTGATTAGCGAAGGAATGCTCTACTATCGTATCAGTACGCCAACGGATAGTGCCGTGCGGAAAATGGTACAAGTGAAAGATTAATGCCTCCGGGTATTACCTGAAGTACGAGTGACGAAGAGCTCTTCCCCAAAGGCGGGAGGGGCCTTCGTTTTTTTAAGCCATATACAGCCCGAAATGTCTTTATAGACTTTCCCGTTAGCGAAACAGTATTTTCTAATAACTAATGCGAATCATGGATTTGGCTGAATAAGTATGTGAATGTCAAATACTTAGGCTTGTCGAATTTTAAAAATCTATGGGCTGTACACGCCTTTTTCGTCAGGGTGACTTGGCAGAAACAACCGCGTAGCGGTGGCATTATAATGTTACCGCTACGCGGTTTGCGTCGAGCAGTTATTGATTTTGACAAAAAATATGTACATATAGCCAACGCAAAGTGGTTTTGAACGAAAGTGAAATGCAAAGTGCTGATAATCAATTTATCTCAACAGCCTCAACATTCTCAACCTCTCAACGCTTACTACACCTTAGGTTTTAAAACCTGACAGGTCTGGTCGCTAACCACCTGAAAATCATTAGCCATTTTTAATCTATGATTCGCACTACTAATCAATAAACAATAATGATCCATATTCGGAAATCAGTCGCCACCGATGCGGAGTACATCTGGGGGATTTTAGAGCCAATTATTAAAGAAGGAGATGCATTCACGTATTCGCCTTCCTCTTCCAAAGCAGAAATGCTGGCTTATTGGCTGGCGGAAAATAAGCACACTTATACTGCTTTAATAGACAAACAAGTAGTCGGAACGTTTTTTATCCAGGATAATCAACCCGGTCTGGGCTCCCATGTGGCCAATGCCGGCTACGCAACTTCGCCCAATTTCTATGGCCGAGGCATCGCCCGACAGATGTGCCAGTTTTCTTTGGAAGAAGCCCGAAGATTGGGTTATTTAGCCATGCAATTTAATATCGTAGTAAAAACGAACACCAGAGCAGTGGCTTTATGGCAGCAAATGGGCTTTAATATCATTGGAGAAATCCCGGAAGCTTTTCAACATCAAAAATTAGGATTGGTCAATGCTTATATTATGTATCAAAAATTGTAAATAGTGATCAATAAACTACTGTAAGTACATTGGAAACTAAGTTTTTTGAAGATACGAGTATTTGAAGATTTGATTAAAGCCTCATGTTTCCAGTCTATTGATTTGTAAAATTATCAAGCAATAAAACCATTGGCTATTAAGTAATCAAGCAGAATTAGTTTAAGCTAAATTTTGCGTAGGTTATTGGTTTTCATTGCCAATTTGCCTTTTGCAATTTTGCCCTTTTACTTAATACGCCACATTTTTACTCCGAAAATCCTCCCGAATCGGATAAAAAACATCCAGAATCCGGCAGCGCGTCAAAGCCCTACCGGAATGTGGCACATTAGATGGAATGACTATTACTTGACCAGATTGCGCCAGTATCCGTTGGCCGCCGAGTATTAGTTCAAACTGGCCTTCCAATAGATTCAGTACCTGTTCATGGAAGTGCGCGTGTTCTGGCAGATTGGCCCCTTCGTCCACGTCTACGTACGCAAGGGTCATCGTATCGCTATGAATAAGCCGGGCGTGATAGCCGGGCACGATGTCGAATATTTCGAGATCAGAGAGGGTGTATAGCATCTAACAAACAGATTTTTGTGGCTACAATAGTACGCGCTTTTGATCAAATCATTTCCAAAGAAGCCTCTTCTCGCTCTAATTTTGCCGCTCCTCATGCGGCACCTATCCTGTTTTATTCTGCTTTTTTTCGCCTGGCGTTCGCTGGCGCACCCTTTCGACACCGCGCCCAATGCCGAAAAGCGGATGCCTGGCAACACGGTGGTCGAAATATTAATCGATCCGCCTGGGAGCGGCTGCCAGGTACACTACCCGTCATCCTGTTTTTTAATCAGGATTTTGTATTGGCACGAAACAAAGGCAGCTACGCGGCCTGCCACATGAACGATGATCCGCAAAAAATAGATTTCTCCCGGCCCATCTGGACCCTCCCGACCCAAGAAGGACGGACCGTATTTCTCTTTGACCGTTCCGGCAATTTCTGGTGGGCAGAAGAAGCGAAAGGAGTCTACAAATACAGTCCACAAAAGGATTGTTTTCGCCATTACTTTTCGGGCAATTCCAATGACAAAAAAGTGCTACAAACTCTATATAAACCAGCGCAACAAGTCTAGTAAAAGTGCAGCGTAAATGTCGGTGGGCAAAGATTTTAATGACTATACCAGCAGCCATGCAACAACAAATTTTCAAAACGCCGACGGAAGCTAGCCAGAGAAATCAAAAATTTTCTGGATTGGCAACTCCTGCCGGAATTGATGGCACAAGCCGTGGACGCGCAATTGCACCGGGAAAAAGCGTAACCCGGAACCCCGTTTTGGTAAAGTCGAAAGTGAATTTTATAGAAAAATTGCCTGTGCTGCGGTGGACGTAGTGCGGGTAATTTTTTTTGAAGGATGGAAAGCCGATGAAAATCTTGTCTACTCGGCGCACTTTCCTACTTTTGTTTTCGATACGCTCGACAGGACAGCATCACAGCTCTAATAATTACAGTACCTAAAATGAAGAAAATAAAAACTACCTTATTCATTTTAATAGTTTTCTGGAACCATCTATTTGGACAAGATGGTCAACCATCAGATTTACTTAAAAAGTACAACGTCAAATCTGTTGAAGCCTATGTTTTCAAAGAAAAGGATAAACCTGATTCGACTCTAATAACAGTCGAACAATTCAACCAACAGGGTAAAAGAACCAAAATCCAAATCATAGATTCATTGGGAGCAAAGGCTACCTACGAATATTTCTATGAAATGGATACGATAAAGACGGAAAGAAGGACTTATAATCGAGATCGGCTCAGTTCTGTTACAAAAGTATACAACAATAAAGACGGAAAGGAATTGCAGTGTGTTGATTTTGACGAGAAGGGTCAAAGAACTGGTGCTGGTTCTGCTAACAAATATAACAAACGGGGACAGTTAGTAGAATCCACCATCCATTTCCATGCAAGATTGGCAGTTTATAGAAAATACAAATACTATAAAAATGGCAATAAAAAAGAGGTAAAAGTATTATTGCCCAAAAATAGCGCAGGGAAGATAAAATATGATAAAAATGGTAAACAATTAAAAAGCAAAAAATCATCCAGCATCAAGGAGGAAGAGTACTTTGAAAACTATAATGGCACCATCGGAAAAATGACTAAAACCACAATAACCTACAATCGGGACACCAAAATACTTGGCATTGCTGGATGGCTCGATTTAAAACAAAAAGATATTTTAGTTACAGAACATTACTATACTGTAAATGGTCTTCTTAATTACGAAATCCAATACTTAAATGGAAATTTTACGGCTAGAAAAAGTTATAAATATATTCAGTACTGATATTACGCACGATCTACAAAGCAGTTTTGCGGTAGGGGATGTGGGGACGTTTACGAAACTATTGAAAGTTTCGCAAACGTATGGGACGAGGGCGTTTGCGAAACCTTCCAGGGTTTCGTAAACGTAATTCGTGAGAGGAAAACAGTAGGGTAGTGGTTGTGATGGCCACAGTTTGCAGAACCGAAAACTGTACTTCTGCACCGGCACGGACAAGGCGTGCACACATAAATTTACGCCAGTGCAAAAATTGTCGCAAACAACCAGCGTCTTTAAACGTTTGTAAAGCCTCTAAACGGACTCTATCCAAGCACATGACAGACTACGCACCACCCTAGAAAAAGTTATAAATATATTCAGTACTGATATTACGCACGATCTACAAAGCGACGTTTACGAAACTATTGAAAGTTTCGCAAACGTGCCCGGCGACCCCATCCAAGTCCAGATGCACACCCTGGCAAACGGTTTGAGACTCTATCCAAGCACATGACCTTTCGGTCCATAAAGATGAACCAAGGGTCTATACGGAGATTGCCGTCCGCGCTGGCTCGAAGCACGATCCCGCCGATACGACTGGACTGGCCCACTACTTTGAGCACATGATGTTTAAAGGCACCGACCGTATGGGTACCCTCGACTGGCCACAGGAAAAAGCCCTGCTCGACCAAATTGAACAGAAGTTTGAGGAGCATCGCCGCGAACGCGACCCTTTGAAAAAGAAGGAATTATACGCCGATATTGATCACCTGTCGTTTGAGGCCGCAAAATTTGCTGCCGCCAATGAGTACGACAAACTGGTGAGTGCTATCGGCGCAAAGGGCACCAATGCCTACACCTGGGTGGAGCAAACGGTGTATGTAAATGATATTCCTTCCAACGAGCTGGAACGCTGGTTTGCGTTGGAAAGCGAGCGTTTCCGCCGACCAATTCTGCGCTTGTTTCATACTGAACTGGAAACGGTTTTCGAGGAATATAACATCAGCCAGGATCGTGATCTGCGCAAGTCCATGAAGGCGATGCAGGAGGAACTGACTCCCACGCATCCTTACGGTACCCAGACGACGCTGGGCCGGGGCGAAGACCTCAAAAATCCCTCGCAAAAGAATATCTACCGCTTTTTTGAGCAATATTATGTGCCAAACAACCTGGCCATCGTCATGGCTGGCGATTTTGATCCAGACCAGGCGGTAGCACTGGCCGAAAAATATTTTGGGCATTTCCAGACCAAAGAAATTCCGCCCTTTCATTTTGAACCGCAACGGCCGCTGACCATTCGCGCCCAGCGCGATGTGTATGGCCATGAGCCGGCGTGGGTGGAAATGGGCTGGCGTTTTCCGGGTGCCCAGTCGGAAGAAGCACATTTGCTGTCGCTGGTGGCGGGCATTCTGCACAATTCGCAGGCGGGTTTATTTGATTTGAACCTTATCCAGCAGCAGCAGGTACTCGAAGCGTATGCTTACCCCAACATCCTCGAAGATTATAGCAGTCTGCTATTGCATGGCAAGCCACGTGAGGGACAATCGCTGGAAGAAGTGGAACGCCTGTTGCTCGAACAGATGGAACTACTGCGCACTGGCCAGTTCGAGGACTGGTTGCCACAGGCCGTGGTGAAGGACATGAAGTTGTCAGAAATCCGCTCTTTTGAAAAAAATAAAGGCCGCGCCAGCGCATTGACCGGTGCTTTCATCCTGGGGCTGAACTGGACAGATATGGTGCAGCGTTGGAAGAAACTGGAAAAAATAACCAAAGCGGACATCGTGGCTTTTGCCCAGGAACACCTGCGAACAGACAACTACGCGGTGGTCTTCAAGCATCATGGCGATGATCCCAACCTGATGAAGGTGGAGAAACCACCCATTACCGCCATCGAAGTAAATCGCACCGATAGTTCCGATTTTGCGCAGGAGTTTTTGAACCATCCGACCCCCGATGTAGAACCGGAATTTATTGATTTTCAAAAGGTTATTAAAAGAGCCAGCCTTTCTAAAAGTCTGAAACTCCGGGCCGTACAAGAGCCGAAAAGCAAACTTTTTCAGCTGTATTATACCTTCGATATGGGGCGGCTGAGCGATCGGCGACTGGCTTTGCTGGCCGCTTATCTGCCTTTTCTCGGCACTTCCCGCTATTCGGCCACGGAGATGCAACAGGCGTTCTATCGGCTCGGCATGAGTTGTACCGCCAGCTGCCAGGATCGCCATTTCTTTTTTACACTCACTGGTTTGGGAGAATCATTTGAAGCAGGGGTAGAACTCATGGAGCACTTGCTGGCCGACGCACAACCCAATACCGAGGCCCTGCAAAACCTGATCGCCGACACGCTGCTGCGCCGCGAAAACGACAAGATGGAGAAGCGTACGGTCCTGACCAAAGCCATGGCCAACTACGCCAAATATGGCCCGGTATCGCCATTTTCGGATAAACTGCCCAAAGAAAAACTGCTGGCTATCACCCCGGAAGAGCTGGTAGCATTGCTGCACGAGTTGCCAACTTATCAGCACGAAGCATTTTACTATGGCCCGAAAACGGCTCGTTCGGTGGCAGGGATTGTAAAAAAATACCACCCCGTGGATCAGCCATTGCGGGCCATCCTTCCTGCTAAAAAATACCCGGAGATTGGTGTCCGGCGCGACAAAGTGTATTTCGTGGATTTCCCAACGGTGCAAGTGGAACTGCTGTTGCTCTCGAAGGGTACGCCAAAATTCAACCTGGAAGAGTTTGTATTTTCAGAGTGGTACAACCAGTATTTTGGCTACGGGCTGTCGTCCATCGTTTTTCAGGAAATCCGCGAATCGAAGGCACTGGCATACTCCGCTTACGCCTATGCCGCCAACCCGGAACTTAAGCATCGTGCCCACTTTTTGCAGGCCTACGTTGGTACCCAGCCCGACAAGCTGCATGAAGCGGTGGAAGCATTTCAGGCTATCATGGAAGATATGCCAGTATCGTTGCCACAAATCGAAAATGCGCGCCAAAGCGTGTTGAAGCAAATCGCTGCTGGACGCATTCGTCAGGCCGACCTCTATTGGACCTGGCGTAGCAACCGCGATCGGGGCTTTCTAAATCGCGATCTGCGCCAAGATATTTACCAGACGCTGGAGCAGGCCGAGGCCACCGATCTGATCAATTATCAACGGCATAATATCAAAGGTCGTCACTACACGTGGCTGGTGCTGGGGGAACGGAACAGGCTGGATTTCAAGTACTTACAGAAAATAGGGAAAGTAGTAGAACTAAGTCTGGAAGATATTTTCGGGTATTAACAGCGCGAAATTCATTTCGCTCCCGATTTTCCCTCCATCAATAACGAAGTGAATTTCGTCGCTTGGCAGCGGCAAAGTTCACTTCTCTTTTTTGCTATTTACGGTCAAATTCCTTCCTTTGGTGCCGTCGTTTTTGTCCGAAAAACAACCTTTGGCCGAATAATTTCTCCTTGTCTTTAAATTTTGCCAGACTTGCGTGGCCAAAGGGTAATTTTGGGCACTCACCATGTAATCTTTTATTAAAACTATACACATCACTACACATGAAAAGAATTCTCCTACTCTTGGCTTTTTACGGATTGCTGGCCGCCACACAAACCTCCCTTTTTGCCCAAACCATCTACGTAAAGTCCGCTGCCTTAGGGGCTAGCAACGGAACTTCCTGGGCCGATGCCTTTCCTACTTTGGATGCAGCTCTGGCAGCCGCTGTTGCTGGAAATCAAATTTGGGTAGCCGCCGGTACCTACAAACCCACGCTCGGTATTGTACCAAACAGCTCTTTTACGCTCTTGTCGGGCGTAGAACTCTACGGCGGATTTGCGGGCACAGAAACTACGCTGAACCAACGCAATTATCTCACGAACATAACGACCTTGAGCGGCGACCTCAATAGCAATGATGTGCCTACTGACCTGACCGCGAACCGCTCCGACAATTCCTGGCACGTACTGGTAATCAACAATGGTACGCCAGCACTACGCGCCATCGTGGACGGTTTTGTGATTCGCAATGGCAATACCAAGACCGCCGCTGGCGATCCGGACGCAACCAAAAAGGGTGGCGGTATTTTAGCCAATGCCAAAGTGACCGTGCGCAACTGCGTATTTACCGAAAATCAGGGCTTGCTCGGCGGCGGTATTACTGCCTCGGGGGTCGCTGGATCGGGCCTGATCGTAGACAATTGCATTTTTGACAATAACCTGTCCGACGATTCGTCTGCAGGTATTCTTTTGCAAAATTCTACCGGTGCGAGCATCAATCGCTGTACTTTCAGCAACAACCACACCAACCGGGGTACGCTTTTTCCATTCCAATGCAAAAATATCGTCATTGATAGTTGCCTGTTTGAGAACAATCTGGCTAGCACCGACAACTGGGGAGCGGGTCTCTACAACTGGCAAAGCAGTTACACGATCACCAACAGCATTTTTATGGGCAACGTGGCGCGCAACGGTGCGGCGATGTACAACGACGGTCGCGAAGGCGGCGATTTTTTTACCGTAGACAATTGCGCTTTTACACAAAACAGTTCCACCAATTATGGCGGAGCAGGGATGTTCAATTTCGATGCTAGTTTCGACATCAAAAATTGCACGTTTACGCAGAATACTGCCCCCTCTTCTGCCACTGCTGTCTATCTGGGTGGTGATATTTCCACGGGTGGCCACTTCCAAAACTGCCTTTTCGAGGGCGGGTCTACGGCTTTTGGTGGCGCAATAGCCAATTTCAGCACGCCGGGGCCAATGACATTTGAAGAATGTACTTTTCGCAATAATACGGCAGCTACGAGCGGCGGCGCGATGATCAATGGTTTTCTAGCCAATACAGTGATAAAAAAATGCCACTTCGAAGCCAATACTGCTCGTTTTGGGGGGGCTATTTTTGTGCAGAACGACTCGACCACACTCTCTGTAGATAGTTCGTTCTTTGAAAACAATAGTAGTACTGATATTGGTGGAGCGGTTTATTTGTCTGGTGGAAATACTAGCAGTTTTACCAATACTGCTTTTAAGATTAATTCATCCGACAACGGCGCAGCGCTAGTGATTTCGGAAGACAGTCTCGATCTTTCCACTTCGGTCATTGATCGCTGTATATTTCAGGAAAATTTTGCACTCGTGCAGGCAGGTGCGCTCAACATCGAGAACGCGGATGTGACGATCACAAACACCCTTTTTTCGGCCAATCAAGTCTTGGGCGAAGGTGCTGGCGGGGCAGTATTGCTGAATGGTTTTAATGGAAAAACGGCGCGTATGACCGCCGTCAATTGTACCTGGGGCAACAACTTTGGCCCTTTAGGCACCAGCTTAGCGCAGTTTGAAGGCGACAGCGGACACGCCGAGGTCACGCTGCAAAACTGTATTTTCAGCAGCGAAGGCGGCGATAACTACGCCGTCGAGCAAGGCGCACCCATCGTCCATTCGCTGGGCGGCAATCTGAGCACTGATGCCAGTCTGGTTGATTTTCTGACTGCTAATAACGACCTGAACAGTACCGATCCTTTGTTCGTTGACCCGCCCTTTTACGATTTTCATTTACAGCCTGGCAGCCCTGCGATTGACCACGGCATTGCTGCTGGCGCACCTTCGGTAGACTTGGAAGGCAATCCGCGCGTAGGTCCGCCCGACATCGGCAGCTACGAATGGGGTACTACGGGTACGCATACGCCATTGGTTTATTTGCCGCTCTCCTTGCAGCCCAATCCGACCGTGGATGTAGTACGCGCCACGATTGAAAATGATTGGCAGGGACCAGCCATCGCCGATGTGGTGGATGCCTCGGGTAGGGTAGTGCGCCACCTGATTTTTGAAAAGACCAGCGAAAAATTGTCTCTGGAACTTCGTGTGGCTGATTTGCCCAAAGGTTCTTACGCGGTACACCTACAACTGGGTGCCGTGCGAATGAGCGGGGAATTGGTGAAGATGTAAGCGTGCTGTAGTTTCTCGCCACAAGAGTCACTCCGAATTTTTCGGGGCGACTCTTGTTCGTTTTACCTGATTAGCAGGTGTTGTATGGTCAACGCAGCGTGGTTTTGTATAGAACGAATTTATAATAGGCTGGCGGTCAAAAATTTTCTCCGCTCTTCAACTTTTATTTTAAAAAATACAAAATATTCTCCGCCTGCTGTCCAATCTACTTTAAGTCAGTCGTCATGATGGTATAAACAACGTTTTTATCATCCAACACCACACAAACATGAAAGAATTCATGATGATTTTCAGACACAGCCCCGATCCCGACATGGCCCCTTCGCCAGAGCAAATGCAGGCCGGTATCCAGCAATGGCAGGACTGGATCGGCGGTATTGTTGCGCAGGGTAAGTGTGTCAGTACCAATCAGTTAGGCTCATTAGGCAAAACTTTGAAACCCGGCAATATCATCACCGACGGACCCTATGCAGAAGTAAAGGAAATAGTCGGCGGTTATATCATCGTCAAAGCCAGTCATGTAGACGAGGCGATGGCACTCGCCGCCGGTTGCCCCATCCTGTATATGGGCGGGCACGTGGAAGTCAGAGACATTATATCCATGAATTAATCAACTGAAAATCACACTACCTAATATTTTTACCAAAGCGGTCTCCGAAAACGTAATACAGCATATTCAGACCTTACGCCCGGATAGTCAGGCTGGCTGGGGCAAAATGAACGTGGCCCAGATGATGGCTCATTGCAACGTACCCTACGAAATGGTGTATGATAATAAACATCCCAAGCCGGGTTTCCTGATGGGTTTTATGATGAAAGCCTTTATAAAAAAGGTTGTTACCAATGAAAAGCCATACAAGAAAAATGCGCAGACCGCACCGGCGTTTATTATTAAAGGTAATAGAGATTTTCAGGGAGAGAAAACCCGTCTGATCCAGTACATTACTACAACCCAACAGTCTGGCGAAGTCGCTTTTAACCAGAAATTATCACATTCCTTTGGTCCATTGAGCAAGAATGAGTGGAATAATATGTTTTACAAACATCTGGATCACCATTTAAAGCAATTCGGAGTATAAATTAAAATGCCCGAATCGATCTTACTTCCGCAGTTATTCAAAACAGAGTACAGAAAGATAATTTCTGTACTCTGTAAACTGCTGGGTACCAGCGGTATCGCCACCGCCGAAGACATTGCGAATGATACTTTTCTATTAGCTTCCGAAACCTGGGGACTAAAAGGTGTGCCTGATAATCCCACCGCTTGGTTATATACAGTCGCTAAAAACAAAACCAAAGACCAGCTCAAAAGAAGCAAACTTTTTGAGGAGAAAATTAGCCCCGAATTTGCTTATTCACAATCAAGTCAGGAAGCCTACGAACTGGATTTATCTGCTGAAAATATTAGTGACAGTCAGTTGCGCATGATTTTCGTGGTGTGCAATCCGGTGATTCCCGTGGAAGCACAAATTGGCCTGGCCCTGCGCATTCTTTGTGGATTTGGTATAGAAGAAATTGCGCAGGCATTTCTAACGAATAAAGAAACGATCAATAAAAGACTATTTCGAGCCAAAGAAAAACTTAGAACCGAAAATATACAAGTAGAAATACCCGCCGAACAAGATATAAATCAGCGCATCGAAGCCGTGCTGGCGACTATTTATCTGCTATTTAATGAAGGTTATTATTCTTCCACGCATACCGACACGCTCCGCAAAGAACTATGTCTGGAAGCCATGCGCCTGAATTATTTATTGCTGGAAACCCCGCAAACCACCCGACCCGCCGTCCATGCGCTCCTGTCGCTGATGTGTTTTCATGCGTCGCGTTTTGAAGCCAGAAAAAACACTGCTGGCCACCACATTTTATACGACGATCAAGACCGAAATCTCTGGAACGACGAATTAATCGCTAAAGGCAATTATTATCTAATAGAAAGTGCACGCGGACAGGAAATCTCTAAGTATCATCTGGAAGCCTCCATCGCTTACTGGCATTGCACTAAAACAGCGACTAATAAATGGACACATATTCTGCAATTATATAATCAAATCTTACAAATTGCTTATTCCCCGGCTGCTGCACTAAATCGAACTTATGCGCTGGCACAAGTGTATGGCCCCCAAACCGCTATCCCCGAAGCAGAAAAACTGGGACTGGATAATAACCATCTTTATCATGCCTTGATAGGTTATTTATATACTGGCATTGATAATAAAAAGGCTGTTTCGCATTTTAGGAAGGCGCATGATTTGGCGCATACAGAGGCGGATCGGGTAGTAATGATGGGGTATATTAATGGGTTTTCGGAAAGACAGGAATAAATTTTAGACTCAAAATAGTTTTTATAAACATCTGGAGCATTATTTTGGGGTGTAAATGATGGTTGTTGCGATGCTATTAATCAATGATTTGTATAATTTACTGTAGTAATTCTATGCTCGACATGACACCAAGTAGTGATGGGATTGGTTCAAAACTGGTATTGATTATTAAGCGATAATTCCGCGTACCTGCCCGATCACCCGAAGTTGTTGCACCACTTGTTCCATTTGGATGATCGGTTCCGCACCGCGCAGCAGCACGTCGGCCATGTTTTCAAACAGAGCCTGCCAGTTGCCCGGCTGACTTTTTATTTCTTCCTGTCGAGCTACATCGCCTGCTTCGGTATATAAACTCCCGTAGATTGCAGTAGGTTCTTCACCAAATCCAGACATACCGGGCAGCATACCCGCTTTCAACTGATCTTCCTGCTGGTCAATACCGTACTTGACGAACGAAGCCGCCGTACCGTGCAGCACATACCGTGGAGCGGGTTCCCGCACCATCAGGCTGGCGTGGAGATAGGCTTTCATGGCCCCATAGTCGAGCCAGAGATCGAACGAATCGGCAATATCCGATTCGGCGCGTTGGGTGTAAGTTTCGCCTTGCACGGTTTGCGGTGCGCCAAACAGGGCAATACATTGGTCAATCAGGTGCGCGCCCAGATCGTACAGAATCCCATTGGAAGCAGCTGGAATTTCCTTCCACTTTTTGGGGTTCATAAGCGGCTTGAAACGATTGAAATGCGCTTCATAGCGCAGCAAATCGCCCAAACGGCCGCTGGCCAGTAACTGTTGGATAGTTAAAAAATCACTATCGAAACGCCGGTTCTGGAAGGCAAATAAATGTCGGCCTTGCTTTTTAGCCAAGGCGATCAGTTCCTCCGCTTCGGCGGCAGTAGCCGTAAAGGGTTTTTCTACCAGCACGTGTTTGCCTGCCAGCAGGCATTGCCGGGTGTAGTCAAAATGCGTTTCGTTGGGTGAGCAGATACTCACCAGATCAATCGTGGCATCTGCCAGTACCGCTGCCAGCGAACTGACCCGGCTGGTTTGTGGGTACGTCACCTGCCAGTCCTGCTGGCTCGTCATCACCGTTTTCAGGTAAAAATCAGGACTCTTTTCAAAGAAAGGGGCTTGCAGGTAGCGACCGGAGAGGCCAAAACCGATGAGGGCGACATTGATTGTTTTCATGTTCGGACATAAGAAAAAGAAGAATACTAACGGTAATCAGTCGTCTTCAATCCTTTCAAATAATCAGGATGCCGTTTTCCATGTACAAGATCAAGGAAAATAATCTGGTTATCCAACACTTTGAAAATGATCTTGTAGTGTTTTTTATACAGCGCAAAACGGTAAATCCGCCTTTTCGTAAGCAAGTTTTTTTCAGGAGAAAAGGTCTCTGGATAAGCAATGATCCGATCCATTTTGGGTCTCAAATCGGCTACGAATTTTTCCGCATTCCGGGGTGAATCCTGCTTGATATAATCCTTGATGGCCAGCAATGAATCAAGAAATTGCTGTTTAACTTTCACTCCCCGCATGATCTGAAACAAGTTCAATTTTGAGCAATTCTTTTCCAGAAAGTTTCCAAACTCATATCCTCTCCCTGCTCTGCTGACCAAATGCGTTGGCGAAAATCAGCCGGACTCATGTCAAATTCATCTGCTACATCAGGTTGTTCCGGGTCTTCAAATTGCGCAACCCAAGCCTCAAAAGTAACAGGTGATTCATCCGTTTTCGGGGCAGGTGCATTTTGAGTACGGAATGAGCGGGCTATTAGTTTTTCTATTTCAAATAAAACCGCCTTGTCCTGCAAAAGCAGGAGGTTTTGCACCAATTCAATTTTTTTCTCCGAAATGGTCATAAAAAGAAGTTGTGATTGGTGAAAGCAATTTGGTAGTAACCTCAAAATTACTGGTTATGTAACGGAATTCCAAGGTCTTCACTCCCTGCGACCGACTTTATAATTCTTTACTCTTACCCAAAAATATGTCATGCTGAACGAAGTGAAGCATCTGGCCACGAGAAAAGTGGGCATACGCCTTCGCTCCCGGGCATCCCGATTACTTCGGGATTCACTGCGTTCAGAATGACAATATCCAGAGAAAGGATGATGGGTAATTTTACCTATGTTTTATCGATATAGCCTACAACGTCTCCAACAATTTCACCATATCCACCCGTTCCCCCACAATCTTGGCCACTTCGCTGATATGCACCCGATCCTGCTTCATCGAGTCGCGCTCGCGGATGGTCACGGTATCATCTTCGATGGTCTGGAAATCCACGGTCACGCAGTAGGGCGTACCAATGGCATCCTGACGGCGATAGCGGCGACCGATGGCGTCTTTTTCGTCGTATTGGCAGAGGAAATGTAGTTTCAGTTTATCGTACACGCCACGGGCTTTGTCCACCAGTTCCTCTTTGTTGCGCACGATGGGCAGCACGGCGCACTTCACCGGCGCGAGGGCGGGCGGGATGCGCAGCACGGTACGCTGGCTGTCTTCGCCTTGCGCATCGGGCACGGTTTCGTCCACGAGGGCGTTAGTCAGTACAGAGAGGAACATTCGGTCGCAGCCGACGGAGGTCTCCACGACGTAGGGAATGTAACTCTCATTGAGTTCAGGATCAAAGAATTGCAACTTCTTGCCCGACAGATCAGAGTGACTGCGCAGATCGAAATCGGTGCGCGAGTGGATGCCTTCGAGTTCTTTAAAACCGAAGGGAAACTCGAACTGAATATCCACCGCCGCGTTGGCGTAGTGGGCCAGGTTGTCGTGGTCTTTGAATTTCAGTTTTGACGCTGGGCCGAGCGAGCGGTGCCAGGCCATACGTTTCTCTTTCCAATGGGCATACACCTCCATTTCGGTGCCAGGGCGGATGAAATACTGCATTTCCATCTGCTCAAACTCACGCATGCGGAAGATGAATTGCCGCGCCACGATCTCGTTGCGGAAGGCTTTACCGATCTGGGCAATCCCGAACGGAATCTTCTGGCGGGTGGTCTTCTGGACGTTCAGGAAATTGACAAAAATACCCTGCGCCGTCTCCGGGCGGAGGTAAAGTTTCGCGTCGCCGTCGCTGCCCGCGATGTTCGACATTTGGGTCGAGAACATCAAATTGAACTGGCGCACTTCCGTCCAGTTGCGCGAGCCGCTGTCTGGGTCGGCGATTTCGAGATCGTCGATGATGGCCTTCATTTCGGCCATATCGTTGGCTTTCATCGCATTGGCCATGCGCTTTTCGATGGCTTCCGCTTTTTGCAGATATTCCGAGACACGCGGGTTGGTTTCCCGATACATCTTTTCATCGAAAGTTTCCCCAAAGCGTTTGGCGGCTTTTTCGACCTCTTTATTGGCTTTGGCCTGCAATTTATCTATTTCACCTTCGATCAGTACGTCGGCGCGGAACCGCTTTTTGGAGTCCTTATTGTCCACCAATGGGTCGTTGAAAGCATCCACGTGACCAGAGGCTTTCCAGATTTTGGGGTGCATAAAGATGGCCGAATCAATCCCCACGATGTTGTCGTGTAAATGCACCATCGCCCGCCACCAGTATTCCTTAATGTTATTTTTCAATTCCACGCCCATCGGGCCGTAGTCGTACACGCCGTTGAGTCCTTCGTACACCTCGGAGGAGGGGTAGATAAATCCGTATTCCTTGCTATGCGATACTATGCGTTTGAATAAATCTTCTGACATGGAATTGATTTGCTAATGTGCTTACTATCAACACATTTAGTTGAAATTTGGAACAAGTCGCTTTTGTCATCCTGACGGGAACCGTCCACGTCGTGGCGTACACCGTAGCGTGGACAGTTCCCGTCAGGATGACAAACGTAGTGCGAAAAGAGGCGCAAAGGTGAGAAAATCGCGCGGTAAAAGGAAGGTAAATTAAACATTCCACCCTTTATTTGCCACCTTTCATCCAAATCTTTCCCCCTTTTATGAGTAATAGCGCACCTTGGGCGGCGTTTTTCCGCATCATCATTTTTTCTTGAAATCATATACTAACCAAACACACACAAATATGAAATATCGCCTTTTACTACCTCTGCTCCTGTTGGTCGGTACGTGGCTGCACGCCCAGTCCGATCTGCCGACTTACAATCCCGACGACATCAATGTGCCGTACAAAAAATTCACGCTGCCCAACGGCCTGCGGCTGATCGTCCATGAAGACCACAAAGCCCCCATCGTGGCGGTGAACGTGTGGTACCACGTCGGCTCGAAAAACGAAAAACTGGGCAAAAGCGGTTTCGCCCACTTGTTTGAGCACCTGATGTTCAACGGCTCGGAGAACTTCAACACTGACTATTTCCAGGCGTTGGAAGCCATCGGCGGGACCGACCTGAACGGTACGACCAATGAAGACCGCACTAATTACTTCCAAAATGTGCCAGTTGGTGCGCTCGACCAGGTACTCTGGCTCGAAAGCGACCGCATGGGCCACCTGATCGGCGCGATTGACCAGGCCAAACTGGACGAACAGCGCGGCGTGGTCCAAAACGAGAAACGCCAGGGTGAAAACCAGCCTTATTCGCTGGGCTGGGACATCATGCAAAAAGAAATGTTTCCACCATATCACCCTTACGGCCACACCGTGATCGGTGAAATGAGCGATCTGAATGCCGCCAGCGTTACCGACGTACAGGACTGGTTTAAAGGCTATTATGGTGCTGCCAATGCCGTCCTCGTCGTCGCTGGCGACATTACGACCGATGCTGCCTACGAAAAGGTGCTGAAATATTTTGGCAATATTCCCTCCGGGCCGACCATTTCGCGCCCGCTGGTGAACATCCCAAAACGTACTGGTGAAGTGCGCATGACTTACCAGGATCGGGTGCCAGAATCGCAGTTGAACCTCGTCTGGAACATCACGCAGTGGGGTACAGAGGATGCGGTTTATCTTGATTTGGCCTCCGATTTGCTGGCCTCCGGCAAAAACAGCCGCTTGTACAAAAAATTGGTCTACGAAAAACAGATTGCTACCTCGCTCTTTTCTTTTAGCGGCCCCAATGAGATTGCTGGCAATTTTGTGATTTCTGTCAATGTAAAACCCGGCCACACACTCGACGAAGTGGAGGCCGCAACAAATGAAATCCTGAACGAATTTTTGGCCAAAGGCCCGACCGCCGAGGAAGTTAAACGCGTGCAGGCGGCTTATTTTGCCGGGTTCATCAAAGGCTTGGAACGCATCGGTGGCTTCGGTGGCAAAAGCGATTTGCTGGCGCAAAATGAAGTGTTTGGCGGTTCGCCGGATTACTACAAAAAACAATTGAAATGGTATAGCCAGGCCACGGCACAGCAAATCCACGAGGCCGCCAAGCGTTGGCTGAGCGATGGTCGCCTGGTGTTGACTTGTACGCCATTCCCGGAATATAGCGTCACTGGCACCGAGGCCGACCGCAAGGAAAAGCCCAAAGTAGATATGGGCATTTCGGCAAAATTCCCTGATTTACAGCGTGCTACGTTGAAGAATGGTATGAAAATCGTGTTAGCGCGCCGTACCGAAAGCCCAACCGTGGTGGCCAGTCTGATGTTTGATGCGGGCTACGTGACCGACAAATTTGGTGGCAAATCCGGCCTCGCCAGTCTCGCTATGAATATGCTCGACGAAGGCACCAAGACGATGAACAGCCTGCAAATCAATGAGCGGCTGCAACTTTTGGGGGCTACTTTGAACACCACTAGCGATCTCGATTTTTCCTACGTGAATCTGAATACGCTGAAACAAAGTCTCGATCCCAGCCTTGATCTCATGGCCGATGTGGTGCTCAATCCATCTTTTCCCGAAGCCGATTTCGCGCGCCTGAAAAGCCAGCAAATCAGCACCATTCAGAACGAAAAAACGCAGCCCCAGAGCATGGTGATGCGCGTGATGCCCGAATTGCTGTATGGCAAAGACCATCCCTATGCGATGCCGATGACTGGCACTGGCGAAGAGGACGCGGTAAATGGCCTGACGCTTGCTGATGTGCGCGGTTTCCAGCAGCGTTGGTTGCGGCCCAATAATGCCATCCTGGTGGTCACTGGCGATATTTCGATGGAAGAACTGACGGCTAAACTGGAAAAACGTTTCGCTACCTGGCAAAAAGGGGATGTGCCGAAAAAGGTCATCCCGGAAGTAAAAACGGCGGGCAGCACAGGTAAAATTTTCCTGATTGATCGCCCGCAAAGCGAGCAAAGCCTACTAGTGGCGGGCTATTTGGCCCAACCGTATGGCAAGCAGGACGAAAATGCCGTGGAGCAAATGAACAACGTATTGGGCGGCGACTTTACCAGCCGGATCAACCTGAACATTCGCGAAGACAAGCACTGGAGCTATGGCTCTCGTTCGATGATTATGAATACCCGTGGGCAGCGACCTTTCCTGGTGTACGCACCGGTACAAACCGACAAAACGAAGGAAAGTATGCAGGAAGTGCTGAAAGAAGTAACTTCTTTTGTAGGGGATAAACCGATGACGCAGGCGGAATTTGATAAAACAAAACAAAACACGGTGCTTGGTATGGCCGGAATGTGGGAAACTAATGCCCGCGTCAATCGTTCCCTGGCCGAAGTAGTGAAGTATAATCTGGCCGACGACTATTGGAAAACCTACAGCCAACGCGTGCAGAACCTCGGGCTGAAAGACGTGCAAAACGTGGCTAAGAGCATTGTGCAACCCGGCAATCTAGGCTGGTTTATGGCTGGCGATGCCGAGAAGGTGCTTCCGGGCTTGCAGCAACTGGGTATGGAAGTCATTCAGATTGATGCGAATGGGAAAGTGCTTAGTAAGAAGGCGAAACCGTAAAGAAATAGTTGAGGATGTTGAGAAATGTTGAGGGTGTTGAGAATATAAGCCTTGGCTGAAGTCGGTTATTTTTCTACAAACACTTTTATTGACCCTCCATTCTAATTTAGAGAGGCACTCTGCGGGTTCGCGGGGTGCCTCTCTTGTTGTAATTATGTTCAATGCAAAGTAGCAAAGAGAAAAATTCTATGATGGACTAACCATCAAAATCTCAACATTCTCAACAACCTCAACCTTCTCAACATTTTCTATAACCCTGCAAATATCAATCTTCGTCTTCCACCACCTCTCCGGTTGGGTTGCGTTCCCACATCAGGTAGGCTTTCAGAAACGGGTCAAGGTCGCCGTTGAGCACTGCATCGGGATTGTGGACTTTGTAGCCACTGCGCAGGTCTTTCACCCAGCGGTCGTCCAGCACATAAGAGCGGATTTGGCTGCCCCATTCGATCTTGCTTTTACCCGACTCCACTTTGTCTTTCTCGGCCTGGCGTTTGCGCATTTCGAGTTCGTAGAGGCGGCTTTTGAGCATGGTCATGGCGGTGTCGCGGTTGCGGTGCTGGCTACGGTCGGCCTGGCATTCTACGGCAATACCAGTGGGTAAGTGGCGCAGGCGCACCGCAGAATTGGTCCGGTTGACGTGCTGGCCACCCGCTCCAGAGGCCCGAAATACGTCCATTTCAATGTCGTCGGGCTTGATGACGATATTGATGTCGTCGTCTTCTACGAGCGGATACACGAATACCGAGGAAAAAGAAGTCTGGCGTTTACCCTGGGCATTGAATGGGCTGATGCGCACGAGGCGATGCACCCCGTTTTCGCCTTTCAGCCAGCCGTAGGCATAATCGCCGCGAATCTCGATGCTGGCAGATTTAATGCCTGCTGCTTCACCATCCTGCTCGAATAGTTCCACGACTTTGAAGCCGTCTTTTTCGGCCCACATCCTGTACATCCGCAGCAGCATGGCCGACCAGTCGCAGGCTTCGGTGCCACCGGCCCCGGCATTGATAGTCAGCACGGCGTTCATCGCGTCCTCTTTCTGGTTCAGCGTACTCCGAAATTCGGCATCAGCCAGGGTTTCGGTGGTACTGAGGTATTGTGCGTGCACCTCTTCTTCGGTGGCGAGGCCTTCTTTTTGAAATTCAAACATTCCCTCGAGGTCGTCTACTTCGCGGGCGATTTTGTGATAATCGGCGAGCCAGTTGTTGCTTATACCGAGTTTGCGCTGGATGGTCTCGGCCCGTTTGGGGTCGTTCCAAAAGTTGGGATCAAGGGTTTCGGCGGTCAGGTCTTCGGCTTCGCGCGTGCGGTTATCCACGTCAAAGATACCTCCTGAGGACCGCCAGTTGACCTTTCAACTCTTTGAGTTGTTCGATTGTCATTGCTGGAAACGGAAGTTTTAAATTGAAGTATGAAGTATGAACTATGAAGTATAATGTATGAACTATGAGGTGGTCATAGTTCATACATTATATTTCATAGTTATTTAAAGCACCTCTACATAGAAAATCAATTCTGCATTAGGCGGCACTGCATCACCGGCACCCTGTTCGCCATAGGCGAGGGTAGGGGGCAGGAAGAAGTAGGCTTTGCCGCCGTGGCCGAGCAGTTGTACGCCCTCATCGAAACCAGGAATCATCTGACCTACGCCAGCGGCGAAGTCCAGGGTCTGACCCCTTTGGAAGGAAGTATCGAATAGTTTGCCATCGGTAAGGCAGCCATAATAGTTGGTATGGATATTTTCGCCCACTTTGATTTTATCGCCTTTTCCCGGGTCCACGACGAGCACTTTCAGCCCCGAAGGACGCTTATCGAGGGTCAAAGTACCAGCAGCATAGTCCTTCGCGGTCTTGGTGACGGCTGCTTCCACCTCTTTAAAACGCGATTCGGCGGCGGCGGTTGTTTTCTCTTTGTCAGCTTTGCTGATTACATCCACTATTTTTATTTCGTAGCGAATATCCTTTGCACTCGCCAAGGCAGGTGGAATATAGGGGCGGATCATGGAATCAATGGTCTCATACACGGTGGCACTGTCGCCCTTGCCCATCAGTAGGACAGCATCGTAGACGAATGGTACCCGCTGCGGCAGACTGGCGGCATCGGGCACGGGATATTCTCGCGAACCATTGGTCGTACCCATCAGGGAATCGCCGACCCAGGTGGCTACTTGTACCATCGCGGAGCCACCGGCGGTTGCCTTGGCACCTTTGCCATTGGTGTGATTGATAAAACGGAAACCGTGTTCCGTGGTAATGGGCTGCTTTTGAGCGTAGGCCAATTGCAGACAAAAAAGGAAACTAAATAGCGCGAAAACGATCTTTTTTGACATAATCGAAGCGTTCTTGGGTAAAAAAATAGAGAAGAGAAAGATAAAAGGGAGGTAGAAAAATAGCCACGCTGTACGCAACTATTTCCCTAAACTCCCTTTCTCTAAAATAAGTTTTGTCAACAATTACATTAGCTCCACGTAGAACACCAGGTCCGACTTGGGCGGAATGGAACCATCCGGCGTGCCTTGCTCTCCATAAGCCAGTTTGTAAGGCAGGAAAAAGTACGCCTTGCCACCGTGGTTGATGTGGGTGACCCCTTCATCAAAACCGGGGATCATCTTGCCCACGCCGACGGGAAAGTCGAGCGTCTGTCCACGTTGGAACGAGTTGTCGAACATCTTGCCGTCCATCAATGTGCCGAGATAATTGGTTTTCACCGTTTCACCCGGTTTCACGGCTGCGCCGGTGCCAGGTTCTACGACCAGGATTTTCAGGCCCGAAGGCAGCGTCATCAGCTTATCGTTCAGTTTGCCTTCTCCGTACTCCTTCACGGTAGCTTGCACCATGGACTGTACACTGACCAGGCGAGCTTGTGCGTCGGCCATTTGCTTGGCTTTCGACTCTTTGCTAATCACCTGGACGACTTTTACTTCATAACGCACCTCGGTCGCATTTTTTTGCGAAGCGGGTACAAAACGGCGGATGGTAGAGTCAATGGCCTCGAATACCGAAGCACTGTCGCCTTCGCTCATCAGTCTGGCGGCATCGTAAAGGAACGGAACGCGTTTGTTCAGACCCGCCGAATCGGGGATCACGTATTCACGGGCTACACCACCATTGGTACGGGTGCTGCCCATGAGGGTATCGCCGATATAGGTATCTACATGCACCATGACTGATTCGCCATTGGTAGCTTTCGGGCCAGTACCGTTCGTGTGGTTGATAAAACGAAAGCCGTGCTCTGTTTTTTTGTCACTGGGTTTGCAGGCGATTTGGCCAAGCAGGATGGCCGCGATGGCCACGAAAAATAAGTTGCGCATTGGTGGAAACTGATGAATAGTGAGCGTGTGATAGGAGGGATTTTATAAGTAGTGGTGCAAGATTTTCAAGATTAAAATTAACGTAAGTCGTTGATTATCATTGGCTTTGCTAATTTACTCTTTATTTCTTGGTGAGTACTTCCTTGTATTGGGGCAGGAGGTTTTTGAATTTATCAATGGTAGCGCGCAGGCTGTCGTGCGAATAAGCACCCGAAGCATTCCGGTGGCCACCGCCGTTGAAGTGTTTTTTGCAAATTTCCTGTACATCGAGGTCGCCTTTGGAACGCAGACTGAGTTTGACGATGTTTGGCTGGTTGTGAATAAACGCTGCCAGCCGTACATCGCGGATACTCAACAGATAATTGACGATTCCTTCCGTATCGCCGCGCTGAATATTAAAGTCCTCATAGTCTTTTTTGGAAAGCCAGATCAGTGCCGTGCGATATTCGGGCAGATATTCCATGCGATTGCTCAGACAATGGCCCAATAGTCGCAAGTGCTTCTCTTTCTGCGAATTAAAGATCATATCCTGTACGCTGGTATCATCCAGTCCACGTTCTACCAGATCTGCTACAATGCGAAACATGGCCGGGTTGGTGGCGTGGCGGAAAGAGCCAGTATCGGTCACAATGCCCGTATAAATGCAGCGGCCTACCGTTGGATTGATCTTCTGCAAGTCGCCCAAGCCGGTGATGAAACGATAGACCATTTCGCAAGTGCTACTGGCCTCCGGTTCGCTGAAAACGTAGTTGGCGATGGGATCGGGATACAGATGGTGATCAATCATCAGGCGCGAGCCAGGCAGCGTTTTCACGAAATCGCCTAGTTTATCGATCCGGCTATACGCGTTAAAATCCAGGAAAATGAAGAAATTCTTGCGCTGGAGCACCTGTTTGCATTCCTCGGTGTGAATATCCCAGATCAGGATGTCCTCCGATTTTGGCAGTGCCTCATATTCTTCTGGATATTCCGACGGAAAAAGTACGTGCACGGTATGGCCATACTGTTCGAGGTAGTGCTGCATGGCCAGTGAACTGCCAATCGCGTCGCCATCGGGGTTACGATGGGAGAAGATGGCCACGTTTTGTGGCACCCGGATCAACTCTTTCAGATCGGAAGGAAATTCCATGTCGCAGGTGGCAAAAGGGCAATGAGAATATAGCAAATAGGCAAAATAGCACTAGGCAAAAGGGCAATAAGCAAATAACAGGGGGCATTGTCTGGCAAAAAGCCTTTCCCACCATCTTTAATCACTCATTGCGGCTTGGCTTGCCTTTTTGCCCTTTGCCTAATTGAAACATGGGCCGATTTTGGGGGGCAAAAGTACAGCAATGTGGACTGACTTCGCGGTACGCCGCATATTATTTTTCTAAAAACCTTTTTTTTACCCCGGTTTGGAATAAAATCTTGTATTACTTTTGCGACCTTTTTTAAAGGCTAGAGGAAAAAGTGAGAGAAGGGTAAGAGGCGTGAGAGAAAATCGCACGTTTCTCCTGGTTTTGCTTTTTTCTCACGTCTCACGCCTTCTCACGCTTCTCACATTTTCCTCACGCTTCTCACGTCTCACGGAATGGCAAGTAATCGCACTTTCACTATGATTAAGCCCGACGCAGTACGCGCCGGCAATATTGGCAACATCCTTCAAATGATCAACGCAGCGGGTTTCCGCATCGTGGCCATGAAACTGACGCAATTGGGTCAGGAGAAAGCCGGACAATTCTATGAAGTACACGCCGCCCGTCCATTTTATGGCGAGCTGGTGGAGTTCATGAGCAGCGGCCCGATTGTGGCGGCTATCCTCGAAAAAGAAAACGCGGTGGAAGATTTTCGCAATCTGATCGGCGCAACCAATCCGGCCAACGCAGCTCCCGGTACCATCCGTGCCAAATATGCCGCCAATGTGGGCGAAAATGCGGTGCATGGCTCCGATAGTGACGAAAATGCCGCTATCGAAGGTGCTTTCCACTTCGCTGGGGTAGAGTTGGTGTAAGGTACTGGCGGGCTCAGCCGCCACACACGTTAATATTCGGCGGCTGAACTCGCCGGTACAGAAACTTACGAGGGGTTTGTCGCGATTGTGGCAAACCCCTCGTATTATTGTCAGTTTCCACCCTTTTCAAGGTTTTTTACTGTTAAGGTCCAGGGTGTCATCTTCTTCGTCAGAAAATTTCTCCCGCATATCGTCTGTTTTTTCGGCCACGTAGTCTTTGGCCTTGCTCCAAAAATCCTGGCCTTTTTCATAAATCTCGGCTGCTTCTTCTTTGGCATCGCCCGACAATTCGCGGGCTTTGTCGGTCAGGTAACCGAGCGCGCCGCCCGTGTGTGCCGCTATTTTTTCCTTGGCGGCTTCTCTTTCGGCTAATTTCTCAGCGGCTTCGGCTTTTTCCTCGGCGGCCATCGCTTCCGCTTTTTCGCTCCATTCGCCTACCTTGACACTTGCAGCATTGCGCAGATCGCCAAGTTTGTCAGCGGCCTTGTCGGCCAGGTCTTTGCCAGTTTCTTTGGCTTTTTCCCAAAAATCTTCCATTTGTTTTGATTTTTAAAAATGAAATGAGAATGTTGAGGAGGTTGAAGGGTTGAGGATGTTGAGAAAAGTTGAAAGGGTTCAGAATGTTGAGAAAAAATTGAGAAGATGGAAAATTTCTCAACCTGCGCAGCAGACTCAACCACCTCAACATTCTCAACAATATTGTCAGCTTCTCTCTTCCCACACCTGTGCTAAATGCACGATCGTCTCGGCGGCTCTTTCCATATCCTGCACCGATACCCATTCCTGTTTGGAGTGAAAAGCGTGTTCCCCGGCAAAAATATTAGGGCAAGGCATCCCCATGTACGAGAGCCGCGAACCATCGGTGCCGCCACGAATGCTGCGCTGGATCGGCTGTTCTATCCCTGCCCGCCGCATGGCTTCGATGGCGTAATCCACCACTTGCGGATGTTGGCGCACGATCTTGCCCATGTTGCGGTACTGCTCGGTGATGCTGATATTGGCCGAGGAATTGGGATAATTTTTCAGCGTCTGATCCACGATTTTTTGCAGTACTTCGGCGTGGTGTTGCAGGCCCGTTTCCGCGAAATCGCGGACAATCAGTTTGATGGTGGCCAGTTCCACGCTGCCTTCTATATGGACAGGGTGCAGAAAGCCTTCCAACCCTTCGGTATGCTCCGGGCTGAGGTCGTCGGGTAGCTGTGCCACGATTTTGGCGGCAATTTTGATGGCACTTTCCATACGGCCTTTGGCAAAACCGGGGTGCGCCGACACGCCGTGAATAGTCACCACCGCAGCATCAGCACTAAAAGTTGCGTCTTCGATACTGCCCACTGTCTCGCCATCTATAGTGTAGCCAAATTCTGCGCCGAGTTTTTTCATATCCACTTTTTCCACGCCACGGCCAATCTCTTCGTCGGGGGTGAAAAGGATGCGGATTTTCCCATGTTTCAGGTGTGGGTTGTCCAGCAGGATTTGCGTAGCGTCCATGATGGCGGCGAGGCCGGCCTTGTTGTCGGCACCGAGCAGGGTAGTGCCGCTGGCGGTAATGACATCATTGCCATGTTGGTGCGCGAGGTCTTCGTGGTCTGCTTCACGGATAACGATGCTGGCATCATCGGGCAACACCAAATCCTGTCCCTGGTAATTTTTATGAACAATGGGTTTCACATCTGCGCCGGAGCAATCGGGTGAAGTGTCCATGTGGGAGCAAAAACAAATTACTGGTACTTCCTTCGTGGTAGTCGCCGGGATGGTGGCATATACATAGCCATATTCATCGAGGTGGGCATCGGTGATACCAATAGTCAGCAATTCTTCTACCAGCAGGCGGGCCAGGTTTTTTTGCTTTTCGGTACTGGGCTGCGCAGGGCTGTCGGGGTCGCTTTGGGTATCAATAGTGACGTAACGCAGAAATCGCTCTTTGGCAGTGTGTTGCAGTGTGGTGGCCATACGGAAGGGCTGGGTAACGCGAAATTATTTCGCAAGTCAAAAAATGGAATGGCGAATGTATGCGAATGGTGAATTATAAAGGTCGAATTCTATATTTTTAAGTCTGCGGGCTTCCCCAAAACGACAGGAGTCATCTCCGATGATTCGGGGATGACTCCTGTCGTTTTTCAAAACTGATTTTTGCTATTTTGTTTTAGAAAAAGCGACTTCGATTGTCTACTAAATCGGCGTGCTTTTTCATCATACTCATCAGATTGGTACGTACTGCCGAAGTGGCCGTAGAACTCACTTGTTTGCGGAACATACTCAGATCAGCGGGTATCGGTGCCTCTTTTTTAGCAGTGAGTGGTTGCACAACATACACGCCTCCGCTACCGATGATCGGGCTGCTGATGGTGCCCGTTGGCAAGCTGAATACGGTACCAATAACGCGTGGTTCTCCGCCAGCCTGCATCATGGAAGAGCCTTTGGCGGTATCCACTTTGGTGCTCCATTGGGCGGCCAGGGCCTGCAAATCGGTGACATTAGTGATTTTACCTTTCAGTATTTCTCCTTTCTTCTGCGACCGCACTTTTGCTTCTGCTTCGGGCAAGGTCTTCAGGGCGGCTACTTTACCCGATCCTTCGGGCACTATCCCTTTCAAAGCGGCTACCACATAGTGCGTGTCAAAAAAGCCGCCATTGGCATCGCGGAAGCCAAATACTTCCTGGCTGACGTTGCCAACTTTCGTTTTTTCATTGAAAGCCCATTTTACCACATCGCGGGAGTATTCACTCGCACCCAATTGGCCGAGGGTAAAGTCATTGGTTTTCAGGCCACTGCTGGTTTCTACTTTCAGGTTTTGGGTGGCAGCCAGCGTAGTGAAATCGGTTAGCGTCTTGACTTGTTGCACAAAAGCTACGGCGCGATCTTTCACCGTCCTTTGCGTTGCTTCGCTCGGCTCTATCCGTTGACTGACGTAGGCGGCCTTCACACTCGGCTCATTTTTGATAAACTTAAGGCCAGTTATTTCAATAAGGTGCCAGCCAAATTGGTTTTTACTTTGTAAAGTTGGCCTTGTTTACCAGTTATGAAACAAACTTCGTTGAATTCGGCCACCATCGCGCCCTGCGGAAACCAGCCCAGATCGCCACCTTTAACGGCAGAACCGCCATCGCTGCTGTTTTTTACGGCTAAGGAATCGAAACGCGCTTTGCCAGTTTCGATCAGGTTTTTGAGGCTATCAATGATCTTTTCGCCGTTTGGATTGGCTTTTGGAATCAAAATGTGGCGTGCCCGCGCGGAGTCGGCCAGTACTTTACGATCCAGTATTTTAGCGATAGTCCAGGCACCTCCGTCCAGATAAGGACCAACGACAGTACCGGGAGCCAGTTTTAACAAGGTATCGGCGACAGCTGGGGGCAGCGCGGCCTTTGCTTTATAGGTGTCTTCCAGTACGCCATTGTTGGCAGCGATGAAGTTCGAGTCGCTTGGGGTAGTCCGCAGACCATCCACCAGTTTGGCGACTACTTCCCGGTTGGCCAGCGTATCAGCCGCCGTAGGCTTCACGTCGAAGGACACGTAATTTACGACGCGCAATTCTTCGGTCTGATCGTATAAATGCGGATTTTGTTTCAGGTAAGCGGAATAATCGTCGTCCGTCAACTGAGCTTCTTCGTCTTTCACTTTGTCGTACGGAATGCGCACATAAGCAAAATCCACGCGTTCGTTATTTTCGCGAAACGCCATTTCGGCCTGCCAGCTGGGGGTGTACATCCCTTTGGTGACCAAGCCGATGATTTTATTTTCCAGGCGATCTTTGATAATTTCTTTTTCCTGAGTAGCCCAGTAAGCGCGATTCGTCGGGTCGGTGAACTGGCCGCCTTCGATGGCTGATTTGATGCTGGCCAACTGTTGGCGATTGACCTGCCCATCTGCGCCTTTGAAGCGTTCGGTAATGATCGGGCTGGGATTCATCCCAAATTGCAGGTCTTTCAGTTCTTCTCCATCCACGCCCAATCCCAGTTTTTTCGGCTTCTTGATTGATCAGTTCGCGTTCTACGAAGTAATCCCAGATTTGGCCGCGCACCGCGAAGCTGTTGCTTTTGGAGTTGGAGTAGACGAGTTTTTCGTAGGACTCAAAATCGCCGCGTTTGATCATGGTGCCGTTCACCTTACCCAGGGTGTTCACGTCGCCAGCACTGTTGCGCTGCGAATTGGAAATAATCTCCATAAGAATGAAGCCACCGAGCGCCAGGGTCATCAGCGCAATAAGAATCCATCCGTTTTTGCGAATCGTTCCGATTAAAGCCATCGTCAGATAATTAGTTGAAAATCAGAATATTAGATACGAAAATAGTGTGCTTTGAAAAAAGCAGACGCAAAGGTAAACGATTGAGGTGGAAAAAAAGGAAAAATTTTGGACGATAGCTGGCATTTATTAGGTTTACACCTAGCATTAAAGGTACATCAAACCTGGTAGTACCATTGTATGGGTATACTTTGGGGGGCTTGATCGGGTAAAGAAAGGAGAGCGTTTTCAACTAAAAATGCCCGAACTAAGCCAAGTAAATTCTTACGTTGAGATTCAGTCAAGGCTTCGGCTACATCGGTCTGCCCTATTTTCCATCGCATCGAAAAATGCCAGAAATTGGCATTAGTAGGAGTATGGCAAACATAGCACTGTCCTAAATAACCGGGAGTGCCAGCTATAGAAAATGGTTGCGGATAATCTTGTATCGTCCCGATTGCATAAAAGAAACCAGCAGGAGTGTCTGATAAATGAAAGTCAGCCGCCATAGGGGGCTCTACGATACTTCCCATAATCCATGGAGCAGCCAGATAAGGCTTGCGTTCATTTTGTTCTAGACCGATTGCAGCATCTGCATAGGTGAACACGCCCAACAGATTGACAGAATAATCCTTTAAATGTTCTCTACTACCATCATTGACGTATTTGGCCCGCACTTTGCCTGTTTCTACATCCATAAAATCAAGGGTCGGCACACTGCGCATAAGATAATACTGGCGCAGTTCATTGCGCCAGCTAATCAAAACAAAGTCGGGTTGTGGCAGTAAATGCGAGGGATAAGGCATATTATTGTAAAAAGGACCTACCTTGCGAGGATGTGTTTCGCAAACAATGGTTTAATAATATGTATAAATTGCTTAGCGACTTCTGGCAGTTGCTCACCGCCAGTATAGGCTAAAGTCTTATCGAAAAAAACATTTAGAGTGCTGTATACATCATCTACATTAGGCGCAAAGAATGATTCCCAGTAAAATCGAAAAGGCCCATAATGCGCCTGTAAAACCACGGAAACATCATTAGTAACATCCGCCGACATACGGACGGGGAAAAACGCCTGCATAATCCGCCCCATCATTTCAACGGTGATAAATACTTTTTCGCGGTCAATAGACGTGAAAATCTCTGGATTTTCCTCAAAACGTTGTTGAAAAGTACGCTTTAATTGAGATAAACGGTTATCATTATATTGTCGAATTTGGTTTAGCTGTAAATTGTTTTGTTGTTCTAATTCGTTTGCAAAAGAAGAAGAATTATAGAAGTATTGTTCATGCCCAAAATTAGACATAAACCCAGTCTGCATATTACGAGACAAAATACTTGCTTGCGGTTGTGCTAAAGTATTTTCTATTTTTATTGGTGCCTGGGTCATTTTTCAATAAGTAGGATGAAGTGATTCAAGAAATTGAGGTTTCATCAAACCAAAAAAAATAGATTTTTCTTTCCGATGTAGCTGCTCTATTTTTTTTAAAACGCTTTTTATATTAGTCGGTTCTGAGAAGGTATGATTAACATCCAAATCCATCATAGAGAAATACCTCTCATCTTGTTGCGCATTATTAACAAGATTAACAATCACTTTGTCTTTTTCATCTGCCCATTCTGTTTTAAAAGTAGTATTAATATTACCTTTTTTATTCCACTCAAAATTAAATTGCCAAACTAAGTTTTCAAATATTTTTATACCTGGGAACTCACTAACATAACGTAAACCAACTCTTTGGATTTGGTCTAAAAATCCTTTTGCTGATAATTTTTTGAGGATTTTCTGTATTTCATAATAATAATTTGCCCATCCAATATAATCACCGTTTGAATTAAAAACTATTCGCTCTTCAAATAATTGAAGGCGGATTTTCTCATTTTCAAAAAAATTATTATTATGAAACTCAAATTTGATAAAATTAGCTACTTCTGGGGGTAAAATGTTTAAACTATTATTTATGGATGTAGCGTGGAAATCGTTCTTTAATGCAGTATATAACTGTCCAAGCAAAATATCGAATGGAACAGGAGAAGTATACCGCACTTCCACGATGGTATCTTTTAACCTTTCAGGCGAAATTTTTATAGGTAACGGTTTCATTAAAGATTGCCACGTAAGAACGAAGAAAGAGCAAATGTAAAACAAAATAACACTCTGAACCAACTGGCAAACAGTATAACGTATATTTTTGTTTTTCGCGTCAAAACAATACTTAATAATTTAGGCATGAAGTTTTTAATTCCCCATCTTCAATTCATCACATCCACATCCAGCACCACTTCCAGCAGCAGCCGCAAATCCTCGTAAAACTCCCTTACCGCCTCAAAACTGACGTTGGTGCCAAACAGTGACGGCTCCAGCAAGTCGCGATCCTGCGTAAGCGCAAGGTATATTTTGTCGCCGATGATGGAAAAATAGATCTCTTTTTCGCGATTAGTCTCCTGAAAACGCAGCCGGAACTGCAGGATTACGCGCTGCATATCTTCCGACAGTACGTTTTGCACCCGCACATCGGGTGTGGCGTAGGTATCGAAGAATGCCTCGAATTCCGGCAGCAAATGGTCGCGCACCCGCCGTCCGCTGCCGCGATGGAAGGCGCGTTCGCTGCGGCTCAGGTACTTGCGGTAGGCATCGGGCAGCACCAGCACTTCGCCGTGCATATCCCACCGCTGGAAATCGGCGATTAGAAACACGCCATTAAAGACACGGTCGAGGCGACTGCGCACGTCGGAGAATTCCCGTACCCGCAGTTCGCAGACCTCGAATGGCGTTTCGCGCACCTGTCCCCGAATCAAATCTTCGCCCTGGTAGTCGGTGGCGACGGTAAAAATTTTGCTTTCCAAAAAACGCTCAACTGGAATAAAACCATTCGGTTCGTAGTCGTCGAAACGAAAATTCACGTCGTTGTCAATATAATCCATCAACAGCCCGACCATGCGTGGTTTGAATTCCTGGTAAAATATCCGCACTCGGTACACCATATAAGCCGCCCAGCAACCCACCGGAATGAGCAGCAATAGGGTGATGAAAAATATCTGGATGTACACCTGGACAGCAATCACGCCCACCACCATCAACACGCTCAACATCAGTAGACGTATCAGCCGCCGCCGCCGAAACTCCAAATGCAGGAGTTCAGGGTGAATGCTTTGGTTGTAAAAAAGGCGAAAATCCTGCAAAAGGAAGATATGAGTTATGAGTTATGAGTTATGAGAGAGAGTCGTGCCGGACATAACTCATCACTTATAACCCATAACTAATTAAAGGTGAATGCCTTTCTGGTGGGTGTATTCATTAATATAGCCGTCGATGAGCGTGACGAGCAGGTCTTTCAAATAGGCGTTTTCGAGGCGGGCGATGGTCTTTAATTTTTCAATCTTAGTCTTATCTACGGCTACGGTAAGACGGCGTTTACCAGTGGCTTCGTCGGAAGCAATCTCTTGTACGTCAATGGTTTGGCGAATCAAGGCATCTAAACCCGTGAGATGTTCCGGTTGGAAAAAATCGGAGGAGACGGATTTCTTTCTGGCACTAGGCGTTGTGGAATCCGGTTGGTTGGATTCGTATTTTTCCAGGCTTTCCTCCAATGCTTCCTGCAACAGCGCATCCAGCCCGAGCATGAAGTTTTTGGGCGCAGCCTTTCCGTTCCGGCGCGGGCGAGCGGGCATCCATCTGACGGATCTGCTCCGTCGAGGTGTCATTGAAAAGGCCATCCAGACCTTCGGAAAAACGCTTTTTGCCCATAACAAAAGTGAAGTTATGAGTTATGGGTTATGAGTTATGAGTTGCCGACGGGACATAACTCATAACTCATAACTCATAACTTATGAAGAGGTACGTGCGACGACTTCCTTGCTCAATTCCAGATAATCCGTCGCGCCATTGGATCGGGGGCTGTATTGAAAAATATCCTTGCGTTGCGCCGGGGCTTCTGCCAAAGCCACCGTGTCACGAATGTAAGTCTTGAAAACTTTATCGCCGAAATATTTATGAATCGTGTCCACCACATCGCGGTTGAGCACCCGGCGGCTGTCGTACATCGTGGCCACCACGCCCGCCATTTCCAGTTGCTTGTTCAGCCGCATCCGCACCTTATCGATCACCTGTTTGATCTTGGCCAAGCCCTGCACCGCCAGAAATTCTGCTTGCAACGGAATCACCACATAGCGACTACTCGTCAGCGCGTTCAGCGTCAACAGCCCCAGCGAAGGCGGACAGTCCAATAATATATAGTCGTAATTGTCGGCCACCTGATTGATCAATTCGCGCAGGATGTACTCGCGGCCCGCTTCATTAATGAGTTCCATTTCCGCGCCCGACAAATCGAGCGAAGAGGTAACTACATCCAGATTGGGCCGATGGTTATACGGGATCAGGTCGCTTTCGCCGCGCAGTGCTTCATAGATGGTGAACTTCTGGCGCGGAATACCGAGAGAAATCGTCAGGTTGGCCTGCGGATCAAGGTCGATCAGCAGCACCCGTTTGCCGAGTTCTACCAGTCCGGCACCGAGATTAATGGCACTCGTCGTCTTGCCGACCCCGCCTTTATGATTGAGAAGAGAAATTACAATGCCCATGAAAGGTTGTATTCGTGAGTGGCTCCTTGCACATTGCCCTTTGCTTTTTGAAGCAAGGTTTGCTTGGTCGCTGGCAACAAAAGTACAAATATTTGACAATTGCGCCCTGCTCCGGCTTGGGCAACGCAAGTTTGTTTTATTTTTCGTCAAAAATTTTATAACGCAAATGCCTGATTGTCAGTCGAACGTAAGCGCAGCCGAAAAAAAAGATCATTATGTTGAAAAAAAACTTTGACATTTTTTGTTTTTAAAAACTCTTTGTGTCAAATTTGCACCATCAAAGAACGCGAACGGCGGGAAACATCTGGCCGAACGTTAAGCATCCAAAAATTTCATTTTCTCTCGATTCACCTCGGGGACAAAAATTCCAGCCTTATGATTAAGGAAGATAGAATAGACCTAAACAATCGCTTCGTCGAGGCCTTCAAAATGCTGGAAGATCGGGGCGCTATCGTCAAGAACGACCGGGCTGGTAAAGGTGTCGGTGACGTAGCCGATAAAGTGCTGGGTAACAAGGCTTATGGCCATATTATCCGTGCATTCCTAAATCCCGGCAGCAAGCGCGTCATCGACTATGGGCAGGCGCAGTCCTTTTGCCGTACCTACGAAATTAATGAAGCCTGGTTGCTGCATGGCATTGGCAATCCGTTCGGCTTTGAAGCGGCTGGCAATGTGCTGAATAATGACAAATCCACGTTTACTGGCAACGGAAACATCCTTTTCACTTCCATTCGCGCTTTTGCCGGTGGTACTATCGGCGCAGAAAGCCAGGAAGACAATTCCTTCTTCTCCATTCCGGGCGTGAGCGGTACGGGTCTGGTGGCTTTCCAGATTGAAGGTAATTCGATGGACCCGGTCATCAAGCACAGCGACATCGTGGTCTGTAAATCAGTCGAAAACCTCAACGATATTCGCGACAACGAAATTTACGCGGTGCGCAGCAATGGCAACGTCTGGGTAAAATACGTCCAGAAAGTATTCAACAACCGTGGCCGCATTACTCGCTTTAAACTGATTTCTGCCAATTACTTCGACAACGATCCATTTGAAGAAGAAGTAAACGAAACCACCCGGCTGTATAAAGTCGTGCGGAAGATCAGCAACGTTTGACCTTGGACTATTAGACATTTGACCATTTGATTTTGGACGCTGCTTCTATTTGCGTCCTGGTAGTCTAATGTCCATTATCCAGTAATCCAACGTCTGGAAAAAGAATTATCCTGCTGTTTATTGTTTTCGGAGCCTCCCGGTGTTAGTCATCGGAGAGGCTTTTTTTATTTTTCTTTTTGTCATTCTGACGGAATCCGTCCACGTCGCGGTGTAGCCCCATCCCTAACCCTTCCCCGTAATGGGAAGGGAACTTGATTGTGGGGTAACTTATTGATTAATATAAGTTTATAAAGATAAATATTTTGAACGGAAAAATATTTTTGAATCAATACCTTCTTCCAGATCAATTTCCCGTCCCATTACGGGGAGGGGTCAGGGGTGGGGCTACACGCGCAGTTGATAGTCAAATTTATATCAAATCTCTTCCACCATCGCCTTACTAACCTCTTTCCACCAGTCCTTCTCCGGCAAAGGTGCTTCAATCAATAACGGCACCAACTGCACCGGATGCACCAACTCAATACTTCGACTATGCAAAGCAATAGAAGCATCCGCCAATGGGGTAGGGGCACCATATTTCAAATCGCCAAGAATAGGACAGCCCATCATCGCCAGTTGCACCCGAATCTGGTGGGAACGGCCCGTAATCGGCTGAACGCGTAGCAGATATAATTTACCAAATTGATCCACCCATTCGTAGCGCGTAATGCTTTCTTTTGCATCGCGGCCGGGCTGGGACTGGGCTTGCACGATGTTGCGTTGTTCATCTTTCCATAAAAAATGCCGCAACTCGCCGGAAGGTTTAGCGGGTTCATTCAGTACCAGTGCCAAATAAGTTTTTTGCACCTGTCGGTCACGGAACAGGTTCGTCAGTCGAGTGAGAGCCTTGTCCGTGCGCGCAAAGAGTATCGCCCCGCTCACTGGCCGATCCAGACGATGGGCAGGTGTGAGAAAAACCGCGCCGGGTTTAGCGTATTTTTCCTTCAAATACTCCTTGCCCCAGTCCGTCAAAGTCCGGTCGCCCGTGCGATCACCCTGAACCAGCCAGCCCGCCGGTTTGTTAATAGCCAGTAAGTGGTTGTCTTCGTAAATAATAGTTGGCTCCATCGGGCAAAGGTCGCGTTTTTGGAAGTGGTTGATCAGGGTTTATAAAAATGGTTGATAATCAGCGTCCGCCTTTAAGCGGTCATTTATCATCTTGTAACCCCTCGTTTCAACGAGGGGCCAGACCAATTCTCTCAAAACCATCTATCTTCTTTACAAAAATCCACATCTCTGCTAAATGCTGATGTTCTGCAAAGAAGATAGATGTGAACGGTATGTTTACTTAATCCGCCGATTAAAAGTCGGTGGTTACAATATGATAGATGTGATTTTTAAAGAACTAGCCTTCTATGTAACAAATAGAAAAGGCTGATAATCAGACATCTTCCCGCTCTAAATAATTTATAATTCATCATTCATAATTAGAAACTTTGGAACTCTCTCTCGGCTTTTCGCCCTGCCCCAACGATACTTTTATCTTCGACGCCATGTTACACGATAAAGTGGACACCGAAGGGCTGACGTTTTTGCCCGTCATCGAAGATGTGGAGGCGCTCAACCAACATGCTTTCGCGGGCAATATCGCGATCACGAAACTCAGTTATCACGCTTTTGCGCACCTGACCGATCGCTACGCGCTGTTGGATGCGGGCAGCGCATTGGGCAATGGTTGTGGCCCGCTGCTCATCGCCAAAACGCCGCTGGATGCTGATAAAATTAACAAAGGCCGAATCGCCATTCCCGGTGTAATGACGACGGCTAATTTTCTACTCAGTCTGGCTTACCCTGCTGCAAAAAATAAACAGGAAACGCTTTTTTCGGAAATCGAAAATGCGGTGCTGACGGACGAAGTCGATGCCGGGCTGATTATCCATGAAAACCGTTTTACCTACGCGGCGAAAGGTTTGGTCAAACTGCTCGATTTGGGTGAATATTGGGAAACGACGACCGGTCTGCCTATTCCTTTGGGCGGCATTGTCGTTCATCGGAATTTGCCGGAGGAAGTGCAGCAAAAGGTGAATCGCGTGTTGCGGCGCAGCGTGGAGTATGCTTTTGAGCATCCGGCAGACACGATGTCTTTTGTGCGGAAATATTCGCAGGCAATGGACGAGGCGGTAATGAAGGCGCACATTGATTTATATGTGACGCATTACACCGTGGATTTGGGTGAAACAGGCCGTGCTGCCGTTCGCCAAATGTTTGAACTGGCTCGCACACGGGAACTTATTCCAATGTATCGCGAAGATTTTTTCCTGAATCAGGAAAATTAGATTGCTGGATATTTCGACTTTGGACGTTGGATATTTTGATGCAAAATAATGGTTTTCAATCATATATGTGAAATGGTTATCTCCTGTTGTCAAATTGTCTAAAGTCAAATTATCCAACATCCAAAAAAATATTCATTTCTGGCACGATTTTCGGATTACTGTATATCGTGTGTAAGTATTGTTTCTAGAATTGAAAAAAATTCGGGGCGCGGGTAAAGACTCGCGCCTTTTTTTATGCCCTATCGGCTGCTGACTATGTGAATACTGTTTTTTTGAAAGGGGCTTTTCTACCTTTGTGCGCCTTTTTAACAAAAAAATTTCTAACCAATAAAAAGCAGACCGACATGATCATTGGCGTACCAAAAGAAATAAAAAGCAGCGAAAACCGGGTTGCGCTCACTCCAGCGGGCGCATTGGAACTCACCCGACGCAACCACCACGTGTATGTGCAAGCCTCGGCGGGCGAGAACAGCGGTTTCAGTGATGAAGAGTATCGGGACAATGGCGCGGACATACTGGCCACCGCCGACGAAGTCTGGGCCAATAGCGACATGATTATGAAGGTGAAAGAGCCTATCGCCGAAGAATACGCGCGTTGTCGCGCTAACCAATTGATTTTCACCTATTTCCACTTTGCTTCCAATCGCGAACTGACTGATGCGATGATTAAAAGCGGGGCCATTTGTCTGGCTTATGAGACCGTGGAAACGAAAGATCGCCAGTTGCCGCTGCTGATTCCGATGTCGGAAGTAGCGGGTCGCATGGCAATTCAGGAAGGGGCCAAATATTTAGAAAAACCCGCCAAAGGACGTGGCGTACTGCTGGGCGGTGTACCAGGCGTGGCTCCCGGCCAGGTACTAATACTCGGCGGCGGCATCGTGGGTACGCAGGCCGCGAAGATGGCCGCTGGTTTGGGTGCCCAGGTAACCATCCTCGACGTGAGTTTGCCGCGTTTGCGCCACCTCAGCGACATCATGCCCGCCAACGTGATCACGATGTATTCCAACGAGTACAATATTCGTAAACTTATTCAAACCCATGACCTGATCGTGGGGGCGGTGTTGATTCCCGGCGCGAAGGCTCCCAACCTGATTACCCGCGATATGCTTAAACTAATGCGTGCCGGTACTGTTATCGTAGACGTAGCGGTCGATCAGGGTGGTTGCATTGAGACGACCCACCCAACCACGCACGAAAATCCGACTTTCATTATTGACGGCGTGGTGCATTACTGCGTGGCCAATATGCCGGGTGCTGTGCCCTTCACTTCCACCGTGGCTTTGACCAACGCGACCTTGCCTTACGCTATCCAACTAGCCCAAAAAGGCTGGCAAAAAGCCTGCGCCGAGAACGCCGAACTGAAACTTGGCCTCAATGTAGTGGAAGGCAAAGTGGTGTATAAAGGGGTGGCTGATGCCTTTGAGTTGCCGTTGCATTCCGTGGAGGAAGTACTGGCCTAACCACGGCACAATATTTTCCACCTTTTTGCCTTCCCAATGCGGAGGAGATGCAACGGTTGTTTTAGACAAACAGCGGTGGTGTTTCCTCCGCATCTTCTTTTTATGCCCTTCGTTGGCCGAACGCCCATTTATGAAATACCTCATCCTGCTCCTAAAACTCGCTGTTTTCGCAGTCTTGATCATGATCCGGCTGGGAGAGTGGGACATTTCTTATTTGTATGACGGTTTCAAATACCGGGTTGCGCTGGATTATTACGTCAAAGCGGTCACTAGTATCGCTACCTTTTTGATGTTCCTCGATTTTGTACAATTCTTCACGATCACGATTTATCGGAAGCGACACAAAATCTGGGCAGATGATAATTTTACCATAGGTATTCGGCTCATTTACACTATTTTACTAGCCGTAGGGTTGATAGTGGGCATTTTGTCACTGTTCAGAATTGATGTAAAAGAGTTATTTACTTCCCTCTCCATCATTTTTGCCGGTCTTGCCATCTTGTCGAAGGACTATATTTCCAACATGATCAATGGCATGATCATCACCTTTTCGGGCCAACTTTCCATCGGCGACAACGTAAGTATTGGTCAGCATCGGGGCAAAATCACCGACATTACGCTGTCCAGTCTGCATATTCAGAACGACGACGATGACGTGATTTATATTCCCAATAACGTGGTGCTGACCTCGGAAGTAGTGAACTACACCAAGCGCGAAATCAAGCGCACGAGCATTGATTTCGAGATTTACATGAAATACCTGATGAGTGTGGAGCAACTCGAACAACAACTCATCGAAGCACTCAGTCCGTTTATTGACCTCATCAAACCCGATAGTTACTACCTGCGCGTGGCGGAAGTGCGCAAAGACAGCGTGGCCCTGAAATTTCAGTACATTCTAAAGCAGCCCAACAAAGACCTCGAACGTCAGATTCGTCGCAAAACCATTCGCCGCCTGGTGGAAATCATCGGGGAACGCGAAAAATTTGTGGAAAAACTACCCGACTTGCCGGATTTGCCGGATCCGAGTGGACACGCGGTTATTTGAAAGAAGTATGAGCTATAAACGATGAAGTATGAACTGTTTAGAGTATGAAAAGGTGTTAGAGATGCAAAGTTAAAGCATTGATAATTAAGTATTTATAGTAAAAAAAGTATTTTCTAATAGTCTGGCAACTCATAGTTTATAGTTCATACTTCATACTTTATTTTTATGAACCGTTTGCAACACGAAACCTCCCCCTACCTCCGCCAACACGCTGGCAATCCCGTGGACTGGTATGCCTGGAAACCAGAAGTATTTGCGCGGGCCAAAGCGGAGGATAAGCCAATCCTAGTCAGCATCGGTTATTCTACCTGCCATTGGTGCCATGTGATGGAACACGAATCGTTTGAAAATGAGCAAGTTGCGGCCTTTATGAATGCGCATTTCGTTTGTATCAAAGTAGACCGCGAGGAACGTCCCGACGTGGATGCTATTTATATGGAAGCCTGCCAAATCCTGACTGGGGGCGGTGGCTGGCCGCTGAATTGCTTCCTGACTTCGGATGGAAAACCATTTTTTGCTGGCACCTATTATCCGCCCAAAGCCGCTTTCAATCGTCCGGGCTGGCCGCAGCTGCTCCAACATCTGGCAAATATTTGGGCTACGCAACGCGAGGTGGCCTTAGATCAATCGGAGAAACTGCTCGATCATATTCAGCGAAATGACAATGTGTTCGTTGGGCAAAAGACTGACTCGCCGTTAAATGCAGGCATAAGCCAACCCGCTCCGTTTCGGGCGGGGCAGGGTGGTATTTTGGAAGATATTTTTTACCAAATGCGTGAGCGTTTCGATCGGGTAGAGGGCGGGTTTGGCGGCGCACCCAAGTTTCCTTCCTCCATGGCGATTCAGTATTTGTTGAATTATCATCATTTTACGGGTAATGCGGAGGCTTTGGAACAAGCAACTTTATCGCTGGATAAAATGATTCAGGGCGGGATTTATGACCAATTGGGTGGCGGTTTTGCTCGCTATGCTACGGATCGTGCCTGGCTGGTGCCGCACTTTGAAAAAATGTTGTACGATAATGCGTTGTTGATTAGTGTGTTATCTGCTGCTTATCAATTGACGGGTAATCAACTTTATGAAGAAACGGTCCACGAAACGCTGGCCTATATAAAACGGGAAATGACCCACCTGGACGGCGGTTTTTATTCGGCACAGGATGCTGATTCAGAAGGCGTGGAGGGTAAATTCTACGTGTGGGACAAAGCAGAAATCGAGGCCTTGCTGGTTGAAGAGGCGGCTTTGTTCTGCGATTTTTACAACGTGACGAAGCACGGCAATTGGGAGGAAACCAACATTCTCTGGCGACAATTCTCTTTTGCTGAATATGCGCAAAAGAAGGGATGGGAAGAGGCGGATTTACGAAAAAAACTCTTTGCCAGCCGCGAACAACTCTTTGCCGTTCGCTCCCAAAGAATCTGGCCAAGCCTGGACGACAAAATACTCCTCAACTGGAATGCCTTGATGATCAGTGCCTACGCGGCGGCTTTCACGGCTTTTGGTATGGAGGAATATCGTGTGGCGGCGGTGCGCGGCGTAGAATTTTTGCTCAAAAATTTTGCGATTGAGAACGCTGGTTCTGCGGGCCCACTATTGCGCCACACCTGGAAAGACGGCCAAGCCCAGTACAATGCTTTTCTAGACGACTACACTTTTTTCAGTGCGGCTCTAACAGACGTCTTCCAAATCACTTTCGATGTCCGCTATTTGCATTTGGCGGAAAAATACATGGACTATGTTTTGAGTTATTTCTCCGACGCTGACACGGGCTTGTTCTTTTTGACCGACGTGCATCAGACTGACCTTGTTTTGCGGAAAAAAGACCTCTACGACAACGCTACGCCTTCCGGCAACAGCACTTTGGTGCATAACCTGCAACGCCTTGGCATCCTGCTGGATCGCCCAGAATGGCGCGAAAAGGCGACCCAAATGCTAATGATAATGCGCGAAACGGTGAGCCGTTATCCAACTTCGTTCGAGCGTTGGGCCGTAACGATGATGTATGAAGCATATCCGCTGCACGAAATAGCGGTGGTGGGCGACAATGCTTTGGAAAAAGCACTGGCCTTGCAACGTAGTTTTTTGCCCAACCGAGTGGTTGCCGCTAGTCAGGAACCAACCGATGTAATCCCTTTATTGGCAGATAAACCTGGGGAAAAAGACGCTTTGATCTATGTGTGCCACGATTTTGCCTGCCAACGCCCGGTAGTTTCGTTGCAGGAATTTCAAAGAATGGTAGAGAACTATGAACTATAAAGTATGAACGATGAGCCATCCCGTTTATAGTTCATACCTCATCGTTCATAGTTAATCATTATATTTACCCTGTCCAAAAACGCTTGCACCATGAAATACTTCTTTACACCTACTATAGTGTACCTGAGTTTCCTCACGGCGGTCATGGCCCAGCAGTCGCCGCAGTACAGTCTTTTCATGCTCAACCCTTACGCTACTAACCCGGCGTATGCGGGTCTGGAAAATACCCTGGTCGCTACTGGCGTATATCGGCAGCAGTGGTCGGGGCTAAAAGGAGCACCGGTCACGCAACATATTAACGCTCATTTACCGCTTTACGTCATTCATAGCGGGATAGGTTTGAAGGTCGAGAACGACGCGATTGGGGCGCATCGCACCACCCAGGCATTGCTCAGTTATGACTACCAGATTGAGCTGGGGCGAAGTGCCGTGCTTTCGCTCGGCGGCAGTGCGGGCTATCTGCAGTACTCTCTGGATGGCGACAAATTGCGCGCCCCAGAAGGCACTTATGTGGATGGCGGCCTGATCAACCACGACGACGACTATCTGCCGGAAGGGAAGGTGCAAGCGGGAACACCCATGTTTGAGGTAGGAGTGTATTTGCAGGCGCGGTCATTGGAGATCGGGGCAGCTGTGCAGCCAGTATTTGCGCCGACATTGAAGGCAGGTGGGAGTGAGGCCTTCCAATTGCAGCCCGTTCGGCAATATTTATTTTCGGTCATGTACACCATCGACGCAGGAGAAAATGTTAAAGTCAAACCTTCGGTGCTGGTAAAAACCGATGCCCGCGAGACGCAAATGGAATTTTCGACACTGATTCGCTGGCGCGAAAATATATTTCTTGGCGGTTCGTTCAGGGGATTTACGCATACTGCGAAAGATGCTGCCGTAATTTTGGCGGGCTTGAAAATCAATGAAAAAACAACTTTGGCTTACGCATTTGATATTCCATTATCACCCTTGAATACGGCGAATCGGGGAAGCCACGAATTATTATTGCGTTATAGCCTTAATCAGCCAATTGGTGCAGGCAAATTGCCACCCGTGATCTATAACCCGCGCTTCTTTTAAAGGCTGAAATTCTAAACTGGCCCCGTTTTTGTATGGCCAACCGGCATTAAAAAAAGATAAAAAAAGGTCGTTTTGGGGTTTAATTCTCCTATTTTCGCCCTTGCACAAAAAAAATTCGGCTCAAATACAATGCAAAGTTAAAAAGGCGTTTGTCTCCTGCCTTGATCAGATGAATCACATAATCCAGCCAATTTTGTTTGGAATTTTCTTTCACATAGAATTTAATCTGCTACCTTTACGGTCACTTTTTCCAAACATAACATTTTAAAGTAGGAAAACACGGGTGCTTAACATGAAAAAATTGCAAAAATTACTCCTGCTTCTCCCCTTCTTCGTGGCACTGGTTGCCTCCTGCGGCCGGAAAGAAAGCGGTCAGCTGGTTGGTGTACAGGACCGTCCAACTTGGAAGGGTATTAATCCCTACGGTATGGTGTACGTGCCTTCTGGCTCGCTGCATATTGGTACCGGCGATGAAGACATAAGCAAATCGCTGGTGTCGCGTCCAAAAACCATTTCTATCCAGGGCTTCTTCATGGATGAAACGGAAATCACCAACAACGAGTATCGCCAGTTCGTCGAATGGGTGCGCGACTCTATCGCTCACCGCGAACTGGATCAGGTGATTGAGGACACTCAAAATGACCAGGAACCACCCCAACCCATCATTGACTGGGAACAGAAGATTGACTGGTCGACCGATGCCGAAGAAGGCGATGGTGCATTGGACAAAATGTACTACCAAGGCAACGAACGCTTTGCTGGACGTAAAGAGTTCGATGTCAGCAAGTTCGTGTTCGAGTACCAATGGTACGACTGGCAGAAAGCCGCGCACGATCGCACTGGCAATCGCACCAGCCACATCCACCGGGAAAAAGTGAAAATCTATCCAGATACTTTGTCCTGGATTCGTGACTACACTTATTCCTACAACGAGCCAATGACTCGTAACTATTTCTGGCACCCCGCTTTCGACGATTATCCAGTGGTGGGTGTGAACTGGAAAATGGCCAAGGCATTCAGCTACTGGCGTGGTAAGCTGTGGGATATGTATTCCGACGGCAATCCGACCACGGAAGATTTCCGCCTGCCAACCGAACATGAGTGGGAATATGCCGCTCGCGGTGGCCGCGCCGAAGCACCGTATCCATGGGGTGCTTATTATACCCGCAACGCTAAAGGTTGTCTGTTAGCCAACTTCAAACCTGGTCGTGGTAATTACCCGGAAGATGGTGGTCTGTACACGGTGAAAGCCGATGCTTACTATCCAAACGATTATGGCTTGTTCTGCATGGCCGGCAACGTGGCCGAATGGACAGAAACATCTTATCAGGAAAATGCTTACTCCTTCATTCATGACCTGAATCCGGACATTCGCTACGATGCGAAGGATGAAGATCCGATTACCGCCAAGCGGAAGGTGATCCGTGGCGGCTCGTGGAAAGACGTGGCTTTCTTCCTCCAAACCGGTACTCGCTCCTATGAATATCAGGATACCACCAAATGTTATATCGGCTTCCGTTGCGTGCTGACCTTCCTGGGTCGCTCGATCAATGACTTCTAACAAAAGCCACCCTTGAGAGGGCAAAAGGCAGAAAATCGTCGCACGGTATAATATCTGTTCCGATTCCTGCGTTTTGCCCTCGCTTTTAACAACTCCGCAACATATTGTTCTACCTGTACCCATCCATTTCAGTAAATTAGGTGCTCGGCCTGGCCGTTGTTTGCTTCTGGCGGACAATTTCGGAGGCTGATCTTTACTTTGCCTGATACATTCTGTGGATAAGTCTTTGGGCGTTTGCTACTTTTGCGCCGCCTAAAGCGCACCCTTCACCGGTTGCGATAAGTCACTGAATATTTTATCTAAACTGCTAAAAAGTTTAACAACAATGAGTTTCGTCAAATCCAAAGGTTTCAAACGAGTCAAAAATCTTCTGATCGGTGTGGGTGCCGCTTTCGTGTTGGCTGGTGCACTGTTCAAACTGGAAAGCTGGGAGTATGCATCCGAGATGCTGATCTTCGGTATGAGCATCGAGATTTTCATCTTCCTGATGCTGGGTATTTTACCTCCTGAGCCAGACTATTACTGGCACAAACTGTATCCAGGTCTGGATGACTATGATTCGCGTATGCAGCCCCTCACCAACGGTGCTACCAACAACTTCCAAGCCGACATCGTGCCACTGCATGGCGACGTAGTAGAGCGCCAATTGGGTGGTATGCTGACTGAACTGCAATCCATGTCGAAAAGCATGGGTGCCCTGAAAGCTCTGCAAGAAGTGGACTTTTCCGGTACGCAGGATCAGATCAAAAGCATGAGCAACTTCTACACGAAGTTGAATGAAGCAATGTCCGACATGGCTAAATCTGCCGAAGACGTGCGCGCTTACAAAGACCAAATGGGTGCCCTGAACAAGAACCTTGGTTCGCTCAATACGGTGTATGGCAATATGCTCGCCGCTATGGCCAACATTGGTCGTCAGTAAGTCTCCGCATTTTTTGGTAACAATTCCATTTTCACAATCAAAAAAAGTTAAAGACTTATGTCAATACCAAAAGAGCCGCGGCAACTGATGATCAACCTGATGTATCTGGTGTTGACCGCGTTGCTGGCACTCAATGTGTCGGCCGAGGTAATGAATGCATTCTTCTCGCTCGATAGAGGCTTGAAAAGCAGCCGAGGGATCGTTGAGAATAACAATGTTCAGATTTTGAGCAGTATTACCAAACAAGCAGAGGCGTATAAAAGCGCAAATAATGATAAATATCTGGCCAACGCTAAACAAGCGCAGCAGATTTCTACGGATTTTGTAGCTTATATTGAAGGGATTCGCTCCACGCTGTTTGAAAAAGGTAAAGGTCCTTCCAAGAATGACCCGACTATTCCCAAAGATATTCGCAATAAGGACGTTACTACCAAAATGTTTGTCAATGACGGCTTGGGTAATGAAATAGAAGCGAAAATCAAGGAAACCCGGGCTCAGTTATTGGCATTGGCCGACAATGACCCGAAAACAGCAGAAGGCTTGCCATTGGATGTAGAGCCATTGCCAGCCCAAACCACCATGAAAAGCTGGGCAGAATACAAATTCAAACAAATGCCTATCGCCGCCGTATTCCCGATTTTAGGCAAAATGCAGAGTGATGCGAAAAGCTCAGCCACTGCAATTTTGAACTATTGTGCTGTAAAAGTTGGTGGAGAAGATATCAAATTTGACAAATTTGCTCCGATAGTATCTGCTGAAAAAAGCTATATTATTCAGGGCGATAAGTATGTAGCTGATGTTTCTTTGGGTGCCTATAGTTCTACCGCAGATAATATTAATATTTCTGTTGGTGGTAGTGGCCTGCCCGTCAAGGACGGGATTGCCCACTATGAAGTTGGTACTGGTAGCGGTGTTGGTGAAAAAACCTTCAACGTTAGTATTAATGTAAAAAACCCATTGACTGGTAAAACGGAGAACTATTCCAAGGAGTTCAAATACGAAGTCGGTCAACGTTCGGTAGCTGTTTCACTGGACAAAATGAACGTTTTCTACATTGGTGTAGAAAATCCCGTGTCTGTTTCGGCAGCTGGTGTTTCTTCCAACGATGTGAAAGTGAACGCTTCGGGGGTAAATATCGCCAATAAAGGCGGTGGGCACTTCGTAGTGACGGCTTCTACGCCAGGCGAAGCTACCCTGACGGTGTCGGGTGGTGGTGCTACGTCTTCTTTCAAATACCGTGTAAAGCGTATTCCTGATCCCGTTCCACTGTTGGGTGCTCAAAAGCAGAACTCGAACATGAACAATGGTACTTTTCGGGCGCAAGGCGGTGTTGCTGCTGTACTGCAAAACTTTGACTTTGATGCCAAGTGTGATGTGGTCGGCTTTGAGTTGACCTATTTGCCAAAACGTCAGGACCCGATTACGAAAACCAATAGTGGTGCTCGTTGGAGCGGCGATGTTGGCGATCTGATCCAAAAGGCAAAACCAGGCGACAGCTATTTCTTCGACGACGTGAAGTGCAAATGCCCAGGTGACGCAGTAGCGCGGAACATTGGTGGTTTGGCTTTCAAAATCAAGTAAATTTGGACTGCTGGACATTTTGATTTTAGAGGTTGGTAATCCAATATCCAGGGTCAAAATGTCCAGTGTCTATCAATTAATACACAACCTTTTTCACTAATCAACCATCCGGCAGTCATGACGTTTTTTAAATGGACCTGTCTGTGCTTTTTCTTCAGCCTTTGCTCTGCAACGGTGCTGTTGGCACAAACCCCAGAAGAAGTAGAAGTAAAAACCGAAGAAGTGACCGAAGAGGACCCAGGTGAGGCTCCCATTGATGATGTCGTCAAGAAAGAAGTGATGGGCGAACGTCGGATTTTACCTTACCAGCCCGTTCGCGAGAGTGATATTTTTTGGGAGAAACGTATCTGGCGCATCGTTGATGTGCGCGAGAAAATGAACCTTCCTTTCGCTTTCCCGGAAGATCCTTTCTTCAAAATCCTGTCGGAAGCCGCTACCAAAGGCGATCTTCCAGTGTATAGCACGGACGAAGACGGTGCTAAATTCAAAAAACGCATGAGTACGGACGACGTGCTGTCTATGCTTTCCAAAACGGATACGGTCGTAACTTTCGACCCGGAAACGTATGAGGAAAAAATTCAGATCGTCAATAATGACATCAACTGGGAAGACGTGAAACGCTTCCGCCTGAAAGAGGTGTGGTTCTTTGATAAACAGACTTCCACGATGCAGGTGCGCATTCTCGGGATTGCGCCCATGATTGACGTGAAAGACAACGAAGGCAACTTCCGTTTTGAAAAGCCAATGTTCTGGGTGTATTATCCACAGGCGCGTGAGCTTTTTGCTCGTCACCGCGTATTTACGATGGGTGGCAACACGAACGCGACCATTTCCTGGGAAGATGTTTTTGAAATGCGCTACTTCGCCAGTTACATTTATAAGGAATCAAATGTGTATGATCGCAAAATCGAGGATTACCTGACTGGCACAGATGTGCTGATGGAATCCGAGAAGATCAAGAGCGACATATTCAACTGGGAGCATGACTTGTGGCAATACTAGTTTGCCAGCTTCTAGTTGACAACTTGTCCTGAAAAAAGGGAGTCCAGCGTTTACGTTGGACTCCCTTTTTGCTTTTTGGTAAACTTTGAATGCAGAGACGTTGCCTACAACGTCTATAGGTTAAACCACAAAAATTACCTCCGTTGCCCCGTACCCGTATTTGGCATGGTACTCATTTTTGAATTTGGCCACATCCGGGTGCTGGCGAAGTCGGTCTGCAATAGCATCGCGCAGCTTACCTTCCCCGACACCATGAATGACAAAAACGCGGGGTACGCCCAGGCGAACAGCCTTATCCAGAAATCGCTGAAAGTGCAGCATTTGTAGGCGCAATATTTCACTCTTATCCAGGCGGGCATAGCCATTAGTGATGTTCTGAATATGTAAATCCACTTCGGGCAGGAAGTTGGCAAACTCTTCCACATTAAAGGTGCTGAAAGGCATAGAATTAGACTCTGGTGCACTGCGATTGGCCCGCACGTGTTGTTTGGCATAATTCTTCAACTCCTCCGCTTCGCTGGTATTCGGCTTGGGCTCGAACGAATCGAAGAGCAGAAACTGGTGCGCCAACAGGTTCAGAATAGGTACCGTTTGCAGGTTGTTGAAAAATTGTTTGGCGCGGATTTTCAGGCTTTTCTCCAAAGTATTGTCCAGTCCTTCGGTCGTGATGCGCTGGATGCGAATCAGCACTTCGGGGGCTTCATTCAGGTCGTCGGCTATAAAATCGCCCAACTCCAGGGCGGTACTACCACCCAACTTGGAATCCACGATCAAAAGGTCTTTATGGGGCGTGAACAGATCAAACTCCAGTAGAAATTCCTGGGAGGTATCATTGATGAGCCACACTTTATAACGTGACACGCCGCCGTCCCGACCGGGCATGGGCTCAAAAGCAAGTTGCAGGCCCTTCGGTTTCAGGATGAGATATTGCCCTTTTATTTCCCGGCGAGGTGGTGCTTCCGGTTTTTTTTCTACTTTTCCAGCGACAAACCTGGCCCCCGGCGCGACCGGCTCTGCCTCGACATTGCGCAGCAAATCTTCCTCGAAAGCCGGTATTTCGAGCGAGTGATCGCTATCGAGTCGCACCTGGAGCATAGCATCGTCCAGCATGGCGGTGATGATGCCGGTTTCTCCGGTATAACGAAAACGTACGCGGGTACCAATGGCGAATAACATTTTTGAATTCTGAGTTTGGAAATATGAATTACTTTGCCGCGAAACTACTTTAACCTGTCTTATGAATCGCTACCTCTCCGTTGATTTCTATCGAGGCTTGACCATTGCCCTGATGATCGTTGTGAACACACCGGGCACTTGGGCTTATGCGTACGCACCGCTGCAACACGCTAAGTGGAATGAAGGTTCTACGCCTACCGACCTGGTATTTCCGTCGTTTATGTTCATTATTGGCGTTTCGATGTGGTTTTCGTTCGCCAAATATAATCGACAGTGGTCAGCCGCGCTGGGCTGGAAGATACTTCGACGGGTCGGATTGTTGTTCCTGCTTGGTTTGCTGCTCAACAAATTTCCTAACTATCTGAGTAATTGGGGCGACTGGCGGATATTCGGGGTGCTGCAACGGTTAGCATTGGGCTACGGGATCGCTGCATTACTGGTACTGACCCTGTCGCGCAGGGCCTTGATATGGGTGTCGGCTATTATTCTGCTGGCCTACTGGTATATTTTGAACAAATTTGCTTTGCCAGACATGGGCGGGCCATATTCTATGGAGGGCAACGCGGTGTTGCGCCTGGACCGCTGGTTGCTGGGCAATGACCATCTTTATCACGGCGAACACCTTCCATTTGATCCAGAGGGGTTGCTGAGTACTTTGCCTGCCGTAGTGACGGTACTTTTGGGCTGGTTGAGTGGAGAATTGATGGAAAAGCGGGCTGCACAAAAAGACTTGCTGGTGCGTGATTTGCTGGTGTTTGGGCTGGTCTGTGGCTTTGTGGGTCTGGGCTGGAATGAGTTCTTTCCAATCAATAAAAAAATCTGGACGAGTTCATACGTTTTATATGCCGGCGGTATTTCCATGGTGATGCTGGCGGCCAGCATTTGGTTGATAGATGTGCAGAAATGGCGCAATGGGACCGGCTTTTTTCTGGCTTTTGGAGCAAATCCGCTGTTTGCTTACGTGTTATCGGAAGTGCTGGTAATCATTTTTCAGAGTATTCACTGGGGCGACGACATGAATGTGCAATCATGGCTGTATCAAACCATTTTCGACCCAATAGAAGGAGCAGAGTTCAGTTCTTTCTTATATGCGATCTTTTTTATGTTGCTTTGCTGGGTGGTTTGTCGCTGGTTGTACGTGCGAAAAATTTATATAAAAATTTAGTACGGGTGGCCGATCAATATCAGCACAGGTAGCGTTTTAGGTGATCAATAATGCTCACATTTCAAATCCTCCACCCGTATGCAACGCCGCAATTTTTTTATCAAAACCGGCCTAATGGCAGTAGCCGCCGGGTTGCAATGGCCGCAAGGAATGTGTAAAACGCCGGAAAATACGCCCGTACCCCGGCAAAAACCAGCTCGGCTTCGGCCAGGGGCTACACTGGGACTCATTGCGCCAGGTAGCCCAATTGGAGAAGAAAAATACGCTCAGACACTGGCGAATGTCGCCGCCATGGGCTTTAAAATAAAAGAGGGCAAGTACACGCACGCCAGCCACGGCTATCTGGCGGGTACGGATGAACAACGGCTGGCCGACCTGCACGCCGCTTTTGCCGACCCGGAGGTGGAAGGCGTGTGGTGTATTCGTGGAGGATACGGAGCCATGCGCCTGCTGCCGCATATAGATTATGATTTGATCCGTCGGAATCCCAAGCCATTTATTGGTTACAGCGACATTACGGCACTGCACCTGGCCTTTTATGAAAAGACGGGATTAGTTTGTTTCCATGGGCCAGTAGCGGCTTCCGAATTCCCGGACGATACGATCCAGTATTTCCGCGATGTGCTGATCGAACCTGTATCCGGCCATTTTATCGCCGTACCTCCTGCGGATGCCGTTTTGGCTGGTGATGAGTTTCAGCCATTCACTGTTACTGCCGGGCGGGCGCAAGGGCCATTGGTCGGGGGCAATTTATCGCTTTTATCGGCACTGGCCGGAACGCCTTATTTGCCGTCTTTCAAAGATAAAATTGTCTTCATCGAGGATATTGGCGAGCAGCCGTATCGTATTGACCGGATGCTCTACCAATTGGCGCAAGCGACTGATTTTACGCAGGCTGCCGGGGTGGTAATGGGCGTTTTCAACGACTGCAACCCAAAGGGTAGCGCACCTTCTCTGTCGTTGGTCGAGACTTTGACGGAATTTTTTAGTCAATGGAAAGTCCCGGCAGCTTATGGTTTTCCCTTCGGACACCTGGCGCACCAGGCGACTTTGCCTTACGGTATTCAAGCAGAACTGGATACGGCAAAAGGAAGATTGACTCTACTGGAAACGGCGGTGGGATAAAGCCCCTCCCACTCCCCATAAAGGCAGGGTTGATTGATTCTAGGGCATAGCGATTTTTGGCAATAAATGTTGAATATGAAGTACAATTTAGGAGAATTTATATCCATGCTAGACGACCCTCGACGGGGTCAGGGACAACGTCATAGTCTTTATAATGTGCTGTCGATCGTCATTATGGCCATCATAAGTGGTCATCAGGGTTTTCGTGGGTTTGAACGTTTTGCTAATGCCAATGCTTTGGAACTGACCCAGGCGTTGAACTTACAGCATGGCGTACCGACTTACCAGACCTTCTACACGATTCTGACGAGGTTGGGGTCTCAGCTGTCTGGTAATAAGTTTATTGATTGGGCACGGGCCTACCATGCGGAGTGGTCGGATGAATTTATATCGCTAGACGGTAAAGCAGTCAAATCGACCGTAAATGGCGGCAACACGGGGTTGCAGAACTTCTCGGCGGCGGTGAGTGCCTTTGGTCAACAAAGCGGTCTGGTCTATGGCACACAGCCTTTTGAAAACCGGGGATCGGGCGGGGAAGTGGAGGCTCTGCGCAAACTGGTGCAGGAATTAGGGTTGCAGGATAGAGTGTTTACCATGGATGCTGCGCACACCAAAAAAAAACTTTTGACCTGATGTTATCAATCGGCTGCCACTTTCTATCACAGGTCAAGCGAAACTGTCCAGTGCTGTGGCAGGCCATAGCCGAGCACACGCGGGTGGCAACACCGATATCCACGCATGAATACGACCAAAAAGGACATGGTCGTCATGTGTACAGGCAGGTCGAACTGTATGGTCCGATGGCGGAGCAGCCATCTGGCTGGAATGGCATCCAACGAGTGGTCAAGGTTCGCCGATGGGGCACCAGACAAGGTACTCCCTTTGACGAAACGGCCTTTTATGTCCTGAGCAAGCCTATGGATGCGGCTGATCGGGTGGCAAAGGCCATCCAGTCCCATTGGACCATTGAGAACAACCTACACTGGGCCAAGGACGTAAACATGAAAGAGGATGCCACCACATTGCGTAAACATAGTCAAGTCTCCCTGTTGATACAATTAAATAATGTTATAGTCAACACATTGACTATCAATGGATATAAGGTGATAAAAAACACTTTCGCTAAATTCGCCAATAAAGTCAATGAACTCGCTAAGCTCTTCCAAAACCAAGGCAATACCTAGAATCAATCAACCCTGCCCTAAAGGGGAGAGTACATGGAGGAGAACTTGTGGTTGGTGCTCTTCGCGTAAATCCTGCACTCCGCATTCACTTTACCAATGCTGGCCAGGATAAGTACGCTGTAGCTGTTGCATTTCAGCCAACAAAAAGCTAAGATGTTCGGTGTGGTGGCCTGCTCTCCCGCCGCGTTGCATCCAGGTTTGAGTGGGTTTTTGTAACGTCGCTTCGGTCAGTATTGCACTTACCTTTTCTTCCCACAAGGTTTTGATAGTCAGCAAATTAGGTCCGATGCCAACTTTCATCATTATCTGATCGGTAGCGTCGGGCGTGGTTAATTCTCCGGTGTACATCCAAAGATCATCCACGGCAGCCTGCATTTTTTGGTGGCTGGTGGGCGTACCATCGCCCAGGCGCACCATCCATTCGGAAGAATAACGCAAGTGGTAGGTGCATTCTTTGAGTGCTTTTTCGGCGATAGCCGCCAGATGGGTGTCAGCACTTTGCAGCAGGGCTTGATAATGATGATAATGATAAACGTCAAAAAAGAACTGGCGGACGATGGTGTAGGCCCAGTCGCGGTTGGGGTATTCGACGAGCAGTGCGTTGCAAAATTGCTGGTCGGTACGGAAATAAGCCAAATCATCCTCCGAACGGCCCTGGCCTTCCATTTCGCCCGCGTGAGTAAGCAGCATCCGGGCCTGCCCAAGCAGATCAAGGGCGATATTCGCCAGCGCAATGTCCTGCTCCAACACGGGGGCATGGCCGCACCATTCGCTCAGGCGATGCGACAGGATAAGGGCATCATCACCCAAGCGCAGCAGGTAATGGAAGTGTGCGTCTCGCGAGGAGGTACTCATGTGGTGGAGCGATTTTTTTAGCTTTAAAGGCAGGAAAGTCAACGCAGGCGAGTTTTTTTACGTCTCTACATGTGCCGTAGTTCGTCGGGCAGTTCGTAGAAAGTAGGGTGGCGGTACACCTTGTCGTTGGCGGGATCGAAAAACGCTTCCAGGTCTTCGGTAGAAGCATGAATGTGCATAGATTCGACGACCCAAATGCTAATGCCTTCGCTGCGGCGCGTATAAACGTCGCGGGCATTTTCGATGGCCATTTGCGCATCCGCGGCGTGGAGGCTGCCAACGTGCTTGTGGCTCAGCCCCTGTTTGGAGCGGATAAATACTTCCCAAAGTGGCCAGTCTTTCATGGAATAATGAACTATAAACGATGAACACAAGTGACTATTTGGCAGCAAAGATCGTATAAATTGCGTTTGGGGGTTGGCGCAAAGGTACGCCTTTCTCCATGCTATCAATCCTCGCACGTTTTTGAATAGAGTAGGGGCGGAGAAAATCGTATTTTTGTCCGCCCCCGACCGCAGAAGAAACATTGATCCACACACATAAACTACTGATAATGAGCTTGAAATACGTATTCGTGCTGCTTCTGGCACTTTTTGCCAGCCAAGTGAATGCCCAACTGCACTACGGCTTTAAGACGGGGCTTAACTTTGCGCACTTTAATGGCCCTTCCGAGACAGATAATACCGGTAAATCGCTGGAAACCTGGAAAAATGTGACTGGCTTTCATATTGGAGCCTCTTTTTCTTTCCCGATCACCGACAATTTCGGGCTGCGGGGAGAACTGCTTTACTCCAAACGTGGGTCAAAATATACCTATGACGGCCAGTCATATCGTGTATTCACGCTGCCCAATAGCACGACGACCAGCACGGGTACTGCCCGTTATTTAATTAGTATTAATAATTCTTACCTTGATTTGCCGATATTAGCTTATGGGCGATTTGGCGATTTTGAAATTTCCGGCGGTGGTTATGCCGGACTGTTGCTCCAATCGGTCGGCGATGGCTCTTTGACATATCGCGACGCGGCCAATAATGATCTACAGTTCAATCTGCGCTATAACTACCGCAAAGATGTTGCTGGCGGTAGCGAAGATGACGGCTCCAAATTAGTGGCTGTTGCCGATGGTCGTCAGATCGAATTGCCCAAAACGATAGGGGCATATTACGATTATCCAGAAGATCACGGCAATTTGTATAAATCTTTGGACTACGGACTGATGGGCGGCCTGGCATACTATTTCAGCAGTTCGCTTTATTTTGGGGCGCGGCTCCAGTATGGTCTGGCCGATATTACGAAAAATAGTGCTGATCTGGCCCACGCTGGCACCAATGGAAACAAACTCATTTATCGCGATGATAAAGATCGCAACTTTTCTATCCAGGTTTCGGTCGGGTTCGGATTTTAGCAGACAATAAGCAAGGGGAAAAGCGCTGATTGGTACTGCCTTCTTATAAAAAGTGAGAGGTTGCTGGGTTACATTTGCCACGTTGCCATTTTCTATTTTGTCCTTGCCTATTCCTTTATTCCGCCCGGCACCATTTTTTACATTTTTCCAAATCCGATCTTTACGCTAATGACACGTTATAACACTATTTTTCGCTCTTTGCTTGCTTTCCTGCTGCTGGTTGGCCTGTGGTCGGCCTGCAAAAAGAGCGATTTTCAGGATATTAATCTGGGCGATCACTCTGCCGAATTTGCCTTTCCGTTATTTAGCACCGACCTGGTTTTGAAAGATTTGTTGGCTAAAGTGCTCAATGATTCATTGTCTAATGACACTTTGGTTGTTCATCCCGACGGGACGATGACCTTGTTTTATACTGGCAATGTGGCCGAAAAGAAGGCAACGGATATTTTTACCTTTTTCCAAAATGGTATTATTCCTCTGCTCGACAGTGTCACGGTAAATGTGCTGCCATTGCCCGTGGGAGTTACTTTTAGTAAAGCCCAACTGAATGCCGGGACACTGGGATTTATCCTGACCAACCAGTACACCGATACGCTGACCGGCAGGTTTGAGGTGCCGCAGTTGACCAAAAACGGACAAGTGCTAACGGTTCCGTTCACTATTCCTCCCACTATGGGATCACCGTGGAATTCGGGGCCAATTGACCTGAATGGTTACACGCTTACCGGCAACAGTAATGAGCTAAAGTTCATCTATTATGCCTACCTGGCTGATGGTACCAGAGTGAAGATTCCAGTCAATAGCTCCAGTGGCTTTTCCAACGTGTTTACCAGCTTTTTTAACCTCAAATTCAGTTATTTTGAAGGAAATTTCGGCTATTCCGCTTATCCGCTGACTCGTGATACCATTGAAATTAACATCAATCAAAGCAATCTGGGCGGCAATGTAAAAGTGAAAAACCCGAAAGTTACCATACGTGTTGCCAACTCCTGGGGTTTCCCGACGCGTGGTATCGTCCGCTACCTGAGTTTCATTGGCCAAAACGGCGAAGAATACAAGCTGGAAACCACTGCTTTTTTTCAAGACACGATCATTGATTTTGCCTATCCTTCGCTGAGCGAAGTGGGCCAAACAAAGTACACCGACGTGTATCTGGACGAGACCAATTCCAATATTGCCCAGATATTCAATTCGCAGCCAACTCGCCTGGTCTATGATTTGGGTGGCATTTCCAATGCTCTGCAAACGCCCAATTTGGTCGGCTTTCTGACGGATAGTAGCAAGATTAGTTTACAACTCAAGGTAGAACTGGATTTGGAAGGTTCGGTTAAGAATTTTGATTCTGATCAAACGCTCAATCTGGACTTTGGGGAGTACAGCGACTTTGATACGACAAAAATCCAGGATGCGGAATTCAAGCTCGTCACCGAAAATGCTACTCCTATTTCGGCTTTGCTACAGCTCTATTTCCTCAATGCTGACAGCGTCCGCATTGATTCATTGTTTGCCAATGGGGCGCAGCCTTTGCTTCGTTCTGCTCCCGTCGGGGCGGATGGCAAGGCCACGGGCAGCACGCACACTGAAAATTTGATTCTCATGACGGCCAGTCGTTTTGACCGCATCCGCAAAGCCAAACAAGCGTTTTTGCATACCTCGTTCACCACGGCGCAGGATGGACAAATACCGGTCAAACTGATTGCGACGGACAAGGCTATTATCAAAATGGGGCTAAAAGTGAGGACAAAATAGGCGATAGCATCTGATTCCCATTCCGATAAAACCGGGATGTCGCTGCACCCATTTGCTGATTGCCATTTTGTCCATTGACCTACCTATGCCCAACGATTTTGACCGAATTTTCAAAGAAAACTTCGAGCCGCTGCTGCCGCACTTGCTGCGCAAAGTTTTGGGTCTTGAGTTGCCGAGATTGGAGGATTTGAAGGATAAAATCCAGGTGACCTTGGAACGCGAACTGGACGACCTTAAAAAAGTCGTGCACGAAGACTCCAGCCTGGATTATGGTCTGCATTGGGAAATCCAGTCGGCAGACGATGATATGCGGCATCGGAACTTGCTTTATTACGCGTTGTTTTTGCAGAAATATAGTCTGCCGCTCAAACAGATCGTGACCTATGTAGGCAACGAGAAGCCCAGACGAGTGCTGCAAAGCGTGTTGGAATTGGAAGGCTTGCGGCTGGAATTTCAAGTAGTTAATCTGCGGGCGATTCCCAAAGATATTTTTCTGGATTCCCAGGTACCTGAAGAAGTTGTGTTGGCCATTCTCGGTGATTTCGGAGCCGAGCAGCCAGAAAAAGTGATCCGACAGATTTTGCAGCACCTGTTAAAACTTATCGGACGTGTACCTCGTTTGAAAAAATACCAGTATCAGTTGCAAACCCTTTCCAGACTCCGTAAATTGGAGGCAGAAACAAAAAAAGAGATTTTAGCCATGCCTATTCACTATGAAATTGAAACTGATGCACTGTTCCTGGAAGGTAAGGAACAAGGTATTGAGCAGCATAAATACGAGTCCGTGGTACGTATGCTGCGCTTGGGCCAGTTCACCAAAGAGGTAATTGCTTTGGTGGTGGGAGTAGATATAGATTTTGTCCTTCAAGTGGAGCACGAATTGCAGAAGAATACAAAAAAATGAACAGCGCAAGTGCGTCACAAAGTCCTCTGCTCACTACGTAGAACCAAGCAATGCAATCAAACCATAAAATAGCACTTTTTTGCCTGTTTTTTGCCTCCCAACTCTCGGCGCAGCAGGAACTCATGCTCCAAACGCTGCCCGATTTATGGCACGCTACTTCGATCAATCCGGCATTTTTCCCGGAAAACAAGCACTTTGTGATCGGCCTGCCGGGCTATTCATTGGATGCCTCGCATTCGGGCGACATCACGTACAATGATCTGCTGCGCAAACAAGGCGACCATACCGTTCTGGATTTTGATAATGTCATCAGTCGGCTCGAACCGGAAAATACGCTATATTTCGATCAGCGCATTGAAACGCTCTCTTTTGGCATTCAGCTACCCGGCAAATGGTCCATTCAGGCTGGTCACGCCAATCGTCTGACGGGGGTAGTGGTGTATCCAAAGAGCCTCGCCGAAGTGCTTTGGAATGGTAATGGCCCTTATATTGACCAAAAGGTTCAATTTGGGTTTCAGGCCCGCGTATTCGATTGGAACGAGTGGAGCGTCGGTTTAGCCAAACATTTTGATAAAGTCTCCGTAGGTGCTCGCTTGAAATACCTGACTGGCGTGAGTTCGCTGGTTACCGACGAGGATCACCATTCAGCTACTATTTATACCAATCCCGACATTTATCAACTTGAGATTGAGACCGATTACGGTTTCCATTCGTCCTCGCTCATCTCGGCGATTGATACGTCCGGTTTAGGTTTCAAAGTAGATGTGGCGGATTTGAAAGGGAAAGCATTTAGCAAAAATACCGGCGTTTCGCTGGACCTGGGCCTGCAATGGCAAGTGAGCGACCGACTGAATGTCAGTGCCAGTGTGCTGGATTTGGGCGGCCAGATCAAATGGAAAGAGAGTGCTAATTACTTCCGCAGCAATGGCGCGTTCACCTACGATGGCGTTACTTTTCCCGGAGCTGACATCATCAATGGCAGTGATAGCCTGAATTTTGACCAGAAACTCGACACTTTGAACGATATTTTTCAATTCAAAAAATCGGCGCAAGAATTCACCACCAAACTACCCACCCGGATTTATGTCGGTGGCACCTTTAAATTGACCGAAAAATGGGGCGTGGGTCTCAGCGTATTCACCCAAATCAGTCAGAATCGCAGTGTCGGTGGGGTAGGCGCGAGCATACGCTGGTTGCCAGTACGCTGGTTGTCGCTCGGCGCGATGTATAGCGTCAATAACCGTTCAGCCGCCAATCTCGGTTTCCACTTAGTGCTACAACCCGGTCCCGTGCAGTTCTATTTTATGTCTGATAATCTGGCCAATGCCTTCTCGCTTAAAAGTAGTCCTGCGGTGAATCTGCGGACGGGATTGTCGCTGGTGTTTTAAAAGGAACTTATTGGCACAAAAACAAAAAGGGACGGCCCGGCAAATACTGCCGGGCCGTCCCTTTTTGTACATTAATTATGCGAGGTTAAAAATGGGTGCTGATTTTCAGGTGGTTAGTGACCAGACCTGCCAGGTTTTTGAAACCTGACAGGTCTAAGTACTTAACATCATATACCTACTCAGCCAAACCCTAATTATAATTTTCCCCTTAAACCGCTGCCGACACTTGCAAAAACTGTTTTTCATACAATTGCCGGTACCGACCGTCTGAAATTTCCAGCAAAGCATCGTGGGAACCAAATTCGTGCACTTCGCCTTTTTCCAACACCAAAATATTGGTCGCGTGGCGAATCGTGCTCAGTCGGTGAGCGATAATAATACTCGTGCGCCGATCAATCAACCGCTCAATAGCATATTGGATAATGCCTTCCGATTCGGGATCAATAGAAGAAGTGGCTTCATCAAGAATAAGAATTTCGGGCTGAAATACCAGCGCGCGGACGAAGGAAATAAGCTGCCGCTGACCCATCGAAAGCGTGGCCCCGCGCTCCATCACCTGGTAGTGATAGCCGCCCGGCAGGCGCATAATGAATTCATGTGCACCGATCATTTTAGCTGCTTCGATGGCCTGGGCTTCGGTGATCGTGCTGTCGCGCAGGGTAATATTTTCCAGCACTGTCCCTGAAAACAAAAACACATCCTGGAGCACCACTGCAATATGGCGACGCAAGGCATACACATCGTAGTCGCGCAGATCGTGGCCATCCACCCGAATCTGGCCGCCCTGAATTTCGTAGAAGCGATTCAGCAGACTGATAATAGTACTCTTGCCGCTGCCGGTGCTGCCGACGATGGCCAGCGTCTCGCCGGGACGGATAGTGAAAGACACCCCTTTCAAAACAGGATCGGTGGCCATGTCACCACTGTAAGAAAATTGTACGTTATCAAATTCTACCGAACCCCGCAGCCTGGGCGGTGCGAGGGTCCCATTATTCTGCACGCGCTCCGTATTTTCCAGCAATTTAAACACCCGTTCAGCGGCAATCAAACCCATTTGTAGGGTATTGAATTTATCGGCCAGCATCCGTATGGGGCGATACAACATGGTGATATACAGCGGAAAAGCCACCATCGTACCGAGTGTCACTTCAGTACTGAGCACCTTGCCAGCTCCATACCAGACCAGCAAGCCCAGCGAAAGCGCGGAAATAATATCCACCACGGGAAAGAAAATTGCGTAGGCGGTGATTGCTTTCAGGTTAGCGTCCGTGTAACTATGGTTGATCTGGCGGAACTTGGCCGCCTCCTGGCTTTCCGCATTAAATATTTGCACGATACGCATTCCGCTGATCCGTTCCTGCAAAAAAGAATTCATGATGGCGATTTGGTTGCGTACTTTTTCGTAGCTCTTCCGCACGCTTTCTTTGAATTGATAACTGCCCCAAATCAACAACGGGAACACCGATAATACCACCAGCGTAAGTTTCCACGAGGTGAAAAACATAATACCAGTCACCCAGGCGATGGTCATCAGATCGGAGATGATAGTCACGCTGCCTTCGGAAAAAATGGTGTTGATCGCTTCAATGTCGTTGATCGTGCGGGTGGTACTTTGGCCAATCGGTGTTCGGTCGAAATAACTGAGATTCAGCCCGGTCACGTGGCGAAACACCCTCGTCCGCAGGTCGCGAACGGTCGCCTGACCAAGCCAGTTGGCGTAATACAGGAAAAAGTAGCGCAGCACGGTCTCCATGAGCAGCAGGCCAAAAATGGCGAAAGCCAGCATGGTCATGCCGTGTACATTGCCGAGCAGCACGTAATCGTCCACCATATTTTGCAGCAGCTTCGGACGAAAAGTAGACAATGGAGCCAGGCAAAATACCGACAAGAAAGTGGTGAAAATGAACACATTCTTGTAAGGCTTCACCAACGCCATCACCCGGCGGAACAGCGAAAAATCGAATTTCTTTTTTGTAGGATCGGACATAGGAAAGACACAAAGGCAAAGGGCAATGAGCAAAGGCAAAAATAAAGGGCAAAACGCAAAAACACCATCCCAAGTTCTCCTTGGCGCACCCGCTACTTTACGGGGATTAGGAAGGGATTAAAACTACAAATCCCCGGCAAAGTTCGGTAATAGTCAGCGGTTTTTGCAGAAAAACATCATCCGTCATTCCACTAAGAAAGAGCCAATCGCCTACTTTGGTCGGTAGAAAAGGAAAAATAGTCGGAACAAAAACCTGTCCATTCCCCTATCCATCGTAGTTTTCAGGTGCAAAAGCAATCTTTCATCAAAACAAAAAAATCATGGATCAATTTGACACTACCGCAGAACCCAAAAAAACCTTGAACAACCGCGCAATGACGGCCGGCCTTTACATCGCGGCCGCCTCCATTGTTTTGGGCCTGGTGGAATATGTAGTTGGCCTCAGCAAAATAATGATGACCAATACACCGCTCAGCCTATTGAATAGTCTCATTAGCTTTGGTATCGTATTTTATTTCATTCATACCGCTCTACGGTTATATCGCGACCAGGATAATGGCGGCTATTTAACCGTAGGCAATGGCATGGCCCTGGGCAGCCTGGCTGGTCTGATAGCAGGAATAATCAGTGCCGTGTGGACCGTCATTTTCATGATGTACATCGCACCTGATTTGATAGAAATGAGCAAAAACGTACAACTACAGAAACTTCAAGAATCAGGGCAGTCAGAAGAGCAAATTGAAAAAATCATGGAAATGTCGGCTATGTTCTTTTCCCCGATATTCGTGGGAATCATGGTGGCTCTTTTCAACGTTATTTTTGGTTTTATCTGCGGTCTGGTAAGTGGTCTGATCCAGCGGCGCGAACGCCCCTACGCCTGATCTTTGTACATTTCCTGCGTAAATTCTCCCAACGTCCTGCCTTTCCCGGCGGGACGTTGCTATTTTTGCACCCGTAAAGCGGAAACTTTTTTTGCTTACTTGCCTTTTATTGGGCCGTTCCGAAAAAATATTAAGCGTACTCGCATTCTCGTGAAAAATATAAATGTTCGCTATGGATTGCTCGGCGGCGGAGCAGTCATTTTTTACTTCGTGCTGCTGTATATGGTGCGTAAAGAACTCTTTCTCAATCCCTGGCTGCAATGGGCATCACTGCTTATCTATTTGGGCTGTATGTATGGGGCCGCCCGGGAAGATGCCGCTTTATACGGTTCTCAACGTGATTTTCGGACGATGATCCGCACGCCATTTACCGTTTTTTTATTGATAAATATCGCTTACTGGTTGTTTTACTACACTTTGCACCTCGCCGATCCGGGATTGTTGCAAATGGAAACGGCCTTGGATCTGGCTTCCAAAAAACAGCAATTGGCGGTGGGTATGGGCGATCCGCAGCAGGCAAATCAAATGCGCGAACAAATCATGGCTCTGGAACGAGAAGCCAGTCAGCCAGCTGTACAACCGCTGGGACCCATCCTCTTTCGCCTGGCCATTGGCTCCATCGGTGGCTTCCTACTGGCGGCTGGAGTGACCGCCATTGTCCGGTCGAAAGGCGAAACAGAAAGAAACTGATGATCCAGCAGAACCTTTTTGGCAGATAGGAAGTATGTATGCTCAGAATATGCATTATTAACCCTTATCAACTCCTCATAAGCCTTCATCTACCCTCATCAACCACGAGTGATGACCAGTCCTGATCAGCCTAATAATCGGTTGGCAAACGCCAAAAAGTGGATTCCTACCCTGCATTTCTCCCGGCTGGTGCGTTGGTTGCTGTACTTAGTCGTGGTTTGGTGGCTCTATCAAAACTGGCATAGTGACCTGCCTATCAACAGGTTAGCACAGAACTACGCTTTCCCCGAATCCCGCTTCATGAGCGTGGACGATATGCAGGTGCACTACCGAGTAGTCGGTCAGGGGGAACCAATCTTGCTGCTCCACGATGCCAACAGTTCGCTGCATACCTGGGATGGCTGGACGAAAGCATTATCTCCACATTATCAAGTGATTAGCGTAGATTTGCCAGGCTTTGGCCTGACCGGACCCCATCCGCGAGGCAGTTATAGTGCCTTTATGTACGCAAATTTTCTGGAAGAATTGGTTCAGCAACTGAACTTATCTACTTTTTACCTCGCCGGCAACGGGCTGGGCGCACAAGTTGCCTGGTTTTATGCGGCAGAGCATCCCAATCGCTTACACAAGCTTATTTTGCTGGATGCGCCAGGTTTTGAACCAAAAAGTACCAACCTGGTAAACTTGTTAGCCCGAACGCCCGTACTGAACCGCGCAATTTGGCACATCACCCCGAAATCTTTCATCCGATTGATGCTGACTGATGTCTACGCGGACGACGGGCTGGTCACTGATTCGTTGGTGCAGCGACACTTTGAGTTGCTGCTGCGTCCCGGCAATCGCAAGGCGTTCACCGACCATGCGGCGGTAAGCGACAATCGCCCGCCAGTGGATATTATTGAAAAAATTGCGGTACCCACACTCATCCTGTGGGGCGCGGAGGATACCCGTATATCGCCCGAATATGCCTACGAATTTCATCGGCGCATTCACGGCGCGGTGTTGCGGGTGTATCAAAATACAGGTCATTGGCCGCAAGAAGAAAATCCGGTTCAAACTGCGCAAGACGTGCAGGCGTTTTTGGAAGGAAAATTTTAGTACCAATACAGTAATCATGCGAATTAGGTAAATATTTGAATGCTAAGTAGTTAGACATGTGAGGTTTTAAAAACCTCACATGTCTCGTTCCTAACTATCTGAAAATCAGCATTCCATTTTTAACCCATTATTCGCATTAATCACCAATTAACCAGTCAATTAATTAACTACATTGTAAAATAAATTCCTTGAGGATGCGAGTATTGGAGTATTTGATTAAAACACTTGATAATCAGTTAATTGATCAAATACTCGAATCTTCAAATACTCAAAAGAACTTATTTTACAGTCTATTAACTAGTAAACACTTATGGCTAAACGCCTCCTGCCCGTCGGCATTGACGACCTGGCTTTTTATACGCCCAAACTCTACCTCGACATTCGCACCCTCGCTGGCGCACGTGATATTTCCTACGAAAAACTCGCCCACGGTTTAGGGTTACACAAAATGTCGCTGCCCGATGCACATGAAGACGCTGCTACGATGGCTGCAGAAGTCATCGCCGAGCTCATCGAACGGAATAATCTCGATCCCCGTACGATCGGAAGAATTTACCTCGGTACTGAAAGCGCGCTGGATGGTGCCAAGCCTACCGCCACGTATGCCGTGGGCATGGTAGAGCAGCAGTTGGCCGACCGTTACGGGCCGGATAGTTTTCGCCACTGCGACGTGGTAGACCTGACTTTTGCCTGCATCGGTGCCGTAGATGCCCTGCAAAACACCCTCGACTGGGTAGCGACTGATCGCCGCAACATTGGTATCGTGGTGGCCAGCGACATTGCCAAATACGAACTGCACTCCACCGGCGAATATACCCAGGGAGCCGGGGCCGTGGCGATGCTCGTGCGCTGGCAGCCGCGTCTCCTCGTCGTGCGCCAACTCTATGGCGTGGCGATGGAGAGTGTGCACGATTTTTATAAGCCGCGCCGGGAGCGCTTTACCGAAACACCAATATTTGATGGTCAATATTCCAACCAATGTTACCAGCAGCGTATGAGCGAAGCCCTGGCCGACTGGCGGCAGCGGGCAGTGGCGGATGGACTGTTTCGTCCGGGTAAATACCTGGCCCTGAGCGAGCGTTGGGCGCGCATGATCTTTCACCTGCCCTATGCTTTTCACGCCAAACGGATGTACGTCGAACAGTTTGTCCAGGAAAGAAAAGACAAAGGACTGTGGGCGAAAGACGTGGCTATTTACGGATTTCCGCAGTTGGAAACCATGCGTTTTGCCGATCCAAAGGCCCAGGAAAAAGCCTATGCGGCGCTGCTCAAATCGGTCAGCGAGTCGGCATTATATAGAAAATTTGTGGCCGAAAAACTGGAAAAGCCGCAACGCGCTAGCCAGGAAACCGGCAATCTTTACACTGCCTCCATCTTTCTCGCCCTGATGAGCAGCCTCGAATGCGACCTGGCCGATGGTATTCCACTGGCTGGCAAACGCCTCGGTTTCGTGGCTTACGGCAGCGGCTCCAAGGCCAAAATATTTGAAGCCGAAGTACAGTCCGGCTGGGCAGCTGTAGTCGCGCATTTTCACATCTTCGCCAAACTCCGCGATCGCCAGGCCGTAGACTACGCCCAATACGAAGCCCTGCATACCGGCCAACAAACTACCTCCGTTTACTCCGAAACCGGCCGCTGGGGCCTCCAACGCATTGGTACGGAAGGCGTTACGTTGGGAGCGCGATATTATGAAAGAATGAAAAAATAGATATTAACCAACATTAGCTTAGTACAATTGCCAATAAGTTATAACTCATAACTCATAACTAAAGTCTCCCTATCTTTCCGCGCCGCATTTCCAAACTGAAACACGTCGCGCCATGCCACTTCCTACACCGCTCGCCGATCTACGCCACCAATTGCAGAATCTTCTTGCCGAGGACCTACCCGCCGCGCTCATTGCCCTCAAAGACCTGCTGCCCGATGGCACCGACAAGTACGCGCAGGTTTTTGCATTCCAATCGCGCCTCAAAGATGCCAATCAGGAACGCAGACGCAACACCATTTCGATGGACGACTACCGACGCCAACTGGACACGATTCGGGCCAACTGCTTCGACCTGATCGGCGAATTGGAAGCGACTGATCTGGAAGTCCCCGCCCCAATTAAGAATACGGCAAGCCAGACGAATAAACAGGGCAGTGTCCTCTACCGCGTTCCCCACAAAATGCCCATTCGTAAGCCCAGCATCTGTCTGGTGCGCGTAGCCATTGATCCCGATGCCCTCCTGGATGACATCGTGATGGACGACGAGATGCGCTTCCGCGAGCGCGTACAAGTGTCCGATATGATGCGCGCCGATCTGCTCGACCCCGAAAACGAGGTGTTCCGCATCCGTCCGCTCAGTGCGCAGGAGCAATTGGTACGCGACGAAGGCTATACCCAATGGCTGTTCAGCGTGACGCCACTGGTGGAAGGCGAACATCAGTTGCTGGTCAAAGTATCCATGCTGGAATACATTGCGAATCTCGGGCAGTATGTGCCGCGCGAAGTGTCTATTTTGGAGACCGTGACCATTGTCACCGAGGAAGCAGAGGCCCCAGCGGACCGAGAAGAAGGAACGCTGAAATCCAAAGGCGAGCGATTTGTGCTAAATAATGCCCCCATCTCCGGGCCTGCTACGAAGGCGATAAAGGCTTATCCATCTTCCCCCGGGCCAAACAGTCCTATAATGACGGAGGAGCGACCAAGCACGCCACCTACCGCCGAGCCGCCTAACTTTGACAGCACCAACCCTCGTTCTTCCAACAAAGGCTTACGTGCCCTGGCCGTTTTTCTAGCCTTTTTGGTGGTGGGCAGCACAGCTACCTACTTGCATGAAGAAGACGCAGCTAGCGCTGACCGTATTCGTCTCGAAGAAGCCGCGGCCCAACGCGATACCGATGGTGACGGCGTTACCGACAAAGAAGATGGCTGCCCCGATGATAAAAATAAAACCGCGCCCGGTATCTGTGGTTGCCGAATACCAGACTTAGATAGCGATGGCGACGGCGTTGCCGACTGCAACGACCAATGCCCCACCGAAAAAGGCGAAGCCGCCAACAGAGGCTGCCCATCCCTGACCCCCGGCCCTAGTGCTGAACTTACTGCAATACTTGCTAATATTCGTAAAAACATGGTCTTCGTGAAGGGCAGCACCTTCACTATGGGTTGCCAAGAGGGACGTGATGGAAATTGTTCTGATAACGAAAAACCTGCCCATCAAGTCACTCTCTCCGACTTTTTCATCGGCAAGACCGAAGTCACCTTTGCGGAATATGATGCCTTTTGCGAAGCCACTAAACGCGAAAAACCCAAAGATGAAGGTTGGGGCCGGGGTCAGCATCCAGTCATCAATGTGACCTGGTACGATGCGGTGGCCTACTGCAATTGGCTCAGTGAGCAGCAGGGGTTGACCGCCGCTTACGCTATTGCGGGTGAGAAAGTAACTTTGCAGCCTTCTGGCAAGGGTTATCGCTTGCCGACCGAAGCCGAATGGGAATATGCCGCACGAAGTGGTGCTAAAAGCAAAAACTATCCATATAGTGGTAGCAAAGACTTTCGCGAAGTGGCTTGGTCTAATTATAATTCTGGTAACAAAACCCATATCGTAGGTAGCAAAAAAGCCAACGAATTAGGCTTGTACGACATGAGCGGCAATGTGTATGAGTGGTGTGCAGATTGGGATGGCGACTATGTAAAGGCTACCCAGACCAATCCAAAAGGGCCAAATATTGGTAAGAGCCGCGTACTTCGCGGCGGCAGTTGGAGTTACGCTTCCCAGTTCTGTCGTGTCGCCCATCGCATGAACGGCGGGCCAGGAGTAAGTGATAGTCAGATCGGCTTCCGCCTAGTTCTCTAGTGAAAATAGTTAGCCATTTCGGCTCCTGTAAGCCAACCGCCAAGCCCTTTTTGCTACGGCGACCAAGCGGGGCAGGGGAGGGAAGACCAGCCCGCGCCGGGAGGGGCAGGAAAAGGGGCAATCGCGCCGCTACCTCCCCCGGCCTGCGGCCACCCCCTCCAAAGGGGGATAGGCTGCGGGCCGGGCATTTGTAAGTAGGAAAAATGAGATTTTAGCTCGGTAAGTAATTGACTATCATTTCATTGAATATATCTGTGAGACCTAAACCTACAGGTCAATTATACAAACACCTGCATCCTCCTTTCTTACTTTAGATGCTAAGCCCGCAGCCTATCCCCCTTCGGAGGGGGTGGCCTTTAGGCCGGGGGAGGTGACGTGAGCGCAACAACCCTGTCTAAATCCCAAACGAAACCTATAAGCCATGCAAGCCGACCCAACCAACCACCACCTCTACAAAGAACGCCTCCAACCCTACGCCCGCCATCTCCGCAATCACATGACGAAAGCGGAAGCCTGTCTTTGGAAGTACGCACTGCGGGCTGGACAAATGGGCGGCTACGAGTTTCGGCGGCAACGCCCGATTGTAGACTATATCGCTGATTTTGTGTGCTTTGACTTGAAACTAGTGATCGAAGTGGATGGTATTAGTCACCTCTGGGACGAAACGACGGAAAAAGACCGGTGTAAAGACGAAGCACTTATGGGAGCGGGGTTCGCAGTTATGCGATATACAGATGAGGAAGTGTTGCGTAATATGCAGGCAGTGGTGCAACGAATAGAGTGGTGGATAGAGCGAGAAATGGCAAGACATCACTTACGGATATAACCCTGCCGCCATCAAATACATTCCCCAGTTTTTCCAAGCAAGCGTTGCCGGGTAAAATTAAACAACCTAACTTTGTCAAAAAGCACAGAATATGACGGAACTACTCATTAAACTGCCAGAGCATCAGCTGCCTTTTTTTGTAGCCTTATTGGAGCGGCTGCAATTTGTGGAGATTGCTCAAATCAACGGTCAACAACGCTCGAAAGAAGAATTTTTACGTGATTTTGAGGCCTCTTTGCAAGAAGCTAAATTGCATCTACAAGGAAAAGTTCGTTTACCTAGAATCGAAACGGTGTTGAATGAACTTTGAGATCGTTGCCACCCAATTCTTCATTCGCGAACTGAAATGGTTGGCCAAACGTTATCCGGCCATTCGTCAGGATATGGCCGATATGATGAATATTCTTCGGGAAATACCTGAAATAGGAACACCACTTGGGCAAGGCTGTTTTAAAATACGCTTTCCTATTACTGGCAAAAATAGAGGGAAGAGCGGAGGCGGAAGGTTAATTACTTGCGTTAAAATACAGCAGGAAACAGTAATTCTATTAGCTATTTATGACAAATCCGAGCAATCCACCATTAGCGATGACGATTTGAAAGCGCGGGCTGACTCCATTGATCTTGATTAAAAACAGTTTCTCGACATTTACGTACAGGTATATACTCACTTACGAGTAAGTCTGCGCTAGATGGAGTCTCGCCCATGATTTTGCCAGGCGAACAATATGTTCCAAAATGAAATAATGATCCAATTCTTCTTGTTCGGGTTGGGTCAAGCCAGGACCTCGCTTTTTGTCCAGCAACGCTTCCACCCGCGTCTGAATATTGGCAGGAGCATGGAACGCCAGTACTTTGGTAGGGTTGAGTTCGGCCATAAACTCAGCAAGGCTATCATATATATTTTGGCAAGCGACCATTTATTTGCAAATTTAAAGCAAAATAAGGGTTTTGATGCAATATGAGCAACCCCTATGAATCCATTAAGTACCTCATTCCCACCGCCTGTCCAACGTCCAATATCATCCATTCATCCAGATATTATGCCCGTTCGGGGAAAAGCGGCGATTTACTCCAGCACGCCCCTCTGTATTTCCCTAATTTTGTTGAACCAACTATCGGTACACCAACAAATTAAAAACACAACCATGAAAAAATCCTACTTGCTGCTCTTATTGCCTTTATTCCTTTACAGCTTCCTCGCGCAGGCTACCGTGCATACGATTACGGTGCAAAATTTCCAGTTCACGCCCTCCACGCTGGCCGTCAACGTAGGCGACACCATCAAATGGACGTGGGTCAATGGAAGCCATACTACTACCTCGCTCGCTATTCCCGCTGGTGCCACGCCCTGGGACCATGCCATGATCCAATCCTCGACCTTGTTTCTGTACAAAGTAACCGTTCCCGGGGTGTACAATTACAACTGCACGCCGCACGCTCCAAACATGGCCGGTAGTTTTACCGCTGCTGCCGTTAGCGGCATTGGAGAAATCGCTGCCGAACCCGTTTTCAAACTTAAGGGCAGTGTCGTTACCGAAGAAATCATCATTGATCTGGACATCATCCATTCCGCACAGGTAAATATCCAGTTGTATAATCTGGTGGGGCGTTTGGTGCGTACTTATAGCGAAGAGCGTCGCGAAACTGGTACCTATCACGATACGTACCTGGTTGGTGATCTGCCCAAGGGACTTTATTTACTGGCCGTCCAGGTGGGCAACCAACAGACCACGCGTAGGGTGATCATTCAATAAAGGGCAAGAAAGCAAAAGAGCAATGCGACGACTTGGCAATACGTCCATATTTATTTGCTTGTTGACGGACATATTGCGCGTTGCCAATCGTCTTTTGCCCTTTGTTTGCGGTTGATTTTCGTTCTTGGTATCAAAATTGCAAAGGTTAAATCGTACCAAAATCACGATTTAATCATGTCTAATCGAAAATTCACCACTTCTCGGGCCGCCGCCTTCTGGTTTGGTCTTGTGCTTCACCTCGCGCTGGGAACCGCCTTGTACCAGCAAATCAGTGATCCAGCCAATGCTCGGAACGTACATCCCGAACGTACATTGCACGCCACCCCTGCCGCCGCAAAACCTTGATTACGAAGGCAATGTGAGCCGTAAAGCAGTTTTAGTACTGGCATTTATCAGAGAAATTTTTCCAGTAATTTTTTACACAAGAGTCATGCCGAACCTTCGGCATGACTCCTGCCATTTTCAAAGTAGTAGTCTATCTATCAGGGCAAGCCCAATTTACTTGAAAATGGAGGTACATGACACCCAAACCAGCGTGCACACGCATGGGCGTTTATTTTTATACACCCTCTTCCAGCCATTTTGGCGGTTTTTTGGGGTAAAACGGCCACAGTTCCCGAAATAAGAAAAAACTTTTAAAAAAAGATTCCACACGCTTGGTAAATCAGAAGTGACGGAGTTACCTTTGCGCTCGCTTTTGAAACAAGGGGTCAAAATCTAATTTGGTTTCCCACTTCTAAAAGCGATGAAATTGAAATTTTAAATACTTTCAGGGTAATGAATCAGAAAATTCGCATTAAACTACGTTCTTACGATTACAACTTGGTGGACAAGTCTACCGAGAAAATCGTAAAGACGGTGCGTGCGAGTGGAGCCGTTGTGACTGGCCCGATTCCGCTGCCGACCGAGAAAGAAATTTTCACCGTGCTGCGCTCGCCGCACGTGAATAAGAAAGCTCGAGAGCAGTTCCAGTTACGCACCCACAAGCGCTTGATTGAAATATACACACCGACTCAAAAGACGGTGGACGCTCTCTCCAAGTTGGAACTCCCGAGCGGCGTTGACATTCAAGTCAAGCTCACCTAATTCGTACGCTCAAGCTTATCAAGTCTGCGGTTTCCGGAAGTAGTCAAAGTGTCCCGATTTATCGGATAACTGATGCTCCCGAAAGCGGTTCCGGTCACGGAAGGTCGCCTTCTCGTATGTCCGTACCCCGCGAAACTGACGGATACGTATTCAAGCAATCGTTCAATTAATAAAAATCCAAGGCACGTGAACGGTCTGATTGGCAAGAAAATCGGCATGACCAGCATTTACGACAACAACGGCAAAAACGTTGCTTGTACGATCATTGAGGCTGGCCCTTGCGTGGTAACGCAAGTGCGTACGGAGGAAACGGACGGCTACACAGCCCTCCAGTTGGCCTTCGGGGCGCGCAAAGCAAAAAATACACCCAAAGCACTGATGGGACACTTTCAGAAAGCCAACCTCGAAGAGCCACTGCATAAAGTGCAGGAGTTCCGGGATATGAACACCGCGAAGGTGTTGGGCGATGAAGTGACCATCCAGGATGTCTTCAACGAAGGTGATAAAGTAGTCGTCACCGGCACGTCGAAAGGCAAAGGCTTCCAGGGGGTAGTTAAACGTCACGGCTTCGGCGGTGTCATGCAACAAACCCACGGTCAGCACAACCGGCTACGGGCACCTGGTTCTCTGGGTAACTCTTCTTTCGCTGCCAAAGTTATGAAAGGTATGCGCATGGCGGGTCACATGGGACAAGACCAGGTGAAAATACGCAAAGTGCAAATCCTTAAGGTATTCCCTGAGCAGAACCTCATCCTGATCAAGGGTGCTGTTCCAGGTCACAAGGGTGCCTACGTTACGATCGAAAAATAATTTTTTTGGCCATCAATTTCTTCGGAAATGCAAGTCAAGGTATATAACATTAAAGGCGAAGCCACCGACCGGACAGTTGATCTGCCCGCAGAGGTGTTCGGTATCGCTCCACACGAGCATAGTGTATGGCTCGATGTGAAACGTTACCTCAACGCTCAGCGTCAGGGGACGCACAAGTCGAAAGAACGCAATGAGCTGACTGGTTCGACGCGTAAACTGCACAAGCAAAAAGGTACCGGTGGCTCCCGTAAGGGCGACATCAATAGCCCGACTTTTCGGGGTGGTGCCCGCGTGTTTGGTCCGCGTCCACGTGACTACGATATAAAGGTGAACGCCAAAGTGCGCAGCCTGGCTCGTCGCAGTGCGCTTTCGGCCAAAGCCGCAGCCGGTAGCATCATGATCGTGGAAAACTTCACGCTCGAAACGCCAAAAACCAAGGCATTTCAAGACATCATGCTCGCGCTGCAAGTTGGCGATCAGCGTATGCTGGCCATCACCGGGGAAATGGACAAAACACTCTATCTGTCTTGCCGCAACCTGCCAAAAGTCAATATCACGCCAGCTAAAGACCTGAATACTTATCAGATCATGCAGGCCGGTGTGGTAGTGATTGCTGAAAATGCCATTAAAGGAATCATAGAAAATTGCGCAAAAGTGGTTGATTAGTCGTGTAGTTATTGGTTGTCAGTTAGTAAGAATTCATACTATATAACCATTAACCATTAACTAATCACCAGTAACCAAAATAGTCATGGCTAAGCAAATCTTAATCAAGCCGGTTATTACGGAAAAAGCGACCAAACTCGCCGATAAGCGCAGCACCTATGTGTTCGTGGTGAATAAGGACGCCAACAAGATCGAAATTAGAAACGCGGTCGAAAAGATGTTCAACGTGAGCGTAGAAGGGGTAAACACGGCAGTGATGCCGGGCAAGCCAAAATCGCGCAGCACCAAGACAGCAGTCGTCAAAGGAGCGAAATCTTCCTACAAGAAGGCTTTCGTGACCCTCACACCCGGCGAAACCATCGACATTTTCGGTGCGACCGAAGAATAAAAAAGTTGTGAGTTATAAGTTATGAGTTATAAGGGATGAAAAACATTTTTGGGTTTCATCAAACTAATAACCAGTAACTATTAACCAATAACAAATAACTCATAACCCATAACTCATAACTTGAGAAAATGGCAGTCAAGAAATTCAATCCACTCACGCCGGGACAACGCTTCCGGGTAGCCGTTTCGAGAGACGAGCTGACGAAAGGTGCCAAGCCGGAGAAATCTCTGCTGGGTACCAAGAGCAGCACTGGCGGTCGCAACAGCGATGGTCACCGCACGATGCGTAATCGTGGTGGCGGTCACAAACGTCGCTACCGGGTCATTGATTTCAAACGCGATAAAGAAGGCGTAGCCACCGTGCTATCCGTCCAATACGATCCAAACCGTACGGCTTACATCGCTCTATTGGAATACGCCGACGGCGAAAAGACCTACATCATTGCGCCAAGAACCATTGAGGTGGGCCAACAAGTGGTTTCGGGTCGCGGAGTTGCTCCTGAAATTGGCAATTGCATGTATCTGTCGGAAGTACCGTTGGGTGCTTTCATCCACAATATCGAGATGCACCCAGGACAGGGTGGTGTGTTGGTGCGCAGTGCCGGTAACAGTGCCCAGATGATGGGTCGCGAAGACCGTTACGCTTCCATAAAAATGCCTTCCGGTGAAGTTCGGCGTATTCTGTTGACTTGCCGTGCCACCATCGGCATCGTCAGCAACCCCGACCACAACCTGGAAGTAATGGGTAAAGCCGGTCGGAACCGTTGGAAAGGCTGGCGTCCACGTACTCGTCCAGTAGTGATGAACCCAGTCGATCACCCGATGGGTGGTGGCGAAGGTCGCGCTTCTGGTGGTCACCCACGTACCCGCAAGGGCCTGAAAGCCAAAGGTGCTAAAACGCGCAGCCGGACAAAGGCATCTAATGCGCTTATTATCACTCGCCGGAAGACTGGCAACAAGTAAAAAACAATTCGGGACCACAATTCGGTTTCTAATTCATACTTCATAATTCATAATTAGCCTTATGCCGCGTTCACTTAAAAAAGGACCTTACGTACAATTCACGTTGATGGAGAAGGTCGTTAAGTCCAAACAGAGCAACCGCAAGTCGGTGATCAAAACGTGGAGCCGCGCTTCGATGATTATCCCCGATATGGTGGGCGAAACCATCGCTGTGCACAACGGCAAAACCTTTGTTCCTGTCTTTGTGACGGAAAACATGGTTGGCCACAAACTCGGTGAATTCTCCCCAACCCGGAATTTCCGTGGCCACGGGGGTAGTAAAAAATAATGTGACCAATGGAATTAATGTGGTCAATGCGGTCAGGATTTATGGGCCACGTTCAACACATTAGCACATTAAACACATTGACCACATTAACACATTAGCACATTTTTTATAAAATGGAAGCAGTAGCAAAACTGAGAAACTGTCCGATGTCGCCGCGCAAAATGCGCCTCGTAGTGGACAACATTCGCGGTCGCAAAGTGGTGGATGCCCTGGGTATCTTGAAATACACCAACAAAGAAGCGGCAATGTGGTTGGAGAAACTCGTGCTTTCCGCCATCAACAACTGGGAGCAGAAATCCGACCAGTTAGGTGCTGCCGACGACTACGAACTGTACATCAAAACGGCATTCGTGGATCCGGGGAGCATTATCTACCGCTTTTTGCCCGCACCACAAGGCCGTGCCTACCGGGTGCGCAAGCGTCGCAACCACGTCACTATTGTCGTGGCCAACCGCAAAGCATTAGAACAAGAATAATAAAAAAATAGGTTAAAAGAAATTAGGTATGAGTTATGAGTCATGAGTTATATTACGTTGATTACGATCTTAATATAACTCATAACTCATAACTTCTAACTAACGACCAATAACCAGTCAACCAATACACAAAAAGAATGGGTCAGAAAGCAAATCCGATAGGTAACCGTTTGGGCATTATCCGCGGTTGGGATTCTAACTGGTACGCTGATAAGGACTACGGTCTGAAAGTCGTGGAAGACGAAAAGATACGCAACTACTTGCGCATCCGTCGTCCAAAGACGGCTACGGCCGATCCCCGCGATCGCAACAAACCGATGCAGAACGGTATCAGCCGGATCGTCATCGAGCGTTCGATGAAGCGTGTGACCGTGACCATCCACACCAGCCGCCCCGGTATTATTATCGGTAAAGGCGGTAAAGAGGTGGACCTGATCAAAGAAGAACTCAAAGTACTGACGGGCAAGGAAGTCCAGATCAACATCTTCGAGATTCGCAAGCCAGAACTGGATGCCAACATCGTCGGCGAACAAGTGGCCAAGCAAATCGAAGCACGGATCAATTTCCGTCGTGCGGTGAAAGGTTCCATTCAAGGCAGCATGCGCGCCGGAGCCGAAGGGATCAAAATTCGCGTAAGCGGTCGTTTAGGCGGAGCCGAAATTGCCCGTACCGAAGAATATAAAGAAGGGCGCACGCCGCTCCATACTTTCCGCGCCGATATTGACTACGCTTGGGTAGAAGCCCAAACGGTGTATGGCAAAATCGGGATCAAAGTGTGGTTGTTCAAAGGGGAAGTGCTTCAAAAACGGGAATTAACCCCATTTGCAGCCGCAGAAGGCACTGGTAGCGATCGTCGCGAAGGTGGTGATCGCGGTGGAGATCGTCGCGAAGGCGGCGACCGCGGCGGAGATCGCCGGGGTGGTGGAGATCGTCGCGGTGGCGGCGGTGGCGGAGATCGCCGAGGTAGTGGAGATCGTCGGGAAGGCGGTGGCGGTGATCGCGAAGGCGGCAACCGCGGTGGAAGCGGCGGCGGTGGTAATCGCGGCGGAAGTGGCGGTGGTGGCAATCGTGGTGGAAGCGGCGGCGGTGGTAACCGTGGCGGCAGCGGCGGTGGCGGCAATCGCGGCGGAAGTGGTGGTGGTACCGGCGGTGGTGGAGGTGGTCGCCGATAGTCGGCAGCCAATCATTACCAACTAAAAATTGGCATTACTTAACGGTGCATTTGGTTTTCTTTTTTTGAAAATCCTGTTATACGCCGTACATTTGCAGCCCCTTTCGTGAAAAAGAATCGGCTGTCGAACATAAAATACTGATTGACAGGCTTTTAAATTGTACTTTCGATGTTACAGCCAAGACGTACAAAATATCGTAAACAGCAGAAAGGCCGCAACCGTGGCTATGCACATAAAGGTAGCTCCATTGCTTTCGGCTCGTTTGCGCTGAAATCGCTGGAATTTAGCCGGATCACGAGCCGTCAGATTGAGTCGGCCCGTATCGCGCTGACCCGCAACATGAAACGGGAAGGCAAGGTGTGGATTCGTATCTTCCCCGATAAACCGATGACCTCTAAGCCAGCCGAAGTCCGGATGGGTAAAGGTAAAGGTGCGGTGGATCACTACATCATCGAGGTGCAACCTGGTCGCATCATGTTCGAGATTGAAGGGGTCACGGAAGAACTGGCTTACGCATCTTTGCGCCTGGCTGCCCAAAAGTTGCCGGTACTTTGCAAAACCGTCACTCGTTACGATTTTGAAGGATAAAAGTCTTTCATCCACTTTTATCTAACTATTACCGAATTTAGTCAATACAATAATAACCATGGCAAAGGAAAAATTAGACGTTGCTGCGATGACCGAGGCGGATATGCAAACCGAACTGGCGAGCATGACGAACGAATATCAGACCATGAAATTCGATCATGCCGTTAAAGGCCTGGCCAACCCGCTCGAACTCCGTGAATTGCGTCGCAACATTGCCCGCATTAATACGGAAGCCCGTCGCCGCGAATTGGTCACTATGACCCCCGAGCAACTGGAACTGCGTTCCAAATTGCGGAGCCGTCGCCGTCGCCAGTCGTAATCAACATCATTCGCAAGCATATTTTACATCTAATTTGAGATGGAAGCAGCAGCAACAATAGAAAGAAACCTCCGCAAGCAGAAAACCGGCACTGTGGTCTCCAATAAAATGGACAAGACTATTACAGTAAAGGTAGAACGCCGGTTGATTCACCCGCTCTACGGCAAGTTCGTGAAGCGTTCCAAAAAATTCTTTGCGCACGACGAAGAGAACACCTGTAAAATAGGTGATACCGTACGCATTATGGAAACCCGCCCGCTGAGCAAGAATAAATGCTGGCGCCTGGTGGAAATCATCGAAAGAGCGAAATGATTTGGAGTTATGAGTTATAAGTTATGGGTTATAAGCTGCGCGGCAATCAACCAATGTAGCAAACAAGTCAATAACTTATCACTATCAATAATAACTCATAACTCATAACTCATAACTAAAAAAAGTCATGATTCAGCAAGAATCCCGTTTGAATGTGGCCGATAACTCCGGCGCGAAACAAGTACTTTGCATCCGTGTACTGGGTCACACCCGTCAGCGTTACGCTGGCGTAGGCGACAAGATCGTGGTAGCCGTGAAAGACGCTTCGCCGGGTGGAGTAAAGAAAGGTACGGTGAGCAAAGCCGTGATCGTACGCACCAGCAAGGAAATCCGCCGTAAAGACGGTTCCTATATTCGCTTCGACGACAACGCCGTAGTGTTGCTGAATGCCTCCGACGAACCACGTGGTACGCGCATCTTTGGCCCAGTGGCCCGCGAACTGCGCGAAAAGGATTATATGCGTATCGTGTCATTGGCACCAGAAGTATTGTAAAATGTGGCCAATTATTTAAATGTGAACAATGTGGCCAATTATCCACACATTCGCATTGACCACATTAGTAACATTTGCCACATTAAAAATTTAGCACATTAATACAATGGCTACGAAACATAAATCAAAACGTTTTTCACCGAAACTGAACATCCGCAAGGGTGACAAGGTGATCGTGATCTCTGGCGACGACAAGGGCAAAACGGGTGAAGTCATCCGGGTATTTCCTGACAAAAACCGCGCGATCGTGGAAGGCGTGAACATGGCAAAGAAACACGTGAAAGCGACGCAGAACGAAGAAGGCGGCATCCAGGATATGGAAACTACCATCGATATCTCCAACCTTTCGCTGATCGATGCAACCAGCGGCGCGGCCACTCGTATAGGTTACCGCGAGGAAAACGGCGTGAAAGTTCGCTATTCTATCAAATCCGGCAATACCATCTAGTGATGAAATACGTACCTCGTCTCAAGACAAAATACCAGACCGAAGTGGTGCCTGCGCTGATGCAGCAGTTCAACTATTCGTCCATTATGCAGGTACCTCGCCTGCAAAAAGTCTGCATCAACCAGGGAATTGGTGATGCAACTGGTGATAAGAAAATGATCGATACGGCGGCGAACGAACTGACGACCATTGTTGGTCAGAAGGCTGTCTCGACCAAAGCCCGTACTTCGGTATCCAACTTCAAACTCCGCGAAGGTATGCCGATCGGGGTGCGCGTTACTTTGCGTGGAGAGCGGATGTACGAATTCCTGGACCGTTTCATCTCGATTGCCATGCCGCGTGTACGTGACTTCCGTGGGATCAATGATAAGGCGTTCGACGGTCGTGGCAACTTCACAATGGGCGTTACCGAGCAAATCATCTTCCCGGAAATCGACATTGATAAAGTAAGCAAAATCATGGGAATGGACATCACGTTCGTTACTTCTGCCCAGACCGATGCCGAGGCGTATGCCCTGCTGAAAGAAATGGGTATGCCCTTTGTCAAAAAATAAACAAGACATTCATTTACAAGCTGATATAGAGCAAAATGGCTAAGAAATCCGTCATTGCCCGTGAAAATAAGCGTCGGCGCATCGTTGCCAAATACGCCGATCTGCGCAAGAAGCTGAAAGACGCCGGTGACTATGATGCACTGGATAGACTTCCGCGCAATGCAAACCCGATCCGCTTGCACAACCGTTGCTTGTTGACCGGTCGCCCAAAAGGCTACATGCGCAAATTCGGCCTATGCCGGGTGAAGTTCCGCGAAATGGCCCTATACGGCAAAATTCCAGGTATCACGAAAGCGTCCTGGTAACAAAAGGGTGGAGAGAGGTGGAGACGGTTTAGAGCGGTTTAGTAATTCCGGGACGATAATTTTCTCCGGTAACTAAACTACTAAACCCTTCTAAACTTCCAAACCGTCTAACCCACAATAATTAATTATCAACTTTTTCGCATACAATGCAAGTCACTGATCCGATAGCAGACTATTTGACCCGCATCCGCAACGCACAGTTGGCGGGCCATCGTATTCTTGAGATCCCGGCTTCCCGTATTAAGAAGTCCATCACGGAGATCCTGTACGATCAGGGGTACATTCTAAAATATACGTTCGAGGACAAAACCGCCGAGAACAAACAGGGCATCATCAAGATCGCTTTGAAATACGACCCGACTACCAAGAAGCCAGTCATCCGCGAACTCGTGCGCGTCAGCCGTCCAGGTCTGCGTAAGTTCTCCGGTTCCGGCGATATTCCACGGATTATCAACGGCTTGGGGACTATGATCGTCTCCACGTCCAAAGGCGTGATGACCGATAAAAAGGCCCGCGAACTGAATGTAGGTGGCGAATTGCTTTGCTACATTTGCTAATAAAAGGTTGAGAATGTTGATAAGGGTTGAGAGAAAAGTTGAGAATTTTGCTCAACATCCTCAACCATTCTAAACCCGCTCAACAACACTATCACTCATAACTGAGAAAGAGATATGTCACGCATTGGTAAATTGCCGATTGCTCTCCCGGCCAAAGTGGAAGTTTCTGTGGCCTCCGATAATGTGGTCACCGTGAAAGGGCCGAAAGGCACGCTCACGCAAAAACTCGACCCGGATATCACCGTGGAAATGGAAGATGGCACGCTTGGTCGTTAAACGTCCAACCGATCAGAAACGCCACAAGGCACTGCACGGCTTGTATCGCGCTTTGATCAACAATTTGGTTGTTGGTGTCAGCGAAGGCTACGTTCGCCAGATGGAAGTAATTGGTGTAGGTTATCGGGTGGAAAATCAGGGCAACCTGCTGACCCTCACGGTAGGCTATTCTCACCCGATCCTCTTTTCTATTCCGCCGGAAATCAAATTGACGACGGCAATGGAAAAAGGTCAGCCACCGCAGATTCGTCTCGAAGGTATTGACAAAGAGCTGCTCGGTCAAGTCTGCGCCAAGATTCGTGGTTTCCGCAAACCAGAACCTTACAAAGGAAAGGGTATCATGTTCAAAGGCGAGAAAATCCGTCGTAAGGCTGGTAAAACCGCTGGTGGCAAGAAATAAATTGAAAAATTTAGTATTTGAAGATTTGAGGAACCGAGTATTTGATACTCGAATATTCAAATACTCCATACAATATAATTATCATGCTTTTCCGGTCGGAAATCGGCGAAGCCTAAATTGATAAAAGCAATGAAACGTACAAAAAAGCAGAGCCGTCAGCGCATTCACCTGCGCGTTCGCAAGAAGATAGGCGGTACGACAGAACGCCCACGCCTCAGCGTCTTTCGCTCCAATAAATCTATTTATTGCCAGATTATTGACGATTTGACGGGTACCACCTTGGCCGCTGCCAATTCCAACGCAGTTACGGGCACCAAAATCGAACAAGCAATGGAAGTCGGCAAATTGATTGCCGAACGTGCCCAGGCCGCCGGTGTTACCTCGGTTGTATTTGATCGCAGTGGGTATTTATACCACGGCCGTATCAAATCTTTGGCCGAAGGTGCCCGCGAAGGCGGACTTCAATTCTAAAATTTGTTGAGAGAGTTGAGAAAAAAGGGTTGAGATTGTTGAGAAAACTACACCCTCCCATCTCTTTAAACTTAAATTATATTAATACCAAATACTGAGTGTTTTTGAAGGAGAGAACTCTATAAAATACTGATAATCAGTTTTTTGTCAATTTCTCAACATTCTCAACACCTCAACATTCTCAACCATTATACAATGGCTAAGCAAGACAGAGACAGAGATAATTCCCGGACGAGTGAAGATTCCGGCCTCAAGGAAAAACTCGTTGCCCTCAACCGCGTTGCGAAAGTGACGAAAGGTGGCCGTACATTCAGCTTCGCCGCCGTAGTGGTGGTAGGCGATGGTAAAGGTCAGGTTGGTCAAGGCTTGGGTAAAGCGCGTGAGGTGCAGGAAGCGATTGCGAAAGCAACGAAAGATGCCGAGAAGAACCTCATCAAAGTACCCGTCCACAACGGTACTATTCCACACGAAGCCTATGGCAAATTCGATGCTGGTCGCGTACTCATCAAACCCGCTGCACATGGTACGGGGGTGATCGCTGGTGGTGCTATGCGTGCCGTGCTGGAAATGGCTGGTGTGCATGACGTGTTGGCCAAATCGCAAGGTTCGGCAAATCCGCACAACGTGGTAAAAGCTACTATTGCGGCTCTATCCAGTCTGCGCAGTCCAATCGAAGTGGCCCGCCAACGTGGCATCAGCCTGGAAAAACTGTTTAAAGGTTAAAAAGAGTTATGAGTTATAAGTTATGAGTTATACTCTGCTTGTACTCGCGCATAACTCATAACTCATAACTCATAACTTGAAAAAAGGTGAGCAAGATAAGAATCAAATTAATGAGAAGCCCGATTGACAAGGGCAAGCGCCAGAAGCTGACGTTGGTGGCCCTCGGTTTCCGCAAGGTTCACCAAGTGGTGGAGCATGAGGATATTCCGCAGATTCAGGGAATGTTGCGGGTGGTGAATCATCTCGTACACGTAGAAAACGTATAATACGTTGTACATAAACTATTGACATTCAACCTAAAACCTGTGGGGCTTGGCCTTTACAGGTTTTCACATCGAATAAAACAAAGCCATGGAGCTCAATAATCTTCGTCCGGCAGAGGGTGCTACAAAAAACCGCAAACGCATTGGTCGTGGTACTGGTTCAGGTCGCGGCGGTACATCTACACGTGGTCACAAGGGTGACAAAGCCCGGAGCGGTGCCAAAGAAAAGCGCCACTTTGAAGGTGGACAAACCCCGATGCAACGTCGTTTGCCGAAACGTGGTTTCCAGAACATTAATCGCATTGATTATGTTCCACTAAATCTCAGCCAGCTGGAGAAAATGTCGCAGCAAAGCGACACCATAAACATAGCATCCTTGCAGGCGGCAGGCTTTGCCAAAACCACCGACAAGATCAAAGTGCTGGGTAACGGGAAACTGACATCCAAAGTGAACATTACAGTTCACGCCATTTCGGTTTCGGCCCAAGCTGCTATCGAAGCAGCAGGCGGAAGCGTTCAAATCGTCTAAATACACTCCGGTCGTAATGAAATTCTTTACGGTTATCAAGAATATCTGGAGCATTAAGGAGCTCCGCCAGCGTATTCTGTTTACGTTGGCACTGCTGCTGATCTATCGGGTCGGTACGTTCGTGGTATTGCCAGGTGTCGTGCCGGCTGCCTTGGCGAACGCTAGCAAAAACCGCAGTGCCAATGATCTGCTGGGATTGATTAACATCTTTACTGGTGGTGCTTTTGATAAGGCGGCTATTTTCGCTTTGGGGGTAATGCCTTATATCACTGCTTCTATTGTGGTCCAATTGTTGGGCTTTGCGGTACCGTATTTCCAGCGTTTGCAAACGAAAGAAGGGGAAAGTGGCCGTAAACGCCTCAATCAAATTACTCGTTTGCTGACCGTAGCTCTTACGCTGGTACAGGGCGGTGGTTTTTTGCAATTGATTCGCAGCATTCCTGGTGGAGTATCGCCTAACATTCCAGATTCCGTTTTCTGGTTCAGTAATATTATTATCCTGACCGCTGGTACTGTTTTTTGTATGTGGCTGGGCGAACGGATTACGGATAAAGGCATTGGCAACGGTACTTCGCTCATTATTCAGGCGGGTATTATTGCCCGACTGCCGGGTGCGTTCGCGTTTGAGTTCCAAACACTTTTTGGCGACAACAAGTTACTCTTGTTCTTTATTGAATTGGCAGTCTTCTTCCTCATTGTGTTGGCCACTATTCTGGTCATTCAGGGGGTTCGACGCATTCCAATTCAGTTTGCCAAGCGCATGGTCGGGCGATCCGGAGGTAGTCTGCCTACTGCCAGTGCCCGTGACTATTTGCCTTTGAAAGTGAATTCAGCGGGCGTTATGCCGATCATCTTTGCGCAAGCGCTGATGTTCCTGCCCGCCACTGCTATTCAATATTTCTCGGGTACCCAACAAGCAGGTGGTCGTATTCATGCCTTCAATGACATTTACTCATTCGGCTACAATATCACGTTTTTCATCCTGATCGTCGTCTTCACCTACGTGTACACGGCTCTGATGATTAACCCGACTAACTATGCCGAGTATTTAAAGCGTAGCAATGCCTTCATTCCGGGTGTAAAACCGGGAGAAGCAACCTCCGAGTACATAGATAACATTATGACCCGTATTACGCTGCCGGGCGCTTTCTTCCTGGGCTTGATCGGTATTATGCCTTCCATCGCTGCGACATTTGGAGTCAATCAGCAGTTTGCGCTGTTCTTTGGTGGTACGACGTTGTTGATTATGGTTGGTGTAGCGCTTGATACATTACAAGTTATTGAAAGTTACCTGCTTACACAGAAATACGATGGTTTAATCAAATCCGGTCGCATCCAGGGTCGCAGTACCCAGGGTCTACAGGTTGGTCAACCTCAATAAGTCAACTTATGGGTCTTTTCACGACTGGCGGTGAAGGCAAACAAGTCTTCTATAAGACCAAAGATGAGGTGGAGCTGATGCGGAATGCTAACTTGCTAGTGTCCAAGACCTTAGCCCACGTAGGAAGCATACTTCGCCCTGGTATTACTGGTGAAGTCATTGATAAAGCGGCAGAAGAGTTCATTCGGGACAATGGTGGTAAACCGTCTTTTAAAGGTTATAATGGATTTCCAGCGTCGCTCTGTGTTTCTTACAATGACATTGTGGTACACGGTATTCCGGCTCAACGGGAATTCAAAGAGACGGATGTAGTCTCGGTAGATTGCGGGGTAGAATTGGAGGGTTATTTTGGCGATGCCGCTTTCACTTTTGCTTTCGCCAGCGTAGAAGAGCCGGTGATGGAATTGTTGCGGGTCACTTATGCCTCGCTTTACAAAGGAATCGAACAAGCAGTGGTGGGAAAAAGAATTGGCGATGTTTCTTTTGCTATCCAGGACTACTGCGAAAAATATAAATACAGTGTGGTGCGAGATTTGGTGGGGCATGGGATCGGGCGTTCTATGCACGAAGATCCAGAAGTGCCCAATTTCGGGCGACGCGGTAAAGGAATGTTGTTGCAGGATGGATTAGTGATCGCCATCGAGCCAATGATCAATTTGGGAACGAAGGACGTGTATCAGGATACGGATGGTTGGACCATTCATACCCGTGACCGGAAGCCCAGCGCACATTACGAACACTCGGTAGTTGTCCGCAAAGGCCAGGCCGATATTTTGTCTACGCACACGTTTGTTATGGAAGTTGTAAAAAATAACGCGGCGTTGCAGGAAGTTTCACCAAAAATTTAGACATTTGCAGCCCGAAATTCAAAAGGGCCTCTTATGGCAAAAGAAGATATTATCAAACAAGATGGAGAAGTTGCCGAGGCACTCTCCAACGCCAATTTTAAAGTTCGCCTGGAGAACGGTCACGTCATTCTGGCCACTATTTCCGGTAAAATGCGTATGCACTACATTCGGATTTTGCCGGGCGATAAAGTATCTATCGAAATGTCCCCTTACGACCTGAGTCGCGGAAGGATTATTTATAGATACAAGTAACCTGTTGAAAATCAATAATTTACATAAATCAATAAACGGATAGCACCCGCGTCATGAAGGTCAAACCATCCATCAAGAAACGTTCTGTTGACTGTAAGATCGTCCGTCGTAAGGGCAAGCTCTACGTGATCAACAAAAAGAACCCCAAGTTCAAACAACGCCAGGGTTAATTATGAATTAGAAATTATGAATTATAACTGCCGTCCTTAGGTATCGCTTATAGTTCATCTTTCATACTTCATTGTTAATTCATAATTCATAATTCATAATTCAAGAAAATGGCACGTATTGCTGGTACGGACTTACCCAGAAATAAAAGAGGCGTCATTGGTCTGACGTATATCTACGGGATCGGAGATTCTTCTGCTCAATCCATTCTGGAAAAAGCTGGAGTAGACGAGAACACGAAAGTGGAGGCATGGACCGATGATAACATCAAGTCCATCGCGCGGATCATCGCCGATGAATATAAGACCGAAGGTCAGTTGCGCTCTGAAGTGCAGTTGAACATCAAACGTCTGATGGACATTGGTTGTTACCGTGGATTGCGCCATCGGAAAGGACTTCCCCTGCGTGGCCAACGCACTCGCACCAACGCCCGTACCCGCAAGGGCAAACGGAAGACGGTGGCAAACAAGAAAAAAGTTACTAAATAAATAATGTGCTCCATAAAAATAATGTGGTCAATGTGGATAAGGTCCACCCAGTCACATTTTAAATTGGCCACATTGATCTCATTTAGCACATTGACCACATTTTAATATAATGGCAAAAGCAGCTGCAAAAAAGGTTGTTAAGCGGAAAGTAAAGATCACGCCAGAAGGCATTGTCTTTATCCAGGCCAGCTTCAACAACATCATTATCTCGATCACCAACAAGCAGGGTGAAGTGGTATCCTGGGCATCGGCTGGTAAGGCTGGTTTCCGGGGATCGAAGAAAAACACGCCCTATGCTGCGCAAGTAGCCGCTAACGATGCCGCTAAAACGGCTTTCGAGGCAGGCATTCGCTCCGCAGAAGTGTTCGTGAAAGGCCCCGGTTCCGGTCGGGAAGCGGCCATCCGCGCTATTGACCAATCTGGCATTAAAGTGCTGATTATCAATGACGTAACACCGATGCCGCACAACGGCTGCCGTCCACCCAAGCGTCGGAGAGTTTAATGTGGCAAATGAAATAAATGTGATCAATGCTCAAAGCAACTACATGACCACATTGACTACATTAGCACATTGACCACATTATTCACATTGACCACATTGTTTTTAGATTTCCAATAAAATGGCTCGTTATACAGGACCAACCACCAAAAAATCCCGCTCGTTTGGCGAATCTATCTTCGGGTATGATAAAGCGTTTGAAAAACGTAAATATCCACCCGGACAGCATGGTCAGACCCGCAAGAAAAAAGCAGCATCCAACTACTCGTTGCAGCTGACCGAGAAGCAAAAGGCTAAATATACCTATGGTGTATTGGAACGCCAATTCCGCAAAACCTTTGTCAGTGCTACCCGTCGTCACGGCGTAACGGGGGAAGTATTGCTTCAACTACTGGAAGCACGCTTGGACAACACGGTATTCCGCCTAGGTATTTCGCCTACCCGTCGTGGTGCTCGTCAATTGGTAGGCCACCGTCACGTCACGGTCAATGGTAACGTGGTGAACATTCCATCTTATACCTTAAAGCCAGGTGATGTGGTGGCAGTACGCGGTAAGTCGCAGGGGCTGGAAATCGTAACGACCCACGTCGGTGCTAAAACCGCCAACGTTCGCCAATTTGGCTGGCTGGAATGGAACCCCGACAAGATGCAGGGTACTTTCCTGTCCTACCCACAACGCGACCAGATACCAGAAAAGATCAAAGAACAATTGATCGTCGAGTTGTACTCGAAGTAAGATAAAATAGCGAAGGGTTGGCGTTCGATGACGGCGCCAACCATTTTCGCATTTATGCGTTTCAATCCTCTGGATCCGCATTCGGTCCCAAATTCACGATTGATTTCCCACCTATTTCAACTTTGGAGCATTCCACTATATGAGTATTCTCAATTTCCAAAAGCCTGAAAAAATCCTGCTGCAAAAAGCAACTGATTTTGAAGGCACGTTCGAGTTCAAACCGTTGGAGCCAGGTTTTGGCCAGACGGTGGGTAACTCCCTCCGCCGGGTTCTTCTTTCCTCCCTGGAAGGCTATGCTATCAGTGCTGTGCGCATTGGTGGAGTAGATCACGAGTTTGCCACCATGCGTGGGGTAGTGGAGGACGTGGTGGATATTGTATTGAACCTGAAACAAATCCGTATCAAGCCACTGATCGTGGATGAAAAGAATCCACAGGAGAAAATCTACCTGACCGTCAGTGGGAAGGAAGAGTTTCGCGCCGGACAGATCGAAGAATTCACCAATGTATTCAAGGTGATGAACCCTGATCTGCTGATCTGCCGCATGGAGCCTTCGGTGACGCTGGAAATGGAATTTACCATTACCAAAGGCCGTGGTTACCAACCTGCCGACGATGGTGCGCCAAAAGATGCACCGATCGGCGTTATTCCGATTGATGCCATTTATACGCCGATCAAGAACGTCTCCTACAAGGTAGAAAATACCCGGGTCGGACAACGGACGGACTATGAAAAATTGACCATCGACGTTAAAACGGATGGTACTATCCACCCCGAAGAAGCTATTCGCGAAGCCAGCCGGATCATGATCCAGCACTTGATGCTGATCACGGACGATAATATTACGTTTGATACACCCGCCAGCCGCGAAGAAAACGTGGTGGACGAGCACATTCTCCACATGCGCAAGCTGTTGAAGACCTCGCTCGAAGACCTCGACCTCAGTGTCCGTGCCTATAACTGCCTCAAAGCGGCCAAGATCAACACACTGGCCGAACTGGTGCGTTACGATACGCATGAACTGTTGAAATTCCGTAACTTCGGTAAAAAGTCCTTAGTCGAAATCGAAGAGCTGTTGCAAGACAAAGGCTTGACCTTCGGTATGGACCTGGCTAAGTATAAGCTGGAAGAAGATTAGAAAATAGTTATGAGGGATGAGTTATGAGTTATGCGCCTGCGGGACATAACTTATAACTCATAACTTATAACTCCATAACTCACCAAGTGTGGTAACCATCGAGCGGAAATATTTCCTGCCCTGGTGCCGCCACCTACAAATTTAGGTACCCGTCAACATGAGACACGGAGACAAAGTAAACAACCTCGGAAGAACCTCTTCCCACCGCCGCGCATTGCTGGCCAATCTAGCCATTGCATTGATTGAGCACAAGCGCATCACCACGACCGTGGCTAAGGCTAAGGCCCTACGCCGCTACGCGGAGCCATTGATCACCAAATCCAAGGACAACACGACCAATTCCCGCCGGGTAGTGTTTAGCTATTTGCAAAATAAAGAAGCGGTAAACGAACTGTTCAGCACCGTAGCCACCAAGATCGGTGAACGTCCGGGCGGTTATCTGCGCGTGATCAGACTCGGCTTTCGTCGGGGGGATGGTGCTGAAACGGCTATGATTGAATTTGTGGACTTCAATGAAGTGTACAACTTGAACGCTGGCAAAGTAAAGACCACCAAGAAAACCCGTCGTGGTGGTAGCAGTGCCAAGAAATCGGCTGACTCGGCTGATTCGAATATCGTAGCTGAAGACTTGGCTACTGGACATATTGTGAGTGCTGATCGCATGGTTTCTCATGTGGAGACTATCGAGGCAGAACCATTCACTTCTCCGGTAGAAACCATCGAAGCGGAACCAGTGGTAGCCGCTGCAGAGGCCGCACCAGAAGTGGAAGCTACGAACGACACTCCGGTGGAGGATACGAAAAAGGACGACGAGACGGCTGCATAAGCCGTTGGTAGACAGTAGTCTATACGAAGCGGCGATATCCAGGATTTGGATGTCGCCGCCTTTTTTTGTTCGCAGCGGAACTATTTTTGAAAAATCTGCGCTGTACTTTTTTGAATGTTTGCGGGCGGGCTATCTTTGCAGCCCTATTACTACCGGCCGGATTAGCTCAGCGGTAGAGCAGCTGATTCGTAATCAGCAGGTCGAGGGTTCAAATCCCTTGTTCGGCTCCACGTAGGGCGAATGGTAACTCATTCGCCCTATTTTTTTGGACGATGAGATTGTGGGTTGAGATTAGGCGGCCCGACAAAAGGATATTTGGCGTAAGGTTACTTCACCATCTTACTGAAAAAGGCTGCACATTGTGCAGCCTTTTTTTATTTGCGTTTGTAAAAAAGCTGTTGCTATCTTTGATGCATTCGTCAAGAAAGAGGGGTAAATAGTTAATTTTAGTCGTCTCTTATCAGCAGTTTAATTTCTAAAACCCTAACCTATATGGATTTCAAGGATACAATTCGTCAATTAGGAGATCGTGTCAATCGCCTTAAAGAACAGACGCTTACGGAAGAAGCTACCAAACATGCTTTCGTTTTACCATTTCTTCAGGCATTAGGATACGATGTCTTCAACCCATCTGAAATTGTACCTGAGTTTGTGGCGGATGTAGGTATTAAAAAGGGTGAAAAAGTGGACTTCGTAGTGATGAAGGATAATTGTCCGGTCATTTTGTTGGAAGCAAAACACTGGAAACAAAAACTGGATAACCACGACGGACAATTGCTACGCTATTTTCACGTGTGCAAGGCTCGGTTCTCCGTACTGACCAACGGGGTAGAATATCGCTTTTTCACAGATTTGGTGGAAACAAATAAGATGGACGAGCGGCCTTTTCTTGACTTCGACATCACAATGATCACAGATGCACAGATCGAAGACTTGAAACGGTTTCACAAATCGTACTTCGATGCAGTCAGCATCGCAGCAGCAGCAAGTGAACTAAAATATACAGCATCGCTTCGAGCATTGCTGGCAGCCGAATTTAAGTCACCCAGTGAGGCTTTTGTTCGCTTTTTCACCAAACAGGTATATTCTGGCGTAGTGACGGACAAGGTGGCATTTCACTTTTCGGACCTGTTGCGAAAATCTATGCACTTGATGCTAAGTGATATGATTAGTGACCGATTAAAATCGGCACTCAACCAAGAAGAAGAGGCAAAAAAGCAAGTAATAGACGACACGTTAGTAGCACCCGTTGCTGGTGGTACCGAGACAGTAGTGGGCAAAGAACGTCTGATTGATACGACGCCTGAGGAAATGGAAGGCTTTTACATCGTGAAATCTATGTTGCGCAAGTATATCGATCCAAACCGCATCACGTTCCGCGACGCTCAATCTTATATGGCGATCCTGCTTGATGATAATAACCGGAGAACTATCTGCCGACTATATTTTACTAGTGCTAAGAAAAAAATAGGTACTCTGGATGCAACCAAAAAGGAGGTGTTTTTAGAGATTAAGGACTTGGACACTATTTATCAACTGGAAGATGTAATGAAGGCAACGGTAGACACTTATCTGGGATTGGGGAAGTGATTGATAATAAAGAAATCTGGTCGCCATCAGGCTACTAAATTGAAACCAATTCTGCCCATATTGTCGTCCTCGCCAAAATCACCGATAAGACGAAATCACTCATTTCACCCCTTCCTATTGGCGACGACACCAACAAGAGCAGAAAAATCTATGATGCACAAAACACATTCCTACCTATCCGCCCTCCTTCTCGGTACGATCTTAATCTGTACACCGGCTTGTTTTTTCGAAGAGGTTGATCCTTGTAAAGACATCCTCTGTGGTGATCAGGGCAGTTGTTTTGAAGGGGTCTGCTTCTGCAACACCGGGTATGAAACCGGGCCGACAGGGCAGTGCGATACGGAATCGCGCTTGAAATTCTACGGCACCTACACGGTTGCCCAAACGTGTACCCCAAACAGCACGTATACCAGCACGATTGCCGCCGGGGCTGACGTAACTAAGATTATCATTTCCAATTTTGCGGGGGTCGTGGGTCAAAGTGCGACGGCTACCGTAACCAATCAGCATTTCATACTGGATCCGCTGACCAGTGACTTGTACGGTGCCATCGGTGGTTCCGGTACGATTTCCGGTACCACGGTCACGCTGACCTATTCCAGCCCGGACACTACATTTCTCTGTAAAGCAACCTTTACGCGATAAGCGGAATTATCGTGAATATTTCTGCCGACGTTGGTGTCCTCGCCAACGTCGACAGAAATATATAAACCTTATACGTGGTAAGACACTGTAAAATAAGTTATTTTGAGTATCTGAAGATTTGAGTATTCAATCAATTACCTGATTGTCAAGTGCTTTGGTCGAATACTCAAATACTCGCATCCTCAGGCAATTTAATTTACAGGATAGTAAGTGTGTACAACGACTCCTCCCGGGAAAGCCTTTACATCCGCCAGCTTCAGGTAAAGCGGTATGGTAAGACTGGTGAAGATGGGCAACCCCGAGCCCAATGCGACGGGATGGATGGCGATGTGGTATTCATCGATGAGACCCGTTGCGATGAGGCTGCTGCATAAATTCCAGCACCGCCCAGTGCTACGATCGGTTTCCCCGAATCGGCTTTGAGTTTCCTGATCTCTTCGGCGAGATCGCCGTCGAACACCCGCGCCTCGGCCCAGGAAGCCGCGGCGGGCGACTGCTCTGCGCTGGGCAGGATACCCGCAAACCCTTTTTCGGTAAAGACAGCCTTGGGAATCTCGTTCATCGGCGCAGCAAAAGGCCCGGGCGCAGTCGGCCAGTAAGGAGCCATATCCTCAAAGGACTTCCTGCCCATGATAATTAACCCTGCTTCCCGGACTTGCCCGACACTCCAGGCCAATGACTCCTCGTCTCCGGTTTTGAATATCCAATCATTTTTGCCATTGGCGACGGCTACGAAACCGTCGAGTGACATCGACATCTTCATTATCAACTTTCGCATAACTCAGGATTTGTTTTTTAAGTTTTGTTATTTGCTGGTGACCAGGGTGCGTAAATATTCGTCCAGATTGTCCATTCCCGCGGCAGTGCCTTTCTCATAATAACCCCCTACAATAAACTGTTCCAGTTCGGCAAGGCTCGCCATTTTTTTGACAATCTGCACGGTGGTTTTTTCGGCCCTGGCTTGGAAGGAGTTCGTGGTCAGAGAAAAGGTAAAGTCAGTATTGATGGGATCTCCATTTTCATCGGAAAAGGAATTCCGGGTAGTGAAACTGGACTTGGGTTGGATTTCGACAAACTCCGCCAAACTATAGCGGGTGGGTGTGATATTTTCGGGAGAGATCATGGTATACAACCAACGGCCGCCTTCCCGGAAATCTATTTCCTTGGTTTGGACCCGCCACGGTTTAGGGCCCATCCACTGGTCCAGTATGTCCGCTTTGGTAAAGGCATCCCAGACGAGATCGAGGTCGGCGGCGAATTCCCGCGTGACGTAAATGGTGGCCGTGGCTTTGTCCACGGTGAAATCAAACAGCAGGTTCATTTTTTTGTATTTTTTATGGTGAGCAATACTTGATCGAGTCGCTGGAAACTTTCCTCCGTAATCTTTCGGAAGTGGTCGAGCCAAATGTCGATTTCTTTCATTCTATCGATTTTTAGTTCATAAAAGATTTCCCTGCCTTCTTGCTTTTGGGCCAGCAGGTCGCATTCGGACAGGATGCGCAAATGTTTGGATATGGACTGGCGGGTAATATCGAAGTGCTCCGCAATGGCGTTGGGGGTCATTGCCTGCACGGCGATCAGGACGAGGATCGCTCGTCGGGTGGGGTCTGCAATGGCTTGAAAGATGTCTCGTCTCATGAATGTTAAATTAAGAAGCCGATCGGCTGCAAATATACGTGCAACTGATCGGCTTCGCAAAATTTATTTTTAATGGAAAATTTGTCTGGTCATTTTTAGGCATCCGACGTTGGAGGGCAATTTTGATTTTGCCACAGCATCAAGGCGTGATGAGAGCTGGATTTTTTACACGGCTTGCAGCATCCAGGTAGCCTGAATCTTGGGTGGAGGCTCCTTCCTATTACGCAGCTCTTCCGGCAAAGTCTTAAGCAGGTTTGGCAGTACGCTCAATTCCTGGTAATTCGGTACGGCTTCCTGTATTACTGCAAAGCCTTGTTCTTTAAAAAAGGCTTCAGCGGCTTCATAACTGTCAAATTTATTTTCTTCCACATTATGTCGTTCCAGGAAGGCCGCTTCGCTTTTGCTTTTTGGCAAACTGGTCGTCGTTTCTGCAGAATGTTTTGGATATATATCGGCAGTTATCCAGTAGCCGCCGCGTTGCATTAAGGCGGTATGGATTGTTTTACATAATTGCTTTTTCTCGTCTAAATTCAGGTACATCAATAGTCCTTCATTTACAATAGTTAAAGGTCCGTCGCCAAACCTGTCTATCACCTTGTTAAAAGCGGAGACATCCAGTGCATTTAATGCTTGCAATTCAAATTTGCCTTTGCCCACTTTGTCTAATTGCATTTTAGCAATCATATCCCGTTTAATATCTACAATACCCGGCAAATCAGTATCTATATAGTGTATGCTGGCATCTGTAACGCAAAGGTCCAGCCCGCGCAAAGAATAACCCGAAGATAATTCGAGTATGTTTTTGCAGTCAGTCTGTTTCAACAATTGGTCAATACTCCAATAGCGGCTTTCAAAGTGCATCACCCGAATCCAAAACCAGAAGTCTTTATCATCAAAGTTCAGGTCAAAAGCTTCCGGGCCATGCATTAGTGCTGCCGTTTGCTTTGCGTATGGGATGTTGGTATAGCCCTTCATCATCAAAAGCGATTTTGCAGACGGGCTGACGCTGCTAAAGTCTTTCAGTTCCTGTGGCATATTGTTTATTTTCGGATATAATAAGAAACGTGCAAAAGATAATTTGTCAAATTCCTATAACCCCCGCACTTTAACCGGGGGCTGTAGCATCACTACCAAGCGGGGTTTTAACCCCATAAAGGCCGTTTTTGGGTTAAAACCCATTTTGGCTGGGTTGATTTCCCCCCGGCTAAAGCGCGGGGGTTATGAGAAAGTAACACGTTATTATTTACACGTCCTAAGGCAAAAATATTTGCAAATAAGACCCATTAAAACAAATCATGGTGGCCTTTGTTGGCGGCTGTGTTGTATACCATATTTTTGGATTGTGCCTTTTCATAAAAAGGCTGTCTCCGCGCGTGGTTTGACAATAATGGAAAGGACACCACTGTCCAGTTCTTCTTTGAACCGATATTTGATAACAAATGTTATCGTCCCCGCGCTACCGGTGCTTCTACCTTTGTTGAAAATTAAAGAACATGAAAGCAGCAGTGCTCTATAACAAAGGGGAAATGCCGAAGTACGTGGATTTCCCGGAACCAACCGTACAAAGCGACGAGGAAGTGTTGGTATCGGTCATAGCCGTCGCCTTAAAACATTTTGACAAGGGCCAGGCCAAAGGGACGCATTACTCCACATCCGGCGACCAGCGGGAAGCGAAAGTCATCGGCGGCGACGGGGTGTGTCTATTGCCAGATGGGACCCGGGTCTACGCCTTGGGTGTCAGTGGAATGCTCGCCGAAAAGGCTACCGTCGGGAAGGATCGGATGGTAGTATTGCCAGCCGGACTCGATGACGCCACCGCTGCGGCGCTCCCGAACGCCGTTATTGGGGCCGCCATGGCCCTTCGGTTCCGGGCCAGGATCGAACCAGGCGATACCGTACTTATCAATGGTGCTACGGGCTTCACTGGCAGAGTGGCGGTCCAGCTCGCTAAATATTACGGTGCCAAAATGGTGATTGCTACTGGCCGAAATCCTCAATCTTTGGAGGAATTAAAACAGCTGGGTGCAGATGAGATCATTGCTGTGCAGCAGCCGGACGAGGCATTTATCGCTCAAATACGGCAGTTCCATCAAGAAAAGCCTATTAACGTGGTCATCGACTATTTGTGGGGACACGCGGCGGAGATGATCCTGGCCGCCTTGAAAGGTACTGGCTCCTTTACACCGAGAACGCGCTTCGTGACGGTCGGTGCCATGTCGGGCGATCTGATTCAATTGTCCGCTGCTAACCTGCGTAGTGCCGACCTGCAACTTTCCGGCTCCGGTCTTGGTAGTTGGACCAAGGGCCAGATAAAAACCCTGCTCACCGAAATCTTACCTGAAATGTTTCAACTAGCTGCCGACGAAAAATTGAAGATTGAAACAGTAAATGTTGATCTGCAAGACATTGAAAAATTATGGGATATGGATGTGCCCGGTGGCAAACGGCTGGTGGTGCGGATATAATTTAATTCCATCAATAATGAAATCGGCCCCGAAGCATACGCTCCGGGGCCGATTTCATTATGTTATCTCTTCCCTATCTACTAAATTCTCTTCTTATTAGCATCCGACGGGCTAAAAAACTCCCCCAGTTTAAATAAACTTGCATGATATACAACAATGCAAAAGTGACCAACCACGACGGTATAAATCAACCATTTGGGTTGATGCTCATCCTCCATCGCCGATACAATTTCCATTAAATCTCCCAGCCATTCTTCCCGATATTTTTTAGGGAAGAAAAATCGGACAGATCTCAGTAAACGGAATATTTTACTTTCTGGATTGCTACCCGTTTCTTTACTAAGTTTAAGTTCGCGAACCTTATGTAAATAAACATTGGTAAGGCAATGCAGCATAAGCAGCATAAAAATAAACGGAAAGAATAGTAATTCTACCAGGAGCGGCGCAAATATTCGGATCACTACCCCCTTACTTTTCACGGCAGTATGGAGGGCAATTTTCATATCCTGCCCCGCATCAATCAGGCGATCCAGTTTATCTAAAAAAATCTGATTAGGCATAGCGAGTTTATTTAGAATGAATAGGCCAATGACCAATTCCAGCGTGGATTAAAGGAAAGTTGATACTCCCTGACGGCCAAAGAGCCTTGCGCAGTAATCTTATAGTATCTTCGTCGGTGATCGCCTCTTGCTGAGGTAGCTTCTCCCCAGTAACTTTCTAGTAGTCCCTCGCGTTCGAGTCGGTTCAGAGCACTATAAAGGCTACCCAGCCAAAGCTGAGTGCCGCTCTCCTGTACCTCGGCCAGGATTTCAAGTCCGTATTTGTCATTGGAAGTGACGGAAGAAAGTATCTTCCAGTCATTCAAAGTAAGTGCTGTCATCGTGCATGGAAATTATGGGGAGACTTGCAAACGCTCTGCCAAGTCCTGTTTGGAAATCTTATCTTTCTGATAAAGATTCGTTAAGATTTTGGGGGTGGGGGAGGGTTTGTTTTAAACTTCTCACTTCTTAAACCCAATTCGTGGGCGATTTTGCCAGGCATCAGGTTGCTCCTGCTCAACTTCCAGAGATTTTATTTCGTTGGCGCGAGCCTGATTTTCTTCACCCAGCCAACGGAGTACTTCGTTTATATCGGCTAAATTTTTACCCATCCTAGTCTCTATTTCGATAACTTTCTGGGATAACTCAGCATAGGTAAGTGCAAAACGGCGAAGCGCAACAAAAGCTCGCATAATAGCAACATTGGTATCAATAGCCTTTTCGCTACGCAATACAGATGAAAGCATTGCTACACCCTGCTCTGTAAAAGCGAAAGGAGCAGCTCCACCAAAATAACTTTTAGATGGTATCACATTTTGTGATACCATCTGTTGAATTTCACTTTCTGAAAGCGCAAACATAAAATCGCTTGGGAAACGTCGGACATTACGTCGAACGGCTTGCTTCAATGTCCGAGTTTCTACTTCATACAAGTCGGCCAGATCAAAGTCAAGCATGACGCGCTCGCCGCGTATTTGGTAAATTTTAGTTTGTATAACTTGTAGTTCCACAATAAATTAAGGGAGATTTTTAGAATAATTATGTCGTTTGACTGCGTTGATTTTATGGGTACAAATTGCGCCTCATACAGCATTCAAAATGCAACGCAGTTTAAACGCAATTCCATTTTGAGGTCACAATCTCTTGCTCTAAGGCTTTCTCGAAACCCCATTTTTCCCTACCTTTGCGCCCTTTTTAACCCACTCACTGCACCCCATGTTAATTGATACCCACGCCCACCTATACTCCCGTAAGTTCGACGCCGACCGAGCGGAGATGGTGCAACGGGCCATAGATGCCGGAATAGAGCGCGTCTACCTGCCTAATATAGATGCCGAATCCATCGAAAGAATGCTGGCTTTGGAAGCAGATTTTCCCGAAAACTGCTTCGCGATGATGGGGCTGCATCCCTGCTCGGTACAACCAGCTACCTGGGAACAGGAACTGGCTACGGTGGAGCATTGGCTGGGCCAACGTACCTGGGCGGGCATCGGCGAGACGGGCGTAGATTTGCATTGGGATGTCAGCACGCTGGCAATTCAGCAGCGCGCTTTTGCCCGTCAGGTGGAGTGGGCTAAGGACTTGGGAAGGCCCGTCATTATCCACGCCCGCAAGGCCAACCAGGAATGCTTGCAGGTGGTTCGTCCGGCGCAGGATGGGCGATTGCGGGGCATTTTTCATTGCTTTTCCGGTACTTTGGAAGAAGCGCGGGAAATGATTGACCTGGGGTTTATGCTGGGTATTGGTGGTACGCTCACCTATCCAAAATCGGAATTGCCAGAGATATTGCAGGTTCTCCCGTTGGAACACATTGTGCTGGAAACCGATGCGCCGTACCTGCCGCCAGTGCCTTATCGGGGCAAGCGCAACGAGAGTGCCTACGTGCGCCAGGTCGCCGAAATGCTGGCAATTGTGAAAGGCGTGTCCCTGGAAGAAATTGGCCGCGTGACGACCGAAAATGCCCTGCGAATGTTCGGCGACGCTACACCAACGGCTTGAACTGTTAAGGTTTGTTGTCAAAAGCCGTTTTGGCCGTTAAGCCGTGGTTAAAGCCCGCACGCGTTGGTGGCTAGCCTTTTTCTTTGTTCAAAAATTCAAATGCACATGAAAAAGGTACTTATTTGCTGCTTATTTGCCGCCCAAAGCTGGCTACTTTCCGCTCAAATTTTTGTCGAAGGCGTGAAAATCGGACCGGATAATACCGGCCAGTATATCGAGTTGGACCCACTCTTCAAAACCGACGGACGCTGCACCTTTTCCGTTGATTACGGCCAGTCCAATCCCAAACAGGATTTTACCACCGACGTGAACGGTCGCCGTTTCGATTTTCGCAGCCTGGTGGATGGGCTTAATTTCTTCTACGAACAAGGTTGGGAAGTGACCAATATCAGTGTGCTGGAAAGCGGTCGCCGGTACTTGCTGAAACGCCGATTCTAGTTTGGTTACTAGTAGACTGGTAATTGGTTAATAGACTAAATTTTTGACAGATTCTGTAAGTCTCCATCTTACCCGGTGAGCCTCTGTGGAACGAACATAGGGGTCATAGAGGCTCACTTAGAAATGGGGTTTTAATTCCAACTGGTACGATTAAGACTTCAATGTAAGTCCAGCACTCTTCAACGCGGCGATGTTTCAATTCCAACTGGTACGATTAAGACACGGTGGCCCAAATACCGACGCATGGTGCGCCAAAGGTTTCAATTCCAACTGGTACGATTAAGACTCTTGGCCGAAGGCGAAACTGACAGAGAGCAAACGTTTCAATTCCAACTGGTACGATTAAGACACCGCCGACCAAAGGCCAATGGCGAACTCTTCCGCAGTTTCAATTCCAACTGGTACGATTAAGACCACCACGACTACAATAAGCAACTAGGCTACGGGCTAGTTTCAATTCCAACTGGTACGATTAAGACTACGGCATTGGCATCGCGAACGCGCAGGTAAGAGTGTTTCAATTCCAACTGGTACGATTAAGACGCAATGGCGAAACAGGAAATCGGCGGCGATTATATCACGTTTCAATTCCAACTGGTACGATTAAGACCCTCGTGCGCAGCACGAGCAGCATTGGATAGTTCAGAGTTTCAATTCCAACTGGTACGATTAAGACTTTGGCTGATTAGCCAGCAGACCCGCAATCCCAGTGTGTTTCAATTCCAACTGGTACGATTAAGACGTGGTAACCTGGCCCTCACCTTTCTTCGACTTGTGTTTCAATTCCAACTGGTACGATTAAGACAGGTGCTTTGCCTACGGTGGAAACCAGCAATGCTATGTTTCAATTCCAACTGGTACGATTAAGACAAGGTCTGGCCAGTCAATTCGTCAGATGGCCCTTTGGTTTCAATTCCAACTGGTACGATTAAGACCCGGGTACTTATGTTTATGCTAAATATGTGATTGGTAAGTTTCAATTCCAACTGGTACGATTAAGACTAGTAGATACCTGCACAACAAGTTTATCATCGCCTGTTTCAATTCCAACTGGTACGATTAAGACTGGGCGCGTTTGAGCGCATCGTGATTTATGTACACGTGTTTCAATTCCAACTGGTACGATTAAGACTTTAATATTGGACATAATGCGTTTTTGCTTGAATGAGTTTCAATTCCAACTGGTACGATTAAGACTATCTGCGCAAATCGGATGCGCAGGTGCTGAAAGAAAGTTTCAATTCCAACTGGTACGATTAAGACACCAACAGGACTTCAATACGGTGAGCGAAGTCGTGTTTCAATTCCAACTGGTACGATTAAGACCAGCGCATCCAGTTTTGGCAATATCTCCGCCATGAGTTTCAATTCCAACTGGTACGATTAAGACATAGCCCGGCTTGAACGCTTTGAAGATGCCAGCAATGTTTCAATTCCAACTGGTACGATTAAGACTGATACTGGTAATCTAACGTACAAGGCAACCCTTGAGTTTCAATTCCAACTGGTACGATTAAGACTCTTAATCGCAGTGCCAGCATTGACAATGCTGTTGCGTTTCAATTCCAACTGGTACGATTAAGACCTGTATGGGTTGTGTCCTTTTCTACCCAAAAGCCTGTTTCAATTCCAACTGGTACGATTAAGACTTGTACGCTACGACAAAGAATACGCTCCGCCTAAAATGTTTCAATTCCAACTGGTACGATTAAGACTTGTGGTGTCCTTGCAACGGTTCAGTCCTACCAATTTTGTTTCAATTCCAACTGGTACGATTAAGACTCCGTAAGCCTCCCGTTTTGCTTGGTTACCTGTATGTGTTTCAATTCCAACTGGTACGATTAAGACAAAAAATAGTGCCTAACATCAAACGCCTTAGTGGGTTTCAATTCCAACTGGTACGATTAAGACCGCTGATGCCAGCGCAAGTACTGGCCTATGAACCCGGTTTCAATTCCAACTGGTACGATTAAGACGCGGTAACTAATTTGATTGAGGCATTTGTTAGAGAGTTTCAATTCCAACTGGTACGATTAAGACTTCCTTTTCCCAAAGCGTAAAGAGTGCGCGGCCCGATAGGTTTCAATTCCAACTGGTACGATTAAGACAAATGCCCGGAACATCTTTGATCGGCTCGTTATCGCGTTTCAATTCCAACTGGTACGATTAAGACTAAAGTATAAATACATTTACCCGCTCCATAAATCAAGTTTCAATTCCAACTGGTACGATTAAGACCAAATAAAGAAGCACGGGACGTTCAGACGATTTGTAGTTTCAATTCCAACTGGTACGATTAAGACGCAATACCGGGAACTGAGTCCGTCTAATCGGATGTGTTTCAATTCCAACTGGTACGATTAAGACGAAACTTCCGCGTAATGGTATTCCGGCTTCAATTTCAGTTTCAATTCCAACTGGTACGATTAAGACAATCCGCAGTTTCAGGACAGTCTACTTACTTTTGCGTTTCAATTCCAACTGGTACGATTAAGACCCAACGAAGAGAATGCCCAAGGCGCAACGCCTGCCAAGTTTCAATTCCAACTGGTACGATTAAGACGACAATGGCACGCGGTGGGTGTATTGGGGTGATAAGTTTCAATTCCAACTGGTACGATTAAGACGGTGGTAAGCCTGGCTTATGGCACTACCATCGTGCGTTTCAATTCCAACTGGTACGATTAAGACGTGGGCCAGTGCAAAGGATAATAAGGTAGTCCTGGGGTTTCAATTCCAACTGGTACGATTAAGACGAGATTCCACTGCCTGGCGTCCCAGTCGCTGAATAATGTTTCAATTCCAACTGGTACGATTAAGACCAGTTCCTCAATCTGGTGTGAGTTTTGCTTACTTATGTTTCAATTCCAACTGGTACGATTAAGACAACCGTGGATCACCTTGTAGGTGCGTGTGTCCATCTGTTTCAATTCCAACTGGTACGATTAAGACCACGTTTGTCGGGGTCTATTAACCAACTATACTCACAGTTTCAATTCCAACTGGTACGATTAAGACAAGGGGAGATGCTGGAATACAGCAAAGGACAGACGCGTTTCAATTCCAACTGGTACGATTAAGACTGTTATGGCGGGGTACTTTTGGCCGGTCTTTTTGTGTTTCAATTCCAACTGGTACGATTAAGACCTCGCGCTGCGCAAAAATCGGCCAACTGCTTTACTCGTTTCAATTCCAACTGGTACGATTAAGACTCAGCATCTTCCTCGGCATTTACGCCGATAATATGTTTCAATTCCAACTGGTACGATTAAGACGGTGTGAAGCCGGAAACTCCGACATACTCATTATGTTTCAATTCCAACTGGTACGATTAAGACCGCAAGTGCACGGTATTACTCGCCTTGATATCTGCATGTTTCAATTCCAACTGGTACGATTAAGACAAACTTCCGCGTAATGGTATTCCTGCCTCAATTTCAGTTTCAATTCCAACTGGTACGATTAAGACATACTTTTCGCTTTCGCAGCATTCTAATATTGGATGCGTTTCAATTCCAACTGGTACGATTAAGACAGTTCCGCAATTTCCGCAATTTGAATCTTCCAAAGAGTTTCAATTCCAACTGGTACGATTAAGACTTCAACATCAACCCGCTGGGGCCGTCTCCCATCAAGTTTCAATTCCAACTGGTACGATTAAGACCGTAAAGCGTTTGGAGAAACGACAAGGAGTAAGCATAGTTTCAATTCCAACTGGTAGGATTAAGACCTAATCCAGTCCCTGCAACTGTCCGCGTATTCGCGTTTCAATTCCAACTGGTACGATTAAGACGCAAGCCAAAGCGGCCCAAACCAGTATGTTTTAGCAAGTTTCAATTCCAACTGGTACGATTAAGACCCCACGGCCTTGCTCGTGTGGTCGCAAGGGGAAATATGTTTCAATTCCAACTGGTACGATTAAGACGCCGCAACGGTGGGCGGTTCTATTGGAAACTTTTCAGTTTCAATTCCAACTGGTACGATTAAGACGCCAAAGTTCCTTTTCACAAAACACCATTCCCAATAGTTTCAATTCCAACTGGTACGATTAAGACCTGTGATCGGGTAGTTTGCCTGATCGTCGCCGATCAGTTTCAATTCCAACTGGTACGATTAAGACCAACACAGCGACTCCAGGCACTGGCATTGGTAAGCAGGTTTCAATTCCAACTGGTACGATTAAGACTCCTCTGTGGTGGCAGTTTGACGACGCTAATGGGTGTTTCAATTCCAACTGGTACGATTAAGACGAAAACCGGATAGAGTAGGCAAGAAAAAATAAAATGTTTCAATTCCAACTGGTACGATTAAGACCAACAGGCGCAATTGTTATAAGGGGTGGACAAGGTAGTTTCAATTCCAACTGGTACGATTAAGACCGCTCAAACAATTGGCAGCAGGCGCGGTAAATATGCGTTTCAATTCCAACTGGTACGATTAAGACGCAGGCAGGGAACTTTACTTTTCCATCCAAGTCTAGTTTCAATTCCAACTGGTACGATTAAGACAAGCACCGTTTTAGGCGGTTTGCTGTGAAATTTCTGGTTTCAATTCCAACTGGTACGATTAAGACGCGATGCGTTTGCAGAATGGAAGGATAGTCAAGCAGTGTTTCAATTCCAACTGGTACGATTAAGACTGGGCGGGTTGACTGGTTTTGATTTGAAGTACCTGGTTTCAATTCCAACTGGTACGATTAAGACCCAATCAAGGATGCCAGCGGCGAAACCGACTACTAGTTTCAATTCCAACTGGTACGATTAAGACACGAATTCGATTTCGAGACGGAAATGGCGCGGCAGAGTTTCAATTCCAACTGGTACGATTAAGACCAAGAACGGCGGCGGCGTGTCTTTGTCCACAATCTTGTTTCAATTCCAACTGGTACGATTAAGACCGGCGGCGGTTTTAATGTCTTGGAAGGTGTCGCCCAGTTTCAATTCCAACTGGTACGATTAAGACTCCGATACCCAATTCAATGCGCCGTTTGTGGTGGCGTTTCAATTCCAACTGGTACGATTAAGACTTCTTTCAAATACGCCTGCTCGGAGGCGATGTAGGCGTTTCAATTCCAACTGGTACGATTAAGACTGACTGGCAATGCAGCGGTGACTGCTCAGGGATTGCGTTTCAATTCCAACTGGTACGATTAAGACCGTTTTCGTGGTGTGGATTCCGGGGGCGTACCACTTGTTTCAATTCCAACTGGTACGATTAAGACCGGAGCGTGAAGGAGCGGAGCGGTGGCTGACAGGTTTGTTTCAATTCCAACTGGTACGATTAAGACGGTCAGGGCGATGCAAGTCTGCGCTGCAAAGACGAGTTTCAATTCCAACTGGTACGATTAAGACACCGCCTACGCGCTCGTTTCAGCGCAACGGATTCTTGTTTCAATTCCAACTGGTACGATTAAGACCGGCGAACTGGCCAGACCACTTGTAGGATATGCTTTGTTTCAATTCCAACTGGTACGATTAAGACCCGAATAAGTGTTGGCAGATCGCTCCAGCACCTGCGGTTTCAATTCCAACTGGTACGATTAAGACGCTCCAGTTCGCTGTACACATCAGCCTCGAAACTATGTTTCAATTCCAACTGGTACGATTAAGACTTCACTTGCAGGGAGAAGATTATGCACTGGTAGAATTGTTTCAATTCCAACTGGTACGATTAAGACTTACTGCTGGCATTGCCGATGCGCATTATAAGCCCGAGTTTCAATTCCAACTGGTACGATTAAGACCCTTCAAAAAGGCCAATTCAAAATCCGCGTCTATCTGTTTCAATTCCAACTGGTACGATTAAGACGAGGAAACCGACACGAAAAACCGGAAAGAAAACGTGGGTTTCAATTCCAACTGGTACGATTAAGACCTGGCAGCACGGCTGCCGATGCCACCATCGTAAAATAGTTTCAATTCCAACTGGTACGATTAAGACAGGCCACGGCTTTGCCGGTCGCAACTTTTAAGCGGGGTTTCAATTCCAACTGGTACGATTAAGACCAGTTCCGGTAGTGGCGGCACGGTATACCACTACGGTTTCAATTCCAACTGGTACGATTAAGACGTTGACAGTTTTGAACGGCTGCCCATCACCCGAAAGGTTTCAATTCCAACTGGTACGATTAAGACTCTTGGGCAGTCGTAGCATAGCTGCCCGCAGGTAGAGTTTCAATTCCAACTGGTACGATTAAGACCTTGACGTTGAGCGGCAATACACTGAGTTTGACGGGGTTTCAATTCCAACTGGTACGATTAAGACGCGATTGAATAGGAAATCCCGGATTTTGTCGTAGTGTTTCAATTCCAACTGGTACGATTAAGACACCCATACCAATCGGCAAACCCCTTAAAACTGCCAGTTTCAATTCCAACTGGTACGATTAAGACCGTGGAGACTGGCGACGTGCCGCCGCAGTACTTTTGTTTCAATTCCAACTGGTACGATTAAGACAATGTTGGCAAAGTTTGGTGCGCAGCGCATCATTACGTTTCAATTCCAACTGGTACGATTAAGACACTCCGCCAATCACAACATCGGGCCTGTTTGAGTTGTTTCAATTCCAACTGGTACGATTAAGACCCAGCCAACAGGTATCCTGGCGGTTTCCGGCACGAAGTTTCAATTCCAACTGGTACGATTAAGACAGGTGCAGCGGCGGCGCAGAGTGGCCAAGCGTAAATGTTTCAATTCCAACTGGTACGATTAAGACAGGTGGTGTTGGATTATGATCAGGGCGCAACCGTGATGTTTCAATTCCAACTGGTACGATTAAGACGGGAATAAATGGCAAAGACGAGTCAACATAGTAGTTTCAATTCCAACTGGTACGATTAAGACCATTGTGCAAGACATTAACAATAATTCTTTAATATTGTTTCAATTCCAACTGGTACGATTAAGACCCATTACAAAAATATGTATAAAATATTGAATATCAACATTTTGTGTGGGCGAAAATTGCGTTTTTTGCTCCTTTTAGTCGTCGCCCTGTAATAACCGAATTTATATAGGAGACCGACGACCTGCGCGGGAGGTCACAAAAATACATCAGTGCTGGCTTTTTCCACCCCAATGATTCTTTTTTTTAGCCACTGTTTGTCGCGGCTGGTGAAGATAATCACGCTATCGAAGCGTTCATCCATGATTTCCTTTATTTCGTGGACCAGCTCTTTCATTTTTACGGCGGTGATTTCTCCCTCGAACACGGAGTTCTGAATCCAGTTCAGGTAGCGACGGCATAGCTTGAGCATCTTGCCCACGCGCTTTTCGTTGATATCGTAGACGAGTATAACATACATAGTGCGTGGACTTTACCAGTAGATTTTGAACGGCTTGTATGCAGGTTCGAGGCCCAGGATGTACTTCTGGATTTTGTAACATTCCAGCCGGATCAGATGCTTGTAACTCACATTGCGGTCGAGCGAACGATGCTGAATGGTCTCTTTTAGTTTCTCATCCCAGGCTTTTACGAACGTCTGGCGACCGGGTTTTTTCAGGCGGCAACCGTTGAGTTCGTGGTCAAAATCTTTGGCTTGCAGCTCCTTTTTATTCAACATCCGAAAGATCAATCGGTCTACTAAAAAAGGCTTGAATACCTCCGAAACATCCAGCGCAAGCGAGTAGCGACGTGCGCCCGGCTCGTGCAGGAAACTGATGGTTGGATTCAGTTGGGTGTGGAAAATGCTGTCCAGCGTGGCCGTGTAGCACATCGAATTGCCAAATGACATCAGCGCATTCACCTCGTTGGAAGGTGGCCGCTTCACTCGGTTGCCCATCGAAAAACCCTCGATAATCGCCTCAAATGCATCATAATACGTTTGGCGGCAGTTGCCCTCCAAACCCATCAGTGCAGGCACGTCAGCGGGTTTGTCGAGGTCGAGGCGGTATTTTTCCAGCAAATTGATCTGGGCATCCAGCGGACGACCCCGGTTCTGGTAGTAGCGCAGGTTTTTGACCATATTGAACGTAGCACCGTCTACCAGTCCCCGCGCCAGGTGCAGCCGCCGCGCCGGGGTGAGATATACGCGGCTTTGCTCCAGGTGAACTTTGCCGGCCAGGAGGTATTCTTTGGGCTGAAAGGAGCCGGTGTAGTGTTCGTAATAATCGAAGAAATGCACGCCCACCCGGTTCTGACCCAGGAAATTGTACAGCGCACTGTTGGCATCGAGGCTACCGAAACAGTAGAGGTTGTCTACCCCTTCCAGGGGAATATGGCGCGATTCGCCCTCCACGCCGTGTTCATCTACTGGCGTGAATTTCAAGGTGTTGTCGTGGCGGCTCATGCGCCCGGGATTGAATAGATAGTAGTCTTTGCGCATGGCAGAGCGGAGCCGAGAATGTTGAGAAAAAAGGTTTAGAACAAGGGTTTAGATTTGCCTTTTTGCTTATTCGGCGGGGAGTTCGCCTACATAACAAAAGTCATAGTAAGAGCATTGTTTGCAGAAAGGCTTACGGATCACGCCCGGGCAAACGGGCAGGGCCACAATGCGCCGAATATCTGCTTCCCACTGCGGTATGAGTACCCTGTCGTCGGCAGACAGGTCTACACGAGTAGTCTTGCGCAGCTTTGGGTATTCCAGCAGCCCGTGGCTGGCCGCAATGCCGTTTTGTTCCAGCTTATAGAGATAGTACTTCACCTGAGCGATGTAGGCCCGCTCTAGCCGGTCGGATTTCTTTACTTCATGCACCACACCAGTCTTCCGGTCGAAAAAATCTATTTTCACACCGTCCACCTCCACCTCGGTATAGCGGTCGGCCCGGTCGCCATAGCTGGTCTCGCCGATGAATTTCCCTTCCGCCACCACCTCCGACCCGGATTCCATGCGGATTTCGTTGGCGTGGAGCCAAAGCTCACGGTGGCAGATATGGTAGATGTTGATTAGGGTGGCGGTGACGTGGTGCATGGGGTGGGGGGAATCTTAGATCATATAATGCAACTATCGGAGTCTTGCAGTTTATCAAGATGCAGGCCCGTTTTATAGTCATACACCTTTTCATAATGACTTAAATACAAGTATTCTTCCAACCCTTTTGAGGGATTACAAAAGGCTTCCAGACTAACTCGTAGTTTCGGTGTATTGAAGATGGAAAACGTGAATTTTGTCAAAATCCCTTGGATCGTTTTTACGTCTATTTTTTGCTCTACAAAATTATCTTTCTTGTCTTTCCCCAAAATGTTTCGGTAAACCTGCCAAATCGCTGTACCGTCCACTTGTGTTTGCCCTTCTGCCCAAAGGGCCATCTTTTGTAAAAAATCCAGCTCTGACCGTGAAAAAATGCCTTGAATCGTCATCTTACTTTCGCCTAAACTGTTGTCGGCTGTTGGCAATTTAAGTGGAACAAATATTGATAAATTATCTGCATCAATCAATTTGAAATCTTTGTGAATGTCTTTGAAATTAAGGGCCATTACTTTTGGCAAATAGCTACTGTTAAAATTTTCAATTAATGGTTTGTTGTTGTTGGCGTTTATTTTTTTCAGGACAGGGCCGTAAAGCCGGGTGAAGTCCTTCTCTTTCAAAATATCGCGGTGGTCGTCGCTGCCCGCCAAGCTCTCCTGGGTAACTTTGTAGCGTAGGTCTTTGCCATAAATCACCTTGGATTCATTGTGGTTGAATAACCATACTTCGCAAGGGTCTTTTAGTACGTTTCGATTGACGCGACCTGCTAATTGTTCATCGCTGTCAATCAACGACATATTTTTGAACCCTAAGTCCATGTCAATATCCACACCAGCCTCAATTACTTGCGTAGTGATGAGCAGCACATTTTTGGAGCGGTTGTTTTTGTTTTTCAAAAAATGGATGACCTCTCGGCGGCGTGGTTCGATAATAGTACCGCTGAGCACAAAAACATGGTCGAAAAACTGCCCTTCCGCTTTTTCAATGTTTTTGATTTCTGTTTCAAAATCGGTTGCGGCCTTCTTAAATATAAATTCGATAATAGTATAGACACTGCCAAATTGGGAATTTGCAGCGTAACTTTTGGACTTTTCCAGTACAATGGACGCAAGCTGGGGCAATTCAATTTTCGCATTACTTTCCAATAAGTCAAATCTGAATTGCACTCGTTCGCAAAAGTTGGGATTGGTGAAATAGCGGTGCGGCTCTGGCAGCAAATCCACGAAAGGCGGCCTGTTTTCAAGACCTACATCAAGGTCGCTGATCTTCGGCAGCGTGGCCGACATTAGCACAAAGCGCATATTGAAAAAAGTAGCGTAGTTGGCAATAAAATACAGCACTTTATCCCATTCAGCCGGATTATAAGACTGCAATTCGTCCATAATGACCACTGAATTTGCCAAACGGTGCATTCCGTAAGCTGCCTCTTTCCGGTTCGATTTGAGCAAATCAAAAAAGCGGATGTGCGTGAGCAGGCAGACCGGAAAGAAAGCAAAGAGGTTATCAATAAAATCGTCTTTTTCGTCGCCGAAAAAGCCATCCTCGTTTTCTTCGTCGTCTTCGTGCGATTTTTTTTCAGAACCCACAGTTATGGTGTCCTCTCTTTGCGAACGTCTTTTGGTTTGAAAACCCGCTCGCGAATGCATCAGCGCAATTTCATCGTCAGTAAGGCCAAGCGTTTTTTTAATAACTCCGTGCGTCTGAGTAATAAGCGTCGTAAATGGGAAAACGTAAAAAACCTTGGTCAAATCAGGGTTGGCATCCAGTAGTTCGGCACAAGCAAGCATCGAAAGATTGGTTTTGCCGCCACCCGTTGGTGCTTCGAGATAGAAAAAATGGCTTTTTAAGTTTGCCCGTACTGTTCGGATGACCTCGACTGCCATTTCGGTGCGCAGGTGGTTAAGATTGTCACCGCTTCTATCGGTTGGGTTTTTTACTTCAAAATCTGCTTGCTCCGCTAATTCATAAGCTTTTGCATTGTACTTTTCGCCTTCTCCTCGTGCGAAACGGACTATTCGTTTTCGCAACTCTCCTTCGATAAACCCCATTTTATCTACTTTCCGATCGTTCATGTACTCACCGGTGGCTAAGTAATCGGCAGCGGTCAGCAGTGAAAAATTGAGGCGGAGTAGGGCAAAAAGAGCAAAGGGTGTATCAAGGTGTTTTTTGGAAAACATTTTTTCCCATAGCATATTCCATTTCAAAAGGCCAACTTTTGTAGCCAAGCCGGGCTGATGGAAGTTGTACATCTCCAGAAAGCTTTTGAACCGTTCTGCTTTTTCAAAAAAAGAAGTTTTATTTTCAAACGAAACCTCTCTTAGTCCAGATGCATGGTGCAATAGAATGGAGCTAGAAAGCAATACAACCAATGATGACAGAAAGATTTTCTCTGGTTCTGAAAAGTCCGTCCCGCCAATTTCTTCTGCTTGGTGAACTATAAAAAGAACGGCTCCAATTTCAGAGTGCCCCCAAGCAGGTTGGGTGTCCACTGCATTGGCATTGTATCGAAAACGTAAAGTGCCGACATCCGTTTTTTGCCCATTTTTCATTTTTTTGGACTGATAGTTCGGATTTACTTTGCCAACATCATGGAAAGCGATGGCTTCCACAAACAACGTTTTCAAATACCCGGCAGATCGTTCACTGGGTGGATTGAGCGTAGAAATCAATCGATCGATAATTGCATCTAAGTTGTTCTCTCTGCAAATTCGCTCGAAGTACTCCAGCACCAATTTCATGTGTGCGGCCAACGTCTCTTTTTCTCCTTCCGGGTCGTAAGGTAGGTGTGCGAGGAACCACTCATGTTGGTCTCTAAGCCGATCTTCAACACGAGTGGCATTTACCGTTAATTCAGAAAGTGTGGGCATTTTTCAGAACAATTGAATGACCTCTGTTTTGCCGTTTTGGTGAATTTCAAAAAGATCGTCAAGCACTGACTGAGGTTTTAGAAGCCAGTTTGTATAGGCAAAATCGGCCAATTGGTATTGAAATTCCCAATTGCCTTTTGGTTCTGGTTCTGAAAAATCCAGGCTTTTTTGTTCGGCTTTCCTCTCCCTTTTCGGAGTGGTTTTCTGTCGAAATTGCTCAAACCCTATCGGCAACCGCTCAAAATATAGAAAGGAATCAGGTAAGAGCAACGTTTCTTCGGAAAAAAACACCTCTATTTGGGCTTCTTGATCACGTAGCGGCTTTTTCCGAAGGAACAAAGAGGAAATTCGAAAATTCTCCTTTGCAGCATCGAAATTGCTGAATTGGTATTCCAGAACCCCATTTTCACCTTCAGTCTCCCACCATGCGGCGTGTTCGTTCTTTCCAAAATAAGGCAAATAAGCAGCCTCGCCCGCTCGAATTTTGTCGTGTAAATTTGCATGAATTACATTTTCTAAATCAAGCAACAAGTAAATGCGGTAGGCTGGTTTGATAAGCGTCTGCTCGGTGACAATAAGTGTCCCATCTTGATTGGCGTAACCAACAGTATTAGTGTACTGTAATACCGTTTTTGAAAAATTGCCCCGGTCATGTTGACCATCCAGCGGTGCGATGCTCACGCGAAGTGATTGTAGTTTTTCATAGTAGTCGGGCAATACGCCACGCCGTTCGTAGCCATGCAGTCCGGCGATGGCCCCCAGCAGGCCGAGCAGCGCAGGCCGATGGAGCATATTGTACCCCATGACCAGCCCATCGTTGACATCCGGCTTTTTAAAAAAACCGAAGTCCGCCCTCAAGTCGAAGGAAATGAGTTTTTGCGCCATGTCGTTCAACCGTTGATTTCATGGAAAGTGGCCCCGTCAGGCTGCCCAACTACGGTCGTGCTGGCACTATCGAACCAGATTTCGATGCTTTCGATTTCTTTTTGCACCGCTTCGCGGCCGAGTATTTCCTTGATTTTGCTCAGGTCAATGCTCCGTTTTTCATCATTTAACACCTTGACGAGGCCGACGAACGAGGGTAGCACCAGCATAGAGCCTGCGCGGAGCTGTACCCAAAGCAGTAGTTCGTTTTCGGTGCCTGACTTCGCGGCGGAATCATACATTGTCACACCGTGACACAGGGCAGATTTTAGTTTAGCAATGTCCTCCGTTTGCAGCGCAGTGCCACCGGAGAGCCGCACCAGTTCGTCGAGATTGTGCGGATTGACAGACAGGTGGTGGACATAATGGCCTTCGCTCAGTTTGGACTGCGTACCCAAGGTAGTCATGCCAGGGGTGGAAGTTTCTGATTCACCACTCTCCTTATTCTTTTTTTCCTTTTTATCAGCAAATGGCGACATGATCTGCTCCGTGAAAATGCTGCCCCTGCGATAGGCATCCATGCCGTGGGTGAATTGTACAGGGCCGTGAATCGATATGTTCAGTCCTTTCGCCTCGTCGCCTTCTCCTTTGGGAGCAAACGTGCCGCCGAACAAACGAACGTCAATGCAAGAGAGCAGGTCTTTGGCGATTTCTTTCTTAGCCTTGGAGCCTCCCTCTTCCGGTTCTTCGTCTTCTTTGGTCTTCGCTGCTTTTTTTGATTTGTCGTTTTTCGGCAAGTCCTTTTGAAAAACGTTTTTGTATGTCTCAACCAGATTGCGTGGCTGCATATCGTCGTTAAAATTCTTGAAGTAAAATAGTTTTTCTTCTCTTGCCCACACCTTTTTGAGGTAATTCCGTACGGAATACTTCAGTACTTTGTCGGTGGCATAGACTGTACCATCAGGCAGGGTGCGTGGTTGATGAGTGAAATCAGCGTTGTAATTAGAATTGATAGAGCGAATAATGGCGCATCCGAAGACGCGGTTTTGGAATGGTGTAGCCATGACTTTTGGTAAAATTTTAAGTTTTAAAAGGAAAATCAGTCTTCGTTTTCATCGTCAATTACTTCCGAATCCTCCTCGTCTTCTTTTTTGGCGAACAGATTGTTTTTGGAAAAGAAACCCGATAAGAAAAGCGGGGTCAGATCGCGTAGATTGGTATCAGTATCGTAGCCGGTAACCTCTGCAAAGGGGTGCTCAAAGTTCTTGGAAAACTTCTCGTGCTTGTAGGTTTCAAAAACTTTTCGGACTGCATCAAGAAAGCGGACAATTTGCGTCTGTTGCAAGAAAGGTTCGAGGCGGGCGAAACTGCGGTCGGACGATTTGCTCTTGGAAAGCAGATAGCGAACAACCTGCCCGGCGGCGAAAGCGAACTGCGGGTCATCTTTGATGAAGCCTTCCCCTTTCGCCAATTGCCCCATGAATTCGCGGAGTTGAATGGTTTGGTTTGCCGTAGATACTGGATTTTCGTTGTGATATAGATTCTTGTGGTGAGTAAACTTGGGATAAAGGCTGAAAAAGAGGTTGAGTTTGCGTTTTATATCACCCTCCTCGGTATGGTGGTGATTTTCATAGCGGTCACGGCGGATACCGTCAAGGATCCCTGCCATAGCGATTTCCGCGAACATGGTTTGGTTGATCGCCTGCCGACGACTTTTGTAGATAAAATCGTAGAAGGCTTGCCGGTATTTTAATACCATTAAATACGCACTTGCCGAGCGACAATATTTAGATTCCACCTCTCCGAACCACCGGAAAGTCAACCCCTCTTTTTTTCCACTGCGCACGACGAGGGAGTTGTCAAAAAGGTCAATGAGCAGACCGTGTAGCAGATCAAAGACATTGTCCAGTCTTGGTGGAGGATCCTTTATTTCAAACAGGTTTTCTACTTTCCAGCCGTCCAGTTTGTATTCAAATTTTGAGACAAAATCAAAATCGTGTACTTCTCCGCCCATGTAAAAAAGCAGGTAGAAATTGCCTAATTCTACCTTATTGTCGTGCAAATCGGTCATGATTTCTGCAAAACCACGCCTCTTTTTAGGGTCGGCTTCTGCTTCTTTCTTGAAAAGCACAATAGATTCATGTAGCCCGTTTTTTAGGTTGGGCAATTCATCTTGATAGATAAAGATCGGCAGCGGACGAGGCAACACACCTTGTTTTAGAATTGTTTCAAACTCAAAGAGTTGTGCTGCCTCATGCAAAGTAATTCGACCTGAAATCTGAAAAGAAGCAGTTTGGTGACTCAAAAAGGGTTTTTTGTCGGGCACGCCACTAAAAAAACCGCTTGCGCCGACCGTTTCACCCGCAGCGTTCTCTGTCGTGAAGAGTGCTTTATTAAAAAGGTTTTCCTTTAAATACTTGCCATGCGCTATTTGATACTTTTCGATTGGTTCGTCAAGAAACAGTACTACGTACTCATTATCTTTTATGTCTGAAAAGGCAGGCACAGAGTCAAGGAGTCTTTTCAACTTGTCGGCGGAATTGAGCAAATTTTTGAACACATCAATAGGTCCATGCTCAGCCTTGTCATCCAGCAGCTCTTTTGCTTTTGCAAAATAGCGTTCGAGTCGGTCGCCTACAGGCTTTTGCTTCTCTTTGCCCGGTAGGGTTTCTTTCTTGAAAGCAATGGCATAGGGCGAGCAGGTATGGATGGCTTTTTCAGGTGCGTCAAAGCATTTCCAGGTGTCAATCATCCAAGCGTGCTGAATGACATCACGGCATTTTTTCAAAAACAACGATTGCCCTGCCGTCTTTTTTGAGAAAACATCCGACTGTATGTCGGTCGGGTCGATAGACCAATAACCATCCGTTTCGCGAAGCTTCAACTGGATGTAGAGGCCATATTTCGGTTCGGCACCGATTTCTTTGAAATCGCCGAGGTCCGTGGTGAATTGGACTAGTTCTTTGATCATCGTTTTCTAATTAGAGATATATCCCATTATTATAATGACTAAGGCAATTCAATCGTACTGACTCATGCTCGGTCGACGGTTTTAAGAAATTCCGTTTTTTTTAATTCATTATCATGTAGATACAAGCTCCCCATTCCCACCCCCGTACTATTCCCCACCCCCACCGTCCAGGCAAACCCAATCTGCTCCGCCGTGCCCCGCACAAACACCGGGCATTCGCTGGCGCGGTTGTCAATGCCCCGGTAATGCACCATTTTGGTGCGGGCCTTGGTGTAGCTCCGATCAAACCGCACCGCCACGCCTGTATCGTCCAGCCCGGCGGCGCGGAGCTTGCGCTGTAACGTCTCGGTCAGCAGGGCATCGCTTTCCGGGTCGGTATAGAGGTAGAATTTTTCGTTGCGGCCATCCGGGCGCGAATCATCTGGCACCGAACGCTTGATGAAGATCGGACTGGCGCAGAGGAAGCGTATTTCGCCTTCGGCGGGGAAGGCGGGCGCGTCGGACACGCGGCACTCTTGTACGCGCATCCCCCAGCGCACTTCGGGATTGGCCAGCACGCCCTGGATGCTGCGGATCAGGAAGTCGTTGTCGAGCGAACTGATGAACCAGGTGGCTCCTTTGGGAAATTGCAGGCCACCGGGACCAGGTTTTGCGCCTTGCAGCCAGGAAAACGAGTAGAGCGACAGTTCGTCGTGCTCCTGATTAGGCCCCAGCCACTTATGCAAGGCACCGGCGAGTACCGGCAGGTGATCGAAATTGACGGGTTGGCGGCTGGGCGAAAGTTGGAGGTGTAGTCTCATCGGTGGTAGGTTTAGCGTCAAATATATGGCACTATGCAGAAAAGTCGGGTGATTGTTTTATAAAACATCCGCCGATAGGCAATCAATATTTTTTTGATGGCACAAAGATAAAGTCGGGGGTGTGCAGTTTTAGTTCATACCCAATTTATATATTTGCAAATAAAATCGGGACGATGCCCAAAAACAAGCAACCCTTCGAGCGATACCAGCGCATTCACGATCTACTTAACCGGAGGAGCAGTGCTATGGCGGTGGTGAAATCTTCTGAACTGACAGAAGAGTTGGGTATCAGCCTGCGCCAGCTGCGTAAGGATATGAATTGGCTGAAGGAGAAGGATGCACCGTTAGAATACGTACCCACACAATATGGATGGCGCTATGCACCCGGGCATGAATTCACGCTGTTGGACCAATTGCCGCTTACTTCCGAGGATGTGCTGCTGCTCACCGTTGCTTTTGAGACGTTGGCCAAAACCGGGCAACTACGGAACATGGAGGAAGCCAAATCGGCGTTTGGTAAGATACACCGTGCGGTACGGAAATGGGTGCAGCCACACGCCAGATCCAAGCCAATCTATTTTGACCCTTTGCCGCACTATGAAGGAAGCCGTTACCTGACCTTTTTTCTAGGGGCTATTGAAGATCAGTATCGTACCGAATTTCAATATCTTGCCCATCTCGCTAAGCAGCCAAAAACTGTCGTGTTCGATCCCTGGTTTCTGCGTCACTACGACCGCCGATGGTATGTGGGCGGTTTTTCACATGAGCCAGAGAATTTTGTGCGCACTTTTCCTTTGGAGCGCATCGTGGGGCAACCCGTACACAAAGGCTTCTTCCACGACAAACCGCCGCTGTATGATGCTGAAACGTATTGGAAAGATATCTACGGCATCACGGTAGAACCCAATGGAAAGATAGAAGAAGTACTGTTGGAGTTTATACCCTTGCAAGGCAAGTACTTTTTGAGTACTCCGTTTTTTGAGCCGTTTGAGATTGTGGAGAACACTGCCGAAAAATTGGTGATTCGGCTACGACTTATTCCAAATATTGACCTGGTGCGTAAGATCGCTTCTTTGGGAGCGGATGTGCGGGTGTTAGCACCAGACAGTTTGACCGAACAACTTCGCCGGTTTTTTCAAGAGAGCCTGCTGCGCTATGGACTATAAAACCCATATCAAAAAAAAGTCGCCTAGATGCTTACGCATCGAGACGACTAATAAACCCCAAAAAACCAAATGAAAACTGGGACGAAGATAGCGTAATACATTTCATGTGCGCAACTAAATTTTAAAAAATATTTTTCAAAGAATAAAATTTGCTTTTATTGGCCTGTAAATCAATGCATTATAATTTTATAGGGGTAATCAAGCACATCTAAAAGGCTTTAAATAGAAAGATAAAAATCTGAAACAGATTAAAAACTATTTTTTGTCTTCTGGAACGAAATTAAATATTAACTACACGGTGTTGGCGAAAGATTATTAGAATTAGTAAATACATCTTTATTCTATTGAATAGATAATAATGCGCATCATGGGTTAAAATGGGTACTGATTTCAGGCGGTTAGCGGCCAGACCTGCCAGGTTTCAAAAACCTGACAGGTCTAAGTACTTGACATTCAACATACTTACTCAGCCAAATCCATGATTCGCATTAATAGTATTCTCTTATCTCACCGATTCACTCGTCCCCCTGAACTTCCCGCCATCAAAGCCCGCACTTCCGCCTCGGAACACAAATTAAAATCGCCCGGCACATAGTGTTTCATAGCCGCCGCAGCCGTGGCGAATTCTATTACCTCCTGCAAATCAGCATTAGATTTTATTAGCCCAAATAATAGTCCCGCCATAAAAGCATCGCCCGTACCAATGCGATCAAGCAGGTGGGGCAGGTCATAATTTTTGGAAGTAAACAGGCTTTCGCCGTTAAATAGAAAACCCTGATAGTGATTATGCGAGGCTGAAAGCCCTTCGCGGCGCGTCATGGCGAGGTAGCGCAGATGCGGAAAAGCCGTCTTTACCAATGATAACCATTCTTCGGGGGCAATATTCTCCGCTTGGCTAATTCCCAGGCAAACTTCAAATGCCGTTTCATCGCCGAGCAATACATCGGTATAAGCCATCATTTGCGGGATGATCTCTCCCGGTTTTTTACCATATTTCCACAGGTTTGCGCGGTAGTTGAGATCACAGGAGACGTTGATATTCAATGATTTGGCTATTTGTAAACCTTCCAGCAAAGCCTCGGCGGCACTCTGCGACAGGGCGGGTGTGATACCTGACCAATGGAACCAACTAGCGTTTTCGAGTACTTGCCGCCAGTCAATCATACCCGGCGCAAGAGAAGCCATGCCGGAATTGGCGCGATCATAAAGCACTTTGGAAGCCCGACGGCCTACGCCTTGTTCCAAAAAATAGAGGCCCAGTCGTTCGCCTCCTTTGACAGACAAATTGGTCGCAACACCATATTGCGCCACGGCTTGGAGCGCGGCTTGTCCTAGTTCATTATCAGGTACTCTGGTCAGATAAGCCGTCGGCAAACCAAATTGCGCCAATGACACCGCCACATTGGCCTCGGAACCACCGAACACCACATCCAGATGCCGCGCCTGTACGAACCGCTGCGCGCCGGGCGGGGAGAGGCGGAGCATGATTTCACCGAAGCAGAGAATGGACATCTTTGTTGAGTGAGTTGAGGCCGTATGCTGCGCATACTTGTTGAGAATGTTGAGATTTGCCGGGTGATGAGGCATGTTTCTGCTATTTACTTAATAAATTGACTTGTCCTGCCTCTTCACAATTCTCAACTTCTCAACCTGCCGAAGGCAATCTCAACTTTCTCAACATCCTCAACAAATTTAAAATCCAAAATAGGCCTTGGCATTGCGATAACAAATATCCTCGACCATGTGACCCAATAAATCCATATCCGGCGGCAGTAATCCAGCCATGATATCGCGACCAATCAAATTGCAAAGGATGCGGCGAAAATACTCATGGCGTGGGAACGACAAAAAACTTCGGCTGTCGGTCAACATCCCGATGAAGCGACTCAGCAGGCCAAGATGACTCAACGTATTCAGTTGTTTTTCCATACCGTCTTTTTGATCCAGAAACCACCATGCGCTGCCCCACTGGATTTTTCCCGGCGTGGAGCCGTCGTTGAAATTGCCAATCATGGTGGCAAATACCTCGTTGTCGCGCGGATTGAGGTTGTATAAAATGGTCTTGGTCAATTGGTTAGTTCTGTCAAGGCTGTCCAGAAAGCACGACAGACTTTGGGCTTGCGCGAAATCGCCGATGCTATCGAAGCCGGTGTCTGGGCCAAGTTGACGCAGCAGTCGGGTATTATTATTCCGTAGCGCACCCAAATGGAATTGCTGTGTCCAGCCTCGCCGATGGTAGCCCAAGCCAAGATGGTACAATAAAGCCGATTGATAAATTTCCGTTTCCTCTGGCGTAATCGACTGCTGATTCCTTCTTTTTTGGAAAATATGGTCGGCCTCCGCCTCTGTAAACGGCACGGCATACAAACGTTCCAAACCATGATCGGAGAGGCGACATCCCAAAGCGTGAAAGAAATCCATACGGCGTTCGAGGGCATCAAGCAGGTCTTGAAATGACTGGATTTCGATATTAGCAGTAGCCGCCAGCCGATCAATATACTTTATAAACCCTTCTTTTTCAATTAGAATCGCTTGATCGGGACGGAAGGTGGGCAGAATTTTGGTGGAGAATGTGGAGGAGTTGAGATTGCCTTCGGCAGGTTGAGAAGGAGTGCGTTGTAAAAGTCGGTGCGCTTCCAAAGAATCGGTAGGATTGTCGGTGGTGCAGACGACTTCGACGCGCATTTTTTGCAAAATACCTTGCGTCGAAAGGGTAGGGGAGGCCAAAGCGGCATTGGTTTCGGCAAAAATATCGGCGGCGGTGGCTGGGTTTAGCAACTCTTTAATGCCAAAATAACGCTGTAATTCCAGGTGCGTCCAGTGAAACAAGGGGTTGCGAACAGTATGCGGCACCGTAGCCGCCCAATGCTGGAACTTCTCCCAATCGCTCGCTTTTCCAGTAATAAATTCCTCCGGTACGCCTTGCGTTCGCATGGCCCGCCACTTATAATGATCGCCTTCCAGCCACGCCTCGGTAATGCTGCGAAATTGTCGATTGGCGGCAATATCATCGGGCGAGAGGTGGCAGTGATAGTCAATAATGGGTTGTGTAGCCGCGTGGTCGTGGTAAAGTTGAGCGGCAAAATCATTATTTAATAGAAAATCGTCGCCGAGAAATGGGCGGGCTTGGCTATTGAAGTTGTTTAAATAAGGCATAAGAGGTTGATTTAGTAAAGATTAACTGCCTCCAACTTTTCTCAACAACTTCAACCCCTCAACTTCTCAACAGTTTTAACCACTTCCCGCACTTTTTCCTCCAATCCCGCCCAGTCTTTCTTTTCCAGTACTTCTTTGGAAATCAATTTAGAACCCATGCCCACACAGGTCGCGCCCGCTTCAAACCAGCCGCGCAAATTCTTCTCGTCGGGCGAAACGCCGCCTGAAATCATCGCCTTCGTCCAAGGACAAGGAGCCAAATGCGCCTTCAAAAACGCGGGTCCCAGCACTTCACCGGGTGCAATTTTGACGATTTCCACGCCCAATTCCTCGGCGCGACCAATTTCCGAAGAAGTAGACACACCGGGCAGCACCGCCACTTTCCGACGGTGACAAGTCTGGATCACGTCTTCGCGGAGCAGGGGCGTGATGACGAAATTGGCACCCATTTGCAGAAACAACGCCGCCGTACCCGCATCCTGAATCGAGCCGATGCCGAGCAGCAAATCGGGTAGTTCGCGCCGAACGCGTTTCATCAGATCGGCAAAGACCTCGTGGGCGAAAGGGCCGCGATTGGTGAATTCCAGTACCCGCGCCCCGCCCCGATAGCAGGCCGCAGCAACTTGAAAAGCCACCTCCGAGTCCGGATGGTAGAAAAGCGGCACGAGGCCGGAATTTTGCAGGGTTTGGTAGACGTGGAGGCGCATATTTTGTTGAGATTGTTGAGGATGTTGAGTTGCCTTCGGCAGTTGAGAAGGTGGAAGGTGTTGAGAATGTTGAGGAGTTGAGTTTGCCTTCGGCAAGTTGAGAAGGTGAAGGGTGTTGAGATTGTTGAGTTTGCCTTTGGCAAGATGAGAACGTAAGGGAGGTTGCCTCAAGTTTTCTCAACCTGCGCAGCAGACTCAACATTCTCAACTTGCGCAGCAAACTCAACGTTCTAACCCCACCTTTTCCATCCGTGGCGCAAGCAGGTGCATGATCGTCCACGCCAGCAAATACGCGCACCCACAAATGACGAATAAAAGGTTGTATCCGGCGGTAATATTGCCCGCCGTTTTGTACGAATCGAGCAGATGACCGACCAGCATCGGGAACAAAATACCGCCCACCGAACCCGCCATGCCACCGATTCCCGCGACGGAACTGATGGCTTTTTTAGGAAACATATCCGAGACAATAGTGTACATATTGGCACTCCAAGCCTGATGCGAGGCTGCGGCGAGGCCAATTAAAGCCACGGCTTGCCAAATATTGGTTGCAAAACGGGCGGCCATAATCGGCACCACACAGAGCGCAAAAATAAACAGAGCCGTTTTGCGAGCACGAAAAACGGGCCAGCCTTTTTTAATAAACCAGCCAGACAAATATCCGCCGCCGATGCTGCCGACCATCGTGGCCGTGTAGACCAAAGCCAGCGCGAGACTCGGTTTTTTTAAGTCCAGTTGGAAGGTGCTGGCGAAATACGAAGGCAGCCAAAACAGGAAAAACCACCAGATCGGGTCGGTCAGCATTTTGCCGAATATGTAGGCCCACGTCTGCCGAACGCGGAACAGTTGCGCCCAGCGAACAGGTTTAGCGTCTGTGGTTTGTTCGTCATTATCACTATAAATATGGGCCAATTCGGCGGCACTTACATTCGGCGTTTTTTCGGGCGAATTATAGAGTAACTGCCAGAAAATCAACCAGATAAATCCAAGTACACCCGTGATGACAAAGGCTCCCTGCCAGCCCCAAACGCCCAAAATCAAAGGCACCGACAGGGGGGCTGCGATGGCACCGATATTGGAGCCAGAGTTAAAAATACCGTTGGCGAGGGCGCGTTCTTTTTTGGGAAACCACTCGGCCACCGTTTTAATCGCCGCCGGAAAATTGCCCGCTTCGCCCAAACCAAGTGCCGCCCGCACGGCCATAAAACCCGCCGTACTGAAAGCAGCAGCGTGGGCCACAGCCGCCAAACTCCACGCGACAATCGAAATCGCATAGCCGCGTTTTACCCCGATCTGATCGATAAAACGCCCAAAAAGCAGTAATCCCAGCGCATAACAAGCGGAAAAGGCCATGACGATGTTGCCATAGTCCGCTTCCGACCAGAAGAATTCCTTCTCCAAAACGGGTTTGAGCAACCCAATCACCTGCCGATCCATGTAGTTGATCGTGGTGGCGAAAAAAAGTAAAGCAACAACGCGCCAGCGATAATTGGTCATTTTTTATGGAGGAAAAGCGAACTAATGTATAGGAGTAAAGGTGGAGTACCCTACGTTTGTCACTTCTATTCTATACCAGGCAGCGTGGTCTTGAATAGAGCATATATGATCAAATAACCAAACCTTTTCAACCTTTCTAAACCACTCTAAACCAAGCAATTATCATGGATAATCTTTTCGACGTATCCGGCAAAGTAGCCGTCATCACCGGCGGCTCTGGCGTACTCTGCGGCGCGATGGCCAAAGCCCTCGCCGCTCGCGGAGCCAAAGTAGGCATCCTGGGTCGTACGCCCGAAAAAAACGAAAAAATGGTGGAGAGCATTTGCGCGGGAGGCGGTGAGGCCATCAGTTTAGTGGCTGATGTGCTGGACGAAGCGGCTCTCGAATCTGCGGCCACGCAAGTGTTGGAACGCTGGGGAAAACTCGACATACTCATCAACGGCGCGGGCGGCAATACTCCCGGCGCAGCCATTCCACCAGCACAGAATTTCTTTGATAATCATACTTTTGCCAATTATAAACAGGTCTTTGCACTCAATCTGGATGGTACCGTTTTGCCGACGATGGTTTTCGGGCGACTAATGGCCAAGCAAAAAACTGGCACCATCATCAACATTTCGTCCATGGCGGCCATGCAGGCGATCACCCGCATACCGGGCTACTCGACAGCGAAAGCGGCGGTGGATATGTTCACCAAATGGCTGGCGGTGGAAGCGGCCCTGAAATTTGGCGAAGGCATCCGCGTCAACGCCATCGCGCCGGGTTTTTTCATCGCCGACCAAAATCGCGCCCTGCTGACTACGCCCGAAGGCGGCTATACCGAGCGCGGTATGTCTGTGATTCGCAAGACACCCATGGCCCGTTTCGGCGAAGCGGAGGAACTTATCGGCACTTGTATTTGGCTTTGTTCGGATGCTTCGAGGTTCGTGACGGGCGTAATTGTGCCAGTGGATGGCGGATTTTCGGCGTGGAGTGGCGTGTAAGTATCTGAAAGTCAATGTTTTGCATTTTTGCAAAAATCTTCGCACTTATGGTGTATGCTACATTTGCTATTCTGCCGGGATACTTGCACTCTACAGTATAGCCTGCGACGTGGATGTATCTCGCCAAGATGACAAATGTGCAGTGTTTTGTAAGGTATTGAAAATCAAGAAATCCGTAAAATTCAAAAAGATTTTGATTTTTGGAAAATAGAGGGGTTGCTGGAGTACTAGTTAAAGCATTAATGACTTAACTCACACCATGGAAAACCATCCCGATCATTCCCCTCTTCCCAAATCCTCCCCGCACGACCCCGCTCACCACACTATGCCCGACGGAATGGTCATGTCCGGGGACATGCCCAACGGTCACGCCGGACACGACCACTCCGCTATGATCGCCGATTTCCTGCGGCGGTTTTGGATTTGTCTGGGACTCACCCTGCCAGTAGTCGCCATCTCGCCGATGTTCCAGATGGCCGTCGGCTATCACTTTGATTTTCCGGGGCGCGATTGGGTGTCAGTGGTGCTTGGCAGCATCATCTATTTTTATGGGGGTTGGCCATTCCTGATCGGGCTGTGGAACGAATTAAAACGTCGCCAGCCGGGCATGATGACGCTTATTGGCGTAGCCATTACGGTGGCATTTTTATACAGCACGGCGGTCGTGTTTAGGCTGGTAGCAGGCATGGATTTCTACTGGGAACTCGCCACGCTGATCGTTATTATGCTGCTTGGGCACTGGCTGGAAATGAAATCCGTCGCTGGAGCCTCAAAGGCTTTGGAACTGATAGTCAAGATGTTACCCGCTGAGGCGCACATGTATCACGGCGAAATGCTGCACGATATGCGGGTAGATGAACTCAAAATCGGCGATGTGGTACTGGTGAAGCCCGGCGAAAAAATCCCGGTGGATGGCACCGTCACGGAGGGCAACAGCACGGTGAACGAAAGTATGCTTACTGGCGAAAGCGTACCCGTGCAAAAAACGACTGCCGCAAAAGTCATCGCCGGAGCCATCAACGGCGAAGGCAGCCTGAAAGTCCGGGTAGATAAATCGGGCCAGGATAGTTACCTCAACAAGGTTATTGCCCTAGTGCAGGAAGCGCAAGCCGCCAAATCACAGACCCAAGACTTGGCCGACCGCGCCGCCAAGTGGTTGACTTTCATCGCATTAGGTGCTGGATTTGGTACGCTGGCCGTCTGGCTGGCCAAAGGTCAGACCTTTGCTTTTGCGCTGGAACGCATGGTGACGGTGATGGTCACCTCCTGCCCGCACGCTTTGGGCGTAGCTATTCCTTTGGTCGTCGCTATTTCTACGTCAATGACTGCCCGGCGCGGTTTGCTCATTCGCAACCGTACGGCTTTTGAAAACGCTCGTCGCATCACCGCGATGGTTTTTGATAAAACCGGCACCCTCACTGAGGGCAAATTCGGTGTGTCGCGCATCGTTTCACTTGCGGCGGGGTTGGATGAAAATACTTTACTCGCTACCACCGCTGCGCTCGAACAAGAAAGCCAGCATCCCATCGCGCAAGGGGTAGTCGCCGCCGCTAAAGCTGCTGGCTTGTCCTTGCCAGCGGTTTCCAATTTTGCATCCCTCACTGGCCAAGGTATTACTGGGGAGATAAGTGATAAAAAATTCAGCGTCGTCAGCCCCGGATATTTGAAAGAAAAAAATATTTCTATTCCAATAGAGGCCAACGGTTCAGCCGCCGAAACAGTAGTATTTGTATTAGAAGGAGATAAATTAATTGGCTTTATCGCGCTGGCCGACCAAATTCGCCCGGATGCTGCCGAGGCGGTGCGGCAATTGAAAAGCCAGGGTATCAAGGTATTTATGGCCACTGGCGATAATGATAAGGTCGGCAAAGCGGTCGCTGAACAGTTGGGTCTGGACGGCTATTTTGCCGAGGTGCTGCCCCACCAAAAAGTCGAAATCGTGAAAGACCTGCAAGCCAAAGGCGAGTATGTGGCTATGACTGGCGATGGTGTGAACGACGCACCCGCACTGGCCCAGGCTGACGTTGGCATCGCTGTCGGCTCTGGCACCGACGTGGCTGCCGAAACCGCCGACATTATCCTCACCGATAGCAAACCCTCGGATGTGTTGGGCCTCGTCAATTTTGGTAAGGCCACTTACCGAAAAATGGTGCAAAATCTCTGGTGGGCGACGGGCTATAACGTAGTCGCCATTCCGCTGGCCGCCGGGGTACTCTACCCGCATTTTGTGCTGAGTCCGGCCATGGGTGCGGTGTTGATGAGCGCGAGTACGATTGTGGTGGCGGTAAATGCGCAGTTGTTGAAAAAGGATTTGGCTGGATAATAGAAGCTGTCTCATTGGAACGCGTTCCTATTCCACCTCCTCACTACTACGCAACCAAATCCCAAAAACAACGTTTCCACCAATTATTCTCTACCTTTGCCGTATGTTCTGGTCTGCTCGCCTCTTTGCTTTCTACCTGCTCGCGCTTGGCTGTGTGCCTTGCACGGACTCCGAGCATAGTGGACATTCGCAGCAGGCCAGCCTTAGTTTCCAGTCTGCCGATGCACAAAACGATGAGCACCACGCCTGCAATGATCTGTGTTCGCCGCTGTGCACCTGTGCGTGTTGTGGCTGCGTGACCATTTCCGTGAAGTTGCCGATCTGGGAGGCTGCGCTGGAAAAACCCTTGGTGAAAGAAAAACAAACGGCCTTTTCTTATCAGGCTCCTCATTCTGCCGCGCATCTGGCGGCCCTGTTCCGTCCTCCACTACCATCGTTGGGTTAAGCTTTACCGCTGACTATTAGTCAGGGTTTTCCGCATTTGGTGTTCTACCGAGTGCGGATGCTGGCATTTTTCAAGCATCCACCCAACCGTCTCCATGTTAGACAAAATCATTTATTTTTCCATACGTAACAAACTCATCGTTGGGCTTTTCACCCTGGCCTTGGCCATTGTGGGTATCATTTCTTTCATACAACTGCCCCTCGATGCGGTACCCGACATCACCAATAACCAGGTGCAGATCATCACGCAGGCTTCCACACTGGGCGCGCAGGAAGTCGAGCAATTCATCACTGCGCCAGTCGAATTAGCCCTGGCAAACATTCCGCAAGTCGTCGAGCGACGTTCCATTTCGCGCTCCGGCTTGTCGGTCATTACCCTGGTTTTCAAAGACGATGTAGATATTTATTGGGCGCGTCAACAGGTATCCGAGGGACTGAAAGAAGCGCAGGAGGTCATACCCGCCGGTTTAGCCCAGCCATTTCTGGCACCCGTTACCACTGGATTGGGGGAGATTTATCATTACACCGTCCACCCGACCCCGGCATTTAAAGACAAATACACCGCCACCGACTTGCGCACCTTGCAGGATTGGGTGATAAAACGCCAACTTTCCGGGACACCCGGCGTGGCCGAAGTGAGTGGATGGGGCGGCTATGTGAAGCAGTACGAACTGGCGGTGGACCCGGACAAACTCAATGCCCTCGGCCTGACCATGCCCGCTATATTTGAGGCCTTGCAGCAAAACAATGAAAACACTGGCGGCTCCTACATCGAAAAAGGCAGTAACCTGTATTTCATTCGGGGCATCGGGCTGGTGCAGACGTTGCAAGACATCGAGCGCATCGTAGTCACTACTCGCAACGGCATTCCGGTGCTCGTGCGTGACGTGGGGACGGTACAATTTGGTAGTGTCAATCGCCTCGGTGCGGTCACCCGCAATGGCGAAGGCGAAGTGGTGGCCGGCATTACGCTCATGCTCAAAGGCGATAATTTCGTGGAAGTCAGTCGCCGGGTGAAAGAACGCGTCGCCCAGATTCAGCAGTCTTTGCCGGAAGGCGTAGTTATCGAACCATTTATTGACCGCACCGAACTGGTCAGCCGCACCATCGGTACCGTCGAAAAAAACCTGCTCGAAGGCGGTTTGATCGTGGTCTTTGTGCTGGTGTTGCTGCTCGGCAATCTCCGCGCGGGTCTAGTCGTAGCGTCCGTCATTCCGCTGGCCATGCTGTTCGCTTTTTCTATGATGCGCCTCTTCGGCGTGTCCGGCAATCTCATGTCGCTTGGTGCCATTGATTTCGGCTTGCTGGTGGATGGCACGGTCATCATCGTCGAGGCCATCGTGCATCGCATCACTGGCAGCTACCTTTTTCCCGGTTTGACGCGACTCACGCAACGACAGATGGACGAGCAAGTCTACACTGCCGCATCCAAAATTCGGAACAGCGCGGCTTTCGGCGAAATCATTATTTTGATCGTGTATTTGCCCATTTTGTCGCTGGTCGGCATCGAAGGCAAAATGTTCCGCCCGATGGCCGAGACGGTCGGTTTTGCCATTCTCGGCGCGTTTATCCTGTCGTTGACCTGGGTGCCAGTGGCTTCCGCGCTTTTTTTGAGCAAGACAACCCAGCATGCGCCCAACATTTCCGACCGCATTATGGCTTTTTTCCAAAAACTATACACGCCTGCACTGAATGGCGTACTGCGTTGGAAGAAGTCTACGATTGGCGTGTCCATGCTGCTTTTCGCGCTGGCTATCTGGGCTTTTTCCCGAATGGGCGGCGAGTTCATTCCAACCCTGGAAGAGGGCGATTTGACCGTCGAATTTAGTATGATGCAAGGTACTTCGCTGACGCAAATGGTGGAAAGTACGACCAAAGCGGAGCAGATTTTGATGCAGAAATTTCCCGAAATAAAACAAGTGGTCAGCCGTATCGGGAGTGCCGAAATTCCCACCGATCCCATGCCCGTAGAACGCGCCGATGTCATGGTAGCTATGCACCCTAAAACGACCTGGCGCAGCGAAGTGGGCAATCGCGAATCCATGCAAGAAGCGATGGAAGAGGCCCTGTCCGCTTTGCCCGGCGTGAGCATCGAACTCACCCAACCCATGCAAATGCGTTTCAACGAACTGATGACCGGCATTCGGCAGGATGTGGCGATCAAAATCTTCGGCGACGACCTCGACGTGCTGGCCGACCAGGCTGCCAAAGTCGCCCGACTCATCGCCCCGGTGGCAGGCGTGACCGAGGCGACGACGGAAAAAGTGCGCGGTCTGCCGCAGGTGCAGGTCACTTACGACCGCGACCGACTGGCGCAATTCGGTCTGAACGTAGCTGAAATAAATATGATTGTCAAAACGGCTTACGCGGGCAGCACGGCGGGCGTGGTGTACGAAGGCGAAAAGCGTTTTGACCTCGTGGTGCGTCTCGAACGCGGCCTGCGTACCGATCTGGCCAATTTGGAAAACCTCTACATTCCGACCCACGACGGCCAAAAAGTGCCGCTGTCGCAGGTAGCCACGATTGAATACAAGGAAGCCCCCGCCCAAGTGAGCCGCGAAAGCGGACAACGCCGGATTTTCGTGGGTTTCAATGTCCGTGGCCGCGATGTGGAAAGCGTAGTGAAGGATATTGAGCGCATTTTGCAGGAAAAACTGCGGTTGCCAAGCGGTTATCACTACACTTTTGGCGGCCAGTTTGAAAACCTCCGCGCAGCCAATGCGCGGCTTGCCGTAGCCGTTCCATTGGCTTTGGTGCTGATTTTCGGGCTGCTGTTTTTTACCTTTCGCTCGGTCAGTCAGGCATTTTTGATTTTTACTGCTGTGCCGCTGTCGGCCATCGGTGGTGTGGCGGCTTTGGCTCTGCGGGGGATGCCATTTTCGATTTCGGCGGGCGTGGGTTTCATCGCGCTCTTCGGCGTGGCGGTGCTCAACGGCATCGTGCTGATCGGTTATTTCAACCAGCTTAAAGCCGAAGGCATGAGCGACATACTGGAGCGGGTGCGTCAAGGCACGGCGGTGCGTTTGCGGCCGGTCATTATGACGGCTTCAGTGGCTTCGCTGGGCTTTTTGCCGATGGCCCTTTCCATGGGCGACGGTGCAGAAGTACAACGGCCATTGGCGACGGTGGTCATCGGTGGATTGATTTCGGCGACGCTGCTCACGCTGCTGGTGCTGCCTTGTTTATACGTGTATTTTGAAAAATGGTTTGGCAAAAAAGCAAAAACGGCGGCTTCGCTAACATTGTTGGCCCTGGCATTTTTTCCGCTACATACGAATGCGCAAACGGCAGCCTCTCCTACTGAAATCACGCTCGAAGAGGCCATTAATCAGGCAAAAACCAATAACCCGCAAGTCAAAGTCGGTACGTATAAAATCCAGTTGCAACAGACTTTGCGCGGCGCGGCTTACGACGTTCCCAAGACCAGTTTCGGGGCGCAACTTGGCCAATACAACTCCAGCAGATTCGATCAGGGGTTCAGCGTTACCCAGGAAATTCCCAATCCACGCAACCGCCGCGCCGGGCTGGCTTTTGCTGATGCTAATACGTTGGCCGCCGAATTGTCGCTTTCGGTGACGACCAATGACCTGATTTATGAAGTGCGCACCAGTTGGTATAAACTGGTGTATTTGCTTGAAAGACAACGGCTTCTGCACAACCAGGATAGTTTGGTAGCCGGTTTTGTGCGGGCATCGGAAGTGCGTGTACGTACCGGAGAAGCCACCTCACTGGAAAAAATCACTGCCGATGCCCAACTCGGCGAAGTTCGCAATCGGCTGGCGCAAACCGGCTCCGACCTGCAAATCGAGCAAATCCGGTTACAAATCCTGCTCCATGCTGCTCCACCCATCGGCGTTCCTGTTGATGTAAACTTGACCAAAAGGGAACTGCCAAACGTAGTTTCTGGCGCGGCGGAGAATCCGGCATTAGCCTATTTTCAGCAGCAAATTGCGCTGCGACAAGCCGAAACGGCGGTAGAAAAAGCAAAGCTCGCCCCTGATTTCAGCATCGGTTATTTGAACCAATCGCTCATCACGCCGGAGGAAAATGTAAGCCCAAACTACTCAGCGAGCGACCGATTTCACGTCGCGCAGGTGGGCGTTTCGGTGCCAATTTTTCGCAAAGCACAGAAAAGTCGCGTCGACGCATCCAGGATAGCGCAGCAAATCGCCCAGACGAACCTGGAAGCGCAAACCCGCCAACTGGATGGACAATACCAACAGGCTTTTCAGGAGTACGAGAAACAACGCACTACGCTGGATTATTACGAAAAAACGGCTCTGCCAACTGCTGATTTGCTCTTTACCAATGCGCAAAAATCCTTTCGTGCAGGCGATGTTGGCTACCTGGAATATGCCCAGGCACTAACTCGCGCCAACGATATTCGGCTCGGCTATTTGGCGGCGTTAGATGCTTATAATGAGGCAGTTATCACTATGGAATGGCTGGCTGGAAAATAACGCCGATCGGATCCATAATCCTATAAGGTTTTTGAAGCCTTATAAGATTTAATCAATTGAAATTCAATTAACAACACTCGGCGGCTAAAATCGCCGATACAATAGTTCAAAACATGAGATTTTTAAAATATATAACCCTCGCTACATTGTTGAGTAGCCTGTTTTTTCTACCTGCTTGTGGCGAAAACAAGCCCGACCCTGTGGCGGAAAAACCAACCGAGGAACACGCACCCGAAGCGGATGAAAATCAGGAATTAGTCCTGACCGCCGATCAGTATAACATTGCGGGTATTGCGGTCAGCCAGGTGGAAACCCGACCGCTTTCTGGCACAGTGAAAGTCAATGGTGTGCTTGATGTGCCGCCGCAAAACCTGGTCAGCATCAGTGCGCCAGCCGCCGGTTTTCTGCAAAAATCAGACCTGCTACAAGGTTCAAAAGTGCGCAAAGGCCAGGTGATCGCCGTGTTGCGCAATCCCGAATTTATCAATGAACAACAGGCATATTTGGAAACCCGTCAAGACCTGATCGCCGCGCGCGGCCAACTCGAATACGCGGAAGCTGAATACAAACGCCAGGAAGAACTTGCCCGCGAAAACATCAACGCCGGCAAAACCCTCCAATCTGCCAAAGCCGAATATACCACGCTGAAAGCCCGCATCGCCAGTCTCGAAGCCAGAACTGGCGGCCAGCGCGCCCGGCTTAAATTGCTCGGTATCAATCCCGAACGACTTTCGGCGGACAATTTTCAAAGTGAAATCAGCCTCTATTCGCCCACCAATGGCTATGTCACGGAGGTCAATGTCAACATCGGCAAGTACGTCGGCAACACGGAAGTACTCTTTAAAATTGCTGATACGGAACATTTACACGCCGAACTTACGGTGTTTGAAAAAGACATCCTGAAATTGAAAGTCGGCCAAATAGTGCGCTTTACCTTGGCCAACGAAACGCAGGAACGCCACGCCAAAATCTACCTTTTCGGGCGCGAAATTGGTCCTGATCGCAGCATTCGGGTGCATTGCCACCTGGATAAGGAAGATACTAATTTGCTGCCTGGTATGTACTTTAAGGCTACGGTAGAGACTGGCGCAAGTCCCGTGCCTGCTTTGCCGGAAGCGGCCATTGTGAGCAGCGGCGGTAAAGATTACCTCTTTGTGGAGGCAGCAAAAACTGAAAATAAAGAGCCTGCACATGCGGGCGAAACCGAAGCACATGGCGAGCACCGTTTTCACATGATCGAAGTGAAACGCGGCGTGACTGATGCCAGTTGGGTGGAAGTATTGTTGCCGAAAGATTTCGATTTAAAGCACAGCCGCGTTGTAACGAAAGGAGCATTTTACCTGTTATCTGCTTCCAAAGTAGCCGAGGAAGGCGAAGAATGACCCATCATAGTCGGTTTTATCCGTATCCGGCAAATTAAGCTCCCTGAGGATACCAGTATTTGATTAAACACATGACCATCAGGTAATTGATCGGATACTCAAATAATACGAATCATGGGTTTGGCTAAGTAAGTATGTGAATGTCAAGTACTTAGACCTGCCAGGTTTTTGAAACCTGACAGGGCTGGTCGCTAACCAGCTGAAAATCACTACCCATTTTTAACGCAAGATTCGCATAAATAATCAAAACAACTTAGCTTCTGGTGTGCTCCCTACCTCACCGGAAGTTTCAATCTTTACACAATGGCCACTCTACCCACTGCTCACACCCATACTTACGATGCGCAAGGCCGCAGAACCTGCTGCACGCTCGAAGAAAAAATTCAGGTCAAAACCGGACCGCCACCAGCAAAGCATCATCACGACCACGAAGGCCATGACCACGAACACAGTCACGATCATGAGCATGACCACGGAGAAGGTGCCAGTTCCTGGCGCGATTATCTGCCTGCGGTTGCCAGTTTTGTATTGCTGCTCAGCGGTATTGCGCTCGACAACTGGCTGAAAGTCAATTGGTTTGCGGGCTGGATTCGTTTGATTTGGTATTTGGTGGCTTATGTGCCAGTGGGTTTGCCGGTGATGAAAGAAGCCTGGGAATCCATAAGGCATGGCGAGTTTTTCACCGAATTTTTCCTGATGACTCTCGCCACGGTCGGTGCTTTTGCCATCGGCGAATATCCCGAAGGCGTGGCCGTGATGCTGTTTTATGCAGTCGGCGAACTCTTCCAAACTGCTGCTGTGAGCCGCGCCAAAAGTAGCATCAAAGCTTTGCTCGACGTGCGCCCCGACAAAGCCACGGTGCTGCGCGACGGCAATTTTACCGACGTTAAGCCAGACCAAGTGCAGGTCGGCGACACCATCCGCGTCCGGCCCGGCGAACGTGTCCCACTCGATGGCACCCTCTCTGGCGAATCCAGTGTGTCTTTCGACACCGCCGCGCTGACCGGTGAAAGCAAGCCGCGCACCATCACCACCGGCGAAAACGTGCTGGCCGGCATGGTCAGCGTAGAAAGTGTGGTGGAAGTAAAAGTGACCAGACTTTTTGGCGAAAGCAGCATCGCCCGTATCCTCAAAATGGTCCAGGATGCTACGTCGCGCAAAGCACCCACGGAACTGTTTATCCGCAAATTTGCCCGCATTTATACGCCGATTGTGGTGCTGCTGGCTACGCTTTTGCTGGTCGTACCCTACTTCGTGGTGGCGGATTACGTGTTCCGCGACTGGCTGTATCGGTCGCTTGTTTTTCTGGTGGTTTCTTGTCCCTGCGCGTTGGTTATCAGTATTCCGCTGGGTTATTTTGGCGGCATTGGCGCGGCATCGCGACGCGGTATTTTGTTCAAAGGCTCCAATTTTCTGGATCAAATGACTAAAGTTACCACGGTGGTGATGGACAAAACCGGGACGTTGACGCGAGGCGTATTTAAAGTGCAAAAAATTGAAAATGAAGGAGTTGAGCAAAAAGAACTCTTGTTATTAGCCGCTGCATGGGAACAACATTCGACGCATCCGGTCGCCAAAGCTTTGCTGCAATACGCAGATGAGCAAAAGGTGGATTGGAAGAAATCTAGCGTCACCGAATTAAAAGAAATCGCCGGACATGGATTGACCGGACAAGTGAATGGGCAGCCGGTGATGGTTGGAAACACCAAACTGCTCACCAAATTCAAGGTCGCTTATCCGCCCGCGCTCGACTCGGAAGTGGATACCATTGCCGTCATAGCGGTTGGCGGAAAATACGCTGGTTTCATCACCATCGCCGACGAAATCAAACCCGATGCAGCAGACACCGTGCAACGCCTCCGCGTCGCCGGGGTGCGCGAGCTGGTGATGCTTTCCGGCGATAAAGATGTCGTGGTGCAAAAAGTGATCGGCACCCTCGGTATCGAAAAAGGCTTCGGCGACCTGCTACCGGAAGGCAAAGTAGAACGCCTGGAAACGCTGAAACGAGAGACGCCCGGTCGGATCATCGCTTTCATGGGCGACGGCCTCAACGACGCGCCCGTGCTGGCCGCTGCCGATGTGGGCATCGCCATGGGCGGCCTCGGCTCCGATGCAGCCATCGAAACCGCCGATGTGGTGATTCAAACCGACGAACCTTCCAAGGTGGCGACGGCCATTGCTATTGGTCGCGCGACCCGCCAAGTAGTATGGCAAAATATCGGGCTGGCTTTTGCCGTAAAAGCTGTCGTTTTGACGTTGGGTGCGGGCGGTTTGGCGACCATGTGGGAAGCGGTATTTGCCGATGTGGGAGTAGCTTTACTGGCCATTTTAAATGCGGTGCGGGTGCAGCGGATGAAGTTTGATTAAAATATTATTGATAACATGAAACGTCTCACAATCTGCTTATTATCAGCTCTTTTGCTATTCTCCTGTCATCAGAAACAGCAAAATGACGCAGCCAGTACTAGTCAATCTTTTGAAAAACTGAACGTCATGACTACTGACAAAGAAATTGCCTGTAAACTCACGACATCGGAGTTACAAGCCCGTAAAGCCGGTGCCATTGCGGAACTAAAAACAAAAGTTCTTGAAAAAGTAGAAACCGAAAATGGATACGCGTTCCGTTTCTCTGGTTCGGACGAGACGCTGGGCCAACTGATGGTTTTTATCCAGTCGGAGCGGCAATGCTGCGATTTTTTCACTTTCAAACTTGGTATTCAAGACGTGAACAGTCCAATCTGGCTGGAAATATCCGGCGCGTCGGGTGCGAAGTCGTTTATTAGCGGGGAATTAGGACTTTAAAACCTTCGTTGGCACGGGCTTTTGAGAGCAGGTTATCGAATTATATTCCATCCATAAACAAACCGATAATATATCACGAACACGAAGAATGTATGTAGGCCTGTTTGGCTTGCCTTACTGCAAATTTTGAAGGCACTATCTTGCCCCAAAAAACGCATCTGCATGAAGCAACCACTACTCATTTTTCTTTCCTTCCTTTTCCTCCAAAACCTCGCCGCCCAAAACGGCAAAGTCCTGCTCATCGGTATAGATGGCTGCCGCGCCGATGCCATTTTATTAGCTAATACGCCGAATATCAAGGGTTTACTGCCCCATGCGACTTACTCTTTCGATGCGCTCACGCACTATCCTACGTGGAGCGGGCCGGGTTGGAGCAGTATGCTGACCGGCGTTTGGGAAGACAAGCACGGCGTATTAGATAACACTTTCGCTGGTTCACATTACGACCTCTATCCAGACTTTCATTAGTCGGGCGGAGCAATATAACCCCGCGCTGCGCACCGTTTCCATCTGTCATTGGGCTCCCATTAATGACATGATTATACACCAGGCGGATTTGAAACTCAACGTGGCCACCGATTTAGAGGTGAAAAATGCGGCCGTCACTGCGCTCACCATTGGCGATCCCGATGTGGTGTTCCTGGATTTTGATGATGTGGATCATGCCGGACATAGTTATGGTTTTTCGCCCACCATACCAGAATATATCGACGCTGTTGAGACCACTGATGGCTATGTGGGGGAGATATTAGCTGCTCTCCACCAACGCCCTAATTACCTGACAGAGAATTGGTTAGTGCTCGTCACCCCCGACCACGGCGGTAACCTCAGCGGACACGGCGGCTCTTCGCTGGAAGAGCGGAATACTTTTATTATTGCCAGTAAACCCAGCCTGTCATCCACGCCTATCGAGAAAACGACGAGTACTTTTTCGCCGGGCGCGGCCCTCTCTTTCAATGGCGTAGATCAATATGTGCAGCCGGTGGATAGTACCGCGTTTCAGTTTGGTGCGACGCAGGATTTCACCATCGAAATGCGAGTGCGTTACGATTCGCTCGCGGGCGATGCCGCTTTTGCCAGCGATAAAGATTGGGCCAGCGGCCTGAATAAAGGCTGGGTCATCAGTACGCCGTTCAGTGACCAGAGCCGCTGGAAAGTCAATGTTGGCGACGGTATCAATCGCGCTGATGTGACTGGCGGCACAATCAACGATGGCAATTGGCACCATCTCACCGTCGTGTTTGACCGCGATGCCAACCTGACGCTCTATCAGGATGGCGAACCGGCTGGCTCTACTTCGATGGCTTCGGTGGGCGACATTACCAGCGGCCTGCCGTTTGTAATTGGGCAAGATGGCACGTTGGATTATCCTTTCTGGTTTGCGGGAAATATTGCCGAAGTGCGCGTGTGGAAAGAAGCCCTTTCTGCCGAGGTGATTCGCCAATATACGTGTTCGAGCATGGAGCCGAACCACCCGAATTTCAATAGTTTGCTGGCTTACTGGAAAATGGACGAAGGTGCGGGCGGCATTTTCGCCGATGCTTCTGGCTTGGGTAATAATGCGGTTTTGCACGGCACACCCGCTACTTGGGAAACGAATACTGGTACCTTGACTTGCACGGATTTCAGCCAAACGCCGCGTATGCCCGACGTGGGGGTGACGGCTTTGACCCATCTCTGTATACCGATTGATTCGGCCTGGCATTTGGATGGTCATGCGCTGGTGAATCTTTGTGGCGTGAGCGCGACGACGGAGCAAAACGAAATTGGCGATTGGTTTTCTATTTCTCCTAATCCGGCGGTAACGCAGACAGTACTTACATTTAGTGCTGATTTTCAACCACTTGCAAAGAAAATATCTTTGTGGGATGCGATGGGTCGGCTCATTTCTGTAAATGAAACGACGGCGGAAAATTGGACATTGGATTTGAAAAAATGCTCGCCCGGTGCGGTACGCGTGGAGGTGCGCTGCGGGAATCGGGTGGATAGCAAATGGGTATTGGTGACAAAATAACCACACTTCTTAATTGTCATGTCGCAACGCAGTGGAGACATCTTCACAAGCCAGACAACCAGAAAATCTTTAAAAGCATTTCCAGTTGCCCGGCTTGTGTGGATGTCTTCGTTTCTCTACGACATGACGAGCAAGAGAGATTTATTTCCTATTTAGAATGCAACGATTTTCCCAAAAACGTAGCAAACCGTGCTGCCTCCCGCTGAAACGCCGCATATTCCGCCTCCCCCCATGCTTCAAATAATTCTACCTCCACCGCCACCTGATCTTTCACCAGTTTTCGTTGCCAAATCCCATTCACCCAGCCATTTTTGACGACTACGGGTTTGAAAATACCATTAACCGTGACGACTTGCGTCCTTGCGAGAAGGATCAAGCGAGGCACTGCGGTCTTTATAACTGACCAGAAATTCATCGAAAGCGGGTAGCAATTGCAGGTCTAACGGTTTGGTTTTTAATGGTTTAGTATCGTTAGGCCACCAGTAGGTTTTGCCGTCAATGGTTTCACTAACCATTTTTGGCTGCATGGCTTCCAAACCCGCTCGCGCGTCCGACATTTTCAATCCCGACCACCAGTAAAAATCGGGCAACGTAGCGGGCGCATGACTAGTGAAATACCGCCGCGCCAGTTCTGCGATGGCAGCCGCACGGTCGAACATTTTGCTCTTGGGAATCCGCTCATCCAGCAAAGCATACGTAAGTTTATTGCCGCGCCGAACACCATTGCAGACGATGCCGTCCAGTTCCGCCACAAACATCAAATGCGACGACCGAAAATCATCCGTAGGAATGCCCTCGCGACGAAGTTCCGCCATCAATTCTTCCCGCGTGAGGTGGTTGCCGCCTTGTAAGGCTTTCGCCAAAATGGAATGGCTTTTTGAAAAAATAGCACTGTCCATTTCCAATCGGCGGTTCATTGGGCCAATCAGTTTCATAATTTGCGGAGCGGACAAAGCCAGCATCCAACGCGCATCTTCGGCAGCCACGAAATGCCAGGTCGGTCGCAATAAGTGGGTACGCACAATCTCGCCCCGATCAATCGCCGCTTCCACCTCCGCGTCCGTCGAGCCGGGAATGCGCAGGCCAACCGCCCATTTAGCGTGGGCGTAATCCTGCGCTTGCATGGCTCCCATCCAGCCGACTATTTCAGCGGCAGTGGTAAAATTCGTTTGCGTGATTTGCTGATTATGGAGCCGGAGATTGGCGATTTCGGTGTGGGTCATTTTTTGTTGAGAAGTTGAGAATGTTGAGGGGTTGAGAAAATTTCGACTGCCAGCCCATTGTTAATTTATGCTATTCAAACTGCTCTGCGTTGATCATAGATTAATATACTGTAACCTAAATTTTTATGATATTTAATGTGTGCGTTTGTCATATCGCAGTGAAACGGAGACATCCACACAAGCCAGGTTATTCAGGGTACTTTGGCTTGTGTAGATGACTTCACTACGTTACCACATGACAAGTGCGCAGGAAATTAAATCTCTGTCTTGCTGGACAAACTTCCAACTTTTTCGTTATCCTTTCAAAACACTAGCATGAAAACCTTCTGGTTTCCACTTATTCTGTTGACTTTGCTGACGGCCTGCCGTTCGGATGTGCAACCGCCCGCTACTACGGCGACGCAAACGGAGGCTCCCGCTACTTCGTCTTCTACGTCCTCCACCACTATACCGGAGCCGACCTTTGTGCAAGAAGGTGTGTTGGAGTTTCGGGCACCCGATGGTACCAAGTCGCTCCTCCGCCTCCAAATCGAGATCGCAGCCCAACGACGCGGAACAACAGCAAGGCCTGATGTGGCGCAAGAAAATGGCGGAAAATCAAGGTATGTTGTTCATCTTCGCTACGCAAGAGCCGCAGTCTTTCTGGATGCGCAACACTTATATTCCGCTCGATATGATCTATGTCAATTCCGCGTTCGAGGTGGTATCTATTCGCAAAAACACGCCCGTGCTCAATGACACGCCGCAACCTTCGGGCTTGCCTGCGCAGTATGTGATCGAGGTAAATGCCGGAATATCAGATAAATACAAAATCGGGCCGGGTACGAAAGTTGCCTGGGCGGATTTCACTACGCAGCGGCCGATGGGTGGTTTTGAAGTGCCCGCGTTGTAGCATAATTGGAACGCGGACGACGCGGATTTGGCGGACAAACGCGGATTTTTTGTTCGTCAATTATTAAAATCCGTGTAAATCCGCGTCGTCCGTGTCGTCCGCGTTCCAATTAAGCCTACGCAAGTCCCCGCAAAATCCCCATTTCCAGACCCCGCAGTTCCGCCAAACCGCGCAGCCGTCCAATAGCGGTGTAGCCGGGATTACTACCTGCTTTACGGAGATCATCGAGCATTCGGTGACCGTGATCGGGACGCATAGGAATGGGCGCGTCGCGGCGTTGCTGTTCGGCGACAATTTCCCGCATAATGGCGTACACATCGTGGCTACCTTCCAAGTGATTGGCTTCGTAAAAAGAGCCGTCGGGTTCGAGTTGGACTTGCCGCAAATGCAGAAAATTCGTGCGATGCCCTAGTTGCCGAAACATCGCGACCAAATCCTGATCGGCCCGTGCGCCAAAGGAACCTGTGCAAAAACACAGTCCATTAAAGGGCGAATCGTAGTGCCGCAAACACCTTTTCTACGTCCTTCGCCTGTACTGACCACGCGTGGCAAACCAAACATCGGAAATGGCGGATCATCGGGATGAATGGCCAGTTTTACACCTGCTTCTTCCGCTACGGGAGCGATTTCTTTTAAAAACTCTATCAAATTAGCCCTCAATATTTCTGCCGTAATACCATTATAAGCCGCCAGTGCTTGCCGAAAATTCTCCACCGTATAACTCTCTTCCGACCCCGGCAAACCAGCAATGATATTGCGGGTTAAACGCATTTTTGCCTTTTCATCGGCATTTTGAAACCAGTTTTCTGCTCTTTCTAATATTTCCGCAGGGTAATCTGAATGGGCATTTTGTCTTTGTAAAATACACACATCAAAGGCGCAAACCTCCACCATATCGAAGCGTAAAGCCTCCGAACCATCCGCTACTAGGTAGGCCAAATCCGTGCGCGTCCAATCCAGTATGGGCATAAAATTGTAACACACCGTCGGAATGCCGCAAGCCCCGACATTGCGCAGCGAGGTTTTATAATTGTCAATATGCTGGCGAAAATTGCCCGAACGCTGCTTAATATCTTCATGCACGGGAATACTCTCAATGACCGACCAAGTCAATCCGGCGGCTTCAATCACGGCTTTTCGTTCCAAAATCTCGGCCTTTTCCCAGATCGCACCATTGGGCAAATGATGTAAAGCGGAGACTATGCCCGTCGCGCCTGCCTGCCGCACATCTTGCAGGGAAACTGTATCGTTTGGGCCGAACCAACGCCAGGTTTGTTGTAAGTGCATTAGTATAAAATGTTGATAAACGTTGTTAAGTACATCGCAGAATCAATAACTCAAAGTAACCCCCGCACCAATCCCCATATCACTATCATAGTGAGTGGACAAAGCAAAGTATTTCGTGAGAATGTACCGAAAACCGGCCATGTATTCGCGGTCGGTATTTACCATGAAATTAAAGCGCAGACGACTGGTCAGTGCTACGTCTTCACGGCCCAGTTGAATGCGAAATTTGCCCGCCTGGTCTATCCGCACATCGGCCACCACGAACATTGGCAGGGTGTAGCGCAGGCCCGCACAAAACACCTCGCGCCGATTTTTTGTATTGGTTTGACCAAAAAACGTGGTCTCGCCATCGTCAGCTTTTCTGTACCGATAGTCCCAGCCAACATACGGCAGCAGGAATTGGGTGCGGTCTTCGGGCGTAGCTTTGAACTCGGCGCTCCCGCTGGCAGGAATGGTCACGATGACATCGTAGGTCTCGGACACGGCGACGATCATGCGGTCCACTTCGACGGGTGCCAGGTCTGCGCCATCACTGGCGACGACGGTCATTTTGCCTCCCGCATATTGTAGCCAGAAGTAAGACGAGGCTACCCCATTGGTACCCGTTCGCCGGGTTTGAATTGTGGTTGTCGCTGCACGGGCTGGCTATTGATCAAAAACTGGTCATAATACAGGTCCGACACGTCCATCGGTAACATGCGCTTCCACTCATTGGTGACTTTGGTGTGGAGGTGTCCGCTCAACAGGGCTTCGCCGTAGTTTTGAGTGGAACCCTTTTTGATGGCGTACCAATCGGTGGCATCGTGCAAACTGCGGTGAATCTGTTCGGGTTTTTCATTGGTCTAATCGCTCAGCACCATCACGTATTCCGGCAAAGGAACCTCCTTTCGCGGGTGAATTATAAAGGCGCCGTACAGCCCGATTTGCTCCTGCAACCCGGTATGGGAATGGTACCAATAAGTGCCGTGCTGGACTATTGGAAACTTATATAGGTGCGTCGTTTTAGGGTCAATTGGAGCGGTGGTCAAATAAGGCACGCCATCGTATTGGTTGGGTAAAATAATGCCATGCCAATGGACGGAAGTGGCCTCTTTCGATTGGTTGTGAACATAAATCAGGGCCGTGTCACCTTCTGTAAAAGTCAGCATCGGGCCGGGAATACTGCCATTGATGGCCAGGGCGTGTGCTTTTTTGCCGGTGTAATTTACCAGTGTATCGCTCACAAAAAGGTCGTAGCGTACGATTTTTTGGGCTAAAAGCATGCTCGAAAGGGTCAAAAACGCTGCTATTGGCAACAGTCTTTGACAAATAATTTTTTGAAAAGCCATTTGAGAAATTTCATTTTCGACGTTTTGAAACAGGTATAGTCTCCACCAGTTTGGGTGGAGACCATACCCGATTAAACAATTTTTGTTTTGCAAAAAAACTACTGCAATGTCTCAGTGACGCTCCCGCAAGTCAGCATTTGCCTGCCGTAGTAGGGGTTTTTAATCGTCTGCTCCATGCTCAACCAGTCACCACCTTTGCCGCCATTATACATCGGACAGTGGTCATAATAGATAGCCGTTTCGGGCTTTATTACCTTCATTATTTCGTACATATTTTTGGAAAGCGAGGCAAAATGTTCCCGCTGGTGGTCGGTGTCGGTCACGCCTTTGATATGTTCGGCATCATAGCTCAACTTTTGCTGGTACTTCATCCAAACAGGGTGTTGCGTGGCGGTGAATGCTTCCATTTGCACGTTGTCGATGGCCTTAAAAAGCAGTTTTGCCTGTGCGGCAGCCGTATTCCCGTCAGTGGCAACCAGCGCATTTTTTAAGGCAAAGTAGGCAGCATAGACCTCGGCCAACGGCCCTGCACTGTTTACCGCCGCTACGACCACCGCATATTTTTTGACCATCTCGGGTGCTGGCGTAGCCGAATTATCGGCAGCGGGTGCCATGCTTGGACTCGCAGAGGCTTCGGCAGTCTTCGGGCGATCATATTGGCAGCAGCCAGCAAGATTATTATAGGCCTCGTCGGCAGCCTTGAATTGGTCGCTATCGTAGCCTGCTGCCGCGATGCGTTGTAGTATTACGTCAGCACTGGTGAGGCTGCTATCGTAGGTGATTTGCGCTATTTTGGTGTCTTTATCCCAATCGGCTTTGGCCTCGCCTTTTTTGTAAGCGGCCTTTTCGATGGTTTTTTCGCACATTCCGCAATTGCCATAAATATGCGCGGTCGTGGTTTTGGCATTCGGGATTTGGGCAGTGCAAGTGGTGAAAGCAAACAGTACCACCAGCGGCAGCAATAATTTTATCAACGAAGTCATTTTTTTGAATTTAAAAGTGGAAAATAAGGGTGTTCAGGTATTGCGTAGAGCGCAATACCCGTGGGACGCAAAAGGCCAGATGCCGCGTTTTGTACTAACCTTCCACAGGTCAATACATAGGTCAAAATATAGAAAATTACTATTGGAAAAGGCCTACGTCGGGCTGGAGCGGCACTAAACGCCTAACTGTGGCGGCTGCCAAATCGGGAGATAAACAGCTTCCGGCATGTACTGCGCGAAGTAGAATGCCTGACGCAGGGTAGCGTCGCTGGAAGAAGAAGGCAAGGAAAAGATGGATGGAATTTCTTCCAACGCGGCTGCCGCGTGTCCGCCTGTGACCGTGCCGCAGGGGCAATGACACCCGCCGCTACCGGGGCTGCCCGAACATTTTTTCCCGGCACAATGGGCAGCTGCGTGGTTGCTTTTTTGGGCGCAACAAGATTTTTTAGAGGCTGTTTGTCCGCATTTTCCCGTCGCGCAGTGGCCACATGCCCAGGCATTATTCGCCGATGTAGCGACGAACAGGCTGAGTAACAATAATATGCGCAGAGGATAGGACATAATTCACTCGTAAAGTTAGGGTATATCGCATAAACATGCGCCTGAATAACGTTTCGTTTGCGATTGGCAATAACGACTTTGGAATCACTTAAGGCTATCTCTATGTTCCACGCCTTCTACATTCAATCCATACTCAAAGCCTTCTTCTCTGGAACCAGCCATTTGTAAATAGCCTTTTTTGTTCAAATGTTCTGCTGCGTGTTCCAAGTCTTCCAGGCTGAAATCGCCGCGTGATATTTCGAGGATAACTTTTTCGGACAGCGTACCACTGGTGGGTGAAAAATGGAGGAGGGCCTGTTCGGCTAGTTTTTGTTTGTCGGTCATTTTTTATTGTTTTTGAAAGATTTGGTAAAAATATATGCCAGTGGTGGTAGTAGAGGGAGATAGTAGAGCTGTCAGGGCCAATTAAAAAAGCCCGATCCAAGGACCAGGCTCTAACAGCGGAGAAGGAGGGAGTCGAACCCCCGGTACCCGCGAAGGTACGTCTGATTTCGAATCAGGTGCATTAAACCACTCTGCCACTTCTCCGAATGGTCATTAGTCGTTGGTGAATGGTTATTGGCCTTACGACCGGCAATAACCAATTTTCCAATAACCATTAACTGATAAACCAATAACCAAACTGCGGAGAGACGGGGATTCGAACCCCGGATACACTTTTGGCGTATACACACTTTCCAGGCGTGCTCCTTAAACCACTCGGACATCTCTCCATGTCACTTTTTCAAAAGCGGCTGCAAAGGTAAAATCTCTACGCGGAAAAGCAAGCCAACCGGAAAGCAGAATTTTAAAAAATGGCTGTTGTATCTTTGCCCGGCCATGAAAATCACGTTTTTCAACCATCCACGTGTACGTCAGACGCTGACACTAGTGTTCCTTACGGGTGCCCTGGTCTGCATTTTTGTGCCTAATACGCCACTATTTAAGGCCTGGGCACACCAAAACGTGCTGGTTGCCTCGGGTTATTTGGTGCTGGCCCTCTTTTTCCTGTTTACCAATAACTCCCGATTAATGTTTGTTTGTCTGGGCTGCGGAGCGGTCATTAGTTTTCATTATCACGAAAAAATGATGCGCGCCATGCTCCGGGAGCAGGAATTGCAGCTTCAAAACCGGCAATGGGAAATTCCGTATGTCATCCCGGTGCCGGGCGAACTCTCCAATTACGTACTTCCCGATGACTCTACATCACCGTATTAATAGTTTTCGCTACGCTTTTCAGGGCTTGGCCGATCTATTTCGCTCGCAGCCGAACGCCCGTATTCACCTTTTTGCGACGCTCGTCGTCGTGGTGGCGGGATGGGGGCTACATATTTCCCACCTGGAATGGCTGGCGTTGGTGATTTGTGTGGCGATGGTTATGGCATTGGAGGCCATGAATACGGCCCTCGAATACCTAACGGATCTGGTGTCGCCGGAATTTCACCCGCTGGCTGGCAAAGTCAAGGATGTCGCTGCTGCTGCCGTACTGATTGGGGCTTTTGGGGCGGTGGTGGTAGGATTGATCGTTTTCATTCCCAGAATTATCCTCCTTTTTACGTAGGCAAAAGACTGCTACTACCTGGCTATTGTCCAGCCGGAAAATATTTCTTCTGTAAATGCCCGACATAGGGAGCGAAATGGCATTGACCAGTATCTCATTGGCATACTCCCGAAGGCTGACCGTTCTTTTTTCATGCAAAACCTTCTTCCCATGCGTTTTTTTTCCTGCTTACCGATGCTGCTACTGGTCGCTACCCTGACCGCGCAGAATGATTGTCACATTACTAATCTCACCGCCACCCTTCTGGGGCCGGACCCTATTACTTGCCAATATTCGGTGAGCCTCACCTTCAACCATGTTGGCACTACCAACCAGTTCACCGTGCGCGGCAATGGTATTATTTACGACACGTTGCCATACGGATTGTCGTCCGTGCCCGTGGTGTTGGGGCCATTCACGGCGGGTACAACGGCTAGTGTCCGCGAATTTGTAGTGAGGGACTTTGTATTCGGCGATTGCCAAGCCAGCATTGAAGTTACTATACCGGCCTGCGTTCCTGCTTTAGGATGCAATATTCAACAGCATTTGGTCGCGGAAGCGGGCAACTGTAATGCCGATAGCACGTATCACTTGTTTTTGAATTTTAACCCAACCAATGCCGGAGGCGCCAGCGATTCCTTCACGGTTTCTGCCAATGGACACTATTTTGGACATTATGCGACCAGCCAGCTGCCCCTGCAAATTCCGAATTTTCCCTGGAATGGTGGGGCATTTGATGTAGTACAAGTATGTCTGGATGCTACAAGTACCACTACTTCGTGCTGTGGTGAACTGGAATTTCACGTGCCGACCTGCCTGCCTTATGCCGCCTGCGACCTGTCCCAACTCCATATTACGACTGGGGAATGCACTTCCGATAGTACCTTTCGGGCGGTGCTGAATTTCCAGGTGGCCACGCCAGCGGTAGTGGATTCTTTTGAGTTGTGGGCAAACGGCCATTATTTAGGCGCATTCTCGGTCAGTCAATTACCATTGACGATTTCAAATTTTCCGTGGAATGGCCAGATTTTTTCTAGCATAAAAGTTTGTACTGGTAATGACGTCGGTTGTTGCCGCGAACAACATTTTCTGGCTCCGGCTTGCCTGCCTTTTGGCCCTTGCAGCATTACCCATATTAGCGCGGTCACTGGTGCTTGTAATAATGACAGCACATATAAATTGACGGTCAATTTTCAAGGCACCAATCCCGGCAACGGTCACTTTACGCTGTCCGCCAATTCACAAGTGATTGGTAATTACCCGCTTACGGCCTTGCCGCTGACGCTTCCGAATTTTCCAGCCAGCGGTAATCCGTTCGATGTACTGAAAATATGTATTAATGATGTGCCGGGTACGGTGATTTGTTGCATAGACCAGGACATCCAGGCCCCCAATTGTGCCTCCATTGATAGCTGTAGCCTCCACGGGCTGACCTTGCAGACTGGGGAGTGTACTGGCGATAGCACTTATCTGCTACATATCAATTTTCTGACGACGGGTGCCACTTCCAATTATTTCCGCGTGTATGCCAACGGTCATTTGTTTGGTGCTTATACCCTAAACCAGTTGCCGCTGGCTATTCCGAATTTCCCCTGGAACGGTGGCAACAACGATGTGATCAAAGTATGCCTGGTGGATTTGGATGGCACCGACTTATGCTGCGAAACCCATGAATTTGCGGTACCGGCTTGTCTGCAACAAGGGGTTTGCGAAATCTATGATCTGGTCGCGACTCCCGGGCCTTGTAATGCAGTGGGCGGCTACAGCGTAGTGGTGAATTTCCAGGTACACAACCCCGGCAATACCTCGTTTGAAGTCTGGGCCAGCAATAATCAATACATTGGCGTTTTTCCGCTGACCGCGCTGCCATTGACCATTCCAAATTTTCCAGCCAGCGGGCTGGCAGTCGACTACGTCCGGGTTTGTATCAATGACCAGCCTAACTGCTGCAAAGTCAAGGAATTCCAGGCCCCCAGCTGCTCAGGCAACTGCGAAATCCATGAATTGACGGTCCAAACCGGCGAATGTCACGGCGACAGTGCTTATCAGGTTTTGGTTAATTTTCAGGTAACGGGCACTACGGCGACTAGTTTCCAACTTTTTGCCAACGGCCAGGTATTCGGCACTTATACGCTCAGCCAATTGCCATTGAGCATTCCGAATTTCCCCTGGAACGGCGGCAATAACGATGTGATCAAGGTATGTATGATGAATGGTGCAGTCAGCACTTGCTGCAAAACCCTCGAATTTCCGGTGCCTGCCTGTTTGCAAGGCACGGCCTGCGAAATCCATAACTTGACGGTGCAAACCGGCGAATGCCACGGCGACAGTGCCTATCAGGTGTTGGTCAATTTCCAGGTAACTGGCAGCACCACGAACAGTTTCCAACTTTTTGCTAATGGGCAAGTATTCGGCACCTACACGCTCAGCCAATTGCCGTTGAGTATCCCGAATTTCCCCTGGAATGGCGGCAATAATGACGTGGTGAAAGTATGTATGGCGAGTAGCACCCCAACGAATGCCTGCTGCGCAACGCTTGAATTTCCGGTGCCTGCCTGTTTGCAAGGAACGGCCTGCGAAATTCATGAATTGACGGTCCAAACCGGCGAATGCCACGGCGACAGTGCTTACTTTTTATTAGTCAATTTCCAGGTAACTGGCACTACCGCCACTGGTTTCCAACTTTTTGCCAACGGCCAATTATTCGGCACCTACACGCTCAGCCAATTGCCGTTGAGTATTCCAAATTTCCCCTGGAACGGCGGCAACAACGACGTGGTGAAAGTGTGTATGATGAATAATACCGTCAGCACTTGTTGCAAAACGCTCGAATTTCCAGTGCCCGCTTGCTTGCATACAGGCCCTTGCGAAATCTCCAATGTGGTGGTGCATGTCGGCGATTGCCATATGGATAGTAGCAACACCTATGTATTGATCGTCAATTTCCAGGTGCAAAATGCGGGAAATGCTTCCTTTGAAGTGTGGGCAGGCAACGGCCAGTATTTGGGTATTTTCCCATTGACGGCATTGCCCTTGACGATTCCGAATTTCCCGTGGGGCGGTGGTGCAGCCGATCATATTAAGATTTGCATCAACGATCAGCCGAATTGCTGCAAAACCACAGAGTTCGTAGCACCAACCTGCTTTGGTGGCAACTGTGAAGTACATAATCTGACCGTACAAACCGGCGAATGTCAGGGTGATAGTACTTATCAATTGTTTCTGAATTTCCAGGTGACGAATCCGCCGGTAAATACCTTTTCGGTGTATGCCAACGGCGCATTTTTTGGCTCATTCCAACTTAGCCAGTTGCCGCTCGCCATCCCGCATTTCCCCTGGAATGGCGGTAACAACGACGTGATCAAAATCTGCTTTGGTACGGCGGGTGCCCTCAATTGCTGCTCCACCTTGGAATTTGCGGTTCCGACCTGCTTGTTAGAGCCTTGTGTGGTTGAAAACGTTCATGCTGTGGCTACCCCTTGTCTGTGCGGACAGTTCTTTGCCCTCGTCAGTTTTGACCACCAAAGCGGCGGTTCGGGCGGTTTCGATATTACTGGCAATGGACATAACTATGGCACGTTCCCGTACAATACGCCGCAGCCGATCATTATCGGGCCACTGGTGGGCGACAACACTACGATGTACGAATTTGGCATCCATGACCACTTGCATGCTGATTGTCATGATGCTACGCAGTTGGGAAAAGTGGAATGTCCGACTTTGGCGACGGGTACACCCGTTTCGGATGCGCGGCTGATACTATCTCCTAACCCAACGGGCGACTGGTTGAATGCCAGCGCGTTGTTGCCCGGTGGCGCACGTATGGGCCAGTCTACGGTGCAGGTATTTCACGCTGATGGCCGCCTGGTACTGACGCAATCTGTGGAAGATGGCGGTAATTTCCAACTGGAAGTATCGACTTTGCCAGCGGGTATTTATCGTTTGGCGGTGCGCTCGGCGGTGGGAAATCTGGAAGGAACTTTCACCAAAATGTAACAAGTACCGCCGATCCCTGATTGGCGTATAGCAATCATAAAATAAAAAAAGCGGCTTGTCAGGAACACTGGCAAGTCGCTTTTTTGTTTTTTACGCCGATCGGGGATCGGCGGTACGCGTTACTAATAATCCGGCCAGTTCCCTTGCAATTTCATCACCTTTTCCAGCACATCGCGGACGCAGCCCGCACCGCCGCGCAAGGGCGACACGTAGTCACAAATTTCCAGCACCTCCGGCACCGCATCCGACGGACAACAGGCCAAAGCCACTTTACGCAGCACTGGTAAATCGGGCAAATCATCGCCCATGTAACAAACCTCGGATTGAAGCAGATCGCTGCGTTGTAGGAAAGACTGAAAAGCGGGCCATTTTTCCTGAATACCGGAATAATATTCGACTACACCCAGATCAGTGAAGCGTTTTTTCGCACCTTCCGAGCGACCTCCGGTGATAATACCAATTTGATAACCGGCCTTAATTGCCCATTTAATCACCTGCCCGTCGCGAACATTGACGCTGCGCAACAGTTCGCCGGATTCAGTGACCATCATCATATTATCGGTCAACACCCCGTCCATATCCAGCACAAAGGCTTTCACGGCCTTCATCTTATCGAACAGATTGACGAGTTCTACGGTGCTTTCCTCCGGCGTCAGTTGGCGCGGTTCCGGCAGACTTATTGGTTGCCCCTCCATTCGTACACCCATTTAGCCTGGATTTGTTCCAAATGCGCTTCGTTGGATTCTTCGCGGGTACCCTCGAAATTGGGGATTTCCAGCACCCAATTGATCAGTTCCGTGAAACGAACGCGGTAGATTTTGGATTCGTCGAATTCCGCTCCGAAACGCTCGTACAACGCCATCGCGACATCCTCGTGGTCGGCCCAACTAATGGGCATATTATCAATATCCTGAAAAGCCAAGGTTTAAGGAAGTTATGAGTGATGAGTTATAAGTGATGAGTTTTTTGGAAGAATTCAATGGAGAATATGCTTGTTCCTCTATTTAATTAATAGATGCTCTGAAATAAGGCATGGAGTTGGGCAAATAACTCATAATTCATAACTCATAACTAAATTTTAGTGTTCATGTCCAATAATCCGCCGCTGATCAGGAATCGTGACTGTTACTTCGGCAGATTCATCAAGGATGATACATTGGCAAGCCAGACGACTTTCGAGGCGCGGATTGAACGCACGATCAATGAAATCCTCCTCTTTATCAGATAACTCCTCAATAAAATCCTCGCCGCTTTCCACGTACACATGGCAAGTGGAGCAAGCGCAAACGCCGCCGCAGTTGTGGTTGAGGTGAACGTCGTATTCTTCTGTGATTTCCAGAATGGACATATCCTGGAAACTTCCCGTCACCGTTTGGGTCGGGATTTTTTTATCTTCAAACTGGAACTTGATGGTGGCCATGTGTGCTGCTGCGAGTCAACGCCTATATAAAAAGGCGGCAAAGATAGAATTTGGCCAGTGAAACAAGGATAAAGGGACAAGGTTTGCAAATATAGTAACAGAAACTACTGTATTTCGCTTTTCGTAGATTCAATTGGAACGCGGACGACGCAGATTTGGCGGACAAACGCGGATTTTCAGAATTCGACTTTTATTAAATCCGCGAAAATCCACGTCCTCTGCGTCGTTCGCGTTCCCATTAGGCCTACGGAGGGCATCATAATATTTGTATTAAAAGAAAAATCCGCTTTCATCCGCAAAATCCGTCGAATCCGCGTTCCAATTAATCCTACGCATAAACCCTCCACGCTTTAAGATGTTTGGAAAACATAACCTGCCAAACGCCTCCCTTTTTCCCGAAAAACCTTTCATTGCAGTCTGAAAACGTCTCTTCATCCTATTGAACTACCATCCATGTCGAAAATTATACTGCCCGCCGCCCGCTGGGAAATATTAGAATCGCAACTAAAAACCATCGCCCCCGAAATGTTTGATAGTGAAGGCCGTGTGCTGAATCACATCGCCGGGGAATGGAAAAATAGCGGTCACGCCAAGCCCTACCTTTCACCAGTAGATGGTACGGAACTGGGTCACTTGCCCATGCTTTCCTCCGCCGAAGGTAAGCAAGCAGTACAGGCCGCCGCCCGTGAATTTGCTGATTGGCGCAAGGTTGATCTTGATACGCGTCGCTCCAAAGTGGCCGATACCTTGGCGGCTTTGCGTCAGCATCGCGATTTACTGGCCTATTTGCTCACTTGGGAAATTGGCAAACCTGTGGCCCAGTCGCGGGTCAGTGTAGATCGCTGCATCGAAGGTGCGGAGTGGTATTTGGATAAAATCGAAGGTTTTCAGCAAAAT
>CBDFMU010000055.1:0-81038 GCA_965249785.1 Saprospiraceae bacterium | reverse complement strand
TTGGTTAAAAAATACTGACAATTAGATTGAAGTGCTGCGGCCAAATTGAAAAGCATCCATGCCTTTTGAGAGAAGCATATTTAGCACGCAAGCGGTATGCGGTGTGTGCTATTGATAGATTAATATCGAGGAAAATCAAAATAGAAATCAGTAAGAGCATCTTCAAAATCCTGAATGAGATCTGGTCCGTCCATTTCGCTCAGGATAAACGCCGAATTCAGCGAGGGAAACCACACTGGTAGCAAATGTATAAGAAGATGTGGCAGCATCAGCCATGAATTGACGCACCTTACCACAGAGGGCAGGATGTTGCTCTAACCAATAAATAAATATGGCAGTATCGAAAAATATTTTACTGTTATAAATCACTCTGCACGTAGTTCATTTATGATTTGTTGTGCATCCTTCGGCCATATCCCTTTGCCTTTTCCGGCGTATTTGTCAAAAAGTTGAAGGGTCTCTTTCCGCTTTTTCAAACGGATGAGAAGTCTTTCATGTACGATTTGCAGATCGTTATCACTTAACGACTCCAAAGCCTCCAAAATCATTTGAACCTGTTGACCCATGAGTGTATTTTTTACAAAATTACGGCAAATTCCCTAAAATATTATCCCTCCAATGCCTTCGCCTCATCAAATTCTCCCTCCCAGCGCGCCACCACCGCCGATGCCAGACAATTGCCAATCAAATTCGTGCAAGTACGCCCCATGTCCATCAGCGCGTCCACCCCCAAAATGACTGCAATAGGCCATTCCGGCAATCCAAACTGATTCACGGTGCCCGCCAGAATAACCAGCGAAGCCCGTGGTACTCCGGCGACACCTTTGGAAGTAAGCAACAGCGTCCCCATCATCGCCAGTTGGGTTTCCCACGACAGGTGAATGCCCGCCGCCTGCGCACAAAAAATAGAGGCCAATGATAGATAAAGCGTAGAGCCGTCGAGGTTAAAACTATAACCGGTAGGCAGCACGAAAGAGACGATTTTGCGTGGTACCCCGAAATTTTCCATCGCCGTAAGGGCTTTTGGTAAAGCGGCTTCTGAACTAGCCGTAGCAAAAGCCAGCGAAGCTGGTTCGTACACCGCCCGGAAAAATTGTCGGATAGGAATGCGGCAAATCAGCATCACCGGAATGAACACCAGCAGGACAAACACAATCAAAGCGACGTACAGCGTGGCGAGCAGTTTTACGAGGTTACCGACTACCTCGAAGCCCATCGTGCCAATGGTGTAGGCCATCGCCCCTCCCACCGCGAACGGTGCAGCATACATGATGATACCCACGAATTTGAACATCACTTCGGTCAGTGCTTCGGCCCAGCTTAGCATGGTAAGTCGCTGTGGTTCAGGGACTTGCCGTAAGGCAAAACCGAAGATTAAACTGAACAGCACCACTTGCAGCACCGCCCCTTCATAGATCATTTTGGCTACGTTTTCGGGGAAAATATGCAGCACAATTTGCTTCCAATCCTGCTTAACTTTGGCAGGCGGTGTAGACAATTCTTTGCCGTGGTAGAGCAATTTGACGGTGCCTTTCACGGAATCTACCTGGGCAGTGAGGTCGGTAGCCGTCATATTGGTTGGGTCAGCGGCCTTAGTAACCTTGATGCCCGCACCTGCCTGACTAATATTGATCGCTATTAATCCTACTATCAGTGCGATAAGCGTAGCACCGGTAAAATAGGTAAACGCTTTGATGCTCATGCGCCCGACCTGCGAAGCGTTGCTCTGTCCAGCAATCCCCAGCACCAGCGTTCCGAAGAGCAGCGGCGCGATGACCGTCTTAATAAGTTGAATAAAAATCTTGCTGAAAATTTCCAGATTGGCTCCCACCGCTGGAAAATCAAAACCAATGGCCATGCCCATGACCATACTTACTAATATCCACGTAGTCAGGCTTTTATTAGCAAAGCCATACCAGCACAAAGTAGCGATAGTAATCCAGCGAATAGCTAGCAACCACGGCGCATCCATCGCCTGACCACTGAAATGCAGACCTACGTGTGCCAAAATAGCGATGGTCGATACCAATAGGACTGCCCGCAACATTTTACTTATATCCATCAAAACAAGGAAGTTTTAGGCGGACAAAGTACGGCAGACTTTGGAATAGGCAACATGCAAAGGGCAAAAGGCAAAAAGTAATGGGGCAAATTGGCAACAAGGAGTAAAGCGGCAATAGGCAAAAAGGCAATTTAAAACACGCAAAAATCAATGCATAAAAGTGTGTCAATCTTTGCGTCCGCTCGATTTAACTCTTCCATTTACGGCAATGTCGTTGACTTAAGGAAATATTTCCATGCTAAACTATTGCTTCCCACCTTTCCTTGATCAACCCCCGACCCCTAAAGGGGAGTAGTTTTCGATTAGAAATGATTGTAATTATGCTTTACCCACGGTTTGCTCCCCTTCAGGGCAGGGTTGATTGATTCTAGGTATTGCCTTGGTTTTGGAAGAGCTTAGCGAGTTCATTGACTTTATTGGCGAATTTAGCGAAAGTGTTTTTTATCACCTTATATCCATTGATAGTCAATGTGTTGACTATAACATTATTTAATTGTATCAACAGGGAGACTTGACTATGTTTACGCAATGTGGTGGCATCCTCTTTCATGTTTACGTCCTTGGCCCAGTGTAGGTTGTTCTCAATGGTCCAATGGGACTGGATGGCCTTTGCCACCCGATCAGCCGCATCCATAGGCTTGCTCAGGACATAAAAGGCCGTTTCGTCAAAGGGAGTACCTTGTCTGGTGCCCCATCGGCGAACCTTGACCACTCGTTGGATGCCATTCCAGCCAGATGGCTGCTCCGCCATCGGACCATACAGTTCGACCTGCCTGTACACATGACGACCATGTCCTTTTTGGTCGTATTCATGCGTGGATATCGGTGTTGCCACCCGCGTGTGCTCGGCTATGGCCTGCCACAGCACTGGACAGTTTCGCTTGACCTGTGATAGAAAGTGGCAGCCGATTGATAACATCAGGTCAAAAGTTTTTTTTTGGTGTGCGCAGCATCCATGGTAAACACTCTATCCTGCAACCCTAATTCCTGCACCAGTTTGCGCAGAGCCTCCACTTCCCCGCCCGATCCCCGGTTTTCAAAAGGCTGTGTGCCATAGACCAGACCGCTTTGTTGACCAAAGGCACTCACCGCCGCCGAGAAGTTCTGCAACCCCGTGTTGCCGCCATTTACGGTCGATTTGACTGCTTTACCGTCTAGCGATATAAATTCATCCGACCACTCCGCATGGTAGGCCCGTGCCCAATCAATAAACTTATTACCAGACAGCTGAGACCCCAACCTCGTCAGAATCGTGTAGAAGGTCTGGTAAGTCGGTACGCCATGCTGTAAGTTCAACGCCTGGGTCAGTTCCAAAGCATTGGCATTAGCAAAACGTTCAAACCCACGAAAACCCTGATGACCACTTATGATGGCCATAATGACGATCGACAGCACATTATAAAGACTATGACGTTGTCCCTGACCCCGTCGAGGGTCGTCTAGCATGGATATAAATTCTCCTAAATTGTACTTCATATTCAACATTTATTGCCAAAAATCGCTATGCCCTAGAATCAATCAACCCTGCCTGAAAGGGGTTGGGGGTTGAATGAGGAGATTAAGTCAACGCCATTGCCTTTAAGGGGAGTAGGAGGGGGCTTTTACGGCACCTCCGCCCGCACCACTGGCAGCAACAATTTCACCCATTCCGTATATTGTATGGCCGAAGGGTGCAAACCATCACCCGCCACCAGATTTGGCTGCGCCAAACCTTTGCGGGAAATATCCGTAATATTTACATAATGAACCCCATAGCGATCTGCGGTGACTCTGTCGAATTCATTATACTGGTCTAGTTCCTGCGAAATTTGCGCGGGCGTTTTCGCTGGATAATGTTGCCCGTAATAAGTGTAGGCCCAATCGGGAATAGAAACCACGATGACGCGCTCTTTACGGTTGCCGGCCCGCGCTATTGCCGTTTGTAGTAACTGTTCAAATTGCGTTTTATAAGTAGCAAAACTGGCATTTTGGTAAGCATTATTTACGCCAATAGCGAGCGTCACAAAGTCATAAACTTTACTATCAATGCCTGCGCTAGCAATAGCGGATTGTAGTTGGTCGGTGCGCCAACCCGTTTGGGCAATAATGGTTGGACGATCCACCAAGCGACCTTCGGCTTTCAAACTATCCACCAGTTGGTTGGGAAAATTTTTGGCAGTTTCCACACTTTCGCCTTTGGTGTACGAATCACCGAGGGCGAGGATTTTGATGGTGGAATCCCCAGATGTTTCCACAATGGTGGGATCGGGAACGACGGGTTGCTCCATTTTTGATTGACAGGCTAAAAGCGACAGAACAGTTAAGCAGGCGAAATATCGGGAGAGATTCATGAGTGGCAGCGTTTAAGTGATGTGGAAATAAATACGTTTTCTGGCACCTCCTGGATTTTTGAAACCCATCAGGTCTAGATTACTTTTACTTTTGCACCATGTCAACGGAAAAAAAACCGCGCCACGACGACGCCTTCGTCAACCCCATCGACCCGGACAAAGTCGCCGAGCATCCTGGTCTGCTGCCCTACGCGCACACGGCGGGCGGGGCCGTCATCCGCCCAGAGGATAAAGGCAACATTCGCGGCAACGCCATGACCGCGATGTACGACCAGACCGACCGCCAAATGGAGCAACTCCGCCAGCAAATGGAGACGCTGGTCAATCAAGCCAAGTCACTGTCGGAGCGCATGAGTATTTCGGAAGTTATTTATCAGGCAGATGTGCCTTTTGCGCCGGTCATTCACCATATTTATCACCTTTACCAGCGTAAATTGGATGGCCAACACCTGCTTTCTATGATCGCGCCCAACGAATGGGGACGCAAGCAGCCATACGAGCATCTGGCTACGGTGCGGTTGCTCGGCGACCACACGTGGGAAGTGATGGGTGGTTAATGGTTATTAGTAAATTGGTTATTGGGGGTGCCTATTAGACAAATAACTAATTGACTATTAACTATTTACTTACCCGCCACACCGACTGCACCTGCGGATTACGGCCTTCATTGGCTACCAGCCAACGACCATTGGTCCATTGCGTCACCGATTCGTATTGCCGGGCGATCAGGAATTTCGGCAGTCGCTTGCGGGTTTGTTTGCCCTGCAAGAAATGGCTGCCGCTGAAATCCTGGAAGTAGAAAACCGTAGCCTTGGTAAAAGGCAAAAAGCCGAATTTCTTGCCAATAATATAACTGGTCAAAGTCAGCGTCCGGCTATCACGGCTGAGGGCGGCGCCGGTCACCACGCGATTTTTGAGATATATACTATCGCGTAGTTCGGCTACATAATTACCCGGTTTGGCTGGCACGACGTAGTGTTTGGTGTAAAAATTGCCCCGAAAGTTATTTTTGGAAAACAAATGCAGGCTGTCGTGGAAAAATACGATGGCTTCGCAGTTGAAGTTCCAATGCCTTTTATTGGTTGGTGCAAACTCCTTTTGGTCGGGGTAGCGTAGTAAAATACTATCCAACGCCTGGGTGGTCGGGTTGTAGCGATAAATGCGGAGATCCGTGCGGCGGTTGTAATTGTTACCTACATCCCCGACGTACAAGTTGCCCTGATCGTCGTTAGTCAGGTCTTCCCAATCGCGATTTGGTACTGGCAAGTGACGCGTTTCAATAATTTTATTGTGGATTGGATCGTAGCGAAAGAGGTCCGCCGGATTATGGCTGTCATTGAGTAGCCAAACGTCGCCTTGTTGCGTACAGACCATGCCGGAAACTTCTTTCAAGACGGCGGGCAACTTGCTGCGGCGAGGTAAATGTTGGTTTTGGGCAACTAAAAGGCTGGGAATAAAAAGGATAGCCAATGCTACCCCACGTAGTATTAAAGTCATGTAAAGTGTTTTTTGTGTGCGCCGCCTGTTACAAGGCCCGCGCCAAAACCGGCCCAAATGGATGGTAAATCCAGAAATGTCCGGCTTATGACAGCTTGATATAAGATTGCAGATTACATGATTGTCGATTTTTGATGTACGTAACTTTCACATCAACAATCTTAAATCATGTAATCTGCATTCGTCCATCAAAATATTTCTTGCAACTACTTCTTCACAAAACGTGTAGTCCACAGCCCGCCATTTTTTTCAAAACGGAGGAAATAAGTACCTGCTGGCAATGTAGTGAGTACGATTTGCTCCTGCATATCAGGCTGATTCAACGTGCGTAGCAAGGCACCAGTAGTCGAAATCAGGCTGATGCGGTCGAAGCGCAGATTGGTATTCACCACTACATAATCGCTGGCTGGGTTGGGTGTTAGCAGCACGTTTTCGCTAAAATCAACTTCTTTGGTAGCCACCAGCGAACTCACGTCGGCGATATAGCGCGGCGAAATCTGGTAACCGGAAGTATAAGGATTGCTGCTATCAAATTGGCCACCAATGCCGGTCAGATTGAAAGGGGTAGGCGGTACCGATTGGGCGTACAGATTTGTGTTGTTATCCACCCGGATGTACACCGTATCGTTGGGGTGCGCAGCCGCGATGGCGCGTACCGTGAAGCCAGCTGCCTGGCCAGTCGTATCCCATTCCGCCGGGTCTACCAGCGTCAGATTATTGATACGGATCAGGCTCGACTCGTGGCTTTCGTCGGCATTGACCACCACTGCGGGCGATACCAGCGGATGATTCTGGGAGATGAGCGTAATGGATTCCGGCGACAACTGCGTCAGGCCATTGAATTGAGCGATGAATCCGCGTACCGAGATTTCATCTCCTTGTTGTACAGTATAACCGAAGGTAGAGGACGCGCTGAAAATGGCAATACCATCATTATTATCATCAATCAGCGTGAATTGCAAACCGTTGGTGCCACGGAGATTTACGCCATAAACAGTGCCTTGCAAAGTAACATCTGCGCCGACGGAATCATTTACACCAGATCCGTTTACGCCAATTACTTCCCCGATAGTATGTTCCGGGAAGCTCGGTGGAGCACCGCAAGTGTTGGCCATGCCAGGGCTGGCTTTCACTTCTTTTCCATTGACGATGACCCCCGTCGGGGTGGTAGCAGCCTGCCAGTTTTCGGGCAAGCTATTGTCTGAATTCGGGTCGCAAAGGACTAACGAAGGGCCATTGCCAGCCGGTTCAGTTGGCCATGGCGAGGTGTTTTTGTAATCTACATAATCAATCACATTGTTATTCGCGTCGCGCAGTTCGATGTCTTCGCCAGTGTTAGTCAGCGCATCACCCACTGGCCATTCAAATTCGGGTGTAAAACCAAATATCGCCTGGAAATGAGCACTGTTTTTAGACACTATGACATACGCACCCGCCGCAATGGAAGAACCCGGCGCAAAGGTATAGTCAAAGCCCTGGGTAAAAACCCAGTTGGAGACATCCACAGCCGAATTGGTCTGGTTGTACAGCTCGATGTACTCGAGGGTGTCAGTACCCGCTTCGGGCGGATTGTACATGATTTCGGTGATGACAATCTGGGCTTGGGCCGCAGTCAGCAAGCCGAGGAAGGTGAAAAGAGTGAGCAGCGTTTTTTTCATGATAGTGTTTTATCCGTTGGAAAAAATTCGACGCAAAAGTAGACAAAAGATGGTACTCCAGTTACTGGTTGTATTTCAGATACCTATATCTATCAAGTGACTAGATACAATCTTTAATTTTTTGAAATAATATTTAACAAAATTATATTCCAAAACCAATTGTAATAATCTTGTTTTTAGCAATTATATAGCGTAATGCACCCGTCGAAAATTTTGAAACTTAAAGGCAAGTTAACATAGGTGGGTTATTTTTGCCATTGAAATTTTTCTTGTTTTCACTCAATCCTTTCTGTATGAATCACTTTACATTGCATAACCTGACTACGGCCCGCGCCGGACGAACACTGCTGCTGCTCGCCCTGTTGCTGACCGGCTGGACAACCTTTGCCCAAGTGACTACTTCTTCCATTTCTGGTATTGTGACCGACAAAGATGGACAGGGTTTGGCTGGTGCCACGGTGGTCGCCGTACACGTGCCGTCTGGTACGCGCTACGGTTCTTCCACCAGTGCTGCCGGACGTTATATTCTGCCTGCGGTGCGGGTGGGCGGCCCTTTTACCGTCTCGGTGTCGTACACGGGATTTGAGGCAAAAGAGCAAAGTGGCATTTTTGCCAGCCTCGGTACGGCGGCCAACGTGGATTTCAGCATCGTGGAATCAGGTACTACTATTGATGAAGTCACCGTGACCTCCAGCCGCGCCGATCTGTTTAGTAATGCGCGTACAGGTGCCGCGACTTCTTTGGGACGGCAGGCGATCAGCTCATTGCCGACGATTGGCCGTACGATCAATGACATTGTCAAATATAACGCTTACAGTAATGGCCGCTCTTTTGGCGGTCAAGACAGCCGCCTCAACAACATCACCATTGATGGATCGGTGTTCAACAATGGATTTGGCTTGGGCAGCTCCGCTGCTGCCGGTGGACGTACCAATACCACGGCCATTTCGCTGGATGCGTTGGAAGAAATCCAGGTCAACATTGCGCCATTTGATATTCGCCAGTCTGGTTTTGTCGGAGCGGGCATCAATGCCGTTACGCGTTCCGGTACCAACGATGTGTCTGGATCGGCTTATTACCTGTTCCGTAACAGTGATTTGGCTGGTGACAAAGCAAATGGCATCGCACTTCCCCCGGTCAATATTGATGAAAAAACTTACGGCCTGCGCATCGGTGGCCCGATCATCAAGAACAAACTGTTCTTCTTTTTGAACGGCGAACATTTCGCCAGCACTACGCCCGCTCTGAGTTGGGTGGCCAATCGGCCGGGCGCTACGGGCAACGTCTCTCGCGTGACGGCGGCTGATCTGGAAGACTTGAAGTCCTTTATGTTGACCAACTTCAACCGCGACTTGGGTGCCGTTGATAATTTCAACAATGAAGTGAAAAGTACTAAGGGGATTTTGCGCTTGGACTATAACATTAATCAAAACCACAAAGCCTCGCTGCGCTATTCGCACCATGATTCGCAATCGGATGTGGTCATCAGCAACAGTAATAGTAGCGGTGCGGCCGGCAACGGCAACCGTACCAATTCGGCATTGGCTCTGTCTGCCGAAAACACGGGTTATATCATCGAAGATAACACCCGTTCCGTCGCTTTCGAGCTGAACTCTATTCTTGGCACCCGTTTTTCCAACAATTTTGTCGCTACCTACAACAAGCAATTGGAAAACCGGCAGTATAAGGCCGACCCTTTCCCTACGGTGGATATTTTGAAGGACGGAACGACTTACACTTCCATCGGTTTCGACCCGTTTACACCCAGTAACAAGTTGAATTACAGTACGCTGAATATTACGGATAATTTCCAATATTTTCTGGACAAACACTTGTTGACCTTCGGGCTTTCCTACGAGCACTTTGTATCGAACAACGTGTTCTTCCCGTCCTCCAATGGCGTGTATGTCTATCAATCTATCGCCGATTTCAAAACAGCGGCGTTGCAATTTTTGAACGACCCGACCAATCCGGTGTCTGCCGTGGATTCGGTGCGTTACAATTTGCGGTATTCCTTGCTGCCAAACGGCGTGGATCCGTTGCAAGTGTTGAAAGTTTCCACCTACAGCGCGTATGTGCAGGATGAATACCAAATCTCGAAGGATTTTAAACTGACCGCCGGTATTCGTGGCGACGTTTTTGTGTATGACAATTCCACGGCGCGTGATTTTTACAACCCGGTGGTGGCCAGCCTTACCTTCAAGGATGAAAACGGTGCCGACCTGAAAATCAGCACCAGCACCTTCCCGAAACCGCGTTTGCTCCTGTCGCCCCGTCTGGGCTTCAACTGGGACGTGAAGGGCAATAAATCTACCCAGGTGCGCGGCGGTACGGGCATATTCGTATCGCGCATTCCGCAGGTATTGGTGTCCAACCAATTGGGCAACAACGGCGTAAATACAGCCTTGATCACGGCCCTCAATACCACCGCCTATCCGTTCACCACCGATCCGAGCCGCTTCAAGCCGGATAGTACCAACATCAGGAATTTGCCTCCTTACCTCATCAATGCTTCGGTGGAGGATTTGAAATACCCAACGGTTTGGAAAAGCGATCTGGCCGTGGATCAAAGATTGCCTTTTGGTTTTGTGGGTACTGTGGAATTCATCTACAACCGTAACATCCACGCCCTGCGCTACATTGATGCCAACCTGAAAGGCCCGGATCGTACTTTTGCTGGCCCGGATGGCCGCGATCGCTTTCCGGCATCCGGCGTGGCCAATACCGGTAGCGGCGCGATGAATCTACAGAACATTGCCCGTTATATCAACCCGACCATCTCGAACGCTTTCGTGCTGACCAATACCGACAAAGGCGACGCTTACAGTTTCACCGTCAAATTGGAAAAACCGGCCGTGCATGGCTTGGGCGGTATGCTCGGCTACACTTACGGGGAAGCCCGTGAGATTCAAGCCGTATCCAGCACGGTGGTTGCCAACGTACCAACCGTAGCGGGTCAGAATTATCTGGGTACTTCGTGGTCAGACAATGATTTGCGCCACCGGATAGTGGGCTACGTCAATTATCGCATTAATTATGGTCATACATACGGTGGTGCTACCGAATTTGCACTGGGTTGTGTTTCCAACAGTGGCGGGAAAATCTCTTATACCTATGGCAACGACCTGAATGGTGATGGCCAAAGCGGTAACGACCTGATTTTTGTGCCTAATAGTGCGCGGGAACTCACTTTTTCTCCTTTGACGGTGGGTAGTGGTACAAATGCCAAAACGTTCACGCCAGAACAACAACAAGCGGCTCTTGATATTTATATCGATGGCAATTCTCACCTGCGCGATCATCGGGGCGGATATGCAGAACGCAACGGCGGTGTGTTCCCTTGGCTGACGCGCTTCGATCTTTCGGTGATGCAGGAAGTCTATATTCGGACGGGTAAAAACAATAAGCGAAATGCCTTACAGTTTCGGATAGATATTCTCAATGTTGGCAACCTGATCAATGATGAGTGGGGTGTCGGTAACCAGGCTACGGCTTCCAGCAGTGCTTTTACTGCCAACCCATTGACGGTAGACAAGATTCTGGCCGACGGCACGCCATCTTATAAGCTGGCAACGCAGGTCATCAATGGTTCTACCGAACTGATTCGCGATTCTTTCGTGAAAAGCATCAACCTGGACAACGTTTGGCAAGCACAGTTGGGCGTTCGCTATATCTTCAACTAACTTTCAGTGCCTTGTAAATTAAATTTATGGAGGATGCGAGTATTTGCGTATTTGATTAAATACTTGATAATCAGGTAATTGATCGAATACTCAAATCTTCAAATACTCAAAACAACTTAGTCTACAATCTACTAAGTGCCTTGCAAGGTTTCTTGCTTATTGTCTTTTGCTCCTTGCCTTTTTATATTAATGCCGCATCGGTTTTCCGGTGCGGCATTGTTTTTTGTAGAAAATCGCTTTTATTTGCTCCATGAAACGTTGGGTGTCGCCCGTCCTATTCCTGCTGCTGATAGTGGCCTTTCTGGCTTTCCGCTATTGTCAAAGTCGTAGCCACGTACTGGTGCTGTCCGCGCCACCTACGCCAACTCAGCCCACCTCGGGTAATACTGCGAATACTTCGATCGCCCAGGTACCTAACTATGTGCTGGATGTGGTGAATTTCGTCCGAAAACATGGCGAAGCACCCAACAATTATGTTGGCGGCCGCGAGTTTCAAAATAAAGAAGGACGCTTACCAAAGAAAGACCCACAAGGCCACCAATTGCACTATAGCGAATGGGACGTACATCCCAAAGTGCAGGGCCAAAATCGTGGACCAGAACGGCTCATTACTGGCTCCGACCACAGTGCCTGGTACACCGGCAATCACTATAAAACTTTTCAAAAAATAGAATGAACGTTATAGAGATTGTTGACCATTTGCCCACTTTTCGCGCCGGCACGCACGTAGTAGAATTGGACGGTAGCAAGATGCACACTTTGCGCGGCTTCTATCCGCGCATCGCGAAGGCCTTGATTTTTCCAGATTATTTTGGCAAAAACCTGGACGCGCTGGCCGACTGCTTAGGGTCGCTGGAACACGTTGGTAGCCAGGATGTCGTATTGTTAATAATACATATCGACGATTTTCTGGATAAAGAAAAACCAGAAAGGCGCGAGGCCGCACTGCAAGTACTGCGAGATGCACAAGCACCGAAGAATCGATATGATGCCGTAAAATTTCGGGTGATCGGGCTACGGGAGCATTAGCACATTGCTTACATTCCCAGTGCCTTCAAAAATTCCGGGCTATCCGGTTTCACTTTGGAAGCAAAGAAATTGAGTAATTTGCCATCTTCGTCCAGCAGATATTTACAGAAATTCCAGGTGGGTTCCTGCGTATTCCAGCCGTTTTGCGCCGGATCGGTGAGCCACTGATACACTGGCGATTTAGCATCTCCTTTTACACTGGATTTTTCAAATAGCGGGAACGTTACCCCATAGTTTTTCTGGCAGAAAGTAGTGATTTGTGCGGCAGAACCCGGCTCCTGTCCACCGAAATCATTACATGGAAAACCGAGGACCACGATGTGTTCTTTATTGGCAGCATAGAACTTTTCCCAGTCAGCATACTGCGGCGTATAGCCACATTCGGAAGCCGTATTCAGCACGATGATTTTTCGGCCACGGAATTGCTCCAACGACACTGGCTTGCCATCCAGGCCATTAACAGTGAACTGGAAAAAAGAAGATTTAGTAGAATCCGCAGTCATACTTTGCATCGGTCGTTGCAGCGTTTTGCTCATACGAAAGGCGTAACAGGTAAAAAGCGTGGCCACACCGAGGAGGAGGGCACTTGTAGCAAACCAGAAAGTCTTGCGCATGGTAGGAAATTATTTTGGTGAAGAATGCGACGTAACAACCAAGTAGTTGGAAAGTTGCGAGAAATTGTCGCCGGTTTGGAGAGGTTTAGAATGTTTAAAAAGGTTTAGTTGAAATATCTCTCCTAAACCTACGAGGTTTAAATAGATATAATTTCTTTACGAACTATTGCATTTTCCATGAAAAAAGTAATCTTAATAACTGGCGGTAGCGATGGCATTGGCGCAGCAACCGCTTACCTGGCTGCTAAACAAGGCTATATTGTTTGTATAAATTACCGTCAAAACCACGCTGCCGCCAATAAAATTATAAGCAATATTAGAAATAACGGTGGTGGTGTTTTTGCTTTTCAAGCCGACATTTCACAAGAAGATCAAGTAGAAAAACTATTTGGATTAATGGATGAACACGTAGGAACTATTACGGCGCTGGTAAATAACGCCGCTATTATTGAGCCACAACAAAAACTGGTAGAGATGTCGTCAGAGCGACTGTATAAAGTATTTGCGACCAATGTTATCGGCAGTTTTTTATGTGCCAGAGAAGCCATAAAACGAATGTCTACTAAAAATAACGGTCATGGTGGTAGCATCGTTAACGTCTCTTCCATGGCGGCCAAGTATGGGTCTCCATTTGAATATATTGATTACGCTGCCACCAAAGGAGCAATAGATACGATGACGATAGGTTTGTCAAAAGAAGTAGCCGAAGAAAATATCCGCGTAAATGCCGTTAGGCCCGGCATGATCCATACCGACATTCATGGTAAAGCAGGCGACCCCAATCGCGTGGAAAGATTAAAAGATTTGGTGCCCATGAAGAGAGGTGGACAGCCAGAAGAAGTTGCTAAGACCATTCTTTGGCTGCTTTCCGAGGAAGCATCTTATATTACGGGTGCATTGGTGGATGTATCAGGCGGGCGATAAAACGTTTAATGGCAACCGGACTTTTCCTACTTTCGCGGCCTCATAAAAAGGCTTTTCCATGCAAAAACTACTCATTGTCCTCCTCTTCCTGCCCGCCCTGCTCCGTGGCCAGGGGATGTGGCTGCCGCTGAACCTCGAAAAACAAAACGAAAAAGAGATGCAGGCGATGGGCCTGAAGCTGGATGCCGACGATATTTATTCGGCCCTGCAGCCCAGTTTGAAAGACGCCGTTTGCCTGTTTGGTGGTGGCTGCACCGGCGAAATGATCTCCCCGGAAGGACTGCTGCTCACCAATCACCACTGCGGTTTTGATGCCATTCAGAACCTCTCCACGCTGCAAAACAACTATCTCGAAAATGGTTATTGGGCCAAAGATCGCGCTACCGAATTGCCTGCGGCGGGCGTGACCGCCATGTTCATTAGTCGCATGGAAGATGTAACCGCGCTGGCTTTGCAAGGGGTGACCGAAGGCATGGGCGAGCGCGATCGCCAGGCGCAGATTGATAAAAATCTCGTCCAGATTCGTAGCAACACCAAGAAACTGGCTTGGGAAGACGTGCAAATCAAGCCATTTTATAATGGTAATCAATACTTTATGTTTGTCACGGTCACGTACAAAGACCTGCGTTTCGTGGGTGCGCCACCGAGCAGCATTGGCAAGTTCGGGGCCGATACCGACAACTGGGTGTGGCCCCGGCATACGGGTGATTTCTCAATGTTTCGCATTTATGCAGATTCTACGGGGAAGCCAACAGATTACTCCGCCAGCAACTTGCCATTTCATCCCAAAAAATTCCTGCCTATTTCACTCGATGGAGCTGACGAAGGCGATTTCACGATGGTCTACGGTTTCCCCGGTCGTACCGACGAGTATCTGACCGAAGCGGGTGTGCAACAAACCGGCGACCTACTGGATCCCGCCAAGGTCGCCATTCGAGATCGTGCCCTGAAAACCCTGGACGGATTCATGCGTAAAGACCCGGCGGTGAAGATTGCCTACGCGGCCCGCTACGCCAGCATCGCCAATGCCTGGAAAAAATGGCTGGGTGAAATGCAGGGTTTGACCACCTACCACGCGCTGGATAAAAAACGGGAATACGAAGCCGAATTCACCCGGCGGGTAGAAAAAAATCCCGACTGGAAAATCCGCTATGGCAATTTGTTGCCTCGCCTCCGCCAGTTGTACAAAGACCTGGAACCGTACGCCTATGCCCGCGATTATTATTTGGAAAGCATGGTGCGCAACAACGAAATCCTTGGTCAGGCTGCCAGTTTCAATATCTGGATAGAAAGTTATGATAAGAACGGCGCGGCCTTTTTTTCTGGTAAACAAAAAGAAGTTACCGCCGATCTCGACGCATTTTACAAAGATTATCATCCAGAAGTAGACGAAGCTGTGTTGGCTGGTATGCTGGAAATGTATGCCCAAAATGTGCGCGCGGAATGGGGGGCGGATTTTGTAAAAACCGAGGCGACTAAAAACGGCGGTTATGCTGGTCTGGCAGCTAATATTGTTAAGAACAGTACATTGGCAAGTAAAGAAAAACTGAACGCTTTATTGGCGCAACCAGCTGCGCAAATTGCGGCTACTTTAAAGGCAGACCCGGCCTACGTTTTCTGGAAAACGCTCAATGATAATTATGCGGCCAATGTGCAACCAAAATTGCAGGACATTCAGCCAAACATCAACCTGCTGCAACGTCAATATATGGCTGCGCAAATAGAAGTATTTAAGGAAAAACGCTTTTTCCCGGATGCCAATAGCACGCTGCGCCTCACTTACGGCAAAGTACGCGGCTATGAACCCCGCGACGCTGTACACTATGAGTATCAAACCGATCTGGATGGCGTGATGGAGAAGTATATTCCCGGCGACTACGAATTTGACGTGCCAAAAAAACTGATTGATCTCTGGAAAGCCAAGGATTATGGCCAGTACGCCACGGCTGATGGTCGCCTGCCAGTGGCTTTCCTTGGCACTAATCATACGACGGGCGGCAACTCCGGTTCACCCGCTTTGGATGCGCGTGGCAACTTGATTGGCCTGAATTTCGACCGCGTCTGGGAAGGCACCATGAGCGACCTGAATTATGATCCCGCTATTTGCCGCAACATTATGGTGGATGCGCGCTATGTGCTGTTTTTGGTAGATAAATTCGGTGGAGCAGGATATTTATTGAAGGAAATGAAACTGGTGAAAGGACAGAAAAAAGGGAAAAAGAAGTAAGGAAGTATAAACGATGAGGTATGAACTATGAACGAGAAACCACGTCCTCTACGGCGATTTGAAAATAAACAAATCACATCTGCCATCTTGTAACCCCTCGTTTCAACGAGGGGTCAAGCCAACCTACTAAAATCATCTATCTTCTTTACAAAACATCCACATCTTTCGGCTAGATGCTGATGTTTTGCAAAGAAGATAGATGTGAATTCTGTTAGTACGGTCCGCCGATTAAAAGTCGGCGGTTACAAGATGATAGATGTGATTTTTAGTAAATTGATTGAAAATTTGCAAATAAGGCATAAGCAATAAGTGGGAACAATACTTCTACTCCATGTTGTCATCCTGACGCAGGAAGGATCTGGCTAAGTAGTTGACGGTCAACTAAGCCCGGCCAGTTCCTTCCTACGTCAGGATGACATTTCTGGTGATGGATGTTTGCGACTTATTTCTCACACGTTCCTGAGTGCGGTAACAATAGTAATGAAGTGGGTAATTGTAAAAAATTATTGTCATTTAGATTTTAAAAAAGAAGTCATGACTAAAAAGCAAAAAATACTGGCCATCTGTGGAAGTACTAATGAGCATTCTATTAACAAGAGTTTGATCCATGCGATTGCTGACTTAACTGCTGACTATTTCGACCTGACTATTTTTGAAGGCATTGCCCAAATTCCGCATTTTATCCCGGCATTAGACAATGATACGCCGCCGCCTACGGTAGTAGCGTTTCGTGCACTTTTGCAAGCAGCGGACGGCATTTTAATTTGCACCCCGGAATATGCAATGGGCGTTCCCGGCACGTTGAAAAATGCCATTGACTGGATAGTGTCTTCCTGTGGATTTTGCTATAAACCAGTAGCACTTATTACGGCTTCTACGCATGGACTAAAAGGCCACCAATCTTTAGTGGAAACGCTGCGTGTTATTGAATCCGATATTACAGATAATACGCAATTGGTCATTTCATACGTCAAATCAAAAGTGAGTAAAGACAGTAAAATAACGGATGCAGAAACCCAGGAAAAAGTCATGCTAGTCATGCTTGCTTTGAAATATCTTATTGAGAACAAACCGGCTATAAAGGCTGAATAAGGGAATAGTAAACCCGCCAACGTAACATGGAAGAAACACCTCACCTCAGCCACATTCTGAACCACCTCGGCGAAGACCGCGATCAATATTTCAACGCTGTATCGCCGCCAGTTATCCAGTCCAGCAATTTTGTTTTTCCTGACTTAGCTTCTTTTCGGGCGGGCTTCAGTGATGAATTGGAAAACCACGTGTACAGTCGCGGCAATAACCCAACGGTAGAAATCCTGCGTCGCAAACTGGCTGCGTTGGAAGGCACCGAAGATGCGCTGGTGTTTTCCAGCGGCGCCGGGGCCATCGCCGCCGCCGTCATCGGTAATGTGCAAGCGGGCGACCATATTGTGTGCCAAAAAGGGCCGTATTCCTGGACATCGGCTTTGCTGCGCAAATTCCTGTCGCGCTTCGGGGTGGAGCATACTTTCGTCGATGGCACTGATATTCAGGCTATTGCATCAGCGATTCGGCCCAACACGCGGCTGTTGTTTCTGGAAAGTCCCAACACTTTGACCTACGAATGTCAGGACTTGGCAGCCTGTGCGGCCTTGGCCAAAGCCCATCATCTGGTGACCATTATCGACAATTCTTACTGTTCGCCTATCTTTCAGAATCCGGTGGCTTTTGGCATTGACATCGTGGTGCATTCCGGTACTAAATACCTCAACGGCCACTCCGATGTGGTGGTGGGCGTGCTGTGCGGGAGCAAGGAGATGGTGAAAAAGATTTTTGAGTCGGAACTGATGACACTGGGTGGCATTCTCGGTCCACACGATGCAGCACTAGTTATTCGCGGACTGCGTACGCTGCCATTACGCCTCCAACGCAGCGATGAAAGTGCCCATTTTCTAATTGAAAAACTAGAAAACCATCCAAAAGTGGAACGAATCTGGTATCCGTTTCATGCGAGTTTTCCACAGTTAGAATTGGCTAAACGCCAGATGCGCGGCTGCGGTGGCCTCTTCTCGGTGCAATTTAAAACGGACAGCGAAGAAAAGATGGAGGCTTTTGTCCACAAATTACGTTGCTTTCTGATGGCAGTAAGTTGGGGTGGCCACGAGTCGCTGATTATTCCAACTATTGCATTTTACCACCTGCCTGGCCATAGTCATCCGCCAATGCCGTGGACTTTTGTACGTTTTTATATTGGTTTGGAAGACGCAGCCTGGCTTTGGGCGGATTTGGAACAGGCGATGGAGGAATTGTAAGACGGGACGATAACATTCTTAATACTCTCAACGCCTATTATAATTTTCACAACCCGATCAATTTTGGCCCTTTCTATCCATCAAATCGAATTTGCCACGCCCGAATATGACGATGCCGTGCGCCTGCGCTACGACGTACTGCGCCGTCCGCTGGGTCTGGACTATACGCCCGAGCAACTGGCAGCGGAATACGCGCAAATACACCTCGCGGCCTACAATGAAGCTGGACTACTGGTCGGCTACCTCAACCTAACACCATTGGATGATGCCATAGTGCAAATGCGGCAGGTGGCAGTAGCGCCCGATCAGCAAAGCCGTGGGGTGGGGACGGAACTGGTGCGTCACTCGGAGTGGCTGGCGCAGCGATTGGGTTTTCAACAGATTATCCTGCACGCCCGGCAGCCAGCGGTGCCGTTTTATGAACGGCTGGGCTACCTGGTGGTGGGAGAGCCATTTGAAGAAGTAACAATTCCGCATCGGCACATGGAGAAAAATCTAGCTACGAAAAGCTGATTTTCTGCCATCAACCTTTCTCTCCAGCTCGTGTTTTGGATTTTTTGAAACCCAATTCATGCTTATGGCCAAATCCGATCCACCGCCACCGCCATCTACCCCTCTTGTAGAAGGGTTAGACTATTATATTGAGAACGGTTATTGGGTATTTACGGAGCATTTTTTGCGCCAGCGCGGCCAATGTTGTGGCAGCGGCTGTCGGCATTGTCCGTACCGAAAAAAGGGGAAGGATAAATAAAGTGAAAGATTAAGTATTTCTTTTTATCACATTATATTATCTTGATATATGTAACTGATGCGCTACTTGCTGCTTTGTTTCTCCGTTTCTTTCTTGCCTACTCTTTCATTAACTGCTCAAAAATATGATAACATCTGGATGAACGGTAATTATGATAATTTCTACATTGATTTTGCCAACTTCCCTCCTAGTATTTATCCTATCAACAACCAATATTTCTTTGCTCGTACGCTAACCTTTATGAATGATACCAATAGTTTACCAGCCTTTTATTCCAATGGTTGTACCATTCAAAACGCCAACCATGAACTCTTAGAAAATGGTGATTCTTTACTTCCCAATGATTATTTCTGTGCCAGTAACGACCCCACTATGAACTTTTCACATGGCAGTGGAGTGACTCTACCTACTTTCTCGCCTCAGCAATATGTTATATTTAGCGTAACTGTCGACCTTCCCCTCACCCCATCGCCCTGCGAGAGGAGTCGTTTGGTAGCCCATTACATAGACATGAGTGCCAACCAAGGCCAAGGCAAGGTGACCGAGAAGGCGCAGGAACTGCTAAGCGGCTGTTTGCAGGAGCCAACCGCCAACCGCCACGCCAATGGGCGGGACTGGTGGATATTGATGGGGGATAACCACCAAAATCGTTTCTTTCGCTGGCTGCTTACCCCGCAAGGGCTACAAGGTCCCTGGGAACAGCTCATCGAAAACCCTACCGTAGACGGATATGGGTATTGCGGATGGTCAGAGTTTTCCCCTGATGGTCAACGCTATTTAATAAATAGTTGTCGAACACAGATGGTTTTGTACGATTTTGATCGCTGTACTGGCTTGTTAAGTAATCCACTTTTTATTGAACGTACAAGTACTTCCGTAAGTGGAGCTACTTTTTCACCAGACAACCGACTATTATATACGATGGATATGAACAATCAGAAACTATTACAGTATGATTTGGAAGCAAGTGATGTGAATGGTTCTAGGACCCTCTTGGCTACTTGGGATGGTCATATAGACTCTATGAATGTACCATCGGTATTTGGCTTTATACAAAATGGGCCGGACGGGAAATTATACATTTGGGGAGGCTCAAGTTATTATATGCATGTAGTGGATTTCCCTGACCGCCAAGGCTTTGCCTGCCATTTCCAACAACGTGCTATTAAATTGCCCGGATATAGTTTTGCAGCGGGCCTTTACTATCCCCACTATCGTTTAGGTCCCATAGATGGTTCCTCCTGCGACACGCTGGGCATTGATAATCATCCTTCTGCCCTCTTTCGGTATGATTTGGAGGATACGCTTAGTCCATTACAAGTCACCTTCACCGATGTATCTTCTTATTTGCCTACGGCCTGGCATTGGGATTTTGGCGATGGCCAGATGAGTCAGGATACTAATCCGGTACATCTATATAATCAGCCCGGTATTTATAACGTATGCCTCATTGCCAGCAATGAATATGCAGCTGATACCTTTTGCCGTCAGATAACAGTAGGCACGGTAAGTATTCACGAGTTACCTGCCCTACCGCAGGCAAAGGTATTACCCAATCCTTTTTCTAAGGATATTATGGTGCAACTACCTGCACTCGTTGGAGTGCAACCGCATTTTGTCTTATCCGACCTCTATGGGCGAACTGTCGCCAATGTTACCCTGCGTAATTTTGACACCACTATCTCGTTGCCAGGAATTCCTGCCGGGGTATATGTATGGCAGTTGTTTTGGAATGGTGTGCAAATGCAACAGGGAAAATTAGTGAAAGTGGAATAAAATCCCTTTTCCCCTCAGCTCGCCCACTTTTCCATCCGCACAATAGACTTCGGATAGCCATTCATATGATAAGCCGTGCGGTCGGCAGGCGTAAGCAGGTCGGGCCGATGAACCTTTTCGGGCGGTACATTTTGCAGTTCGGGACACCAAAGACGGACGTAATCTCCCTGCGGATCATAGTTTTTGGCCTGGGTCAGGATGTTGAAATAACGGTCTTCACGCGGATCGCTGCCCACGCCCGCCACATAATTCCAGTTGCACCAGTTACTACAAGGATCATAGTCAATTAACTGACTTTCAAAATATTCCGCGCCCATTTGCCAGTTCACTTTCAAGTCTTTTACCAAAAAAGAAGAGGTGTTTTGGCGGCCCCGATTGCTCATAAACCCGGTAGCATTCATCTCGCGCATATTGGCATCCACGAAAGGAACGCCAGTTTTGCCCTGTGCCCAGGCATTAAAGAGTTCATAATTATTTTTCAAGTGTTTCATAGGTTTATCCTGAATGCCGCCGCGCAGAAAAATGCGATTGCCGTGCTTTTTGCCCATCAGCCGGAAGAAATCGCGCCAGAGCAATTCAAAGAAAACCCAGTACGTACTCTCGTTGGCACCACGCTCCTGTTCGTACCTTTTCAGCTCCTGGTAGATGAGTTTTGGCGACAAACAACCTTGTGACAACCACACCGAAAACTTGGAAGAATAATCGCCTCCCACTAAGCCATTGCGCGTTTCTTTATAAGTTTTTACCAGGTCAGTTTCCCAGAGATAATAGTGCAAACGAGCCAAACCAGCGGTTTCGCCGCCCTGAAAATCCAGCACTGCCCGTGGGTCTGGCTCGCTGACGGGATGGCCAAAGTCAGTCAACTTCGGTAAGTCGCCGGGATCAATATCAGGGACCGGAGGCAGCGTCGCGGGCGTTGGCAGCGGCGGACGGATGGGCGTTATTTGTTCGTTGTCCTTACGAAATTGCACAAAAATATCCGGAGTATGGTGTACAGGCACCGGCAAATCCTGGGTGTGATAGAGCATTTTGCCGCGCGTGTAAAGCAGCTCCGCGCCAATGCTCCAGAGTTTTCGTTCCAGCGCATCCTGCACCAATACTTCCTCCTGGGTGCGTTCGCGATTGCAGAGCACCCAGGAAGCTTTTAGCTGGGTACACATATCGGTCAGAATCTGCTCCGGCAAGCCCACGCGAATAATCAGTTCGCTGCCTAGTGCCCGCAGCCGGTGTCGTAGATCGGCTACGCTTTCGAGGATGAATTGCGCCCGGAATTTGCCCGTTTTTGGAAACCCGAAACGCGTCTCGCCCCGAAAGATGCGTTCATCAAAAATGTAGACCGGAATGACCTCTTCAGCCATGCGCAATGCAGTGCTGAGTGCTTCATTATCGTGCAGGCGTAAGTCTTGGCGAAACCAAACAATCGCGCGGCGTTTCATATAGGGCGGTTTATGCGCTGGTCAGGAAAGAAAAGTGCGTAGGGAAGGTGGGAGGACTGGCAGAAAGCAGCAGGTTGCGCCAGTTGGGTATTACAACTTTTAAACGAGCCTTTTGTTTGGCGATTTGCGGGTTTTTACCCATATTTTTTAATAAAAAAACGATTTTTACCCAAAATAATGGCTCTACTACGCTACATATCTAACCGAACTAAAGACCTGGAATTAGGCTTCGGCAAAAACATCACCACCGAAGGTCGGATGATGAATACGGATGGTTCGTTCAATGCGAGCCGCCAAAGTATGAAACCCGGAGATAACCTTTATTATCATCTGATCCGGATGAGCTGGAGGCGTTTTTTCCTGCTGGTTTTTGCTGCTTATCTGCTGCTCAATGCCATTTTTGCGCTGCTCTATTGTGTTACGGGTATTACTCATTTGCAGGGCATTGTGCAGGACAGTTTTCTACACGATTTCACAGAAGCCTATTTTTTTAGTACGCAGACTTTGACCACAGTTGGATATGGCCGGATCAATCCGGTGGGTCTGTCTGCCAATATACTGGCTGCGATTGAGTCGTTCACTGGTTTGCTGGCCTTCGCGCTCATTTCCGGAATATTGTATGGCCGTTTTTCCCGACCATTGGCCAAAATAGTTTTTAGCGAAAAGTTGCTGGTGTCGCCCTATAAAGACGGTCAGGCCCTCATGTTTCGCATCGCCAATGCGCGAAAAAGTGAACTGCTCGAGACCGAAGTCAAGATGATTATTGCCCTCAATCAGCCCGACGATGATGGTCGCTTGATTCGCCGTTTTTTTCCGCTGGAACTGGAGGTGGACAAAATTTCTTTTTTCCCACTTTCCTGGACCGTCGTTCATGCGCTCAATGACAAAAGCCCGATGTATGGCTTTACGGACAAAGATTTACAGGAATCCAAAGCGGAATTTATGATCCTGATAAGAGGCACCGACGAAACGAACCAACAGATCCTGCACTCGCGGCGCTCTTACGTGGCCGAAGAGGTGGCCTGGAATGCCCGCTTTCGACCCGTGATTGGCCGCAATGCCAAAGCTTTGCCCACTGTGGTGAGTAGTCAAATTGGAGAGTTTGAACAGCTGATTATTAATGAGTTGAATAGTTAATTTATTGATAATATATTGGCTACATAGAGCAACTTTTTGAACAGCATTAATTCATAATAGGCTGACCTTCAACTTTTACCGATTTTTAATAAATCCTCCGGTAAATCAATGCCGATGGTTTCCAAATCCGTTTGTCCCACCCGAATGGCGAGGCCATTTTCCAGCCAGCGCAGTTGTTCCAGCGATTCGGCGCGTTCCAGCGGGGTAGGGGATAGTCCGGCGATTTGCAGCAACGTTTCCCGCCGAAAACCGTACAAGCCAATATGTTTGAAAAAATTATATTGCGTCAGCCAATTTTCCGGCTCCTGTCCGCGCAAAAACGGAATAGGATGCCGACTGAAATAAAGCGCCCGGCCATTCTCCGCAAACACCACTTTGACGATGTTGGTGTTGAATAGTGCTTCCGGCTGTTCGATGCGTTTAGCCAACGTAGCGATGGAAAAAGCGGCATCTTCACAAAGCGTATCTGTCAGTAAATCAATCTGTTGGGGCTGTACAAAAGGCTCGTCGCCCTGAATATTGAGTACGAAATCGGCCTTTGGAAACAATTGCGCCACTTCTGCACAACGGTCGGTGCCACTCGGATGGTCGCTGCGGGTACGCATCACTCGTCCGCCAAACGCCTCCACGTGCGCCGCAATGCGCTCGTCGTCGGTAGCCACCACGGCCTCCGTTACACGGCTGCTCTGCGCCACTTGTTCCCACACCCGCTGGATCATGGTTTTGCCCTCGATCAGCACCAGGGGTTTGCCAGGAAAACGAGTAGACGCGTAACGAGCGGGAATAACGGCCAGGATCATGAGAAACAAAGTGAAAGGCGTGATTAGGAGTATTTTAACCCTTTTGAATGATTCAAAATGGTTGGGGCTGTCTACTTTTGCGGCCGAAAGATTCACAAAAACCCAGACTATGCGCTTAATCCTGTTCTCTTTCATCCTGGTTTCATTTTTTGGGTCGGTTCATGTGGCTGCCCAAAGCGACGCCAAACCACCGCTGGTGCTGTTGAGCAAGCATCGGACGGAGCAAACGCAAACGGCTTCCGAAGAAAAGCCGCTGCTGCTATTAACGCCCAAAGATTCCTTGATGCTGACGGTGAAAGATGGCAAGAAATTTCTTGGCCATCCGGTCAAAGCTGGCCAAACGCTGTATGCACTGACCAGATTTTATGGACTGACGCTGGGGGAACTCTATGATAGTAACCCTGATTTTGGCACCGACCCGACGCTGCGTATTGGCTCGCGCGTGGTGATTCCGGTGCCTAATCGGGCCATTATCCGTTTTAAAAACGAAAAATACACGCCCAAATCCTGTACACCGATCTATTACGTGGTGCAGGATCGGGACAACCTGTTTCAGATCAGCAAGCGTTATTTTGAAATGCCGGTGGACAGTGTATTGAAGCATAATAAATTGAAAGACAATAATATACATCCTGGTCAATTGCTTTTGGTCGGCTGGTTGCCTACTACTGGGATTCCGGTGAGCTGGCGGCCAGTACACAAGTATTCGCTCTCCAATGCTTTAAAAGAGCGTTATACGGACGATAAGAAAAAGCGTAAGGAAGTGGATTCGCAGGGCGTTTGTTTTTGGCAAAAAGACAGCAAAGAAAAAGGCGACCTCTACGCGCTGCATCGGGAGGCGGCGGTTGGCACCATCATTGCCGTCACCAATCCGATGTACGATGCGACGGTGTACGCCAAAGTGATCGGGCGAATTCCGGCGGGTTATAAAGCCAATATCGAGGTAGTGCTTTCTCCCGAAGCGGCTCGTAAAATTGGCGCGAAAGACCCCAAGTTCTTTGTAAAATTAAAATATTTGAAATAAACGGTAAGTGCTTTACTACATTGTAAATTAAAATGCTTGAGGATGCGAGTATTTGAGTATTCGATTGAAACACTTGATAATCAGGTATTTGATCGAATCCTCAAAAGTAAAATGTGAAGTGCTGACTATAAAATATCTCAACAGCCTCAACATTCTCCATCTCTCAACACCTACTATACAATGTATTTACTCCACCGAATTAATCCCCCGTCAAACCCTCACTTGATCTTGAACTTTATATTGTCCACAATGTACACTCGATTTCTCCTGCCTTTCGCCCTTCTGCTTAGCCTCGTTGCCTGCAAACATGACCCCAACGCCAATACCACCGCGCCTCCTACCCTGGCGGCTAACACGAATAGTCTGGGCGGTCCTTGGATCGCGATAGATTTCTGCGCTCGTGTTGCTCAATATGGTTCCATTCTGCAAGCAGAAGCGAGTGCGCATCGCCCATTTGCCCTGGCACTGGTTTTTAATCCGGCCAAGCTGGACAGTGTGCACTGTTATAATGGAATGGAAGACTGGACGCTGCCAATTAAGATCACGGAGGATACTGTGGAACTGATCGGGGCCAAACAGGGGAAATCCATCTTTCTGATTTATGATTCGCAGAGCAACAAGTACTTCACTATGTTCGACGGGGTCAGCGGACAAAAAACGCAAATAGATAAGTTTTTGAAATCAAGTGTCAGCAGTCTGGATGGGCATCTGGCTTTTACAATGGCCGTTAATAATCACCTTTTTAAAGGTGTTTTTTCGCCCATAACGGCCAAAGGTGCCACTCAAAAAGTAGATTTTTCACCCGAAGGTAATATTCAGGGATGGCCGGAGTATGACCATTATAGCGTGTGCATTGGCGGCGATTGCTTTTTCATGGGCAACGAAATGGATATCATCACGCTTAAAAATTCCAAAAAAGAAGGCTCCGAAAAATCCTTCGGCTTCAAATATAGTGGCCAGAATGATACACTATCCATCATGAATATCGCCGACAGCACTCCTAATGAAAAAGGCGGCTATAAAACCACCGGGCTGGCTTATCGTTTCTTGCGTAAAACAATAACAAAGAAGTAGTTGTAGTGAAAATGGAGGGTTCTCCACCTCTCAACGCCTACTATTAACCAATAACTAATCCACCAACATGGCCAGTGCGCTCAAAAATCTTTCCGAATACGATGAAAGCAGTGTTCCAAATGCCGAGGCAATGAGCTTTGGTATTGTAGTATCGGAATGGAATGCCGTTATTACCCATGCTTTATACGAAGGCTGTTACGACACGCTGATCAAACATGGCGTAGTGCCGGAAAAAATCCATACGTTACAAGTGCCGGGCGCATTCGAGCTGCCCACGGGTGCGCGGCTATTGAGCAGCCGTCACAGCCCGGACGCAGTGATCTGCCTCGGTTGCGTTATTCGCGGCGAAACGAACCACCATGAGTACATTAATCAGGCCGTAGCCAATGGGCTGATGAATATGAGCATCGCTTCCGGACGGCCATTTATTTTTGGGCTGCTCACCCCCAACGATCAGCAACAAGCACTGGAACGTGCCGGGGGTATCCATGGAAACAAAGGCGTGGAGGCTGCCGTTACTGCCATCCGCATGGCCGATCTGAAAAAAGACAAGATAGAAGGGAAACGAAAAATAGGCTTTTGAAAGCAAAAGTTGATCTTCTGGTAGGTAATATGTGTGCCTGTAGTCGACGATTTTTTAAAATTTGTTTTTTGGCTTAAATTTGTGTGCCATGAATACACAACCCACCGTATCAGAAATACTTCATAATGCATCCCGTTTGGAAACAGAAGACTTTAAAAGTCTTTTGAAAAAAATAGCGATTCTGCATGTACAACGAAGTGGCATACCTTCTGTTCCCCAGGAAGAAGCGGAGCTTTTGGTACAACTAAATAAGGGTTTTGCTAGCCATAAATGGGAACGACTGCAGTTTTTGGACTGGAAAATGGAAACCACAGAGTTGACCGAAAAAGAAGCCGCTGAATCACTTCAATTGGCGGTGGCTTACGAAAACTATACCGTAAAACGCTTGCATTTATTGATAAAATTAGCGGAATTGCGTTCCATGCCGTTGAATGATTTAATGACGCAATTAGGGATAAAGCCAATTACCCATGCCTAAGGTTGCCTATTCAGTCAGCATCCGGGAGGCAGTAATGCTGCGGGCCAATCACTGCTGTGAGTATTGCCAAAGTCAAGACAAATATTCTCCCAATTTATTTACTTTTGATCACATTCTTCCTATAAACTTAGGAGGCACGGATGACGCTGACAACCTCGCCTATGCCTGCTTTTTATGTAATCGGCTGAAATCTAATAAGTTATCAGCATTTGACCCAGTTACAAAAGTACAGGTGCCGCTTTTTAATCCCCGTATTGATACTTGGTCGCAACATTTCTCTTGGAATGAAGACTATACGCTCGTTATTGGATTTTCCCCGGCAGGGCGAAGTACGGTTGTGGCATTGCGATTGAATCGCGAAAAATTAGTATCGTATAGAAAAGCCCTGCTGCTTTTTGGTGGGCATCCCCCACTTTTAATATAGTTGGCGTTCACTTAATTTTCGGAAAAACTAAATCAAACTCCACCCGGCGATTCAACGTGCGCCCCTTAGCCGTTTTATTGCTGGCTATCGGTTTGGTTTCCCCAAAACCAGTCGCTAATAGTCGCTCCTTTGCCACCCCTTTTTCCGTCAGGAAATCGGCACACGCCTGAGCACGTTTTTCAGACAGCAATAAGTTAGCAGCGTCATCGCCCTGGCTGTCGGTATGACCCGCCATTTGCAGGTAGTAGCCAGGATATTTGACCATTATTTTGGCAATATCAGTTAAAACTTTGCTGGATTCGGGCTTTAAAATTGCTTGCCCGGTTTTGAATTTTACCGCTTTCATAGCCAGAATCAGTTTTTGCTGGTCTTTCCTGGCAATTGGCGGGCAGCCCCGATTATCTGCTTTCCCAGCCACCGTTGGGCAAATATCCTGACGGTCTTCCACGCCATCGCCATCCGTATCAGGGCAGCCGTGGTGTTCCAATTTACCAGCAATAGTCGGGCAAGGATCAAGTTTATCTTCTATCCCGTCACCATCACTGTCGCGCACGGGACAGCCTTTGTAAAATTCCACTAGGCCGGAGTCCTTCGGACAAGCATCGTAGCGGTCTTCCAGGCCATCGCCATCCGTGTCCGGGCAGCCATAAAATTTTGCTAAACCCGCTATTGTATTACACGAATCCAGGCGGTCTTCTACGCCATCACCATCGGTGTCCGGGCAACCATGAAATTTCGGCAGGCCCGCTACTTTGGGGCATTCATCGGCCCGATCTTCCACGCCATCCGCATCCAGATCGGGGCAGCCACGCAGGGAAATTAACCCAGCCTCTGCTGGACAAAGATCATCTACGTCCGGCACACTGTCGTTGTCCATGTCTTTTACCGGGCAGCCACTGAGCGCAATGATGCCTTTACGATGCGGGCATTCGTCGTCACGATCAGCGATGCCATCATGATCCGCGTCCGGGCAGCCTCGCGAGCGGCCCGACCCCGGCACGTCGGGGCAACGATCCTGGGCATCCAAAATACCGTCGCCGTCGCGGTCTTTTTTGCCCAATCGGTAACTGACTTGCAACCCGCCAAACCAGTACCAGTCATAGTGCTTCGGACCGCCCGAAAAACTGACACCATCCAGATAATCAGAAAAAGAAGTGTGCAGCCCGAACGTGCCACCCAATAGCCAGTTGCGACCCAAATCGAAATCAAGCCCTCCGCCAAACAACATACCGAAATTCGTTTTGCGCTGGCTACCCGTCTGTCGGTCCTTGGCCACTTGCTCCTCCAAATGCAGGATTTCTGCGGCAACATCATTGAAAGTAGCCTTCGCTTTGGTCGAAATAGCCCCGCCGCCCACGAACAAATAAGGCAGCAGGCAGTGGCGAAACACGTTGACCATCGCCACTTGCTGGTAGCGATCCAGCGTATAGGCCACGGTATCTACCTGGCGGAAACGGCGTTTTCCAAAAATATCCCATTCTGCTTGCAGCGACATCTCCATTACGTTGGTTTTAAAGGAAAAATCGCGATTCGGATAAGCCAAGTCTGGACTGGATAGTTGGCCAGCCTGTACTCCAGCGCGAAAAGCCAGGTTGGGACTCAAGTGTCGGCGCAGAAAAATGCCACCCATCGGAGTGAGATCGCCATCCAGCGGTTTTTGATCAGGCACGAGGTCGCCTAAATAACGCGCCAGACCCAAGGAAACCCCAATTTCCAGATTTTTTTCCCGTATCCGGGCCGTATCGGCAAAATAGAGCGTTTCAGTTTGGTTGGCTGACGAAGGTCTGATGGGATTTTGAGCAGGTAAAAGGCTGGGGATCAATAAAATAAGAAAACAGACGGGTGTGGCTAGGTAGCGCATGGCGGGTGATTATTGAGTAAAAAAACGCAGAAGCAGGTAATTCACAAAAGTAGCAATTGCCATCCGCAACATACTCCGCTTATAGCAAAAATCCCCCATTTGTTGCCCATACTTCCTATCTTGGCGGGCAAGAATGACACTTACTGCATTACATACCGGCTCTTTCAAGCTCGACGGCGGTGCCATGTTTGGCGTAGTACCGCGCCGAATGTGGGCAACCATGCACCCACCTGACGAACAAAACTTGTGCACCTGGGCCATGCGCGCCTTACTGGTGGAAACCGGCGACCGCAAAATATTGATAGATACTGGCCTGGGCAACCAGCAAGATGCCCGCTTTCGCGCTCATTTCTTGCCTCATGGCCCGCAATCGCTTTTTGGCTCGCTGGCTGCCGCTGGACTGGCGCGGGAAGATATTACCGATGTCTTTCTCACCCATCTGCACTTCGATCACTGTGGGGGCGCGCTTTGGAAAAACGAAACCACAGGTGAAGTAGAAGTCTCCTTTCCCAATGCTGTTTATTGGAGCAATCGGCGCCATTATGAATGGGCAATCCACCCTAACCCGCGCGAAAAAGCCTCGTTTTTGCCCGAGAATTTTGTTCCGCTGTTTGAGCAAGGTCGGTTGCAGTTTCTCCCGGTACGCCAAAACGTAGCCTTTGTGCCAGGTTTTCGCGTGCGGTTTTTCTACGGCCACACGGAGGCCATGATGGCACCGCTGCTGCGCACCCCGCATGGTATGGTACTCTATTGCGCCGACGCTTTGCCTTCGCAATGGCATATTGGAATGCCCTACGTAATGGCTTACGATATTCGTCCGTTGCAGACTTTACGGGAAAAGGCCCTGATGCTGGCAACGGCAGTGCGCGAGCGGCACATTTTTTTTCTGGAACACGATCCGATAGCCGAATGCGTCACGGTACGCGAAGATGCCCAGGGTCGGATCGTACTTGATCGAGTCGGTACGCTGGCGAATTTTCTGGGCCAGTAATGTATTTTTGCTGATGAAAAATGCCGACTACTATGCTCAAAAGAACCTTTTTTAGCCCTTTTCTGCTGCTTCTGCTGCTTTTATGTGTTCCTGCTTGCGTACGTCGGAAGATGTACCGAGCCGAACTGGCCACGCGCTCGGCGGCAGAAGGCCGGGAAAAGGTATTGAAACAGGAACTGGCCGACCGGAAAGCAGAAACCAGTACCCTGATTGATACCATCGGGTCGCTCAATCGGGTCGTTGGCTATCAGGGAGCTCAACTCTCTCACCTTACCGCCGAACTGGACGAACGCACCCAGCAAATGGGAAAATCGGCGAGCAAATTGACTTCCGAAAAAATAGAGCTGGAGAAGGAACTGGCAACGGCAAAAGCAGGTTTGAGTCAATGTAATGACACCCTGCATCAAATACAGCAAAACCGACGACAGTACGATCAGCTTTTACATGACTTGCAAAGTGTGCTGGCTACCGCTCTTCAAGAGCAACAAAGCCTTGGAGTGGCTGTCACCATCGAGCGGGACGCGGTGATGTTACTGCTGCCGGATAAGGTGCTTTTTGAACTTAAAGGCATGGAAATTAGTGTGACTGCCAAACCCGTGCTGACCACGCTGGCCGTTTTAATGACCAGCCGACCCGACCTGAACGCCGAAATAATAGCCTACACGGATAATGTATTACCCAAAGACAAAACAATGCGGGATACCTGGACGTGGAGCCTTTTTCGGGCGACGAGTGTTGTACGCACGCTCGTACAGGACTACAATGTGAATGCCAACCAGCTTACTCCGGTTGGGCGCGGCGAATTTTATCCTTTGACTTCCAACGAAACCCCCGAAGGCCGCCAACAAAATCGCCGCACAGTGATCGTGCTACATCCCCCTTTTCCAACTGGCAAATAAAGACTCCCAGCAAACAACAGCGGTCTCCCGGAAAGCTCCAGGAGACCGCTATTGTCTTGGCCATCAATCAATTCGATCAGGCGGCTTCGTCATCCTCGTCATCTTCTGCCACTACATCGTCATCATCATCCGCCATATCGGCGGCATCCTCTTCATCATCCATCGCATCCTCTTCATCATCCTGATCCATCTCTTCGTCCGGCTCGGCCTGATCGCCATCAAAGTCAGAAGAGGTCATAACAAGGTCTGTCTCGAACAACTCGAGGGCTTCATTAAACAGCATAGCGTATCGAATTTTAAAGTGTAAAAAAGGTGAACTTCGCCCGCAAAGAAAGGTCCTATTGCGGAAGGCCCAAAGGAATGCTTTTTAATTTGGTATTAAGAATTCCTACGTTTTTTTACCAAAAAAATAATCTGGCTTTTGCTAATGAAGTGCATTTATTTGCTCAATTGCCCATTTTTCATTTTGAAGCCGGTCATTCGCAGCCGCAGCACATTATTAACCACCGGATTGTCACTCAAGATCAGGAAACTGGCTTCATAACCATCTTCAATCTTGCCGATTTTACGGGACGGAAAAATAGCCCGTGGGGTGTTTTCGCAGAGCGTTTTCAAGGCGGCCGTTGCATCCAGGGTCGGCAACATCGTCCAGTAATTCATTTCGGCGCGCAAGGTACGCTGCACATCGTCGGAACCAACGGCAACGTTTACCCCATTATCGAACAACCGCTGCAGCGTCTTGGCTTGCCATTGCTGTACTAAAGCCTGGTTGCTGGCTCCCTGCCCATGAAAAAACAGCGGGGTAACCGTAGTTTTTTTCTTCGCCAGTTTTTTTAGATCATCATCTGTCAGTTCAAAACGATCTGTCGTGCCGTTGCCATCCCAGTTATAGCCGGGCAGGTTGGCGATGCCATCCACCCCGATTTTCAGGGCCAGGCGCAGATCATCGGGTGTGGAGATGCTGGCGATCACCCGCAGTTTGGACTTATGGGCTTTTTTGACAATTGCTTCGGCTGCGTCAGCCGTAAGGCTACCACTCTCTTTACCGCCATTGGCTTGGTTATTAAGCAAATAGATCATAATAACGTCCGGTTTTTGGGCTTTTATCTTATCCCAATTGCGGTCGAGCATCTCTTTATTATCCACAAACCAGTAGGCGTTGCCCAGCATCTTGCGTTGTTGCTTGATAAAATCGTAGCGTTCCGCGATGTGCTGCTGGCCCTTTATGCCGTTGGCTGGGCCTTCATACACTGCAAACGGGTAGCCCAGTGTACAGGTAAATCCACCGTTGGCAAAAGCAATATCCGGTGCCGTGGCTTTGCCGATCAGTGGCTGCAGGATGGCGCGATCTTCCTGGGTGTTGGCAAGAATCTGGAGGTAAAAAACGCCTTCATCGAAATAGGTTTTCAAGGTGTTGGCCGCAGCAGAATTGTTAGACAAGCTGGAGCAAAAGGCGTCGGCCAGCGGCGGTACTACCCAATGATCGGTCAAGTCAATCACAGAATCTATTTTCGCCGGCGCTTTGCGGGTAAGCAACCCTTGACTGGTGTACCAGGTACCAGTCGTAAAATCTTTACCATTATACCAGTTGCCGTTACGAAATTCGTAATTTTTCTTCGCCGTTTGTGCAACGACCAGTTGAGAAATGAACGCGAAGGCAAGGAGCAGGAGTAGTGTTTTCTTCATTAGAAGCGAATTCACGGTTTGAAAAAATTAAAAAGAAGGCCGATTAAGACGTTTTTTGGGAAAAGACGGGCAAAAGTAAGTAACTACCCGGCATCGGCTACCGATTTAACAAACCATTCAGGAACTCGCTGGGCAGGAGTTTTTAATCTCCAGTTTGCAAATGATGTACTTTCTGTAAATCTGCCTCCGCCTCCGCCAGCCGACCCAAAGCCTGATAAATAGCAGCACGAGTCTGGTGCGCCCTCGCGTCATTGCCATTCATAGATAGTGCCCGATTAGCGTCGTTTAGGGCAAGTTCCGATTGGCCGGAGAGCAGATAGGCATTGGCACGATTGCACAAAATCATTGGTTGTAGGGTTGCGGTGGCCTTATTGAGTGCCTGCGTATTGTCAGCAATCGCTTGCGGGTATTGTTGGAGGTTGTAATGGAGCAGACCCCGATTCACCAATGCCTCTATATAGTTGGGATTCAATTGAATAGCCTGGTTATAATCGGCAAAGGCTTTATCGGGCGCGTTGGTTTTTTCATAGGCTGCCGCGCGAAAATAATAGGCCTCTGGCGAGCGAGGTTCCAGTTCCAGACTCCGATTCAAATCGGGTAGGGCTTCAGCTGGCCGACTGAGCATGACGAGGCATTTGCCACGGTTCAAAAACAATTTGGGCGTTACGATGCCCGCACGAATGGCGGCATCAAAATCGGCGAAGGCTTCCGGGATTTTTCGCAATCCCAAATACGCCTGCCCACGCCCATTATACGCTTCCACCACCCCGGGATCGTATTTCAAGGCAGCAGTATAATGCTCCACCGCGCCCGGATTATTGTAATTGATGAGGTCATTGTAGCCCAGATTGCAATGGCAAAGCGACGATTCGGGGGTTTTGTCTACGCAGTTTTCAAACAAATGCACACCATCTTTCCAGACGATACTTTGCCGATAAGCTAGTACTGCAAGCCCCAATCCCAACGCAGCCAATAAGCCGTTGCGTAATGCGGCAGTCGGTAATTTTTGCAAAGCAATGGCCGCTACAAAAAACAGTCCGGCGCAGGAAATATACACGTAGCGGTCGGAGCGCAGCTCAAAACTACCCACCGTGCTAAACGGCAACATCACTGAAAGGGGCAGCAGATAGAGTGCCAATCCAAAAAGCACCTCGTGCTGCGAACGGAATTTTTTCCAGATTAAAAACGCTATACCAGCCAACACAACTGGCGCCAGGTAATAAGCCCAGGGCCAAACCCCGGCGGATTTCAAAAACGGATAATCCAGTGAATAGCCAAACGGTAGTAATAATTTAACTGGATAAAACAGGATGGTTTGCGTAATCATCCAGAAGCGATCCAGCAAAGAAAACGCCCCGGACGCGGCCTGAATATCGTGCCCTTCCTGCGCGCGGGTGAGGAAAGTCTTGAATCCAAAAAACAGACTGATGGCCAGAAAGGGCAGTTTAGCCAACCAATATTTGCGTAATGGCCGTCCAAAACGGTAGTAATCAATGGCTATTAATAGCAACGGGAGCGTAACTGCCGCTGACTTTGCCAGGCTGGATAGTAGAAAAATGCCCAGCGAAAGTGCCAGCCAGCCACCTTTCTCCACTTTGGTCCAACGCAGATAAGCCAGTGCGCTGGCGAGGTAAAAAGTAGAAAACAGCACCGTACTCAGTGCCGCTGCCCAACACACTGCTTCGGCCTGGACAGGATGTACAGCAAACAATAATGCCGCCGCAAAAGCTGCCCAATTCAGTCCGGTAAGCTGGCGTAACAAGCTAAAAATCAACAGGCTATTGATCGCATTAAGCAACACGCTAAGCAGGTGGTATCCCCAAGCGTTCTGCCCAGAAAAAGCACTGCCCAGCCAGTAGGCCAGCCAGGTCACGGGCGCATACATCCCCAGATTTTGGCCGGAAAAAAACTTGGCCAGCGAGGGCTGTTGCAGCGCGTGGTTGTACAAAATGGCCTTATCATCGTCGAAAAAAACGAACGCATTCGGTACGGAACTGCCCCAAACCAACAATGCTATCCCCGCCAATACCAGCATTGGCCACCACGGATGCGCGAAAAACGAAAATTTGCTTTCTACTGGCGGTGGCGGCGCGACCAGCGTCTGGACGGGTGGGGGAGGAGGCGTATGTTTTTGCTTATTCTTTTGCTGGGCCATTATGCTTTTTCTACACGTAGGATGGACAGTCGTACATCTTTTGGAAAAATAACTATCGGCGAAAGCCTGGGCAAAAGTACACCTGAATTTTTAAAACGTTATTCTCCCATGAAACCAATGTGCCAAGAAGAGTTACAGCGTAGTATGGAATAAATGGAGTTTAAAAACTGATGTTACGCAGGAAGTATAATTTGCTCGGCAAATAAAATAATGTCCATTCATCATTTATACGGTGATGGTACTATGTACAATAACAATGGCGAAGGATTAAAAATTCGAGCAGTAAAAGGACAAACCGGAATTTTTGCCAGTTCCACTACTGTTGAGAATTATTTTTTGCCAAGACTTCCAGATGGATTGATGGAGGATTATTCCGCGATTTTTTACACCAAAACTATAACAGCATCTATACCTCTGTACTATGAACGGCCTTAAAATTATTACACACTTTTTCTCATACCCGCTCGTTGATACGATGCTGATTTCCTCCCTGGCTTCCGGTTGTTCAGAACACTTAAATATTTAAACATGAGTGTATTAAAATATTCCTTGTTATCGGGCATTTTTTGCCTGTTCCTTTTACCGGCTTTTTCCCAAAATAAAACGCCTGAGATGGCGGATACAGACTGGGATAAAATTATTGAGTTGCTGGCCAACGAAAAATGGGCAGCAGCAGAAAAACTCAGTTTGAATTATTTGAATCAATTCGATGAAAAAGCCGATAGTCTGGCTGCGCCTGCGATTCTACGCTATATGTATATACGCTGCATTGGAGCGCAACTGGGCGAAAAAGAATACAGCAAGGAAGAAGCAGAGCTGAAATTGCGGGGTTTTGTTGGAAAAACCGTTCTGACTCCGCCGAAAACGTTTCACCAGAAATGCATCTTTAATTGTTTTCAACTATCAGAGGATAAAGATCATTTTTATTCCTGTTCTTCCAACAAAGCTATGACTGTCATTCATATATTTGAAACCTATATTATGAATAAGCCAGAAATACTACAACATACGGACGAGTTAGAAGGAGAAAATTTACGTTTGGGTGCCATTATCAAGGAAATTAAGACCGGCGGTTTTACCATGCCTCGTTTAGAAATCACTTTTCAAGATGCTTTTATCTGGGATGGGGATTAATGTAAAAATGGTGACTTATACAAACGAATGATCATCCGTCGTTGAATAAGATAAATTGAGGATTTATTTCATTTCCCTTATCCAAGCCTTCACCATTTCCACACCTTCTTTATGTTTTAATTGCCGCCCTAATTCCGGCATCCGAATGCCCGGATCGTCGCTTTCCATGCGATACACTACAATACTTTCATTGGGCTTGCCCGGCACAATCCCATAGCGACGATTGCCGCTACCGCGCCCGGCGGCCACGGGTGTCTTGTTCACGCCCAGTTTTTCTAAATCTTGTTCATTAATACCTAGAAACATTCCGCTGGTGCTGGCGGGGCCGTGCGCGTTGTGGCAATGCGCGCAATTGGCATCCAGATAAGATCGAGCGCGGGCAGCAGCGTATTCCGTGACTGGTAATTCCGGGTGCTGCTGTTGCAAGGCCGCGTCCGAAAGGCGGTAATCTGTCAAGTGAGGTGCCGTGATTGGATCAAAATTAGCGGGCAGATTCAGATAGCCAAGCTTTTGCCAGTTAAGTAGTTGATTACTAGTATTTCCTAGATGATTTAGCTGCCGGGCCGTAATACCAATAGGCACAAACTGACCATCGTAAGAGTGACAACCTTTGCATTGATTTAAGTTGGGAACTATATAATCTAGTTTTTGGGTCTTGCCTTCGGCGGTTTGCCACTCTATTGGCAGCGTACTGCCGGCCACTTCTAATAAGGCATCGGTCTGGTCTGCATTCCAGACATAGACGAGGGCTTTCCAACCAGTAGTTTCTCGTCTCAATAATCGGCTTTCCAGAATACGCCGACCAGATTCGGGCTTCGCTGCGTCATTAAAATAGTAGAAATTCTTGATAATTACTGCCCCCACTGGAAGATCAAAAGCCGCGTCCGATTGGTAGGTCATTTGCTGGCCAGCGGGCAGATAAATAAATCGTGCTTTTTCTGCATAATCACTGAATAATGGCGCATTCACATCGTAAGAAAAGACCTGAGCGGTCGGCTTTAAATCTGCTAATGGACTAGTAAAAAAGCCATAGTCCGAGAGTTTCTCTTTGGGGACTATTGACAATGAATCGGGTAACGTTTTCAGTGTAGAAAAAGAAATAGCCCAGCCGCCAAGTAGAAACAGTAATCCAGTTCTAATTGGCAGTTTAATAAACTTTAAAAGCCTTGTGATTAACTTTAAATCCACTATAATATGTTTTAATGTTACGCAAGAATTACGTTTACGTCGCTTTGTAGATTGTGCATAACATCAGTTAATGACGATTGCTAATCCCTTCTAAACTTTTTAAACCGCTCTAAACAAACACCCTCACGGCTCTATCATCGCATTATCCAACGCACAATTATAAGGCCCCAAATCCCGACTAATCCCCTTAAATTTCTTATCAGCTTTCAGGTTGGCAAAAGAACCTTCCGTATTATTACGAATACAAATCCGGTATTCCGGTTTCACCATACCCTCGGCGGTTAAATAAGCGGGATTCTGAATGCCATCATAAAGAATATGGGGTACGTTGCGACCAAATTTCGTCCAAAACAAGAAGCCCAGTTTATTCTTCCAGGTAGGCATTCGTTTGCCCGCTGAATAAATATTGTCGTGCACATAAATGGCCGACGGGTAAGGGTTGTATGCTTTATCCTTAATTGGATTCTCCGTAATAAAATAACTGACAATAGCCGTCGAAGCAGTCTTGTTATCCCAAATTTTATTATTAAAAACTTCCACGTCGCTGGTAGCGAGGATCATTACGCCCGTGCCATCGGGTACTTTACCAACGATGTTGCCTTTGGGGGCGAAATTCTTATAGTTATTACGGGCCACCAAATTATCATAGACTTTCACGTGGCCACCCTGCTTTTTAAGCAGATCAGGCAAATCGAAGACGAGGATGCCGCCGGTATTATCGAAGGCCTGATTTTTCCAGACCCAGGCATGGGTTGTATTTTCAATCTCGATGCCCGCCACGTTGTTTTTGGCTACGCAGGCCGTCACCCAAACGCTATCCGATTGACCGATGTACAGGCCCGCGTCGGAGGCACCGATGGCGGTGCAGCGTTCCATACGCACGTTGCGACACTGCACCGGATACAGGGCGTAGGAGCCGTTGCTGGCCTTGGGTTTGCCCGTCCAGCGGGCGGTCAGATCGCGAAAAATTAAGCCATGCACTTGTTGGGTTTTAATCAAATCACCCTTCGAGTCTTCTATGGTAAATTGCTCTAACACAATGTTTTCGGCATTAGTAATCTTCATGCCTTCTGCTCCCTGTTGCTGATTTTTGAAGGATAAAATGGTTTTATCTTGTCCGGCTCCGCGAATGGTGACGTTCTTTTTGGCATCGAGCCAAAGGGTGTTAGAGAGGGAAATTAGACCAGCGGGCAGCACAATTGTATCGCCGTCTTCGGCCAGCACGAACTGGGTCTGGAGTTTCTTTTCCAGATCAGCCTGCGCGGCCAATTGGATGATTGTAGCACAGAGTAAAAAGATGGGGAGCAGTATTTTCTTCACGGTATTGTTTTTTCTACAACGAAAAAACGGACTTGGCAGTCCGTTGTACACAAAAAAACCCCGACGGCTGTTCGTCGGGGTTCTGCATTATATCATCAAGAATATCTGCTTCGCTTAGGCGAGTTGGACATTCACTGCGTTCATGCCTTTTTTTCCACGTTGGGTTTCGAAAGTGACGGTGTCGCCTTCACGGATTTTGTCAACCAAGCCGCTGACGTGAACAAAAATTTCTTGCCCGGAGGCGGAATCAACGATGAAGCCGAAGCCCTTTGTTTCGTTGAAGAACTTTACCGTTCCTTTGTACATTACTGAAAAACTTTAAAAAATGAATGAATCTTGGCCAAAGCCGAGGCAAAGATAGGGGGATACAATTGAAAATCAAGTATTTTAATTTTTTTGGAAAATTTTTTTAATTTACCTGCACGCGCACGCTCCAGGCGAATTTTGTCCGTCGCGCAACTATCCTTGCTTTCGGCTGTTCTTTACGCCGCGCCGATGTTAGGAAACATACAGGCAATGGCTCTGTATAGTCGGATACAATGGTTTTTCAGCCTAATTTTTATTCCATATTCATGATGCACCTACGCGCTACGGCTGCCAATTCATTGGGTTGGCTGGCTTTTCTGGTTCTTTTCCCCACTTTTTTGTTCAGTCAATATCCGCAAGGCGCGCCGGGTGGCCGACCCAATCCGGCTCAATACAACATCGGGCATTTTTACGGGAAAGTCGTGGATGATGCGACTGGCAAAGGGCTCGGTTATGCTTCGGTGCAACTGACCGGGATGCGTTTTGATACCGTTGCTAAAACGATGAAACTGGCGCTGATTGCGGGTCAATTAACCGGCGAAAATGGGGAGTTTAGCCTGGAAAATCTGCCGATTCGAGGAGAATTTACCTTGAAGATCACTTTCTTAGGCTACGCGGAAGTGGAGCAAAAAGTCAGCTTCGGTATTGCTGGCGGTCCCGGCAAACCAGCGGCCGGTGGACGGCCTGCGGGTGGTGCGCCGGGCGCGAATGCCGGTGCTGTGGATAAGGATTTGGGCAATATCCGGCTGGCTGTTTCTTCGCAGGTATTGAAAGAAGTGACCGTGAGCGGTGAAGCCTCGCAGGTGACGCTGGCTTTGGACCGAAAAATCTACCGTGTAGATAAAGATGGCGTGGCGGCAGGCGGTACCGCTGAGGATGCCATGAAAAACATTCCTTCGCTCAATGTGGACATTGACGGCAACTTGACGCTGCGCAATGCCGCGCCGCAAATCTTCGTAGATGGCCGCCCGACCACCCTCACGTTGGACCAGATCCCTGCCGATGCCATTGATAATGTAGAAGTTATCACCAATCCCTCGGCCAAGTATGATGCTTCGGGCGGCAATGCAGGTATCGTAAATATTGTCCTGAAAAAAGATCGCAAAGTCGGCTACAACGGCAGCGTACGCACCGGCATAGATATGCGGGGCCGCTTCAATCTCGGCGGCGACCTCAACGTGCGGCAGGGCAAAATCAATACTTTCGTGAGTGGTAACCTGAATCAACGGCGTTCCCTTGGCACTGGTGAAACCGATCGGCTGAATCTATTCGGTACGCCCCGCACCAACGTTTTTCAGACGACAGAATCGGAAAACAAGGGCTATTTCGCTTCGGGCCGGGCGGGCATAGACTGGTTTATGAACAACCGCAACACCCTCACCGCAGCGGGTAATTATACTGCTGGCGGCTTTAATTCCACGGACGACTTGCATATTCGCACCGACACGGTGGACGCGTCGTCCAGTCTCGCCCTGCGGCATTCTGATAGCCATCGGATGTTCCAGAATTTTGGGGGCCAATTGTTATTCAAACACCTCTTTCCAAAGGAAGGAAAAGAATTGACCGCCGATTTGAACTACAACGGAGCTAATTTTAACAATAATGGACTGTTTAATACGCAGTATCAAAACTCGCCGCTCCGTACCCGCCAGCGACAAGAGGGTACGGGAACCAACAACTTTTTGACTGCGCAGACCGATTTTGTGCATCCGATCACGGCCACTACGAAACTCGAACTGGGCGCGCGCGCTGCTTTACGGAATTATCAGAGCGAAAATGCCAACTACCAATTTGATTTTGCGGATGATCAATATATTCGTGCGCCGGGTTTTGCTGATCGCTATAAATTTGAAGATCAGGTGCTCGCGGCTTATGGTACCTACAGTCATTCTTTCCCGAAATGGGGTTACCAGGTGGGACTGCGGGCCGAGAGTTCGCGTTACACGGGCACTTTGCTGGATGTGGATTCGACTTTCAAAAATAACTATCCGCTCAGCCTGTTTCCCAGCGCGTTTTTGACCTACAAATTGAACGACGACGATAATATACAATTGAGCTACACCCGTCGCATCAATCGGCCGAGTTTCTTCAATTTGATCCCTTTCTACGATTTTTCCGATTCCCTGCAACTATCGCGGGGCAATCCGGGGCTGCGGCCAGAGTTCACCAATTCTTTTGAATTGCAGTACCAGAATATTTTTGTGCAGGGCCACAATTTGCTGCTGTCCATCTATTACAAACAGGCGAACGACGTAATCACGCGCTACCAGTTCATGGAATTCAATGACCTGTTGCAGCGCGATGTCATCGTATCCAGTTATGCCAATTCTAACTCGAGCGTTGCCTACGGGCTGGAATTTACCTTGAAAAATACGTTTTTCAAGTTCATCGAATTGACTACCAATGGCAATTTCTACAACTCAGTAGTGGATGCACAAAATATTGAAAGTCAATTGAAAGTGGAGCAATTCACCTGGTTTGCCAAGGAAAATTTAGCTTTTAAATTGCCCCAGGCATTTACCGTTCAATTCTCTGGCTCTTACCAAAGTCGCACCGCTTACTCAGCGGATAGCGGCGGCGGTGGTGGGCGCGGTCCCGGCGGCGGTGGCTTCGGCGGCACTTCCAATACAGCGCAGGGCTACAGCACGCCCACCTGGTACGTGGATGCCTCCATCCGCAAGGATATTTGGAAACGTAAAGGCACTTTGACGCTCAATGTGCAGGATATTTTCCGGTCGCGGCGCAATGGCTCACACTCCGAATCGGCATTCTTTGTGCAAGACAGTTGGCGGCGGCGCGATCCACAGTTGGTGCGCCTCAACTTCTCTTACCGTTTTGGCAAATTCGACACTTCGCTGTTCCGCCGAAAAAATACGCGGGTAGAAGAAGGAGGCGGGGATTTTTAAGGAGTTGTTGAGAGGGTGTTGAGAAAAAGGGTTGAGGTTGTTGAGAAAAAAGTAGAGATTAGTTCATTATGCAGACCTATCAGGTTTTTGAAACCTGATAGGTCTCGTCCAGATTTACCAAAAAGAGGCCATCAAAATTTTCTCAACATTCTCCACCCCTCAACATTCTCAACAATGTCAACCCCTCGCCTTATTTTTGCCCGCTAAACCAAGCTGCCCGTGAAATTCCTCGCCCGCCTGCTCCGGCGTTGGTACCGTACCGTTCCCCAAGATGAAATGGGGCGACTCCTGTGGGGGAAATATCTCCGTTGGCTGGCACTAAAAATTGCGGCGTGGTTTTTTGGGCTTTCCATTGGTTTTACGCTCCTCTATGCGGTGGTGCCCGTGCCAATCACCCCGCTGATGGTGGAGCGTTGCTGGGAGCAGGCCTGGGACCCCAAACGCTCGGTTCGGCTCGACAACTATTGGGTACCGCTCAGCGAGCTGTCGCCGCACCTACAGCTGGCCGTCGTGTGTGGGGAAGACCAGTATTTTTTGGAACACAACGGCTTTGATATGGAAGCCATTGAAAAGGCGTATTCCTACAATCAAAATCATGAGCGGAAGCGCGGAGCCAGCACTATCAGCCAGCAAACTGCCAAAAATGTGTTCCTCTGGCCATCGCGGTCGTGGCTGCGCAAGGGATTCGAGATTTATTTTACCTTCCTGATTGAGCTCGTCTGGAGCAAAGAGCGGATCATGACGGCCTACCTGAACGTCATCGAATTTGGCGACGGCATTTATGGCGCAGAGGCAGCGTCGCAGCATTTTTTTCATAAAAGTGCCAAAAACCTCAGTCGCGAAGAAGCCGCCATCTTAGCTGCCGTACTGCCCAATCCCCTGGAATTTTCGGCGGTCAACCCCTCGCGCAACGTCCGCGAACGCCAGCAATTCATCCTGTCGCAAATGCGGATGTGGGGTGGTCGCCTGGATTATGAACATCCGAATACCCCGAAAAAGAACGAGGAATGAATAGTTTGGAGCATGGAACGGCAGATTCGACATCTTTGTCCAACTAAATTTCAGTGGGATCAATGTAAGAAATAATATTTCACCAAATAATGGGGGTGATTTCGCTGCCGTTACAGACATTTAGGTCTGCAACGGCATTTTTCTATTCTGCGGCATTGAATTTTACGAATCTACTGATGTCAAACCACTACTTTTTGAAATTGCTCGCTTTGAGCCTTATGTTTGGCTGGAACTGCCAAAATAATATCAAATCAACCCCCGCTAACATGACTTTTTACATCGGTACCTACACCCAAAAAGAAGGGCACGTAGATGGCAACGCGGCTGGCATTTACAAAATGTCTTTCGATCCGGCTACGCTGGATCTCCACGTCACAGACACGATCCGGGGCATGATTAATCCGTCTTTTGTGGCCCTGTCGCCCGATCATAATACGTTGTATGCCGTCAACGAGATCAGTCCCGGCACCGATGCAATTGGCCGTTTCGAGGCCTACGATCTGCGGGCGGCTTCTTTTGGTCAACGGCTGGCATCGCTCAGTACTGCCGCCCACGCGCCTTGCCACATTAGTCTAGATAAAAATGCGCAAATGGCGGTAGTTTGTAATTATGTGGGTGGAGTGGTCTGTGCATTTCCGCTCCCTTTGACCGATCAGACAGAACGGCAACTGATTTATCTGGATGATGTACCAAAACTCAACCCACGGCAAGAAAGCTCGCACCCGCATAGTTCGGTGATCAGCCCGGATGAACGCTTCGTGTATGTAGCAAATCTGGGTACCGATCGCGTTATGATCTATCAATACGACCATGCACAGCGTAAGTTATTGCCTGCGGAACAACCTTTTTTAGAAATGCCCGACGCTACTGGCCCCCGGCACATGGCATTTTCATCCAACGGAAAAATTCTATATATTCTCAATGAGCTGAATAGTACCGTTGCCGCCACGCAGGTCATGGAAAATGGTAGTTTGGAACATTCACAGTTCCTGTCTACGCTTCCGGCTTCTTTTCAAGGCAGTAATACACCTGCCGATATTCACCTCTCGAAAGACGGAAAATTCCTGTACACTTCCAATCGGGGGCATAATTCCATTGCTGTCTTCAGCATTGATGCCGCAGGTGCCTTACAAAGCGTTGGTTACGTGGATACGCATGGCAAAACGCCCCGCAATTTTCACCTCACCAATGATGGCAACTGGATGCTGGTGGCTAATCAGGATACGCGCAATATTGCTTTGTTCGACCTGCGAAAAGGGGACTTGCCGGTGTTTGTGAAGAGCGTGGATGTGGGTACTCCGGTTTGTATTGTAGAGTAATAATTTAATATACTAGACCTATAAGGTTTTTTGGAAACCTTATAGGTCTAAATCAATGATTGAATTATCCATAATTCAACACCGGCGACAACCAGCGTTCCATTTCTTCCACGCTCATGCCCTTGCGCCGCGCATAATCTTCCACCTGGTCTTTCCCAATTTGTCCCAATCCAAAATACTTCGCTTCCGGATGCGCAAAATACCAGCCACTGACTGCCGCTGCCGGGTACATCGCGTAACTTTCCGTGAGCGACATGCCGATACGGTCTGGTTCCAGTAACTTCCACAGTAACTGTTTCTCCGTATGTTCCGGGCAGGCCGGATAGCCGGGAGCCGGGCGAATTCCCTGATATTTTTCAGCGATCAATTGGTCGTTTTCCAGATTTTCTGTGGTGACGTAGCCCCAGAATTCTTTACGTACTCGCTCATGAATGCGTTCCGCGAATGCTTCGGCCAGGCGGTCCGCCAGCGATTTGAGCATGATGGCCGAGTAGTCATCGTGAGCGGTTTCAAAGGCTTTAACGCGTTCTTCGATACCTATGCCGGCGGTGACGGCGAAGGCTCCCAGGTAGTCAGCCCCCCCTAACCCCCCCGTAGAGGGGGGGGATTGAGTGAGCTCCGCCGTTGAGTTTAGACTTTCCTTCTCAACGGAGATAGAAGTATGGGCTATGTCAGCATCTCTATCCAAAGCACCAACGTGATTGGTACTCTCCCCCTCTACGGAGAGATAGGGGGGGGCTTCTATTGCCGCTTTTATCCTAAACAGTATCTGATCAGTATCATGTAACACCTCGTTATTCGTAAAACGAATTACCTGAAAGCCCAAGTGATTCAATACACTGGTGCGGTCTGCGTCGCTGATTTTATTTTCGGGTAATTGATGAATACTTCCATCTACTTCAATGACCAATCTCTTCTCCAGACAAATAAAATCGGCAATAAAACAGTCAATTATATGCTGACGGCGAAACTTATAACCATCCAATTGGCGACTTTGTAGTAGTTGCCATAAATGCTCCTCTGCTGGCGTTGGCTTGTTTCTTAAATCACGAGAAAATGCTTTTAATTGTTCATATACTACTGAATTAGCCGTTTTATAAATTCGTTTATGACCTCTCAAATAATCATCTTCCTCTACTATATCTATTTCTCCATCAGCAATCAAATAGCCCGCCCCGCCAGCGTGAGTGCCATTCCCCCCCTTCACAGAGAGACCAGGTGAGGCTAACTCTACGTTGTGAATAGCAGCAATTTTCTCCTCCACTTCATCAACGTGAGTGGCACTCCCCCCCTTTACGGGGGGGTAGGGGGGGGCTACATAATCACTCAAACAAAAATTAGGTTGCCCCGGTGCTTTCTGATTCTGCTGACGCAAATGATGTGCTACATGCATCAGATCGCCAGTCTCAGGATCATATAGCGCAATATCATCGTCATTAATAGTATTGGCGGGGAAAATGCCGATCACGCCACGCGCAGTCAGCCATTTTTCGGCAACGATTTTTTTCAACATTGCCTGTGCATCGGCCAGCAGTTTTTTGGCTTCTACACCGACGATTGCGTCTTCCAGAATAGCCGGATATTTCCCAAATAACTGCCAACTCTGAAAGAACGGTGTCCAGTCAATATACTCTGCCAATTCCGCAAGGTCGTACTCCTCAAAGGTTTTTGTGCCTAGCAAATTGGGCTTTACGGGCGTAAAGTTTTCCCAATCCAGTTGCTGCTTGTTAGCACGCGCTTGTTCCAAAGTCAGATATTGCTTGGCAGATTGCTTGCCAGCACGAGTGACGCGAATTTGATCATAATCGGCTTTTACACCTTCTATAAAAGCCTGATGGTCTTCCTTGTTATCCGTCAGCAACGAGCTCACCACCGCCACAGCCCGGCTGGCATCCAGTACGTGGACGACCGGAGCGCGGCTATACTGCGGCTCGATTTTGACTGCCGTGTGCGTCTTGGAAGTAGTGGCTCCGCCAATCAACAGGGGCAGATTAAAACCTTGCCGTTCCATTTCGCGGGCCACGTGTACCATTTCATCCAGCGAAGGGGTAATCAAGCCCGACAAACCGATGATGTCCACATTTTCGGCGCGGGCGGCTTGCAGTATTTTCTCTGCATTGACCATCACCCCGAGGTCGACCACGTCGTAGTTATTGCAACCCAGCACTACGCCGACGATGTTTTTGCCGATGTCGTGTACGTCACCTTTTACGGTGGCCAGCAAGATTTTTCCCTTCGATCTGCTATCGCTGTTGAGTAGTTTGGCGGCTTCGATGAAGGGCGTGAGGTGAGCCACGGCGCGTTTCATCACCCGTGCACTTTTCACCACTTGCGGCAGGAACATCTTGCCTTGACCAAACAGATCGCCGACGATATTCATGGCGTCCATCAGCGGCCCTTCAATCACGTGCAGCGGTTCCGGGTAAAGCAAACGCGCTTCCTCCGTATCGGCTTCAATAAATTCAGTATCTCCCTTCACCAAAGCATATTCGAGGCGTTTTTGCACCGTTGCATCGCGCCAAGCCAGGTCTTTTTCGATGACTTTGCCGCCGCTTTTTACTTGTTCGGCGTATTTCACCAACTCCTCCGTCGCATTCGAATTTCGGTTAAACAACACATCCTCAATCTTTTGCAGCAGATCGGGCGCGATGTTCGCATAGATTTCGAGCATCCCGGCATTGACGATACCCATGTCCATCCCGGCTTGAGTGGCGTGGTACAGAAATACCGAGTGCATGGCCTCGCGCACGTGGTTATTTCCCCGAAATGAGAACGACAGGTTGCTCACGCCACCGCTGATTTTCGCGCCGGGGCAAGTTTCCTTGATTACTCGCGTTGCGTCTAAAAAGTTGATAGCGTACTCATTATGTTCTTCAATGCCCGTCGCGATGGCAAAAATATTCGGGTCAAAAATGATGTCCGTCGGGTCAAAACCAACCTGCTCCGTCAGGATGCGGTAGGCTTTTTGGCAAATCTCGATTTTACGTTCCGTCGTGTCGGCCTGTCCTAGTTCGTCAAAAGCCATCACCACGACTGCCGCGCCGTAACGACGACAAATTTTAGCCTGCCGAATAAACTCCGCCTCGCCTTCTTTCATCGAAATGGAGTTAACGATGCACTTGCCCTGCAAACATTTCAAGCCAGCCTCGATGATGCGGAATTTCGAGGAATCCACCATGATCGGCAGTTTGGAAATATCGGGTTCCGAGGCCACTAAGTTCAAGAACGTCACCATCGCTTCCTCCGAATCGAGCAGTCCTTCATCCATATTCACGTCAATGATTTGCGCGCCGCCGTCTACTTGTTGGCGGGCCACCGTCAAGGCTTCGGTGTAATTTCCGGATTTAATGTAACCCGCGAATTTGGCGGAGCCAGTCACGTTGGTACGCTCTCCGATATTCACAAAATTGGTATTTTCGCGAATAATGAGCGGCTCCAACCCCGTCAGCATCGTGTAGGCTGGCGAGTGGGGCGTCGGGATTTCGCGTGGTTTAACTTTGGCTAAATGATTGGCAATGTGGCGAATATGGTCGGGTGTGGTGCCGCAGCAGCCACCTGCAATATTGATAAAACCGGATTGCGCAAATTCTTCCACCAACCCACACATTTCATGCGGCGTCTGGTCGTACTCACCAAACTCATTGGGCAGACCGGCGTTCGGATAAGCACTGATAAAACAGTCGGCAATGCCAGACAAGGCCTCCAAATGCGGGCGCATTTCGGCGGCTCCCAAAGCGCAGTTCAATCCTACCGAGAAAGGTCGGGCGTGTTTGATGGAAATCCAGAATGCCTCCACCGTTTGGCCCGACAAAGTGCGTCCCGAAGCATCGGTAATGGTGCCGGAGATCATGATTGGCAGCCGCACATTTTTTTCTTCAAACACTTCTTCCACCGCATAAATAGCGGCTTTGCAATTCAGCGTATCGAAAATAGTCTCGATTAAAAGCACGTCGGACCCGCCATCCAGTAAGCCGCGCACTTGTTCGATGTAAGCCTCTTTCACCTCATCGAACGTGACGGCGCGAAAACCGGGGTCGTTTACATTGGGCGATAGCGACAGTGTTTTACTCAACGGCCCAATGGCTCCGGCTACAAAACGTGGCTTGTCGGGGTTTTGTGCGGTGAAATCTTTGGCGGCTAAACAGGCGATTTGCGCAGCCGCCAGATTTATATCATACGCCACACCAGCGGGCATATCGTAGTCGGACTGCGAAATGCTCGTAGCGTTGAAAGTATTGGTCTCAATAATATCGGAACCCGCTTCCAGATAGGCACGGTGAATCGCCTCAATCACGTCGGGGCGAGTGATGGAAAGCAGGTCGTTGTCGCCTTGCAGATCGCGATGGTGGTTTTTAAAACGCTCCCCCCGAAAGTCTGCTTCGGTCAGTTTATATTGCTGGATCATCGTGCCCATCGCCCCATCAATAATGAGAATGCGCTGGCGCGCGGCGCGGGTCAGAATAGGAAGTATATCGTTGGTCACGGTTGCTTTTTTTGAATGCGGAATATTGTGGTGCCAACTTTTGGCTGGCACAGCACATCAAAATAGATTTTCAGGGGTAGTTGTTCAGAAATGCAATCCAGTCTTTTCTAAAAAATTAGCGTCTACTGTGATGAGCAGGCTATAACCGAGATGGCCAAGTTCGACCTGCATTCTGCGTTTGCCTTCCAGCTTCACGATGCGTCCTTTCATACCCATCAGGTTGCCCGCCGCTATTTCGACGCTGTCTCCTTCGGAAAACTGGCCGGGAATGGCTTCCACATCCAGTCCGTCTTCGAGGGTAATGCGTCGCAGGATGTCCATTTCCTCTTCGGGGATGGAAATCATGTTTTTAGAAAATTTTACGAAACCAGCTACATTTTCGGTCTCCAGCACTGGTACGTATTGAGTTTTTATAATTTTTACAAATACATAGGAATTGATGAGCGGCTTTTCAATCAGGCGAGTGCTGCGGGTGTAGCGACGCATTAGTTTTTGCAGCGGCAAATAAGCATGAATCCCTTTTTTGCTCAGCATTCGCTGCACAAATTTTTCGCTCTTAGAGCGGGTATGTACGGCGAACCAACGCGACTCGGATTCGTGCAGGTGATTAGTGATGACGGGCTGTTTCACGAGAGAATAAATGAAAAAAGCAAAATAAGCAAAAGGGCAAATGCAGCAAGAGAGCAAAGGGCAATTAAAATAACAAGAAATCTGCGCGTTGGATTTTACTTAAAAATCCAGGTTAGCTGGCCAGAGGTTCATGCGCAGGCCCAGCCCAAATAATTTGGTGGATTGGTCACGGGCATCCTCGACGCTGTTCTTTTTGCGAAGCAACACTTTCGCATCTATGTATAAGTTGTGGTATATCATCCAGGAAAGGTCCAGCCCAACCAGATTAATAGTCGCCCCGACTCCCTGGCCAATCTTATTGCCGTAATCCTGCACCCGCGAATCGTAGCTGAGCAAAGGATCGGTTCCCCAATTTTGGGTGTCGGTATCGTCGCCGGTTTGGGCGTGCATCAGGCGGCCGGTAAAAAACCAGCGGGGACTGGGCTGGTAGCGGACAATGCCGACGAACTCCTTGAAATTGGCCAGCAGCGGATGGGCCAGGGGCTGGTTGAAATGGGTGTAGCTGTTCAGCGAATCGCGATGCGAGTAGGTGTAGGGCCGTACTGCATTGAATTCCAGTTGTAGATCCAGGTGGTCTATGCCCAGCGCGTTTATGTATTTCAATCCTGTTTGTAGACCAAATTTGTTGCCCCACCAACCCTTTTTATCAGGATTGACGACGGAGGCCACACTAAATTCGTCCAGCATGATCTGACCATACGCTTGGAAACGGCGCAGGAAATTCCAGTGTCCGTCGAAGCCAATCAGAATGTTGTCCGGGCTGCCCAGCATACCTTCCACCGTGCGGTACAGAATGACGGGATTGAGATACTGGAACTCGAACTGGCGACTGCGATTGAATACCGTAGCCTCAAAAAAAGCGAGGGACAAACGCGAGGTGATCTTGTAGTTCAGGTAGTGGAGTGCTACATATTTTTTAGGCAATTTTTCATCCCCAGGGGCTTGTCGGTTAGTAATAGGGCTGAGTTCCATGAACAAATTCTGGTAATGGAAGCGCCAGACCCGAGTACTAAGTTTCAGGTAAAAACCATTGTTGGCGTAGTCGGAAAGCAGCAGCGAACGATAGCCATTGCCGATGAAATGCCGTCCGTGGCCCAGTTGCAGACTGACGTGGCGCGTCACGTGCAATCCAAGATAGGCCGAGGCCACATTGAAGTCGTAGGCATTATTTACATTGATAATTCGCGGGTTATAATCCTTATAAAATCCCGCGCCGGGCACCGCCTGATATTTCAGAATACGGCTGGTCACGTAGTTCGGGAAGCGCGCCTGCGATTCGACAATACTGGTATAAAAGAACAGTTTTCGATCCACGGCACCTCGTATTTCGAGGCCACGATCATTGTGGAACACCAACTCGGCATCGTCTTGTTCCTTGGCAATTTGCAGGTTCAGCAGCGGACTGACCCGCATCTGAAAATCGGGTACATTTACTTCAAATAAGTTGGCTGGTGTCCGGTAAAAAGTCTTGAAAACCGGGTGTTGATTGTGGCGCAGAAAGCGACTGCTATCGGGTAGCCACTCATTATTATCATCAAAAAGGTACTGTAGGTCTTCTTGATCGCGGGAAGAAAGTTCGGCAGCCAGGCTGTCTACCCGCAACGCATACGCCACTACATCTTCCCGCGAGTAGTATTTTACTTCTGGATGAATCAGGTTGGGCACGCCAGTCAGTATATCCAGCCGGTCTACGATGTGATAGGTGGGGGAGTTCAACGGCACCCCGGATGCTTGAGCGGCGATAAATCCAGCAGGAAACAGGCTGGCGGCGACCAGTAAAAGGCGAAGTATAAATAAACGCATACAGTCCAGGTGATTGTTGTTTGGAAGAGCCTACACGGAAGAATCAGTCAAAAATGACCGATACACTTCGCGCCAGGCGGCCCAAAAGTAGGTATTCCACGAGGAATTATGCCAAAGCAACGTGAACTCTCCCTGGTGTTTGCGCACTTCGCGGCGTAGCTGCGCTAATTGAGCGGTAGCTTCCTCCGGCGAGAGTTTTTGATAAAGGGCCAGCGTAACATCCATCGCGAGCAGCGGTTTTTCGCGTAAAGACAGTTGTTGGCGGGTCAAAAAATTGAATACCGGGTACGTATCGCAAATGCCCGCCCGAAAACCAACCGCATCGGAATACCCCACCGAACTGTCCCATTCCAATCCCGCATCTGCCCAACGCTGCCAGGTATGGGGCGGCGAAAAACGCAAATAATGATGGCGACCGCTCATGACCGCCTGGCCCGATACGCGCCGCACCGATTCCAGTTCTCGCATAAAAGCGACAGGATCATCGTAGGCTTCATAAGAGGAATGAAAACCTACCACGTGGCCGCGCGTCGTTATTTTTTGCAATAATTTTCGCACAAACGGCGCATCCAGTGCATACCAAGCATCGCTGTTTTTGGGACGTTCGCCCAAAAAGTTAAAGTGCGCGGGCTGGCCATTTTTCTCTGCCAAATCCATCAGCTCATCAAAAGTATCATAAGGATCTTGCCACCGAAAAAAATGTTTTTTCAACCAAAAAAGTGCTTCGCGAGGCTGATGTCGCTGCAAAATACTCCCTCCCAAGGTGCGCATTCGGGCAACGGGGGAAGACCACAATTTGGGATAATCCACATCGTGGCTAAGCTGCAGGCGAAACTGCCGCTCCGGGCGAGGCATTTGCCAGCCAAGCCGCAATAGCATTTGCCACAGCAAGTTAGCATATTCATTCACCACGGGCCGATCCAGAAAACTGGCGCGCGAAGCCAGGGCCTGCTGTGCCGGAAAACGGCCGTGTTCATCGCGATGGTCATGAACATATTCTTCCCAGCGCGTGAGCATGAAGAAAGTCGAGGCAAACACGTCCAGCCCGCAGGTGATGGATTGTTTGTAAAATACAAATCGCGGCGTTCCATAGATCGCCGTCAATTGTTCTGGTCGTTCGTAAGGATGGGGAAAAGTATCCGCACTCGCAGGTACGTTGGCCGAATGGAGATAATCGCCCTCCGGCATCCGGGCAAAAAAATGGTCTTCAATAGTAATGGTGCCGCCGTTGGGCAAGCGCAGCAGGTAATTCGGTCGCTCGGTAACAATTATTTGGTACTCTACACCAAGCAATTGGCCTAGTAGTACTTGAAAACTATAGGTTTTTTCCGGCAAAAATCTGGCGGACGTTTCAATAATTAACATGGTGGCAGCACTTTTTGGGCAATCTCCTGGTCTCGAAAGGGCAAATACACTAAGCAAACCGACTAACGTAATAGGCTGATTTTCATCGGTAAAGCAACTATCTGATATCTGAGCAGCAAAAATGAATTTTCAGGTGCTTTTACCAGCCATATTTCCCGCCCCGGTCCGTTTTTCCATTATCTGCCTTTGCAGGCACCTATTCTAATGGTGCAAGAGGAATATTAACAAGTCACGGGCTTTCCAGTTTTAAAAATATCGGGCCACTTAGTCGTTTTTCCAAGGTGCCAGATTGCTCTTTGTCCGGCAATGTCTTTTTCGCAGGCTACAAAATAAATTGGTCGGCTATCTTTGCGATTAATTTTTTGAGGGCTACCCATTGGCAGCCTGATTTTACCAGATCAAATAGACATGAAAAACTTCTCCATGCTGCTGGCGCTGCTGGCGTTTCCAATGTTTGCGCTTGCCCAAAAAGGGGCAATACGGGGCAACGTGTACGATAAAGAAAGTACCCAGCCGGTGGGTTTTGCGACGGTGAAATTGCAAGGGGCCAATGTTGGGGCCACTACTGATGTCAACGGCTTTTTTTCCATTTCCGAAGTACCCGTCGGGAAATACCAGCTGGAGGTCAGTTATCTCGGTTACGAGAACGTCGTGGTGGATATTGAAATCAAAAAAGGGGAGATCGTTTTCCAGAACGTTTACATCAGCGAAGGCGGCGAACGCATTGAAGAGGTGACCATCAGTGGCCGCCGGGAGCAGGCGAAAACGGAGGTGCAGGTTTCTACCCTCAGCGTCACGCCCCAACAAATTCGCTCTTTGCCCTCGGCGGGTGGTCAGCCGGATATTGCCCAATATCTCACCGTGTTGCCGGGGGTGGTCTTCACGGGCGATCAGGGCGGACAACTCTACATTCGGGGCGGCTCGCCGGTACAAAACCGTATTCTCCTCGACGGGATGACGCTCTACAATCCCTTTCACAGTATTGGTTTTTTCTCGGTTTTCGAGACAGAGCTGATTCGTAATGTGGACGTACTGACCGGCGGTTTTAATGCAGATTACGGTGGCCGTATTTCGGCAGTAGTGGACGTAAAAACGCGCGAAGGCAACCGCAAACGCCTGGCTGGCCTGGTTTCTGCCAGTCCTTTCCAGGCTAAAGCTATTATCGAGGGGCCAATTATTCCGTTGAAAGAAGATGGTGGCAGCAGCATTTCTTTCGTGTTTACGGGGAAAAAATCGCTGATTGACCAAACCGCAAAAATATTTTACAAAAATGTCAAAGAAGCACCGGATGGCACGACTGGTATTCCGTTTGACTATGGCGATTTGTACGGAAAAGTATCGCTGCTGACCGGAAATGGCACCAAACTGAACTTTTTCGGCTTCAATTATACCGACCAGGCCAGCTATAAAATTGCCAATTATCAATGGAACAGCAACGGCGGCGGCATGGATTTTACGCTGGTACCGACCAACTCCAATACGATTGTTAACGGCGTTTTTACGTTTTCGGGCTATGACTCAAAAATCGTGGAACAAGATGGGAAGCCACGTTCGAGCGGTATTGCCGGGTACTATGCTGGTCTGAATTTCACCAATTTTGCCCGCAACAGCGAGGTCAAATATGGGTTTGAACTCAACGGTTTCTCCACAGATTTTACCTTTATCAATGCGCTCAACTTTTCCTATACCCAAAAGGATAACACCACGGAAGTGAATGGTTATCTGCGTTGGAAACGAAAATTCGGGCCGCTCGTCATTGAGCCAGGTTTCCGGTTGCAGTACTACCAATCGCTGAACGACATCTCGCCGGAACCGCGTATTGGCCTGAAATACAACATCACCGACAAACTTCGCTTCAAAGCCGCAGGGGGTATATATTCGCAAAACCTGCTTTCTACCATCAATGAACGCGACATTGTCAACCTGTTTGTGGGCTTTCTTTCTGGCCCTGGCGAGACGCTGTACAATCCCGAAACTGGCGAAGAAACATCCAGTCGTTTACAAAAATCTATCCACGGAGTGGGCGGTTTTGAGGTAGATATTACGAATAATTTTAACGTCAATCTGGAAGGTTATTACAAAGATTTTACCCAGCTTATTTCGTTGAACCGCAATAAAATCCTGGCCACGGACGGCAATTATTTCGTGGAAACCGGCAAGGCTTATGGCGCGGATGTCTCCTTCAAATACGAAGCCCGGCGGTTTTATCTCTGGGGTGCCTACTCCCTGGGCTACGTGAAGCGATTTGATGGCGTACAGGAATATCCGCCCGTGTTCGATCGCCGCCACAATGCAAACCTGGTCGGCACCTACCAACTGGGTAAAAAACGGCAATGGGAATTTGGCGCGCGCTGGAACTTTGGGTCCGGTTTTCCTTTCACGCAGACGCAAGGTTTTTACAACAATGTAGATTTTTCCGGCGGCATTGGTACCGATGTGTTGGGCGGCAATGGCAAGGATGTGAGCGATCTTGGCATTGTTTACTCTGATAAGCGCAACGGCGGTCGCCTGCCCTATTATCACCGTTTGGACGTGTCGCTCAAACGCCAATTTTCTTTTTCCAAATACGGCCGATTGGAAGTCACTGCTTCGGCTACCAATGTATATGATCGTCCGAACATTTTTTACTTCGACCGGGTACAATACACGCGGGTAAACCAACTGCCTTTCCTGCCTAGTTTGAGCATGACCTTGCAGTTTTAAGAAGGTTGTTGAGGGTGTTGAGAAAAAATGTTGAGGATGTTGAGAGAAAAAAGTAGGTGCGTTGAAAATGCCAATTGTTTGCTTTTTCAACGCGCGAAGCGATCTCAACAATCTCCACCTCTCAATTTTCTCAACTTGCGAAGCAATCTCAACAACCTCAACAATCTCAACAGATGACCACTTATAAACTCACTCAATACTCGCACGGAGCGGGCTGTGGCTGCAAAATAGCACCGAAAGTATTAGATAATATCCTGAAAACCAGCGCGTTGCCCCAGCCCTACCCAAACTTGCTGGTCGGCAATGAAGAGCGCGACGATGCCGCCGTATTTGATCTCGGCGACGGTACGGCCATCGTGACCACCACCGATTTTTTTATGCCCATCGTGGACGATGCGGAGGATTTCGGGCGCATTGCCTCCGTGAATGCGATCAGCGACGTGTACGCGATGGGTGGTACTCCGCTCGTGGCCATTGCTATTCTGGGTTGGCCGATCAATGTGCTGCCGCCGGAAGTGGCCAATCAGGTGATCGAAGGAGCGCGCAAGGCCTGTGCGGAAGCCGGTATTCCGCTGGCTGGGCGGCCACAGTATTGATAGTCCGGAACCGATCTTTGGATTGGCGGTCACCGGGCGCGTGGAGATCAAACATTTGAAAAAAAACGGCGGAGCTACGCCAGGTAGTCAACTATTTTTGACCAAACCACTGGGCGTGGGCATTTTGACTACGGCACAGAAAAAAGGATTGCTGAAAGCGGAACACGCCCAAATTGCGCCGGACAGCATGAAAAAACTGAATCGGGTGGGGGCGCGTTTTGGCCAATTACCTTATGTGCAAGCGATGACCGATGTTACGGGTTTTGGCTTGCTGGGCCACCTCTCCGAGATGTGCGAAGCCAGCAATGTCAGTGCCATTATTCATTTCCATCAAGTTCCAACGCTGGATCGGACAATGCTCGATTTTTATCTGGAAAACAAATGTGTACCCGGCGGAACGGTGCGCAATTGGGATAGTTACGGCCACAAAATAGCGGGCGCGGATGCTTACAAACGCCAGCTATTGGCTGATCCACAGACGAGCGGAGGACTACTGGTGGCGGTGGAAGCGGCGCATGTGGAGGCATTTCGAGCAGTTGCTGCTGGCGAAGGGTTTGATTTGGAGGCGTTTGGGTTTTTTATTGAGTCGCAGGAGGTGTTGATTACGGTATTATAATTTTTCCATTTTATTTCAATATCCTGGCTTTATTGATCGCGAGTTGGTTGGCAGAATCAAGTTTTATAATGAAGGATAGTTTTTATTATGCTGCTCACTTGTTCTGCTTATTCTTTACAGCGAACTGGGGCACTCACGCATACCGCCGCCTGCGTTGGCTTAGCGGGGTGGCTTTTGGCGGCGGTTGCCGTTGAGTGCATTGTTAGCAGCATTTTTATAGTCAGAATTAATAAATTCCTCAATTAGTTGAAGAGTTGAATGAGAGATTTGATTGGTTTCCATAGATGCATTTGATGATTCAATAGCACCAATTTGAAGTTTCTTTTTGTTTCCATTGTACCTTGATAAAAGCATAATCACCCTATCTTCTGATTCTTTATTGCCTTTAACAATTTCTTGGAGGCTTAATAAAGCATTTTCCAATTCAGCCAAAACTATCATAGTTTTAACAGATTCGTACTTGTTTTCTATGAATTCAAATTGTTTATCACCTTCTTCAATATAAACATCATTGAGGAAAAGTGGTAAATCTAATTCTGAGTAAATAAAGTCTTTTTGTTTGCCGACCTCAGATGTTAGGCCTGCGATTACATTATGCGCTGCTTGAATTTTTTCAGTATCGAATGTTATTTCGCATTCCTCCCTAATACCAAATTGATTCAATTTGAAAATTATCAAAAAGGAACTGTTTATGAGACAAAAATTTTCGCTTTCAATAGTTTTTATCTCGTCAAAAAATGTAGTGTCAAATTCTTTCTCTTCAATGATTTTTACGTCAATACCAATTTTCTTTTGATTGCACATAATACTAAAAAGTCTTTTCAACTCATCTTTATCGTGCTTATCATATACAAAGACCCTGACGAAATTTCCTCTATTATTCTTTACTTCATTTACAGAGTTTTTTTGGAGTTTGAGGCTTGAAGGGTCGTCTTTTCTGCCAAAAGAATCGGTATCAGTCGGGTAGTTAAGTGCAAAAAAAGAACTTTTAGTACAATCAAGCCCTTTTTCCCAAATTTCAATGAAACTTTTGGAGTTATTAAGCCTAATTGAGTATTTACCATTTCTATTTCCTTTTAGAGAAAGATTAATTTCCTTTGCGGTGTAGGTGAGTAAAAATAAAAAAATGTCAAAATATTTTTTCTTTTCGTTTATTACATCGTTGTTTTTCTTTTCGTCAATAGTTTTTAAAATCTGAATTATAGATTTAAGAAGCACATCCTTGTCTGCATATGCTTCTTTATCACCTAAAAATGATTGCATATCTTTGAAATATGTATCATTTAATAACTGTTGATTTTTAATTTCTAAAATCTGTTCATAAACTAAAAAGGCTATCCAAAGAGTCAACCCAACAATTGGAAAAAACAAAAATACTCTCAATAAGAGTTGAACAAACTCAAAATTAGATTTTGTGGTAAATTCAAGATGTATTTTGCCGTCGCTTCCAGATACCCCGTCTAGCGTCGGATTGGGTGTCTGTACTTGCCAAAAAAGCAATCCGACTATAACCACCAAGGTTGCAATTATCCAAATGCCGGGGTGCATCCATGATTTTGTTGGAAATTTCATATATTTAATATTTTATTGTTTTTCTGCTAACGGTGGCACTCACGCTGTCGCCGCCTGCGCTGGCTTTGTGTTAGGCTTTGGCGACGGTTGGCGGGAGTGCATTGTTCGATGCTTTATTTATCTGCCTCCTTGCTTTCTACCCTCTCTCTGCATTACACAACCATGTCCGAGTTTATAGTCACAATCTTTTAACCATTGTCCATTGGCTCCTGGGCTAGGTATTGCACCATCCCAGCCTTGCACTGCTTCACCACATCCACCTTGACATCTGCCATTACTGGGATATTGAAGTTCAACAATTCCATCGCAGTTATAGTCATACTGCAAATTGCTACCGTCGCCTCGTGGGTCAACAAAAAATTGTGCCTGTCCGGGATGAACGTTAGCATTTTCATCATAACAGTCACGATTATTTTCAACATAATTTGGAAATTTGGCAACATCATTTGCTGGAATTCTTTTGCACTCCGAGTTGGCATCACCATAACCGTCCCCGTCTTTATCAATATACATACACTTCTCTGCTGGTGCTTTTTTGATTTCGCTATGCTGTGGCTGCTTTTTATCTTCTTGTTTTGGCTCTTTTTGTATTTTTCCAGTTATTGAAGATGTATGGTCTGCTTGTTTTTTAAAAGCAAAATCTTTTATACTGTTTTCACGTCCAATTGTCGCCCTATGATCTTTTGGGTTGAAAATGAGGGCAGAATTATAATTTGAGATAGCCTCTGCAAACAGGCTTATTTTGTACAAACTGTCACCGACCGTGACGTATTTGCTATATTTAGCATGACTTGTTGAAAAATCTTGATTGGACTCTTTGTTAAAAAAGTAAACAACCCAAACGAAAAACAGTAAAAGGCATAAAACCCCAACTCCAAAATACACTTTCTTTCCAGAAAATATATTTGTTTGAGAAGCATTCTGAAACACCGCCTCAGGCTTTATATCAGAGGTAAACGTTGCTTCTGAATAATTTTCTCTTGGAGTAGGGGCTCCGTTTTTGGTTTTTATTATTTTCCCAATATGTTGTACAATGTCTGAATATGCTTCATCTTGGTTTATCCAATTTGAAATTGGCATACCATTTTTAGGTAGGGCTTGAAGGCTTGCAAGAGGCGTGAGATTCCAAGCGCAAGAGCGCAATATCACGGGTATTATTTTAACTTCATTCCTATGGTGTCTTTCGAGTGAAATTGCAACCTCCTTCCCGTAGAAATATTCGGAAGAAATTGAATCTGAACTTACGAGAAGCATAATTATGTCAGCTGAATATAAGGCATCCTTAAGGGTTGAATCCCAATCTCTTCCCGGTTCAATTTTGCCGTCATACCAAACTTCAATTTGCCCTCCTCTTTCCAATGGGCTTAAATGAGACCTCAATTCATCCAAATACTGCGAATCTCGCCTTGAATATGCGATGAAAATCTTGGGTGTCGAATTATGAGAACTCATTCATTATACTTTTTAAATTTTAATTTCATCGAACTATGCTTTACCGTCACTCTCCCCTATAGCCCCAATTGCGTGAAAACCCGCCTTATCAAGGGCAAAGCCCCGCACTGCCGCTCGTTGCCAGCGCATAGCGAGCAATAGACGGCAGTGCGGGCGAAGTTCACTTTTTCCCAACAAAAAGAATCCGAATCTATCTTTTTTTCGACAAAAGTTTAAAATTTGCCCTCCTGCCAGACAAGAAGGTTGTAAGAGGATGTTTAAAGCTTGGATGGAAAGGAAAAACCTGAATTTTGGCCTACCCTTTTTTCTACTTTAAGGCCGAAGCCGTTTGGTATAATGACTGGAATACGACAGTTGATACATTGTCCCGTTCATCAAAATAATTGGAAAAACTGTTTCTTTGCTCTTTAACAACTATGCTTTTCTACCTCCTGCGTCGCTTGGCCTATGGGCTGCTGGTTTTGGTTTTGGTGATCACCACCATTACTGGCATCATCTTTCTGGCTCCAGTGGACCCGGCGCAGCTCACTTTTGGGCAGCGCAGCGATATCTCTACAGTGCAGGCTAAGACGGCAGAACTGGGTTTGGATCAACCGCTCTATGTGCAATTGGGGCATTATTTGGCTGATCTTTCGCCGGCCTCCATTTTAGCACAAACGCCTGATAATCAACGCAAATATGCTTTTATTCGACTCTTTTCGCTGGGCGGAAATGACTATTTAGTTTTGAAAAAGCCCTATTTGCGCGAGTCATACCAAACAGGTCGCCCAGTCGCCGAAGTGCTGGCCGAGGCTATTCCGGTGACCGCCTTGTTAGCGACCGTAGCACTGTTACTGGCCACGCTGTTGGGCATTCCATTTGGTATTATAGCGGCACTGCGCCCGCATACTGGCTGGGATCATGTCATTTCGGTTATTTCTGTATTCGGTTATTCACTGCCGACCTATGTGGCCGCTATGCTACTGGCTCTGGTCTTTGGCTACGCGCTGGGCGACTGGACGGGCTTGAATATTCAGGGTAGCCTGTATGTGCTGGATGACTTTGGCGACTGGCGATTTCAGGGACGTAATCTGGTGTTGCCTGCATTAGCTTTAGGCCTGCGTCCGGTGGCTTTGATCACTCAACTGACCCGCAGTGCCATGTTGGAAGTACTGGAACAGGACTATGTGCGCACCGCACGCGCCAAGGGTTTGCCGACTCGCCGGGTGATCGTGTGTCACGCCTTGCGCAACGCGCTCAATCCCATTGTATCTGCTATTTCCGGGTGGTTTGCGGCTTTACTTACCGGAGCATTTTTTGTCGAAAATGTGTTTAATTTCAAAGGCTTGGGCGATGCCACGGTGACAGCTTTGCTCAATTTCGATATTCCGGTAGTATTGGGTTGTGTGCTATTTACTTCTACTATTTTTGTGGTAATTAATCTAGTGGCTGATTTATTGTATGCCTGGCTGGATCCGAGGATACGGATTCGGTAATAAACAGCGAAAGGGACTTCCCTGCCTGGAAAATCCCTTTCGTTTTATAGAATAGTATAGCTATTATTCGTCAGATTATTTCCCTTGTTTCTTTTTCTCTTCCTGAAAACGCATTACGTCTTCCATCACTTTTTCCAGTTGTTCGGCGGCAATGCGCTTCATCAGGATTTCATGTTTGCGATCAAGAATAAAAATCTGCGGCGTAGTGCGTACATCATAAATGGTCTTGTATTTACTCTTGATGTAAGGGTCGTAAGTATTCAGGAACAGGAAATCCGTGAAGCCTTTTTCCTCTACACTTTTCCAGCATTCCGGCGATTTGTCGGTCACTGCTGTGCAAACCGCAAATACCTTCACCCCGCGATCTTTGAATTTTGTAGCAAAATCTACCATGAACGGCGCGGCTTTCTTACAGTGACCACACTCAGGGTCCCAGAAAAATAACACCGTATAATCGGCATCCACATCCCACAGACTAACAGGTTGTTCCTTCTGATTCAGTACAGTAATATTCGGGGCGATTTTCCCGATCAGGATAGGCTCCAAACGGTCGGCATTGTCGCATATTTTGGCCAAATCTTCTTTTTTCGTCCACATGGCCTGGCCCTTACAATAGTATTCTTTGGCAATGTGCACATACACGCCATCCATACCCACAATGTTGGATTTCGCGTAATAATTCAGAAAATGAACTAGATAATACTTATAGTTTTCAGTATTACTTTTCATTTTATTCAACACAAAATCTACCGCTTCACTAATACTATCCGGGTGCTGCACCGTGAATTTCGTGACGAATTGTTCGATTCGGCCATGCAGCACCGGAGAGCGAAGCATACAGCGATCCGCGATGTCGAGATTGTCGAAAAAATGCTGGCGATACCAGTCCCGTTTCTGCATGAGTACTGCTTTTTCCTCGCCTTTAAAATCGGGAATTTCCGGTTCGATGGAAGCATTTATGATCTTGGCAGTCATCGTGCCAGGATGTTTAGCCAGCACATTAGCCTGATATTTTTTTACTTCCTTATCCATGTCTGCCAACTGCGCGGTGAGGCGTATGGAGTCGGCGGGATTGGATTTTTGCCGCGCCAATTGGGCCCGTAGCGTGTCGGCCACCGGACGCAGCCGCCCGAGGTATTGCAAATAATCGTAGAAAAACTCGTTGTCGTCCGAGCCCTTCACCTTCATTTTTTCCACCGATTGCTTAGCATCAGTAGTGAGGGTAAAATCCTGATCGTTTTCAGGTAACAGAAACTGAATGAAGGAGTTATCGGTTTTTAACACCAATAAATATACGCCGCAAGGCAGCAAAGTATCCGCCTGAAAAGTGAAATAACCATCGGCGCCTACTTCCACGGTATCTTTTACGTAGGGTTTTTCTCCATAATAAAAGCCGAGGATCAGTTGCTTTTCGGCGTAGTTGTCGATTTTGACTTTGATTTTATATCCACCTGCATCAGCGCGCAAAGCGGACAAAGAGAGGCAAAGCAGGATGGGTAGGAGGGCGATAAAACGTTTCATTCGCAAGGACTTGAGCATCGGAAAGTGGTTGATGAAGGTTTTATAAGGGTTTATGAAAAGGTTGATATCACGTTTGGGCGGACAAATATCCGACGTAGCCAATTGCTCAACAGGGCTTTTTGCAATTGTTAACACCAACAGGGCTGAACGGTAAATTGGTTAATGATGGATGCACTTTCCAGATGTAACGCTGCATGGACTTTACTTCCAAAGACCAACAACCAAAGAACAATTTTACAAATCATACTGCTTAATCTTCCGATAGAGCGTTCGCTCGGAGATTTTGAGTTCCTCGGCAGCCTCTTTGCGGCGACCATTATACTTTTTTAGCGACCGTTTGATGGCCTCTTTTTCGATTTCATCCATTGCCAGCGGCGATTCTTCCACCTCGGATTTATCAAAACTTCCGTTACTTTTTCCGGAATCAATAATAATCGGCGTGACACGATTTTGATCATCCATGGGGTAATAGGAAGGGCGATTTTCTGTGTATTCCGAAGTATTCAGCCGCTCGCTGGTATCATAAGATCGTTCCTGGCTGCTCGACGGAATTTGTCGTAAATGACTGGTATCTGGCATACGTAAGTTGTTGCTTTTCACCAGTTCATAGAACATTGCCTTCAAGTCGTTCAGATCGCTTTTCATATCAAACAATACTTTATAAAGCAGTTCGCGCTCCTGAAAATCACCGCCACCGCCTGCGCGGTCGGCTGGCACTGGGAGGTTGCGATTCAGCAGTTGCGGCATGGTGCGCTGCATTTCCTCCATGGTCACCAGTCGTTCTTCGGACAGAATGGAGAGTTGTTCGGACACATTTTTGAGTTCACGGATGTTGCCCGGCCAGCGGTAATTTTCCAGCACCCGTTCGGCGCGTTCGTCGAGGCGCACGACTTGCATCCGGTATTTTTCGGCAAAATCGTAGGCAAACTTGCGGAATAGCAGCGGAATGTCCTCGCGGCGTTCCTGCAACGAGGGCACCCGAATTGGCACGGTGCTGAGGCGATAATAGAGGTCTTCCCGGAACTTGCCGTTGCGGACGCGATCTTCCAGATTCACGTTGGTCGCCGCGATCACCCGGACATCGGTGCGCAGACTTTTGGAGGCACCTACGCGGATAAATTCACCGGATTCCAGTACCCGCAACAAATACGCCTGGGTATCCAGCGGCATTTCAGCGATTTCATCCAGAAAAATAGTACCGCCATTGACCGTCTCGAAGTAGCCTTTTCGGTCGCCTAACGCCCCCGTGAACGAGCCTTTTTCGTGACCAAACAACTCGGAATTAATCGTTCCTTCGGGAATCGCTCCGCAGTTGACCGCAATAAAATCGTTGTGTTTGCGGCTGCTGAGAGAGTGAATGATCTTGGAAAACACCTCTTTGCCCACGCCACTTTCGCCGGTGATTAGTACGCTTAGGTCGGTGGGAGCCACGCGGACGGCGGTTTCGAGGGCGGCATCCAGTAGGCTGGAATTGCCGACGATACCAAAACGCTGTTTTATAGAAAGGAGAGGATTGCTCATAGTCAGGGGGCAAAACTACCGTTTTTGGCAGTTGCGAAGGATTAATTTTTGCAGCCAGACCCACGAACAGGCCATTTACCAGCCTTTAAACCCCTGATTTTCAAGTTGGTTTAACTAAAAAATAAATATTTCTGCCAAAATGACATTTTTTGCTTGTATGCTCCTATAATTGTATTTTGGAGAGATGTCTGTATCTTTGGAATAAAATAGAAAAATTTATGTCTGCCGAAGCGAAAAAACTCGAACTTATCATGTGGATAAGCGTGCTTAATGACAAGAGCCTTTTGGACGGTCTATTAGCATTAAAACAAAAAACGGCGCAAGAACAGCCGTCTGGTCGCCGAGCGGGTTGGGCTAAGAACCTGATTCTTTACGTAGCACCCGATTTTGACGAGACGCCAGCAGGGTTCGAAGACTATATGCCGCAAGCATGAAATATCTGGCAACAGTTTCAGAATAAAGCAACAATTAATTCTTACCTCGAAATGTCATCCTGACGCAGGAAGGATCTGGCTAAGTGGTTGATGGTCAACAAAGCCCGGCCAGTTCCTTCCTGCGTCAGGATGACAACATAGAGCAGGAATATTTTACTCACTTATTACTTATGATGATTACCTAAAACAGGTTTTTCCATTAATATTTACACGTCCTCTACAAAATCCAGATCCGCATCAAACGTCTCCCGCAACCCAATTAACGCAACAAACGCCAACGCCAAACAAACCGAGCCCACCACCCAGGCAGCAGAAACGACGCTGCCCAACACCGCTGGATTTTTCAAATACTGAAAGGACAAATTGATCGGCACTTGCATCCCGCGCGCGAAATTCGGCACCGAAGTAGCCACCGTAGAGCGCAGGTTGGTACCAAATTGCTCTGCGCCAATGGTGACAAAAATGACCCAAAAACCGACCGAAATACCGAGTAAAAAGTGCGCAGTATAAAAAGCCGTTGGCGTAGCAAAGGTTCCCAGCAAATAATAAACGACCGATAACACGTTGAGGCTGAGGAAGATCAGCATGACTTTTCGGCGACTACGCAAATACTGGCTAAGTAACCCGGAAGCAATATCGCCGAGAATCAAACCGCAGTAACAAATCGCAATCGCATTAGGAGCGGAGATGCCGTCCAAACCTTTGGGTTTGCCAAATTCCGGTGAAAAGAAGACCAGCACACCTACCACAAACCAGGTCGTCGTACCAATAAAAATGCAGCGCAAAAACCGCGAAAACCGGTTCCAATTGGTGAACAGCGCAAAGAAATTGCCCCGACTGACGTTGCTATCCCGCTGCATTTCCCGGAAAATACCCGATTCATTGACGCGAATGCGGAAAATTAGCAGCAACACGCCCAAGCCTCCGCCGATGAAATAGCAGTTGCGCCAGTCAAAGTTATGCTCAATGATCCAGGCCAGTAACGCGCCGGACAAGCCGATGGAAGCCACCAACATGGTACCCAAACCGCGTTTATTTTTCGGTAATACCTCGGCCACCAGCGTAATGCCCGCGCCCAACTCGCCCGCCAGCCCGATGCCTGCGATGCAGCGATACAAGGCATAATCCGTGGCCCCGTGCGCAAAACCGTTCAAAATATTGGCAATAGAATACAGCGCGATGGAAAAATATAGCACGCGTACCCGCCCGAATTTGTCGCCCAACACGCCCCATAAAATACCCCCGACGAGCATCCCAAACATCTGCCAATTCTGCAAAGACAGGCCGAGATCGAAGGCTTGTTCTTTCGTAAAGCCCAGACTAAGCAGGCTTTTCTGCCGCACAAAACCAAATAACAATAGGTCGTAAATATCCACAAAGTAGCCGAGCGCGGCCACGATGACGGCGGCATTAAGCAGGCGGGTAGGGACGGGAGCCGAGGTGCTGGACATGGCTGATAAAATAATGTGGTCAATTCGATAATGTGGTCAATGGGAGTGGTATCGTAGGAATCCGATCAAAAAATCACGCCTGTGGGTAGTCGAAAAATTCCGAATTCCGCATTCGCCATTCCGCATTCAAAACAGTCCGTGCAATTCCGCCTGCACCATTTCCAATACCTTGCCGGAATCTTCTTTATTATTAGAAAAATCTAACTGATCTACATTGATAATCAACAACTTACCCTCGCGGTAACTATTAATCCAGCTATCATAACGGTCGTTAAGGCGTTTTAAATAATCCAGACTAATACTGCCTTCATAGTCGCGGCCGCGCATCTGAATATGATCCACCAAAGTTGGAATACTGGCTTTGAGGTAAATTAATAAATCAGGGGCTTTGATCTGCGAAACGACCGATTGAAACAGCGTCAGGTAATTCTCAAAATCGCGGCGTTCCATCAGCCCCATATCGGCGAGATTGGGCGCAAAAATAAACGCGTCCTCATAAATCGTGCGGTCCTGGATCACCGTGCGATGCCCCTGCAAAATGCGCAGCACCTGCTGGTAGCGGCTCGACAGGAAAAATACCTGCAAATTGAAAGACCAACGCTTCATGTCCATATAAAAATCGGACAGATACGGGTTGTTTTCCGCATCCTCATAGTGCACATCCCAGCCAAAATGTTTGGCCAGCATTTCACAGAGGGTCGTCTTGCCAGCCCCAATATTGCCGGCAATGGCGACGTGGCGGATAATCGTTTTTTCGGAAGGTACGCCTGGATTCATCTTTTAATAGCTGTTGCTTACGGGAAGCGCGGTAAATTTGTGCGGCACGAAGGTAGAATTTGAGCGAGAGTAAGTGCCGCAAATGCGCGCTTTTTTACCAACATCTACCAATGCCCGCCCACCGTTCAGCGAATAGCGGGGCCAGTTCACCGAAGTTCCTCACCTTCCTATCTAACCTTTTTCGATGCAGTTGGACAAAGACGTTATTTCACACCTTGAAAAACTGGCTCGCCTGCAACTCAGCGACCCGGAACGCGACAAACTCACCAGCGACCTCCAAAGTATTCTGGATATGGTGGACAAACTCCGCGAACTGGATACGACGGGCGTGGAGCCGCTGGTTTATCTGAATGATCAGGGCAATGTTTGGCGCGAAGACGAAGTGGGGAAGCAACTCAGTCCGGAACAGGCTTTGCAAAACGCCCCGAAGCACGATGGACAGTATTTTCGGGTGCCGAAGGTGATTGAACAATGAAAAATAGTTGTTGAGGATGTTGAGAGAAAAAAGTTGAGAATGTTGAGATTAGTACAATCAATACTCTCAACAACCTCAACATTCTCAACTCCTCAACAAATATTATAAAACGAAAACCTTCTATGAATAAAATGCTCCTTTGGGTTCTCGCTGCTATTGTTGTCGCTGGTTTGATTATCTATTTCTTTTTGCCTTTTATTGGTACCCAAGTGGCTGCCTTAATAGTTGGTGCCATCGGAGCAATCACCGGCCTCTTTTTTAGAAGAAAACGAACTGCGTAACTTCCCATTGACCACATTCCATCACATTGACCACATTAGAAAATATGCTGATCTCCATTCGCAATCTCAATAAAACCTACATCATGGGTGCCGAAATAGTCGAGGCACTCAAAAATGTCAGTCTCGAAATCAACAAAAACGAGTACGTCGCTCTCATGGGACCGTCCGGCAGCGGCAAATCCACGCTGATGAACCTGCTCGGTTGCCTCGATTCTCCGACACAAGGCGAATATTGGTTAAATGGAATCGAAGTCAGCACGATGGACGACGGCGAATTGGCCGAAGTACGGAATAAGCAAATTGGCTTTGTCTTCCAGACTTTCAACCTGATGCCACGCCTTTCCGCCCTCGAAAACGTGGCTCTACCATTGGTTTATGCAGGTATTGGCAGAGAACAACGCTTGGAAAAAGCCCGCGCCGTCCTCGAATCCGTAGGTCTCGGTGACCGCGTACTGCACAAACCCAACGAACTTTCCGGTGGTCAACGTCAGCGTGTAGCCGTAGCCCGCGCTCTGGTCAACGACCCGGCCATCATTCTCGCCGACGAACCGACGGGTAACCTCGATACCAAAACTTCCTACGAAATCATGGGCCTGTTCGAGCAAATCCACCAAAATGGCAACACGGTTATCCTCGTCACCCACGAACAGGATATTGCCCTCCACGCCCACCGTATTGTGCGGATGCGCGATGGTTTGATAGAATGGGATAAACCAAACGAGCAGATTGTGCGGGTGGCTAATTTAGTGGCTCCAGTGGCGGCTGGGGAGTAATACTGCCTTTTTAAAAGTTGTCAAATCTACACTGGGGCTACGAATAATTCTTTTATTATCAATGCGAATCATGGGTTAAAAATTAAATGCTGATTTTCAGGTAGTTAGTGCCGAAACCTTCCAGAATTTAAAATTCTATGGCATGTACACGTCTTTTGTCAAACTCAATAGATGCTCGATGCAAACCGCGTAGCGGTGACATTCTGGTAAAAATAAAACCACCTCCTCGTTTGGCACCGTTGGAACCGCGTAGCGGTGACATTATAATGTCACCGCTACGCGGTTCTACGTTTTTACGCTCACCCTTTTTTTTCTTCTGGAATGTCACCGCTACGCGGGTTGTGCTAGAAACAGGTATTGATCGTGATGAAAAAGAGGTGGACATGCTCTATGTTTTTGAAACCTGGAAGGTCTAGGTGCTTAAAATTCAAATACTTACTTAATCAACCCCGTGATTCACATTATAAACATATTACGTCGTATTCGTTGTGTCGTCGTGGTTTAATTTATTTTGGACGGTTACTCACCATGGAAGAATTTATAACATTTATAAAAACCATTATCTGGATAGATGATTCGGATTTGCAACTTGTACTTTCCAGATGCACTGCGAGGCAAGTCCCCAAAGGGAAACTGATTTTAAAGAAAGGGCAAATTGCGAATCAGTATTTTTTCATTGTCTCCGGTGGTGTTCGCTTTTTTTATGAAGCAAATGACCATGAAAATACTACCTGGGTGACGTTTAAGAATGAATTTTTCACCGAGATTTCAAGCCTGAATCCACAGAAACCGTCCAGGTTTAATATTGAAGCCATAGAAGATACAGAACTGGTGGTGATTGACAAAAAAGACATGGACTTTTTATACAGGCATATTGCTGTTTGGGAAGAGTTCGGCAGAAAAATCTGGGAGGCCATGTCCGTGAGAATGATAGACCAGATTTTAAATTTTCAAACATTGTCAGCCGAAGAACGTTATCTGGAATTTATGAACAACCCGGAATTTCTACAAAAAATTCCTGTCAAACAATTAGCGGCTGTACTTGGTATTACGCCCAATGCACTAAGCCGGATCAGGAAAAATATCCGGTAATGTTCGTTAGACTTGTTGAAGCATTGACAATAAATTGTGTATATATTTTTGGGGTTTTGTCATTCAGAGCCGTAAGGCGTGGAATCCGAGGCCGAAGGCTGAAATTAAAGAGTTTTATAGAATCGGCCTTCGGCCTCGGATTCCACGCTACGCTCTGAATGACAAAACCTACTAATACGTGCTCTATAAAACCACCGCAACAACCTTATTATCTACCAATTGGTAGTTTTGCCTCCTTCCGCAGCCTTCTACCTTTGAGCCATGAAAAATAATACAGTGACTCAAACGAACGAGCATCCAGTAATCACTCAGAATAAATATTCTGATGATGAATTAATTAAAGATTTTCCCGGCTTTACTAATCACTATACAACGGTTAACGGCGTACGGCTGCATTACGTGCAGGGCGGAAGCGGTAAGCCACTGGTTTGTTTACCCGGCTGGCCACAAACCTGGTATTCTTATCATCCTGTTGCCGCAGTGCTGGCCAAAAGTTACCGCGTAATCATCATTGATATAAGGGGCATGGGTAGTTCGGAAAAACCGGCATCCGGCTACGATAAGAAAACCATGGCCACTGATGTGCTGGCACTCATACAACAACTTGGACTAGCAAAAGTCCACATCATGGGCCATGATATAGGCGGCATGGTGGCGATGAGTTTTGCTTTTAATTATCCAGAATTTACGGAAAAACTAATTGTAGCCGATGGTTCGCATCCGAGTGAAGGCATGATGCAAATGCCCTTGCTACCATTCGCAGGCACATTTACAGAGAAAATGGATGCTAATATGCCTTACGCTTGGTGGATGGCATTTAATCAGGTCAAAGGATTACCGGAAAAAATATTAGCAGGGCGTTTTCAATACCTGCTGGACTGGCTTTTTCAGTATGTGATGATGGATGACAGTAAAATGAGTTCATTAGAAAGAGCAGTGTATGCTTCCGTTTATAATGAAACAGATAGCATCAGGGCTGCTAATGCCTGGTACCAGACTTTTACGCAGGATATAGAAGATGCTAAAACCTATCAGCCACTTACTATGCCCGTATTAGGAATTGGTAGTTATATCAGTTATAACTACATGAAGATGGGATTGCCTTACGTGGCAAAAGATGTAAACGTAATCGGCATTTTAGATAGCGGGCATTACTTGTACGAGGAGCAACCGGAACAGGTAGTTGATGCGGTAGTCAGTTTTCTGGCAGAAACAAAAAATTAAACATAAACAAAAAAAACAGCAATGAAAAAAGCGATTTTAGTAGCCGGTGCTACCGGCAATTTAGGCAATAGAATCTGCCGCGAATTAATAAAAAGAGGCGCAAACGTAAGTGCCATCGTTAGAACTTCTACTGACCCTGAAAAAATCGAGACGCTTACAAAAATGGGGGTCAAGGTGTTTGAAGTGGATGTAAATAGCATGGATGAAATTACAAAAGCCTGTACAGGTATAGACTGCGTGGTTTCAGCATTGGCAGGCTTGGGCGACGTCATTGTAGATTTACAAAAAAGGATTCTGGATGGAGCCTTGCAAGCGGGCGTTGCGAGATTTATTCCATCCGATTTTTGCACGAATTACAATGATTTAGTGCGGGGCGAAAACAGAAATTTTGATTTAAGAAGACAATTTAAAGATTATCTGGATAGCACTCCCATAAAAGCCTCTTCTATTTTCAATGGTGCTTTTGCGGATATATTAAAATACAATACCCCGGTGTTAAACTTAAAAGACAAAAGCATTGGTTATTGGGAGGGAAAAGCAGACTGGGCATTAGATTTTACTACTATGGACGATACAGCCGCCTTCACCGCCGAAGTGGCTATGGATGACAACGCACCGAGAGATTTACCGATTGCAAGTTTCCAGGTCAGCCCCAATATGATATGGGCTGATGTGAAAGAAGCAACAGGTCAGGAATTTAGCATCCATCAGCTATCAAGTCTGGAAGACTTTGCACGATTCATAAAAAAGCAGAGAGCCGACAATCCGGCCGGAGAAAATGAATTGTATGCAAAATGGCAGCAAAGCCAATATATGTATTCCATGTTTTCCACGCAACACGACCATTTAACTAATGAACGTTATAAAAATCTTACGTGGACAACATCTTTGGCGTATATAAAGTCGTTTGTGAAGTAATATAGTCATCCAGAATTTTTGGGTGTTGTATAAAAAACGAACCTCCTGTGTAAATTTGAGCGTTGCGACACACTCAAAACACAGGAGGTTCTTATTTTTAATATCTAAGTTGATTGTGGAAAATCACCAGGCCAATTCCCAAAGACTGTTTACAACACCTTCAATAACTCTTCTTCCAATCGTTCCCGAGGATTCAAAGCGACAATCTTCCCATCTCTGCCAATCAAAAACGTCTTAGGAATAGAACGTACTCCATAAACAGCTGCCGGCGCACTGTTCCAGAATTGCAGATCGCTCACGTGATTATCCCACAACAGACCGTCTTTGGCAATCGCGTCCATCCAGGCTTGTTTGCCTTCGGGCCGATCCAGCGACACGCTGAATACCTCAAAGCCTTTGTCATGATATTTTTTATAGGTCTCCACTACGTGCGGATTTTCGCGACGGCAGGGACCGCACCAGCTGGCCCAAAAGTCGAGTAGCACCACTTTGCCTTTCAGATTAGACAGCGCATGGGTTTTGCCATTCGGACCAGGCAAAGAAATATCCGGCGCATCCATACCGACTTTTATGCTCTCTTCGGAGGCTTGCTGGGATATTTGATTGGCCAAGCCAGTCACCATATTGGCATAGTCAGTCGCGTATTTAGAGCCGGGCATCGCTGCATTCAGCGCTTCACTGGAGGCTTTGAACTCCGGGATAAAGGAGGCGGCATTTTGGCCAAGCAACTGGGAAGTTAAAAACGCCTTCATCAGTGGAGTGCAGCCTTTTTGGGCCGCCGCCTTGGCATCGTCGGGCGATTTCATCGGGTTTTTGATCAGTTCTTGAATAATATCGGTATAACACGTAAAGGTCGGCGAACCCGTGGCACTGACCTCCATTTTATCGAGTGTATTCAAATCGCCTTTAATATCTACCGTCGTCTCCTTGCCATCCAGCAGGAAATAGATGCGTTTAGCACCAATGCTCAGCCGGTACAAGCCCTCGGGAAATGGGTCCTTTTGATTAATGTTGAAGTTGCCCGAAGCATCGCAGGTGACGCGGCCCATTGCCACCGTACTCCGGTCAAAATGGGCTTGTTCCAGTAATACTTGCAGACTAGCGGCATTTTGGATAGTGCCTTTCAGGGTGTAACCCGACTGACCCTGGCAAGCCGAAAAAGCCGACATTATGGGTAACAGGAAAAGCAGAAAATTTTGTATATTCTTCATTATCAATTAAATAAGCACTAGTTATTAATTATTGGTTAATGGTGCTTTTACTGGTTGGTTGTTATAGTAAAGATATGGTTAATCAGGTATCCTAATCTTCCAGGAACTTTCTCCACAACCTCAGCTTTTTCAACTATCTCAACAAGTTACTTCATTATTTCTCCCAAAACCGTACTATAAACCCGCTGCCATTCCGCTATTTCGCCCCAATCTTCGGCATCCACGGTTATTTTTCCAGCAATCACGGTACCGATCATTTCAAAGGAAGCCTTTTCAGCCGCCAGAAAACGTTCAAAAGCAGCGGATTGTTCAGAAGTCACGCTCACAATTACTCGACTTTGGGCTTCGCCAAACAACCAGGCATCTTTCCGCACCGTTAGGTTGCTTTTCACGTCAAACCCCAAACCACGCGGCATCGCTCCTTCCAGCAACGCAGTGAAAACGCCGCCATCTGATACGTCGTGCGCAGAGGCCACCAATTTCTGACGAATCGCGGTTTTAACTACCTTTTGGATGGAAATTTCTTCGTCTAAGTCAAAATGCGGACAATTGCTGTACTCCAATTCGCAGACCGTGCGCAGGTATTCGCTGCTGCCCAAATCGTCACGGCTCGTACCAATCATATAAATATGGTCGCCCACATTTTTGAAATCCAGCGTCATCATTTGCGCAGGATCGTCCAGCAAACCCAGCATCCCGATAGTCGGGGTAGGGTAGACCGGCACCACTTTGTCGCCCACACCATATTGGTTGTAAAAACTCACGTTACCGCCCGTCACCGGCGTCTCAAAACGACGGCAAGCCTCGCCCATCCCGCGAATGGCTTCGGCAAACTGGTAGTACACTTCGGGATTGTAAGGATTGCCAAAATTCAGACAATTCGTGATCGCAACCGGCTCGCCCCCGGCGCAGACAATATTGCGGGCAGCCTCGGCCACAGCGATCATCGCGCCCCGGTAGGGATCAGCGTACACATAAGCGGAGTTGCAATCAGTAGTCAGTGCTAAAGCCTTTTGAGTACCTTTTACATAAACAATAGCAGCGTCAGCGGGACGATTGGTAGTCATCGTACCCGTGCGCACCATCGAATCGTACTGCTGCGTAATCCAGTTTTTGGAAGCCAGATTTGGTGAGTGCCAAAGGGTAAGGGCTGCTTCCCGGTAATTTTTCGGCTGTGCAATTTGTTGAAGATCAAACTTTTCTATTTCTGCCAAATAAGCCGGACGCTGCGTTTCGCGTACATATACAGGTGCGCCACCACCCAGCACGAGCGTCTCCGCAGGCACGTCGGCAACTTTCTGACCATGATGAAAAAATTCCAATCGCCCACCTTCTGTCGTTTGACCAATTTCCACGCAAGACAAATCCCATTTATCAAACACCACTTGCAACTCGTGTTCGCGACCCGGATGACACACAATCAGCATCCTTTCCTGGCTCTCCGAAAGCAGGATTTCCCAGTCTTTCATATTCGCCTGACGCGTGGGCGTTTTGTCCAATTCTATGCGCATCCCACAGCCCGCTTTGGCACTCATTTCGGAAGTGGAGCAGATAATTCCTGCCGCACCCATATCCTGCATCCCGATGATGGCTCCGGTCTGGATGGCTTCCAATGAGGCTTCGAGCAACAATTTTTCCTGAAAAGGGTCGCCCACTTGCACGGCTGGCAGGTCTTCATGCGAATCTGCCGACAAATCCGCGCTGGCGAACGTGGCCCCGTGAATACCATCTTTGCCCGTCGCCGAACCAACGATGAAGACTGGATTGCCCGGTCCGCCGGCCGTGGCGCTCACCGTTTCTCCGGCCTTCACAATGCCTGCGGACATCGCATTCACCAGAATATCGTGGTTGTAGCAGGGCATAAAATACACCTCACCGCCGACGGTCGGCACGCCAAAACAGTTGCCATAATCGCCGATACCCTTCACCACCCCGGCGATGAGATGTCGCATCCGATCATTGGTAGGCGTTCCGAAACGCAGGCTGTTCAGCGCGGCAATCGGCCGTGCACCCATCGTAAAAATATCGCGGTGGATACCGCCCACACCCGTCGCCGCGCCCTGATACGGCTCAATGGCCGACGGGTGGTTGTGGCTTTCGATCTTGAACACGCAGCCCAGCCCGTCGCCAATGTCCACAAGGCCCGCATTTTCTTCGCCTGCTTCCACAAGCAGCCGTGCACCTTTGCGGGGCAGGGTTTTGAGTTGCAGGATGGAGTTTTTGTACGAGCAATGCTCACTCCACATCACGGAATAGATGCTGAGTTCGGTGAAATTGGGCGTACGGCCCAGAATTTCGACGATTTTTTCAAATTCTGCGGCGGTCAGGCCGAGGCTTTTGGCGGTATCTACGGTGGGAGTTGCTTCCAATGCTGTGGCCGGTTATGTGTTTGGCGGCGCAAAGGTAAAACATTATCAATATTTCGGATTGCCTTTGGGCTTACGTCCATGTATCTGTTCGTATTCTTTGATATGTGCTTTTTCAATTCTTCGGGCTTCCTTCTTGCCCGGAATATCAAATATCAGAATTCTACCAAAAAATCGCGCCCATTCAAAAATGCGATTTAAAAAGGAAACCTGTTCTCTCATCCGGTCTGACATTCCGTCCTCGCCAATAGGATCGCAAGTGATTCCATATTTGAAAGTATCCTCCCCCATTTTATCAATAATCTCGTAAAGGTGGTTTGGCTTCATGCTTTCATTAGAATTATTATGAGGCATGATTATTCCAACCGTTTTTATTACTGTAAGTTTCATAACTAACAGTAGAGTGATAATCAAACTCGCGCCCTGTTTTCATTTCGTATGCTTTTCGCGCCAAACTCAAAAGTGATTCAAAAGTTATTTCCGCCGGAAATTCGGCAGGGTTAGCCTTCACCCGTTCAAAATACTCTTCTCCTTCGGCAACTACGGCACATCTAATGTATAGAAAATCATCTACGGAAAGGTAATCATCCCCTTCGTTAGCCAAGTAAGCATTTCCATGCGCACGTGTATCCAACTGGTAAAGTTTCTCCGAGAGCTTGTCAGCAAATAAATAGATGTTGACAATTGGCATAGCAGCAAGTTGTTTTACTGCCGGAGCCATGATTGCGTCTGACTCTTTCTTTGACCAGTTCAAAGCCGCAATAATTTGCCAAAACTCTTGATCTGTAAACAACTCTTGCTTAGCTGTTTTTTCAGATATATGGATTTCAATTTCGGTGGAATCCGAAATTTTTTCACCTAATTCCTGGAAGAATTGGCTATCCAAGTCCTGGGCGCTGACTTTTAGGATGGTGGTCATGTGTTATAGTTGAGAATGATTTTTAAAAAGTAAAGTTGTGACGGGTTTTATTCAATCTTATCTATTAATTCATATTTAAATCCTTCTCTATCGTCATATCCTGATTTAAAGTATTTATCTTCTTCATTCATAAATCCTATTTTGAAATTCAGAAGTAAATCTTGGTCATAGTCTTCCTTTGCACGGATTACAAAATACATATCGCTTGTTTCCAATATTATTCTATCTGGAAACAAAGTGGGATGTTTTAAGTTCAGTATAATTTCTTTTGAATTTTGCTCATAAAGTGCATGGTGAAGTTCTTGGTAAAAATAAATTCGCTCTATTGGCCGATTGGTTGAATTGATAGTAAAGCCGCTTGGTGGCTTCAATCTAATTGAACCTGACTTCCCAAATCTTAAATCCTGATCAGATTTTACACCGATCGATTGGATGCCATAATAAGTGTTAATTATTTCGTCGTTGTTATTTCTTACTTGAAAAATGCCGTTTTCAATAGCATATAATTTCAATGAAAAATGCTGTTCTCCTTTATAAAACCAAATAACCAAATTCTGTATCCCTTCAAATACGTTTCTATAAGGATCGTATGAAGATATAGCATTTTGTGAAAACCTGAAATCTTCAACAAAGTGAAAACTTGATATGAACTTACCAATTAAAGGTTCAAATACTTGCTTATCGAATTGGTATTTTTCTTTCATTTTTATTTTACGCAAATTGTAATTATTTATTGCAATCCTGACTGCAAATGTGTTTTTAAAAATGGATATACGTTGGAGAGGGTCAAATATAGCATCGCCTTGAATAAAACGATAATATACCAAAAACAAATCCCTCATTTCCCCTTAATTCCCCATTTTTGCCCCTCTCAACCCATAATCCATGCTCGCACCCATCCGCATTTTCCTTTCCTACGACTACGCCGACACGGGCGTGGCCGAGGGCTTGCGCAAGCAGTTGCTCACGACCTTCGCGGGTCGGGCCGTAGATATTTGCAATCGCCAGAGCAAGTATCCCGGCACGGACAGCCTCCAAGGCGGGGAGGCGTGGCTGCGTTGGGCCGACCTGTGTATCATTGTTTTTTCGGCGGATTATCTGGGGCAGGAGACCAGTCTGGAATTTGAGACCGCCAAGTTCCTGGAACGCGAACGCCGTCCGGCCCTGCAAATTCTGGTCGCTTATGCCCGTAGTGCCGATCTGCCGCCCGATTTCCGGCCTTTTCCGATTGCGCCGCAGGCCGACCAGCCCATAATGCACCAAGGTTTTGATCGGGATCGACAGTTGCAGCGCGTGGCCCAAGCGGCTCGCCGTTTGATTGAGCAACCGCGTTTGTTGGCTAGCGTGGTGGCCGTGGACGATTTCGAGATCAGTATGGAGAGTGCGCGCCAACGGTTGTTGGAGCAAAGCGAACGGCTCAATTTGTTGCCCGTTTTTGCTTTGCTGCGCGCTATTGCCGCTGATGCCCGGTTGAAGAAAGCGGCCTACGAATTGGAAGATAATTTCGGGGAAATCCTGCGCCAAGGGCGGTCAGCGAAGATTGCATTGGCGGAGTTTGTGCGAAAAGCCGCTGTGTTACGGGCTGATTTGCAAGACCTTATCCAAATAATACACTCCACCGAACTGGTGCCGGACTGGCGACTAGCTTTTCAACGGGCTACTTTCTCTGAATCAGGTAATCTGGCTTTGTTCAGTCCAAAAGAGGAGATCGCCATGCCCGAAACGCTCAATTTGCCGGAGCAACTTGGGGAAGATGGCCACTTGGTCGCGGTGGGTGCTTTGACGCTTCCCCAGCAAGCAGATTTTCGCCGTCAATTATTATTGGCACAAGATGCGATGGGCATCGAAAATTTCGGCCGGGCATATCAGCATAGCGATCAGGTACGTAGTAACATTGGTCCACGCTCTGCCCAACTCTATGAGTACTTATTACTCACTTATTTACAGAAAGAAACTCCTGATCGCATTGCTATTGACGCTGTGGATGATGATAAACGCCAATTGCTTGACCATATTGTTCTTTACTCCAGCCGTTTACGCGAATATCAGGACGCAGATCAATGTTCAACTTCCACAGGACCTTATAATTTACAAGCCACCGCCGAGGAATTGGGAGAAGCCCTCTGCCGCATTTACGATGCGATGCCCAACGACCATCTGCTCGATACGGGCAAGCGTGGTGGAGAGGTCATGGACAATCGTGGAATGATCAGCCGCAGTCGGGAAATGGGCGAATTGATTTTTCGTTCGGTGCATCCATATTCAGGCTTTTTGGAATTGTTAATCAATGAGTTATGTGGTGGTGGTAAATTCGACTGGATTCAAAAAGTAGCAGTGACTAATGGCGAATTTGTGTTTTTGTCGCGGGAAAAATTTGAACTGGAAACCAGCATTAAGGAGTTACTAAATTTGCTAATAGATGCTGGTCGTCAAGACCCCGTTCGGTTACACAATCGGCTGCGTGAATACCTTTTTCTGAGTTTACAGGCTAAGAGTCGGCGATTGCGTCGTCAATTGGAAGAGGAGCGGCGGCGTTATCGGAGGTTTTCAGATCCGCGCTCTTCGATCATCCGTTTGGTACAGGCATGCTTGTTATCGCATAGTGTTTTTGGAGAGCAAAGTGTGCCCGAAGTGCAGTCATTTCTGCGTCTGGCATTGACATTTTTAATGCCGAATCTATTGCTGGTGCCACAAGAGGAAGCGACATTATCACTACGTTGGTTTGATCTGAATGAACGCGGTGAAGTTGTAGCGCATGAAGATTGCACGGGCTATGATTTTGATACACAGGCTATTATAGAAAAAATTGTGTACGATCATTCGGGCAGGGTAGGGTGGTTGCAGGTGGCTCCGAATCTGAAAGAAAGCGTGTGGATGCACTATGTGGCCGACATTGAGCACGACTATGAACAAGTCCGGTTGAGTCGGCAGCACACCGATTTTCGTCGCCCACATGAACTGGACAGTCGGCGCATCGTAATTTCCTGTCTGCGGCGGTGGGTGGTGGCTTTTCGGGCTTTTCCGGAGCGTGGCCAGGATTTTCTGGATCGCTGCATCCGCGAACTTACGGGCGATGGGTTGTTACTTTGGCTGCATCACGACCCCGATCAATTGGTGACGGAACACGATAGTATGATGCTGGGTTACGATGCGCGGGCCGAGTTGAGAAATATTTTGATAGCATCGCATCATTTTACGGAAGAGTCGGTGCGCCAGATTATTGCCGAGAATTTGTTCCAAAAACGCATTTTGCCAGCCTGGAACACTATAAAAATTGGCCACGAAGAACAGCGTCCGGTGGCTATAAGATTGCTACAAGAAATATTGAGCGGTTATAAACTCTATAATGATCTGCGCTACTTAGATTTTATGTTCAGCGAACTGACGGAAGAGGGAAAATTTCACTGGATTAATATCGGGGAGGACGGGAAATGGAAGGAGTTTAAACAGGCGGCGGCACTGGCTCCTATTACTGTGTTAGAACAACTGACTGCGACCCATACGCAACGGTACCGAATACTGGAAGTACGACGACGCATTGCCGAGCGACGACGCAATGATCAATTGGCGCGTTACTTCCACGAAATCAGTGAGTTCAAACAAGAAAATCGTCGTCCGGAACGTGCTATCGCCATTGATATTATTCGAAAATTGAAAGGCATTTTCAAATTTTTCCCGGCGGAAGAATTTTTGGAACTCCCTATTTTAGAACTCTCCGGTAGTGGGCGCATTCGTTGGTACGCCACGTTTTTAGGGCTGCTGCCGACGCGCGAAAATCATTTTGAAAACCAGTTCTATAACTTTAATTATCAACGGGAACTGGCGGAATTCAGGATGTACCACGATACACGGAGTACGTGGATGGAGCAGGCGTTAAGAGAAACGGGGGATTTGTAGAGTGGGTGATGACTGGTTAGCAAGACAAATTTTTTCCCTGCAAAAAGTGCAGCCTGTGGCATTATGAAGTAAAATATAGCATCGTACTTTCGTCGCTATGAAACGATCAACCGAAGATTGGGCCGTCGGTGCTTTGGCAGTGGCCTTTTTTGCGTACGTGGCGGCACGGGCCTGGCTGCTACCCATCACCCACGATGAGGGGGCGACGATCATCAATCACGTGCCCCGATTGGTGTTTGATACGCTTACTTTCCAGAAAGAAGCCAATCCGAACAACCACATTCTCAACACTTTAGGGATTAAAACCCTGTTGGGGATTTTTCCTGGCCACCAGTTTGTCGCCCGTCTGCCCGTGCTGATCGGTTGCGCCTTGTACCTCTGGGCGGGCTTGGCGATTTGTCGCCGACTGTCGGAACAAATTTGGGTGCGTTTGTTTGGGGTAATAGTGCTGCTGGGCAATCCATTTTTGGCGGAATTTTTTGGTCTGGCCCGGGGCTATGGCCTGGCTATCGGCCTGATGATGATGGCCTTATACCGTACGTGGCGTTTTTTTGAAAACAATTCTGTCCGCACCCTGCGCGCTGCTTTTATTTTCGCGGGGCTGGCCGTTTATGCCAATTTCACGCTACTGCTTTTCTTTGCGCCGTTCGTTTTTCTCGCGTTCTGGGCTACCTGGCAACAAAACCGAGGCTGGGCAACTTTCTGGCCAGTGGCCCGCCCGGCAATCTACACGCTCGGCATTTATATATTGCTGTGGATCACGCCATTGAGTCACCTGAACAAAGACCACGAGATAACGCACTGGGAGCAACTTTCTTCCGATTTCGAGACGGTACGGTTGCTTATACGCAGCTCTACCCACGGCCTCGTTTATTTAGGCAAGAACACGACGCTCATTTTGTCCTGGGC
>CBDFMU010000054.1:0-184758 GCA_965249785.1 Saprospiraceae bacterium | reverse complement strand
ATCTGCGTGATGCAAAAAAAGAGGAATGATGCATGACGCACAAATATAGGCAACACGAAGCCAAATAACAAAATATATCTTGTTCTTTGTGAGGAAGTTAAACCAGGTTTTGCCCACATATTCCCGATCTTCCAACTCGTGCCATCCATGATCAGCGTTTCAAAGCCCAGACCACGCAAAAACCGAAGGTTGTGGCGCATCAAATCGTGTAACAACCCACTGCTTTCCCCCCAAATCTGGAAAAAAACGGATCAGCCGTTTATAATGACTATCGGCTTTTGAACGCTCGGTTCCCAACACCCTGCCGACGTAGTCTTTCATTTTGTACAGGTTCACTGTGCAGGCCAGCGGAAGCAGGCACACCAGAAGCCAATCTTATGTCTTGAGAAACACAAAATGTCCAGTAGTCTGGAGTACATCCCAAGCCTTTTCCATTAAATATTTTTGTATTTTTTTTGCTTTTCTAGTTGGTGCTAACTTAGGCATCTACGCTGTTTGCGGCTGCGTTGGGCTTGCGGGTTGGATTTGCCACAAATCGGCGTAGATGCGATGTTCGATGAATTAGATTTTTACAAAAGATCTTGTAAACTGTCTGTTTCCTTCTCTGATGGTCAAAAAATATAACCCTTGTAAAAGCGATTCGACGTTGATTTCCGAAGTATCCGGCAGCACCTGGTTTGGTATGACTACTTGACCGAAAAGATTGATAACTTCGTAAGTCAAATCAACCGTATTATAGTTTGATAAGGTGATATTTATATATGCCTTCGCAGGATTGGGATATAAATTTCCAATCTCTTGTTCCAGATCATTGCTAATACCGGAGACTGGACATATAATTTCGATTGGGCTATTTTTGTCCACGTTCGTTCCATCACCCAATTGACCGTTTAAATTATTCCCCCAAGCCCAAAGGGTACCGTCCGTTTTTATCGCAAGAGTATGATCTAAGTAGGTATCGACGCTCTGCCAATTGTTGGCTATCCCGATTTGAACGGGGCTGTTTTTCTCCACATTCGTTCCGTCGCCCAATTCACCGTAATAATTACTTCCCCAAGCCCAAAGAGTACCGTCTGTTTTTATCGCAAAAGTACGAGCATATCCAGCAATGACGTTTTGCCAATTGCCGGCTGTCTCGATTTGAACGGGGCTGTTTTGCTCCACATTCGTTCCGTCGCCCAATTCACCAAAAATATTACTTCCCCAAGCCCAAAGAGTACCGTCTGTTTTTATCGCAACGGTATGAAAATGTCCGGTAGCAACTTTTTGCCAATCGCCGGCTATCCCGATTTGAACGGGGCTGTTTTTCGACACATTCGTTCCATCACCCAATTGACCGTCATAATTATTTCCCCAAGCCCAAAGGGTGCCATCCGTTTTTATCGCAAGCGTAGAAGCGCCAGCGGCAGCACTTTGCCAATTGCTGGCTATTCCGATTTGAATAGGGCTGTTTTTCTCCACATTCGTTCCATCGCCCAATTCGCCGCCAGAATTACGTCCCCAAGCCCAGAGGGTGCCGTCCGTCTTTATCGCAACTGTATGAAATTCGGCGGTAGCAACGCTTTGCCAATTGTCGGTTGACCCGATTTGAATGGGGCTGTTTTTATCCACATTTGTTCCATCACCCAATTGCCCATATTCGTTATATCCCCAAGCCCAGAGGGTGCCGTCCGTTTTTATCACCAAGGTATGTATTACGCCAACAGCGGCACTTTGCCAATTGCTGGCTGACCCGATTTGAACAGGGCTGTTTTTACCCATATTTGTTCCGTCGCCGAATTGATTGTATGTATTATCTCCCCAAGCCCAAAGGGTGCCGTCCGTTTTTATCGCAATGGTATAAAAAGAGCCAACAGCGACGCTTTGCCAACATTGGGCATAGATACTTTTAATAAAAAGTGAACTCAAAAGCAGAAATGTGAAAAGGTTCTTCATGATTGCAGTTCTTATTTTTTTAGTTTTATCGAACGTTACCACTGACGACGTGCCGACGCTTAGGAGGCATGACCGGCCGTGGATTGTTGGCACCAGTATTATTTATTCAAAGCCTCGAGCGGTTGCGCTAAGTTATTGATCCTGTGGCATATAAAGTAGGTTCGGTGCCCGGTTTTTCTCTTACGGCCAACCTCACCCTTCAAGTTTTTGTCCCGCCAGTTCACTGTTCGTCAAATCTTGGTGATACCAGTATTATATCCATTATGCTAACGGTAGCGGCTTGGCGATGTGGCGGTATTTGAAATACGTCCAGCCCATAACCGCAGCCGAATAGAATTACTAATGATGAAGATAACTACTAAAGCTCAATAGTAAAAGTCAAGCCCGGACTGCTGCTGATAGCGAACAAAAAGATGAGAATATATTCGCCGCCCCGCCATATAGCCAAACCGCCTGTTATATGCCGTTTTGGTCAGTCAATTTTTTCAAACGCACATGTCCCGCCGATGTTACTTGAGGTAATATACTGGCAATAATATTTATTTTTTGTCCATGAGGTAATCCTGACTTTAATGTATTCAATATTGTCATTTGTCGGTGGGTTTGCAGCATTCTTAAGCCTATAAATTAAAATAGTCGTTGTCTGTACTCCATTCGATTTTATATTCTTTTTTAGAATCTCCTGTAATTTCAGTTTGTTTGGTTTTCTCTCTTAGTACTTTTGCGTCATCGTTGCTATTTAAATATTTGAAAGTACCTGTTTTAAAAGTTTCTGGAGATTTGTAAACACCCGGGGTCGGAATGTGGAACCAATTTGAATCCAAATTCTCATCATAATTTAGTTTTGTCAAAGTTGATGCGGTAATTGAGCCTGATGTGTCAACCATAAGTATTTTCGAAGGGCAGGTAATTCCTTTGGCTTTATAAAAATCTATAAAAACTGATTTATTTAAGTTTGGATAGATAATCATGATAAGGTTGCCAGTTTTCTTGTCGTAGTAATTAATTGTAACTCTACCTAAAGGAGACGAAACCAAAAGTGTAAAACAATCAAAGTTTTCAAATTTTTGGTCATCTTGTTTTTCTAAAGTGTATCCCAATTTCTTGTACCCGTATTCAAGAGATATGTACGATTGTAATTGTAGTTCTTCTAATTTTAAGGGGTCAAGGATTTGTTGTGCATTTTGATTACTTATCAATGCTGCTTTACCTTTATTATAAACTGTCGTTGTATTTGCATATCCTAAACTTAAGGAGCTGATATAGTATTTGTCAAAGTTCATTCTCTTAACTGAAAAAGATAGCGTATCGCCTTTTGATGTAACAATTTGAGAAATGGTTTCGACATTTTTAACAAAGTCAAATATTTTGTCGCCACCAGAACTGTCAATTGCCCTTTGAATAATTTGGTCGGCTGTAAGCGTTTTATCTGAATTCTGTCCAAAAGTGAAGCTTACAAAAAAAATAATAATTGCAGTTAAAAAAAGTCTTCTTGTCAATTGCATAGTGTCGGTCTTAAAATGGCATATAACTTGTGAATATGTGTACTTTTCTTACCCAGAGTCTAAGGTAAGTTTAATCAGAGAATCACCAAAAAAAAGTTTGAAGTATATTTTAACTACTTGATTGTGAGGTGATAAAGTAAGATTGAACCCGGTTGCACCTTCCATCTGTGCTAAAACAAATACAAAACGCGCGCATGAGAAAATTTCAGTCTGAGCCTAAAAAAATACAAGACCCGCACTTTTTTATTGTTCTTTTTTGGCTAAAACATCCGTACAGCTAAATTTCCGTCTCACTTGTCCGCTGTCCGCCAAAATCTACGGAGAGCCAATATTTTATATTGAACATCGCGCTCGGATATTTTTTAAGCCCGGAAGCGGTCATTCGGGCGAAGGCCCCGAACCAAGCCCAGCCACGTCTTTCCGTTTTCTGCTAAGAATCGCTGATTATCAATATTTTTCGTCGTCGCCGTCAATGCCCCGCTATCCGTACCGCGCTCGGCTACCCCTTCTTATTGGTGCCCAACTCTTGTTTCCCGCACTTCCCCCTATAGCCCCAGTTGCGGGAAAATCCGCTTTGTCACCCCTTTCAGTTGCGGCAATGCAACCAATCGGGCTGCATTGCCGCAACTGAAAGGGGAGTGCGTCCATGTCCCAAAACGCCGATGCGGATACCAGGCACACCGACCAGGTATCCGCATCAGCGGCAAAAACAGCAGAGAGCACTTGGAACACGTGGGGCATGTTTCGTTAACTTTGAGGCGGCAATGTACGCACCGGTCTCATAATTCCAAATCATCCAAGGGACTTTTTATCTTATCCCAACATAAAAACTTACCCCACTACCTTCAACCCAATCTTCTTTCCCTCCTCCAGCATCCACTGAAACCCCGCCTCATAATCATTATTAATATGGCCATCCAGAATCGCCTCGCGGATGGCCGTCTTAATCACGCCCACTTCCCGCGAAGGCGGAATGCCAAAGGTTGGCCATGATGATTCTCGCCGGTGATGGGCGGCTGCCACAGGCGCATGCGGTCGGCCTCGCTCACTTCGGCCATACGTGATCCTGCAAATAGCGGTAGCCTTCCAGAAAACGGGCGCTTTTCTTCGGGTTTTTGGTGGTAATGTCCGATTCGCAGAGTTTCATCAGGTCCTCAATGTCCGGCCCGGCATCGAAGAGCAGGCGGCGCACGGCACTGTCGGTCACTTCTTCCTTGGTCAGCGAAATGGGACGCAGGTGCAGGCGCACCATTTTCTGCACGTATTCCAGTTCGGCACCCAGCGGCAGGCGGAGGCGGCGGGAATATCTTGGCGGCTATGTTCGCACCCACCCATTCGTGGCCGTGAAAGGTCCAGCCATGCCTCCGGGATCGAAGCGTTTGGTGGCGGGCTTGGCGATGTCGTGCATGATGGCCGCCCAGCGCAACCATAGGTGATTGCTGCGGCGACAGACATTGTCCAGCACTTCTAAAGTGTGGTAAAAATTGTCTTTGTGGCCCTTTGCCGTTCATGTCTTCCACACCTTGCAAGAGAGCCATTTCCGGCAGAATCAAGTTGCAATAAGGCCCGTATCGAACAGCAATTTAAAACCCACCGAGGGTCGCGGCGTGCGCAGTATTTTTTCCAGTTCCGTCGCAATCCGCTCCTGCGAAATAATATGGATGCGGCTTTTATATTTGGCAATGGCCTGCAAAGTTCCCGCTTCGATGGTAAAGCCCAACTGCGTAGAAAAGCGAATGGCGCGCAGCATGCGCAGTGGATCGTCGGAAAAAGTGGTGCCGGGTTCGAGGGGCGTTTTGATGATTTTGGCTTCCAAATGTGCCAAACCGCCAAAAGAATCCAGTATTTGACCAAAGTCCTGCTCGTTCAGGCTCACCGCCAGCGCATTGATCGTAAAATCGCGGCGATTCTGGTCGTCCATGAGGGTGCCTTGCTCCACTTCCGGGTTGCGGCTATCCTCGCGGTAACTCTCGCGACGCGCGCCTACAAACTCTAACTCAATGCCTTCGCAACGCAACATAGCCGTTCCAAAACGACGATAAACGGCTATTTTAGGGGTAGGGGAGAGCTTGCTGGCTACTTGCTCTGCCAACTGAATCCCATCGCCCACGCATACAATATCAATATCTTTGGTGGAGCGCCCCAACAAGCCGATCCCGGACATAACCGCCTACCACATAAGCCGGTACCCCCAGTCTCGCGGGCGGACTGGCCGATCAATTCAAATATCCGGTGCTCGTGGGGCAGCAGGGAGAAAATCATTGCAGGATGTTGAGTGCTACGCTGTTGAGGAAAAAAAGTTGAGAGGCTGCGCCGTTGAGAAGGTTGAGCGCTTTGCTGTTGAGAAAAAAGGTTGAGAGGCTTTTGCCGTTGAGGGTGAATGTTGAGTGCTACGCTGTTGAGAAAAAGGGTCTGAGAGGCTGCGCCGTTGAGAGAAAACCCTTAGAACTTGCTTACCCCCCCCCCTTTCTCAACCTGTGCAGCAGACTCAACCGCGCAGCACTCAACTTTCTCAACAAATTTTTTCAATAACTCATAATTCCCCCATACACTTCTTCCACCTCATCCAGAATAGCAAACAACGCTTCCGGTTCCATTTCGGTGACGAGGCGGGCGCGGTAAGGTTTGATATTAGGCAGATCGCGGAGGTAGGGCGCGTAGTGACGACGCATTTCCAGCACGCCGAGTTTAGGGCCTTTCCAGATCAAACTATCCTGCAAGTGCTGGCGAGCGAGGCGCACCCGTTCGTGTACATCGGGCGGCGGCAGCATTTCGCCAGTAGCGAAAATAGTGTTTGATCTCGCGAAATATCCACGGATAGCCAATGCTGGCGCGTCCGATCATGATGCCATCCACACCAAAGCGTTGGCGATATTCGAGGGCTTTTTGCGGGGTATCTACGTCGCCATTACCGAAAATTGGAATGTGCATACGTTGATTTTCTTTCACTTTAGCGATCCACGACCAGTTAGCTTCGCCCTTATACATCTGCGCGCGTGTCCGACCATGAATGCTGAGTGCCTGAATACCAACATCTTGCAAACGTTCCGCTACTTCCAGAATATTGATAGTAGAATCGTCCCAGCCGAGGCGTGTCTTCACGGTGACCGGGCGATTGGTACTTTTCACCACCGCTTCGGTCAATTTAATCATCTGCGGCACATCGCGCAAGAGGCCCGCTCCGGCCATACGGCAGGCGACTTTCGCCACGGGACAGCCGAAATTAATATCGATTACGTCCGGATTTTTAGCCTCAATAATTTCAGCGGCCTGGATCATATTTTCCAGTTGACCACCAAAATACTGAATGCCAATGGGGCGTTCGTAGTCGAAAATTTCGAGTTTTTGCAGGCTTTTCATGGCATCATGCACCAATCCGTCTGCGCTGATAAACTCGGTATAAACCATGTCCGCCCCCTGCTCTTTGCAGAGTTTGCGGAACGGCGGATCGCTCACGTCCTCCATCGGCGCGAGAAGCAGCGGAAAATCACCCAGTTCTATATTTCCAATCTTGACCATATTTCTAATTTCGCCGCAAAAATAAGGAATTTGAAGGGATGTTGAGGTTGTTGAGAAGGTTGAGTTTGCTTCGCAAGTTGAGAAAGTTGGAAGATTGTGCAAAAACCACGCTGTATTGCAATTAGCCACTTAATTTTGCCGCATCAAAAACTCAACCCTTTTTTCTCAACAGCGCAGCGCTCAACTTTTCTCAACGGCGAAGCCTCTCAACATCCTCAACCCCCTCAACATATTCAATGATAGTTTTTAAATTCGGTGGTGCCAGCCTGAAAGACGCGGCGGGCCTGCGCAACGTGGCCTCCATTTTACAACGTTATGCGAACGAGCGATTAGTCATAATCGTTTCCGCAATGGGCAAAACTACCAACGCATTGGAAGAAGTAATCGACGCGCACGTACAGCAGAACGGGCAGGCGCAAGTACTATACGAAGCGTTGAAAGAGAAGCATTACGCGATGATGCGCGAATTGTTTGAGCCGCAGGACGAAGTTTTTGCCGCTGTAAATGACGTTTTTGTGGAAGGCGAGTGGGTATTGGAAGAAAAGCCTTCTGACAATTATGACTATATGTATGACCAGATCGTGTGTGTGGGGGAACTGGTGTCGTCAAAAATAACGGCGGCTTTTCTGACTAAAAGTGGTCTGAAAACCGAGTGGCTGGATGCCCGCGACGTGGTGGCTACCGACAATACTTACCGCGAAGGCTGGGTTATTTGGGATAAAACCAAGGCCAATGCCCAAAAAATAGTGAATCCGATGCTCGATAAAGGCGGCTTTGTACTGACGCAAGGGTTCATCGGTTCTACCTCCGAAAATTTCACCACCACGCTGGGCCGCGAAGGCTCGGACTACTCGGCGGCGATCTTTTCCCACTGCCTGGATGCGAATAGCATGAGCATCTGGAAAGACGTGCCAGGGGTGTTGAATGCCGATCCGCGCTTATTTGAACACGTCATTAAACTGGATCGCCTGTCGTACCGCGAAGCCATTGAAATGACTTACTACGGCGCGTCGGTGATTCATCCCAAGACGATTAAACCGTTGCAAAACAAGAATATACCTTTGTTCGTCAAGTCGTTTCTCGACCCTGACGCGCCGGGCACGGAAATCAGCAGCGACACCGAGGAAACCTATCCGCCAATCGTGATGGTGGAGAAGAATCAGGCACTTTTACATATCACGACACTGGATTATTCGTTCGTGGCGGAGCACCACATGGCGCGTTTGTTTAGCAAGGCGGCCGATCTGCGCATTTTTGTAAATATGATGCAAAACACGGCGATCAGTTTCACGATTTGTGTGCCAAACCAGCCCGACCGCATCGAAAAATTCAGTGACGATATGTCTAATGAATTCAAGGTGAAGAGCGAGTCGGGACTGGAACTTATCACCATCCGGCACTATAACGAGGACACGATTGCCAATTTGAAAAAAGGGAAAATGGTGCTGTTTGAAGAGCGTATTCGCAACACCCTGCAAATGGTGGTGCGGGCGATTCCGGCTATTGAGCGGCGGGAAGTAGACCAAGTGAAAGGGCAATAATGATCCAACTTTATATTTTAAACATTTAGATACTTCATCATGCAAAACGCCCAGATCGCTTATTTGGAAACTATTGAACGCTTGTTGGAGCAAGGCAGGACTGAAGAAGCTATTAATGCATTACTAAAGTTCGTCTCTCCGCAGATTGACCTTCGGCAAGATGTTGTTCAACAATCAGGTATCTTTCAGAAAGCACAGAAAGATAGTGACAATGGTATAATTAGCACAGGCGACTATAATTTGTCTGTAAACCGTGTTCTCTATGCCTCGCAGCGGTTGATAAATGACCTAAAGGAACGGGCAGAAAAGGACACTGTTGGCATTGTCCCAGAACCATCAATTACACCTGCAAAAGATGGAAAGAATAGCCCTTCCAAAGTACCTAATTCTGCTCCAATTTCCGCTGTTCCGAAATTCTTAATTGTATATGATATAGATGACTCGCTCAAAGCCCAAATACTAAACAAGCACTTGAACGTACTAAAATTCACTAAGAAAATTCAGGTATATAACGTACAGGAGGGATCAGGCAATTTATTAGCCAGTGCTGAAGCAGAACTTACTGATGCAGATTACCTGCTGGTGCTAGTCACAGTGAATATCTTCAATTCGCCCCAATGGTTCGATTTGGTCAGTAAGGCCCTGGAACAAGGTCGGCGAGTCATCCCAATCCTGATTGAAAAAGCCGATTACGATGGCACTGGATTGGAAAAGTTGCGGTCACTCCCCTCTCTGGGCCGCGCCGTCTCCGATTTCCCCAATCTGGATGCTGCCTACGCCGATATTGTAACAGAATTGAAGAAACTGTTGCCTAAATAATAGGTTACTTCCCTTCCATTTTCCGGGCTTTTGCCAGCACTTTTTCTTCCAAATCTTTTTTGAAAGCAATAATTCTTTCCAGCAAATCAGGATCACTGGTGGCCAGGATTTGTGCGGCCAAAATGCCAGCATTGCGGGCAGCATTCAACGCAACGGTAGCCACGGGTACGCCTTCAGGCATTTGTAAAATAGAAAGGATACTATCCCAGCCATCTATTGAATTGGAGGATTTGATGGGTACACCAATAATTGGCAGGGGCGAAATAGCGGCGACCATACCGGGCAAGTGAGCCGCACCACCTGCTCCCGCGATAATGACTTGAATATCACGGGTATGCGCGTATTTAGCAAACTCAAACATTCGCTCCGGCGTACGATGCGCTGAGACGATGGTCATTTGAAAGGGCACTTCTAATTCAGTCAAAACATCCGCCGCTTTTTGCATAACTGGCAGATCGGAATCAGAACCCATGATAATGGAAACCATGCTGGTGGATTAGTTTAATGGTTATTGGAAATTGGTTACGTATGCGATTCATGGGTTAAGAATAGGCATTGATTTTCAGGTGCTTATTAGCGAGACCTGTCAGGTTTTAGAAACCTGGCAGGTCTAAGTCCTTAACATTCAGATACTTGCTTAACCTAATCTATGATTCGCATAACAAATAGAAATTTTACATAAACGCGCCCGCCTGCAATTTGGCATAATAGTCACACCTATCCCGCACCACACATTGGTCGCATAAGGGTCGTTCCCAGTGACAGACTTCCTTGCCGTGTCGCATAAAAGCCTGGTGGCTGTCGTATACCCGCTGGCCATCCCAATCGGTTGGCAAATAACTTTCCAGCAGGTGGGCGGTCACATCAAGCGTGGCCTTGGAAGGCACGAGGCCGAGGCGTTGGGCGACCCGGTGGTGGTGGCTATCCACGACGAGGGCCGGCAAACGGAGTCGGCTGAAATTCAGCGTAGCGGCACTGGTCTTGGCCCCCACACCGGGTAGTTGTTCCAGCCAGGCACGCGACTGTTCTACCGACCAGCCTTCTAAAAAATCGAGGGAAAGGACACCGCCATTTCTCTCAGCGATCAATCCCAGCGTTGCTTTGATGCGGGGGGCTTTCACCTCGGGGTAAGTAACAACGGAAATGGCCTGCTGGATGGTTTCCACCGGCGCATCCCGCACCGCTTCCCAAGTGGGTAGGGCTTGCCGCAATTGCTGATAAGCAATACCCGTCAACCGATTTTTGGTGCGGTGCGACAACATAGCAGACACCATTTCGCTTAACGGGTCCTTGTCGCTGAAAAACGGGAATGGCCCACCGTATGTCTGAAACAGGAGGTCATCAAGCAACAAGGCTTTTTCTTTTTGCTGTTCTATTGAACGGGAGGGTTGTCGCATGGTTTCCGGCATTCGACGCTGCGGTGGGTGTGATTTTGTGCAGCATGTAGGCGGTATAGGAGAAACGGATGGGTGGGTAAAAAGTTAAGGGAAACTTTCCCTTATCTATCTAAGATGGTCGCATCTACAATGCCTGAAAATCTGCCAACCTCGGTTGACAAATTGATTATTTGGAGCGTTCCTTCGTAGTATTTATGAATCATGATGCCATCGTTTAATCGCATCAAAGGTACTTATTGGACGAATAGCAACAAATATCAAATCAAATTTAGGTCATTTGTTTTTTTGGCCTGATTGGGTTTAACGTTCGAGTATTTGCGAAGGCAGGGAATTTATTGCTCGTCTGCCCGGTACAAATGCCCATTTGAAAATATTTTGTTGACGTTAAAAATAAAAGCTGAACGTTGAACGTCGAGCCCGAACCGCTGCCGACACTTGCACATAGCTGATATTACATTGTCCAGCCCTGCTTTTGCAAATACTTTTGTTAGCGGCACACCCTTCTTAGTTGGGTTTTAAAAAATTGCCTAATATAAAGTAATATCTTCAAGGCAAAACGGTTACTCTCTCTTTAAATTATTTCTCTTATGCATTACGTAAAAGAAAAACCCCCAGAAAATACTTACAATGTGAACAGACTGATAACTTACTTTTCTCCAAATAATATAAGCCTGCGAAGAAGTTTCCATTTTAACGTATATCAAGCCAATTAAAGCAGGCAAAATTGTAATAAGACCAACAATTTTAATAAATAAAGGGAACCGTCCATAAAATGCAATTAGTATCATAGAAGGTAATAGAAAATAGAATGATGAAGCTAAAATGTCTGACCCCACGTCTTGTTGTTGAAAGTCTTTCGCTAAAAAAAATACACCCCATGCAATGGAAAGTAAAGTGTATCCTGCTGCTGGCATGTCCCACCCTTCACGTGCAAGTTTCATGGCAACTAAAATTGTTCCTGTAATAAAAATAGCATCTACAAACTTGTATATAATTTGTCGGAACTCTGCTCCAAATAAGTCTGCTGAAAAGCCAAGAATAGTGGCAAGCAAAAAACAAGTTAGCTGAGCAAAAACAACTTGTCTGTCAGATTTTTCGTGTTGGGCCATGTCTAAAAGTATATTTTTTCGATAAAACTTATAATTAAAAATTAATGGTCATTGGGTTGCCGCTAACGTGATAATATGCGAACCTCGCACATCTAATTCACAAAGATAAAAAAAATATCAGATCACTGAAAACCTTTAAGAAAGTATTTTTCAAATATCACTAAATCAACATCTTACGAATCATCAAATGAAAACTTTCATTCCAGAAACAATACAAAATGCGTACTTCGCATTTTGTATTGTTTTCGGTTCGGCAATACAAAATGCGCACTTCCTTCACCCCTCTTTTTTATCGAGCATGATGATTTCCTCCCCTACTACTTCCGTCACATAACGCTTTACGCCTTGTTTATCCTCGTAGGAGCGGGTTCGGTTTTTCCCTTCTACGTGTACCATACTTCCCTTCTTCAGGTATTTCTCAGCCAACTCGGCCAAGCCACGCCAAAGCACGATATTATGCCATTCGGTTTGCGAATGGACCTGACCATTCTCGTCCTTGTAGCCCTCGGTGGTGGCAAGCGTGCATTTGGCTACTTTGATATGGCCTTCTAAGGTTTGTACTTCGGGGTCTTTGCCGAGGTTGCCGAGCAGCAGTACTTTGTTGAGTCCTTTCATGGTCAGATATTGTCTAGTGGGCTTTTTATTTTTTTTATAGACTGCTTGCTGACGTGCGTATAGCGCAGCGTAGTTTTGATGTCCTTATGACCTAAAAGTTCTTGAATGAACGCAATGTCGGTGCCTGCTTCCAAGAGGTGGGTCGCAAAGCTGTGCCGCAGGCCATGTATGCCCACTTCTTTGTTGATTTTTGCCTTTTTCAAAGCCTCAGCAAAGACATTCTGTGCACTCCGCGTGCTGTACTGGTCGCCGTATTGGCCTTCAAAAAGGTATTTCTTGGGTTTGTATTCCAAGAAATAGGCCCTCAACTGTCCTAATATAGTGTCGGGTAGGTTGACGTAGCGGTCTTTTTTTCCCTTAGCCCGTTCTATGAACGCTTGCATGTTCTTGCTGTCAATGTCCGTGATTTTCAGGTTAATAATCTCGCTCACCCGGAGTCCCATGCCTTAGCAGAGTTTCAGCATGGTATTATGCTTGAGATTGGTGGTCACTTCCAGTAGTTTCTTGATATCTTGGGCACTGATGACTTTTGACAAAATGCTCGGTTTCTTGGGCCGAGGTATTTCAAAAAAGAATTTTTCCCGTTTCAATACCTGCTCGAAGTAAAACTTGAGGGCGTTGATGCGGCTGTGCAGGGTGTTCTCAGAGAGTTTCAGAGTATTCAGGCAATATAAAAAAATAGCTACGCAATCGGTCGGGTGTCAAATCGTCGATCTTGTGGCCTTTTAAGGCCATAAGCAGTTGAGAGAACTCGTTACGGTAGGTATTGATGGTATTCTTGCTGTATGCTCTTTAATTGCAGTGTTCCTATATAGGTTTTGAAGGCCGCTTGGTTAACAGGGTCTATTTTGAGCAATGTCCCTTCTCCCAAAGGTTTTGGAGTAAGCCCGAACTTCTGGCGATAATGCTCTGTGTCCTTGACGTACCAAGCCTTTTGTGTCTGGCTCCATGCTACACCTACTAATTTCTTGACCCTTGCAATCAATGCAGCGTCGTAGTCGAAACGGATGAAAATGACCGCTTCGCCCTTATGCGTTGTCGGTTCAAATATGGCTTTTGATGTCAAGACGGCTTTATTGTTTGGGAGTATGTTTTATTTTCTCATTGGTGCTAATTATCGTTTCCCGCAACTCCCCATATAGCCTCAATTGCGTGAAAACCCGCATTTTCACCCAAGACGTTGCAAGAACGCAGCAGAGAAAAAGGCCTATTTCCTTCTTTTAATGCGGCAATATAGGTAATAACATCAATCTTCCATATCGCACTAAGAAGTTTTACCTTATGACAGAAAATCATCTCTCAGGCACCGTTGTATCAACTCACCACCCGCAAAGTTTTCTTAACAAACGCCGCCTTTCCGCAAAGCCTCCTCCATCGTCTCCGCAGTAATAGTGACGTGTCCCATTTTCCGAAAAGGCGAAGTCAAGGCTTTTCCATACAAATGCAAATGCACGCCTTCTAGGGCTAGGCAGGCATCCACACCTTCGTAATGCACTGGTCCGCGATGATCGGGTGCTCCCAATAAATTCAGCATGACCGCTGGTTGAATTTGCGCCGTGCTGCCCAATGGCAGATCACAAATGGCTCGCAGATGTTGTTGATATTGAGAGGTTTGTGCGCTGTCAATCGTGTGGTGGCCGCTGTTGTGCGGGCGTGGGGCGACTTCATTCACCAGCAGTTGGCCGTCTGTAGTCAGGAACATTTCTACGGCCAATAATCCACACATATCGAAAGTTCGGATCACTCGCTCAGCCAATGCTTCGGCTTCGGCGGCTACCAATGGCGAAATGCGGGCGGGACAAAGCAGAAGTTCTACCAAATTAGCTTCCGGGTGAAAATCCATTTCTACCGCCGGAAATACCGCCACTTCGTCCTGGGCGTTTCGAGTGGCAATGACGGCGATTTCGGTGCGCACCGACACTAATTCTTCTACTAAGCAAGGGCCGGAAAGTAGTTTGGTATCCAAATCAGCAGAGCTGCGCAAGATGGCTACACCTTTACCATCGTAGCCAGCAGTTCGGGTTTTTTGTACTAGTGGATAGTTCCAACGACCAGTTTGTATCGCTTCTTTTAATAGAATTTCTGAATCGAATAGTTCATAGCGCGCGGTCGGGATTTCGTTTTCGCGATAAAATTCCTTTTGCAACCCTTTGTCCTGAATAATTTCCAAAGCGCGCGGTGCCGGATGCACTTGTTTGCCCATTCGGACTAATTCATGCAGGGCCGCCGTATTAACGTGCTCTATTTCAATAGTTATGATGTCTTTATCTTGGCCAAAAGCCAGCACATCCTCGTAATTATTGAAATCACCAATAGTAAATCCAGTGCAAACTTGGCCCGCCGGATAGTCGGGCGAAGCATCGAGAATGTAGGTTTTGAAGTCCCAGTTGGCGGCAGACAGACAGAGCATTTTGCCCAATTGTCCGCCACCGAGAATGCCTATTTTTTTTGTCGTTGAAAACATGAAATCAATTTAAAAAGGCAATTGGCATAAAAACAAAAGGCAATCAGCAAGTCCAAGGATATTGGTTGCTCATTGCCTTTTGCAAATTGCCTTTTGCGGCTTATCTAATCAGCGTAGTATTTCCTTTCAGTACTTCTTTTTCGCCATCCATATACTGGACTTCCAATACCCACACGTAGGTGCCAGGATCCATCGGACTATCGCGGAAACTGCCATCCCACCCTGCATCGGGATCATTGAGGGCAAAGTCTTTTTGCTCAAACACCAGTTCGCCCCAACGGTCGTAGATGCGGAAGTCGAGGATGTGGGCAGATTTTTGGCCATGCACGAGCAGTCGGTCGTTTTGCTGGTCGCCATTGGGGGTGAAGCCGGTGGGTACGAATACGCGACGCGGTTTTTCTACTTTTACCAAAACACGATCCTGCGCCTGACAGCCCAGTGCATCCGTGACCAGTACCTCGAAATAATGTTGGTACATCAAATTTTCTACCAACGGGTTTGCACAATTCAGGCAACTCAACCACAGACTATCAGGCGCATTCCACACGAAACGCACTGTACCCATTGCGTTGGTGACCGTAGCCAACAGTTGGGTATCGCGACCTAATTCAATCAGAATATCTGGACCCAAATCCACTACTACGGCATCGGGTTGCGTTATTTCTACCGGGGCGAGCCTGATGAGGCAGCCATTCCCATCTATAATATTGGGCTGATAGGTACCTGCTTCCAAACCAATCTGTCGGGGCGAACCATTCCAGGCTTCCTGATCGAGCGCATAGCGATAAGGCGGCGTACCACCTGCGCCGGTCAACGTAATGGAGCCATCATGCCCGCCAAAACAGCGCGGTTCCTGGAAAATATAGGTGCCGCTGATCGGCGTAGCAGGCTGATTGATCTGGATCGAATCGCGCATCAAACAACCGTTCGCATCCGTCATGCTCAGACTGAACAGACCTGCGGGCAGGTTTTTAACTTCCGGACCAGTTTGGCCACCTACCCATATATAAGTGTAAGGGGCTACGCCTCCCGATACCACGGCTTTTGCGCTACCATCCTGATTGCCAAAGCATTGTACGGCTGTAGCCAGCAAACTCAGATTCAATTTAGGGGGAGCGGTGATGGTTGCCGACAATATATCCGGGCAACCATGCGCATCGGTCACGGTGACTTGGTAGGTGCCAGCCGCTAAATTTTGCGCCAGCGAGTCGGCCTGGATGGTTGGCCCCGGACTCCAGAAATAAGTGTAGGGCGCTACGCCCCCGGAGCCGCTGGCTACTGCCCAGCCATTCGCATCGCCCTGACATTTCACGTTGGCCAGGGAATCTATGCGCCCCACTACCGGGTAGGGATTGCCGACCGTCACGCTGTGCTCGGCAGTACAGCCCAAAGCATCGACGACCGTCACGGTATAGCTGGTATTTGCCAACAGGCTATTGGCTTCCAGATTGGTTTGGGCAGGAGCGGTACTCCATAAATAGCTGAAATTGTTGAGGTTAGCTGCGGTAGCACCATAGTAAATCACCGTTACGTGGGCCTTTCCATTGCGCCCATTATAGCAGAGTGGATCAATTGCTTCCGCCGAAACAGACAGTTCTTCTTTTTGAATAATGAATGTTTCTGCCGTCTGGGTGCAGTTGTTTTTATCAGTGACCGTGACGTTGTAGGCTTGCGAAGCCAAACCCGTAGCCGTGGCGGTGGCCTGGTTCCCCGCGTTCCATAGATAAGTATAAGGAGTAGTGCCACCAGCCGCCACCACTGTGGCTTTGCCGTTGGTAGCAGCGAAGCAAATAGTATCTGCAAAAGCAGGCAAAGTGAGGGCCAGCGCAGTGGCGGGTTCGGTGACGGCCTGGGTGACTGACTTGGTGCAACCCGCCGCGTCGGTCAAAGTAGCGGTATAATTACCGGCAAATAAATTTTGCAAATTCAGGCCGCTACCCGCAAAACTGTTGGGTCCCACCCACGACAAAGTGTAAGCGGGCGTGCCACCAGTAGCGGTCAAAGTGATGGCACCATCATTACCGTTTTTGCACAGAATGGATTTTTCCATACTCATCCACTGTATTTCCGTCGCTTGACTGACGACTTCCTGCGTGGTCAAAGTACAGCCGTTTGTGTCGGTGATGGTGACTGAATAGCTGCCAGCCGGTTTTTGAACGATATTTTGCGTTGCGTCGCCGGAACTCCAGAGGAAGGAAAACGGCGCGGTGCCACCTTGTAATGCCAGATTTATTTTGCCATCGGCACTGCCAAAACAGGCGGCGGCGGTGGCCGTCGCGGTAGCTTGAATGACGGCTGGTTCATTAATGGTAATGCTATTCGTGCTGGTACAACCATGCGCATCCGTGGCAGTCACCACATAACTGCCAGCCAGCAAGCCCGTCGCGACTGCGGCCGTTTGGGCCGCAGCATCACTCCATTTATACGTGTAAGGGCTGGTGCCGCCGCTGGTCGTGGCCGTCGCGGTACCATTAGCATTGCCATTACAAGTGCTATTGGTTTTACTCAAAGTAAGCACAAGCGGGGCGGGCGAGGAAATCAGTGCGTTTTGATTGACTACACAACCGTTCGCATCGGTCACGGTCACATTGAACAATTGAGCAGACAGACTATTAGCCGTAGCGGTGGTTTGGTGTTGAGTATCATTCCACAAGAAAGAATATGGCCCGGTGCCGCCCTGTGGCGCGACGGTGGCGGAACCATCTATGCTGCTGTTGCAGTTGGTAGCAGTGACGGAAGTGGTCGCCGTAAGTTGAGTAGGTTGGGCTACCGTCGCCGTGGCCGTTTCCGTGCAACCCAGTGCGTCCGTGACAGTGACGGTGTAATTGCCAGCCAGAATATTATTGTTGACAGGCAAAGCCGGACCGCTGCTCCAGGTAAACTGATAGGGCTTTGTGCCTCCATTCCCGGAAGCTGCGATGGCACCCGTTGGCTGATTAAAACACTTGGCATTCGTAACGAGCGTACTTAATTGTAAATCAGTCGGTTGTGTAATCGAAGCAGTGTCAACAGCGGTGCAGCCGTTGGCATCCGTTACCGTCACGCTATAGTTGCCAATCACTAGATTGGAGGCGATAGCCGTCGTTTGGTTGGCTACATCGCTCCAATGGAAATTTAGCGTCCCGGTACCACCAGTGGCAGCGGTGGTCAAAACGCCATTATTGCCACCGAAACAGGATACGTTTTGCTGCAGAGAAACATTGGGCGCAATGCTATCTGGCGCAGTAATAGTGGCCGGGAAATAGCCCTGGCAGCCGGTCGGATCAGTGACGGTAACGATATAATCGCCTGCTGCAAGATTCTGAAAAGTACCCGTTGTGTTGGTTTGGCCGCTCGTCGTCTCGAAAGTATAAGGCGGATTCAAGCCGTCTGGCGTGATGGCAATACTGCCGTTAGTCAGGTTGGCACAGCTCACATCGGTTGCCGTCAGCGTAGCCGTGGGCGATTGACAATTGACGCAAGTACTGGTACCGATGTTGGCCGAGCAGTCCGCTAGTCCGCCGGTGGCACGTACTTCGATATTGACTGTGGAGTTGACCGCCAGCCCAGTCACGGTGTGGGACAGGCTATCTGAAGGCGTAGTCCAGCCGCTGCCGCCTACATTTACCTCATAGCCGGTCGCGCCGGGGACGCTGCTCCATTCAAAACTGATACTGTTACTGCTGGAATTTCCGCAGGTAATTGTTGGCGCGGGTAAGGCCGGGAGTACTTCCACCTTGACCGAATCTTTCACAATACAGCCATAAGAATCGGTGGCCGTAAGCGTGTAGAGAGTGGTTTCAGCAGGATTTACCGTAGTGATTGGGCAGGTCTGGCAAGCAACGCTGTCGGTCGGCGACCATTGATAGGTCAATTCATAAGCTGGTTCAAAAGTGATCGTCCAATCCCGTAAAGTGCCGGTGAATCCATTGGCATCATCACGGACCTTCAGCGTCCACGTACCGTTGGTAGGGTGGTCACCATATAAATCCTCCCAAAGCCCTTCGGGCAAAAAGTCGCCAGTAAAAGGAGCGGCGGAGGCGGGAGCCTGCGGGCCCGGGAAATTGATTGGTTGCGTCGCCGACGGGGTAAAACAGGTATTGGTATAATTGTCTCCGCTGCCGCCATTGTCGTCGGAGAGTAATATAAATTGTCCCCCCGGAGAAATCAAATAAATTTCAACATCATCATCAAACGGGTGATCAATATTCACACACACTGATTTAATGACATCAGGGACCAGTTTTTTCTGCAACAAGCCAGACACTACGATGGGCGAAGGAATTAAGGAGTCAGTCGGCACAATAGCATAATCCTGCGTGTTGGTAAAGCTAGGCGGCGGCGGCAGCGTGATCGGCAAAGTACCGTTCAGCGCGAGCGGCTGCAAATTGCTTTGGCACACCGTCGTATCCTGGCGGAGGCTGGGCGGCAGGATGCCATTATCGCGTATCTGGATATAAATCGTATCGCGGTGGCAGGGATCGCGTTGTACATCCACGGCAATATATTCGCCAGTTTCGGCCAGATTATCGGGCAGCGCAACCAGCGGAACACTCACCTGTTTTTGGCCAGCTGGGATGAACAAACCCGCCGGAATCGTCTGATAATCAACCCCGCTGGTGGCAGTACCCCACACATTATAGTCAATCGGAAAATTCTGCGTAGGAGCCACGGGCAGCGAAAAAGTCATCGTGCCTTCCGCGCAGCCTTCGGTCAGGGTATTATCTGCGCCCACTGTAGTGACTGAGACTTTCAAGGTATTGGTACTAAAACTTTTGGCTTCTAGGAATACCCCGGAATCCCAGACACCATCGCTCACATCGGCAATAGCCAGTTTGATGGTGTATTGTAAGCAAGGCGTTACAATGGCCTGCGCGGTAAATACATCGGTATAGCCGTCGTAGGTCGGTTGTTTGAGGGTAGCGTTATTATCGTTGTAATACTGTACATTTTTACCGGAGCAGCCGATGCCGTAAGGAGGGTGTATATTGCTAATACTCACTGGCAAATTGGTGCCTGGCACTTTAGCAATGTTCGTCGAAACAGGATATTCTGTCCCTCCTTGAATGAAAAACCCAAATACGTCATTGAACTCGCTACACGAGTACTCCGGGTATTCTTCCGAAGCAAAGCAGTACCGAAATCGCAGCGTATCCGACGTAGGAATGAATTTGATCACATACACGGCCATATCGTGCAAAGGCTTCGTCACCAAAGGATCCAGATCAACATCCGTATTATTCAGGCCGTTATCCGTGGAGGCAAATTTAATCCCTTGCTCACTACAGCCTATAATACTGCCAGTACCGCTCTCTACCACCCCGGTGGTCATGACAATACCCCGTTCGAGGCCAATAGCCTGGGTGCCGCCATTAAAATAACCTACTGCCGCAGGCTTGCCCATGTAAGTAATACTCAACACATCCACACCTTCCCCCAGAAAAACGTTGGAGATGAGGTTTTGGGGGGTGTAGGGTGGGGTGTTTGCGCCGGTTGCTTGTAAGCTCTGCGCATGGGTGGCTACGAATCCTGCAAAAAAAAAGAAAGGGAGGAGTACTTTCTGAAATAAAGGGAAAAAACGGTTCATCCGGTAAGTGTGTAGTGATTGTTAAGTCCTGTAAACTTTATGCAGGAGAGTTGCCGGGAAGCAAAAAGCGGATGCAATGATTAAAAAGATAGCGGATTAGGCCCGAATAACAATTGGACGGCGAAAATTAGTGAATTTTAAAATATCAGGAGCCACGAAGATAAAATTTAACACCACGTCCAGCTATCCTGCCACATGGACGCTCCATCCCCGGAATGCGACGATTTATCTAATTTCCAGCACAATTGCTGGTTGCCGATGTTCATTTGCAGACTTGGCTGCGTTTAATAGTCTTGTCCCCATTACTCATTTATTATTTTCTGACCATGAGCCAGTTTTTTAAGTTCCTTTTTGCCTCCTGCCTCGGTACTGCCCTGGCCCTGATCCTTTTACTAGTCATCGGTTTTAGCACCGTCGTGGGGCTGGCCAGCCGGGTATCCGACAAAAAAGTGGTCACTGTATCCTCCAACTCTGTGCTGGAACTCGATTTTGATGACCCCATTCCTGAAAAAACCAACAATACCGAAATGGATCCTTTTGACCTGAATCAAAAGGACGTGCTTGGCCTTACTGATATGGTGTCGGCGATTCAAAAAGCCAAAGAAGACCCCGATATCAAGGGTATTTACATTCATGCCAACAACGTAACGGCTGGTAAAGCGACTTCCACCGTAATTCGGAAGGCACTGCTGGATTTCAAATCGTCGGGTAAGTTCATTGTTTCGTATGCCAACTTTTACTCGCAGAATGCCTACTACCTGGTCTCGGCCTCCGACAGCATCCTGCTCAATCCCGTGGGCGCAGTAGATTTCCGGGGTTTTTCGAGCATAATTACTTATTATAAAGGTATGCTGGACAAACTGGATATCCAGTTCGAGGTTTTTTATGTGGGTAAATACAAAAGTGCCACCGAACCTTTTCGCTTCGACAAAATGAGCGACGAGAACCGCCTACAGGTACGGGAATACATGAACGCGCTGTACGATATTTTCATTCGTGATATTGCGGCCAGTCGTAACATTCCAGAGGCCGAATTGCGACGTATTGCTAATGATTTTGAGGGCCGCAGCCCGGAAACGGCTCTCAAAGCCCACCTGATTGATCGCATTGCCTACGAAGATGAGGTGCTGGAATTGATGAAAAACAAAATTGGCCTCAGCAAAAAAGACAAACTTAATCGGGTCAAAATCGGGGACTATTTCAACAGTAAAGGCAATAAAACCGATTTTTCGGCCAAAGACAAAATTGCCGTGGTCTATGCCGAAGGCACAATCCAGGATGGGGACGACGAAACGCCCGGCAGCATTCATGATGGCAAATACGTGAAAATCCTGCGCAAAATCCGTCAGGATGAAAGCATCAAAGCTGTGGTGCTGCGCATCAATTCGCCCGGTGGCAGCGTACTTGCCAGCGAAAATATTTTCCGCGAAATAGACCTGCTGCGCAAATCAGGTCGTCCGGTCATCGCCAGCATGGGCGACGTAGCGGCTTCCGGCGGCTATTATATTGCCTGTCAGGCCGACAGCATTTTCGCCGAATCCAACACTATCACTGGTTCCATCGGCGTGTTCGGGATGATCCCGATGCTGGCCAACACCATGAAAAAAAATCTCGGCATCACCTACGATACCGTGCGGACTGGCAAATATTCCGCTTTCGGGACACCGTTCTATAATTTCTCCGAGGACGAGAAACAACTTATTCAGGAGCGGATCAACCACACGTATGAAGACTTTTTGCAAAAGGTCGCGTTGGGACGCAAGAAGAGCCGCGATCAGGTGCACGAAATTGCCCAGGGCCGGGTGTGGCCGGGTAATCGGGCCAAGGAAATCGGGTTGGTGGACGACATCGGAGGACTTGATCGCGCCATAGCCGCCGCCGCCAAAATGGCTGGCGTGGAAAAATATCGCACCACTACTTACCCGCGTACCCTGAACGGTATCGAACAATTGCTGGAACGTTTTACCAAAGACAAGAGCAATGACGACGTGAAGGCTGCGCTCATACGCTCCGAACTTGGGGACGTATATCCGATGTATAAAGCGGTGCAAGACCTGCGCAAGAGCAACGGTATTATGGCGCGGCTGCCATTTGAGATCGTGATTCAATAGAAATAAAGGGCAAAAGGCAAAAAAGCAATTGGCAATGCTATGATTGGCCGGGCGACTTCAAGTTGTCCGGCCAATTGTGTGAAAGAGCAATAGTATTCAAGTATAATTGCCTTTTAAAATAGCGGCTTATGTTTTTCAGGCGAAAGTACTTAACTTTTTGACCTCAATCATTATATTAATACAAATAACTACCCAATGTAGTACCCAAACTTTACCAAAGATTACTGGTCACATTACGTTGTCGGAAGGCTGGCAATCAATGTTGTATCTGGTACAACCGCGTAGTTTTTTGGAAATCGCTGCGAATTTTAACGGCGTGGTCGTAGACTCTACCGCGATTTCCGCCGACGGTAGTTTTACTTTTTCCAAAGTGCCGTGGAGTCTGGAAAAGACATTATTCCAAATTTGCATACAAAAAGTTGGTAGTCGTTTTTCTACCCAATTACTGGATGACGAACCGCCGCTCGCCAACTATATGCCAGTAGTGGTACAAAATGGTGCAGTACTCGATCTTTCTGCGGAAGCTGACCATTTTCAAGCCACCTTTTCTCTGAAAAATCCTTCGCCGGAAAATCTGGCTTTACTGCAACTGCGCGACCTTCGCCAGCAGGCGTATCATCAATATAGCTCATTCATCACCGCAAGCAATTCGGATGAGGCCAGCCTGCTGGAGCGCGAAGCGGCACTGCAACAATTCCAACAACCCCTGATGGCTTTTGCGGATTCGAGTTTGTTGTTGTTTCCCGCGCTCGTGGCCATCCGTTGGATCAGCCCGTCGGGCGATTATGAGCGTGTTCCGGAATTCATAGTTGGCCAATGCCAAAAGTGGCGGGACAAAATGCCGGACAACCTTTGGGCATTACAATTATGCCAAGCCGGAAATCGGGAAAAATTACCTGTTTTAGTGGGTGATATGCTGTCAAATTTTGCGCTTCCGATGGCCTCCGGCGATACCTCCTTCTTATACCCGTTGTTAGGTCGGCAACTCACTGTTGTTGACATCTGGGCGAGCTGGTGCGCTCCCTGTCGCCGCGAAAACCGGGAAACATTAGTGTCGCTTTGGGCGCAGTACCAAAATAAGGGCTTACACATATTGGGTTATTCTATTGATAGTGAAGCATCTGCGTGGAAAGCCGCCATCACCAAAGACAACGCCACCTGGCCACAAGCCTCGCACCTTAGTGGCGATGCCACCCCTTTTCTGGAAGCTCTGCGTATAACGACCATCCCTGCTAATTTCATTCTGGATGGGCAGGGAATAGTGCTGGCTAAAAATCTGCACGGGGAGGCCTTGACAGATTTTGTGAAAAACTATTTGAAATAATGTAGAGACGTTGCATACTACGTCTTCCACCAAAATGCAACGGGCAACAAGCAGATAATCCGCTCATTGCCCGTTGTTATTCACTTATTACTGACTAATTTTTTTACTCTCGTACGATGGCCAGCTTGCGCACGGCCGTCTCGTTTTTGGTCGAGAGCAACACGGTGTACATACCCGGCGGGCAGTTTCGCACGTCCAGCGGCAGACTGCCTTCCTGCAAAATTGTCTCCGGCAAACTCAGTACCAGTCGTCCGGTAGCGTCCAGTATTTTCACCCGCAAAGCCGTCGCTTCCGCCAATCGTACGGTGAGCAACGCCTGGCCATTTGCCGGGTTGGGTGCCAGGCTAAGTTGTTGCCAAAAAGCAGCATCTTCCGTACCGACGGTTGTTTGCACAGTGACGGTGACTACTGCTGTACAGCCTGTCAATTGGCAGGTAACGGTAGCGGTATAGATTCCGCCCGACAAATTAACAATGGTAGATGTCGTGTCGCCAGTGTTCCACAAATAAGTGTAAGTCGAACAGCTGCTGCCCTGCACCGTTAGCGTTATGGAACCATTCTGTAGGCCAACCCCACTTTCGTCTATCACCGTGCTCCCGACTGCGATGGGCAAGAACGGAATAAGGGTTATAGGAGGGCTCTCGATGCTACACCCACCAGCGTCGGTGATGCTCACATCCACTGTTAAAATGGTTCCGGGCAGTACGGTAATAGCAGCAGTTGTATCGCCAGTAGACCATTGGTATTGATAAGGGAGGGTTCCACCAGTAGCTGTTACGCCGATTGTATTGATGCCTTCGCAGTCTACTGTTTCCCCGGATATTTCAAGGGCCAACGGCGGCGCTGCCAGTACTTCAAAAGACTGTGAATTGGTACAACCATTTGGCGCAGTCAGCACAGCAGTGTAGGTGCCGGGCATGCAGTATTCCTGCGTAAAAGGGATAGTACCCGGCGTGGTAGAATTGGCTAATACGGTTACGCAGGGTGTATTGCAATCAATTGATCCAGACTGGATTATAGCAATAGTCGGAACGGCTACGTCTGCTACTACCTCGGTGCTGGCCGAACTGGAACAGCCATTAGGCACCGTCACCACCAAAATATAGATGCCCGCCACTGAGACGACTGGTTCCGGTTGCGTAGAGGTAAATCCGCCTGGTCCGTTCCACAGATAAGTAGCATCGGGGGTGGTGGAATTACCATGAATGGTCCCGCTGGGCTGGCTGCACGTCAGCGTAGTGCCAGTAGCCGTGACGTTTGGCACGGAGGCATCTACTGTGACTATGGCCGTGGCGGTGTTGGTACAGCTGTTCGCAGCAGTGAGGGTTAGCAGATAAGTGCCTGGTAAGCTAACCGTTGGATTTGCGTCGGTGGACGTAAATCCACCTGGGCCCGTCCACATAAAACTTGATCCCGAGGTAAATGAACTACCGTGCAGGGTGCCAATCGGTTGGCTGCAAGTCAGTACTGTGCCAGTGGCAGTGACGTTGGGTAAAGTAATACTTGTATTGACCGTGGCACTGGCCGTGTTGGTGCAGCCGTTCAGTGCCGTTACAGTCAAAACATAAGTGCCTGATACAGTGACAATTGGATTTTGTTGATTGGAAGTAAAACCTTGTGGGCCCGTCCAGTGAAAAGTGACATCCGAGGTGGTAGACAATCCCTGAATAGTCACTGATGGTTGGCTGCAGGTGAGCGTCGCTCCATTGGCAGTTACGTTTGGCACGACGGCATCAGTACTCACTAACGCGGTGGCCGTACTGGTGCAACCATTCGGGGCGGTCACGGTCAAAGTGTAAATGCCGGTTAGGCTAACGACTGGATTTTGCAAATTAGAGGTAAATCCGTCTGGTCCCGTCCAGGCAAAAGTAGCTCCCATAGTAGTAGAATTACCCTGAATCGTTACCAAAGGCTGATTGCAAGTCAGCACTGCGCCGAGCGCAGTAGCATTTGGCAGTACTCCATTGGTAGTAACCACGGCGGTAGCTGTACTGGTGCAACCATTCGGCGCAGACACCATTAGTACATAAGTGCCTGGCAACGTTACAGTTGGATTTTGCAGGCTGGATGTGAATCCGTCTGGTCCTGTCCAGATAAAAGTGGCTCCCGTCGTGCTGGATGTTCCCTGAATAGCGACCATTGATTGGCTACAAGTAAGGCTGGCCCCAGTGGCACTGGCATTAGGCGGGGTAATATCAATTGCGAAAACAGCGGTTGCGCTATTGGTGCACCCGTTTGGAGCAGTGACCACTAGTACATACGTACCCGGCAGGATAGCGGGCGGATTTTGTTGGGTCGAGGTAAACCCGTTTGGTCCCGTCCAGAAATAAGTTACGCCGGGTGTGGTTGAATTACCGTGAATGGGAAGCTCTGTCGTGGGCTGGGTACAGTTGAGGGTAATACCAGTAGCCGAAACATTTGGTATAGCCACATCGCTGGTCACCACCGCACTGGCTGTATTAGTACAACCACTTGGCGCAGTGACAGTTAGCACGTAAGTGCCAGCTACAGTTACGGTCGGGTTTTGTTGCGTCGAGGTGAATCCGTTCGGTCCCGTCCACGCAAAAGTTACGCCGGTCGTGGTAGAATTACCATGAAGAGTGGCTAGCAGTTGAGCGCAGGTAATACTCGCGCCAACCGCAGTCACATTTGGCAAACCGGCATTAGCGGTCACTACGGCAGTGGCGGTAGCGGTACAGCCACCTGGCGCGGTCACCGTCAGCAAATAAGTGCCAGCTAAACTAACGACTGGATTTTGCTGACTGGACGTAAATCCGCTCGGCCCGGTCCAGGCAAAAGTGGCACCTGCCGTGGTAGAATTACCATGTATCGTCGCTGTTGATTGATTGCAGCCAAGTTCTGCCCCCGTGGCAGTAGCATCGGGTGGGGTAGCACTCGAACTGACCACCGTAATAGCGGTATTACTACAACCGCTGGTGGTAGTGACTGTTAACACATAAATACCCGCCTGCGTAACCGTTGGGTTTTGTTGATTGGAAGTAAATCCATTCGGGCCAGTCCAGGAGAAAGTTACGTTTGCGGTGGTAGAATTTCCCTGAATAATAGCTGATTGTTGCCCGCAGTTGAGCGTAGCACCCGTGGCACTGGCATCGGGCGCACTGGGAGGAGTGATGGTGACCGAAGCGGTGGACGTGCAGCCATTGATCGGATTTCTAACGATTAGCTGATAAGTGCCGACGGCGGTTACGATTGGATTTTGCTCCGTGGAAAAAAATTCATCGGGGCCATTCCAGGCAAAAGTCACTCCTGCCGTGGAAGAACCACCCTGTAACTGAAAAGGCGGATTGCAGGAGGCCGCACTACTCCCGGCAGTAGCCCCCGGCGGAGCGATGTCCTGCACTACGTTGGCACTATAAGTATCTTCGCAGCCATTATTCAACGAACGCAAAATCACGGTGTGCAGGCCTGTATCACAGACATTGTAGTTCACACCGGATTGGAGCAAAACACCATCCAGCACGACCTGGTAGCCGGGTGTTTCAGGCAAATTAATGACACCACAGGGCATAAGGCAGCTAAGTGGTGGAAATGGTGGTATGGTAAAAGTAGGTAAAAAGGTGTCAATTAGTACTGCTACCTCGCTGACCGTGGTACAGCCGTTGGCCGCAGTCACGGTGGCTGAATATGCGCCAGGCAAGGTAACGGAAGGATTGTTTTGCGTGGAAGTAAAACCACCGGGGCCAGACCAGGTAGCAGTGTTAGGCGGATTCACTCCCCCCAATGCTACAGATACATGCGTGCACGTAAGCGTTCCACCAGTCAGGTCCACCACTGGTACGCCACTTGGTGCAAATATTATGGAGACGGTAGCACCGATGCTGGTATTGGCATAAGACCCGCCGCCGGGGTTACTGACCTGTTCTACTGCCCGTACCTGGTAGTAAAGCGTATCGCCGGGAGCAGCATTGTCAGCAAAAGTGAGGGTGGTTACTGGATTCTCGGTCAGGCGGTCATAAATACCGTTACGTTGCAAACCCCGATATATATGGTAGCCACCGGGTGCGCCGCCCGCAGGTGCTGTCCAGTTCAAAGTGACCGTTCCACATTGGCCAGCAGCCGTTAAGTTAGTGGGAGGAGCCACAACGTGGGCCCGCAGGGTAGGGTCGCCAAGCAAGGATACGTGGGTACCGCTTTCACCATAACTGGGGAAAAATCCGGTGTTATATTGTGCGTTTTGTGTTTCCTGAATACAGTAGCCAACCGTTTCGCCGGAGGCCAGGCCCTGAAAAAATACGTGTGGCCGCCCAGCCCAGACGGAGGTCAGAATACCTCCTCTGGATGCCAGTGCCGAAGGTAGGAAAGGATCTTCTTCGGAATCCCAATCGCCAAAATAATCGCCGTAAAACATGGAAAAGGCCACGTTTACGGTATTGGAAGCGAAATTGGCACTAGTACCAACGCCAGCAGCACTATTGTAAGTACCAGTGCCAGCCCCGAAGCCGAGTAAATAGCCATCAGGATGGGAGCCAAAGAAATCACCTTCTACGACGTTAGCAGCTCCCACCAGCGGATAGGCATTGCGGTAGCCATTGGCAGCGAAGGCTTCGCCATTGGAGTAGCCGAGGTTGTCGTCTATGAGTGCCTTATTGGCTACGGTGTAGGCTTTTGTGCGCCAAGCGTGGTCTTTATTCAGGTAGCGACGATAGAGCTCTACCTGCGAAGTGCCAAAGGTAGTCGCGCTTAAATGCCGGAAATCCACCCTTCCCACGGCCAGTTCCACCGCACTTGGAATGATGTTTTGGTCAAATTTTTTGTCGCCCGGTATGTTATCGTTTGCTGAACGGGTAGCGGTGGTGTTATTGACAGTAACGTCGGTCCAGATGCCGTTTACATCGCCATAATAACTATCGGCGGGCCAGGCACCCTGGTGGTTGATTTGGCTGTCCCAGGCGGTGTTTCCTGAATACGGGACGGGCAATGCACCGAGCAGAAACACCATTTTTACATTAAATGGATCGGCATTATAATCGGCAACAATTTGATTTTTAATGCTTTGCACTGTAGCACCGCTGCCGATAATGTGCGGGACGACCGTCCAGCCTTCGCCCATCATATCGAGTTTCATCTGGCCTACTTCATTGCCCAGTGGCGACATAAGCAGGGAATCCACCAGGAAAATTATTTTGCCGCGATTGTCCACCACTGGGGCATTGATGGCCACGTGCGCGTATCCGTAACTGGTTACGTTGCCCACAGTGCGTTGTACAGAGTATTCGTAGGTCTGTCCGGCGCTCACCGCATTGTCCACATAGGTGGATTGGGTGCTGGCGGTCACGTTCACGAGCGATGTCCAAATGCCGGGAGGCGAAATTTTGGTATGCCGCAAAATGATTATGCTGGAGGCCGCAGGATTAGGCCAGCTAATGGTCACGCTGGCCGGACTGGTTGTGAAAGTAGCAGTGACGGGAATGGCCGCGTCTTTGGGAACCTGTGCTGACAGCAGGGCCGTCGTTAGCAACAAGGGCAGTAAAAAGGAGTAAAACTTGAAATGCATACACTAAAAGCGGTTGATGAAATCAATGAATGTTTTATTGATCGTCGTTATTTTTCCGGTAAGTATTGACCGAACGACGATTCGATTTTTTCTCAGACAGCCGCTTTTTGCCTTCCACCCGTGCGCGCACTACGTAGGCCGGTATTTTGGTCAATCGGCGTTTTTTCACTTGCACCAGGGCTTTTTGCAGGAGGGCCAAAAGCTTCTTTTCGGCTAAAATTTTGTTGGCCAACTGCGAACGCTCCGTTTGATTTACGGCGGCGAGCAATCCTTCTTCAGTCAGTCGGTCAGCCAGTTTATCCAGCAAAATCGCCATTTCTTCGGACGAAAAAGCCTGGGAACGGGGCAGGTCCAGCACGGCTTCCACCTTGGTTTCCACCTTGTTCACGTTCTGACCGCCTTTACCGCCAGAGCGGGACGTGCGATACCAGATTTCGCTTTTGAGTTGTTCAATATTCATTTTGTAAGCAGCCAGCGGGCCAGTAAGCCGTTCATTTTTTCGCAAAATTAGGGCTTTTCTCCGCAACATCCGGCCATTCGTCTCTTGTTTCCGCCATAGATGGCAGATTCGGCAGTCGGTTGGTTCGCTGCCCATAACGGCGTGGCAATAGGCCCGGTCAGGAAGATTGATGTCGATTGGCTCTACAAAACCAGTGTCGCGATAGAATGCGGCAAACTCACCGTCTCCGCCGCTTTGCCACCAATACAAAGGCGATAAGCGATTTTTTCACGGGTCGGATTCATCACTACTACTGCAATGCTGCCATCGGTATTCAGGAAAGCAGTAGTCAATAATTGTGCCCGGTTGGACGAACTGATGATGCGCCGTGCACCGGGATGGATGAATTTGGAAAAATGCCCGATGTAATAATAGGAATTCATGTAGTGCAGCGAGCCGTCTTTCGTCTTGGCGTGGATGGGCGCAAAGCAGAAATTCTGTACGTGGTTTGGCCCACCGGTTTCGTCGAGCAGTATATTCCAGTCTACCCAGGCGACGGCACCGTTGTTGAAATCGTGGACCATATTCTCACCATATTGTTCGCCCCAGGTCCAGTCATCGAAGGTTTTCCACGAAAAAGGATAGTTGCAAGCCTCGGTAAGCAGCAGGTTTTTATCCGGAAAAGCCTCCGCGACGCGCTTTACATTTTCGTATTGCCGTCCGCCATTCCAGACTTCATACCAGTGAAAACCAATCCCCCAGATGTATTTAGCGGCTTCGGGGTCGCTCAAATAAGTAGTGGCGCGTTGGTACAGCAGGTCGCGGTTATGATCCCAGGCAATGAGTTTTTTGTCAGACAAGCCGTTCTTTTTCAGGGTTGGGCCGAGGTGATTTTTAATAAAATCGGTTTCGTCCTGCGCGGTGTACAGGCAACTTTCCCAGGTTTGTTTAGCCATCGGTTCGTTCTGCGTCGAAAGTCCCCAGATGGGAATACCCATTTTTTCGTAGGTCTGAATAAATTTCACGTAGTAATTGGCCCAGGAATCATAGAATTCCGGCTTCAATTTGCCACCTTGAATCATCGAATTATTATCTTTCATCCAGGCTGGCGGACTCCAGGGTGTGACGAAAAGATTCAGTTTTCCACCTGCCGCAGCCGTCGCTTTTCTAATCAGCGGAATTTTGAAACGCTCGTCGTGCGCCACATTAAACGACTTCAATTCCCGGTCGCCATCCGTAACGTAGGTGTACATATCACTAGAAAAATCGCAACTATTGATGTTGGTGCGGGCCATCGTATAGCCAAGCCCTTGCTGGGGATTATAATAGGCTTGTAATACTTCGTCTTGTTTATTTAATGGCAATTTAGCAAAAGTTTCCGCCGAGGCATCGGTGAGTGCGCCGCCAATACCGAGAAAAGTCTGGAATTGCTGCGCAGGATCAAGAAACACACAAGGCTGATTCTCAAAGGGTTGCCCAAAAGGTGTGAAAGTGAGCATTTCGGTTTGCGTCAGCCGGAATTTGGTGCTGTCGGCGGTCATGTAGACCGTCACTTTTTCGCGCGTAGCAGTGCTGGGAAGCATTTTAGTGGCGGACACGGCAGTACCAGTTTTCTGATTGCAGGCCGCAACAATTAGGAGGAGGGCAAATACTTTTGATTTCATTCTTTTATTTTTTAGCAAATTCCAGTTCTACTAAAACCGGCAAGTGATCAGAAGGATAATGCAAATTAATATTATCACTTAAAACAGCGTGTTTCTTTACCCGAATGGCCGCCGTTTTAGAAATAAAAATATAGTCAATCAATCTGGTGACTGGTTCATTAAATTTAAACCCATTAAAAGTGCCACTGGGGCCAAAAGGCTTTGTTTGTGATAGTTCGCGAGTATCAATTAGTTCATTTTTTACTTTGGTAATTACTACATCATTTGGTTCAGCATTCAAATCGCCCATAAAAATAACGGGCAGATTTTTAGCATTAAATTCCCGTATCTTCTTCAAAATTAATTCAATGCCGTTTGATCTGGCCAGTTGTCCCATGTGGTCGAGGTGCGTATTAAAAACCCAGAATTGCTTTTTGGTACTTTTGTTTTTGAGCAACAGCGCGGTACAAACCCGCAAACAAGCGGCGTCCCAGCCCATAGAGACCGTATCGGGCGTAGGCGAAAGCCAGAAAGTATGGTGTTCTTCTAATAAAAATTTGGTTTTATCATAAAAAATGGCCGTAGACTCGCCCTTGCCCTGTCCTTCGCGCCCGACGCTTTCGCTGCCGTAATTAGTCAGGTTTTTCTGTAAATATTCTATTTGGTGCGGCAATCCTTCTTGTGTGCCGAATATATCCGGCGCGTAAAATTTGATTTGGGATGCGAGAAACTCTCGCCGGTGTGTCCAGTCATTGTCGCCATCGGAGGCCAGGTCGAGGCGAATGTTGTAGGTTAGTATTTTTAAGGATTGGGCTTGTAGATCGGGAAACAGTAGTGTCAGTAATGTAATCCCAAAAAGAATTTTTTTTAAACGTTTCATCGCTTTGCCATTAAATTTTTGTCAAAAATAGGCTTTTTTACAGAGTGCCTCTCTTTTTTATACAATTTCACATTCATCCATCCCGCCCAGATAAAGAATATTAGAAAGGTAAGTTTCTGCGTGCTGGCTAATATTGGAAGTAAAATCTTTGTCTCGTAAATGAAGTAATTAAAACAACTTAAAACCAGACACAGTACGCCGATTATAAAGAGCCTTTGCTCTTGAAAATTGTACAATTCTATAAAAGTCAAGGTCAAGGCCACCCCACCCAATAAACCACCAGCATTAATGACTTCTTCATGGTAAGGAGTGAATAAAAACGCGCTGATAATCATCGAAGCAACGCCCATATATTGAATGATCTTTTGCCTTTTATTGATAGTATCAAAGAGACGTGGCAATAACCACCAGAGAATTCCAAAACTACTGGTTAAAATAAATATAGCCGCAATGGCAATAGGTCTGGCTGGATTTGATGCGCCATTATGTGCCACCACATCAAATAAATCACACCAGTAATTGTGGATGATACTGAATCCCCTGGCTTGTTTGTCAAATTGGGAACCGCCTGGATATAGGTATGCGGCGATAAGGTATAATAGTACAAATAGACAAATGCCGAATAGGGGCGATAGTAGGAGAATATTGACAGGGTTTTTCTGCTTATAATTAGACATAAAAATATAACAATCCTATGCAAACTTTTTTATATCAATGGTTGCCATTTTCTTTTTTACATACAAAATACTTTCTTCGTTGCTCATTTTCACCAATTTGTGTTCGAACCCAATTGTCTCGTGCAAAATAACAGCTATTGCTCTTATCCAGTAGCTCATACTCATTTGAACAATATGCCCATCTATTTCTTTAGCCATAGCAACAATTCGGCTATTTGCGCCGATTCTATCAATTAGCACGATGGTGGCCATAAAATGTTTTACATTACCTCTCTCCATCGCTCGTTCAAATCTACTCACCTTGTCAAGGGATATTTCACTGTTTCCAACACCGATAAACCCAATATCAAAACGTACGCCTACGCCGGGTTTTAAGAGCAAGGTGGCATCACTTTCTCTCTTATCTTCTCTTTCTGACAACCAAAATACTTTATTCATTTTCTTGATATTATTCTTTTCAATAAGATCAAAACCAAGTATTGTAAGTGCTGAGCCTAGTATAAGTTTTTCAAAAAGTTTGCCGTACATAGATTTCTCTGACCCTCGTAAAGCAAGTGTTTGAGTGCCTACAGCAAGAAAAATATGCAGAAGAGATTTCCAGGATACAATTATCTGATCAGTTGTTTCCGATACAATATGAATATCTATTTCCCCCAATTCTTTTACTATGTCAGATGATGCCTCCTCAATTATAATGTTAAGTTCTTTAATGTACTTTCCTGAGTCATAGCCACCACGATGTACGTTCTGAATACTTTTTCCAGTTAGGCCAAGCATCCATTCCAGATAGAGTTTTTCGTCTTGCGGAACTCGTTCTGCTTCTATATCTTGCTGGGCAAGTTTATAAAAATCTTCTGCAAAGTTGTCTATTTCTGAAATTGCTTTGAAATAAGTGTGGAACATAGCCGCATTAGACAGTGCTATACGCCTTTTTGTAAGCCCTTCAGTAAGATTGCGTATATTTCCACCACACAGAACAGATACAACTACTTCATTTATAGCATCCTGCCCTATACGCATGATCATTTCTTTTGCAGTATAACGGGCAAGACGTTTCCCCATTTTGGGAATAAAATCTTTTAATGTCTTTTTCATAAGTCAAGGTATGGCTTGCTATTAGTACTAGGCTCATAATTTATCCAATTAACGGTATCTGCTTTGTTCAGCAACCATTTTTTTAGTCCGCGGTCAATCAATTGGATATAATCGGGGCTATTTTCATATAAAACAAATCTTCTATCAAGTTTAATAGCGGCTTTACCAGTCGTACCACTGCCCGCGAAAGGATCAAGCACAACATCGTTTTTAAAAGAGTAATAAGTTATCACTTTTTCCGCAAGCTCCAATGGGAAAATTGCCGGGTGTTCTTTACTGTGAGAAGGTGTAATGTACCATAGGTTAGTTTTTTCGTATGCCTCTAAAATTTTTGAATCTCCAACCCCATTTTGATCTGGATGATGCCGTATATGCCAATCAATTAGTTTATCTGTTTTTTTTCGGTACACTAATACATATTCCGTTACAGGTACCGCTTTGTACTGTAAGGGATTTCTATCTGCTGCAAATCTTCTTCCTCTACCGGTTGCCCAACCTGCGCCCTCCGGCTTTACCCAGATAATATCATCAATAAATTCAAAGCCTTCTTCTATGAATATACGGTGCATATCAAAAGGTACCGCGATTCTACTGGAAGATTCACTTCGACTCGACCGTCTTACCAGAACGTGCGAAATATTCATTACTATAAAACGGCCTTCATTCAATACTCTATGGCATTGCTGAATAATTTTCCGTATCTTTAAAAGATAGTCCTCGTAAGTAATATATTCAGTATATTCCGGGCGTGCGTTATAGTATGGAGGCGAGGTAAAAACGAGGTCAACACTTTCGTTGGGGGTGTCAAAAAGCAATTCTTCACAATCACCAAAGCCTACAGTATTTTGCAGTGTAGAAATTTTAGGAATGCTTCTGTTGCGTTCTTTTACCTTTTGAGGCTTTCGGCCAAGTAACCTCGCTTCCAGAACGCTCTTTTCTGTTGTTTTAGCAACATCAATAAAAGTGGTTACGGCATCAATAATAATTTGCCCAGCTGTTTCACCACTCTTTGCCAATAAGGGAACGCGCCAAATATGGTAACGGTCATCTACCTCTGGTAAACCAAAGTCAATAACTTTATCTAATTCTAAGCCCTTTAAATAATCAAGCGCAATGCTTTTTGCTTGTTTTACGTCTTTAACCCTATATTTTCCGTTGACCATGAAATCAATTTTTGAGCCGCGAAGGTAAGCAAAGTTAAGCAGCTACTATGTCTTACCGCACAAAACGCAGCGGCCATCCCATCCGTCCACCTGCTTCAAACACAAACAAATACACCCCATTTGGCCAGGATAGAGCGGGTATTTCCAATAAGTTTTTATCCTCAGCCGCGACCGCGCCATTGGCCACCACCCGGCCCAACTCATCCAGAATTTTCCAGGAACCCTGTCCAGACCATTGTTCCGGCAATCGAATTCGGACGCTTTCACGCACCGGATTGCCCAAAATGCGACATTGCAAGGGCGCTTTCCAGGCCTGCTTCACGGGCGTAGTCGCTTGTATCAGCAACTGCATCGTTACTGGCAAATGATCCGAAGCCGTGCGTAATGCCTCACACACGCTGGGCGATACCGAAGTCGTATTGCCACACTGCAGATAGGTATTGTACGAGACACCGTCATTGCCAAAGGTTCGATAAGTGCTTGACAACGTGGCAATTCGATCATTGCCATTGTAAATATTAGGGCTCGCCAAAATGAAATCAAAACGGTCGTCCATGCCGCCTGTCACCGCGCAGGGATCGGTGCCGTCTGCGGGAGACTGGGTTTGCAAAACTGCAAATCCAAGGCCTTGCCAGCCATTTGGTTGGCCAGAAGGATCGTCAAAACGTTGCAGCAAAGTCTGGAAAGCCGGTTCCGTACTGGAGTACAAATTGAAATCGCCGGAAAGGGTGTAGCGTTGAATCTGCGGGTGCGCCTGTAGCCAGTTCACCACGCTCTGCGCCGCATTGGCACGCGCACTGACGTTGGATTCGCCCTGCGAGGACTTAAAATGCGCAGATATACAGTAAAAATCGGTCGTATCACCCGGGTACGTGCTGGCCAAATGGTACAATCGGTACACATCTATATCGCGGATGTTGCCAGTGATGACCTGGTGACCCAGATAACCAAGTTTATCGGCATTATAATACAGCGTATTGACAATCTCCGAATTCGTTGAATTGCCAAACGTAGTAGACTGCATGGCAGGATTGAACGACAGCGCGTTGGTACGCAGGCTATTGATCGCTGCCGCATTGGGCAACATTTCATTTACGGTCAAAATGTCGGGCTGCAGCGCGTCGAAGATAATTTTCATCCGCGCATTTTTGGTCGTCATCGGTAAGCAGCCACCCTCTCCATATTTGAGGAGATTATATTGGACAAAACGCAGGGTGTCAATGGATTGAGAGAATGCTGTAGCACTTATTCCAAGTGCGATGAACAGCATAGCGAACAGATTTTTCATCGTTGTTATTTGCCGCAAAGGTTCACCGTGTCCATGAAAATCTGGCAAATTTTAACAGAAAAACCTGAATTTTTGCCAATATCTTTATTTTGGGGAAATTGCTACCCATCTGTTAATTACAACAAAAACCGCATCAAATCACTATTCCCATTCAAATATTCAAAGTTGAAATGGTACTGCCGTAAACTCTGTTGCAAACGCTCCAATTGGCCTGGCTGCTTGAACTCAATACCAACTAAGGCGGGTCCGGCTTCGCGGTTGTTTTTCTTGATGTATTCAAAATGCGCAATATCATCTTCCGGGCCTAATACATTGACCACGAAGGTTTTAAGGGCACCTGCTCGTTGTGGAAAACGAATAATAAAATAGTGTTTCAAACCTTCGTACATCAGGGCGCGTTCGCGAATTTCCTCGGTACGGCTAATGTCATTATTGCCACCGCTGACTACGCAAACCACTTTTTTACCCCGAATATGCGGACTGTATTGATCCAGCGCAGCGATGGCCAACGCACCCGCCGGCTCCGCGACAATAGCTTCTTCATTGTACAATTTCAGGATCGTGGCGCAGACTTTTCCTTCGGGAATCGTGACTATATCGTAGAGATTTTGGCGACAAATGGCGAAGGTTTTGTCACCCACGCGTTTCACGGCGGCCCCGTCCACGAAGCGGTCGATGTCTTCCAGGGTCGTGTTAACGCCGTTAGCGATGGAGGCTTTCATGGCTGCCGCGCCCGCTGGTTCTACGCCCACCACGGCGGTATGTGGACTTTTTTCCAGAAAATAAGTAGAAATACCCGCCGCTAATCCACCGCCGCCGATGGGCAGAAATAGATAATCAGGTGGAAATCCCGCTTGTTCCAGAATCTCTACGCCGACCGTGGCTTGCCCTTCGATAATCTTGTCATCATCGAAAGGATGAATAAAAACGGCTTGCTGCTGTCGGCAAAACTCTTGGGCAGCCGCATTTGCGTCGTCGTAGGTATCACCGACTAACACCGTTTTTACCCACTCGCCACCAAAACTCGCGACTTTGCCAACTTTCTGTTGCGGCGTAGTGGTTGGCATAAATATCTGGCCCCGAATCTTCAATTGGTGACAAGAAAAAGCAACGCCCTGCGCGTGATTACCCGCGCTGGCACAGACGATTCCCGCTGCTTTTTCCGCCTCACTCAGCGATACCATTTTGTTGTATGCCCCGCGCAACTTGTATGACCGCACCACCTGCAAATCCTCTCGTTTCAGCCACACCTCACACTCATATTGCGCCGACAAACTGGGATTTAGTTCCAGCGGCGTACGCCGGGCAATGCCTTTCAGTCGCTTTTGGGCGGCTTCGATGGCCTGGGCGGGCGACTTGGGTGTGGTGAGCGTCATTTTTTGCTTATTGAAAAAATGATTGACGAATGCAGATTACATGAATGTTGATTTTTGATGTTTCAGATTACACTGCGAATACATCAAATATCAACATTCATCAATCTTATATCATCAATCAAAATTATTAAAAAACACTAGAAGAAATGCAGTAATTCTACACCTCCACTTCTTCCACAACCGGCTGATGTTCCGGCCTTAAACTACGCACCACTTTGCCCGCCTGCCACATCTCGCTGTCGCGGAGTTCTTTCAATTCCACTTCCAGTTTTTCGCGGTAATCCGGCTGACTGTTGGATTCGATGGAACGCGCCGATTCGTGGCCTGCGGCCACGCTGTCGTAGAGTTCTTTGAATACCGGCAAAGTCGCATCGCGGAATTTTTTCCACCAATCCAAAGCACCGCGTTGGGCGGTCGTGGAGCAGTTGGCATACATCCAGTCCATGCCATTTTCGGCGACCAGCGGCATCAGCGATTGGGTGAGTTCTTCCACCGTTTCGTTGAAGGCTTCGGAAGGCGAGTGGCCTTTGGCGCGGAGCACTTCGTATTGGGCAGCAAAAATGCCCTGAATGGCTCCCATCAGCGTGCCGCGTTCGCCGGTCAGGTCAGAAAACACCTCTTTTTTGAAGGTCGTTTCAAACAAATAACCGCTGCCAATGGCAATGCCCATCGCGGCTGCCCGCTCGAACGCACGGCCCGTAGCGTCCTGGAAAATCGCGTAACTGCTATTTAGGCCGCGACCTTGCAGGAACATGCGGCGCAGCGAAGTGCCGGATCCTTTTGGAGCCACCAGAAATACGTCCACATCTGCTGGCGGAATGATGCTGGTTTGGTGGTTGTAAGTAATGCCAAATCCGTGCGAGAAGTACAGGGCTTTGCCAGCAGTCAAGTGTTTTTTCACCGTTGGCCACAGTTGGATTTGTGCCGCATCGCTGAGCAAATAGCAGATGATCGTACCGCGTTCCAGGGCTTCTTCGATCTCGAACAACGTCTCGCCGGGTACGAAACCATCGGCAACGGCTTTGGTCCAGGATTTAGAATTTTTACGTTGGCCTACAATCACGTTGATGCCATTATCGCGCTGATTGAGGGCTTGGCCGGGGCCTTGCACGCCGTAGCCGATGACGGCCACCGTTTCGTTTTGCAGGATGGCCTGCGCTTTGGCCAGTGGAAATTCTTCGCGGGTGACGACATTTTCTACGGTGCCGCCAAAGTTTAGTTGTGCCATGATTGGAAAAAAAGTTGAGTATTTGAATATTTGAGGATTTGAATATTCGAGTTGTGAAATCCTCAAATCCTTTCTATTTGAATTATTAATTGCGTTTTAGTTGTGCTTCTCTGAGTGCATTTAGTTTATTGCTAATTTATTCTATCAATGGTCTAATTTCGTTAATTACATTTTCTTCTAAATAATTTAAGTCGGAAGCGGTAATTAACAGGTTAAGCACTTCCATTAAACTTCCATAGGCAATTTCTGTAAATCTTGCCTGATCTTTTCCAGAATGACGACTTGTGCCTTCTGCTATATTGCAATTAACGGAGATGCAAGCGCGTCGTATTTGCTGCGTCATACCAAATCTTTCTTCGGCAGGAAATTTTTGAGAAATCTGGTAAACGTCTTTAATAAAGATGCGACCTTTTTGCCAAACATCTAATTTCTCAAAATAAAATTGTCGCATAGAATAGATGTTATGAAAGCATAGGTTTTCAAATCCTCAAATCCTCGCCTCCTCAAATACTCATAAAAATCACATCGAAAACACCTCTTCCTGCCGATTCAAAAACTCGTTGGTAGCCGCACTTTCGCCGGGTTCGGATTCTTCAAATTCGCGCAGCCGCTCGTGGAAATCGTGGCTGCCCTTGATGATCGCAATGCGCGCGCTGCGCACAAATTCGATGAGGCCATAAGGTTCCAGCACCTCTATGAAAGTGTCGGTTTCCTCGCGGTGTCCGGTCACTTCAAACACAATATAATCACTGCGAATCGCCACTGCGCGAGCACCATACGTACGCAACAGCCGCTCCACCACCACCTTTTCGGCGATCACGTCGGTCGGCACTTTGTAGAGGGCCATTTCCTGCCAGACGATCTCGTCGTTGGTATGGAAATAGGCTTTGAGTACTTCTACTTGTTTTTCTATCTGGCGCACGAGTTTACGCACCACCTCTTCCGATTCGTTGATCACGATAGTAAAGCGGAAAATATCTTCCGATTCAGCAGGCGAGGTGTTCAGACTTTGAATGCTGATTTTCCGACGGGTGAATATCATGGCGATGCGGCCCAAGAGACCCACCTGATTTTCGGTATAGACGGTGATGGTGAATTCGTTTTTCATGTAGATGGGTATTAGTTGATGGAAATTGGTTATTGGTGTTCGTAAGTGTGGTTGTTTAGGAACACGTTTTGTTTATCATCCTGTCGGGACCCGTCCACGTCTTGGAACACCCTGTGGCGCACACCGCGACGTGGACGGTTCCCAACAGGATGACAAAAAGCAGCGTACACTAAATCGGCAATAACTCATACCTCATACCTCATAGCTACCTAAGCCTTATCTCCCCAACCCCACATCCCTGCGGCACCATCGGAAACACGTTATTTTCTTTGCCGACGATCACTTCCAGCAAATAAGCATCGTCATGATCGAGCATAGTTTTCATAGAATCTTTTAACTGCTCGCGCACAGAAACTTTTTGCGCCGCAATGCCATAACCTTTCGCAATCGCCACAAAATCAGGGTTGTGCATATTTACCGACGAGTAGCGACGCTCATTGAACAGTTCCTGCCATTGGCGCACCATACCAAGGAAATTATTGTTTAGAATCAGGATTTTGACCGCCACTTTTTCCTGCATAATCACCGCTAATTCTTGTATCGTCATCTGAAAACCGCCGTCGCCGATGATGGCCACGACCTGACGATCTGGTCTGCCAAATTTGGCTCCGATAGCCGCTGGCAACGCAAATCCCATCGTCCCCAATCCGCCGGAAGTGACGTTGCTGAGCGAGGTGTTGAATTGCGCGTAGCGAATGGCGACCATCTGATGCTGCCCCACATCGGTGACAATAATCGCGTCGCCGCCAGTCAGTTCGTTGAGGTATTTGATAACTTCACCCATCGTGAGGGCGTCCGTGGTTGGATTTAGTTCTGGCTCAATAACCAGCGAGATTTCCTCCTGCATACACTCCGCAAACCGTTGTCGCCAGGCACTGTGATCGCGACTTTGCACCGCTTTCGTGAGTAGCGGCAACGTCTCTTTACAATCGCCCCAGACGGGTACGGTAGCCTTTATATTTTTGTCAATTTCGGACGGGTCAATGTCGAGATGCACAATTTTTGCCTGCTTGGCGTACTTGTCCAAACGGCCAGTGACGCGGTCGTCGAAGCGCATACCGATAGCAATTAATACGTCGCATTGATTGGTCAAAACGTTGGGGCCATAATTGCCGTGCATCCCCAGCATGCCCACATTTTGCGGGTGATCGGTGGGAATTGCGCTGGCTCCCAGAATCGTCCAGGCCGCCGGAATGCCGCTTTTTTCGACAAATTCCTTAAACTCTTGTTCGGCTTTACCCAAAATAACCCCTTGACCCCAAATGATAAACGGCCGTTCAGCAGCATTAATTAATTCGGCAGCATCGGCAATATAAGACGGGCGCACAATCGGATTGGGCCGATAACTCCGCAGATGCCGACAAGGCGTATAACCCGCATAATGCATCAATTGTAGTTGCGCGTTTTTCGTAATATCTATCAAAACCGGGCCGGGCCGACCACTCCGCGCAATGTAAAAAGCCTTCGCCAACGCTTCCGGCAATTCCCGTGCATCGGTCACCTGGCAGTTCCATTTCGTGACTGGCGCGGTAATATTGATCACATCTATTTCCTGAAAAGCATCGGTGCCCAGCAAGTGCGCAAACACCTGCCCGGTAATGCAGACCACGGGCGTACTATCGATGATCGCATCAGCCAAACCAGTCACCAGATTAGTCGCGCCGGGGCCGCTGGTTGCGAATACCACGCCTGCCTGACCGGACGCCCGGGCGTACCCCTGCGCGGCATGGATGGCCCCCTGTTCGTGACGCACCAGCACGTGATGCAGCCGATCTTGAAAATCATACAGCGCATCATAAATCGGCATAATGGCCCCACCCGGATAGCCAAAAATACGGTCTACCCCCTCGGCGATCAGGCCGTGGAGCAGCATAGCCGAGCCGGTCATTTCAGTTGGTTCGGCGACGGCAGGGCGGGGTGGGGCGGCGGTATCAACCATCGGTGATACAGCCTTCGCTTGCGGAAGAGACTTGTTTTGCATATTTGTAGAGAACCCCGTTTTTGACTTTGAAATCAGGTTGTTTCCATGCTGACCGTCGCCGTGCAATCTCGGTGCCGGTCAGCAGTGCGCTAATCGTATGTTGTTGAGCATCAATGACTATGATGTCGTTATCTTCTACCAATGCTAGCAAACCGCCATCGAAGGCTTCCGGCGTAATGTGCCCGACTACGAAGCCGTGGGTGCCGCCCGAAAAGCGTCCGTCGGTAATTAAAGCCACGCTATTGCCCAGCCCTTTACCCATAATAGCGGAGGTTGGTTTCAACATTTCCGGCATGCCCGGCGCGCCCTTTGGACCTTCATAACGGATGACCACGACATGGCCCGGCTGCACGCGGCCCGACTGAATCCCGGCAATACATTCAAATTCATTGTTGAACACCACCGCTGGTCCTTCAAAGCGTTCGCCCTCATTGCCCGTGATTTTTGCGACGCTGCCTTGCTCAGCGAGATTGCCGTAGAGAATGCGCAAATGACCTTCGGCTTGCAGCGGCTTTTGTACTGTGGCAATGACCGTTTGACCTTCTGGCAAACCCGGCAATTGCGCCAGATTTTCGGCGATGGTTTGGCCAGTCACCGTCAGGCAATCGCCGTGCAGCATTTTTTCTGCCAACAAATACTTCATCACCGCCGGTACGCCGCCAATCGCGTGAATGTCTTCCATGTAGTATTTGCCGTACGGCTTCATGTCGGCTAATACGGGGGTGTTGGCACTAATGCGCCGCACATCGTCTAGTGTAAATGCAATATTTGCGGTGCGGGCAATTGCTATTAAATGTAGTACTGCATTAGTAGAACCGCCCAAAACAGTGATTACGCGCAACGCATTTTCAAAAGAGTTTTTACTAAGAATATCTAATGGTTTTAAGTCCATTTCCAGTAAATGGCGCATGGCTTTGCCAGCGGCGGCGCACTCTATTTGCTTCGCTTCACCTACCGCCGGATTGCTCGCGCTATAAGGCAATGACAACCCCAACGCCTCAATCGCCGACGACATGGTATTGGCCGTGTACATCCCGCCGCAAGCCCCTGCCCCCGGACAGGAGTGTTTGATGACCGCTTTGAAATCTTCGGGTGTGATCGTACCCGCATATTTCTGTCCCAATGCCTCGAAAGCACTGACGATATTCAACTTTTTTCCATTGTACTCGCCCGCCGCAATCGTGCCACCATAGACCATAATACTGGGCCGGTTGAGTCGAATCATCGCCATGATCGCGCCGGGCATATTCTTGTCGCAGCCGGGTATGGCGATCAATGCGTCGTAATAGTGTGCGCCCATTACCGCTTCAATACTATCGGCAATTAACTCTCTGGAAACCAGTGAGTAACGCATACCCTCGGTGCCATTGGCAATACCGTCGCTGACACCGATAGTGGTAAATTCCAGACCCACCAAACCGGCTTCTTTTACGCCTTCTTTCACGGTTGCGGCCAGTTGGCGCAGGTGCATGTTGCAGGTGTTGCCCTCGTACCAATTGCTCACCACGCCCACGAACGGCTTGGCCATATCTTCCTCGGTCAGGCCGGTGCCGTAGAGCATGGCCTGACTGGCGGGTTGCGACTCATCCTGGGTGACTAACCAACTATATTTTTTCATGGGTGTGCTGCTCACAATAATTTGGTATGCCTTTTAAATTCAAATATTTGATTGACGAATGCAGATTACATGATTTCAGATTGTTGATGTTTTAAAAACTATAATTACATCATATCTCTGGATTAATGCTTTCTGGTCATAATGATAATTCCCGTGGACCAATTCATTTTAGTTAAATGGAAATCATTGCGTTTTTCTAGATAATCCACTAGATGATCTACCTTTTCTTGATGTCCTGCTGGCCAGTTTGGTTGAGCCAGCATGTCATCAATTATATAGAATCCACCGATTTTTATTAAATCCAGTATTTCTTCAATTTCGCTGTACTTACCGGGCCACGCATCGGCAAAAACTACATCGAATTTATCGCCTTGATAATTCTTAATCCATACTGTTCCGTCTGCACAAATAATTTTTACTCTTTTATCATTACTAAAAAAGTCTTGTGCAATTTCCGTTAATGCCGGATTATTATCAATTGTGGTTAATGTAGAATCTTGATCCATTCCATCAATCATCCAGGAAAGGGAGAGGCCAATGCCCGTTCCTAATTCCAGAATGTTGGCTTTTGATTTGGAAGTAATTAGTGTTTTTAATAGCGTTCCAATAAATAAGTCAGACGGCATGGTGAAGCCAATCTCTTTTGACTTTGCTTCGATTGCCGCATGGATTTTTGGTTTATCTAGAATATTGGAATCGGTCATTTGTGTAGTTGGTTTAGAGATGGTTTAGAATTGGTTTAGAAAGGTTTAGTTATTGGTTGTGAATGTATTACTTTCAGAACTTTCTCTAAAACCACTCTACATTAACCCTAAATTTTGTCTAAACCCTACTAAAATTTTTTCTAAACCTTTCTAAATCCCGTTACAAATACGCTTCATGCAACACTTCATCCATCACCAATTTCTTATACATCTGCTGCATCGCCGCGCCAAAAGTGCTGGCCCATGGCCGCTGGAAAGCCACGCCATCCAGTGATTCGACGCCGGTTACTTCGGCGGCGGTACCCACCAAAAAAGCGCCATCTGCTTCTTTGACTTCGTCGATAGTGAAATAGCGTTCTTCGACCCGAATACCCGCCTGTTTGCAGAGTTGCAACACCGTGGCGCGCGTGATGCCCGGCAAAATGTGGCCGCGCGGTGGCGTGTACAAAATGCCGTCTTTTTCAAAGAAGAAATTGGCTCCCGGTGCTTCGGCGACGTGGCCATCGGCATCCAAAAGCAGGGCCTCATCGAAACCTTTGGCTTTGGCTTCCGTCGCGGCCAAAATGGAGTTTACATAGTGTCCCGATACTTTGGCATCCACGAAACACGATTTCGGATTAGGCCGCTGAAAAGACGAAGTCATCAAGTGTACCAGTTTGTCTCCCAACAACTTACCCCATTGCCACGCACACATAAACACGTGACTTTCGGCAGGCGTCGTCAATGACATATTTGGTCCGCTGTACACCAGTGGGCGCAAATAGGCATCGGCCAAACCGTTCTTTTTCAGCAATTGGTAGGAAATTTCGGTCAATTCTTCCACCGAATAGGGCAGCGGAATCAGCATCTTGCTGGCTGAATAATGCAGTCGTTCATAGTGTTCTGCGGCCTTGAAAATCTGCGTATCGCCCGCGCGGGTTTGGTACGAGCGAATGCCCTCAAATACACTATTTCCATAATGCAAACCCTGCACATACAGGTTGGTCTGCGCTTCTTTGGCTTTCAGCCACTCGCCGTTTAAAAAAACTATGGTATTATCGTCGTGATAGGTCATTTCTTAGCGGTTGATGGTTATTGGTGTATTAGTTATTGGGGCAAAATGCTGTGTAATAATTGGTGTACGCTAAGTTTTGTCATCCTGTCGGGACCCGTCCACGCTATGGTGTACGCCGCAACGTGGACGGTTCCCGACAGGATGACAAGCGTGGAAGTGTTCCGAGACGCTCATAACTTATACCTCATAACTCATAACTTTCTTCCCAATTCCTTCGCAAATCAACGCTCCAATTTCCGAGCACTTCCGCACTTCCGCCGTCTGCAAATCCGCCGTACCAATGCCACTTTCCAATACGTGCCGCACGGAATCGCGTACCGCATCGGCGGCTTCGGTGAATTGAAAAGAGTCGAGCAGCATGGCGGCAGACAAAATCGCGGCAATCGGATTCGCAATGTCCAGACCAGCCGCTTGTGGATAAGAACCGTGAATTGGCTCGAACAAAGCCGTTTTGGCACCCACCGAAGCCGAAGGTAGCAGCCCCATCGAACCGGGCAACACGCTGGCTTCATCCGATAAAATATCGCCGAACATATTCTCCGTGAGCAGCACATCGAAGTGCGCCGGATTCTGGATGAGTTGCATGGCGGCATTGTCCACATACATCCAGTCCAACGCAATATCTGGATACTCAGCCGAAATTTTCTGCACTACCGAACGCCATAAACGACTTGTTTCCAGTACATTCGCCTTGTCCACCAGCGTTACTTTCTGGCGACGGGTTTGCGCTGCTGCGAACGCCAGATGGGCGATTCGCTCGATTTCCATCACCGTATAAGTGCAGTGATCGTAGGCCCCATCCTCGGTTTTTCCTTTCTCCCCGAAATAAATCCCGCCCGTCAATTCACGAAAAATCACCATATCTACGCCCACCAACTTCTCGGATTTCAAAGGCGATAAATGCGCGAGGGTAGGGTAGAGCGTCACCGGGCGGATATTGGCGAAGAGGCCCAGGCTTTTGCGCAGGCGCAGCAAACCTTGTTCAGGGCGGATTTTTGCACTGGGATCGTTGTCGTATTTCGGGTGGCCAATGGCTCCGAATACAGAATAGCATCTGCATTCAAGACAAACCTGCAATGTGGCTTTGCGGCAGCGGGTCGCCGTGCTTATCAATAGCAATCGCGCCCACATCCGCAAACGTGTACTCGAAGGAGTATCCAAACTGCGCTTCCACCGTACGCAGCACTTGCAGGGCTTGCGCGGTGACTTCCGGACCAATACCATCGCCGGGTAATACGGCTATTTTCTTTTGCATACTGTAATGTCACCGCTACGCGGTTTTTAATCAAGGCGTTAAATGGATAAAATGTATATTTTCCTAAACCTACGAGGTTTAAATGGGTCGAAGATTGTTTTAAGCCGGTACTAGATTCGCGTTCTTCAAAAGCCTCAATATCAGCCCGTTGGTTCAACAAATAATCCAGATCGTCGTAGCCATTTATCATACAAACCTTGCGGAAAGGATCAATGTCGAAATTGATTTCCAGATCAGTTCCTACTAGTCCAAAAGTTTGTTTTTCTAGATTAACCAGAAATTCTGCTTGTGGATTTTCTGCTAATACAGCAAATATTTCTTGCAAAAAAACCTCTGGTACTTGCACGGGCAGAGAGGCCGTTATTCAGTGCATTACCCCGAAAAATATCGGCGAAAAAACTAGACACGACTACTTTAAAACCATAATCTACCAAGGCCCAGGCGGCGTGTTCGCGACTGCTACCACAACCGAAATTGTGACCCGCCACTAGTATTTGGCCGTGGTAATGGGAATTATTTAAAATAAAATCTGTTTTCGGCGCACCATCAGAATGATAACGCCAATCACAAAAGAGATTGAGGCCAAAGCCTTCGCGCGTCGTGGCTTTCAGGAACCGCGCCGGGATGATCTGGTCGGTGTCCACGTCGGCATTGGGCAGCGGAACGGCAGTGGATTGGAGAAGCGTGAATTTTTGCATTGTTTTTCTTGTGTTTTTGATGTTTGGGATTTTAAAAATTTTGATTGACGATATAAGATTGATGAATGTTGATATTTGATGTTTAAGAGCACACTACAAGTACATCAAAAATCAACAATCATGTAATCTGCATTCGTCAATCAATTTTCCCTATTAAAATAAGTCCTCACATCCACCATGTGTCCCGCCAAAGCCACCGCTGCTGCTGTCAAAGGGCTAGCCAAAATAGTCCGTGCACCCGGCCCTTGACGGCCCTCGAAATTGCGATTCGAGGTACTCACGCAGTACTCGCCCGCTGGAATTTTATCTTCGTTCATACCCAGACAAGCCGAGCAGCCCGGTTCCCGAAAATCAAAACCGGCGGCCCGAAGAATGATGTCTAAACCTTCCGCAATCGCTTGATTTTCAACCTGTTTGGAGCCGGGCACCACCATGACATTGACATTAGGTGCTTTTTGACGTCCTCGCACAAAATCCGCAACCAGCCGCAAATCTTCGATGCGGGAATTGGTGCAAGAGCCGATAAAAACGTAGTTGATAGGTTTGTTCAGCAAGTTTTCGCCTGCCTCGAAACCCATGTAATCCAATGACTTAGCAAAAGAAACTGGGTTGTCAGCCGCAGCCGTCGCCGGAATATTGTCGGAAATACGAACGCCCATACCGGGATTGGTACCGTAAGTGACCATCGGCGCAATATCCTCGGCTTTGAAATGATATTCCTGATCGAACACGGCATCTGCATCGGTGTACAGTTCTTTCCAGCGTTCCACAGCGTGTTCAAAATCAGCCCCTTGTGGCGCAAAACGTCGCCCTTCCACGTAAGCGAAAGTCGTTTCATCGGGCGCAATCAAGCCGCCCCGCGCACCCATTTCGATGCTCATATTGCAGATCGTCATGCGGGCTTCCATACTCAGCGCGCGAATGGCACTGCCTGCATATTCCACGAAATAGCCGGTGCCGCCCGCCGCCGTCAATTGGGCGATGATGTAGAGAATGATGTCTTTGGAAAGCACGCCGGGAGCCAATTCGCCGTCCACGGTGATGCGCATTTGCTTCGGTCTTTTTTGCAAAAGACATTGCGTAGCCAACACTTGCTCCACTTGGCTGGTGCCAATACCGAACGCCACGGTTCCAAAAGCACCATGCGTAGAAGTGTGGCTATCACCGCAAACGATGGTTTGTCCCGGCTGTGTAATCCCCAATTCCGGCCCGATGACGTGGACAATTCCCTGATAATTATGCCCTAAACCGTATAGTTCTACACCAAAATCGCGGCAGTTTTCGGTCAATTTATCCACTTGAAAACGTGATAATTGCTCGCGAATAGGCAAGTGTTGATCTTTCGTCGGCACATTGTGATCGGCCGTAGCGATGGTCTGTTTCGTGCGAAACACCGGAATGCCGCGCTGCCGCAGTCCGTCGAAAGCCTGTGGGCTGGTCACTTCGTGGATGAAATGCCGGTCTATATAAAGCACATCCTGTTCGCCTTCGGCCACTTTGACGACGTGGGCGTTCCAGATTTTGTCGAATAAGGTCATTGCCATGAAAATAGGTAGCGGTTATTTGTTATTGATTATTTGGCATTATTCACTAAATCATTGAATAAAAGGAAATTATCGCCCTTACTTCGGATGTTGTCATTCTAAATGCAGTGAAGAATCTGCCCGAGACCGAAGCAGAATGACTCACGTTCTTCACGGCCAATTCCTTCACTTCGTTCAGGATGACAGATGCTGGGGTAAGCAAGAGAACAATTTAAGCCTAAGCCGTTACTGCAATTTCCTGCATAATCAACTGCAAATCCCCATCTCCCACTTCCTTTTTCTGATCGGCGACCTGCAAAAACACCTTGTACACTTCGTCCAATTCAATTTTTGTAAGATTGAAACCAATACACTTGGCGCGATAGGCGAGGGCGGCGCGACCACTGCGCGCGGTCAACACAATGCGGGAATGATCGACGCCCACATCGAGCGGGTCAATGATTTCGTAGGTTTCGCGTTTTTTGATCACGCCATCCTGATGAATACCCGAAGAGTGCGCAAAGGCGTTGGCTCCAACGATGGCCTTATTCGGTTGTACAAAAACGCCCATTCGATCAGATACTAACTGGCTGATGGGATTCAATAATTTGGTATTTACGCCAGTAACAAAACCCAGATCGGCGTGTTGGCGCATCACCATAACTACTTCCTCCAAAGAGGTATTGCCCGCGCGTTCGCCGATGCCGTTGATCGTGCATTCGATTTGGCGCGCGCCGTGCTGTATGCCAGCGATGGAATTGGCCGTGGCCAAACCCAGATCGTTGTGACAATGCGTAGAGAGAATAGCGCGTTCAATGCCGCGCACATTTTCGAGCAGATAACGCATTTTTGCGCCGTATTGATCGGGCAGGCAGTAGCCGGTCGTGTCGGGAATATTCAGTACTGTTGCGCCGGCCTGGATGGCCACTTCGAGGACGCGGGCCAGGAATTCGTTGTTGGCGCGTCCGGCGTCTTCGGCGTAAAATTCGACGTCTTCCACGAAGGATTTGGCCAGTCGAACGGCGGCAGCGGCTCGGTGCAAAATATCTTCGGGCGTTGTTTGTAACTTGTAGCGAATATGCATTTCCGAAACGCCGATGCCCGTGTGGATGCGTGGATGACGCGCGCCCCGTAAAGCGGCAGCGGCAGCACGAATATCGCCCTCAACGGCGCGGGAAAGTCCGCACACAATGGGGTGGCGCAAAGCGGCGGCAACGGCTTGCACAGACTCAAAATCGCCGGGACTGGAAATCGGAAAACCCGCTTCGATCACGTCCACGCCGAGTTCTTCCAAGGCCAGTGCGATCTCGACTTTTTGGGCCGTATTGAGTTTGCAACCGGGTACTTGTTCGCCGTCGCGGAGGGTGGTATCGAAGATTTGAATACGAGTGGGCATGAAGTATGAAGTATGAACTATGAAGGATGAACTATCGTGTATTGGACTCAGAAATGTGGCTATAAAGGATTTTATAGTTCATACTTCATCGTTCATATTTTAATAGTTCTTTTACTTTTCGCTGCCAAAGTAACAGGCTTCGTCGCTGCCGAGTATCTCAAAAAAACGGGAAGGCTCCGATAGCGAAAAGGTGTGTTATTGTAGTTAAATAATTGATTGTCATAGGATTAAAAACGTTTTAAATTACGATGCCCAAACACAAAACGGACGACTTATTGGTGCTGATAAATTCGCTGACCAAGGGCGAAAAGCGCAATTTCCGGCTCTTTGCTGGCCGCAATTCGTCGTCGGAGGGTTCGCATTTTTTCCTGCAATTGTTCGATGTGCTGGACAAAAAAGGGGGATACGACGAGGCTTCAATTTTGAAGAAAATACCGGCCATCAAGAAGAGCCAGTTGCCCAATATCAAGGCGCATTTGTATCGTCAATTGCTGGCCAGTCTGCGGCTACTGGGCAAGAACCAAAACGAGGATATTCAACTGCGCGAAATGAGCGATTATGCGCGGGTGCTGTACAATAAAGGGCTGTACCGCCAAAGCCTCGATATGCTGGCCAAAGTGAAGGAACGGGCGATGCAGGGCATGTTTTTTGCGCTGGCTTTGGAAGTGGTGGAATTCGAGAAACTCATTGAAAGTCAATATATTACGCGCAGTATTGCTGGCCGTACTGAGGAATTGACGGGCCAAACGCTCTTTCTCAATCTCATGCTCTCGCAGACCAATCAGTTCTCCAATCTGTCGTTACAGATGTATGAATTGTTTCTGAAAATGGGTTTTGCGCGCAACGAAAAAGACTATCAGGAGGTCGAAAAGTTCTTCGCTGCGCACCTGCCCGCGATTGCTTTGGAAGAACTCGATTTTTGGGGGAAAATTTACTATTGTCAGGCGCATTTGTGGCGACACCATATTGCGCAGGAATTCCCGTCGTGCTATCGCTATGCGCAACGTTGGGTGCATCTGTTTCAGAAGACGCCCGCGATGATTGGCTTGAATCCGGCCTTGTATCTCAAAGGATTACATAATTTACTTTTTACCCTGTTTAATAGCGCGCACTACGAGCGGTTTCTGGAAAATTTCGATCTTTTGCAACGTTTCCCGCAGGAATATGACCTGACGCAAGACCGAAATGTGGATGGCCTGTATCATTTGTACTGGTATTTGCAGGCCATCAATCGGCACTATATGGAAGGCACTTTTACGGAGGGTTTGCGGTTGGTGCCAGAACTCATGCAAATTATTGATACAGAGCGGTTTAACTGGGATAATCACCGCATTATGGTCTTTTATTATCGCATTGCCTGTCTGTATTTTGGCAGCGGCGATTTTGAGCAGACTATTCATTTTCTGAATCTGATCATTCACCAGAAAAACCCCGACTATCGGGCTGATATTCAGAGTTTTGCGCGTTTTTTGAGTCTGATCGCGCATTTTGAATTGGGCAATGAACGGCTCGTGGAATATCAGATTAAATCCACCTATCGCTTTTTGCTGCAAATGCAGGACATGCACGCCGTGCAGCGGGAAGTTTTTCGTTTTCTGCGCCGTACACCGGGGATGCGTCCGGCGGCGTTGCGCGAGGAGTTTGGGCAATTGCGGGAAAAACTACTCCGCCTGCGCGATGATCCTTTCGAGCGGCGACCTTTTCTCTATCTGGACATCATTTCCTGGCTGGAATCCAAACTGGAAAACTATACGGTGCAGGACGTGATTCGGGAGAAATTCCTGGCGCGGCAGCAGCGGAAGGTGACGCGGTAGTTTGAAAAAGTGTGGCACACCTCCAAGGTGTGCCACACTTAGGTCACATCAAAATACTTCCAATTTCTTCAAAACCACCGCTCCTTCTTTGCCCCACATTTTAAGAAAATAAAACCCTTTTTCGAGATGTACTGGAATGGTATAAATGCCTGCATTTTCAATAGAGACTGGCCCGCTATTCAACATCCGGCCCTGCGCATCAAATATAGCAAAACGCTCCGGCTGGAAATCTCCCGCCACGCGCGCAAACAAATCTTTACCAGCGACTGGATTGGGAAAAATCGTCAACATGTTATCCGGCAGTTCCGCCGTGCCGCTGACCGTGAAAAAATAAGACTCTGAATCCGTCGAGCAGCCCGCCGAGTTAGTGGCTTGCACGACATACCTCCCCGAGGCGGTCGGCACATAAGTCGTACTGTTGGCCCCCTCAATTGACAACCCTTCTACATACCATTGCACCGCGTCACTCGAAACGACTGATAAAACGCCAGCCTGTTCTTCGATGATCGGTTTTATTGGATAGGGGTGTACGTTCACCTTTACAGTATCGACGGTCTGACAACCGCTCGAATCTATTCCCGTTAATACATAAGTCCTTGATGTATCGCTTATTAAGGCCAAAGAACAACCGCTCGCGGAAAAATTTCCGTTGAGTTCTTGCCAAACACAGAATTCCGAACCGGAACTTTGGATGACAAAAGGATCTCCCTGGCAAACCGAAATGTCCGGTCCTGCATTGACCATTGGCGGGGGCAAAATGGTGACCAGAATAGTATCTGTACTGGTGCCAAGCGCATTGCTTGCCGTCAAAATGTACTCGCCGGAAGTGGTAACTAATAAGTCAGCAGTGGTCGCGCCAGTGTTCCAGAGATAGGTGGTTGCGCCGGGCGTAAAGCCGTGTAAGATGGTCTGTCCGCAGGCGATTTGGTCTGGTCCCAATTGCACGATGGGCGCGGTAGGCGTTTCAAAAGCACCAGGGTCGGGATTGGGGAATTGGCGCGGAAAGCCGAATATATCTGTCAAAACTTCGGTTTGCGTGCCAATGTTTTCCAGCATCGGATTGCGTAAGGAAAGACTATCTGGTGCACCATTTGTCCAGCCTGGATTGGCCACTATTGAGTGTTGATCGCCGCCCGTTTGCGCTTGTATGCCGCTTAGATCGGAACTGCCCGGGGCTAAAAAATCGCCATTGGTGAAATAAACATTGTAATCAAAGTAAGAATCGGGGTCGCCGCTGCCTTCAATGGCCAGCCCGAGGCCAGTATTGACAAACACATTATTAACCACATACGCACTGCGCGTCTGGCGTATTTCAAAAGCCCGATTGTCCTGATCGGGAGAGTTGTGGCGAATAGTGTTGTGGATAATATGAATCGAATCGCAATTAATAATCCACATGCCCCGCGAAAAAGCAAAAATATCCTCGCTGAGATTCATGGAAATTACGTTGTTGGACACCAGCGAAATGTCGTCGTTATATTCGGCGCAATTGATCAGATAAATGCCGACCGTAGCCTGCACGCCGCCGATAGAAACGCGATTGTTGCTGATGTCGTAATTGTACAGGTTCAGCCCATAAATACCGTACAGGCTATATTGGGAACCCGCTGCAAAGTAATTGTCTCGTACCCGAACATTTTGCCATTGTTGCAGATTCAGACAATCGTCATCCCCACTATATACCTCATTATTTTCAAAAATGAGATTGTATTTTCTCGGCCCAACGCCGATGAGGCGGGCTCCCGCGCTAGCCCCTCCAATCACACAATTGCGCACGGTCAAATTAGAATCCGGGAAAGCCACCAAAGCCGCCTCGCTGGCATAAGAACCGAAAAAATCATAATAACCGTCGAAAATACAGTTTTCAAGGGTAATATCTGTGCCCAAAATGATGAAAAGGGGCGTGTAATCATTGGAATTGGCCGTCTGCTGGATGGTCAGGCTTTTCAGTTTCATAAAACGGCATTGTTGCATCCGCAGGGTAGCATTGCTGGTATTGGAGCCGGGTGCAGTGAGTATTACTTTGCTACTATCGCCGCTTTCCCCCAAAAAGGTCAGCCAGCTTTGCGGCGAACTACCTTTGAGCGCATTGATCTGGATTTGCTCATTATAAATGCCATCGCGGACGAGCAGGGTAGTGCTGCCGCATAAACCGCCTCTCTGCAAAGCATTGACCGCCGTAGAAAAACTGGAAAAATCGGGATTCGCGCCGCCAAGCGTGTAAGTGCCGGAGAGGGCGGAAAAGAGGTTGCTGAAAACCAGTTGGTCGTCTTGGCTGAACTGGTCGTTGGTACCATTTGGGACGCTGGATTGCACCATAACCGTGTTGGCTTGCGCGGGAACAAGGGCGAGCAACCCCAGACTAACCCGCGTACTTTCTCCCGATGCAAGACTGCCATTCCACGAAACTGCTGGCTGGGCCACACCATTTAAAGTAACCGTCAAAACCACCGAAGTCAGCGTTTCCAGACCTGTATTGCGTAACACTACTTCCAATGGCAATTCCGCGCAATAAATCGAGTCCGCCGAAGGATTCACAAAATCCATAACCCCGGCGGATAATTGAATCGGCGTGTATTCATCCGCGCCAATATCGGGCGTTTGAGGGCTTCGGTTTTCGCCATCGATATCTGTTGGGACGGTGGGTGAGGGTGCGCCGAGGTTGTTCAGCACGGCATTGTTTACATGCAAATCTTTGAGACTTTTATAATAAGGATTTGCGCTAATCGAGTTAGGCGGCAAGTCATTTACAATCAAGCCATTATACAAGTTGCAATGACTGAATGCCTCTATTTCATTGGGTTCATTTGATAGCACTACGGGCGTGCCGCCTTGTTTTACGACTATCGAGTTATTCTGAATACGAATATAACGACTGCCGGATAAAACAACGCCATATATCTGTTGCGTACCCGCTTGAATATTCAGGCTATTGTGGAAAAAATCAATGTAGTCACTACCTTGAATAATTACACCACTTATCTGAGTTTCAGTTCCATAAATGGCCATCATATTATTGGCTACCAATGTTCTGTTAGCAGACGTACCAATGCAATTACTCAGTCTTAGACAGCCATAATAATGGGTGAAAATCCGGTTATTTTGCACCATCGCCGTGCTGCAAGACGCGATGCTGAAACCCAGCGCACAACTGTCCACCAGATTTTGCTGGATTTTTATCCTGTGCGTAAACGATGTCATTACCGCCTCGCCGATGGTGCCAAAAAAACGATTTTTTTCAATCAACATATCCGGTGAAGCGGAGGTCTCGCCGCCAAATACGGCAACTCCGAATTGGCCATACTTAAAAAAGCAATTTCTAATCGTCAGATTCGGACAGGCACCTGAGACGATAAATAGCGAACGGTCGTTTGCATTCTGCGTCGAAGTATTCAAACTACCCGTCATTTGACAATTTTCCAGCCGGACATTGCTGGCACTATATATGGCAATACCAAGTGAATAGGTGCCCGCTGCCGGCGTTTGGAAAGACAGATTTTTCAGGACAACATAACTGGCACTCAATTTAATGATGTAATTCGTGCTGCCGGTGGCGGTAGGATTCACTAAAATCACGCTACTGCTGTCGCCATTTTCTGCCTGAAAAGTAACGGTTCGGCTGGGGCCAGAGCCGATGATTGGACCAAGTATAAATCGCTCGGCGTAGGTGCCGGGACGCACGTTGAAATTGACATTTCCGGAAATACCTTGCGTCGAAAGGGCCGCCGATGCTGTCGTGAAATTGGTAAAACTAGGGTCGGTGCCGCCGATGGTGTAAGTGCCATTGAGTTGGGCAGAGAGATTAGCGGCTTGGAAAATGAGGAAAAAAAGTAGAAGTCGGTGCATGTACAGGATTGTTTGAAACACATAAGATATAAAAGGACGCGGAATTGCATAGCCCGTGCCTTTTATTTTTGTATTTCAAATCCTGCGTAGGGTCGTTTTTAAACACAAAAGGTACAAAAGAGCACAAAGTAAAACGTGTACTTATATGTCCTCTTGTACCTTTTGTGTTTCAATTTCAATACATCCGTCCCATCTTAGGATGATCCACAATCACCCGTTTCAATTCCTCAAAATTCACCTCGCCCTGATGCGACCAGACCACTTTTCCGTCGGGTTCGACCAGTAAAGTGTAGGGCAAGGCTCCATTCCAATTCTTGTCCACGGCTTCGATGAGCGCGTATTTGTCGTCTTTGGCAAAGATGTAGTTAGAAAAAGCGGCATGTTTTCCCTGCAAAAATTTCAAGGCTTTGTCTTGCCGTTCGGGACTATCTGCCGAGAGGGAAACAAACTCAAAATCCCGCGCGCCATACATTCTTTGCAGCACCACGAAGTCGGGAAATTCCTGCACGCAGGGGCCGCACCAGGTCGCCCAGATATTGATGAGGCGCAATTTGTCGGACTTTTCGTTTTTCACCAACGCCTTGATGCCGTCTATTTCGAGCGGTTCGATGGATACGGGTTTAGCGTCCCATTCCTGGTCGGCTTTGGTGCGGAGTTCGGTTTTCCAGCCCCATTTGGTGGAGCAGCCGAAGGTTTTAGTGACGGCTGGCGAGGGCATTTTGCCCATTAATAAAGCGTCGATGGCCGCCCGCACATCTTCGGCATTGGCTTGGCCGGGCTTTTCTTTGGCGTCCAATCTTCCGGTGTATTGGAGTTTTCTGGCTTTATCAAAAACAAATACGTGCGGCGTGGCGACTGGTCCATATTGCAACGCAGTAGACTGTGTATCACCGTCGTATAAATAGGGAAAATTGAATTGTTTCTGCTTGGCCCGGAGAATCATTTCGGCATAATCGTCATTCATGTCCGTGTAACCCAACTCTTCGTAGAGCAGACCCAGCGGACTGGTCGGCGAAATAGCAACCACCGCCACGCCTTTGGATTTATAGTCAGCGGCGACGGCTTTGATGCGGTCTTCATAGGCTTGCGCGGTGGGGCAGTGATTGCAGGTGAAAACGATGACCAGCACGCTGGCGTCCTTGAAAGACTGCAGCGTATAGTATTTGCCATCCACGCCGGGCAGTTTGAAATCGGGAGCGGCGGCCCCAATTTCCAGCGTAGGCACGTTGTCGCGATGCGGGACGGGCTGGGGTTTGCTCACAACCTTGGCAGGAGCAGTGGCGGCGCGTTTTTTAGGGGTCTGGGCAGAAACACTCAAATAAAACGACAACAGAAAAACGGACAAGAAAACGGTGCGTAGCATGGGAGGTAGTGTTTTATTTGGCAAAACTAAAAAAACGGGAACATAATTGCCCATATTTCTCAATGAAGAAAAGTCGGGATTGCACAAATCGGGGTGCTGCGCAACTGCTTATTGCTCTATTTAGGCTAAATAATAAGGCTATATATAGTGGTGTAAGTACTTCGGCTTAATAAAATTGAGGTAAACTGGTGACTATCAGCCAAATAACTAATTAATTAATAACCAGTAAGTACTTAGATGGCAGGGAATTTTTATACATCGGTCAGTCCTAACCAAATTTTTCTTTCACCAATAAAAATTTTAACATCATGGAAGATCGTCGTAATAACCTAGAAAACAACATGGATGACGCTGCCGACCGCGCTGGCAACAAACTCGAACAGGCTTGGGAAAACACCAAGGATGCGGCGAGCCGCGTCGGTGATAAACTGGAAAATGCCTGGGATAAGACCAAGGACGCCGCTGAACACGCCGGAGAGAAGGTCAAGGACGCCGCTGAACGCGCCGGAGAGAAGGTCAAGGACGCCGCTGAACGCGCCGGAGATAAGGTAAAGGACGCCACCGACCGGGCCGACGACAAAGTGGAAAATGCTTGGGAAGACACCAAAAATGCCGCTGAAAATGCTGGCAACGTTTTGGGAAACCAGGCACACCAGGTTAATCGTGACATGCACAACCAAACCGATCCAATGGACAACCGGGTATAATCGGTAAAAATATCCTTTCCCACCCTTTTGACCACATAAACCGATTCTTATCAATGCCAAAAATGCCCTGCGCACAGTTCACTGTGTGGCAGGGCATTTTGTGTTAAACAGGCAATTTGCAATAAGCAAATTAGTAATTACGAAGCGACGCAAACCACTATTAATCAGTCATTTGTAACTCTTCTCAACAACCTCAACAGTCTCAACTCTCTCAACAAATCAAAACTTATAAACCGCCGCAATCAAACCGCTCGCCACTGATTTGGTCATTCCATCCTTGCCATCATTGAAGGTTGGTTCAGAGGAGGAATCCAGACGGATTTCCGGGATCAGGGTGAAATCACCGACTTTGATGTTGCCTGCCAGCGTGTATTCCATGACCGTGTTGTCCGCTATACCGAAGGCAATGCCGTCGGCATCATCAAATACCTCGCCCCGAAAGGACAGAGAAAACAGGTCCGAAAATCCATAGTTGACGTACAAAGCCGCCGCTTTCCAGTCCGAATTGCGATCCGTTTCCGGTAGCACCACCATTTTCTCCGAAGCATTCAGGCCCAGGCTCCATTTGGAATCGAGCGTCCACGTCGTCGTCAAATCCAGTTGATGGCCATTGCGTTTGGAACCAATCGTATTGTCTTCACGACCGCCCAGATAGTTCAGGGCCGCTTTGAAATCACCCTGCAAAAAAGTCAATTGTGCGCCCACGTGTTTGCCTTTCACATCGTCAAATTTCGAGTCGGTGTCATTAAAAACGCCGACCATCGCCGACCATTTGTCCGTAAATGCATAGTCTGCTTTTACGCCAGTGTGATAAAACGGCCCTTTCGAGAAAAGATACGACGTGCTGTAAATTGGATTGGCCGTCGCGTCGATGGATTCATAGCCAACAAACGTGGCGAAGTTACCCGCCGTCAATTTGAGTTTGGCCGTCGGTGTATAAGTGATATAGAGTTGTTTGATCGCCGCGAGAATACTACCCGCATTGCCATCGGCAGTGATGGCACGTGGGCCAAAACCGAGATCGGCTACAAAACCGAATTTGCCTTTTTGGGTGCTGAGCAGCACATTGGCCATGCCGAGCGTGAAGGCATCGTGCGTTTCTGTGAAAGCAGTGGCCGACCCGAGTTCGTTGTCCGCATAACGATAGTAGAGATCCACGTAGCCGGAAATATCAACCGTTGTTTTGGCTGGTTCTGGCGTAGCGGGAGGCGCAGGCGCAGTAGAAGAAGTCGTCATAGCCACCTCCGTGGTAGAGGTCTGGGCCAGGGCTGGAACGGTACATAGCAATAGTAGCCACACGGCGGTGGGTCGAAGTGCTTTCATGTTGCAAAACAGATTTAAATGATGAAAATGATAAATCCGGTCATTGCAACAACTCGCACAGGACAGTACCTTTGTGTGGTGACACAGAGGCATTTACCTGTTTTTGTTGTCGCATTCAATTCCGCTTCAACGCCTGGCTGACCGCAGCTGGGCGTTGTTTTTTGGATTAAAGAGTACAAAGGAGGGTTCCAGCCCGATTTTGTATTTGAACTGAACAAAGGTAGAATCTTTTGCGTTTATGCAATATATTGACACTTTTATTGGTCTATTGACAATAAATAAAATCATATTTTATGGGCCATGAAAAAAATAAAATTGTGACGCAGGGGTAATTTATAGTAAATACTATGTTGTGGAAAGTCTCGTTTCCCAACAAAAATTCTGAAAAAAAAAGGGGAGATTTTTGAAAAAAAATTACTTCTGGGCGTACCGGCGGGTTCAGCGGCCGCATATACAATAATACATGACCTACCGTAACGACGTTGTATGTAACGTCTCTAATATGATACCGCATCCAGCAAAATCCAAATAATATTATGCAATCCCCCGGTTTTGTGCATTTAAGCCCAGCAAACGGTCAAAGCGTATTCAAATTTTTTTATTGGAATATAAATTTGTTTGAGCAGTACTTAATGAAACATTATTTCTCCATTTTTGACAATTACTAAATATTTTAGTCGTCTGGATGTGAGGAATCTTAAAAATAAGTTCTGCATTACCTAAATAAGTAAAAATTAAATTTGCAGGCTTGTTTATATCGAGAAACTAAAAATACATTTGTCATTGAAAAGGCGAACATACGTCAGGTTCCAGCCCAGCCTTTTTGCCCACACCACAGTTTAGCCGGATTAGCCTTTGCATTGTCTGTTCCAGATAATGTTTGGTAAATCATCGTTTCATCACCTAAAAATTCTTTGCATGGAAAAGAAATGGCTACTGCCTTTTATTATTCTGACGTTAATTTGTATAGCAGCAATTTTCGCTCCGGTGGCAACCGCCTCTGAGGAAAGCATGAAGGCCCTGAACGGGGCTGATACCGCCTGGATGCTGGTCGCTTCCGCCCTGGTTTTATTTATGACGCCCGGCCTGGCTTTTTTCTACGGCGGGATGGTCAGTTTCAAGAATGTGGTGTCCACGATGTTGCAGAGTTTCATTGCGCTGGGCGTGGTGAGTGTGTTGTGGGTATGCGTGGGATTTAGCCTGGCTTTTGGCGATAGTATCGGCGGTTTTATCGGGAATCCGATGACGTTTTTTATGTTCAATAACGTGACGCTGGGTACCAATGCCGGACTGGCTCCGACCATTCCACTGCTGCTTTTCGCGCTTTTTCAACTGAAATTTGCCATCATTACCCCGGCCCTTATTACGGGTAGTTTTGCCGAACGTATCAAGTTCAGTGGCTATCTGCTGTTCATTGTGCTGTTTTCGCTGTTCATTTATGCCCCGTTGGCGCACTGGACCTGGCACCCGGATGGCTTCCTGCGTAAACTCGGTGTACTCGACTTCGCGGGCGGTACAGTGGTTCACATGAGTGCTGGTTTCGCGGCATTGGCAGGGGCAGTATTTTTGGGCAAACGTAACACGCACCGCAACGGCCACTCTTCTTCGCCGGCCAATATTCCGTTCATCGTGCTGGGTACAGGTTTGCTGTGGTTCGGCTGGTTTGGCTTCAATGCCGGTTCGGCTTTGGCGGCTAATGGCTTGGCTACCAGTGCTTTCGCTACCACCAATTTCGCTTCGGCGGCGGCCATGTTGAGTTGGGTACTGTGGGATGCCATTAACGGACGCAAGATTTCGGCACTCGGTGCCTGCATCGGTGCAGTAGTCGGTTTGGTCGCTATTACTCCGGCGGCAGGCTTCGTAACCATCGGTCAAAGCCTGTTCATCGGCTTTGCTGCGGCCATCGTCTGCAACGTAGTCGTCTATGTTTTCAACAACAAAACTGCTATTGATGATACTCTTGATGTGTTTCCTTGCCACGGTGTCGGCGGTATGTGCGGGATGGTCTTCACCGGCATTTTCGCCAATGGCGTTGGCCTTTTCTACGGTCAAACCACGACCTTCCTCTACCACCTGCTCGCCCTCGTCATCGTTGGCGCGTTCACGTTCGGCGGTTCGTATTTACTGCTAATGCTGACCAACGCTATCATTCCGTTGCGCGTAACTGCCGAAGAAGAAGTAGTGGGCCTTGATGTCTCGCAACATGGCGAGAAAATGACGAGTCTGGAAGAGCGTATTTCTGAATTAATCAAGACAAGCAAGAGCAGCAACGGCGCGCGCGTGCCAGTGACTGTGGAGCCATAAGAAAAGGGCAAAATAGCGAGAGGCAAATGGATAATTAAGTAGCAGCAGATTACATGAAACTCTTCATAATTGTTTGATTTTCACTGCTTATTGCTTTTTTGCAACTTTGCTTGTTACTACCTAAGAACGGTTGATTTGATTGATTTTATACTTCCTTTGAAACCTGCCAGCGTTCTCGCTGGCAGGTTTTTTCAGCCAAAGAGTCTTAGCAAATTTCTATCTGAAAAATGCTTAGATTTTGCTTCCGCTCAATCTTCCCTCCCCATTATGGGGGAGCCGGAGGGGGGCTTACTCTACGGCAGTGATTCTCAAAATTTTTTGTACAAAGTAGTGATTTTAAGGTAGTTACTGCGAAATCAAAAAAAACGGCGAGCGGTAATTTATACGCTTTGCCCCAGCCCTTTGTCTGTTATGCAAAATGTGGAGCCTGACCAACAAAATCAAGGATTGTACGTGCCACAAATGGAATCCGATGCCTGCGGGACGGGATTTGTGGCCAACTTGTACGGCCAAAAAAGCCACGAACTGGTGCGCGATGCACTGACCATGCTGGCCAATATGCACCATCGCGGAGCCTCTGGTTATGAGGAGAATACGGGCGATGGCGCGGGTATTCTGGTGCAATTGCCGCACACGTTTTTGCAGAAAGAAGTGGCCAGTCATGGTTTTACTTTGCCCGAACCGGGCGAATATGCGGTCGGCATGGTCTTCTTTCCGCGCTCTACTACCTTGCGCGAAGCCTGTCGCCATCTCTTAAATGACTATGTAGACGAATTGGGTTTTGACCTGCTCGGCTACCGTTATGTACCCACCGACAATAGTGCGTTGGGTGCCACTGCTCGTTCTACGGAACCACGTATGGAGCAGATTTTTGTAAAACCTCGCATTGCCTACGACCGCAAAGGTCTGGAACGCCGACTTTTTGTGCTGCGTAAATTTGCCCACCATAATATCTGGCGCATCTTTTCGCAGGCTGTCGACGATTTTTACATCGCTTCGTTCTCCGGCTGCACAATGGTCTACAAGGGCCAACTCACGGCCAAGCAAGTACGCGGCTATTTCTGGGATTTGCAACAGCCTGATTTTAAGTCGGCTATCGCGGTGATTCATTCGCGCTTTTCTACCAATACCGTCCCGAAATGGAAACTTGCGCAACCGTTTCGGTACATCGCCCATAACGGTGAAATCAATACCATTCAGGGAAATGTGCGCTGGTGGGAAGCCCGCGAGCCACTGCTGCAAAGCGAATTATTTGATGACGACGAAATAGAAAAACTCAAACCCATCTGCGGGCGCGGTCTCTCCGATAGCGGTATATTTGATAATGTGTTGGAATTCTTGCACTTAGCCGGACGGTCCCTGCCGCATAGTTTGATGATGATGATTCCCGAAGCCTGGCAGCACGACCCGGCGATGGCGGATTACAAACGCGCTTTCTACGAATATCACGCGATGCTGATGGAACCCTGGGACGGCCCCGCGTCCATTTGCTTTTCCGATGGGGTGGTGGTAGGCGCGCTGCTCGACCGAAATGGCCTGCGTCCCTCGCGTTATTGCCTGCTCGACGATGGCACTTTGATCGTCGCTTCCGAAGCGGGAGCCTTGCCCGTAGACGAATCAAAAGTGGTGCAAAAAGGCCGCCTCCAACCCGGCAAAATGCTCATCGCTGATCTGGATGCCGGGCGAATTATCGGCGATCAGGAAGTGAAGGAACGCATTTGTTCGCGCTTCCCTTACCGTGATTGGTTGAAAGATAACACCTGGGAATTGGCCGATTTGGCGAAGTTTTCAGTCAAAACCGACGTGGGACACCTGCTTTCCACCGCCGATCATTTAAGTCTTTTCCAAAAACAACAACTCTTCGGCTACACCCGCGAAGACCTGTACACTGTGCTGCAACCGATGGCAACCACCGGGGAAGAACCAGTCGGGAGCATGGGCGCGGATATGCCGATGGCGGCGCTGTCGCAACAACCGCAGTGCGTCGCCAACTACTTTCAACAACTTTTCGCCCAGGTCACCAATCCGCCCATCGATCCTATTCGGGAGCGGGCGGTGATGGCCCTGTTCAGTCCGCTCGGTGGGGCCACCAATCCCCTCGATTTGGATCGGGAACACCCGCGCAGCATTCACCTGCATTCGCCGGTGCTGACTGCCTCCGAAATAGACATTCTCAAACATCTGGTGCATCCGCATTTCCGCACCGGCGTTTTGCCCATCGTTTTTGCGGCTGACGGCCAGAAAGGTCGCCTTCGTGCCGCTCTCGATCACCTGTGCGCCGAGGCGGAACATTTAGTGCGTAACAATCATAACTTATTGGTTTTCTCCGACTTAATGGCCGATGAAAATCTGGTTCCCGTGCCTGCTTTACTGGCGGTGGGGGCGGTTCACCAGCACTTAATTCGGGCGGGATTGCGCCACGCCACGGCTCTTATTGTCGAGACTGGTGAGGTGCGTGAAGTGCATCAGTTGGCGGTGTTATTTGGTTATGGAGCCAACGCGGTGCATCCTTACCTGGCCTTTGCTTCGGTTGCCGCCGAGGGCCTGGGCAGCGCGGAATATTTGCGTAAAGCCTACGACAAGGGTTTATTGAAGATCATGTCGAAAATGGGTGTTTCCACGCTGCAATCCTATATCGGCGCACAATTGTTCGAGGCGGTTGGTTTGGGTGCCGAGGTGATCCAACGTTGTTTTTGCGGCACGATTTCGCGTTTGGGCGGTCTTGGTTTCGATGAACTAGCCGACGAAGTGCTGGCCTTTCACCGGCTGGCTTTTATGGAAAAAGACGCGCATGCGATCTCTGATTCGCTGCTTCCGCACGGCGGCCTTTACCAATGGCAACGTGACGGCGAAGCGCATTTATTCAATCCGCAAACCATCCATTTACTCCAACATTCGGTGCGTTCTGGCCAATATGCCATTTACAAAAAATATGCGCAACTGATTGATAAACAAGAAAAAGTGCCGCTCACGCTGCGCGGTTTAATGACTTTCCGTAAAGGTCAGCCCATTCCGCTGGATGAAGTGGAACCCATAGAAAATATCCTCAAAAGGTTTTCCACCGGAGCCATGTCGTTCGGCTCGCTATCGCACGAAGCCCACGCGACCTTGGCTATTGCCATGAATCGAATTGGGGCAAAAAGCAACAGCGGCGAAGGCGGTGAAGACGAAAGTCGCTACGAAAGACTGCCCAACGGCGACTCCGCGCGCAGTGCCGTAAAGCAAGTAGCCTCGGGGCGTTTTGGCGTGACCAGTTGGTATTTGGTCAATGCCGACGAACTGCAAATCAAAATGGCGCAGGGGCTAAACCCGGTGAAGGTGGCCAATTGCCCGGCCATAAAGTGGATGATTGGATTGCCAAAGTGCGGCATTCTACGCCGGGCGTGGGCCTGATTTCGCCGCCGCCACACCACGATATTTATTCCATTGAGGATTTGGCGCAATTGATTTTTGATTTAAAAAATGCCAGCCCAGCCGCCCGCATCAGCGTAAAACTCGTTTCCAAAGCGGGTGTAGGTATTATCGCTGCAGGGGTCGCCAAAGCCAAATCCGACGTGATTCTGATCTCTGGTAGCGATGGTGGCACGGGTGCTTCGTCGCTGGGTAGCATTCGTCACGCAGGCCTGCCCTGGGAATTAGGCGTAGCGGAAACGCACCAAACCCTCATTCGTAATGGTCTCCGCGATCGCGTAGTGCTACAAACTGATGGTCAAATTCGCACGGGCCGCGATCTGGCGATAGCCACCTTATTAGGTGCCGAAGAATGGGGTGTCGCCACCGCCGCGCTGGTCGCCGAGGGCTGTATTATGATGCGTAAATGTCACCTCAATACTTGCCCAGTTGGCGTGGCGACACAAGACCCGGAACTGCGCAAAAACTTCACCGGGCAGCCAGAACATATCATCAATTTCTTCACTTTTCTGGCCAATGACTTGCGCGAAATCATGGCCGAACTCGGCTTCCGTACCGTAAACGAGATGGTAGGCTGCGTGGAAATGCTGAAGATGCGCAGCGATCTGCCAACAGGTAAAGTGCGTTTGCTCGATCTGAGTGCCCTATTATATAAAGAGACGCAGCCGCATTTCTCTACTAAAGACGGCCTTTTTACACCCGTTTCCGCCCGCCAATCGGAAGTTCTACTGGAAGGATTGCTGGATAAAACGTTGTTGGAAGAGGCCTACGATGCATTGCATTATGCGCAGCCTTTTCAATCCACTAGCCCTATTCAAAATACAGATCGGGCGGTCGGAGCCTACCTTTCTTCCGAAATCAGTCGCCAATGGCGCGGTGCTGGTTTGCCGGATGGGAGCCTGCAATGGACTTTCACTGGTTCAGCCGGTCAGAGTTTCGGCGCATTCGGAGCAAAAGGTTTGCAATTTTTTCTGGAAGGCGAAGCCAACGACTATTTCGGAAAGGGACTCAGTGGCGCAAGATTGATCGTTCGTCCACATCGCGCAGCCTCTTTTTTAGCCGCCGAAAATATCCTGATCGGCAACGTGGCCCTTATGGGCGCGACCTCCGGCGAAGTCTTTTTGAATGGTCGGGCCGGGGAGCGTTTCGCAGTACGCAACAGCGGAGTCACCGCCGTGGTAGAAGGCGTAGGCGATCACGGCTGCGAATATATGACGGGCGGCCTCGTGTTGGTGCTGGGTCCAACGGGCCGCAATTTCGCGGCGGGCATGACGGGCGGTGTTGCTTTCGTGTATGATCCAGCGGCCAATTTTGCCGAGCAATGCAATCCGGCGGATGTAGAAATTGAGGTGCCTACCACAACAGAATTAGAACAAATTCAGCAATTGATCAGTCGGCATTTGGATTATACCGAAAGTCCTCGGGCGGCCTCCTTATTGGAAAACTGGTCTACCCAATGCGCATTTTTCAGAAAAGTAATGCCGCGCGAATACAAGGCAGTTTTGTTGAAAAAGAATGGGAAAATGGCGGAAAAAAACGGAAAAGTAAATGGGACAAACGGCTCGTATGCCTTGCAAACACAGTTGGTGGAAGTGCCATAAATAAGATTCATGAGTGCAAGTTTTGTCATTCTATCGGAAACCATCCACGTCGTAAAACACGCATATAACGTGGACAGGTTCCGGCAGAATGACAAAAGCGACGGATACCACATTGACCACATTTATCATTATTGACCACATTAATACACCATGTCCGACGCTAGAGGCTTCCTAAAATACCCCCGCCACACGCCCGCCTATCGGCCCGTGGCGGAACGCCTGCGCGACTTCCACGATGTGGTGGACGAGGCGACGATCACACAGGAACAAACGCAGGAGCAAGCCGCTCGGTGCATGGGCTGTGGCGTACCATTTTGTCACCAAGGCTGTCCATTGGGCAATTTGATTCCCGATTTTAACGACGCAGTGTATCGGCAGGATTGGCAGCAAGCTTTCCGACTATTGCGCCGCACCAATAATTTTCCAGAATTCACTGGGCGCATTTGTCCGGCTCCTTGCGAAAACGCCTGTGTCCTGAATCTTCAACAATCGCCAGTTACCATCGAACATATTGAGCGGACGATTGCTGAAATGGCTTTCGAGCAGGATTGGGTGCAGCCGCAGCCACCTGTTTTGCGCACGGGACGTAAGGTCGCCATTATCGGTTCTGGCCCGGCGGGTTTGGCCGCTGCCGACCAACTTAATCAGGCGGGACATTCGGTGACGGTGTTTGAAAAAGACGCGCAGCCGGGCGGGTTGCTCCGCTACGGTATTCCAGATTTTAAACTGGAAAAATGGGTGATCGAACGGCGCATATCCCTGCTAGCCGCCGAAGGCATTGACTTCCAATGTAATATAGAAATAGGGAAATCCATCGAAGGCGCGGAACTGCTGGCCAATTTTGATGCCGTGCTGGTTTGTGCCGGTGCCGCGCAACCCCGCGATCTGGATATTCCCGGTCGTGATTTACCGGGCATTCACTATGCGATGGATTATTTGACGCAGAATAATCGTTTGGTAGCGGGCGAACCTTTGTTGGCCGATGAATTGCCTTTATTAGCCGATGGCAAACACGTCATCGTCATCGGTGGCGGCGACACGGGTTCGGACTGTGTGGGGACGGCCAACCGACAAGGTGCCATCCATGTTTCCCAATTCCAGTACCGAATGCGCCCGCCCGATTCCCGGCCCGATGATACGCCCTGGCCATTGTTGCCGACGGTATTAATGACTTCCTCCTCGCATGAAGAAGGCTGCGCCCGTGCTTGGGAAATACAGACTAAATCTTTTGTAGCGGATGAGAACGGCGTGGTTAAAGGCTTGCTAGTCAGTGATTTGGCTTGGGAAAAAAATGCGGAAACCGGACGATACAATTTCCAGGAAGTGCCGGGTAGCGAACGCGAATTGCCCTGCGATTTAGCCTTGATCGCCATTGGTTACCAAGGGGCGACACCCGGTCCGCTGTGGGCACAACTGGGTTTATCACTGGATGCACGAGGCTTGATCGCTACCGAAAATTATCGCACCGAACACCCCCGCGTATTCGTGGCGGGCGATGTACGGCGCGGCCAATCGCTGGTGGTTTGGGCAATTGCCGAAGGGCGGGAAGCGGCGATTGCGGTGCAGGAAGAATTGGAGCGCGGAATTTATTCCGCGGGAACTCCAAGTGGCTACTAGTCGAAATAAATTTCGATCTCCAGTTATTCCTTCGGTTTCACTATCCCTTTCAACGTCACCGAAGTTTCGTTCGGATAAGTATTGGCCGTCACCTTGATCATCTTTTTCTGGGCATTTGATTTTCCTTCGGTATTGAACTTGGCAGAAATCACCCCAGTGCCGCCGGGCGGAATAGGGTCTTCTGGCCATTTCGGAATGGTGCAGCCGCAGGAGGAACGCGCGCCGGAGATGACCAGCGGCACTTTGCCCGTGTTAGTAAATTTGAAACTGTGTTCCACCACATCGCCTTCTTTGGCTTCGCCAAAATCGAAATCATGCTCCTCGTAGACAATGCGGGCGAGTTGGTTGGTATCGGTGGGGTAGTCGGCGGTGGCGGGGTTGCGCACCATGCTGGCGTTGGGGCCTTCATTGCGGATCTCCTGAACGCCAGAGTCGTTTTTGCAGGCGGCGAGGAAGAGCAGAAGGGTGGCGACGAAAAGGGTATACTTCATAATAGAAAATGCTTGGCGTAAATTGCTATAACGGGTTTTGGCGAGTAATTGTTTAGAGAAACAGACTATGATTTTCGGGAATAATTATAAATATTTAAAATGTTTTTTGTTAAGTGAATCTGCCTAAATACGCAGTGCTTAGAAAGTGTTTTTGTAAAAATATTGTCGGATTTATGTGAGTTAACTTACAAATTGTGCTTTATATAATTCATCAGCAATTTTATCAGCACGCTTTTCCCAAAACTCTTTTATATTATCATTTCTTAGAAATTCGAAACTATCTGAATCAATAAAACCTAACTCATATGTATTTGAGTATGAATTAAAAGCTAGATTAAACTGGTTGATTGCTGTGGCAGGGCCATTTGATCTCCATTTATTGTTTGATGCCGCTGTTAATGGAATCAAATTCGCAAAATGGTTCTCCCCTAACTCCTCAATGATGTTATACTTCCCTTTATTATCCTTGCACCATTGTCTAGGGAAAATATGATGTAGTTGAACCATTTTACTTTTTTCATCGGTAAACCTATCAAGTGGGTCATTGGTCAATAAATCAATGGTTGCTCTTGAGTTCATTAAAAGGGCGACACCCTGAAATAAAGCTCCTTTAATATCATCATCTTTGATTATATCCTTAATATTTTCTTTTGTTTTAGCAATATTCTCGGTCGCAAATAAATTATCAAGTTGTTTGTTTACATATTCAGCCCATTTATTACCTCTGTTTTTAATATTATCAAATAGGATAGTATGTAAATATTTTAAATCTTTTGAGAATTGGGTAAGAAATCCTTGATCATATCTTGTTGATAAAGTATTCCTCTAGAAAAATGCTCTAAATATTTTATTTAAATCATCTATTGTAGTAAGGTCATTTAAATTGTTTATCTCTAAATTCCAGCGTAACGATATGTATAGTATAATTTGTACAGGGTATGGAATTTCAGAAAGCCTAAATGTGCCATAGAGTACATTGTCAAATAGTTCTTTTGTGTATTTGTCGATCTTGGCAGAATTATTATGAATTTTTTGATAAAATGTAAGTGGTGTTTCAATCAGGTCTTTACCTTTTATACTAGATACTTTTTCGTTGGGATTATAGTTTCTAAAAGGATCTGGCTCCGACAAATAACAACCTGTTACAATCTGATTAAAATATTCTTGTCTTCGCTCATCACAAAGAAATCCAAAAGAGTCTAAATCAGAATATGTCTTAAAGTTTTCCCGTAAGAGAAAATCTCCAGAACTATATTTAAATAGTAAATTATGAATTAGATCAAATGTAGAAACCTTAGTGCCAGTAGTATTTAGAATATCAAAAATTTCACACACTGCTCCTAAATCAACAGATGGAGGGAGCTCAGCAATTGGAATTTGAAATCTTTTGTAGTTATCTAATAAACTATTTGTTGCGTTAGCCCTTAAATCTCGAATATCTTTATTTGGGAACTCTCCTTCTGGATAAATATCCGGGTTGCTTATATTAGCCAAGTATTCGCCCAATTTGTGAAAATCCTTAAGTGGAATCAATGCCTTTTTAACACAAATAGTTACTGTTGTAAGTTGTTCACTATTGATTTCTTTTTGTTTTTTATATTTTACGACGTTGGTTTCATCATTTTTTGCAAGGGCATCAATGTCAACAAACCAGCCGCCAGAATATGAATGCCTGTCATTTTTTGAGCGCAGCCCACCAAAAACCATTGCTAATGAAGTAAGCCGTTGTTTCCCATCAAGCACAAGCTTTATTATAGCTGGATCGTTGATATACTCCCTATACTCAACGCCATTTTTTAGTTTTATTGGTTCTCCAGGTGTGTGAGGCTTGTTTTGAGGCTGCCCCCAAATTGTAATTAATCCAATTGGATATGATTTAATAAAAGAATTGATAAGATTTTTGACCTGTTCAGGAGACCAAACGAATTCTCTTTGAAATTGAGGTATTTGCCATTCACCTTTGTGTAGCAATTCCAAAATATCTGGAATTCCTTTCCGTGTTGTTTCTAAACTCATTGTTTTTTATTTTTTTAAATACTTCCAAATAAGTCACCCAAAATCAACGACTAAGTAAAAGTCTACATTGCGTTCTTTTTTCGTTCATTGCGGGAGTGTCACTCAGTTTCCATATGATTCGCAGCACACAGAAAACAATCACGGCGTATAATGGTCGAAAGCCGAATCAAGAAGAGCCGTATTAAATTTCATTATACTGGCCAAAGGTAGCACGAAGCACTTGGTAAACAAGTATATGTTCAAAGTTTTTACTCTGTGTCAGATGTCCAAATTAACTAATAAACTTTTTTATTCCAAAGTTTTTCCACTCCCCGATAAAAATTATCTTCCAGTCACTTTTTCCCCAACCCCTCCAAAAACAAATACCGCGCTCGCCCAGTCTCCGTTTCCACCCGTGTATTCACATCAATAATCATCACGGGCGCAGCGATACCACTTTTTACTACTGGCCACGCAGGCACGCCCAATCCATTCGGATCGCCCGTTTTGATGAAATTGGCAAAATAAGCCTGCATGATTTCGGATACTTTATAGTCTTCGGGCTGCCAGTCATAGACGCGATTGGTCGGCAGATTACCCAGAGCGTATTCTATTTCTGCCGAATGGACTGCGCCGGTGGCGGCGGGTGCTTTTTTAGCAGTGGAGTCTTTGATAATACCTCCGGCGAGGCCCGCTACGACGTTGCCCATTTCGGAGCGCATACTTGGACGCGGACGGGCGTATAAATAGCGATAAACGGGCTTGCCACCAGTTTTTGCCTGCAAATCCGACCAGTGCCAGGTGCTAAAACCAATAAAGCGATCGCTGGCCAGATCGGTGGCTGCCTGCATAACTTCTTGATCGGATGCAGGATTATATAGTTTCAGTAGTTCTGTGGCTTGATCTCCGTATAGTTTCTGCACAGCCTTGGTAAAGTTTTCTTTGGTCGGCGCATCTGCTCCCGTTATCGCCTTATAACCCGACTCTTCTGAATTCCAGCCGACTAGCAGCGGCACTTTGGCTTGTTGGCCAGCCGTATAAATGTCTAATGGCGACTTTGGAAAAAAGTAACCATCCACGGTGGGTTTAAAGAATTCCCACTCATGGTTGGTAGCAACTTCCAATAGTTTCTCTGCGGATAGTTGGCGTAATTCTGCCAGCGATTTGGCCCCGGCCAGTTCGGCGAATTTTACGCCATTTTGTTCGCCCTCCGCTAATGGAACAGGCGGCAACGTACCCAGCACCGAGCCGCTTTCGCCGATAGCCCCGGCAATCAGATTCTTCGATAAGGGCGACAACATTTGCGCACTCACCGACATAGAACCCGCCGATTCGCCAGCAATGGTCACGTGTTTGGGATCACCGCCAAAAGCCGCGATGTTTTTATTGACCCATTGCAGTGCCGCCGCCTGATCCAGAAGCCCGTAATTGCCGGAAGCGTGGTGCGGTGATTCTTTGGTCAATTCCGGATGCGCCATGAAGCCAAAAATATTCAAGCGATAATTGACCACCACGGCTACAATGCCTTGACGCGCCATGCTCTCGCCGTCGTAACGCGGTTCGGAGCCATCGCCCGCCATTAGGCCGCCGCCATAGAAATACACCAGCACGGGCAGGCGATCAGTGGCGGAACGGGCTGGCGTCCAGACATCTAGATACAGACAATCTTCACTCACGCCATCCGAACGGAAGTTCATGTCGCCAAAAATCGCCCGTTGCATCGCCCTTGGCCCAAACTTGTCTGCCTTACGTACGCCCGTCCAGTTTTTGACTGGCTGCGGCTCTCGCCAACGCAGATCACCTACGGGTGGCGCGGCGAACGGCACCCCTTTGAAGGTGCGGATGCCCGATTCTTCTATGCCTTCGAGGATGCCGTTGGCGGTTTTGGCTTGTGGTGCGCCGTTGCCCCAAGTAGTTTGAGTAAAGGCGGCGGGCATTACATGAAAAGCGAATAACAGAAGGAGAGTAAGGTGTTTCATAGAAACTATATCAATTCGATTTAATGAATGATGACCAGTGGTTTAGTAGCGATAGTTTTTCCCGCATCAATTGCTTGTAGAATGTACGACCCGGCAGGCAAGTCTGATAGATTCAGTTTTGATCCAGTATTTAAAAGATTATTGTATTTATATTGACGCATTACTTTTCCAAGAAGACTAGTTATTTGCACACTTGCTTCTTGGGAAAATACTACATTACTTTCAAAAGATAAGGTCAACTCTTTATCCGCAGGATTCGGCGAAAAGTGGATTATATTTTCATTCGATGCCGAAGGGTTATGTGCTGAAACAGGCGCACAGGGAGATAATTCGCCATTAGCACCGATTTTTATTAGGCCTATAGAATCGAGATAGGCCTTGTAATAACCCAGGAAAGCATCACCGGGAAGGGGTGAAGATAGACTTATTGATCTATTAAAGCCTTTTGTCCATAAGGTATCCAAGGCCGCGTCTAAACGAATAAGCACAAAGCCGGGGGCTACTTCCGGAGATACAATGCGAGCCAGACCAGTAAGGTAGCCGCCGGAGGAGGCAGGCAATATTTCACTCATTCCATTTACAAAGTAAGTTTGAACATCTGGCAAGTATGCATCTAGGCAATCGCTATTCAATACGTTGCCTGCCGCATCAACTTTATAAAATTGGCAAGAAAAACTCGGCCCATGGTCTCCAGGTCCGGCTACTGTAGATAATAAACCGCCATTGCTATCGCTCGTCATGCCAATAATGTCAGAACCTCCATAAACACTTCCCAGTTGGGTTTGCCAGAGCAAGTTGCCGTCTTGATCAAACTTAATCCCTTTTTCCCAAGTGGAACTATAAGAATTGTCTGCGGAAAGAGCCTCTACAAAATATCCTCCATCACTACTCGGTACTACGCGGTTGAACCATCCTTGTGGACCCAATACATTATGGATAGTCATCCATGCTTCGGTATGGTTTGCATCAATTTTTAATAAAAACCCCTTAGGAAACCAGACAGTTTGACTATACGGCTCTGCACCGGTTATTATAATGCCATCTGCTCCCATATCGAGGATGTTATAAGGAATGAAATTGGGTTGGCCGAACACTCCCGTCCAAATTGTGTCACCAGTGGAAGCCAGTTTGCTTACCCGGATGCCTGTTTCGACGGTGCTGGCACAAAGAAACGCGCCGTCTTGCCCGACGATTGCTGCATTACAGTCGAAGGTAAAATCTATGGTGCTTAGCAGTGAACCTTGATGATCCGTGGTAAGCCGCCGAAACTGTTTTTGTGTAGGAGAAGGCGTACGATAGAGATTAAATTCGTATTGGTCACCATTTTCTCGTGCAGACATACCCCGGAATAAAAAATTCGGAAATATTGAGTCGAACACTTGATAGCGGACATTAAAACCACAGTGATTCTCCGATTGGGCATATAGAGAAGCGGTAAAGATGAAGGCCAGCAGGGTAGCGAAAACGTGTTTTGTGGTCATAATTGAGAATTTAAGGGAAAGATATGGTTTAATTAGATAAGCTCTTATTTCTTCGGTGTCTTGAACATCTGCCCAAACGCATCATATACGGCCAAATGTAAGATATTGCCGTGATTCTGGCCTTCGGATACTTTAAATATCAACTGGTTGGTTGGCGATTTTTGCAGTTTTTCTGCTAATTTAGTAGCATCCTGCACCATAACCGGGTCTTCATCTTTTCCGACTGTCAAGTAAACTTTCTTGAAAGCAGCAGGAGATTTGGGTTCCAGTTTTAACAGAGATTCATCATCCCACCACAGGCTGGGGCTAACTATAATATAATGGGTAAACAAGTCCGGTTTTTTAAACAGGATTTCCGTGGCTACCAGTCCACCGAGTGACTGGCCGATGAGCGTCGCTAAAGTATCCGTTCTATAATTTTTATTAATAAAAGGCTGTAATTCTGTTTCTATGAAGCGAATAAAAGCCGTAGAACCACCCGAAGTTGGTACTTTCTTTTTATCTTCTACATTTTGCGTGGGAAAAGTGAAATCCCGCTTGCGGTCTACATTGGCGATGCCCACCACAATAGATTCTGGGAGCGTGTTTACCCAAGGGAAAGTACCAGAATTGTACTAGTCCCACTACATGAATAAAATCTTCGTCAGTGGAGCCATCTAATAGATAGATAACGGGATATTTTTTGGTAGAATCCTGCTTGTAGTAGGGTGGGAGGTAGATGTTTAAAGTTCGGGCTTCGTGAAGTTGTTCAGACTGAATTTGTAGCGTTTCGCCGAGGACGAAGGGAGATTTTGTTAATAGGGTGGGGGATTGGGCATTTAAAGAAATAATGGTAAAAAGAAAGAATAAGTTGTAAATGTGTCGCATGAAATGGAAACGTAAGTGGTTAGTGCTGTCAACGGAATCAAGTCTCAAATATAGCGCAGACCAACGCCTTTTTCAAGCAAGTAAATAATCCAACTTCCTATCTTGCCCCAACAACAAAATATTTCTGCCAAACCTATATGCAAAAACACATTTTTCTACTAGGCTTTATGGGCAGTGGCAAATCTTACTGGGGCGCAAAATTAGCGGCGCACATAAGGGCGTTCCGCTGGTGGATTTGGATCGCTGGATGGAGGAAAAGGAGGAGCGAACTATTGCACAACTATTTGAAGATCAAGGCGAAGTGGGCTTCCGGGCTTTGGAGCAACAGTATTTACATCTGCTGGCTGATCTGCCGCCATCTGTCATTTCGCTCGGCGGCGGTGCGCCCTGTTTTTTCGATAATATGGACTGGATCAATCAGCATGGCCATTCTATTTATTTGAAAGTTCCGATGGATATTTTGCTGGAACGGCTGCGCCGAAAACCCACACGTCGGCCTTTATTGGCGCAGTTACCACAGGAGGAATGGCCCGCTTTTTTGGAAAAAATGCTGTCGAAACGAACACCATTTTACAATCAGGCCCATCAAACTATCGAATACGCGGGCGATGAAGAAGGTTTTTTTGCACAACTTTCGGCCGTATAAGCGTTTCTGGTGTTATTCGTAAATCTATTCGCCAATCGAGGATTGGCGGTACTTTTGTGCCATGAACCTACGCAACTATCCAACACCTACTACCTTCACCCGCGCCCGCAGCGGCGAACTTTTCGAGACCGCTAAACAGTATTTTCCTGGGGGCGTACACAGTCCCGTGCGGGCATTCAAGAGCGTGCAAGGGCCGCCTATTTTCTTTGAAAAAGGCGAAGGGTGTCATTTGCATGATGTTGATGGACAGGCTTTTGTGGATTTTTGCTGTTCCTGGGGGCCGCTCATTTTAGGCCATTGTCCGCCAGTGGTGGTGGAGCGGGTGCAGGCTACGGTGGCCAAGGGTATGTCGTTTGGAACGCCCACGCCGCACGATAACTTGATCGGTAAACTGATGCTGGACAATCACCGTTTCATCGAAATGGTGCGCTTTGTAAGCAGCGGCACCGAGGCGGTGATGAGTGCTATTCGTCTGGCGCGGGGCGTGACGGGACGCAATAAAATCCTGAAATTCGAGGGTTGCTACCACGGTCATGTAGATGCGCTGCTGGTGAAGGCTGGTTCGGGACTGGTGACGTTTGGCATTAGCACCTCGGCGGGCATTCCGGAGTCGTTTGCCCGCGAAACGTTGGTGGTGCCACTTGCCGATCCCGAAGCATTGGAAGCCGCCTTGCGCGAACACGCCGATGATATAGCCGCCATCATCATTGAACCAATTCCGGCTAATAACGGATTGCTATTACAAGATCGTTCGTTCTTGCAATTATTGCGCGATAAAGCCGACGAGTATGGTTGCCTGCTGATTTTTGACGAGGTGATTTCTGGTTTCCGCATCGGTTTTGAAGGGGCAGCGGGCTACTATGATATTAAGCCAGATATCCTCACTTTTGGTAAAATTATTGGCGGCGGAATGCCAGTCGGGGCGTATGCGGCCAGTCGCCGGATTATGGAACACGTGGCGCCGATGGGGCCAGTATATCAGGCAGGGACGCTGAGTGCTAATCCCGTGGCGATGGCGGCTGGTTTTGCGACTTTGACGGAATTGTTGCAACCGAACTTCTATAAGAATTTGGAAGAGAAGACTTTATATTTCACTAATCAACTGCAAGACTTTTGTGATCGTAATGGCTATGAAGTAACTTTCCCCAGTATTGGCTCTATTTTTTGGCCGACTTTCAGCCGCGAAACGGTTCGTCGCTCGGATGAAATTGATGGGTCGAAGATGGAATTATTTAAGAAATTTCACCTGGCTTGCCTGCAACGCGGCGTGTATTTCGGGCCGTCTGGTTATGAAGTGGGCTTCATTTCGGCGGCGCATACCGAGGCGGATCTGGATTTTGCGGCGGCGCGGATTTGTGAGAGTCTGGATGTGGTGTTTGGGAAAAGTTGATAAATTTAATCAATAGTTATAATATTTGTCTGAGATATTTCTACTACATTGTTTGACTCAATTTCTACTATTATTTTATCCAAATTTCTTTCAAATAATCTAATCAAATCGCTGGTTGATATATTTCCGGTTGTAAGAAAAATTAGTTTATAAGGTTCCAAACGTATAAAATAACGATCATAAAAGTCTGAATCCTTTGATATAACCACTCGTTTTTCAAGGAGAGAAAAATCACTTATGTCTGAATCAGATGTTTTATTTCTGTTCGGCAAATCCAGCGTATGGATACTATCAAAGCCTTGCTCTGTCAGCCATTTAGCTAAGCGTTTTGGCAATTTGGGCGTCTACAATGAACTTCATGCCACTAGTTCGCTGATATGTTTGACTTGAACCAAACGCATAGCAAAGAGCAAACAGGCTTGCAGGTCTTCTTCTTCCAAATCTTCGTAATCAGCCAAAATTTCGATGTGTGTCATATTGGAAGCCAGCAATTCTAAAATATTCTCTACTGGATAGCGTAAACCGCGCACGGTCGGTTTTCCGTGGCAAATATCTGGATTTACGGTAATCCTGTTCAAAAGGTTCATGTTCATGTCTGGATAACTATTTTGATACAAAGATACGGTATTATGGCCACTTTTTCAAGCCTTTTGAATCTAAAAACCCCGTTCGCCTTACCAAAGACGAACGGAGCTTTTATTATTTCTCAACAACCTCAACCCTCTCAACAATTTCTTACAACATCACGACTCTTCTAGTAATCACTGTGCCGTTATCCAGCCGCAGCACCAGGTTGTATACACCCGATGCTGGCAACTGCATACGCATGATATTGCCAGTATTATAAAATTGCGTAGTGCTGACCAGTTGACCAACCGAATTAATTAGTTCTGCTTGTATTCCTTCTGCATCCGATTGAGCCAGTGTGATTTGTAACATCCCATCCAGAGCAGGATTAGGATAGATGCTTACTACATCTTTCCCGTTATCCAACAGAAGACTACGCACCGACGAATAAGTAAAATCGCCATTTACGTCCTTCATTTTCAGGCGAAAATAATGCAGTTCGCGGGAAAGATTGGGCACCAAAAACTCATAGTTACTAATAACATTACTAGTGCCTTTGCCTTTTACAAAACCCACTTTCCGGAACGTACCATCGTTAATGGCCATTTCTACATCGTAGCCCTGGTTACTTACTTCCGTAGCAGTTTGCCAAGTAAGTAACGCACTGTTTTCGCCTTTCAATGTAGCATCAAAGCGCACTAGTTCTACTGGCAGCGCAGCAGTGATCGTAAAGTTGGAGTTGGAAATATCGAAAAAGATATTGTTGACCGCTTCTACTTTGATGCGAGCAGTAGTAGTGGGCGTATTTGGCAGCGTGACGGCCTGTGTGCCGTCGTTGGGTGTATTTGCCAATAGACTGCTGAAGTTATTACCTCCGTCTGTGGAAATCAGGATATTGACGTTGGACGTAGCCGTGTTAGTCCCATTGACCGACCAAGTAATCGTTTGGCTGGAATTGCCGGCATAAGAACCTGCAAGATTGGTGGTTTCCAAAAATGGCCCGATGCTACCATCCACTATGACAGTGGTAGTACCAAAGGATACCCCGCCAGCACCAGCGTGATTGTCGCGAACGGTAAGACGATGGGTAGTGGCTATGCCCACCGAAGGCAATTTATCACCCACAGCATAGTTCGAGCCATCCAGAATGGCCGATAACAGCGGAAAAACACGGGTAGGCGTACCTACCGGCGGATACGACCGGAAAAAAGGAGGCTGGGTAGGATCTGCCAACACCGTGGCATCGGGGACAGAGACTGCACCCGTATTCGTACCTTCCCAAGAGTAGGTCAAGCCACCATCGGCATCCGTGGCACTGCCAGTCAGCGCAAAAGGCGTTGATTTTGGAATAGTGAAAGTGCCTGGCACCGTTACAACTGGCGGTAAATTCCCCGTTGCAGTAGTAGTAGCACAGCTGCCAGTGATGATGGCCACTGCCTGTGAATAACTGATCGAGTGAAAATTAAGGAACGGTCCGCCGGTAGGATAATCGTCCGTATCGCAGGTGAAACCATAACTCATAATTGTTGCCCCTGAACCAGGTTCCACCGAAGTTGGCTGGTTGCGGGTAGTACATACCGGGATATTGCTGTTGTAACTGTGGCTCATCCCAAACTGGTGACCCACTTCGTGCTGAACCAGCTGGTCATAAAACACTTGCGCATATCCTGAGCTGGTTCTGCTGGCTCCCCCTGCTTTGTTAGCAGTACACACAGATGGAGAATAGGCTACTCCACCGCCTGAACTGCCGGCTGGATAAGTCCCCAAAACGTGCCCAATGTCATAGTTGGCAGATCCGATTACTGCATCTGCCTTGGTTTGATTTTCGGCGAGCATCGTAAATTCGTCATCATTTGTATAGCCGTCGGGTTCCGTAGCGAATACCATATTGGTGCCACTGACCATGGTAAAGGTGACGCAAAGTTCCCGCTCATACACTGCGGTCATATTGTTGACATACACCATCACGGCTGCCAAACCAGAAGCAGGCGTACCGCCATTTGCGGCGGTGAACTCGACATTAGCAGCCATCACTAAGCGAAACCTGCGCAGGGTACCACCAGTGTTATTGTTTACACCACCGGGGCCATTTTCGGTTTGTGGATTTAAGTCTTTTGGAAGGTCGTGCAAACCTGTGCCGCAAGCGGGTTGGTGCTGCTTATCCGGGGCTATCGCATCACTGGTAAAGTAGTTGAAATACACATCCGGCAGGCTCTTGTTGTATTTTTCAAAATACACATTATCGCCGTTCAAGCCAAGGATAATGGCATTAAAGCCAGTCGAGGTCAGGGTAAAGCGAATAGAGGCCGTTTTATGCGTCAGTCCATTGCCCGCATAACTTTTGATCTCCGGGTTCAGAGCCGCTACTTCGGGAGCCAGAATCGGGGCTTCCACTATACCGAATGTTTCCATGGTGCCGTCGGGCATCGGGATATCCAGGGGCAAAGTCACGCCATTATTCTGAAAACGCATCGGCGCATTGAGCAAATAAGCACGTATACCGGGTTCATTCAGGCGGTAAATGCCCATTTTTTTGACCGTCGTCGGCACCTGCACCGAACTGGGTAAATCTCTGAGTTGGACTTGCTCAAAAAAATTGTTTTGGGCGGCCAGTCCATTGCCCAAAAGCATTAAGGCGAGGAGGATAAAAGAAAATTTTTGCATGAAATTTTTAATTAAAATTTAAAAGGTTAAGATGGAAATAGCATTCAAGAGGCTTCGATTCCTTTTAAATATGGATTAACTTCTGGAAGTACTTTTAAAAAATAGTATGAGTTTAATTTCACAAAAACAGTGACTGCCAGCACTTTACCAATAAAATCGAAATTTTACCTTTTTACTTAAATCGGTTTTAAGCAACTAAAGTCTTTGCCACCAGCAGGCAAGTAGAGGGAAGTTGACTGGTCAAAAAGTGTAGATTTTGCGGCTCATGTGAGACTACGCCTGGAGTGGCGTACCTTTCAGGCCCAAAGTTCTGTTTTTTTTAAATTATGATCAAAATTTATTTGAAACCGGGTAAAGAAATGCCCATTCTGCGATTTCATCCCTGGGTGTTTTCGGGGGCTGTAGCGCGTATAGATGGTCGCCCGGAAGATGGTGACGTGGCGGAAGTCTACGATCGCGGCGGCAAACTGTTAGGGGTGGGGCATTTTCACCACGGTAGCATTGCGGTGCGGATGCTGAGTTTTGGTGCCGCTGATTTGCAAGACCCACAGTTTTGGGTCGAAAAATTCAGTAAAGCGGCAGCAGCTCGACAAGCCATTGGTTTGTTAGATAATACCGAAACCAACTGTTTTCGCCTGGTACACGGCGAGGGCGACAGCCTCTCCGGTCTGATCGTGGATGTGTATGGGAATACTGCCGTGCTGCAATGCCACAGCATCGGCATGCATCGTCAGCGACATTTGCTGGCCGAAGCCGTTCGCACGGTGTTGGGCGAACACATGGCCGTGTATGATAAAAGTGCCGAAGCCTTGCCACCCAACTACGCGGCCGGGCAAAGCAACGGTTATTTGATTGGTCAGTCTTCCGATTCTGCCTCCGCTGGCATTGTGGCGGAAAACGGCGTGGAGTTCAAAATAGACTGGGTGACCGGGCAGAAAACGGGCTTTTTCCTGGATCAACGCGATAATCGGCAATTGCTGGCTCATTTCGTGCGCGGCAAGACCGTCCTCAACGCTTTTTGTTATACCGGCGGTTTCTCGGCCTATGCTTTGCGCGCCGGTGCAGCGGAAGTGCATTCGGTGGATGTGTCGGCCAAAGCGATGGAATTGGTAGAACAAAACATCGCTTTAAATGCCCCATTTGAGGGTCGGCACGAAAGTTTTTGTGCGGATGTGCAGCAATTTTTGAAGAACAGTGAGCGGCAATACGAAGTGCTGGTCATTGATCCTCCGGCCTTTGCCAAAAGCATGGAAAAGCGGCACAACGCCGTGCAAGGCTACAAACGCCTGAATTTGGCGGCCATCCAAAAAACCGCGCCGGGTGGTGTGGTGTTTACTTTTTCCTGTTCGCAGGTGGTGGATCGCGAATTATTCTACCATACTATTGTAGCGGCGGCGATGGAAGCCGGACGGCAAGTGCGGGTGCTGCATCACCTCACCCAGGGAGCTGATCACCCGGTGAGTTTGTTCCATCCAGAGGGGGCTTATTTGAAGGGCCTGGTGCTGTATGTAGAATAAGTATGCAACGTTTGTCATCCTGCCGGGAACCGTCCGCGCCATAGCACACGTCGTGGACGGTTCCCGGCAGGATGACAAAAGCGGCTCGTTCCGAGGCTTAACCGTTCTGAAATCTTTAAAGCAAAGAGCATAACTATTATGAAACAACTACTTTTCCTCCTCCTTCCCCTCCTGCTGGCTACCTGCCAAAAACAGGCTCCTTCCATCTCCTCCATGGCCATGTGCCACGACCCCAACACGCCTGCCGCGCGTTTCGCGTCATTTACGACCGACCCTGCTTTCTTGAATGCCCACCCCGACCCTGAAGCCGTAGAACTGACGAAAAAAGGCAAAATGGTGGACTTCCCCGTCGCAGGTGGTGCCAATGGCCACGCTTTTTTTGTTAAAAACCACAAAAAAACTAACAAATACCTGTTAATGTTGCAGGAATGGTGGGGTGTCAATGATTATATAAAAAATGAGGCAGTTGCCTGGGGTAAAGAATTGGGAGTCAATGTATTGGCTATTGATTTATATGATGGAAAAGTAGCCACGACTGCCGAGCAAGCGGGTAAATTAATGAAAGACAACGATCCGGCTCGCTCGATGGCGATCATCACTGGAGCTATACAGTATGCTGGTCCGCAGGCCGACTTTCGGACTATTGGCTGGTGCTTCGGTGGCGGCTGGTCGTTGCAGGCGGCTATACTGGGCGGTGAGAGAACCAAGGCTTGCGTGATGTATTATGGTATGCCCGAAACCGATGTCGCCAAGTTGCGTACTTTGAATTCGGATGTATTGATGATTCATGCTAACAAAGACCAGTGGATCAATGCCCAAATGGTCAGCGACTTTGAGAAAAATATGAAAACGGCGGGTAAAGGCCTGACCGTCAAGCATTATGATGCAGATCACGCTTTTGCTAATCCGAGCAGCCCGAAATATAACTCTGCTGCTGCCCAGGAGGCGCGCACAGCGGTGAAAGCATATTTGCTGGGGAAATAGAAATTTAAAGGCAAAATAGCGTTGTTGCGATGCTGTTAATCAATAATTTATGCAAATCATGGGTTTGGCTGAGTAAGTACACTGTAAATTAAGTTCCTTGAGGATACGAGTATTTGAGTATTTGATTAAAAACACTTGACAATCAGGTAATTGATCGAATATTCAAATCTTACAATATTCAAAACAACTTAAATTACAATGTATTAAGTATGTGAATGTTAAGCACTTAGACCTGACAGGTTTTTAAAACCTGTCAGGTCTGGTCGCTAATCACCTGAAAATCAGCACTCATTTTTAACCCATGATTCGCATTAATAGAACTATTTAATGTCTTAAAAAATGGCGACACACCAACCTGATGCCCCCCGAAGTTCGGCTCGCGGCGGTTCTATTTTTGGCAAACAACTTCTGTTGTTCGCCTTGGTTTGTATCGGAGCCATTATTGTCTACAAAACCTTTTTTGGCGATGGCACCTTTGCCAATCTTTTGCAAGACCCCAAAGCCGTGCAATTGACCTACGTACCCTCCGATTTCCAGCCCAACCTGGATGAAGAGGCCACTTTGCGTATCCTGTCCAACCCGGAGCAGTACAAAAAAGAATTTGACGATCTGGTGTACAATTTCAATGTGTCGCTGCTCTACCATGTGGCCAATCGCATGGGCTTGCCGGACAGCCTGAAACGCCGCCTGGAACCCGAATATCGCAAGCAGCACGACTACTTAAAAAGTATGTATTACAATGATTTTGTGGCATTGAAAGACACCACCGCCGGGCTGTACGAAACCTGGTATAACGACAATTCCAACCAGGCGGTGCAGATATTCAATGAAGTAGCGGGCAAATACACCTGTTTTTTCGTGACTCAAATTATGGCTACCCTCATCAAGGCCGACAACGGTCAGCTCATGGCCAAAGGCAAAAACGTAGACACACCCTGCGGCATTGCCCTCACCGAAGGCCTCCAGCCGATGGTAGATCGCTTGCAAAAACGAGCCGCCATTCTTGACTTTTCGGCTTCGCGCGGCCTGCTCAAAGGAAAAGGTGCGCAAAGGCATTGTCGAGCTGGCGACCTATGAGTTGCGCAGTCGCCTCGGCATGGATAAAACGTTGCAATACAAGTTCTTAGGCTTCGCTATTTCCCAAACCGACATTCAGGTGGAAGCGATCAGCGTCATCAAAGCCGGTTTCAAACTGGACCAGTATTTTGATGTAACGTTCAGTCCAAAAAAAGGGGAAGTGTATGTTACACTGCCTCCGCCGACCATCCTTTCGCACGAGGTTTATCCACGAGTGGATAAATTGGACGTTGGTTTTCTGGCGGGCATCAGCGGCGAGGAAATGAACAAAAACTTCAATGAATTGCGTCGCCAGTTTCGGCAGGATGCCATTGACAACGAACACGTACTAGACAAGGCCAAAATTCGCGCCGACTCCGTGATGCAACTGATTCTCGGCCCGGTGGTAAAAGGTATGAACCGCAAATATAAACTCGTCGTTCGCTTCCAAAGTAATGCTACGCCAGAGATTATGACCGAGCAGGAAGCGCGCCGACAAGGGCAGGATAATCCGGTGCCACAACGTTCGGCGCAGCCAGCCGATGCGCCAAAACCGCGCGGCAAAGTGCTGGCTCAATGAGTTTGCACCACATCAACAATCTTAAATCATGTAATCGTCAATCGTCAATCAAAAAGATTGTCGTAAGATGTAGATTGTAATACTTCAATGACCCTGAACGCTCGTTCCCGCCTGCTTGATTTGACCCGGCCAGCCGTCATGGGCATCCTCAATGTAAGCCCCGATTCCTTTTTCGATGGCGGGCGTTACACGACGAATAATGAACTGCTTCATCAAGCCGAAAAAATGCTGAATGCTGGAGCCGGAATGCTGGATATTGGCGGCGCCTCTTCCCGTCCGGGAGCTACGGAAGTGACCGAAGATCAAGAACTTAGCCGGGTTTTGCCGGCCATAGAAGCACTGTCAAAGAATTTTCCAGATACAATTCTCTCCATTGATACCTGGCGCGGCAAAGTCGCCGCCGCCGCCGTGCAAGCGGGTGCTGGTATCATCAACGACATATCCGCCGGAAGTCTGGATACAGCTATGTACCCAACTTTGCAGGCCTTACAAAAAGATCGCCGAGTTGGCCCAGTTCCCTACATCCTCATGCACATGCAAGGTCGCCCGGAGACGATGCAGCAGGACCCAAATTATACCGACGTAGTCACCGAGGTGTTGGATTTTTTCATCGCTGAAGTAGGAAAATTGCGGGCTTTGGGCGTGACCGATATTATCCTCGATCCGGGTTTTGGCTTTGGAAAAACGGTGGAACAAAACTACCAATTGCTCCGTCAGCTGCCGGTTTTTAGCCAGGTGTTAGGTTTACCCGTGCTGGCAGGTTTATCACGCAAGTCCATGATTTGCAAAGTGTTGAAAGTCAATCCCGAACACGCGCTAAACGGCACCACTGCCCTGCACATGGTCGCCTTGCAGCAGGGAGCCAATATCCTGCGTGTCCACGATGTGCGCGAAGCAATGGAGGTAATTCGGTTGTGGGAAATGTTGGGGTCAAATTAATTTTGTAATTTTCTAAGGTGCTGATAATCAGCAAGAAAGTTCCACAAGCAGCTCCCCCTGCCTTTCTGGGTTTAGGGTAGGGTTTTAGCCAGTCACTGCATCATCGTCATCTTCAACAATTTTGGCCACTACAATCGGCGTGAGCATGGGCAGTTTGATCCACTGTCGTTCTTCCACGCTGATGGCTCCCATGCGCAAAAATCCGCCCGATGCTTCGGCAGTTTCTTCGGCGAGGCCTAAAAAACCCTTGTAAAGGTCAGCGGACAATTGCAAATCCAGTTTTTGGAAAACACCATTTAGTTTGGTCAGTCGGCGAGATATTTCCTGTCCCCGCACCTCGGGGTCGGTTGGCAGTTCCGCCATAAAACCGTTCACTTTTACCCAAAAACCTTCTACAACCACGCGGTAGAATTCATTGAGCTGCTTCGGGCGATTGTAGGTACGGGAGCGCAACAGTCGCTCCGACCAGGTGCGTTCTTCGCGGTCCAGCTCGCCATCGGCGGCTCCCACTAAAATCGTGATCAGCGCCGGAGCATCCAGCAAATTATCAAATTCGTCGGATTCGAGGTGCTCAAAGCCCTCTATCATAGTCCACATAAGCAGATACTGGTTATTAGTTATTGGTTATTAGTAAATGGTTATCGGTGTTTTAAGTCGGTGACTATTAGTATTTTGGATTAGTTTGCTCTGCATTGATTTGCAAAAATTCAACGGTAAATATAGGTTTTCCCGGTAGGGTGCTTGCATGGGCAAAAATAAGCGCATTCTGCCAAGCCCAATCATCAAAGTACCAGAAATAACCAATTCTTCTTCTGGAAAAAATGTAGTCAGTTTCCCGCCCCGTGCTAACTTTACCCTGTAAATTTCCAATAACCAGTTCCCAATAACTAATTAACCAATAACCAATAACCAATTAACTAATAACCAGTTAACCAACCCACATGGCGCGCCCAAAAAAAGACGGCACCGAATCGAATGGCAGCGGGACCACCACGCCGCTAATGGCGCAGTATTTCGCGGTCAAAGAAAAATACCCCGACGCTATTTTGCTGTTTCGGGTTGGCGATTTCTACGAAACTTTTGCGGAAGATGCCATAAAAACCTCGCGGGCACTGGGTATCACTTTGACCAGCCGTAATAATGGCGGCAACGACGTGGAACTCGCCGGTTTTCCCTACCATGCGATGGATATGTACCTGCCACGCCTGGTGCGAGCGGGTTTCCGGGTAGCGATCTGCGATCAGATGGAAAAGCCGGTGCCTGGCCGGGTCGTGCGCCGCGCCGTCACTGAAGTGGTCACCCCTGGCGTGACCACCGATGATTCGCTGCTGGATCATCAGACCAATAACTTTTTGGCTACGCTCGCCTATGGCAAAAACGACCAGCATGGCATCGCTTTTCTCGACATTTCCACCGGCGAATTTTTTGTTTCCGAAGGCGATGCCGCTACAATGGACAAATTGCTGCAAAGTTTTCGGCCCGCGGAAATCATTCTCCCCAAAAGTCGCGTCAAGGAATTTGCTGCCTTGCACGGCGATAAGTTTTATACCAACACGCTGGAAGACTGGATTTTTACCTACGATTTTGCGCGGGAAAAACTACTAAATCATTTTAAAACATTGAGCCTCAAAGGTTTTGGCGTAGAAGAACTAGAACTCGGACAAACCGCCGCTGGTGCCGCCCTGCACTATCTCGCTGCCCTGCAAAGCACCAGACTGGCCCACTTGACCAGTTTGAGCCGTCTACAAACCGAAAAATACGTCTGGCTGGATCGCTTCACCATTCGCAACCTGGAACTGATCGCGTCCAACCACGAAAATGGCGTGTCGCTGCTGCAAGTACTCGACAAAACCGTCAATCCGATGGGTGCCAGGCTGTTACGCAAGTGGTTGTTGTTGCCATTAACTAATCTCAGCCAGATCAACGACCGTCTGGATGCCGTCTCTTTCATGGTCGAACATCCCGATTTTACGGCGACCATAGAACCACATCTTCGCCACATTGGCGATCTCGAGCGACTGATGAGTAAGACGGCCGTCGGCAAAATCAATCCCCGCGAAGTGGTGCAATTGCGCCGGGCTTTGGTGGCTATCGAGCAATTGAAAATACTGTTACATCCCACCCAATCGGATGGTGTAGCCGGGCTGCGCAAACTCGGCGAAGGCTTAAATCCCTGCCTCACCCTTCGCGAACGCATCGAAGCCGTGATCGCTCCCGATCCGCCCAACGATTTGCGTAAAGGAGGAGCCATCGCCGACGGAGCCGATTCGGTTTTGGACGATCTGCGCAACGTCATCCGCAACAGCCGGGAATTGTTGCTTGCCATTCAGCAACGCGAAGTGGAACGCACGGGTATTACCAGCCTCAAAATTGCTTTCAATAATGTGTTTGGCTACTATTTAGAAGTAACCTCTAAATGGAAAGATCAGGTGCCAGCGGACTGGATTCGGAAGCAAACCATTGCGAATGGCGAGCGGTACATCACGCCGGAATTGAAAGATTTGGAAGCTAAAATACTCGGTGCGGAGGAAAAAATGCAGGAATTGGAAGACCGCATTTTTCGGGCGTTGATAGAAGAAACGGCGGCTTATATCCAGCCAGTGCAGCTCAATGCCCAACTGATTGCACGGCTGGATTGCCTGCTGGCTTTTGCCAAAATGGCCCAAAAACATCAGTATGTTCGCCCCGAAGTAGACGACAGCACCGTTCTCGACATTCGCGCGGGCCGTCACCCGGTCATTGAAACCCAGTTGCCCCTCGGCGAGCCATACATCCCGAACGACATTTATCTGGACAATGAGGACGTGCAGATCATGCTCATCACCGGACCAAATATGGCTGGCAAGTCCGCGTTGCTGCGCCAGACTGCGTTGATTACTTTGCTGGCGCAAATGGGTAGTTTCGTGCCAGCCCAAAGTGCGCGTATTGGATTGATCGATAAACTTTTCACCCGCGTCGGTGCCAGCGACAACATCAGCGGTGGAGAAAGCACCTTCATGGTGGAGATGAATGAAACGGCTTTGATAATGAACAATTTAAGCGACCGGAGCCTCATTCTGCTGGACGAAATTGGGCGCGGAACCAGCACTTACGATGGCATCAGCATTGCCTGGAGCCTGGCTGAATACCTGCACGATAATGGTCGGGTGCGGCCCAAAACGCTCTTTGCCACCCACTACCACGAGATGAACGAATTGGCCGACAAACTGGAACGCGTTCATAACTTTCACGTCAGCACTAAACAGGTCGGGCAGAAGGTTATTTTTCTACGCAAACTCGTGCCGGGCGGTTCCAATCACTCCTTTGGCATCCACGTGGCGCGCATGGCTGGTATGCCCCAAGCGGTGGTGGAACGGGCGAGTGAAATACTGCTCCAATTGGAAGGGCAACACATTGGCGAGAGCGAAACTACTTTGCCAGATGAGCAATCCGCCTTCGCTGGGGCTACGGCAGACACGTCTACTAAAAGTCAGATGCAGAAAAAAGCGAAAAGTATCCAGCCGCAAATGCAGCTACAGATATTTGAATCGCTCGATCCTTATACGGTGCAGATTAAGAACGAATTGCAGGGCCTGGATTTGAACACGATGACACCAATGGATGCGCTTTGGAAATTGAGTGAATTAAAGAAAATTGCGGAGAAGAAGTGAGTGAATAATTTAAAAATACCAAATGGGCAGTATTTTAGAACCCTTACCACGGCAAAAGCCAAACCCGCCAAAAATTGGCCTGCCTCTAATGATAGGCGGGTTATTGCTACTTATTTGTGCCTTAAAATGGCGCGATGTGGTGGAATATGTGGATGGAGAGCCTATATTAAAAGCGAAACAAGCAAATGAGCTTCAGCGAAAACTGGAGGAGCTGGAAAAGGTGGAACAGTACGCGTTACGGGCTGAAATGGATGGGTGGTATCCGTGCGTACATAGTGGTTTACAAACCTATTACCTAAAACAAAACGAGGTCTGGAAATATGGCGTAACATCAAAAGGTGAGCTAGGTAGATATACTTCTAAATTTCTGAATAATAACAAGGTTTACTATTCTCTTCAGCTCACAGGAACCATGAATGAATGTCTTCAAGAAGAACAGCGAAAACTATTTAACTATCCGATTTTGCCCGAAAATTTGGCAAGGCTGGAAGAAAATCGGCTGCTTCGCCCTCCATTTAATCCAATACTGAAGTAGGTTGATACATAGAACAATTTCCTTAATTTTGCAAAAAAACAAATCTTATGAATGCCACAGTTACTAAAATGGTCGACGAAGTTGTGAATGAAAAAGTTGACACTAATTATATTAGGGGATTACTCTCCCATGTGAATAATCTCGGTATTATGTATGTATGTATTAATGATGACCGATATGAGGACGGCGACGATTGGATAGACCCGGAAGACGGTATTCGTTATATAATAATAAAACTGGACTATCAAGAGGTAAAACAGACTCCTGATATTCGGCCTATGATGCTGGCTAAGCTTCGGGAACGCCTGGGGAATGTCGCCTAGTAGTAAGTTGAAAATCATTGTAAATTTATTAATTATATAGTCAACGCAAAGTGGTTTTGAATAAAGATCGAATGTAACGTGTTCGCGATCAATAACTAAACATTATAAATCAACTATAATCAACGCAGAGTGGTTTTTAATAAAGATCGAATGTAACGTGTTCGCGATTAATAACTAAACCTTCTAAACCACTCTAAATACACTAATCCCCAAACAATATGCTTATCCCCAGAATTATTTTTATCAGCCTTATTATTTATTCCTGCCAGTCAGAGGCACCCAAAAATGCTCTAGTCTATAAAGATGCAGGCATTTTGAAGAATAAAAAAGTGTTCAAGCAGTGCGCCGGTACATACTATACGAATGGGACGGATAAAGAGTACACCGCAATAGCTAAAAATGATGATGTACTTATAAGGGATGAAGACGATATGAGCAAAATAAATGGCCGATTAAAAATTAATGAAAAAGTAAAAGTAACTGGATGGCAGTATTCCAAAAATACAAGTATGGCCCTTATTAGCAGAGATACATTAATAGCGAGAGGGGCGAGAATTCTTTTGTCGGCGACTCTTTCCTGCTGCAAAAAGGAAAAACGGTCACTTTAGACTGGATTGACACTATTGAAAATACTTGTCACATCTTTTTTAAAATTGGTTCTATTGATGCCATTGCTTTGATTGACCGGGATTGCGTCAGACCGGTGGCTGACCATGCGTGGTTTTTAGTGAGGACTAAAAACGGAACGACAGGCTGGGTTTTTAACGAATTTCTCAAATTTATACCTAAATACCCGGAAGGTGCTTTTTTCTAATAAAATACTTGATTTAAGCTATTTTATTAGATCTCTTAAATAAAACGCCGGAATCATCATCATAAACGATCTGGCCGCATTATCTTTTATTTTACCCTGCACAAATCCGACTATTCTTACTTGGCTACTCGCCGCAGTGGAGTCTCCTGTCTGATCGGTATTTCCCAACAGGAAAACCGGGCCAGCATTATAGCCTGATATACTCGGTTTCTCTAAAATAATTAGAGTGGAGTCTATTTCTTTGGTGGGGTCTTCTGGAACAATTTTTTCACTGGCGGGAATAGATGTGTAGGCCAAAGGCGGGAAAAAACCGGGCGACCTGGCACCTGGCTTAAAACCTACGATGGTCAATAAACTATCTTTCGGCAGTGGCAGGCGCGTACTATCGGCCCATGTCAGCGGCATAAATCTATTCAATAAATATTTATTAAAAAAGGCTGGTTTTGGATTTAATCTCAAGACGGCCAGATCCATCGTCGGATGATAGACCCAGACTACGGGATTGGCAAACTCCGTAATATTGAATTGCAACAACTGATCTTCTCCTTGAATGACCACAAATACGTTTTTATCCATCGTCTTCGCAATATGCGCGGTGGCAACCAGGTAATAATCCGATTCCTTATTTTGGATAAAAATGCCGCTGCCAGATAGGGAATCATTCCTTAAATTGGCCACCGTCATGATTAAATTGAAGATACTGGTATCGTCTTGACCATAGCTTTTGGTAAAAACCATCCCTACAACTATTAGGCAAAAAATTGCTTTTTTCGTCACGTTTTGGATTTTCTCCTTTGGGAAGGAAAGGCTGACTTTGGTTGCCTGTTTTGGAGAGGATTTTATTTGGGAGGATTAAATAAACGGATACGCAAAGTGGTTTTGAACAGAGACCGAATGCAAAATACGGAGGATCAAAAACTAAACTATCTTACTCGCCGAAGCCTTTTTGGCGAAGGAGGGGTAAACATTTTAAACCACTCTAAACTGACTATAAGTAGCATTTACCGTAAAATCTCCAAATATCCACTCAATATATCGCTGCCATCCCCCAGATCAATCAAATAGAAATAAGTACCATCGGGCAGTTCCTTGCCGTTCCATTGGCCATTCCAGGGTGCCTGATTCGAGTAGCCTTTTTGCCGTAATACGCGATTGCCCCAGCGGTTGAATACCTGCACCTCATTATTCGGAAATTGTTCAATACCCGGCAAGCGCCACACATCATTCAGGTTGTCGCCGTTGGGAGATAAACCATTGAATACGATCACTTTATCACATTTTACCGTCACGGTTACGACGGCCGTGGCTTGCCGACCCTGTTGATCGGTGATGCGATAACTGACTGCTGCCAATCCACAACTGTCGGCGGCGGGCGTATAAGAAAGGATGCCCATGATGGGTTCGTAAGTGAAAGTCCCGAAAGGCGCGGTGTTGAGGATTTCTACTTGCACCGTTCCCCGGTAGGTGTCGTTGGCGAGGATATGAATTTGCACGGGTGCAATTCTGGTAGTCGTGACATTGTCGGGTCGCGCTACCAAGGTGTCTGCCTGCACGCCGGGGCAGGTTACATACACGTGCACGAGATACTGGCAGGTGCCTTGCAGTTGGCGGACGGTCAGTTGGTGATAGCCGGTATCCAGCGAGAAACCAATTTGATTGTCGCAAAAAGAAATAGCGCTGAATGGCTGGCCGTGGTCTTTTATCTCGAAATTAGCGAGTTGATTGCTAGGCAGATCGGTACAAAAAGTAGTATCGAAATCGCAGTTAGCCACCACCCAGCGGATATTGCCCGACGCATCGGGAATATAACTATGCAGCGACGGGCAGCCACTACATGATACCTGCACGGCCATCGTATCGGCGCAGCCGGAAAGTACACTCCTGAACACCACCGTATGCGCACCCACCGCCAAGCGCAGTTCCGTGCCGGTTGGTACGTACTGAATGCCCGGATTCAGGATTTTTACTACTCCCGTGGACGAAGTGATTTTCATGGTGCCGTACATATTGTTGTCGGTACCGCCCACGATATAAGCGTTGTTGTAAGTATGCCAGTTGCCAGTGACATCCAGCAGATTTAGTAGGGCTAACAGTCCATTTACATCGGAAAAACTACCGCCTAATGGTGTCCCGTTTACCAACCATTGGTTCAGCGTAAATGGCCCGTTGGTTGGGATTTGATTGATGGGATAGGCCGTGAGCGTGTCGTAATTACAAGGTTGCAAACCACCCTGATAGGGGAGGCCATTGTCTGAAATTGCGTAGTTATTGATCTCCGAAAATGGCGGTGGCAAACAAGTCGTCGCACCAGCGGCACAGTCATTAGTCGTTAGGGTCAGCGAGGCGGGCAACTGAATGGCTCCGATGCAAGACGCAGGCGGCAATACCGACGGCAAATAATGGATCACCGTACAGTGGAACGGGCTACCACCGCACACCGCTACGCCAATATCGTCCACATTATAACCCGGTTGCGTCAGTGCCTGAAAGGTAATACAGGCACTACTGGGATTGATAGAATAATTTCCGTAACTGCCACTGGCACCAGTCAAACCGCTGGTATTCACTAGATTAATGGCCGGCAGTGCAATGTCTGGCGGAATAGTCCCGCAGGCCGTAGCTGCCTGATTGGGCAGCACAGAGAAGTACACTTGCTGAATGGTCGGCACCGTCGCAGTGATACTCACAATGATGCAAAACGTCTGGCTCAGGCCGGGAATACTTACATTTTCGTTGATGCAAATCGTATCGAGAGCATAGCCAGCCGTGGTTTTTGCCTTATAAATCAAACAACCGTTCGGTCTTAATATCCAGCTGCCAAAAGCAGAACTGCCAGTAGTGCCGCCGCTCTCCAAGGCAAAACTGGCATCTGATGCGGCGATTCCGATCGGCAAATCCAGGCAAAAAGTATCGGTTGCCGTTGCTGCCAATATTCGATACAGGGTATTCGGGGCAGCGCAATCGCGGGCAATTAGCACCGTATCCAGGACATTCTGGCAAAACAGGCTGTCGTAAATAGTCGCCGAATAACGTCCGGCGGACAGGTTCAGGCGGTCTTTTCCATCGTCTGTGCCGGGCAAATCTGCCCAGTCCACCGTGAAGTGCCCATTACTTCCACTCAACGAAAGCAGTATTTGGCCATCCTGAGTACAGGTTTGTGGAGTAACAGTTTTTTGCAAAGAAAAAGGCGGTGGTTCGGCCACATAGAAGGTGTAAGTTGGCAAGCTACAACTGTCTGCATCCACAATGTAGAGGTTATAGGGGCCAGCCGGGAGGTTGCCGGGAAAAATAGGGGTCGTCAGGTTGCCAACGCTATCGCGCAGGGCATAGGTGTGCGGGTCCGTAAAATTCTCGCCCGCTATCACGTGAAAGTCAATATATCCATCACTACCGCCTGGGCATTTTACCGCATAAATGGTTGCCTCCACCGAACCGGACACGTTCGTATTTTGCACCACAAAAAAAACGGTATCGGCGCATACCGAAACATTATCCTGAATAATATCAATGTAAGGCCCTGGTGCTAAGTTAGTTAGATAAGGCCCATTGCCCAGACTGTAGCTGTAGTTGCCCGATCCGCCAGTTACGGTCAATTGTACAATCCCCGTGGGACGGCTGCATTTGGCCTGTTTTATAATATTATAATCGGCCTGCAATTGGTTGACACGCGGTACGCATACCTGAAAGATGCTGAAGCAGCCAGTAGATGGTTCTGTGGCGGTCACGTAATAACAACCCGCCACCAGATTGGGATTTATGGCTCCGGTAGTGCCGTTGCTCCAGGTGTACTGGAGGTTACTAGGTGTCAGCGTGACTTTGCCGTTGGCAGCCAGACAAGAAGCCGCCTGGATGCCCGCTATCTGGTATTCCGGGCCATTGGAATTATTGACGATAATGGTGGTATCGAGCGTACAATCGGGCTGACTATTACGCACAACATGAATGGTATACGTGCCAGCCGTCAGGTTGAATGCCAGGTTCCCACTGGATACATTGGGCGACCAGTTGAATTGGTAGTTAAAATTGCCGCCCTGCACGTCCAGAATAATCCCGCCGGTGCCGGCACTGCATAACGTATTCAATACGGTGGCGGAATTCAACAGAACAGGATTGAGACAAGCATCGCCAGTACTATCCGCCAGGATTTTTTCGGCAGGAAGAAGGGCTTTGGCGGCCAATGAAACGGTAAAAAAACTGACGACTGTAAAGAGAAATAAAATTTTTTTCATGGAGATAGGTGGCCAAATCAAAAGGCAGCGGGTAAAGAGCTTCAATGCTTGCTTCCGCTCGATGTACGCTTCCCACTTTACGGGAAAGCTATACTACGGCAGGCAAAAGATACGCCAGATTTGCCAGGAGTAGCCGTATGCAAAGGTAAGTGGCGAAGATGTTTTCGAGTACTTTTTGCTACGCGCTTCTTTTAAATTGGCTTGCCAGCAGCAAAAATGAGCCGTTTTTTGAACAGAAATGCCAACTTAAATAATTGACTATCAAATATTTATTTAAATATATCTACACAATTTATTGTCGACAAATTGTCAAAAATGTCCTTTTATTTGGTAGCAACAACCAATATGTTTGTAGCATCCAAAAGAGGTCATCCTACCGATTACACCGATTACAGATTACTAGAATTTACACCGCCATGGACTTGCCTAACAAAGTAAAAGTGCTTCGCCAACTGCCCCTGCTCGATTGTCTGGACCTTCATGAAATGGAGCAGTTGGCTGGGATTGCCAGTTTGCGGCGGACCGAGAAGTATGCATTTGTGTTCATGCCGGACGAACCTGCTGATCACCTGTTCTTCCTCCTGGAAGGACGGGTGAAAATCGGCACTTTTGCGCAGGATGGCCGGGAAGTCATCAAGGAAATCCTGCATCCACAGACGATTTTTGGCGACCTTGCTTTGGCTGGGGAGGTACAACACAGCGAATTTGGGCAGGCACTGCACGATGGTGCGGTGTATTTAACCATCAAATTGTCCGTTTTCCACGAGTTGATGCAGCAAAATCAGCGTCTTTTGTTTGCCTGCCTGCAACACCTGACCAATCGCCTACAGCGGGTGGAAGAGCGGCTGGCCAAACTCGTGTTAAAAGATGCCCGTGAGCGGATCATCGAATTCCTGGTGGATACGGCTGGCAAAGAAGGTCGGCGCGTAGGCTACGAAACACTTGTAAAACACCATCTTACGCAGCAGGATATTGCTAATTTGACTGGCACCAGCCGTCAGACGGTGACCTCCGTTATGAATGATCTGCGCAAGTCTAACCTTATTTATTTCAATCGCAAAAGTATTTTGATTCGCGATATTGAAAGGTTAGCGTAAAGAATAAAGGGTAATAGGCGAGTTCGATCGTTTGCTTATTGCCCTTTGCCCATTTAGTCTATGTACCGCTGCGTGAGGCCCGCATAATAATCAATGCGTCGGTCGCGGAAAAACGGCCAGATGCGACGCACCTCTTCAGTACGCTGTTTGTCAATTTCTATCACCACATTTTCCTCTTGGTCAGGCGGAGCCAGATACAGCACTTCGCCTTGCGGCCCGGCCACAAAACTCTGCCCCCAAAACTCAATTCCGCCCGTTACTCCAGTAGGATCAGGCTCGTGGCCGGTGCGATTTACCGTGACTACTGGCAGGCCATTGGCTATCGCATGGCCGCGCTGAATAGTGAACCAGGCACCATGTTGACGCTCCTTTTCCGATTTTTCGTCGCCGCTTTCCCAACCAATTGCGGTGGGATAAATCAGTAATTCAGCCCCGGCCAAGGCCATCAGCCGCGCTGCTTCGGGATACCATTGATCCCAGCAGACCAGCACGCCCAGTTTGCCCACCGATGTCTGGATAGGATGAAAACCCAGATCGCCGGGCGTGAAATAGAACTTTTCATAATAGGCCGGATCGTCGGGGATGTGCATTTTCCGGTATTTTCCGGCGATGGAACCGTCTTTCTCAAACACCACGGCGGTATTGTGGTAGAGGCCGGGCGCGCGTTTCTCAAAAAGGGAAGTCACCAGCACTACGCCGTGCGCGCGGGCCGCCGCTCCAAACACCTCCGTATCGCTACCTGGGATCGGGTTCGCCTGATCGAACATAGTTGTATCTTCCGATTGGCAGAAATACAGCCCGCAATGCAGCTCTTGTAGTATAACTAATTGGGCACCTTTCGCCGCGCATTCCGCAATGCCACGTAAAGATTTTTCTATATTTGCCTGCGTATCGCTGGAATTCGCTTGCTGTACGAGGCCGATGGTTAAAATTGATTTGGACATATTGATTAATGTGGTCAAATATGGTTGCCTTGGAATCGAAAACCCACTAAAATGTCGAGCCAAAGAATTAATACCTCATGTTACGCACGATTTACAAAGCGACGTTTTCGTAAACGTAATTCTTGCGTAACGTCATTTAGTCAACGCAGAGTGGTTTTGAACAAAGATGAAATGTCGCCTACTGAGGATCAAAAACTAAACCTTTGTACTAAACCACTCTAAACCGACGATAAAACATTAGCCGTGGAAATCGAGAGCAGGTTTCCGACTGATGAATTGTCCATAACCAGCTTCCAATAAGCATTTTTCTTGTTCAATCGCTACTTTTCCTCTTAGTATCACTGTTTCTACTTTGCCATGCACTTCGCGGCCTTCATAAGCGGAATAATCAGTGCGCATGTGATGGGTTTTGGCTGATAATGTATGTTTTGTTTGTGGATTTAATATTACTACATCGGCATCGGCACCAATGGCAATCGTTCCTTTGCGGGGGTACATGCCAAATAATTTGGCAGCATTCGTAGCAATAAGTTCTACAAATTTAGGCAAGGTAATTCGCCCTTTTTGCACGCCTTCTGAAAATAACAATTCTACTCGATGTTCAATAGCGGGATGACCATTCGGAATTTTAGAAAAATCACTTTTCCCTGCTAGTTTTTGTTCCCAGGTAAAAGGACAATGGTCAGTAGCGACAACATTTACTAATCCTTGTTCAATACCCGCCCAGAGTGCATCCTGATCTTTCGGTTCGCGTAATGGCGGACTCATCACCCATTTAGCCCCATCAAAATCTTGCTCATATAAAGAAGCATCTAGTAATAAATACTGAATACAAGTCTCTACATTGACGTGCTGATTCCTCTTATTGGCTTCCCGTACGGCATTCAGTGCGCCCTGACAAGTTAAATGTACAATATATCCAGTGCAACCAGTATAATACAACATATCCGTAAATCGAGCAGAGGCTTCGGCTTCGGTGATTTCTGGTTGGGACAAGTAATGATAAATAGGGGCGCGATTACCGGCAGCCCGATTTTTAGCAATTAATGAATCAATCATGTCGCCATTAGTGGCATGTACCGTGACCATGCCGCCGTGTTTCTTCACTACTTGCATCAATTGCACCATCTGTCCGTCGTCAATCATCAGTGCGCCTTTGTAAGCCATGAAAGTTTTAAAAGAAGTAATACCTTCTTTTTCTATCATTTCTACTACTTCGGCGGCAGTATTTTCATTGAAATCGGTCACGGCCATGTGGTAACTATAATCACCGATAGCCTTCCCTTTTGATTTTTCTTGCCAAGTACGCAGGGCATTATATAGAGAATCGCCTTGCGTTTGCAAAATAAAATCTATAACCATCGTGGTGCCGCCAAACAGGGCTGCGCGAGTACCGGTTTCATAATCATCACTGGAATAAGTGCCCATAAAAGGCATATCCAAATGGACGTGGGGATCAATGCCGCCCGGAAAGACGATTTTATCCGTTGCGTCAATTATTTGATCGGCTTGATAAGGCAAGTTGTGGCCGATAGCGACAATTTTCTCCCCTTCTATATACACGTCGGCTTTATAATCCTCGGAAGCGGTTACTACGTGGCCGTTTTTGATTAGAATGGACATAGAGTTTGTAATTTACTTATTTGTTAAAAGTAACACAGAGGCTCACTGAGAAAAAAAGAGGCTCACTGAGAAATTACTATTATAATCTAATTATTCAACACCTCGGTGAGCCTTTGTGAACTCTCTTTTTTCATCAATAGCAAATAAACAAAAAACGAAACAGCAAAACCAACAAACCAGGCATAATGATATAACCCAGCAATAAATTCCGGCACATTCTCTTTTGCTACTACGCATCCGGTGTATAGTGACTAAAAAACCGGGAATATTGGGTAGAATACCAATGAGCAACGCCCATAATGCCGCCATATTATAGCCTTTCCGATAAGTGTAGGCACCGATCTCGGAATATAGATCGGCAAGAATTAATTCCTTTTTTCTAATGAAATAGTAAGTCTGCAATCATAATTCCACCGATGGGGCCTAATAGACTGGAATAAGCAATCAACCAGGTAAAAATATAGCCGCTGGGGTCAGCAATCAATTTCCAGGGAAAAATGAGAATGCCGCAAATCCCTGTGATGTAGCCGCCCATCCGGAAATTAATTCTGGAAGGCGAAAGATTGGAAAAGTCATTGGCTGGACCGACAATGTTAGCAGCGATATTAGTAGCCAATGTAGAAATGGCTACACAAATCATGGCGATGCTAACTAGTAATTTACTTTCAAATTTTCCGGCTAATACCAATGGATCCCAAATAGTTTCCCCATAAATAATCACCGTCGCCGAAGTGACCACCACGCCGATAAAAGAAAACAAAGTCATAGAAGGTGGTAATCCAATAATCTGCCCGGTTACTTGTGCTTTCTGGCTTTTTGCGTAGCGAGTAAAATCAGGAATATTCAGGGATAAAGTAGCCCAGTAACCTACCATCCCAGTCAATGCCGGGAAAAAGAAATCCCAGAAAGCACCGCTTGTTTCAAATTTGGAAGGTTGCGCTAAAATGGGGCCTAATCCATTGCCTGCATCAATGGCCCAAAACAATAACGCCAAAGCAGCCAGGGGCAAAAAAATGGCTTTAAAAACCAGTAATTTCCGAATACTTTCCACGCCGAGCCAAATGATAAACATATTCAGCCCCCAAAATAATAGAAACATAATAGCCGGGCCAGTTTCCAATCCAAAGGAAGCCGGGAAAATCCGGGGCAATGTTGCCAGTCCCGGAAACCACAATTTAAACATCTGGTGTAAAGCGAATCCGCCAATCCAGGTCTGAATACCAAACCAGCCACAAGCCACAATAGCGCGCAAAATAGCCGGTAAATTTGCCAGCCGGACCCCAAAACTTGCTCTGGCTAATACAGGGAATGGAATACCGTATTTAGCCCCCGCATGACCGTTTAAAATCATGGGTAATAAGACAATAGTATTGCCTAGAAAGATGGTCAGAATCGCTTGCCACCAGTTCATGCCGCCTTCAATCAATGAACTAGCGAGCATATAAGTGGGAATACACAGGCTCATGCTGACCCACAGAGCAGCATAATTCCAAGTGTTCCAAGTCCTTTTTTCGGGTGGAACGGGGGCTAAATCCTCGCTATATAACGAGGAAGTAGTTTGTTGTTGTTCTTCTAGTAAAATTGTTTCTTTATTCATGATAATATTCGTCAGCAATAGAAATGGCCTTACTAATAATTTCTAATCCTTCATCAATTTGTTCTTCGGTGACACAAAGCGGCGGCGCAGTAAATATCCAGTTCCAGCGCACAAAGGTGTACATGCCACCAGACAATACCGCAGCGGCTATTTTATTAGTAATCGCCATGTCTTGTGGTTTGGCATTCCACATTGTTATTGGTTCTTTTGTTTTGCGATTTTTAACCAATTCAATACAACCTAATAGTCCACTATTACGGAAATCTCCAATAGACGGATGCTTTTCCCGTAACATCTCTACTTTCGATTCCATATAACGACCCATACGCGCAGCATTTTCGACCATACCTTCTTCTTCCAATATCTGGATGTTTTCCAGTGCCGCTGCACAAGCCACGGCGTGCGCCGAATAAGTAAGTCCGATGGCCAAAAATTTATCGTCAAAATGCCTGGCAATCGGGTCAGATACAATCATTGCCCCCAAAGGAATATAACCGGAAGTAATTCCCTTAGCCATGCACATAATATCCGGCACTACATCGTGGTGTTCGCAGGCAAACCATTTGCCCGTGCGCCCGAAACCACTCATCACTTCATCATCAATTAATAGAATACCATGCTGTTCTGCTAGTGCTTTTACTTTTTTCAAATAAAATGGCGGATATTTCAAGCAACCCGAAGAACCGGATTCTCCTTCAAATAATATAGCCGCAATAGTATCTGGATTTTCATACATAATTACCCGTTCCAGATTACGCAGGGCCATTTCACCACATTCCTCCATAGAATTAGTATTCCACGGACAACGATAAAAATAGGGGTTTTCTACGCGAATAATATTAGGAATCTGTTGCGAATCCATTGGGAAACGCCTTGGGTCTCCGCTCGCCGTTATTGCTGCATAAGTACCGCCGTGATAAGAGCGATATTGAGTAATAATTTTATGTCGTCCCGTATATAAGCGGGCTAATTTAATAGCATTTTCAATAGCCTCTGATCCGCCAAGAGTAAAGAATGTCTTATTCAAATTACCGGGAGCCAATTCAGATAATTTCTTGCCCAATGCACTTCTGGCTTCCGTCACCATGCCGGGATGCACATAACTTACCTGCTCCATTTGCCGCCGCACCGCCTCGGTGACGCGTTGATTGCCGTGACCGATATTGACATTCATTAATTGCGACGAAAAATCCAGATAGCGTTTGCCATCCATATCATATAAATACACGCCCTCCGCGCGTTCAATGGCCAGTGGATTTAGTCCCGATTGTTTAGACCAGGAAAATAGCGTATGATCGAGGCTGGTTTGTACGGCTGCCTGTCGGTCCATTAGTAGTGTACCCATGGTAGTTATTAGTTAATGGTTGTTGGTTATTAGTATATTGGTTAATAACGGCTCAATATTGATGATGAATTCGGTGATAGCAAGTGGTGCTGTAAACCAATAACAAATACACCAATAACCATTCTACCAAATCAGCTCATCCAATTAGTCCGTGCCTCAGGATTCCATTTCATAGACGTTTTCTTGTTTTGCGTCCAGAATTCAATAGAACTTTTACCAGTAATATCGCAGACACCGAACTTGGAATCGTTCCAGCCGCCAAAAGGGAATGGCTCACGGGGAACGGGAACGCCAATATTAACGCCGATCATACCTGCGCTGGCGCGTTCCATTACTTCTTTGGCAAATCCACCGTTTTCGGTAAATACGGACGCTGCATTTCCATAGGGAGAAGCATTTTCAATAGCAATCGCCTCATCCAGATTTTTAGCGCGAATAATAACAATGACTGGTCCAAATACCTCTTCTTGTGCAATCGGCATATCCGGTGTTACATAGTCTACAATAGTCGGGCCGACGTAGAAGCCACCTTCTTTATTAGGAACAACAGTATTTCTACCATCTACCAGTACTTTGGCTCCGGCTTTTTCGGCGTCATTGATGTAACCTTCAATGCGTTCTTTGGCAGCTTTACTAATTACTGCGCCTAGTTGTTGACCGGGAATAATTTTCCGCGCCTCTTCGCACATTCGGTCAATAATATGCTGCACACGATCTACACCAATCATCACTGCCGCCGCCATGCACCGTTGACCAGCACAGCCCGACATAGATGCCACTACATTAGAAGCAGTCATTTCTAAATGCGCGTCGGGCATGACGATCAAATGATTTTTGGCTCCGCCTAATGCCAGACAACGTTTTAAATTAGAAGTGGCCCGTTTATAAACAATTTTAGCCACCTTAGTAGAACCTACAAAAGAAACGGCTTGAATATCCGGGTGATCGCAGATGGCTTCTACAATTTCCTGTCCGCCATTGACTACACTGAAAACGCCATCGGGAAGCCCAGTTTCTTTTAGTAATTCTGCTAATCGCAATGCACTGAGCGGTACTACTTCGGACGGTTTTAATACCATGCAATTACCCAAAACAATAGCATTTGGAATGGTCCAATTGGGCACCATTGCCGGAAAATTAAACGGCGCAATAGAAGCCACCACGCCAAGCGGTTTGCGCTCAATGCGGCATTCGACGCCCTTGCTCACTTCCTGCACTTCATAACTAACAATTTGCGGCATAGAACAAGCAAATTCGCAGAGTTCTATACTTTTATCTACTTCGGCGCGGGCTTCATCCAAAGTTTTGCCATTTTCTAATTGAATAAGCGCTGACAAGGATTCCCGATCGCGGATTAGTAGATTGCGATAAGCAAAAATGTATTGTACGCGCTCTTTTAATGTCTTAGCCGACCACGCCGGAAAGGCTTTTTTAGCGGATTGTACGGCTTCATCTAAATCATTGTAACCAGACAGCGGCACCGTAGAAATAACCTGTCCATCCAATGGACTGATAACATCCATTTTATTGGAAGCAGAAGATTTGAAACTGCCGCTGATGAAGTTTTGCACTTCGTCTGGTGCATTTATAGTTTCGACATGCATGATTCTATTGTTGAGGGAGTTGAGAAGGTTTAGAGAGTTTATAAAATTAACCCATTTACCGCATTAATCATATTAGCCACATTTAATTATTTACTCTCCAATATCTTCATTCCACAATTCCGGGCGGGCCTGAATAAAGTCTCGCATCATTTGCTTACACTCTTCATTATCTACTACCACTACTTCTACGCCCCTGGATTTTAACAGTTCTTCTTCGCCCAGAAAGGTCGCGTTTTCTCCAATAATCACTTTTGGAATACCATATAAAAGAATGGCTCCGGTGCACATCGGACAGGGCGACAAAGTAGTGTATAAAGTGCAATTTCTATATACGCTGGCTTTTTGTCGGCCCGCATTTTCAAAAGCATCCATTTCACCGTGTAGTACGACGCTGCCGTTTTGCACTCGACGATTGTGCCCTTGACCGAGAATTTTACCTTCGTGCACAATAACGGAACCAATAGGAATACCGCCTTCGGCTATGCCTTTTTTTGCTTCTTCGATGGCGGCTTGTAAGAATTTATCCATTTTAATGCTTTATATTGCTGTTTTAATGAAGATTGCGTATTACTTTCTATGGTCGGTTTGCCCGACAAGGTAGTACATACTGCCTTGTCTACCAACATTTTTCTAATCATATATGCAAGGTAAAGGCGATCTTTCGCCGTAAAACAAACACTATGGATACCAGACGCGATTTTCTAAAAAAAGCAGCCCTGCTGGCTGGAACGGCCGGTTACTGGGAGGCATTTCCCGATTCTATTAAAAAGGCATTGGAAATAGACCCGGCGACCGGCACGACTTATCTCGATGCGGAGCACGTGGTGATTTTAATGCAGGAAAATCGCTCCTTCGATCATGCCTACGGGAGTTTGCAGGGCGTGCGTGGTTTTGATGACCCACGCGCGATTCCATTGCCCAATGGGCATCCCGTCTGGTGTCAGACTGATGCAGAAGGGAAAATTTACGCGCCGTTTCGCCTGAATATGAAGGATACGAAGGCTACCTGGATGAATTCTTTGCCACACACCTGGCCCGATCAGGTGGATGCGCGCAATGGTGGCAAGCACGATGGCTGGCTTAGGGCTAAGGCTTCCCATAATAAAGAATATGCCCGTCTGCCACTGACGATGGGTTATTATAATCGGGAAGATTTACCTTTTTACTATGCGCTGGCCGATGCGTTTACTATTTGCGACCAGCATTTTTGTTCTTCGCTGACTGGCACGACTCCGAATCGTTTGTATCTCTGGACGGGTACAATTCGGGAGAAACCTGACCCAAAAGTTAAAGCCAATGTGCGTAATGAAGATGTGGACTACGATCATATAGCCAGCTGGAAAACTTTTCCAGAGCGTCTGGAAGAACTAGATATTTCCTGGAAAATCTATCAGAATGAACTTAGTCTGCCGATTGGTTTGGAGGAGGAAGCAGAAGCGTGGTTGTCTAATTTTGGCGATAATCCAATAGAATGGTTTGAGCAATACCAGGCTAAATTTTCTCCTCCCTATTATCATTATTTGCAAAAACTATCTCGTATTCTAAATGTAGAAATCAATGACTTGCAAGAAAGGGTAAGTTTGTTAGTGCCTGCTAGTGCAGAAGCACAAAAACTGGTTGCTGAAATGCAGGAAAAACAATTGCATGTAGCCAGTATAAAAAGTGATTTATCCAAATGGTCGCCAGAGCAATACGAGCAGTTGTCGGCACAGGAGAAAAACCTGCACGAAAAAGCATTTACGACTAATAAAAATGAGCCTCATTATCACCATTTAGAGCAATTAGCTTATCAGGAAGGTGGACAAGAACAACAAGTGGCCGTTCCAAAAGGCGATATACTCCACCAGTTTCGGGCAGATGTAGAGCAGGGAACCTTGCCTACCGTTTCCTGGATTGTTGCCCCGGAAAAATTCTCCGATCACCCAACCGCGCCCTGGTATGGTGCCTGGTACGTGTCAGAAGTGATGGATATTCTGACGAAAAACCCGAAAATCTGGGAGAAAACTGTCTTCATTCTGACCTACGACGAAAACGATGGTTACTTCGATCACGTGCCGCCTTTTGTAGCACCGCATCCAGAGAAGCCACATACTGGTCTGGTTTCCAGGGACATAGATACGAGTGCGGAGTTTGTAACTTTGGAACAGGAAGGGCAAAGAACTGGCGAAAATGCCCAGCGAGATGCGCGGGAAGGCCCCATCGGTCTAGGTTTCCGTGTGCCGATGGTCGTGGCTTCGCCGTGGAGTCGGGGTGGGCGGGTTTGCTCCGAAGTGTTTGATCATACTTCGGTGTTACAGTTTTTGGAGAATTTCCTTAATCACAAAACCAGCCAGACGCTTCGCGAAACGAACATTACTTCCTGGCGACGTAATATTTGTGGTAATCTAACTTCTATTTTCCGACCTTATAATGGTGAACGTTATAAATTACCTGATTCTTTAGTGCGCGATGAATTTGTTAAAAGTGTCCACAAAGCACAATTTAAACCAGTACCTACTGGATATAAAGCATTGACAGAGGATGATGTAGCAAAAATAAAAACACAAGCTACTAACGCGCTGTATCAGCCTTATCAGGAAAAAGGTCAGCGGCCTTCTAATGCGTTGCCTTATGAATTATATGTAGATGGGAAATTAAGTGCCGATAAGAAATCATTCGAGATTGCTATGTCTGCGCAAAATAAAGTTTTTGGAAAGAATGCTGTGGGTGCGCCTTTCCAGGTATATGTACCTGGTCTAGCGACTAATCGTCAGTATGCCGTAGCGCCAGGTGATAGTATTAGTGATAAATGGCAATTGGCTGACTTTGCAGAAGCGGGGAACTATCATTTTCAGGTATATGGTCCTAATGGTTTCTTTCGTGAATTTGCAGGCACAGTAGCAGACCCTAGCGTGGAAATTCTCTGCGGATATCAACAAAAAAACGCTACTACATTGACTGGCCAACTAGAAATTACTAGTCAGAATGCTGGTCAGCAAGTCTATAAAATTGAAATTACAGATAATGCTTATCAGTATCCTATTCGACGGAAGACGTTGGGTGCTGGGAAGGGCATGACACTATCTTTTAATTTAAAAGATAGTCAACGCTGGTATGATTTCACGGTGCGTGTGGTGGGATTTCCAGATTTTCAAAAACGCTATGCTGGACGAGTGGAGAATGGCGAGGAAGGTTTTACGGATCCGTTAATTGGCAGTATGTAAAAATATTGTTGGTTAAATCAGGCAATATATTTCTCTGTAAATCTCTCTATTGTTGTTATAAGTTTTTTGGGTAGTCGTTTCATGGCTTCCTGTTTAATTTCCATTGGAATTTCTTGATAATAGGCCTCTGCAATAGACCCTGTCATGCAAGCAATAGTATCGCTATCACCACCTATGGAAATAGCATTTCTAATAGCATCCTCGAAACTGGAACTTTCTAAAAATGCAATAATTGCTTCTGGCACCGAACCTTGACAACTTATATCAAATTCATATATTGGCCTGATATTATCTATTTTTCTATCTAAATCATACATAAAGCCCTTAACTATTCCTTCTTTAATCTCTTGCTTCGTGTTGCCAGTACGTGCTAAATATACTGCTAATGCAATAGCCTGTGCACCTTTTATACCTTCTGAATGATTGTGCGTAATTGAAGCACTTTTTTCCGCTTCTTCTAATGTAGTTATTATGTCTGGAAAAGCATAGCCGATTGGACTTACGCGCATGGCTGAGCCATTTCCCCAACTATTATAAGGACCGTTTATTAGTCCAAACATCCACTTTTTGAAAGTGTCGCCATATCCTGCAAATGGATAACGAAGTGCATATTTCTTTATATTTTCTGCATAATCACCATTTTTCAATAAAGCATTTGCTATAGCAATAGTTAAAACGGTGTCATCAGTAAATTTAGAAGTCGAAGTAAACAACTCAAAATCCTTGGATTTATGATTGTGCTTTTCAAATCTGGATCCAATGATATCTCCAATGATGGCACCAAGCATATTACTACAGTTTAGCTGAAGATATAAACATATACTTTAATTTTACTGTACTGGGAAATGCTCGCCCGGCAAATAGATATTAAGCGTCAAACCCCGGGCACCCAATTTGCCTGACTTGACTTTCTTAGAGCGGCTCGGATTAGCATACACTAATACCTGCGACATACCTACTACTTCTGCATCTTTACCCTTTACCAGAATAGCGGTTGATTCATCAATGCCAATGCCTTGTAAATCAGGATATTCTATAATCGCACTAATTAAACGATTGTGCCGACTTCTTTTCACAAAATGCTGATCGACAATAGCCTAGTCAGCATACCTAAACCAGCACGAGTTTCTATATTATCGGCTGTAATGCTTTTAAAGGTAGCCGCATAAGAAGTGTCTTTTAAAGCATTGCCCGTAATCATTACTTTGCTCATTACTGCTGCTCCAGCACTAGTGCCAGCCACCATAGCCCCATTCTGGTAAGCGGTGTGAATGGCTTTCTCTATAGCCGAACCAGCCACTACATCCATAAAACGGCTTTGATCGCCGCCAGTAATGTAGATTAATTTAGCATGTAAAATGGAATCTACTTTTGCCAGATTATTGGCTTGTTCTTTTGTAGAAACTACGCCATACAAGTTTTTATAGCCCAGTTCGGCAAACTGTATTTTGGCATAATATATTGCCGTATCCGGCTCTGTGCTGGACATAGGCAATACCACGGCGTATCCACCTTTATCCAGCCCTGATTCTTTAATAATTCTTTCCACCATCGCCAATGGTCGATCTCCGCCGCCAATGATAAATAATTTGCCTTTTTGGGCAGTAGCGAGATGAACACTGCTAATAATTAATAGAAAAATTATGCCTGCTTTCATAGAACAATGAAATTATCATAAACGAGTGCTGTCATGTCGAGTGTAACCGAGACATCTGATTAAAAAATATACGCAGATGTCTCGGCTGCGCTCGACATGACACTAAAATTTCTTTCCAAAAGTAATACCCCGTGGACTAGAACCAGCGGCAACGTACCAGGGTTCTGCATTAGAACCATCCAGATTAGCCCGCATAATTGTGCCTTTACTTCGGTCGCCCCAGTAGATTTTCTTGCCTAACGGTTCATAAGCCAACGCATACACGACCCGCGAAATACCAGTAGCCAGCACGGCAATGCCCGTGCCGTCCAGATTGGCAGATTTAAGTTGGATATCGCCAGAAGCAATATATTGATCGAAATAAATACGATCTCCTACCACCAGCATACTGCCGCCTTCTATTAGAGGAATAATTTCCGCTTCACCAGTTCCATCCAGATTCTTTTTCCAAACGCCGCCATTATAATTCACCCAATACATGGTGCGATGGACGGCATCAATAGAAATGCCATCGGGATCATTAGTTTGACCAGTTACGAAATCCTCTTTTTGGTCAACATTACTGTTGCTAATATCTCCGCGCTGGATGCCAGTGCTGGTATCCCAGTACAACTGATTTTGTTGATAGTCAATACGCACGGCGTTAGGAGCGTCCAAACCACTTCTAAATACAATAAGATTAGTACCGTCTGGGTCGCATTGATAAATCTTGCCTGCCTCAGAATCGCTGATATAGAGTTTATTGCGCAAAGTGTCAAAGGCCATTCCGTAAGAATCCAGTAAACCGCCGACGGGCAATGCTGTAAAGACAGGTGCCTGATTATTAATTAGCGCATTATATACTACACTGCCATTGGTAAAAAAAATCGGTGTGCCAGAAGCATTGGCGTCTTTAATAACAATGGTTTTTGCAATTTCCCGGACTTCCAGAGAAGTAGAGGTTACGATCACCAGATTCACCCGATAAGCACCAGTGTTTTTGTATAAGTGCGTCGGATTGGCACCTTCTGCCGAAGTACTGTCACCGAAGTTCCAATAGTAGGTAGCATTGCCGACATTACCTGGCACAATAGAAGTACTAGTGAATGACACCGTAGCGGGCGCAAACGCGTCGTTATCTATTGTATAGGTGAAATTGGGGACAGTGCTGGCGGGCGGTACTGGAAAATCATCTTTGGAACAACTGTTCAATAAAACAGCGATTAGCCCCAGACAAAATATGGAATAGAAAACTTTCATAGTCGTAGTTGTTATTGTTTCACAAACATGCCCCGTGGGCTGCTCAGTCCACTCAATAGTATTTCTGGATTAGTGCCATCCAAATTAGCCCGTGTCAACGTACCAGTATCGCGGCCAGACCAGTAAAGTTTATTAATCGTATGGTCAATGTCCATTCCATAGATTCTACTTCCGCTGGCATCAATAGTAATTTGGCCAGTACCATCCAGATTGGCCCTGATTAAAGTGCCAGAGTTTCGATCGTCAAAGTAGATTTTATCATTCACCGTATCTACCAATATAGCATATCCATAAACCCCAGCCACAATTACCGTTTGATTGGAACCATCCAGATTGGCGGAATACAGGTTTTCGGCATTCACGTCGTAGAAATACATTTTATTGTTTTCTACATCCAGACTGACCGCTCGCATTTGTGCGCCGAGGATATTAACCAGGCCAATTTGCGGAGACGAACCATCCAGATTAGCCCGCGATACGTTGCCTTCATCATCCGTCCAGTATATCTTTCCACCAGTTACATCTAACGCCAAACCGTAAGGATCCAGAATATTGGTCACTATTTCTTGTAAACCAGTGCCATCCAGATTCATGCGCCATATTTTGCCTTCTCCAGTGGTCTCAAAATCGCTGAAATAAACTTTTTCATTCACCGCATCATAGACTAAACCTACCCCTGCTTTGCCTGCAATATCTAGTACATTGAGTGCGGCGGTACTACCATCCAAGGGCAATCTTTTGATAAAAGTAGTCCCGTATTCAATAAAATATACTTGTTTGACCGAAGGTGCGCCCGTTACAGTAATTTGTTTGGTCACCGTTGTTTCGCCTACTGCACTAGTTGCCTTTAACGTGACGGTATAAGTACCGCCATTATTATAGGTGAAACTAGGGTTTATTTCAGTGGAAGTAGAGTTATTGAGATCACCAAAAGACCATTGATAAGAAGTCGCGCCTTTCGAGGTATTGGTGAATTGTACTGGAATACCACTAATGAGTGCACTCTCGTTTTCTACAATAAACGAAGTAGCGGGCAAAACCGTGACCTGCACCGTAGAAATAGTCGTGCCGCCTTCGCCAGTAGATACTAAACTGACCAGAAAAACGGCAGACGATTGATAGGCTTTCTTTGGAGCTACTTCGGTGGAGGTAGTGCCATCGCCAAAACTCCATTTAAAGGCAGTGGCATTTTCGGAAGTATTGGTAAACTGGATTTCTTCGCCCACTATTACCGTCGTCTTGCTGGCAGTAAATTTAGCGGCGGGTTGTATTACTTCTTCGTCTTTTTTACAGGCACTAAATAGAGCGAAAAGGCAAAAGAGATATAAGAGAGTGCGTTTTACTTGCATATTAATGATTTGTAATTTATTGTGGTGGAGAGGATGAGTAGTTTGAGCATTTTAGTAACCCGGATTCTGCGTCATCCCGGGACTAGTATTCGCCAGTATTTCACTCAGCGGAATGGGAAATAAAGTTTGATTTTCATTAGTCACGGTGTTCAGTACATCTACTGCTCGTCCAGTACGTACCAGATCAAACCAGCGATGACCTTCAAAAGCAAATTCCAGCCTGTTTTCAGCTTCAATAGCCAACAGCAGGTCAGGATAAGCGGTGGCCGATACTGGCGACAAATGCGCTCTGGTCCGAATGGCATTAAGATCAGATTGAATCGTAGAAACATTACCTCCCAAACGCGTGGTGGCTTCTGCACGGATTAAGTACATTTCAGCCAAACGGATTACAATGACATTATCACCACCAGTGCTTAAATCATCATATTTTATGACGTAAGGCGTAGTCCCAGTGTAAGCAATAGTAGCGGCCAACCTGGTATCGCCAGTAGTATATTTACTGATCAATTCGTCCGCTGGAGCTACTTCCCGACGGCCATTTAAAGTGAGTGGGAAATTATACTCTGCAATGCGATTTCTATTCAATGCAGTAAAATCTATTTCAAAAATAGACTCCGCCGATTCATCGCTGGCAAAAATATCGGCATAATTGGTTAATAGACTATAACCACCATTGTTAATCACTTCGGTCGCCAACGCCACAGCATTTTGATATTCTTTGTGATACAAATAAACTCGCGCCAATAGTGCATTCGCCGCTTGTTTAGATGCCCGAATTTTACGTGAACTGGAAGCCGGTAAATATTCTGCGGCAAACTTCAAATCCGTAATAATCTGGCTATACACCGCGTCGACATTATCACGCGGGGCATTCACCTTATCCACCCCAATAGTCGGTGTGGTTTTAATAGGAATAGCACCAAAATAATTCGTCAGATTAAAATGATTTAAAGCGCGGATAAAGTATAATTCTGCCAAAGCCACATTGCGCTCGTCATCGCTCATGCCCGGCACGTTTGGTACTTGGGCAATTACATTATTCGCTATGTTAATGCCTTCGTACAAGACCGTCCAAATACCATCCACCGAAGCGTTCTCCGGTAGAATGCTGTTATTATCTACTTCACTGTATTCTGTGGCCGTGGCATTAGGCGGGTGTACTAGATTGTCAGCGGCCAAGTCTGAAAATATGCCATAGGTACGACCATAATAACTTAAACTTTGAAAATCAGAGTAAGCACCGATAATGCCGCGTTCGATGCCCGCTTTATCCTTGAATGCTTCGGCGGCGGGAATGGAATTTAAAGGCTGCACATCCAGCACATCGCAGGAAGCAGCCAGAAGCAGAATATTGCCGATTAATAGTAATTTCTTCATAATTATGAATGGTTTAGAGTGGTTTAAAGGGTTTAGAAAAGGTTTAGCCTATTTAGGAGATTTATGTAAATTTCGAGTAGTTCAAAGACGAATGTTAGTCTATTAACAATCAAATCTCTAAACCCCTCTAAACTTTATAAACCTATCTAAACCAGTAATTCAATTAAAACACCAGATTTAAACCCAGAGTATAACTCCGCGCCTGTGGATAGGTAAAGAAATCCGTTCCAATCACAGCGTTATCATTACCACGATAATTCACTTCTGGGTCAAGGCCCGTGTAATTGGTAAAAGTGAATAAATTCTGGCCGCTCAAATAGAAGCGTAAAGTGGAGATCTTTCGGCCTGCCAGCCACTCTTTATTGAGAGAATAGCCCAGCGTCAGATTTTTTACTCGCAAATAAGAGCCGTCTTCAATAAACCGAGAAGACACGCGCTTATTGGAAGCCGCTCGAACGGGATCGCTGGTCGCGTCTGGAATGTAAGTGATGTCGCCGGGTTTTTGCCAGCGTTTATTTACTACTGCCAATTGGTTGTCTCCACCTTGCAGTGATTCCAGATATAGTCTGGAACCATTAAAGACATCGTTGCCATAAGAACTTTGCAAGAAAATACTCAAATCAATACCTTTATAACTAAGCGTATTGGTCATGCCCGCTATAAAATCCGGCTGTGGATTGCCGACTTTAGTGCGGTCGGCGGCAGTAATCTCCCCGTCAAAGTTCTTGTCTGCATATACAATGTCACCAGTGGAGGGGTCCACCCCCAGGGATTGATAGCTGTAAAAAATACCGATCGGTTCACCTTCCTGAATGCGACTACTGCCTCGGCCCAGATCGTCAATCGGTTGATCATTATAGAGTTTTACTACTTTATTTCTATTGAGCGAGAAATTGAGACGTGTATTCCAGGTTAAAGCTCGGCCCGACAAGTTTTCCGTTGATAAGGTTAATTCTACGCCCTTGTTTTCTACTTGCCCTACGTTTTCGGTGATGGAAGAAAATCCAGCACTAGATGGCAAAGGTCTGCTCAATAACAAGTCCTTCGTTTGCTTATTATAATAGTCTGCGGTGAGCACAATGCGATTATCATACAGCCCCACATCCAGCCCCACATCCATTTGTGCGGTACTTTCCCATTTCAGGTCAGGATTAGGAATAGTATTGGGATAAATACCCGGCTGGCCACCATAAGAAGTAGTGCCATATAGAGCCGCAAATAGAAACGATGGAATATCATCGTTGCCAGTAAGACCATAACTGGCCCGGATTTTCAACTCGGATACAGCTTTGCTTTTGAAGAAATCCTCCTGCGAAATACGCCAGCCAGCAGAAGCCGCCGGGAAAAACCCGTTTCGATGGTTTTCACCAAAGCGGGAAGAGCCATCTAACCTGCCTGATAATGTAAATAGGTATTTATCATTAAAATTATAATTGGCACGTCCAAAAAAGGATTGCAAACCATTATCAGAACCGCTGGAACTAGCCGAAACGATGGTTGCTGCGGAATTCAGATATTGCAAACTCGGATCAGCAAAATCCTGCCCGCGAATAAAAGAAGAACGCGACTGGTATTGCTCAAAACTATAACCTGCCAGAAATTCCAGGGAATTGCTGCCAATACTCGTTTGGTAGCGTAGTAAGTTATTAGAGACTACATTCGAGACATTACTATACGTCTCAAATCCCAGGCCGTTATATTTAGCACCTTGTACGGTTTTAGTAGATTCGTAGGCGTGTTCCCGGAAATTTAAAAAGTCAACGCCCCATTTAGTAGAGAAAGTCAGGCCCGGCAGAATGCGATAGTCCGCATATACATTGGTAATGGCGCGATAAGAAAAATTCTTATTAATCGCTTCATTGGCAATAGATAATGCATTAGAATATGGCCCTTCCTGATTATAAGAACCATCCTCATTATACACGGGAAAAATAGCGGGCGTAGAAATACCATTCGGTAATGGGCCATGCAGTGATTGATCGCTTTCTACGCGGTCGGTTGTAGCGTGGGTCAAACCAACACTGGCACCAATAGTAATTTTATCCGATAGCCGATGATCTATATTGATGCGACCATTCATGCGGTTATAATTCGTACCAATCAGAATCCCTTCTTGCGCGAAGTAATTGCCACTGATAAAAATCTTGGTTTTATCATTTCCGCCCGTACAAGAAAGTTCGTAATTGGCAATAGGTGCTGTGCGGAAAATAACGTCCTGCCAGTCCGTATTTACTTTAATATTATTAATGTCGTCCTGGGAAAAAACTTCCGATCCAGCCAAATCATTGCGGTACAACATCCAATCATGCGCATCCAGCATATCCAATGTATGCCACGCTTGTTGCAGACCATAATAAGCATTGAAATTAATAACGGTTTTACTATTGCCGCCGCGTTTTGTAGTAATCAATACCACACCATTGGAAGCCCGCGCACCATAAATGGCCGCGGCCGCCGCATCTTTCAGAATACTAATGGAAGCAATGTCATTTGGATTCAAGTCGGTCAATGCGTTCACCCCTTGACCTTCATAGCCGATCTGCGCAAAGTTGCCCGTAGTAACCGGAATACCGTCAATCACATATAAAGGCTGGCTGGAACCACCAATAGAACTCACGCCGCGAATGCGCACCGACATTTCGCCGCCGGGTGTCCCCGAGTTTTGACTGACCTGCACGCCCGCCGCTTGTCCTTGTATGATGCCATCCAACGTGGCCACGGGAATATCTTTCAAATTGCTGGCTTTTATTTCGCCCACTGCTCCCGTCAGCAGTACTTTTTGCTCCACGCCATAACCCACCACGACTACTTCCGAGAGGGCTTTTTCGTCGGATTGCAGCACCACATCCATCACGGTACGGCCACCAATATTGATCCGCTGCTTGATGAAACCGATCAGTGAGAATTCCAGCGCACCAGCATCGTCGGCCACTTTTAATTTATAAGTGCCTGATCCATCAGTGATTGCGCCATTGGTCGTGCCAACTTCGACGACCGTTACACCAACCAGTTCTTCGCCTTCAGCAGAGACAACCTTGCCAGTAATCACCGTAGGCGGTGGAGTAGGGGAGAAGGCGTAGGTTAGGTTTGGATGGCAGGTAAGGGCAAACAGTGAGAGCAAAAGTGCCAGCAATTTCTGCGGGCGATTAAGTAATAGTTTTATCATATACGACGACGATGGGTGAGGGGTGAAACAATCTGTGGTGGGCATCCCCAGCGCAAGAGTACGGAATGTTTGAGAGAAATGGGGGAGTGCTTTGAATTAAGTTGTGAATGTGAACGGGAATACGCTTTTGTGGGAGAATTCTCTCGGCATACCGTATTAAATCATATATTTTTAAAAATCAAATTTTTAGACATTATAAAATAAAAATTATAACGTCCTACGATAAAAATCGTAACAAAAACTTGCATCTACGATTTTTATCGTAGCACCTTTGCAGCGAAGGATTAGTTTGGGAAGGCGGAGTAATAAATGTTTCCAGACAGCCCCGCCTCCCTTTTTTTGATCATTGCTACGAGAAAAATCGTACTACCATGCAAGAGCAACTATTACCCGTTCCGACGGACGCTGAATTAGAAATCCTGCAAGTGCTGTGGGGTAGGGTAGCCGAATCGGTGCGCTACGTGAATGAGACGATTAATGCTCGTCGCGCCCCGGAGCAACAGGTCGGCTACACAACTACGCTGAAACAGATGCAGGTCATGCTGGATAAAGGGCTGTTGTCGCGCGAAATAGTAGAGCGCAACCACTTGTACACTGCCGCCCAAAGCCGCGAAACGGTACAATCGCAAGTAGTGCAGGAAATTACCAACCTGGCTTTTGAAGGCTCTGCCTCTTCTCTGGTGCTGCGCGCACTCGGCAGCGGACAAACGACGCCCGCAGAACTGGAACAGATCAAGGATTTTATTAGAAAAATGGAAGAGGAACAAAAAGAGTTATGAATTATGAGTTATAAGTTATGAATTATTTGTCTAGATGACACATTGACCACATTAAACCTATTGTCCACATTATTTAAAATTCTTTCTGGATCATGAAAATTCCGGATGTCATTTTTTCCGCTGGTCTTGACCGTGCATTAGGTTGGACTATGTTGCACTCTATCTGGCAAGCCACCCTCATTGCCCTAATTGCAGGCATAATATTACTAGTAATACGCCGCCAATCAGCGCAGATGCGTTATATAGTAGCCAACCTGGCTTTGCTGGCTATTTTACTGACTTCTGTGGCTACTTTCAGTTATTATTTGCGGTCAGCACCTGCGGGTGATAATACGGTGGCCGTCACCGAGCAACAGCCTTTACTATCCAATACGCATGGTACCACCAAGACCATAATATACCCAATAGCACAGGATGTAATAGTGCCGACTATTGCGGAAAATAATATGCCTAAAACTTTCCATGATTATTTTACGGAACATTTACCGCTAATTGTCGCCATCTGGTTTTTAGGTATGACGGTTTTCTTATGCCGACTATTAGGTGGTATTTCCAGGGTGTATTATTTGCGCAGCCGCATGAATTTTCATGCTGACCCTTATTGGGCGGATGTATTAAGCAAGTTTGCCTTACAATCAAAATTCAATACAGGTATAGAACTACTGGAATCTGCGCTGGTTCGTTCGCCCCTGACTATTGGCCATTTGAAGCCCGTTATTCTATTTCCTATTGGACTGATCAATCGCCTTTCCGAATCAGAGGTGGAGGCTATTCTGGCCCATGAATTGGCCCATATTCTACGTCGTGACTATATTTTTAATATCCTGCAAAGCGTAGTCGAAGTAGTTTTTTACTTCCATCCTGCGGTTTGGTGGCTTTCTAATCAAGTGCGCCAGGAACGCGAAAGTGCTTGCGACGATCAGGCGATTGCTCTATTGGGCGATAAACTTAATTATGCCAAAGCCTTAGTCACTATTCAGGAAATGGCTTTTCTCCCGATGTCTCCGGCCCTTGCTTTCGCTGGCACAAAACGCAGCCAACTACTGGTGCGGGTGCATCGGTTATTCTCACCACCTACTACAAAATTCAACATCATGGAAAAATGGATTGCCACTGGTTTAGTTGTCTGCTCGCTCATGGTTTTAGCCTTCGGACAGCATATTCAAAATAATAATATCGTTATAGAAAATACCTCCTTTTTGCACAATTCCGGCCTTTGGGAAGCGGAGTTTAATGGCGATAGTGTTTGTATGAATTTTAGTAGTAAAACGAAGGAAGGTAATTGGATGAATGGAGAATGTTTTGCTAAAAACAATTTTACCAATCTATCCCTCACGCCCGGCGAAACCGCCTTTCAAATGATTCGTCCGGCTGGTACTATGTCGATGACCGGAAAAATAGAAGGCACTAGTGGTTATGGACGTTTTGAATTTACCCCCAACGAGAGTTATCGGACTAATTTGACGCAAAATGGCGTTAAAGAGGTAGACGATGAACTACTGATTCACTGCTTTTTTGCTAATTTACCCAATGAGTTTATTAGTTTTCTGAAAAAAACGGGTTATAGTACGGTTTCCAGAGATGAACTGCTACAATTAGCCATTTTCCGTCTGGATGAAGTCGCTATTCGTGGTTATCTTGACCTCGCGACTTCATTAGGTAAAAAGAATGTTCCGCTGCAACAACTGGTAGAACTTAAAATCGCCAATGTCAGTCCCGAAACAGTAGGCCAACTGGCCAAAGCCGGTTATAAAGACCTGGATTTGAGTGACGTAAGTGCATTGTCGCTCCAAAATGTCAGTCCGGCTTTTATAGATTCTATGAATTCGCTGGGTTTCGGTAAACTCTCTATGGATGATGTGATGTCTGCGAAAATCCACGGCATTGACGCCGATTTTGTGAAGCAGTGGCAAAATACGAACTTCGGTAAATTGAGTTTTGACGATATTATGAGTGCCAAGATTCAAGGACTAGATGCAGATTTTGTAAAACAATGGCAGAATACTAATTTGGGTAAACTAAGTTTTGACGATTTAATGAGTGCTAAGATTCAAGGTTTAGACCCTGAATTTATAAAACAAGCACAAAGCCTGGGTTTCCCCAATCTTTCCTTTGAGGACATGATGAGCATGAAAATTCAGGGGATTGATGCAGATTTTGTAAAAAAAGCACAGAGTCTGGGCTTTGAAAATCTTTCTTTCGACGACATTATGAGTATGAAAATCCAGGGTATTGACGCGGATTTTATTAAACAATGTCAAAATATAGGCTTCGGTAAATTGAGTTTTGACGATGTAATGAGTATGAAAATTCACGGGATTACGCCTGAATTTGTCAAACAATGTCAGGAAATAGGATTACGTCACCTTAATCTGGATGATGTCATGAGCATGAAAATTCATGGGATTGACGCAGCGTTTGTTAAAGAAGCGAAGCAAATGGATTTGGGCGAACTTTCAATGGATGATTTAATGAATATTCGTATTCATGGGGTTACTCCGGAATTCGCCAAGTCTTTCCGGGATATAGGTTTTAAGAATCTAACCGTAGATGATTTAGTGACTGCGAGAATCCACAATGTCACGCCGGAATTTATTAAAGAATCCAATAAAAAAGGATATAGTTTTCCTACTTTAGAAGAATATTCCGACTTGAAAATTAGAAATCAATCGCGCCCAAAACGCGCCGAGTAGTTATCTGAAAGTGAGCGTCTCACTTCAAGTGAGACGCTCACTACCCGAACCTTTGTGCTATTCGCAGATAAATTGTGCTCCACGTGCAACATTTTTCTTTTGGAAGAGTCTTTGGTAAAAATCTAAAATTTAGCGGTGTTATGAATACAAAAACACACATGGCACTTCTTGGACTGCTGATATTTTTATGTACCTCTATGACAACGGTTTATAGCCAAACCCAAGTCAGCGGTGCCATCAACGATGCTGCTGGAAAGCCATTGCAGGCTGCTTCGGTGCTACTGCTAAATGCCGCCGATTCTGTCCTGGTAAAAGGCCAACTCAGTGGCGATGATGGTAGTTTTGTGATAGAAAATGTCGCTTCCGGGTCTTACCGGGTAGGCGTAAGTATGTTGGGCTTTGCTTACCAACTTTCCGAGCCATTTACGGTGGATGATAAAACGCCCAGAAAATTAATGGGCGCTATTACTTTACAAGAAGATGCTCCGCAATTAAAAACAGTAGATATTGTGGCTAAAAAACCACTCTTTGAGCAGCGTGTAGATCGTTTAGTAGTAAATGTGGCCAATAGTATTACCAATGTGGGTGGCACCGCACTGGATGTATTGCAACGTTCGCCGGGTATTTTATTAAGCCGACAAACTAATTCGCTTTCTATGTCGGGCAAGTCGGGCGTTATTATTATGATTAATGGTAAAATCAGTCGGATGCCGCCCGAAGCCGTCGTGCAAATGCTGGAAGGTATGAACGCCAGTAATATAGAACGCATTGAATTGATTCATACGCCGCCCGCTAATTTTGACGCCGAAGGTAGTGCGGGTATTATTAATATTGTCTTGAAAAAAACGGCGGATGAAGGGCTGAATGGCGGTTATTCTTTGAATGCGGGTTATGGGAAAAGAGAAAAATATGGCGCGGGCATGAATTTTAATTACCGCAAACATAAAGTCAATTTATTTGGCAGTTACGATTACCGTTTTAACCATAATCCACAAGTATTTACTAATTACCGTGCAGTGCGTGCAGCAGACGGTGATTTCCTGGAAACGGATGCATATAGTGATCGCAGCCCCGATTTGGCGAATCAAAATGGTCGTTTGGGAGCCGATTTTCAAATTACTCCTAAAACAGTGATCGGTGTATTAGGCACTTATTTCGACCGTAACTGGGATATGCAGGCCATCAATCACATTGATTATTCTACTAATAATCTAGTAGATCATCGGGTGCGCATGTATACCCACGAAATCAATCGCTGGACTTCCTGGACGGGCAATGCCAATCTTTCGCACCAGTTTACCAAAGATAAAACCCTGAATATGGACGTGGATTATGTCTATTATAAAATCCATAATCCCAGCGATTATACGATTCAGGATTTTAGTCCAGAAGGTGTTTTAAATCAGGAAACGGCTAAACGAATTGGTAAAGAAACGCCGATTAATATAACGGTTGGCAAAGTAGATTATAACCAGAATTTTGGCAAAAATATTCAGTTTGAAACGGGTATTAAAGGTGCGATGTCGCGCTTCGATAATGACGTGCGCGTAGAAGATCGTTTGCAGGAAGACTGGACTGTTGACCCCAATTTGACCTCGCGTTTTCAACTAAAAGAAGACATTGCGGCGGCTTATACTTCATTCAGTATCAAAGTCAATGAAAAGACCGACGTGAAATTGGGCCTACGTTATGAATACACCACGACCAACCTCGGTTCTGCAGACCAACCCAATGTAGTAGATCGCAAATACGGCAGTTGGTTCCCCAGTGCATTTATTTCCCGCAAGATTTCAGAAAATCAAGGTCTTAACTTGTCTTATAGTCGGCGCATATTCCGGCCTGGTTTTACGCAATTGGCACCTTACCTGATTTTCTATGATCCGACTACTATTGAAGGCGGAAATCCGGCATTACAACCTGTTTTTGTGGATGCGGTGCGCACCAGTTATCGCTATAAAACCTGGCAATTAACAGTCGAATATAATTTCCAGAATCCGTCTATTTATTATTTGCCACTGGTAGATGTAGTCAATAACACGCAATTCAATCAACCAGCCAATAACGGCAGCACCCACACCGCCTACGCCGATTTAAATTTTCCCATCCATGTATCTTCCTGGTGGGAAATGCAAAACGATATTTTTATCGCTTACCAGCAAAACAACTTGCACTACGAAGCAACGCCGATTCGCACTACCAGCCGTTTTAGTGGGATGAATTCTACGCAGACTTTTACGTTGCCCAGAAAATTTTCTATTGAAGTATCGGGACGATATATTACCGCTGGCTATGATGGCCTTTCCCGCTGGAAACCCAATGGCGAATTCAACATCGGTATTCAGAAGAAACTCGGCCCAAATTGGGGCAGCCTCAGCCTCAACGCCAACGATATTTTTGCTTCCAGCAACTATATCAGCAGCACCGATCAACCGGAAGTCAATTTGCGCATTACGGGCGGCTACAAACAGGCTGAACGCGTGTTTATGCTGACCTGGACTAATAAGTTTGGTAATAAGAAACTGAAAGATGCTCGCCAACGGGATGGCGGGGCCGGGGAAGAGCGGCGGCGGTTGTAGAAAACCGCAACAATGTCGTGTCATTCAGAGCCGCAAGGCGTGGAATCCGAGGCCGAAGGCCGAGTGTAGTAAAATCTTCGGACTACGTCCTCGGATTCTTCGCTAACGCTCTGAATGACAGACACTTGCTTTCAATTATGAAACAACCAGGCGTGCATTTCCGGGTATTCCCTGCGCCATAAATCTTCGCCGTGGTCGCCGCATTCGCGCAGATTGACCAGCAGACGATCTCCTGTGAAACCAGACTGCTGTAAATAACCAGCAATTTGTTGTACATGTTCGGCCATTTCCTCACTTTCCGTCTGGCTGCCAGCCACATAAAAGCGACTTTTATAGCCTTCATGCTGCTTGGCTAAATCCAGCACCTCCGGATTGAACCAGACGGCCGGTGACAGCACGCCTACCCGCCCGAACACGTGTCCATATTGCAGCCCGGCATACAGGGCCAGCAATCCGCCCATCGAACTGCCCACGATGCCCGTGGCTTCCGGATCGGGGCGGGTACGGTACTCCGCATCCACAAACGGCTTAATATATGTTATCAAATCCTCTAAAAAATCATCTGCTTCACCGCCGCCTTCCTCCTTGCGCAGGGGTGCATATTCGTCGAGCCGCGCTTCCTCGCCATTGTCTATGCCGACGATGATAGCTTGGAGTTGTGGCGGCATTTGAGCGACGGTTTCCGGAATTTCCCAGCATTGTCCGCCGACAGCCAGTTCTGGATCGAACAGGTTTTGGCCATCAAGGGCGTATAATACTGGATAATGATAATCGTCCGTGAGGTCGTAGGTGGGTGGTAACAGGATGCGAATGGTGCGTTCGCGTTGGAGTCGGGGCAAGACTAATTTATGGATATGGAGGGACACTTGCGTGGTGTTTTTTGGTTAGAAAGAAATTAACGTTGGTGGGGTGGAAAGAAGCGTGCCGGGGTGGGAGTGGGGAGGTTTTTGCCCATTACTTGCTTAATGAATTCATCCACCACTTTTCCACAACGACACCAAAATCGGGGGATTTCATTCCTTCTATTACTTGTTGTCCAGTAACTAGAATAATAATAACATCACTTTGAGATGATCTTAATAATTCTTGGTCAATTGTCTTTGCAAAGCCATTCCATGATACCAAAAATCCAATTTTAGCCCTCCCATATCTATTCGCTAGTTTTTCTTTAAATATAACAAATTCATCTTTGCCACACTTAGAACTCCAATTTTTGCATTCAATCAGTACAAGAGATGATTCCTTATTCCAAATTGATTCAGAACTTTTATTTAAAATTAGTATATCTATCTCTTCCGTCGCGGTTCGTACTCTCTCCCTAACATCAAATCCAGTGATAGATTGGAAAAGTCTACTGATAAGTTCTTCAAGGAATTGGCCCTTTTTATTTGAATCGCTCTCATTTATAACTCTATTAAGCAGTTCATTGTTATCCAACAGACTGGAAACAGAGTACTGAGATGAAAACTTTAAATGAAAATCGCCTACAATATTCTGTAATTCAAACACAGTGGCTCTACACCACTCATCTATCTCTTTACCTATTGCAAAAACTTCAAACAAGGAAGCAGATTTTTTCATTAACGGAGTAAAAGAAAAACAAATTGAATTCTCATTCGATCTTATTATTGACAAATCTCTCATGTTGGCATCATTTTCTTTTTTCCATTCTATAACTCTTTTTATAAGATCAATATGATAAATAGGTGAGAGCGGTAAAGTCCATTTTTCTGATTTGAAATTGTACCAAATAAATATTGCTATGTCATCAGATTCTTTTTGTAAAGATCCAAAAAACTGATAAATATGTCCTTCATCAACAATGGCTATTTCTCTGTTTGAAAAAGGCAAATCTTTGATTAAAATAGACTGTGCTTCTTCTATTGTGAACATTACAGGATAAAGAATTGCATCCGCGTCATTAATTTCATCATCTTTGTAACGACGCTTCCATCTTTCATATCTTTCTTTTACCAATTCTTCCATCTTTCATATTTAATTGAAATTAATGTAAGGTTATCAATATCAAAGGTATTGTTCTTTACCTTTAATGTTGTTATTATTTTCCATTTCTTACCATCTCATGCCCAAAAAACCTTCTCATAAACAACCCGTCTGCACCATCAGGGCCAAAGAAATACAGGTGCCTTGCTCAGCTCAACTTGATATGACAAAATTATTTCAGGCCAAATCACCCACCTATTTCCGTTTCATCACCAACCCTTGCGGATAAGCTTTAAACACCGCATAAAGATGCCCTATTTTGGGCTGTAGCTCTTCTCCAACGTAGATAAAGTCGAAAGGCTGCGAAGTTATCCAGGATAAATCGTCGTGGTTGATATTGTGTTCTAATTGTAGCTGATTTAGCCCAAGCGTTTCTTGATAAAACATAGTGGTTGAGTAGTATAGCCAGCCCACACCATAGGTTATTTTGTGCGTCGTATCACCTTGCTGGTTAGCAAATATTGTAGCCGCTTTCGTGTTTTCATCGTAAGGCCATTCCAGTGCAAAACGCAGGTTGAGTTGACTGCAAAAGTTTATTATAATAAATGCAGTAACTAATCCCCATTTTATATGGGCATTAGAAGTATTGCTTTTTAGATCAATCAAATATAAAGCCACCACAGCAGATAACAGGGGATAAAACAGGATAGCGGTGCGCCCGATCAGATAATTAGCCCCCAATAAATAATGCTGGATTGCCGTCATCATCATGGTAAGCACCGTCAATAATGTAGCGTAAAATAAGACGGGATGGCTACCAATGCCTGCGGTCTTCAACCGCTTGAAAATAGTATACCCTAATCCTAAAAACAACAGCGTAGCGACGACTAACACCACTACTTTTACCCAGGAATAATCGGCAGACGGATGATACATAAAACGTTCCACCAGCACCCGCCAAGTCTCCCAAAAACCTTGTGGACCATACTCAAATTCGCCTTTGGCACTTATCCAGCGCATCGGTTGAAAAATAAGCAATATAGTAATCAAAATAGGCAACGCAGGTAGTATTATTAGTTGCAGCCATTTTGCAAAAGATAAATTATTTTTATTTTCTACATAGAAAACAATGGTAACAGTCAGGAAAAAAGCGGCCATGAAATCCAGCAAAACAAAATTGGATAAAATACCTACTCCCAAAGCGGCCCCCGATTTTAGTAAATCACTGCTTTTTTTCTGTTTTATCCAGCGAAAAAAGTAATAAAGCGCGGCCATTTCAAAAGCAACACATAAGCCATAACCCCTGGCCAAAGAAAAAAAATCAATAACAAAGTGATTGAGTATAAAAATGCAAAATGCGCTAAAAAACCACCAGGAAGCAACGGGCAACCATAACTTTATCGTCCGGAAAACATACACTACAAATATCAACCCCGCTACTACACTTCCCCAGCGCAAGACCCACTCTGCGGCCCCAAAGAAATGGTAACCAAGCTGCATACACAAAGTGTTGACTAAGTGATTGTTAGCTGCCTGCCAATTGCGTTCGTTGAAAAATACGTCTTTGACTGGTTCATGGATGAGGTTCATAAAACTGGAACTTTCATCATGGGTGAAGCCCACTTTTACTGCCCGAATGGCCATGTAAATCAATAGAGCCACACCCAACAAAAGCGTAGCAAAAAGCGGAGATTTACTAGTATATTTGATCTGCGTTTGCACTGAATTATAGAAAAAGTTGGGAGATGGAGAATGTTGAAGGGTTGAGAAAGATTTGATTGTCTACCCGTTATAAATTTATTCTATTCAAAACCACTGTGCCTTTACTATACTATCATTGAAAATATAGGAAATTGATCGGCAAGGTTATTAAAGATTTACCATTCTCCACCCTTTTGCTCAACAATCTCCACCCTTCCTACATTCTCAACAACTCCTTTAAAAGTCATAACATTTTACCCCTTTTACATTTCGGCTACTGCCGCGCTGTCTCTTGGTGTGTCCTCCTTTTTCGCTATTTCCGAAAGAAAAGCTGTTGATTTTCAGGCCAATATAAAAATCGGTACCCGTAAATTTTTTCTGCGTAAAAAAGCTGCCCAATTGGTCGGAACCCAGTACCAGAAAACCCAACCGAGCCGCCAAACCTATCCGCAGGGATTGCCAATCGTCCAGCACCACGGGCAGCGACAACGAAAACCAACGATGCTCAAAGCGGGGCACCACGGCCAGCGTATTAGGTCGTTGCAGACTATACTTGGAGAACTTCACTCTTTGCGTCAGCAACGCGCCGACGTAGAAACGAGGGGCCACGCGATAATCGAATTGCAGCGACAAAGCACTGGGCATGCCGATGACAAAAGCCCGTGCTTGCAGGGAACGCGTAGAATCACCGAGAAAAATGCGGCTGGCATCGGCAATGTAGCCCTGCGCATTGTCCGCATTCAATTCGTTAGCAGAGATGGTGATCGTTGTATCAAACTCAATATGATGCCGTTCCGCGCCCTGATCGAAATGTATAAATCCCAGATCCACCAACGAAACTCCGGCCCGCCACTGGTAATCTTCCGGCGCATCGCTGTCGTCGGCAGGCATGGCCCAGGCGATGCCTGCGTCCAGACCAGGACCGTAGCCATTCACTCGGGGACGCACCGATTGATTGTGTTCTGCTGCCGATAAGTTGTTGATTGTCAGGCCATAATCCCATTGGGCACGGGCAAAAGTGGCCGTGTCGTTGCTGATAGGAGTATAGTCGAATGCACCCTCAATGCGTCCGAAGCCACCTTCCAAACCCAGCAGTAATTTGGGCGTAACGCCCCAGGCCACGACCACGTTACCATCACTATTGCGGTGACTGTAGTGCAATGCAATTTCTCCCCAGGCAGCGGTGGTGGGGCCGGTCGGGGCGATCTTTATCGTCTCGCCCTGGTGCAGAAAGCCAATGCGGTCGTAGCGCAGCACAGCGGGAATATTATACATCGAAAAGCCCGTGCGCAGGGCTGTAGAGAGACCGAAAACGTGTTTTTCCCCCACTCGAATGCTGAAGGCCGGGCCACCAACTCGCGCCTGGGCCACCCCACGCATTTTGCGATCCACGGCAAAATAATCGAACAAAATTACGTCGGCTGGCGGCGGTATTTCAGGTCGAAATTCCCTGGCCGAACGGATTTGATCGGGATTGCGCAATATTTTGGACAGGCTGGTATTTTCTAAAAAAAGATAATTATTAGCCAAAAAAGCATCTGCCGAAAACAGGCTGACCTCCCAGCGATTGGGGTTGAAAGCCGTGTTGGCTGGATTGATGCTCGCACCGTAGATGCCCGCATAGCGTTCCAGACGCATACCGAGTTGCTCTTGCGCCAAAAGGGGAATGGTCGTAGCGAAAATACAGACGCATAACGCGCCTCGCCAAAAGGAAGGTAGAAGCATAGTCGAAGAGGGTGAAATGCAACCGATGTTCACCTTCCCGAAAGTTTTTTACTTTCAAAAAGTTCAACGCTGAACGCCGGATTTTACGCAGGAACGTAAATCAACGTAGCCGAATTGTCTGCCCGAAACAGCTCATTGGCGGCCTGATGCAACTCGTCGGGCGTGACAGCGAGGTAAGCATCCACTTCTTCGTTCATGAGTTCCGCCCGATCCAGTATTTCATAAAAAGCCAGATTTTGTGCCTTATTCATTACACTCGTTTCCGAAAAAACAATGGTACTTTCAAAGTGATGCTGGATTTTGACCAATTCACGCGCTGCCAAAGGTTCGCTTTTTAGTTGTTCCAATTCCTCCCAAATAGCGGCCAAAGCAGCCTCCGTCGACACACCTTCCGCCGGGCGACCTTCGATGACAAACAAGCCTGGATCACTGTTGCCAGTGACGTAAGCATCAATCTGTGAAAATAACTGCCTTTCTTTCAGTAAATGCCGATACAAGCGCGAAGAATGACCTTGCGCCAGCACATCGCTCAACAAATCCACGGCATAGAAAGCCGGATCAAGCCGAGCGGGCATTCGGAAAGCCAGATACACCGCTGGCACTGGCACCCGCGCATGAACTTCTTTGTGGCGCGGGCCTTCCTGCGGCGGCTCGGTGGGCAACGCGCGCATGACCGATGGACCAGTGGGGATGTTACCAAACCACTTTTCTGCTAACTGCAATGCCTCGTCGGGGCGAACATTTCCGGCGATGCTCAACACAGCGTTATTGGGTGTGTACCAGTTTTTATAGAAAGCCCGTACATCGTCGAGCGTGGCATTGGCGACGTGTTCGGGGGCCAAACCAATCACTGGCCAGCGGTATGGATGCTCGCGGTACATCAACTCGGAGAGGTGGTGCCAGGCATCGCCGTAGGGTTCATTGAGGCAGGTTTCCTTGAATTCCTCCACTACGACTTTGCGCTGCACGTCCAGTGATTTGCGGGAAATGCTCAGGGCCAACATCCGGTCACTTTCTAACCATAAAGCCGTTTCCAGATTTTCAGCGGGTACTATTTCGTAGAAAGTCGTATAATCGTTGGTGGTGAAAGCATTGTTCTCCCCGCCTGCCCGTTGCAGTGGATCGTCGAAATCAGGCACATTTTTGCTGCCCGCAAACATCAGATGCTCGAACAAATGCGCAAAACCCGTCTTCTCGGCGTGTTCGTCGCGAGAACCCACATTATAAGTAATATTTACGGCTACCAATGGCGTTGACGTATCCTCATGAACAAGAATACGCAGGCCGTTGGGAAGTATATTTCGGGTGAAAGTAACCATGAAATTAATTATGAATTATGAATGATAAATTATACAGATGGTCAATAAACAAATGATTGATTATCAGGCATTCATCAGTTATAAGTCATCAATCTTTTTCACCTTTTTGGGCAAATTAAAAAAATGAGAGGTCACAATAGGAATGAAGAACAAACCTGCTGTCAAGGCAGAAATGAGCAGGTCGGCTGTTTCGCTTTCGATGGCTTGCGCCCACGGTTCATTCGGATAAAAATGATCGGGCACAGAGAATAGGAGTTTCACACCCAAAACGCCGATCACCAGGAAAGCACTGGTTTCCAGAAAAGGGAATCGTTCGAGCAATTTAACGAACCACTGCGCCACAAAACGCATGGCCAGGATGCCGATAAATACCCCAATGCAGATCAAATAAATATTGTCTGTAAAAGCGACGACGGCAAATACGTTGTCCAAAGAAAACGCTAAGTCCATGATTTCTACGGAGATAACGGTGGCCCAGAAAGAACCGACCACGCCAATAGTAATCTTATAAAACCAGTTATTTTCTTTAATTAATAAATCGTCGCCCTCGCCTGGCGTGGATTTTCGGCGAAAATAATCCCAGCATAAATAGAGCAGATAGATGCCGCCCAAAGGCTTGAGCCACCAAATCTTGATCAGCCAGGAAGCAAAAAGCAAGCAAAGTCCCCGGAAAAAGTAGGCCCCAATGATGCCATAGCGCAGTGCCCGCGACCGTTGTTGTTTTGGCAAATCCAGCACCATCGTAGCCAGCACGGCGGCATTGTCTACGGACAGCAGGCTTTCAATCAGGATTAGATTAAAAATGATGATCAGCGATTTTTCCCAGTCGCTGCCAAATATATGTTGAATAAACTCAGTCATTCCAGTATCTTTTGGCACCAAAGTGCCTTACGTGCAATAGTCTCCGGGGATTATTTGGCAGAACCTACACCAGTGAAATCACCACTCCGATTCCTGCCGGTCTATTTTGCCGACTTTATTTTACTAAACAATTTTTTTGCGGGATGTTTCATCCGCTGTTGGATTGGGCAACCGCGCGGGTTGCCTCTACTTTTGCGCGTCTTTCAGCAGTTCATCGGACTCTCGCAACAATTGCTCCAATTCGCGCTGGAGTTCCTGTTTGCGTCGCTGTTGATCGGCTGCTTTATTCGCCAGCACCGTCTGCTTTTTGGGATCGGTCGAAGGGGTGGAGCGGGCAGTGGCAGCGGCTTGCTGATCGCCTTGTTCAATCTGACTCAACTCTTCTTGCAGGTTGGCTTTTTTCGCTTCCAGATCGTCCAGGCGTTTGATCACATTGGCATCTACATACTTCGCCCGGTCGCGGACGGCCTTGTAGGTGTCGCCCAGTTTGTCCAGCACCTTATCGTATTTGCCGGCATCGTACTTGGTTTTTTCCGAGCTCATCAGTTGACCAACGGATACAACAACATTGCGCATTTGCCCAAACACTTGTTTAGATTGCGCTTGCTCCGAAGTAGTACCAAAAAAGTAGTTGTAAATCAAAATACTGATGACCAGCAATATGGCAAGTTTGAACAGGAAACGGATCATTATTGAAAGTTGAGAGGGTTGAAAAGGTTGAGATAGTTGAGAAACCCCCGACATAGCGGTGTATTACAGGCTTTTATTATTTCAAAACTATTTTGCACCATCCTGACAAAGTTGAAGGCCAATGCTGCAAAATGCAAAAAGTATCTACAAAAGTACTACGTTTTCAGACAACCATCACGTACCGGCGGGTTCAGTCGCCGGTACGATTAGGCAACAATATTGATAATCCGGCCCGGCACGACGATAAATTTTTTCACCGCATTGCCCTGCAAAGTACGTTGCACAAACTCTTGCGCCAGCGTCATTTGTTCAATTTCCGCATTAGAAGTGCCTACCGCTATTTCGATGGTGCCGCGCATTTTTCCGTTCACCTGCACCGGATATTGGATGGTGCTGAGTTGCAAATGCGTCTCATCGAAGGCTGGCCAAATGGCATCGCAAACTGTGGTAGCATGACCCAATTGGTGCCATAATTCCTCAGCGACATGCGGCGCGAAAGGCGCGAGTAGAATCACCAACGGTTCCAAAACCGCTCGTTTATTACTGCCCAGACTACGCAATTCATTGGTGCAAGTCATGAAATTACTGACGCAGGTATTCATCGAAAAACGGTCGATGTCTTCGGTGACTTTCTTGATGCAAGTATGTAAGGTGCGCAATTCGTCGGCAGTAGGCGCGTCGTTGCTAACGATGAAATTGCCAGTTTTATCAAAGAAAAGCCCCCAGAACTTACGTAAAAAGTTCGATACGCCAGTAATGCCGCTGGTACTCCACGGCTTGGAGTTTTCGACTGGCCCGAGGAACATTTCGTACATTCGGAAACAATCCGCCCCGTATTCGCGCACCATATCGTCGGGATTCACAACATTATACTTGGACTTCGACATTTTTTCCACCTCAAAAGTGGTGGTGAAACGGCCAGTCGCATCCGTTTTGAAATTGGCTTTTTCAAATTGATTATTGCTCTTCGCCCTTTCCACGTCCAGCACGTCATTTTCCACCAAACTGACATCCACGTGCAGTTTGGTAAAAGTATCCGCATCATATTCGTGCAGTAAGCTATGGGAGACATACAACTGCTCGCAGCGTGGTTTTTCCCGTTGTTGAATAAAGGACTCGCGACTGTTGAGGGCGGCCCGAATCTTGGCCGCCGTCACTTCGGGCTGATTAATATCGTCGGCCATTTCTTCGGTAGAAAGTACTAACATCCGCTTGCGGTCTGCTTCGGCAGTGCGTCGGATACGCTCGATTTTTTCTGGCACTTTGTACGACGTTACTTCGATGACCAAATTATTAGTGCCAAAAGCAAAATCGTATTTATAACCTTCTTCCGATTCCGATTTGGACTGCGCAATCGGGTCGTCGTCTTCAAAAAATGGCTGCAATACTTTCATCCACAAATACTGTTCAAAAAACGCCTCCTTCGCCCGATAAACAAAACTGGAACGCCCCTGAATCATGCCCTGATTAATCAGTTTTTTGGCAAATTCTCGTTCCGGCACGAGGCCTAAATCGCACAAAAAGTGATTCCAAAAACGGCTGTACAACAAGTGGCCTACCGCGTGTTCAGAGCCGCCTAAATACACATCTACCGCTTGCCAATATTGCATGGCTTCCGGGCTACAAAATTCCTGGTCGTTTTTGGGATCCATGTAGCGGTAAAAATACCAGGACGAACCCGCCCAGCCAGGCATGGTAGAGAGTTCGAGCGGGTGAGTAGGGGAGACACTCGTCGCTTCCTCCTGCTCCTGTTTGCCAGCATTCACATTTTCCGAAAAAGGCTCGATTTGCACGCTTTTGAAGGGCGGCGGGGAAATAGAAATGCCCGTAGTTTCTTCCAGTTCTTGCAGCGAAAAATCTTCGTCGAGGTCCGTTGCGGTCAGGTTGTAACCTACCGATTGGTGCGGCGTATACGTCCAATTCTCCGCTCGTGCCAACGGTGGTTCGCCAGTTTCAGTTGGCAAATATTTATCCACGGCAGGCAGCACCAGCGGCAAATCCTGGTCATCAATCAAATACGGTACCCCATCATGCCAATACGTAGGCACTGGTTCGCCCCAATAGCGTTGGCGGCTGAACACGGCGTTACGTAACTTATACTGTGTCTTACCTTTACCGATATTATGCGTTTCAAAGTGCGCGATTAAAAGCGCGGTGGCTTCGTAATAAGTCAGGCCATTGATAATGCCGGAATTGATGTAAAGCCCTTCTTTGGTCGGGTCGGCTGCTTCATCCAAACCCTTTTGCGCATCCAGAATCGGCACGATGGGCAAGTGAAAATGTTTGGCAAAATTCCAGTCGCGCTGATCGCCGGAAGGTACGCCCATCACCGCGCCAGTGCCGTAACCCGCCAACACATAATCGGCAATATAAATCGGCACTTTTTCGCCCGTAAACGGATGCTGCACATAACTGCCCGTGAAAGCACCCGTCACTTTCTTCGTGTCGGCCATGCGCTCCACGTCGGAACGCGCGCCTGCCCATTGCACGTAAGCGTCTACTTCGGTGCGCTGTTTGCTTGTCGTTAGTTCGGCCACCAGCTCGTGTTCGGGAGCCAACACCAGAAACGTGACCCCGAAAATAGTATCCACCCGCGTGGTGAATACCTCAATCCGCGCATCGGGATGATCCACTATATCGAAGCGCACCGAAGCACCGACTGAGCGACCAATCCAGTTGCGTTGTTGTTCTTTGATGGACTCCGGCCAGTCTATTTCATTCAATCCTTCCAGCAGGCGATCCGCGTAGGCGGTAATGCGCATGTTCCACTGGTTCATCATTTTACGCTCGACCGGGTGGCCGCCGCGTTCGCTTACGCCGTCTTTTACTTCGTCGTTGGAAAGTACGCTGCCGAGGGCCGGACACCAGTTTACGTAGGCTTCGCCAGGGTAGGTAAGGCGGTATTTCAATAACATTTGCTGCTGTTCCCGATCATCCATCGCCCGCCAATCGCTGGCACTAAAAATGGGCGTATCGTCGTCGCAAACGGCATTGACCCCCATATTTCCTTTGACCGAAAAACCGGCTACCAACTGCGAAATTGGCACAGCCTTATCTGCATCGCGGTCGTAGTAATGCTCGAACAAACGCATGAAAATCCACTGCGTCCATTTGTAATAGGCCGGGTCGCTGGTGCGCACCTCGCGGCTCCAATCGAATGACAGGCCGATTTCATCCAGTTGTTCGCGGTAGCGATTGATGTTGCGCACGGTAGCCACCTCGGGGTGATTGCCCGTCTGGATGGCGTATTGTTCGGCGGGTAAGCCAAACGAATCGTAGCCCATCGGGTGCAGCACATTGTAGCCGCGTAAGCGTTTGTAGCGCGCCAGTATGTCGCTGGCAATGTAGCCCAGCGGGTGTCCCACGTGCAGCCCGGCCCCGGAAGGGTAGGGGAACATGTCGAGGATGTAATACTTCGGCTTTTCGCTGTGGTTGCTGACCTGGTAGGTCTGCTGCGCTTGCCACCATTTGCGCCATTTCGGCTCGATCTCGTTCGGAGTATATTCCATGTAGTAAATGTGCTAATGTGGTCAATATGCTAATGTGCTAAAATTCAACACAATAGACTGGAAATAAATTCTATTTTATTCCCGGTTCAGCCAGTTTGGTTAAAAAATAAGTGGCTAATCCAGCATTGGATTTTCGGCGAAGGCGCGAAATTAGGCGTTTTGGGGAAATTTCGGGGTCGGCAGTTGGAATAGGTGTGTTTTCTTTGTCTTCTGGATGGCGCGTACTTGACTTTAATGGGAACGCGGATTTGGCGGATGACGCGGATTTGCGCGGATTTTTAAATATTTGCATACTTCTCAACATTTTCAACTCCTCAACATTCTCCACAATATTTACCAATGCAACTACTTCCAATTCAACAGACCGCTGCCGAAAATCAAGCCTTCATAGATCACCCTGACTGCCAAGACAGTATTTATATATCGATGGATTTCTTCAACAAAGTCGGTTTCAAGCCGCCATGGATTGGCTATTATGTGCAGATGGAGGATAAGCTGGTCGGTGCGGCTGCTTTTAAAGGTGCTCCAAAAATGGGTAAAGTAGAGATTGCCTACGGGACTTTTCCTACTTATCAGCATCAAGGTATTGGAACAGAAATATGTCGGCAATTAGTGCAACTGGCGCAAAAAACGGATCCGTCCGTGCGCATCACTGCGCGGACGTTGCCAGCAGAGAATTATTCTGCTAAAATCCTTCGGAAAAACGGTTTCGTTTTGCTGGGAACGGTATGGGATGAAGAAGATGGAGATGTTTGGGAATGGGAGTATAAACGGGTTTAGCCGCCGAAATAAGCGAGTGCTTTTCGGTGGCTACACCCGCCAGTACTAAAACGTCGCCTGCACCCCCAGCCACCAGCGGCGGGCGGTCGGATAAGTGCCAACCCGGTCGATGCCAGGAGCAAGTACGTCACCCTGATCAGCATTAATGGATCGGCTGCCATTGTCTGAAAACCCTGTATCCTGAAGTCGCAGTTCGGGATCCAAGCCAGTATACTGAGTAAGTGTGAACAGGTTTTGTGCACCGATCTGGAAGTGTAAACCGTTGATCCACTTGTTTTTAGGAAGTGGCAATTGGTAGCCGAGCGTGACATATTGCATCCGTAAAAAAGAACCATTTTCCACTATGCGGCTATTAAATCGGGTTTGTTGCAGATCGGCATCATAATAGCGGGTGACAACGGTATTGTAATAAGCAGTAACAGGGTTATTGGCTTCATAGCCATTTCGATAGCCATTGATAATCTCATGTCCGGTCACGGCCTGCAGCATAAAACTCAGGTCTATATTTCGCCAGGTCAGTTTTTGGTAGAGGCCGAGTTGCCAGCGGGGCTCTGCGTCGCCCAGTTTGGTTTGATCTCTATTGGGGGTGGACGTCTCATTAATTCCGGTTTGTCCATTCCCATTAATATCCGCATAGGTTTGTGCTCCATCGGCATCAATTCCATTGGCTACTGGCCCCCAGGCAGTACCGATGGTGGCACCAGTGTACAATAATTGATAATAGACATCGCAGCCACACAGCCCCCCTGGAAAGGCGTGTCGGAGTGTATCATCTGTAAAACCTGCTTCCAAGGTACTTACGGAAGTAGCCGCTGACAATCCTACTTCCCAAGTCAAGTTTTGGCCTTTCGCCAATTGGTAATTCAAAGTCAATTCGGTGCCGTGCCCGGCTATTTCCCCGCCGTTCTCGATAGTGGTATAGGCAAAGTTGGGTGGCGTTGCTTTGGTAAAAGCGGCGACTAGCTCGCGGCTGCGAGAGCGATACCAGTCAATAGACCCTTGCAACCGACCGCCTTGCCTGGAAAAACGCAGGCTCAGTGAGTTTTCTGTCGTGCGCTCCCAGCCTAATTGGTCGTTGGGATTTTGTGTAATTCCGTAAGAGGGAACGTATTGACCATTATAATAAAATTTGGGGCCTTGGTTAAAAATTCGTTGATAAAGCCCCGATGTTGTTGGTTCTGTACTAGTTACGCCGTGGCCTACGCTTATCTTGAGATAATCAAAACGCGGCATATTCAACCATTTATTGGCATCTACTCCCAGGCTGAAACCCGGAAAAACAGCCCAGCGCGTAGCAGGCGGCAAATTGGAAGAACCTTCTTTGCGCCAGCTAATGCTGCCAAAGTATGTATCCTGCCATTGTACTTGTGCGCGCCCGAAAAAAGCCGTCAATTGGCGGTCTGATTGGAAATGATAATCTAGATATTGATAGACATTAGCCTCATGCAAGTCTTTCAGTAAATCGCGGTATTGATTCCAGGTTTTACCCATCCAGGTTTGGTCCTGCAAGTGTGTGCCACTAATACTATTTCCCATTTTCACATTATGATACCAGCCGAAGCCAGCTAATAACTCTCCCTGCCAATCACTCTTATTAAAGCGATAAGTGAGGGTACTTTCCAGTGTTTTTTGCAAACTCTTATCGCTGCCAGCCACTCCTAAACCCTGGGTGCCTTGGCCCCGAAATCTAGCATAAGGACTATAATATTCTATATCGTGAGTTGACTTTGACTGCTCCGACACTTGTACGCTGGCCGATAGATTCCGTACTATCATTAGTTCGGCCCGAGCATGCAACAGGTAGAAATCCGTGCGGCCACTATTGCGGTTTTGTTCAATGATGGCCACCGGATTGAAATAATCAAAAAATTGGTTTTCTACATAACCGCTATTAGGAATATAGGCAGGGTCGTCGCTGCGTATTGGACTGCTCGGATTAGATATAACGGCGTATTTGTAGGCTTCAGGAAAGCCATAATTGGACTTGCGCTGCCCCAGCGTGGCCCCCGCGCTCAAAGTTAGTCGGTCGTGCCAGAAGCGTTGTTCGGCCAGCAAATTACCATTATATTGCTCAAAACCGCTCTCGCGTAGCACCCCGGTCACGTTGCGATAATGCAGTCCTGCCTTGACGAAACCTTGTCCCCAGCCTTTGCTTGCCGAAAGATGGTGTGCGTGGCCAACGCCAGATTGCAGCACTTCCTCCTGCCAGTCAGTGTTGGCTGCAAAGCTGGGCGACAGATCGTTGCCGCCCGAATTCAGGTAGTCATCCTCGTTGAATACGGTGTACCGCCTGGCTGCCGATTCGATGGAAACCTGTCCCTGGTATTGAATTTTTAAAGGGCCGCTGGTCGCTGGTTTAGTCGTAATAAGGACCACGCCGGTAGCCCCGCGTCCACCATAAATGGCCGTAGAAGCGGCATCACGCAGCACATCTACCGAGACAATATCGCTGGGATCTACGGCGAAAAAGTCCACGCCCGGTACACCATCCACGACATAGAGCGGTTTGGTCGTGCCATACGAAAGCGTGCGTAAACCCCGAATACGGGCATCCATCGCTTCATTGGGATTGCTGCCAGCGCGAGCGACCGTGAAGCCGGGCACCTGGGCGTGCCACAGCTGGTTCCAGTCATTTATTTGTCCCTGGTTGAATTGTTTGGCTTCCAGATGCGTCACTGCACCGTTGAAAGTACGTACTTCTTGTTTGCCATAGCCAATCTGCACTTGCATCGTTGGCAAATCATAGATTATTGGCTCCTCAAGCCTGATTGGGCCGGGCGGCAGGGAATCCAGATAAATTTGGGCGTGGGCTGAAAGACAGCAGCAAAGCAAGGCGAGTAGTAAAAGTTGGCGCATGGCGTCGTTGTTTGGAGAATAAAAAATCGGGCAAATATGGCTATAGTTTTTTAATAAAAGCGCAATAATAATGGGTATCACTCCTGAATTAATAGGTAGTATTTTAGAATCGTTGACTTTTCCGTTATAATAATCTGGACACGCTCAAACCTTGTTTCCAAAAGATGGGCGTGTTATCTTTCCTAATTGTTCCAGCAGCCATTCCTTTTCACTAAGCACCGATTCGGCTTCTATTTGCTGGCGCAAGGCTTCTATTTCTCCAAGCTGGTGGGGATTCAGACGCAAAAGTGCACGGGTGAAACGCACAATATGCAGGTAGTTTTCCCGGTGATAACCCGCTGTCCGCTGGCGATGGATGAAGGTATTCATGCTTTGCAAATGCGCGTGCAGGGCATCAAACTCAGACGTTTCATAGTAAATTTTCAATTGCAAAGTCTTGGCATTCAGGCTATTAATAAAATCTTTGTAATCTGCGCGTTGCAGGTGAAGCAGGGCGGTGCCGAAATCGCGGCGGGTGTAGGCCACGCGGGCAAGATTGAGGCTGAAAGAGGCTTCGCGGTGTTTGCGTTCCAAAGCGGGTTTGTAGCGATGAATGAATTCCTCGGCCCAGATTACTTCACCGAGGCGGATAGCTACGCCCACAATATTGTTGTAGGCAAAGCGCGACAGCACACCATTTTCCAGCAGTAATTCCCGATCAAGGGCCTCATGGTACAAGCCAAAAGTTTCGCGGTACCACGCGAGATCGCCGGTTTCGTTACTTTTTTTTATGCCAAAATTGATCGCCAGTAAATACAAAGCCCGCAATTCCTCGGGCGGGAATTGGCCGGCAGCCTCGGACAGTGTTGCACGGAAGCGCAAAAAATGGGTCTCCGCCGCCGGATCGGCCAGAAAGTGACAAGCATGGAAATACAGCGCAATGGCTGGAATACGTAGCAGATTTTCCGCTTCCACATGGCTGAAAATGGGTGCCAGCAAACCGAAGTGGTACTGCATTTTGAACACCGCCTGGTGCGACAGTGTAAAACACACGTGTCGCAGTTTGCGAGCGATGTAAGTTGTATCCAGCAAATCGGAAATCTCTTGCAAATTGAACGCCTCGTAACGATTAGCAGCAGAAGCCAACTGAAATTGTTCGAGTTCGATCCGGTGCAGGTCATCAAAATGCTCGGCATGATGCCAGGGCTGTTGCTCGCGGCTCTGACGTGCTTCCCGCAGGGCGATGTGGGCGTGTTTAGGCAGATTGCGCTTGCGGTAGGCAGTTGCCAGGCGAATTTTGGCGCGGTCAGCATCGGCAAATTTCTCTCGGTACATCCAGTAATGTTCCAGCAGTTCTAGTAAATCACTATGCGCCAGCCGCATTTTTTGTCCATCAAAAATGGTATTCGGATAAGCAGCTAAAAAGGATGCTTCGGGAGTGGGGGAGTGACGATTTTCCAGACAGTCGCGCAAGTAATCAAACAAGCGGGACAATTGCTCTTTGCGGTTAAAAAACGGGGAACGCACAAAACGGTCCAGATCACGGAGTTCCGATTTTTGCAGCGTACTGAAAGCCTCCCAGAGTAAAGTGGTGGTCATTTGAAAAAATAAAAAAGCAAATTAGCAAAAAGGCAAATGCGACAATGCGCCATCCCACTTTCAGGTGGAAAAGCAAGCCCAAATATCTAACAAACTAGAATTTCAACTACAATAAAATATCAATGTATTGACCTTGAATAACTTATACTCCACAACTTCTAACTTTTGACTACAATGTTCTTTTTTTGTTTTTGGCGACTTGTACAGCGTTGTCCACCTTTGTTGCGTCCAAATCAGACAACAAATTCCCGCGCTTATGAAATTTACCATTTACTCCATTTTACTGCTTATCGTTTTGGGCTTTAGTGCCCAGTCCTTACAGGCCCAATGCGCCGTCGCGGCCACTGTGACCGGACCGCTCTCTTGCTCGGTCACTCAAGTTACGCTCAACGCCGTTGGCAGCCCAAACAACGTTGTGTACAGTTGGAGTGGCCCGGGTGGCTTTGCTGCTGGGGTGCAAAATCCCGTGGTGAACCTGCCTGGTTCTTATTCCGTGACGGTCACCAATCCCGGCGATGGTTGCACGGCTACCGGTACGGCGATTGTAACGCAGGATATAGTGGTGCCGAACCTAAGTGTCACTAGCAACGGTACGATCACCTGCATTCAACCCATTGTAACGCTTACCGCAAATTCTACCACCTTAGGGCTGACATATCTTTGGTATGGCCCTTATATTGATGGTTCCAATCTGCAAAATCCCACAATCACCAATCCTGGTACTTTCACTGTAGTAGTTAGTGCTCCAAATGGCTGTACGGCCAGTCAGGCAATTACAGTAGATTCTATTGGACATATTCCGCAATTAAATAGTTCTATCCCCACTGCTCCAACTTGTGGGGGTGTGAACAATGGAGCCATTGACATAACTTTAAGTGGTGGTATGGCACCCTACACGTTCGGTTGGTCGGGACCGAACGGTTATTCCAGTAATACTCAAAATCCTACGGGTATGCCGGGAGGTGTTTATAGTCTGACTATCACGGATGCAATAAGTTGTAGCTCTGTATATTCTGTCAATTTAATTGCTCCTCCGCCCCTCGTTATCACCCAGACTGGTGCTAGTCCAGTCAACTGTTATGGTGGAAGCAATGGCACTATTTCCGTAGGAGTCAACGGGGGAACACCGCCTTATGGTTTCGGTGCTGGTTGGAATAATGGCACTAACACTGCTAATTTGCAAAATCTGCCTGCGGGCAGTTATTGGTTGACTGTTAGTGATGCGCAAGGGTGCCTGGCCGTTTCACAATTTGTAGTAAGTCAGCCATCTCCAATTGTAATCGCGTCCTTCATTTGCGAGAGCAGTATTGCGGCGGTAGTCAGTGGCGGAATGGCACCTTATCAGTATATCTGGAGCGATGGCGAAACGGGGCCTACGGCAAATTCATTGCAAGCTGGTGCTTATACTGTCACTGTGCAGGATGCGCGTGGCTGCTTCAAGAGTTCTGCGAGCATTGTTTTATCAGCGGGAAATAATCCAAGTTGCACCCGTATCATTGGACGGGTTGTATTCGATGAAAATGAAGATTGCCTGCCCGATCCGTCAGAAATTGGCCTTGGTGCCTGGTATGTGAAAGCCGAAGGTGCTACTGGCATTTTCTATGGTGTGACCGACAGCGCAGGCCACTACGATATTCGGCTGGAGCCTGGCGATTATATAGTATCCGCTATTCCACCTTCGCCATTATCTGTGGTTTGTGTACCTGGAGTAGCTGTCTCTTTGCCACAAACTGGCGACTCTGCAGTAGTAAATTTTACTGTACAAGGCTCCAATCTTAATTGCCCGGCGATGACCGTGGATTTAAGTGTTGGATTGCTGCGGCGTTGTTTTTCCAATAATTATTATACTTTGCAATACTGCAATAACAGTCCAGTCGAAGCTTCGAATGCCTATATTCTCCTCACGCTGGATCCCTTTCTGAGCATCGTTTCTTCGCCGAGACCATATACTGCCCTGGGCAATAATATTTACCAATTCAACCTCGGCCTGGTGACTCCTTTTGAATGCGGCCAGTTTAATGTGCAAATCAATGTTTCCTGTAACGCTACCTTGGGGCAAACGCATTGCTCCGAAGCGCATATTTTTCCCGACACTCTGTGTGGTCCGTTGAATCCGCTGTGGTCGGGTGCCGAAGTGTTCGTACGCTCGGAGTGCGCGACCGATTCCCTGCATTTTATTCTGAAAAATATCGGCAACGGGCCAATGACCAACCCACTCAACTACATCGTTATCGAAGATGGTATTATGGGTTTGCAGGGAAACCACCCTCCATTGGCAGTCGGTGATTCTATAATAGTCAGCGTACCAGCCAACGGCAGCACCTGGCGCATCGAAGCGCAGCAGGCGGACTATTTCCCCGGTCTATCTGTCCCCGCTCTTTCGGTGGAGGGTTGCAGCACTACCAGTTTGTTCAGCATGGGTTATGTGCAGCAATTTGCTACCAATGACGCCGATCCGTTTATAGATGTGGATTGCACGGCCAATACGGATTCCTTCGATCCAAATGACAAGCAGGGGATGCCCATCGGCTACGGCGCAGCGCACTACATTCGCCCGGGCACCGATATTGAATACCTGATTCGTTTTCAGAATACCGGCACTGATACGGCTTTTACGGTAATCGTCCGCGATACCCTGGCTCCTTGGCTCGATCCAACGACCGTCTTTCCCGGCGGTAGCAGCCACGATTATCATTTTAATATAACGGGCAATGGAATTCTGATCTTTGATTTTCAAAATATCCTGCTGCCCGATAGCAATGTAAATGAGGCTGCTTCCCACGGTTTTCTGAAATTTCGCGTCAGCCAACGCGCCGAGGTGCCGCTGGAAACGGACATCCTGAACCGTGCGGCCATCTATTTCGACTTTAACGATCCAATTATGACTAATACGACGGTACATCGCGTCGGCGAGCGGTTCCTAACCATCGTCGGACTATGGCAGCCAGCACGTCCTACGTACCACGTACAGATCGCCCCTCATCCGCTCCGCGATGCCAGTTGGCTGCAAGTGCAAGGTGTACCCGAACAAGGTAATTGTCGCCTGCGCCTATACGATGCGACTGGCCGGGCGGTGCAGGAAATGGACAGTTCGTCGCCGCAGTTCCGGGTGGAAAAATCGGACTTGCCAAGCGGCCTATATATGTTTCGGGTAGAAATGGATGGCGTTTTGGTGGGTCGGGGGACTTTGCTGGCGCAGTAGGAGAGATTTAATGGGTACATTACTTTTTGTCCTCTTGATGAGAACCGTACACGTCGCAATGTGGAGGATTCTTGTTAAGAGGACAATGAAGCGTGTTCGGCGAGTAGAAATTATGTCGGATAGTCGTGCTTTGGCTCATATTCCCAAAATGCTGAACATCGTACCTAACTTTTGGAAAATTTATAACTTTCCGAAAGTTTTCACTTATCTAATTACTAGTCATTTACTATATCTAACCGCTATGTTTTCCTGCCGCAACCTGTCCATCGCCCTGTTTCTATTATTCCTTTCTACGCTATCAACCGCCCAAAACCTCGGCGACTGTGTGACCGCTTTTGCCGTCTGCGACCAGACTTTTCTGCATTTCAAGGTCAATGAAGGCAGAGGATATATGCTTGATACTGATTTGGTACCCTGCTTTATGAATGGCGAAAACCAAGGGGAACCCGAAGAAAATTCCACTTGGATATATTTTAAAATCCAGACAGCCGGTCAGTTATCTTTCGCCATTGCTCCTGATACCATCACCGATGATCTTGATTTCGTGCTGTTCCAATTGCCAGCCGATGGGAATTGCGACAAAAAACAAGTCATTCGCTGCATGGCTGCAGGCGATGGCCCCAATGCCCGAAAAAGCCCTTGCATGGGCGCAACTGGGCTGCGCAATCCTGAAAAAGACACCGAGGAGAACGCAGGTTGTAATGATCGTGGTGATAACAACTGGCTAAAACCACTAGATGCCGCTGCCGGAGAAAAATACGTTCTGCTGGTCAGTAACATCACCGCACCGAACGGATTTACCATTCGCTTTAAAGGCTCGGCACTATTGGCACCCTGCGCAATAGAAGGCGAGAAGAAGGAATAAAAATTTCCGATCTTCGGCCCTGCACTAACGCCTTCTGTCATGATGCCTGTCCGTCGTCTCTTATGTGGCTGCCTGTTCCTGGTTGCTGCCCAAATATCTGCCCAACAATCTCTTTTCTCCGCCCTTCAGTGGCGTTGCATCGGTCCGCACCGGGGCGGGCGCACGGTCGGAGCTTGCGGCGTAGCCGAACAACCCAACGTATTTTACATCGGCGTGAATAATGGTGGAGTCTGGAAAACCACTGATGCCGGGCGCACCTGGCAGCCCATTTTCGATGACCAGGCCACGGGCAGCATCGGCGACGTGGCGGTGGCTCCTTCCAATCCAAAAGTGGTGTATGTGGCCAGTGGCGAAGGCATCCAGCGGCCTGACCTTTCCGTGGGCGACGGGATGTACAAATCCAGCGATGCCGGGAAAACCTGGCAGCATCTCGGTTTGACGGATGGCCAGCAGATTGGTGGCATCGCCATCGACCCGACCAACGAAAATCGCGTGTTCACCGCCGTACTCGGCCATCCTTATGGTGCTAATGCCGAGCGGGGCGTGTTCCGCAGCACGGATGGCGGCCAACACTGGGAAAAAGTGCTTTATGTGGACGAAAATACCGGAGCGATGCAAGTAACTATTGACCCAAAAAATCCGCAGATTGTGTATGCCGACTTATTCGAATCGCGGCTGGCTCCCTGGGAAAATGGCAAATATATTGGTACCCATAGTGGGCTTTACAAGTCCACAGACGGTGGCAGTAACTGGAAACAACTGACCAAAGGACTGCCCACGATAGAACAGGGCTTGGGGCGCATCGGGTTTTGCATCGCGGAAAGTCAAACCAATATCCTGTACGCGACCGTAGATTCCCGGGTTGATGGCGGTATTTATCGCTCCGATGATGGTGGGGAAACCTGGCAATTGCGTAGTGACGATGTCCGGCTCCATGCCCGTGGCGACGACTTTGCCGAGATTAAAACCGATCCAAAAAATCCCGATATTCTCTATACTGCCTGCGAAGTAACCTGGAAAAGTAGCGATGGCGGACATTCCTGGATGGCGTGGCGAGGTGCTCCCGGCGGCGATGATTATCACCGGATTTGGATTAATCCAGTCCACCCGGAGATCATTTTGCTGGCCAGCGATCAAGGCGCGATCATCACCGTCAATGGCGGGCAGACGTTCAGCAGTTGGTACAACCAGCCCACGGCGCAGTTTTACCACGTCAGTACAGACAATGCTTTTCCCTACAATGTTTATGGCGGACAGCAGGAAAGTGGTTCCGTCGGCATTGCCAGCCGGGGCAACGATGGGCAGGTGACTTTTCGCGAATGGCATCCTGTCGGTGCGGAAGAATACGGCTACGTGGCGGCTGATCCGCTGCATCCAAATCTGATCTATGGCGGCAAACTTTCATGTTATGACCGCTTGACGGGGCAGACCCAGAACGTGGCTCCCGAGGCCCTGCGCAGCGGTCAGTACCGGTTCGTGCGTACGGCCCCGGTTTTGTTTTCGCCAGCCGACCCAAAAACGCTGTATTTTGCTGGTAATGTGTTGTTTAAAACCCAAAATGGCGGACATTCCTGGTCGGTTATCAGCCCTGATTTGAGCCGTGAAACCTGGGATTTACCAGCCAATGTCGGTATTTTTAATACCCAGGCGGCGGACAAAGATCAACGGCGGCGAGGCGTGATCTATGCTTTGGCACCTGCGCAAAAAGACAGTCTCACCATCTGGGCTGGTACCGACGATGGGCTAATCCACCTGACCCGCGATGGCGGTCAACATTGGAACAATATCACGCCGTCGGAAGTAACACCGTGGAGCAAGGTTTCCCAACTGGAAGCCGGGCATTTTGACAATAATACTTGTTACGCCGCCATCAATCGCATTCGCCTGGATGATCAGCGGCCGCATATTTTGCGCACCCACGATAGCGGCAAGCATTGGCAGGAAATCGTGACTGGCCTGCCCAACGAACCCATCAATACGGTGCGTGAAGACCCGCAGCAGCCAGGTCTGTTGTTTGCGGGTTCAGAAAACGCGGTGTACGTTTCCTTCGACGATGGTGGCCATTGGCAGTCTTTGCGGCTCAATATGCCCGCCACAAGCATCCGCGATCTGGTGATCAAAGACGATGATTTGGTGGTGGGAACGCATGGTCGTTCGTTCTGGATTCTGGATAATTTTTCTCCCCTGCGGGAAATGGGCAAGTTGGGCCTGGACAAATCAAAAAATGGCCCTTTGAACGTCCTGCTTTTCAAACCACAGTTGGCTACGCGGGTGCGCTGGAATTTGAATACAGATACCCCTTTGCCGCAGGAAGAACCGGCTGGCCAAAACCCGCCAGATGGAGCATTAATTGACTATTATTTGCCAGAAAAGGTTAAAAACATTGCTTTGGAAATACTGAATAGCGCAGATAGTATTATTCGTCGCTATTCGTCCGACGAACTTGCCCCCGATGTAAGCAAAGTAAATGTGCCGCTGTACTGGATGCGCCCGCAACAAGTGTTATCTGGTGCGGCAGGTACGCACCGTTTTTGCTGGGATATGCGCTACGATCCGTTGCCAGAGGTTGGTGCGTCCTTTCCTATTGCCGCGATTTATGGCAACACTGCGCCAGCACCGAGTGCGCCGTGGGTATTGCCGGGAAAATACAAAGTGCGTTTAGTGGTGGACGGCAAAAATTACGAGCAGCCATTAATCGTCAGAATGGACCCGCGCGTGACTACTTCGGCAGCGGATTTGCAATTGCAGCATGACTTGTCTTTACAAAGTGAACAGCATCGCCATGAATTAATGCAAATGGCGCAGCAGATCAAAGATTATCGTAGCAGAATAGCGACCGCTCAACTGAATGCTCGTCCGAGTTTAAACCAGGATTTTCAATCGTTCGATCAGCAATTGACCGAAATATCGCGTAAAATACAAACCATAGCGGGACAATACGCCAACCTGTTTGACATTTTGGAATCCACTGATTTGCCGCCTACTAGCCAGGCCATTATTGCCATAGATTCGCTGAACAAGCGTTTTTTGGAAATTGGGACAGGCTACAAAGACATTTTGGCCACTAATAAACAATTGCTCATCGTAGTCGGTAACATGGCCGGACCAACGCCACCGCCTTTCGTGCCACCCAGCGCGCACCCCAGCCCTATTGACCCGAGTTACCTGCCGTTATTTGATGCCGGGCTTACTAATGCAATTTTTCCGGCGGGTATTTGGAGCATGGCCAATGGCGAACTCACGGCGAGCGAAGATGAGTGTATCTGGACCACCCAGAAATACGATAATTTCATCCTGGATTTGGAATTCAAAACGGCCGATGGCACCAACAGCGGCGTGATTGTGCATTGCTCCGATACCGACAACTGGATTCCGAATTCGGTAGAAATCCAAATCGCCGACGACTACTCCGAAGAATGGTCGAAGGCTCCGGCGACCTGGCAGTGCGGGGCGATATTCGGTCATTTGGCAGCTACACATAGCACCGTGAGGTATCCCGGTGAATGGAATCACTACACCATCACTTGCCGCGACCGCCAGATTTGGGTGCTGCTCAACGGCGAAATGGTCAATCATATAGATATGAATCGCTGGATTTCCGGCAGCCAAAATCCCGACGGCAGCCCTATTCCGCCCTGGCTGAACAAGCCGTTTGCGACGTTGCCGCTGCATGGCCACATTGGCCTGCAAGGCAAACACGCGGGCGCGCCAATTTGGTTCAGGAATATGAGAATCAAGGGGTTGTGAGGGGTTGGCGGACTTCAAATGATTGTTTTTCTCCAAAGTGACGCAATTTCGCACTATGTTTGCCGGGAATTTTTAAGCATTGCCCAACGCCCCATGAATACGGAGAATCATCCTGTTCGGATTTTTATTGCTTACGCTCACGAGGACCACCATGCTCGCGAGAAACTTCGTCGCCAATTGAGCGTGCTAGAGCGGCGCGGTCATTTTCATATTTTCTGGGATGGACTCATCAAGCCCGGTGAACGCTGGGATGAACGGCTAAAAGATGAACTCCACCAAGCGGATATTTTTTTACTGCTGGTGTCTGAGTGTTTTCTCGATTCCGACTATGTGCACGAAGTGGAACTGCCCAAGGCTCTCGCACTGCGCAATGAAGGCAAGGCCGAGGTGTTCCCGATAATCCTGCGCGACTGCCTATGGCGATATACAGAACTGACTGAATTTCAATGTGTTCTATACGACAGCAAACCCATTGAGGAGAACAATGGCTACGCTTATGTGGCGCAATTAGTGGCCGAAACCGCCAAGCAAATCACCACTAGGCGCGCCGAGGAGGCACAGGAAAAGCAAATGGCCACGGTACGTGCCCAAGAGGAAAAAGAAGCTGCCCGCCGCCGGGATGATAAGGCACAAATGGCTCGTGAAAAAAACCTGCGTGACCAAAGTGACCATGATACCTGGGAGTTTGCCGAAGAGGCTGACACCGAGGCCGCGTATCGGCGGTATTTAAATAAATATCCCGAAGGCTTGCATATCGCGCAGGCGCAGGCCAAATTAAAAGGTTTCGCCGAAAAACGCGAACAAGTCGAAGCAGAGCGCAAAAAACGAGAAGCCGAGGCAGCAGCCCATCGCGCTGACCCCTTTGCTGACCTTATGATCCCCATCAAACGGGGCTCCTTCGATATGGGCGATACCTTTAATGAGGGTCAATCATGGGAAAGACCCATCCACCGCGTTACGGTCAAAGACTTTCACCTCTGCAAATACCTGGTGACTCAGGCCCAGTGGCAGGCCATCATGGGCGACAATCCTTCATACTTCAAAGGCGATGAAAACCTGCCCGTAGAGCAAGTAAGCTGGGACGATGTACAGGCTTTTATCAAAAAACTCAACGATAAAACGGGGAAAAAGTACCGCTTGCCCAGTGAAGCTGAATGGGAATATGCCGCCAGAGCTACTCCCCTGCCATCAGGGGGAGGGGTTGGGGGTGGGGCCAGCCGATTTGGAAATGGAAAAGACAGGGCCGATCCAAAAAAAATCAACTTTGATGGCCGCAAGGAAAACAAAAAAGACTACTCGGAAGTCGGTGAATATCGGGCGAAAACTACCATAGTCAATACTTTTGCCCCCAACGCACTTGGGCTATACGATATGAGCGGAAACGTATGGGAATGGTGCCAGGACGTGTGGCACGACTCATATAAATCTGCTCCGGATGATGGCTCGCCTTGGGAGCAGGGCGGTGATAGTTCGCTCCGCGTGGTTCGTGGCGGGTCTTGGTTCTACTATCCGAACTTCTGCCGCGCCGCCTATCGTAACAGGAACCTCACCGACAACCGGAACTTCGATATCGGTTTTCGGCTTGCCCGGTAACTTTTTTTACCCTTTTTACTTTTACCCTTTTACCCTTTGTTTTCTTGACTTTCGGCGAAGCCGAAGATTTTCACCACATGACCGAAACCCTGCTATCACCTACCCCTGATGCTACCCACCGCCCAGCCCTCTACCTGCGCCTCACGGCACTCTGGGGTCTCTGCGAAGCGGGGCTGGGCGGATTGCTGCATTTGTTCCAGTTGCCGCTCACGGGCATTCTGGTATCGGGTTTTGCGATCATGTGCGTCGCGTTGTTGGGATATTACAGTCGGTTCCAGCTGTCGGTCATGGTGCAGGCCTGGGCGGTAGTGATAGCGATCAAGTTTGCTTTCAGTCCGCAAAGTCCGCCCACGGCCTATTTGGCGGTCACGTTTCAGGCGTTTTTCAGTCTGTTCTGCTTTTGGATTATTCCCAATTTTCGGTTGGCGTGTATAGTAGCGGGCATGTTGGCCCTGGTAGAGTCGGCGGGCCAGCGCATTCTGGTGTTGACTATTGGTTTCGGCATGGATTTCTGGAAAGCGATTGATCAAATACAGCTTGCCAAGAAAGGCGATCCGTTGATGCTTAATATGATGACTCACAGCCAGTTATTGATCTTTGCCTACTTGCTGATCCACGCAGTGGCGGGCATTTGGGTGGGCTGGCTGGCGGGTCGTTTGCCACGCGCTATTGAAGCGGAACGTGTGTGGTTGCTGACCCTCGATCCGCCGCCCGTTTTAGTGTCGGACGATATAGCAATTAATAAAAAGAGACGTAAATTCCCCTATTTAGTGCCTGTTATATTGGCAGTAATGGGATTAATATTAATTATATCAGGCCGTTCTGCGGGCTGGTCATTAGTACGTGGTGCGTTATTATGGTTGTTTTATCTGAGCGATTTTGTGCAAAAGTATTTAATGGGTTGGATACAAAAATTAGTGTTGCGCATTTCCGGAAAATATAGTCCACAAGTAGAGGCAGCCAATAGAGCATTGCCCGAATTACGCATTTGTGTGCGTATGGCCTGGACATTGGCTAAGCAATACGAACGGGGAAAATACCAGCAAGCAGTGCGTTTTATTTCGCTGGTATTTGCGTTGTCATTGGGAAATGAAATAGTAGAAAATTCGACTATTGCGTTGATTTAAAATGCTTTCAAAACGTCACTTGCAGTGAATCTCGCATTCCGTTCGATTTAACATCATGTTGCGACCAGTAAGCCTCTATGCGCGTAGTTTTTAATTGACCACTACTCACTAATTTGCCATTATCCATTTCTTCCCAGCCCATTATGCGATAAGGGAAAACGGACTCAAAACGAATGGCCAAACTGCGCGGCATATCTTCATAAATTAAGTGTAAAGTGTTCTCGCGGTCACCTTTTTCCATAGATAAATTAGCAGTATGTACTTTAAAAGGCTGGTGCCGAAAGCGCAGATATAAAGTAGCGGGTATAATCTGTACTTTTCCCAACGGCATTACCGCCGGATTAATGCGCAGTTTTGTCCATAATTCATCTTCTAATAAGGTTTGTGGCAGCCGACGGTCGCTATCACCTTCCGTTTCAAAGTAAGAAAATTGCCGAATGCGGTAGTCTTTTTTGTCTAAATTAATCTGGGTAAATACCTGCCCGCACCAGTCCTGTACAGTACTAGTAATTTTCAAAGTAGGATTGCCATCTACTGGCGTAAACACCGATTCTTCTATGGAATAATCATAAATACCAGTATGAAAACGTCGAACGCTATTGAATTTTAATACTGGTACGCGGTCATTGTCCGCCTGGTTGGGATTGTCGAGTTTTACCTGTTTTTGACGCGACAAATTCTCGGTCACAAAGACATTTACCTGCTCCGCTGGACGTATTTCTCCATAACGCTCTTGTAAAACTGTATAAGAACTCAGTTCGGCTTTACCCTGATACCAATATTCCTGGAAGCTCGCTGACATTGGATTAGAAGTCAACATGGTGGCAGTATTAGTAGCCGCCGCTTGGGTGTTTTCCGGCTGATGCATACATTGCGGAAACATGAAAGCCGTTATGCTAAAAACGAAAAAATGAATAAAGCGGAACATATTAGATTTCTTATGAAGTGATGATTGTGTAGTCAATGCAGATTGGTTTTGAACAAGATGAAATGTAATCTACTGAGGATCAAAAACTAAATCTTTTTAAACTTTATAAACCACTCTAAACTGGTTATAATTAGTAAACATGCATGAACGAAAAACGGTCAACGCCGCCGATAAATTTCTATCCAAACGCCTGCGTGACTTTCTTGAAATTGCAGGTTCCAGTCACGTCGCAATCGTTCATGGTCGGCGGTGGAAAGGTCATTAAATATATTGGACGCAAAAATATAGGTATTCCGCTGCCAATCCAGTTCCGCGAAATGGCGTGAATCGCCGTTGAGCAGCAAATTTTCTCCAGTATTCAAATTAGGAAAAGCCGAGCCAACCGTTTGAAAATCTACGCCTTTTTTTTCCAAAAAAGAAATTGCTTCCGCCCGCAATCGGTGATATGGTTGGTGCGCCAAAGTACTATCCCAGTCCATCGAAATGCCGGATGGATACACCCATAAATTGCCCGTCGCCATACCAAAAATAAGCGCGACAAGCATCCATTCTTTTCTCTTGATACTCCACTTCGAATTGGTAATCCATTGAAAGACAAGCATATGGAAGGCTAAAAAGCCCGGCAGAAAATAACGGTGTGCCGACAAATTCCGGTACAACACCGCCGACGGCGTAAGCAATATTAGCAAACTAAGCAGCAATAAAAGCCAGGCTACTGTTGATGTTGACTCCGTCTTTTGAGAGAAATTACTTTTACTACGCCAAAATTTTCTTATCAAAAATGCAATTACAAACCACTCAAAAACTCGCCCAAAATCCAGCCATCGCCAGCCAACTACTGCCAAATTGCGCACTAAACCTAAACCACTTGCCCGCTCAAAGGCCGGTGCCCACGCTGAACCGGGATGATAACCAATCCAGCCAGTCGCCTGCCAATGCCACCACAGAAACCAGCCAGCGAAAGCGAAACCGGGAAGGAAGGATGAACTATGAAGTATGAAGTATGAACGATGAACTGGGGCCAGCAAATTCCGTATACCGTATGCTGAAACCCGCATGCCAACCATCCAAAGAAACAACGCGCCAGCGGTCATCATGCCGCGCATACTAATTGCACATAAGCCTAATACGCCGAGCGCGAGAAAAAACGGGCGTTTTTCTATAATACTTACTACTGATAACAAGAAAAAAAAGACTAATGCTACATCTGGACTAACCAGTGTCATTTGCCCAGCCAATACTGGATCAAGCAGTACTAGTGGTAAAAGCCAATAAGCCCATTGCTTATTAGTTTGCTCCCCTAAACGATATAATAAACTAATAATACCAAGCAGAAAAGGCAGCATCGCCCAATGACTGACGGGCAAAGTTTTGCCAAAAAAAGTCCAGATAAAAGCGAGATAAAACCCAAAAACGGGCGGATGTCCGCTGTCTATTTCCGGGGGTAGGGGAGTCCAGCGGAGACCGTTTTCGTAGAAATGGTGAGCGTGTTTGGAAGCGAGTTGCACGGTATCCCAGAAGAAAGGATCGTGCTGCACCGTGTAGACTAAAATGAAAATAACGATAAAGTATAAACCATGAACGCTGAATGAAACCACGCCTTTTGAGTTCATATTTTATACTTCATCGTTCAATTAATGCAGTGTCGCACTAATGAGCCGCAGAAATTCGCTGCGCGTCTCGTCATTGCGAAATTCGCCCGTAAAAGCCGAAGTCGTGGTAGCACTATTTTGCTTTTGTACACCGCGCATCATCATACACATGTGGCGTGCTTCGATCACGACGGCTACACCATGCGGTTTTAAAGTTTCCTGAATGATATCGCGTATTTCGATGGTCAGGCGTTCCTGCACTTGTAAGCGACGCGCAAATACATCCACCACACGCGGCAATTTGCTCAGCCCAACAATATAACCATTCGGAATATAAGCAATGTGGGCTTTGCCAAAAAAAGGTAACATATGGTGCTCGCACATCGAATACACCTCAATATCCTTAACTAGCACCATTTCACTATAATCCTCCTCGAACATCGCGGAACGCAATATAGCCGCCGCATCCTGATTATATCCCTGCGTCAAAAATTGCATGGCTTTGGCGGCACGTTCCGGCGTTTTTAATAAGCCTTCACGCGTAGCATCTTCGCCCACACCATTTAGTATAGACTGATAGTTTGTGATGAGTCGCTCGGTCAGCGCGTCATCATATTGCTCGGTTTTCTTGTAAGCCATTGCTTTAAAAAATAATGTGGCCAATTAATTTAATGTGGTCAATGTGCTAAAATGTTGGTTAATGCACTAGATAATTGTCCACATTAATCACATTAAAAATTATTGGCCACATTAATTACTTATTCCCCGTAATACTCGGCGTAAATAGTCTCCGTTTCCCAAAGTTTGATAGAATGGAGCTGACAGGTTTGGTCGGCCAATGTGGGTGCCAGACGTTGCCAGATGAGCATAACAAGGTTCTCGGTAGTTGGTTGCAGGCCCGCCGGGATGAACTCCACGTCGAGGTTGAGGTTGCTATGATCGAGGTGATCGGTGACGTGAATCTGGATGAGTTGGCTGAGTTTTTTCACGTCCATGACAAAGCCGGTACGCGGATCGGGCCTGCCTTTTACGGTGACGTGCAGCGTATAATTATGGCCGTGCCAGTTTTTATTGGCGCATTTGCCGAATGCCTCCCGGTTTTGTTCCTCTGTCCAGTCTGGCACCCAGAGTTTGTGGGCAGCATTGAATCGTTCGATACGTGTGATATAAACCATTGAAAATGTATGCTTTGAATGAGTGGTGCCAACATATAATGTTGACTATTGCTCTATTGTTTGATAAATGGCCGCAAAATTACGTCGAAAATTCGTTTGTCGCTTATCGTAGAGACGTTGCATGCAACGTCTCTACATGATTCGCCCTTTACACTTTGCTATTTCATCCGCGCAGTGTCCATTTTTATCTAAAAAATGGCTTCGCCCGCCGCCGATTGGCTTGCTTTGTCCAATTATGAAATCCCGGCACCTGCTCGATAGTATTTACCGTTTCCTCAACCGGCGGCCCGTTTACCACGGGTTGTTCTGGGTTGTGCTGTTTTTGATGATGATCGGCACCGGAAAAGGCCCGGAAATGACGTGGTTGCAGACCATCAGCAACGAAATAGTGGGCCTGATTTTCTTCGCGTTGCTGGTGTATTTCAACTTGCTATATCTCGTGCCGAACTATCTGGCGCGGCAGGCTTTTTTCTATATCGGGTTGGTGTTGGTGGCCTGCGCGGTGGTGACGCCCATTGAAGTGTTGGTTTTGTATCTGAAATATGCCAATCAGTCGGTGTATCGCGCGGAACTGGTGCAGCAGCAGTCGGAGATATTTTTATCCAATATAATCGTCACGCTGGTGTCCACGGTGTTGCGCGTGATTATGGATTGGTGGCATTATCAGAATGAAAAACAAGTTTTGCTCACGCAAACGATGCAGTCGGAATTGCGTTTTTTGAAAAGCCAGATCAATCCGCATTTTCTATTCAATACTTTGAATAATCTCTACGCCCTGACGCTGAAAAAGAGCGATAAAGCCCCCGAAATCGTCCTGAAATTGGCTGAAATAATGCGCTATATGCTCTACGAATGTAATGAGCGGCAAGTGCATTTATCCAAGGAAATCCATTATATCCACAATTATCTCGACCTCGAACGCCTGCGCCAACCCAAAGACGCGGACATTAGTTTTACGACGCAAGGCAATATCAGCGAGCAATTGGTCGCGCCGTTGTTGTTTGTGCCGTTCATTGAAAACAGTTTTAAACACGGGCTAAACAATCAGGTCGGCAGCGGCGGATTCGTGCGTTTGCATTTGGCGGTACAAGCCGACGACCTCGAATTTTTTATTGAAAACAGCAAAGCCGAAGCCTTGCCGCGTCAGGATCATCCGCGCAGCGGCGGTATTGGATTGAGCAATGTGCGCCAACGCCTCCAAATTCTTTACCCCGAACAATATACGCTGACCGTGGAGGACGAACCGCATCGCTACGCCGTGACTTTGCAATTGAAAATGAGTTAGTTAGATGGTTGGATATTTTGATTTTTAGACGGTGGACTATCAGTTGTAAATATTGATTGTCAGTAATTTATGTCCATAAATCAAATGTCCAAGATCAAACTGTCCAGCATTCAAAAAAACCTGCTACCTTAGACCGCCATTTGAAAATCAAAACAAAAACCGAAATCCTCTTCCTATGCTCCGTGTACTCATCGTCGACGACGAACCTCTGGCACTCGATGTGCTTGAAACCTACCTCCAACAAATGCCTGAATTGGAACTCGTGAAGCGGTGCAGCAATGCGCTCGAAGCGAACGAGGCCCTGAAAACCCACGAAGTCGATCTGATGTTTCTGGACATCCAGATGCCACAATTGACGGGCATTGATTTCGTAAAAACGCTTTCACACCCTCCGATGGTGGTTTTTACGACCGCTTATCCAAATTATGCCATTCAAGGTTTCGACCTGAATGCGCTGGATTATTTGCTGAAACCCATCTCGCTCGAACGCTTTCGTGAAAGCGGTGAATAAAGCCGTGGAACACCACGACTTGACGCATCGGGAAGCAAGTAGCAGCAATGGCGTTGCCCATGCACCGCAGCCCGGCGAGTTGCTCGAATTCTTTTTCGTCAAGGCCGACAAGAAGTTGGTTAAGGTCAATTTCGACGATATTATTTACATCGAAGGTTTGAAAGACTACGTTATTATCCGGCTGCTAAACGGTCGGGTGATCACGTTGCAAACCATGAAAAGCCTGGAAGATCGCTTGCCGCAGCATCGTTTCCGCCGCATTCACCGCTCCTACATTGTTTCGCTGGATAAGATTATGGCCATCGAAGGCAACATGGTGGAAGTGATGGAAAAAGACAAGCCAAAACTCCTGCCGATTGGCAAAAACTACCGCGATGAATTGCTGGTGTTGATTGAGAAAAACAGGCTTTAAATTAAGTATGAACTATGATGTATAAACTACGAACATAACGCTCATAGTTCATGCATCATAGTTTATAGTTCATAGTTGTTTCTGCACTTGATCGAAGGTTGGTATATGCCGGTGGTGATACATGGCCAGCACCTTCCCGTCTTTGAGCACCACTACGCCCGGATTGGCACGAATAATGGTTTTCAATAACTTATCGTCCGCTTTATAGAAGGGATAAGTTGCCCCCACTTTTGCCTTGAAATCGCCCGCCACTTCGCTGTCTGCGTAAGTAGTAATGGCGTACACTTTCCAGCCTGCTTTGGTCGCCGCATCGGCTAATGGATTGATGCCATTGCGGAACATCTGGTCGTAGGCTACCGTTGGCAGAAAGACAGTGCGTTCCACTTTTTTAGGTTCCATCGAACCCATAACTCGTTGAACAGTAATCGAATCCGCATTGACGCGAACGGTATCCATCGTCCAAATGGTGTCTTGCACGACGACCTCTTCCGTCTGTTTGGCCCCTTCCAAATGATAAGCGACAATCATCAGACTATAACCCGGTTCGGCCAGTAAGTCGTCGGTGATTTCGCCATTTTCGCCGTCTTCCACGGCAAATTCACTCACCTTGGTTTTGGTAATTGGTTGACGCTGACCATCTACCATGACATACATATCGGTCTGGATTTGGTCTTTCACCGACCAGCCCTGGTCTTTAGGGTAAGTTTTTAAGTAAGTATATTTATTGGGTTCAGGTTCCATGTAAGTCACTACTTGACCAGTGTTTTTGTTGGCCAGCACCCAACCCAGAATATCGGTTTTGGCATTGCTTTCCAGTTCCTTACGCTCGCGGATGTTGGCACCCACTTTGAACGGACGGAAATCCACCATTGGCAGATTCCAATAGGTAGAATTTAAGCACAAAAGCAACGAAGCAGCCGTGGCCACGGCTATGGCAGCGTCGCGAACCCGGCTGGTCCAGAGTTGGTGCATCCAGCTCGAACGGAACAGGAACATTAGCGTAGGCACCATCAAACCCAAGTCTTTATAAAATGAAATACGTGGGTCCAGTTTGATGAAATCGCCGAAACAACCGCAATCGGTAACGCGCATTTGGGTTTTTACATAAGGCCCCCATTGTGCGAAATCGAAGAAATTGGCCTCCGCAGGTACGTAGCCGGTGAGGTAGGTGAAGCCAGTGAGGAAGGTGAAAAACAACATGACCAGAAAGAGCAGCCACGTCGTGAGTCGCCGCCGTCAACCAAGGATGAGGGCTAGACCCAAGCACCATTTCCAGCGTGATCATAGTGATCGAAAAGCCGTTGCTGTATTGCGCCAGGAAAGGAAACATCGGGGCCAAACCCTTGAACATATTGTTTAGTCCCTCGAAGGTTTGCTCGAAAGATTCGAAGTAATCCTGCATTTTATAGGCTGTGCCAATAGGATCTACCGCTTTCACCAGACCGGAAAAAATGAACCAGACACCTACGAAATGTTGGAGAAAAGTCCACAGCACGTTTTTTTGTCGCTTAGACCATATAGTCAGTGCGGTCAGCACCGCTCCGGCTAACGCAAATTGAAACAACAAGGAAGTAAGAGAAGTCATGATTATGAGTATTCGAGTATTTGAATATTTGAGTATTTGGTTATTTGAAGATTCGAGTATTTGATCAAATCCTCCCATATTCATTGATCATTCTTGCAATCGGATGAGCGCAAAAACCGCATAATTTATAATGTCGCGGTAATTGGCTTCCAGACCTTCGGACACCAACGTCTGGCCAGCGTGGTCTTCTATCTGTTTGATACGCAGCAACTTCTGTAAAATCAAATCCGTCATGCTACTCACCCGCATCAGTCGCCAGGCTTCGCCGTAGTCGTGGTTTTTGGCTTGCAGCAGCCGCAGGTTTTCTTCAAAATGGTGGTTGTACAACTCCGCGACTCGTTCGGGGTTCAATTCCAGCGGCTCGTTCGGTGTTAATTCAAGTTGAATAAGGGCCAAAATGCTATAATTGACCAAACCCATGAACTCATCCGCGATTGGATCGGCCACTTTTTGCACGCCTTTTTCCTCAATACTGCGAATGCGTAACGCCTTGATATACAATTGATCGGTAATGCTTGCCGGACGCAGAATGCGCCAGGCCGTGCCGTAATCAACAGTTTTTTTCAGAAACAGATCGCGGCATCGCTCTACGACCGCCCGAAATTGCGCAATGGTTTGTTCCATTATTTATTTAGGAGACAGGAAACAGGAGACAGGACGGGTTAAGAGCGTTAGAAAGATGGGCGAAGATAGAAAAGTTGATTTGCGGGCGGCGGTGGGTTTGTAGTTCTTTAACGAATTAGTGTTTTTGCCTTTTTGCTCTTGCGCCTAAGCCCCCTCCTACTCCCCCATGAGGGGAGAGTACATTCGTGAGGACTTGGCATTTTGCTTTTTGCCTATTGCTTTTTATATTCGGTGCCACTGCGGAATCAAAATCCCCGTCGCCGCACCGATGACTAATCCACTGACCACATCGGAAAGAAAGTGCTTGCCGCCGCGCATGCGCAAATAGCCCACCGTAGCGGGAATCACCGCTGCCGCCGTCCCACACCACGGGTTTCCAACGCGAATCGGGATGATAATCTGTCCATATTTTGGCGGTAGCAAAAGTCATGGCCGCCGAAGTAGAAGTATGCCCGGAAAAGAAAGAACGTCGGGCATCGGATTCGAGTTTTGGGGCCAGCGGCGCATCGGGGTTGTAGGCAAAAGGTCGGGTTCGATGCACCAATTCTTTGGTCAGGGTAGTCAGGGCAATATTGACCAAAAATACTTCACCAACCACAACCACTACTTCGGGAGCGTCGCGCCGAATATTGCGATCTGCCAGGAGTATAGCCGGAATAACCATGGAACCGTACAAAAACAGGTCGCTGCTGTGCTGCGCTGACACCGAATAATGATGCAGCGAATAACGGTCAAAACGCGGCACCCGACTGGCATCCAACGCACTAATTTGTGCAGGCGTGAAAGCGGGCGTACGCGATTTCAACAAATAGGCTCCCCCCGTGACGGCTATACTCCCACCGACCCAACCGGCTTCCCGACCGAGATGTAGTTGGTAAGGCGACTGACCTAAAACATTTCCACAGAGCAAACTAAAAGTTAAAAAAAAGAGTAGATTTTTCATAAAAATTTGACACAAAAAGTTTTTATTTTTCAAATACTGCTTACTTTTGTCGCCGATCAGATGATGAGATAACAATTCCTCTACTATCTCAATCAGCCTTCTTTTAATTCCTCAAAACACCTTGATAATGAAACCATTGGACGGAACAGGGTTCCGTCGTACTACTTACATCGAAGCAGCACCGTATGAAAAAAGTCATCGGCCTCGGCGGCATTTTTATCAAATGTCGCGATCAGGAACAGACCCGCGCCTGGTACAACAAGCACCTGGGCATCCAACTCGAAAGTTGGGGCGCACAGTTCCATTTTGCGGATGATCCTAACCCGGCGGCTTATTCGGCCCTCAGTTTTTTCAAGCGAAGTACGGACTATTTCACGCCATCGGAGCAGCCATTTATGATCAATTTTCGCGTTGCCGATCTGGATGCGCTGGTAGCTGATTTGCAGGAGGCAGGTATTGAACTCATTGGGCAACCGGAAAATGAGGAATATGGAAAATTTGCCTGGGTGATGGACCCGGAGGGTAATAAAATTGAATTGTGGGAACAGCCGATCGAGGCAAAATAGTAAGGGGCAAAAGGAGCAACAGGCAAGAAAACCACGTTCGGTCACTGCATTTTTTGGGCTAAAAATTTCAGAATCCCCGTCCAGTCATCCGGCTGAAAAGCCGTCCAGTCGCCATGTTTGCGAAACCACGTGGCCTGCCGTTTGGCGTAATTCCGCGAATGCTGTTTTATTTGCTCAATAGCCGTTTCGCGATCAATATTTCCATCGAAATAATCAAAAAACTCGGTGTAGCCGACCGTTTTTAAGGCTGTTTGTTGGCGAAAAGGCAACAAGCGTCGCGCTTCTACTTCCAACCCCATTGCGATCATCGCATCCACGCGAGCGTCAATACGCGCATAAAGTTGCGGGCGTGGCATATCCAGCAATAAATAAATAGGTTGAAATAGGCGTGGTATTTTCTCCTGTTTTAAAAAATCAGAATACGGCTGTCCACTGCTCAAACTCACCTCCAAAGCGCGGCGCAGGCGGGCGGGATTTTGCTGGTCGGCTGTAGTGAAATAAGTTGGATCAAGGCGCGAAACCTCTGTTTGCAACCAAGTAAGTCCGCCTGTTTGTTCGCCTTCGGCCACCTGCTTTTTTACTTCCAGGGAGACATCAGGAAACGTATCTAAACCTTCGCAAACCGCCCGTATAAACAATCCTGAGCCGCCCACCAGCATGGCCATTTGTTTTTGCTGAAAAATAATTTCCAGTTGTTGCAAAGCCGCCCGCTCATATTCTCCAACGCTAAATTCCTGCGTAATATCCAGAAAATCAATGAAATGGTGCGACACGGCAGCCAACTCGTCTGCTGAAGGTTTGGCCGTCCCAATGTCCATGCCGCGATAGAATTGGCGGCTATCCGCCGATAGTATTTCTGTACCGAAGTGCTGCGCCAGACGTATGGCCAACGCCGTTTTGCCGGTCGCCGTGGCACCGCCGATTACCAGCAAATAGGGTAGGGTAGACATGGAGAATAGTAAGCAAATTGGCAATAAAGCAAATTGGCAAGGACGAATTTACATTTTCACGAATCTCCCGGTCATCACACGGCTGCCAGAATACACGGAAATGCCATACATCCCGGCGGGCATATCGGCTACGCGTACTTCCAGCGGGTCGTCGTCAGAAGTGGATTGTTCCAAAACCAGTTCGCCCTGCATATTAAAAATAAGCAAGCGAAAAGTACCTTCGCCGGGCAGTCGGATCGAAAGGCGGTCGCGCACTGGATTGGGGTAGACTTGCAAAGTGGTCGAATTGGCTTCCGAAACACCCACGACCGCTGCATCCACAATAGCGTCGATGGCGCGCAGCAGCGAATAAGAGGCATTTTCGCCGAAAGCATCCTGCCCGATTTCCCAAATCATAATGCCAGACGTTTCCTCCAACGCGAGCTGCGTTTTCGCCTGAATAGTCGGAATACCGTTCCAGTATTTCTGTCCATCCTGATCAAGTTGCGCATTGGCAGGATTTTCATTGACAATCGCGCGATACGTGAACGCATCTACGGGACTCACGCCAAAATCGTAGCCATAAAACGGTACCCCTAATGTCAGTTTTTGGGCAGGCATACCCTGACTTTTCCAATACGCAATGCAATCTTGTGCCCAGTCATAGGGCGAGTGTTGGCCGGGATTGGAAGCATCCCAGGGACCGGTGAGGTCGTACACCATCATATTGACCCAATCATAAGCAGCCAAGGCCTCGGCACTAATCTGCGGATAGCGGTAACTGCCGGGCAAGGCCACCGACAGCGGAAGATTGAGCGGAGCCAACGCGGCTTTCAGTTCGATGACAAAGGGGCTGTACCAATCCTGCACATACTGCCATTCCAAGTCAATGTCCACTCCGTCAAGGTGTTGCGCTTGTACGTACTGCACGATTTTTTGAATATAAGCCGGACGATTGGCAGGTAAAGCCAGATTATTCCAGTTCGCTTCCCATTCGGGTGTGAGGTAGCCGCCTGCCAATGAGATGAACACTTTGCAGCCTTTTTGGTGGGCTTTATTTACGGCAAGCGCAATATTTACCCCTTCCACAGAGAGATTTCCCTGTGCATCGGGATTGGCAAAAGCGATATTGACATGGGTCAGTCGCTCGAATTCGATGTCGTTTAGCCAATCAAACTGGTAGCTCGGCAAGTAACCAACTACTTTAAAGGATTGGGCGAAAGCGGTCTGCAAACCAAACAACAGGAGAAAAGGTAGAGTTTTTTGCATCGGATAGGCGGGAATGATGGGTACAAGAAGTGTGGACGAAGGTAGGGATTTTGTATTTTTGTTCCTTGAAGATTTCGAGAACGAGCATTGGGCAAAAACGGAGGCTTCTGTCGCACCTTGTTTTAAGTTGCCATGATCTCGCATTGCGTATTCACGGCTGGTGAAAACACCGGCGGGTTGGGATTAGCGTTTTTACGCCTCCTTATATATTCTAGCATTGCTTTACAGATACGAAAACAAATGATTCGACTACAATATATCTGGTTATTCGCCCTGTCGTGTTTCTTTACAATCTCCAACCCACTATCTGCACAGCAATTTCGCAGCGATGGCATGGAGCAGCCCGATTCGACTATTACTGAATTGGATTTACATGGAAAAGGACTAACAGCAATACCTGCTTTTGTATTGGAATGCCATCAACTTAAGTTATTGAATTTAGCTGGAAATGCTTTAACAGAAATTCCTTCAGAGATTGAGCAATTGGAACAATTGGAAAAAATTGATTTGAGTTCTAATTATTTATCTGTTTTAGTGTCGGAGATTTGGAATTTGCACAAACTCACAGATTTAGATTTGGGCTATAACCAATTGATTTCCATACCGTCTGAAATTGAAAAACTGAGCAATCTAAGGAAGTTAAATTTACGTTCAAATGAGCTTTCATCTCTTCCTCCCAATCTTGGAAAATTAAAAAATCTAGTAGAGTTATCTATCAGCGAAAATAAATTATCTACATTACCTGTCGAAATTTGGACGCTGATCAACCTGGAACACCTGCAATTGTGGGACAATCAATTGTCAGATTTGCCAGCAGATATTGGTAAATTAGAACAGCTAACGGAGTTAGGACTTAGTGGCAATCAATTTACTACGCTACCGCCAGAGATTGTAAATTTAAATAAATTGACTTATCTGGCTTTAAGTGAAAATAAATTGACTAAATTACCACCGGGTTTTGGAAAATTAAATCAATTGACATGGTTAGAATTATGGGAAAATAACTTGACAACACTTGATGCTGACATTGGAAACTTAAACAAATTGACTTTCTTGCTTTTAAATAGAAATCAATTAACCAGACTACCTGTCGAAATTGGAAAATTAGTCAATCTAACTTATTTGGATTTGCATGAAAATCCCATCTCACCGGTCGAATTAGAAAAAATAAAATCCCTACTCCCTAACTGTCATATCGGATTTTGAACCCTACAATAAAATTGTGCTACTAATGCGAGTTAGATTGAAGAAAGTAGAGGAAGAAACAACAGAATGAGTTGCCTTCAAATCTTCATAAAAGAAGACAAACTCGTTTAGCCATCAATAAAGCAATTTAGAAAGTTCATTTACCGAAGTATCACCTACTCTGTAACTCCACTCTCACCCAGCCTTCCGCCCCACATAGTCCGTATAATCTGGCAAAATAGCCTCGTAAGGTTCCAGCATCAGCGGTGAAGTCAGCATAAAATCCGCCGTAGCGCGATCGCAGGCCATCGGAATATTCCACACCACGCCGATGCGCAGCAAGGCGCGAACGTCGGGATCGTGCGGCTGGGCTTCCATCGGGTCCCAGAAAAATATCAGCACATCTATCCTTCCTTCGGCGATGCCCGCGCCGATTTGCAGGTCGCCACCCAGGGGACCACTTTGCAATATATGTATTGGCCGATCTAGGGCCTCGGTGAGTAAGCGACCCGTGGTGCCAGTAGCAAACAGTTCATGTCGCGCCAATTCGGTGCGGTTATAAAAAGCCCAGTCGATCAGGTCTTTCTTTTTGTGGTCGTGCGCTACGAGGGCGATACGTTTCCGGGCGGCTAACTGGCGATATGGTGGTTGGATCATAGTATTATAGTAAAAGTTGATAATGTTGAGATATTGATTGTGAATACTTTATAATCGGTCTTTGTTCAAAACTATTTTGCTTTGACCGCAAGCCTGATGTCGAAACTGTTTTACACGAAACACCTAATATAAAGTTATTTCAGAACAAGACCGAAAAACCACGGTTCTCCTTTCACTAATTTTGCCGTCGGCTACCGATTACGCCTGCCAACCTGTTTTTATGAAAGATACCGTGGATTTCTTTACCGCCTCCGCTGGCTCTGGCGCGTCGCCCTTGCGTATTACCGATGAAGCGGAGGCCTGCGCTGCGGTGCTGCTGGCTTGCCGTCGCGCCGATGAAATCAATGGAGCGGGTGGAAACGCCACTTTTCTGGCGACGCTCAAAAGCCGCAATATTTTTATTGGTAACGATCCGGAAAAACTGGTTGACATTGCCGGGCAATATTTTGAGCAGGCGGGCAGTTCGGCGGCACTAATCAATGCTGCTATCGGGGCCATTCGGGAGCAAACGCGCCTGCCGCTGTTTTATCATTGTCTGGATGTAATGTTGGCCGATGGCATTGTAACGCCACAGGAAGACAAGGTTTTTCAGTATTTGAAAGGTAAATTTCACGTGGCTGATGAAGTGGCGTTTAAAGCATTGGAAGTGTTGCTGATAAAGAATCAATTGTAGTGGATGTTGAGAATGTTGAGGGGTTGAGATTGCTGCGCAGGTTGAGAAAGGATTGCACCGCCCATTTACTTTTCTCAACCTTTACTATAATAATCTGCACTAAATATTTTCCCCACCACCGCCTTTAAAACAAATCCATGCAAAACGACCCGAACCGCCTGAAATGGGGGCCTTATTTAAGTGACCGCCAATGGGGGACCGTGCGGGAAGATTATACTGCCAATGGCGATGCCTGGCATGCGACCACCCACGACCAGGCGCGCTCCAAGGCCTGGCGTTGGGGCGAGGAAGGGCTTGGCGGCATCAGCGACGATCAGCAGCATTTGTGCTTTGCGCCCGCCTTTTGGAATGGGCAGGATCCGATTCTGAAAGAGCGTTTTTTCGGCCTGAATAACGGCGAAGGCAACCACGGCGAGGATGTGAAGGAACTGTATTATTACCTCGACAGTGCGCCCGACCACAGTTATATGCGGATGTTGTACAAGTACCCGCAGGCGGCTTTTCCCTACACGGAATTATTGCTGGAAAATCGTCGCCGTACGCGGGCCGACCCGGAATTTGAAATTCTGGAAACTGGCATTTTTGACGAAAATCGCTACTTCGACATTTTCATTGAATACGCCAAAGCCGACACAGAGGACATATTAGTGCGCATTACTGCCTGCAATCGTGGCCCCGACGCGGCTCCACTGACGGTGTTGCCCACGGTCTGGCTGCGCAATGTCTGGTCGTTTAGCGGCGAGGAATCGGTGAAGCCATTGGCGAGTTTGACTGGGCAGACGGTGCAAGTCAAACACAGCGAATTAGGCGACTATTTCCTTTTCGCAGACGGAAATGAAGACTGGTTATTTTGTGAAAACGAAACCAACCAGCAGCGGCTTTTCCAAACGCCGAATGTCACACCGACTTGTAAAGACGGCATCAACGATTTTATTATCCACGGCGATCAAACGGCGATCAATACCGAAAAGGCGGGCACAAAAGTGGCGGCATTGTTTCAGGTAGACATTCCTGCTGCTGGAGAAGCAGTTTTTCGTTTGCGCCTGACTAGGAAAAAACCGCGTAATGCTTTCGCTGATTTTGATAAAATATTTACCCAACGCCGCACCGCGACCGACGCTTTTTACGCGGATTTACAAAAAAATATTAGTGACCCGGAAGCGCGTAATGTGCAACGTCAGGCGTACGCGGGGATGCTTTGGAACAAACAATTTTACGCGTACGATGTCGCTCGATGGCTCGATGGCGATCCGGGCGAACCGCCTCCGCCACCCGAAAGATTGACTGGAAGAAACAGTACCTGGCGGGGAATGGTTAGTCAGAATGTGCTTTCCATGCCTGATAAATGGGAGTATCCGTGGTTTGCCGCCTGGGATTTGGCTTTTCATTGTTTGCCGTTGGTTCGGTTGGATCCGGTTTTCGCCAAAAATCAATTGGAAACGCTGTTTTCCAAGCAATTTCAACGTCCAGATGGGCAAATACCGGCTTACGAATGGAATTTTGACGACCTGAATCCGCCGGTGAAAGCCTGGGCGACTTGGCAGGTATTTACGTTGGAAAAGGAAAAAATTGGTGGAGAAGGCGACCGCGATTTTTTGAAGCGAATGTTCAAACCGCTGACAGACACTTATTTCTGGTGGATTAGTCAAAGGGATAGTGATGGCAACGACCTGTTCGGGGGGGGCTTTTTAGGACTGGATAATATTGGGGTATTTGATCGCAGCAAACCGCTGGATTCCGGCGATATGCTCGATCAGGCGGACGCCACTGCCTGGGTGGCTTTTTGCGCGCTGTATATGTTTCGCATCGCTGTCGAACTGGACGAACAGGTGTTAGCCGCCGAATTTTTCGAGCATTTCCTGCACATTGCCGCTGCGGTTGGGCAGACGGGTACCGAACTCGACCTGTGGGACGACGACGACGAGTTTTTCTACGATCACTTACGTTTTTCTGATGGCACTTCGCGTAGCCTGAAAGTACGTTCGATGGTCGGTCTGATCCCGATGTTCGCAGTACTGACGCTCACCGATGCCGAATTAGCCAATGCCCCGCATATTAAAGCCCGTGTTTCGGCTATTTTGGAAAAAAAACCAGACTTGGCGAAGATGATTTCCTATTGGCACGACGTGCAAGGCGACTCTCGGCTGCTCTCGCTGCTGCGCGGCCACCGTACCAAAGCACTGCTGCGTATGATGCTCGATCCACAGGAATTCTGGTCCGATCACGGGGTACGTTCGCTCTCTCGCCGCTATCTCGATGATCCTTATACGATGCCCCACGACGACGCTGATTTGTCGGTCAATTACGTCCCCGGCGACAGTGATTCGGGCATGTTTGGCGGCAATTCCAACTGGCGTGGCCCCGTCTGGATGCCCGTCAATTTCCTGCTAATACAGAGTTTGCGCGAATTTTATCGCTATTATGGGGCTGATTTTTTGGTGGAATATCCCATCGGTTCCGGCCAGGAGGTGACGCTCAACCAAGTGGCTGACGAGCTTAGCCAGCGCATTACCGGCATCTTTCTACCCAATGCACAGGGTGAACGAACTGTACATGGCAAAGAAACTCGTTATGCGCAAGACCCGCATTTCCGCGACCTGGTGTTATTTTACGAATATTTTCATGGCGATAATGGCCGGGGACTTGGAGCGTCGCATCAGACGGGCTGGACGGGATTGGTCGCGTTGTTATTGGAAAAGGGGCATTAGAAATTCTGGCATTTGTATCTCGGCACACGCCACGTTTGTCAAGATAACAATTGTAGCATAGGCAATCGCGAATTACTGCTTCACCACTTTCACTCGCCGAATATTGCCTTGATTATCAGTCAATAACAACAAATAATGGCCCGCAGGAATATTTTTTCCAAAGGTCACTATTTCATTTTGTGACCCTGGACCACGGTCTTGTTTTTCAAAAAAAGTCTGCACCAGGCGACCGGAAAAATCAAACAGCGCGAGACTGATGGGTGCCTCATTTTCCAACTCATAAGTCAGTATACGGCCTGATCGCCGATTGGGTTTGGCGCAATAAACAACGGGGCATTGGCAGTAGAAAAATCAAGCGCGCCGACCAATAAACCGGACATATAGCGAGCCACTGCTATATCAAAATCGCTGCCATTATTACTCCGGCCAGCCGCCACGATTTTGCCATCTGGTGCAATAGCCAGGGCAGCTACTCGATCGGTGGCTCCCAAAAAATCGGTAGTAACAGAGCCATTAACTCCGAAATTTTCATCCAAAACCCCAGTGGCCAGGTAGCGAAGAATAGCAAAATCCGTCTGGCCGTTGTTCGTTGTAAAACCGCCGGCCACCAGTTTACCATCGGATTGTAGCGTAAGGGCGAGGCCCTCGTTGAAGGAAGCCGAAATAGCTGTGGTGACTATGCCTGCATTGCCGAAATTATTATCGAGTGATCCATCAGGCAGGTAGCGCACCAGCGCAAATCCATAATTCAACGAAGTAATAGCGGTATAACCTAGCACGACCACGCCGCCATCTGGCTGCACAGCCACCGACTGCCCATAATCGCCCTGAGTTCCAATCGGGGTAATGCGTTTACCTGTGGTATTGAAAGTTAAATCGGGCGTGCCGTCGGCAGAAAAACGCGCCACGGCGAAGTCGTAATCAGTGCCATTATTGGCAAAACCGGCCGCTACGATCTTGCCATCGGGCTGCAAAGCGAGGGAATGCAGTTCGTCATAGGAGTTGCCAATGGTCAACGTAGCAATACCGCCAGTGCCAAATGTTGCGTCGAGGCTGCCGTTGGGTTGATAGCGGACGAGGGCAAAATCGGAGTTGGTGTTTTGGCCCAAATTGCCGCCGACCACGATCTTGCCGTCCGGTTGAATGACCACCGCGTAGGCTTTATCAAAAAAACCGCCTATATTCGTCGTCACTTTTCCGTCGCCGCTGAACGTGGGATCGAGCGAACCATCGGGCTTGTAGCGTGCCACGGCAAAATCAAATTCGCCATTAATGCTCGCGTAGCCCGCGACGACGATTTTGCCATCTGGCTGCAACGCCATCGCATACGCCTCATGGTCGCCAACGCCGAAAGTGGTCGTCTGTTTGCCGTCACCGCTGAAAGCGGGATCGAGGGTGCCATCCGGCAAATAGCGGGCGATAGCGAAAACGTCCTGGGTACCTGTGTCGGTGTAACCGGCCACCACCGCTTTGCCATCGGGCTGCACTACGACGGATTGGCCAATATCTTCTCCCACCCCAAAGGCGGTTATAACCTTGCCGGAGTTGCCGAAACTTAGATCCAAAGAGCCAGGTTGCGCCGAAAGACAGGTCGCGAGCAATAGTAAAATGCCGCAGCAAAGGGAAGAGAAGTGAGCCATAAGTAGTAGTTATGTGAATCATGGGTTAAGCGTTGATGCTGATTTTCAACTATTTACGCCTTCAAATTTGACAACTTTTTGAAAGTTGTCAAATTTCGCACCTGATTATCAGCATTTTGCGTGTTTAACCCATGATTCGCATTATTTGTAAAAAAAGAGGGGCAACAAAAGTAGTTTTACTAGGCTAAAAGATGCTGCGAATGGGTAGGTTTTAGCGAATTTCGCCAATTAATTTTAAACCACTGGCCTGCGCCGCCACCTTTCCAGCCATGTCTAAACAACAACGCAAAGCCTACATCAGCGGCATTTTACAAACCGAAGACGAACAGATGTGCCGCCTCCACGATTTGGTGGATGAAGCCATCCAAGAGGAAAAACTCATCGTCGAAAAACTATTGCACCCACCGCAGGATGCTATCACCGCCGGACAGCGTATATCCGACAAAGTGGCCCGTTTCGGCGGTTCCTGGACGTTTATCCTCACTTTTTTGAGTATTTTGGTGGTGTGGATAATATTCAATTTATTAACTCCCGCTACGGCCCATTTCGATCCGTTTCCATTTATTTTGCTCAATCTGGTGCTATCCTGCGTCGCCGCGTTGCAGGCCCCGGTTATTATGATGTCGCAAAACCGGCAGGAAGAAAAAGACCGCGAGCGCGCCGCCAACGATTATATGGTGAACCTGAAAGCCGAACTCGAAATCCGCAGTCTGCACCAGAAAATGGATTTATTATTGGAACAACGTATGCACAAACTGGTAGAAATGCAGGTGCTGCAGCTCCAACTGCTGGACAGAATGAATGAAAGAATGAAAAAACAAGGACACGCGCTGGCGACGGCAACCGGACAGCCGCAGCCACCACCCGAAGTGGAAGATTTGAAGATTGACTTTGAGAAATTGAAAAATGAATTGGGCCAGACATCCGCCAAATAATCCCGCCACCAATAAAAATGCCCTTTTTCCACCGAAGCGGAAAAGGGCACCACAAAGTATTCAGGTAATTTCGCTTATTTCACCATCAATTCAAACTCTACCCGGCGGTTTTTCGCCCGGCCAGCGGCGTTCATATTGTCCGCGATCGGTTTGGTCTCCCCAAAACCTTGTGCAGTGACTTGGCCGGGTTTTACTCCCTTCGCGATCAAATAGTCGTAACAGGTTTTAACCCGACGCTGCGACAAGTCCAGATTCGCTGGGGCTTCGCCCTGGCTGTCCGTATAGCCCTTCATATCGAGGCTATAATATGGGTATCTCTTCAACACGTCTGCCACATCGTCCATGACTTTATAGGACGATTTCAGCAGCACGGATTTGCCCGATTCAAACTGTACGGCTTTCACGGCCAATTCCACTTTTGCCTTGTCCTCTTTCTTGATTTCCGGGCAGCCGCGATTGCTGGCAGGACCGACAACCGTGACGCAGCGGTCATCATTGTCATACACACCATCGCCATCCGTATCTGGGCAGCCGTGGCCTTTTGCGTCGCCTTTCTTGTCCGGGCAGACATCATCTTTATCGGCGATGCCATCGCCGTCGCGGTCGGGGCAACCTTTGGCACTGATGGAGCCTTTTTCCGAAGGACAAAGGTCATCCGCATCTACCACACCATCGCCATCGCGGTCACGGATCGGGCAGCCCATGTTGGCAGCCGGGCCAGCTTCGCGCGGGCATTTGTCATCAGCGTCGGTGATACCATCGCTATCGGTGTCTGGACAACCTTTGAAAGCAGCCAGGCCAGCCACGTCCGGGCAAATATCTTCGGCATCGGTGATGCCATCGCCGTCGCGGTCGGGGCAACCCATCATGGCCATTGTACCAGCCATATCGGGGCATTTATCATCGGCATCCGTCACGCCGTCATTGTCGCGGTCGGGGCAGCCCATCATAGTCATCAGGCCTGGCACCTCGGGGCAGCGGTCAGTTACATCCGGTACACCATCTTTGTCGCTGTCTTTTAGTTTGTCTTTACCAAAATATTGGGTCAAACCGATCGCGTGTTGCCAGCCAGAACGTTCGCTACTCGCAAAGCGGAACTGCGTCTGTGCAGTCAGATGCAGGCTTTTGGTGATCCGAAAATCCAGCCCCAGGCCCACTGGCAGATTAACGTCGAAGGCGTTGTCGTCTTCATTTGGGAACCAGGCCATGCCGATCCCGAAATGGAAAGAAGGGTTCAGGAAGGTGTTGTGTTTCAAAAATTCATTGCGCAGCAGCAGATCTACGTTACCAAAGGTTTTATCCTCGCCATCCCCACGCGAGTTCTCTGCCACCCGACCTTTACCGAACTTGACAGGAAAGGCCAGGTAAGTTCTTGGCGCAACGAGATAGGCGTATTCCAACTCCACGCCAGCACCATCAGTATCGGTGTAAGCGTTACCCAGGTTTTGATCTGGCAAACGCGGCGTTACATAGTTCAGCGCATTATAACGTAGGGAAAGACTGTGTTTTGGCTGTGCAAAAACAGGATGCTGGGAGAATAAAAACAAGCAAAGCAGGCAAAAAGCGGGTAAAAGGTGTTTCATAAAGGTAAAATTTACGTTAGAATATTGTTTTAAAGACTGGCCAAAAGTACTGCCCGCAGCTACGGCAGTAGATGGCAGGGAGTTTTTTATTGCTCCAAATTGTTACCCTGAAAAATGGCCTATTTACCCCTTGTTCCCAACAAAAACGCCTCTCTTCCAGCTAGCTGGAAGAGAGGCGCGAAGCGTATTTCAGGACTTTATTATTTCACGATAAGATCAAATTCCACCCGCCGGTTTTTTGCCCGGCCAGCGGCGTTCATGTTGTCTGCGATCGGTTTGGTTTCCCCAAAACCCTGTGAAGTGATCTGAGCGGCTGGCGCACCTTTCGCAATCAGGTAGTCGTAGCAGGTTTTGGCGCGGCGCACCGACAAGTCCATATTGGCGGGTGCTTCGCCCTGGCTATCGGTATGACCCTTGAGGTCCAGGCTGTAATACGGGTATCTTTTCAATACATCGGCCACGTCGTCCAGCACTTTATAGGAGGATTTAAGCAACACGGATTTACCCGATTCGAATTGCACCGCTTTCACGGCCAATTCTACCTTTGCTTTATCTTCCTTCTTGATTTCCGGGCAGCCGCGATTGCTGGCCGGGCCAGCAACAGTAATACAACGATCTTCATTATCATACACCCCGTCGCCATCCGTATCCGGGCAGCCGTAGCCTTTTGCAGTGCCTTTTTTATCCGGGCATACATCGTCTTTATCCGCTATGTCGTCGCCGTCGCGGTCGGGGCAGCCTTTAGTAGCGGCGGGGCCTTTGTCGGTAGGGCAAAGGTCGTCGGCATCCACCACGCCATCGCCATCGCGGTCGCGGATCGGGCAGCCTAGATTAATGACCGGGCCAGCTTCGGTTGGGCATTTATCCTCCGTATCCGTTATGCCGTCACCGTCCGTATCGGGACAGCCTTTGAAAGCGGCAATGCCCGCCACCTCGGGGCAGGTATCTTCGGCATCAGTGATGCCATCGCCATCCCGGTCAGGGCAGCCCATCAGCGACATCACGCCGGCCACATCGGGGCATTTGTCTTCGGCATCGGTGACACCGTCATTGTCGCGGTCGGGGCAGCCCATCAGCGCAACTACGCCGGCTACATCGGGGCATTTGTCTTCTTTATTCAGCACCCCATCGTGGTCGCTGTCTTCGTTACCAAAATAGACCACCACCCCAATACCATGCTGCCAACCATGTTCTTTGGTGACCACGGAAAGTCGGTATTGCGTTTGGGCGTTCAGATAGACATTTTCAAACAACTTGACATTCAGCCCCAGCGCAGCGGGCACGTTGAAATCAAATTTGTCCGTATCAAAGTTGAAAGTGGAACCTGCTCCCAAGCCTATGGTCGGGTTGAGGAGGTTGCCATGTTTGAAAATATTCTGCTGGATCATTAGATCCAGATTACCCAACAATCGTTGGCTGCTCGGTTTTCCCTCTTTGCCGGCCACCTGTGCAACACCGAGTTTGACAGGTACTAGTAACCAAGTTGAGCCAGCGAGGCGGCGTTGGTAGGCCAATTCTACCCCCCGACCGTCCACATTTTCATAGACATCCTGCCAGTTGTCAATATCAGGCTGCGGGGTGATATAATTGTACCAATTTTCCCGGAAAGTAATGCCGTGGGTCGGCTGGCTGAAAGCTTCGGTCTCGACCAATAGCAGGACGAGCACGAGACAAAGGACAGTAAGTAAAGGTTTCATAATAAAGTTGGTTTGGTGTACGAAAATATAAAGCAATGAATGAACTGCGCGAAAGTACAAACGGCGAATGGAAGGCCAATAATTTAGTTAAAAAATCCACGCTCCAACCAAAAGACGCTGACAGGGACAATAAGTCACCGGGGTAATTTCTGGCTGCGCCAAACCCTTGTGAGTAATCTTTGTTACCGTTGCCGCCCTATGCGGGTTGCCTTTCATCCGCGTCCGTTTGGAATGCGATAATTGTCCTTATGCTGAAAACACTACTTCCCTATTCGCAAGTTCCCCAACTCGCTAAAACTGATGTCGCTTATGCCACCGGCGACCCACGCCTCACTCCGTTCTACGCCTACGCGCCACGCCCGGAAAGCTTTCGGGACGCGCTGCGGGATCGAGAAAAAATGACTTACCCGCGTGCTGATTTGGTGCAGGTATTGACCGAACACTATCAGTCGCTGCCCGAACAAACCCTGGTGCGTCAAAATATCGCAGCACTGGGGCAAGATACCACTTTTACGGTGACTACCGCGCACCAGCCCAGTCTGTTGCTTGGGCCTTTATATTATTTGTATAAAGCCGTGACAGTCATCAACTTAGCGGAGATAATTCAACGGGAAAATAGTGCTCGACGCATCGTGCCAATGTTTGTCCTGGGCAGCGAAGACCATGATCTGGAAGAACTGAATAGCATCCAGTTGTATGGCAAAAAACTGACTTGGGCCTCTACCGAACAAGGTGCCGTGGGCAGTATGCACACTGCCGGGCTGTCGGAAGTATTGGCAGAATTAAAAACTATTTTAGGGGAAAGTGAAGCCGCTCAGGCACTTTTCGCGCGGGTCGCGCGGGCCTACACCGAGCCACCGACCTTGGCCGACGCTACGCGGGCGATGTTGCACGAACTGTTTGGTCGCTATGGATTAGTGGTTCTGGACACTAATGATGTCCGATTAAAAAGGAATTTTATTCCAATCATGCGGGCGGAATTGCTCGAACAACCTGCTTTTCGGCTGGTAAATGACACGATTTCACAACTCAATACAGCGGGTTTCAAAACCCAGGCGGCTCCCCGTGAGATCAACCTTTTCTATATGCAGCCCGGTCTGCGCAACCGCATTACGCTCGTGACCGACGCGCCAGAGCGCCGCTACCAAGTGCTGAATACCGATTTGACTTTCAGCGAAACCGAAATACTGGCCGAACTGGAGGCGCACCCGGAGCGTTTCAGCCCGAATGTGGTGTTGCGCCCGCTGCTGCAAGAAACCATTTTACCCAATCTGGCCTACGTCGGTGGTGGCGGCGAACTGGCCTATTGGCTCGAACGTAAGACGCTGTTTGAGCATTTCAAAATTCCTTTCCCAATACTCCTGCGCCGCAACTCGGTGCTGTGGGTGGACAAAGAAATGGGCAAGAAATTGGCTAAACTTCACGTCCCGGTCACGCATTTATTTGAGGATACAGATGCACTCGTGCGGGATTTTGTGGCAGCCAACTCCACGGCGGAAGTAGATTTAGCAACTGAGATGGACACTTTGCATCAAATATTTAATCATATTGCGCAAAAGGCCACGGCGATAGACGCTACTTTAGAAAAGGCGGTTCGCGCTGAAGAAACGAAGGCTGTGGGTACGCTGGAGCAATGGCAAAGCCGCCTGGTACGCGCTGAAAAACAAAAGCACGAAGTGTCGCTACAACAACTTCGTGCTTTGAAAGATAAACTTTTTCCAGGCAATGGTCTGCAAGAACGTACCGACAATTTTATGCCTTATGTTTTGAAATACGGCGACGGTTTTATCAATACTTTAAAAGAACATCTTGATCCTTTTGCGGCGGGTTTTGTGGTATTGGAAGAAGGGGGGAAGGAAGTTATGAGTTATGAGTTATGAATTATTCACTTACTACAATTTTTCCAGAAAACACGCGGCCTTTTACATCCGCAATACGGAAATAATATAGTCCGCCCGCCAGCAAACCGCGCCGGAACTCAAATTCCTGTCCGTCAAAATGCTCCGTGCGCACTACTCGACCAACGGCATCCACTAACTCGAAACGTTTTTCTCCCGCTACCAACTTTTTGGCCCGGAAAGTCGCTGCGTAGCGCATTGGATTAGTGAGTACTTGCCAGATTTGTTCTGTCTGCTGCGGTTCATCCACGCTTACGGTCAATTTGCCAATAGTATGCAGCACGGTATTCGTAATAATTGGCGGATTATAGTCGAAAATAATAGCAGCCGTATTTTCAATAGTCGTACCATCTGGCAAGTCTGGTTTTTGTTCCATTTCAAAGCTGAACCAACCGTGCGAAGCGGCGACATTTGCATTGCTATCTGGTAACATAATTGGATAAAATAGTACTTCCAACGTATCCGCGCCGCGTATTTCCCAGGTGTACGGATGACTGGAAAAGCCGGGTCGAAAACTATTGATATTTAATTGGGAAGGTAAAATATCCAGTAGTTGTACTCGGAACGCCGTATCGGTGCCAGTATTCTGGAAATCAATGGTGTATTGAATGGGTTTATTAGCCGCCATTAGATGTTCTGGTCCAACACCAGTAGGAATAGCCGTTTTTTGGTTTGGGTCGTAGGCTGCGCGTATTTCGCGGCAATCAAAGTCATAATTGCGCAGGCCATCATTCAGCCAGTAAGCGGTGATAAAACCTGGCGTAAATCCGCCGCAGCTTTCCACGGCAGTAGAGGTGAGCGTACCGTCGTCGTATTTGGTGGCTTCCATGCGATAAGTAGCACCGTTGCTCGCTACGTCCACGTGCAGACTTGCCAACGGATCCAGGCTAAAAGGTTCGCTGTCCAGAATGACTTCATCTTCAATAATGACGTAATTGTGCACATTTTGCGTGGCGGCATCGCCGACGTTTTTGATCGTAAAACGCACCGTGGTATCGCTCATACACTCCGAAAAGAGCCTGATTTCCGAAGAGGGCGGCGCATTAATTATACAAGGATTGGTCCAGGTGGCAAACGCTTCCAGGCACAGTGCCTGCCCGATTTGCACCGCATCGCAGGTGGTTTTGACGACCATATTTACTATATTGGCCTGGAAAGGCGGTATTTCGCCCAGATTAAAGAACAGTGTGTCACCAGATTGGGCGGCTATTGCTGGAACGGAGGAAGTCAAGGTCAGGCCGTCTGGCATCACGACGGCCAAGCGGGTGCCTTCGGCATTGATAGTACCGATGTTGCGCGTGGCGACCTGCATGAAAGAGTTGACCAGGCAACCCCGGAAGAAAGCCGGAAGCCCCAAGTCTACGGTTAGTTGTGGGCATTGATTGAGTGGTTGCAAGAAAAACGTGGCGCGAATAGTATCTCCTGTAATGGTATCGGGCGAAATAGAGAGTGTATCTTGACAGACGGCCCAGTTTCCTGTTGGGAATTGTGGTAAAGACAGTGAAAATGGGCCATTATCCAAGTAGCCGAATTGTACTGTGCCGTTGGTTTGGGTTGGGCGTAATATTTGTTGTGTATTGCCAGACAAGCGCACTAGTAGACCCTCCGCAAGGATGTCGGTAGAATCTTTTTGACAATTCCCATTATTATCTAGCAATACCTGCGCAAATATAGGGACTGCTCCGCAACTAAGTTCTACTTCCAAAGCAGTAGAACAACCTTGGCCATTATCACTTATTTCCACCAATTCCGGATAATTGAATATATGATTGCATACTGGATAAATAGAGCAGTTTTGGAGAGATGGATTGTCAAATATAGAAAGGGTGCCGCCAATAGAATCTATATTTTCTAATGCGCTTATATTATTAAGCAGAGAGTTGTAATATATTGATAAGCCATTGCCTATTTTTTTCAAGTTATGCAACCCATACAGGTTAACAAGAGAATCGTTAAAACTTACATCTAATGCCGAAGAAATAGATTTAATATGAGATAAACCAGTTAGATCTTTAAGGGCTCTGTTGTTAGCAATCACAAGCCCACCTCCTATTTTATGTAAACTATCTAGTCCTGAAAGATTATGTAATCCATTATTGTTGACAATCTGTATTGTTCCGCCAAGTTCATTTAACTGCTGCAGGTTTCCTAAGTTGGTTAGTAAAGGATGATTAGTTACAAATAAGTTATTTCCAATAAAGTCAACGGTCTCTAACCCTATTAGGCTAACTAACGAATCGTTTTTATCTATGTATATTGAATTTCCAACTGATTGTAGCGCACTAAGGCCTATTAAGTTTTTAAGCATGTGATTGTTGTATATACTTAAAAACCCCTCTACATGGCTAAGACTATTTAAACCTACTAGGCTGGTGAGTTTTGTGTTTTCACTAATTTCTATTCTATTACCTACGGTAACAAGCCCATTTAGACCAGTTAAATTTTTTAATGATGCATTGTTGCTAATAATAATATTATTCTGTACTTCAAGGATGTTTTCTATACCAGATAACGTATTTATGTTACTATTATTAATTATTGATAAATCGCTAATTGTTGAACTGACATTATATAGCCCATTTATGTTATCCAAAACTTTGTTTCTTGCTATTGCAATTTCACCTTTGAAGTTTGAAAGATTATGTAATCCATCAATATTTTTAATGCTTTGATTATTCACAATGAAAATATTGCCTTTTACTATCTTGGTGTTTTCAAGGCCCGATAAAGACTCTATGCTGTCATTGTAAGCTATTTCTAAGTTGCGGCCTATTGAATCCAAATCCGAAAGCCCAGATATAGTTGTTAAATATCTATTGTTATCTATAATTACATCGCTTTTTACAGTATTTAAATTATTTATGCCTTCTAAGTTTGACAATTCTGGATTTCCTTGTATGATTAAACTATTTCCAATAGTTATTAAATTGTTGATTCCCTGTAAATTAACAAGAGCCACATTTTTAAATAAGATACTGTCATTTGCAGACGCGCTACTACCTATCTGCAAACTTCCTCCTATTGAAATTAAATTATCCAACCCTTGTAAATTGATTAGATGAGGATTGTTTGCAATAATAAGATCACCTTGAATAGAGTCTATATTACTTATTCCATATAAGTTGGAGCCACTAGTGGATATGACCACATCTCCTTCTATTATACGACACCCCGGATAATTAATGGAAAAATTATCCACCTCTTCTTGGTTAGTAAAAGTAATACCCTCCGGCAAACAAGATTGCGCTTGCGCAGTCATCCAGGCAAACAAAGCAACTAAAACAGTAATACAAATTTTTTTCATGAACGCGATTTTTACGGGAGGATTAGAGTGAGAGATGAAAGCCATGCTCAAAGGTGCATTGCATCGGAGGAGAGTACGAAAGACAGATTTTGCCATTTGTCGGCCATTTTGCCAAAAATTATTTTTCAATTATTTGATTTACAGATGTTTATGCCTTATTTTGTGTAAAAATAGCGATGGAAAATACTTTACTGGTTCGGCTGTGGAAGGCATTGCCGGAGGCGCAACAGCGACAAGTGGGTCGGGCGTTGCGTTCGCCGGTGTTCAATCAGCGCGAAGAACTGATTCGCTTGCTGGATTTCATCGAAAAAAACCTGTCGCTCGCTGGTCAGAAGCAGGCGAAAAGTCGTCGTTCATCGGCCCCGTTATTTACCAAAGAGGCCGCTTTTCAGCATATTTTTGCCGGAACTACTGCTAAGAATGCCGCCGTTTTCGACGACGGCAAGATGCGCCACCTGATGACTTACCTGCTGGAGGTGATCCGCCAATGCCTGGCCTGGGAAGCGTGGCGCGACGATGCTTCCTCGGTGAACCTGCATTTCTGCCGGGCTTTGAAGAAAATGGGGCTGGACGATTTTTACGAAAAAGAACTGGACCGTGCCAAAGTGGCCCTCGAAAAGCCGCCATTGCGCCACGATGGTTACTATTTCCACAAATTTGCGCTGGAACAGGAGGTGTGGGAACTGCGTCGCCAAAAGCAGCGCAGCGGCCTCGGCAACGTGCAGGAGGTGAACACCGCGTTTGGGGTGTTTGTGGCCGTCAATTCGCTGCGACAAGGCTGTACTTTGCTGGCGCAGAAGGCATTAGCTAATGTAGTGGTTACGGTACCCTACCTGTCTGAGACGCTGCGGCTGGCGGCGTTGGGGTCGTTCCAAGGGATTCCGGCGGTGGAGGCCTGGCATACTGGCTATCTGGCTTTGCAGGAACCCGACCACGAATGGCACTTTGATCGCCTGAAAATGCACCTCGCACAACATGGCGATGTCTTCCCGGACACTGATCTGCGGGATTTGTATATTCTGGCCCTCAATGTCTGCATCCGGCGTATTAATGCGGGCGACAAAAAGCACATTCGGGAAGCCTTCGATCTCTATCGGGCGGGCCTGCAGCGCGGCGTATTTCTGGAAAATGGCTGGTTGTCCAAGTTCACTTATCGCAATGTGCTCAATATTGCCGTTGCCCTCCACGAATGGGATTGGGCACTGGCGTATTTGCAGGAATTTCAGGCGTATCTGCCGCCAAAAGAGCGAGAAAATATTTTCAAATACAACCTGGCCACCTTTTATTTCCGGCAAAAGGACTACCAGCAAGCCCTGACGCTGCTGCCTTATGTGGAACTTCGCGACACACTGGAAAATTTTGATTCGCGTAGAATGCTGCTGCTCATGTATTTCGAGCGGAAGGAGTGGCAGGCGTTGGCTTATTTACTCGACAGTTTTGGTATTTATCTGCAACGCCACAAGGAGGGCGGCTATCATCGGGAGATGTATCAGAATCTAGTGCGTTTCTTGAAAAAAATGATTGCCCAACCCATTCAGAATGAGAAAGAACGCCATCATCTCCGCACAGAGATTACGAACACGACCCATTTGGCGGAGCGGGAGTGGCTATTGTCGGTGTTGTGAAACCTGGATTGCGCGGAGGTAGAATTATCAGTTCATGTGTGCATGATCCGGGTTCCCGAAACGCGACTTTACCACTTCATTCAAATTACGAGACACTGGCACCGTTTCTTCCAGTGCTTCCAAATGCAGCCGGTAGCCTTGCGCATTGCCACTGACCTGCTGCACTTTGTCCATATTGACCAGATAAGTGCGGTGGCAGCGGAAGAATTGCGGATAGGCAGCCAGCGCGTCCTCCATTTTTTTCAAAGTGGTGCGCAGCATCCGGCTTTTCAATAGATCATTTTGCAGGTAAAAAACCTGCACATAATTATCGGCTGCCGCCAAATAACGGATTTGTTCAGCCGTCACCGTCAGCATTTCTCCCTGGTTGTCGCCATGTAATATGATAGGCTTGGTCTGGTCAATGGAAGATGAATCAACTACTTGATAATCAATGTTTTCTGAAATACTAGAAGCCTCAGTGGAGTAGCGTCGCATCAACTGCATCTGTTTCAGTAAAATACCGAACACCACCGGAAAAATGCCGATGCCCCAAGTTATAATCAGCCACCACCAGAATCTGTACCACGACGACGGACTGTGGTAGCGCAGATCGGTATAAAACATATTGCCCAACGCGATCATGCCCACAAAGACCAGTGTAGCCACCATTTCCTTCCAAACCTGCCAGTTTTCTTCCCGAAAAATGCCGGGCAAAACCACCACAATGCCGCCCCAGATTAAAGAAACCAGCACTGTAACGGCCCCATATTCAGCAGAAATACGCAGCCAGGTAAAATTCGTAATAGATTCATCGCTGCCAAAGGGCCGAAAAATGAACAGGAAAACCATCACAAACAGCCCTGCGAACAGGCTGCTTTTTAAAAACGAATTAAACTCGGAGGAAATGGGGTAGGGCTGGCGGAGCCGGTTCAGGAGGCGTTGAAAAACCACGTTCGGAATATAACTCATAACTCATAATTCATAACTTTTTAACGAACGAACTTCACTTCCACGGTAACGACCGGATTCTGTCCACGAATCCAGTTCCAGTTTTGCACCAGCCGTTTGGCCTCGTCGTCGCAACTTTGACCCAGTGAACGCAGGATTATAAAATTCTGTGGGTCTCCATTTTCATTAATGGTGAATTGTAGACGCACCGTGCCACTCACATTGCGGTCGCGGGCTTCCAACGGCAGGCGGGCATTTTGACGCAAATACTCCGCGAAGGCTGGCCAGCCATTCTCCGGTTCGCTTTCGGCGGGGCCGAGTTTATCCGCTTGCACTTCTTTGCGCAGGCGATCTAAGTCGGATTTTTTCTCCGTATCATTCCAGGCCAGCGTGTCAGTGGCTTCGGTTGCCTTCTTTTTGGCCTGCGTCAAAGCGGGCTTGGTGGCCATTTTTGTATCGGCCACGTTTCCTGCCGGACCTCCGGGAAATGCATCATCAACAGTAGGCGGACGTACCGCCATAGTCGCCGGTTCATTGACCGGGGCTGACGTAACGGACTCTTCCACAGCCATATCTTTATTTGCTCCGGCAGGAGCCTGATCCGTATAAGGTGCTTGTCTTTCAGGCGATTGCGTAGCCGATGGGCGTTCTTTCGATTGCTTGCTGGTTGTTGCCCGGTCGGCCATGATATCAGACGGCTGGGATTCGTCTTCCTGAATTGATGGCGGTGTAGTTGGACTTGGAGCCGCTGTTTCCGAGGTTTGTGCTATTGGTTCATTTTGTTTTTCAGCAATGCGCGGCAAAAACAAAATGGCGACTACCAACACCAATAAAGCCGCTGCAATGGCCATCATTTGCGGCATAGAAATAATCCTGTTCCGTGGCGGCGCGGCTACCCGCAATCGCTCGCGCAGGGCTGCCAAACGCGTCGAATGATCCGTTTCTGGCAACGCCATGAACCCCTCCATCGCCTCGCGGCGGAAGTCATCCGAGTCGGTCAGACTATGCAATGCCTGCTCATCCTGACGATTGAAATCGCCCGATTGCCAGCGTTGCAGCAGTTCTAAAAACCGTTGGTCATCCGATGAAGTGTTCACAAATTATGAATTATAAATTATGAATTATGCTGGTGTAGCATCCTCGCATTGTTTTCTATTAATTAAGTTATGAAGAAAAAATTATGATCTTCTTGCTTTTGCTGGCGATAGTGGCGACGTCAAAAGCGGAAATAATTCATAATTTATCATTCATAATTCAGTACCATTTTTTTCTAAGCAAATCCGCAAATTCCGCCGACCATTCTGAATATACGACCGCACTTTCCCAATCTCCTCTACCAACAAATCAGCAATGTCTTTATATGATTTATCCTCATAATAAAACCATTGCACACTCTGCCGCTGCTGTTCCGGCAAGGTATCCAGACATTTTTCCAACGAAGAAGTCCCCGTCGGCAACTCCACCTCAAACGCCGCTTCCACCGCATCATAACGACTCATGTCCTCCGGCGCATGCAAATCAGTCGGGCGGCGATGTTTTTTTCGCCATTCCATCAGGCAATAATTTCGGGCCAACACGTACAGCCAGCCCCGAAAAGCCTGGATGTCATGTTCCCGCACCTTCCGCGTCAGTTCCTCATAAATCGCGATCACCGCATCTTCCGCCAGCCCCGGATCCTTCAAAATCTTCAACCCTACGCCATACACCATCGGCATATAACGTTCGTACAAGCGTCCCAGCGACTGCGTCAGGCCTTGCCGGACGTATTCGGCCAGCAGTTGCTCGTCGGTGGGAGACTCAGATTGATTTGGGCGGCGAAATTTCAGCATGCAAGGGCGCGGAAACGGGCGACGGCCAAAAGTATAGAGAAGGATGCAAACGGGGAGGGAAAATGCACAACGTAGTACCATCGATCCCCTGATCGACGAACCAGAATAAGTCGTCGATCGGGGATCGACGTTACTTTTGTGTGCATTTTATACCTGTCTTCCCGGATAGGAAACGTACCTTTACGCCCCGTAACATACTGAGTAAACTACGATGACGAAATACATTTTTGTTACGGGCGGGGTCACCTCCTCGCTTGGAAAAGGCATTCTTTGTGCCTCCTTGGCCAAACTTCTGCAAGCCCGCGGCTTTTCTGTCACCATTCAAAAATTCGATCCTTATATCAACGTCGACCCCGGCACCCTCAATCCGTATGAGCATGGCGAGTGCTACGTGACCGACGATGGAGCCGAAACCGACCTTGATTTGGGGCACTACGAACGCTTTCTAAACATCCCGACCTCGCGCGCCAACAACGTGACTACGGGTTCTGTCTACCAAACCGTGATCAATCGCGAGCGCGAAGGAGCCTATTTGGGAAAAACCGTGCAGATCATTCCACACATCACCGACGAGATCAAACGGCGAATGTTGTTGCTGGGTCAGACTGGCAAATACGACATTGTAATCACCGAATTGGGGGGCACTGTGGGCGATATTGAGTCCTTGCCTTACATCGAATCGGTGCGTCAGGTGCGTTGGGAATTGGGCCGTGATGGTTGTATTGTCATTCACCTGACGCTGGTTCCGTATTTGAAAGCCGCCAAAGAATTAAAGACCAAGCCGACGCAACACTCTGTAAAAGAATTACTTAGCCTGGGAGTACAACCCGACATTCTGGCTTGCCGCACTGAACATCCGCTGGGCGACGATCTACGCCGCAAACTAGCTTTGTTTTGTAATGTGGAGATGTCGTCGGTCATCGAGGCCATTGACGCGGAGAGCATTTACGACGTGCCGCTGCTTTTGTTGAAACAACGGCTGGATTCGGTTGTGATTTCCAAATTGCACCTGAAAGACCGGAAAGAGCCAAACCTGAGTACCTGGAAAACGTTTTTGGGCAAACTTAAAAACCCCTTGCATGAAGTGCGTATCGGCCTGATCGGCAAATACAACGAACTGCCGGATGCCTATAAGTCTATTTACGAATCGTTTGTACACGCCGGGGCGGTGAACGAATGCAAGGTGCATGTAATACCAGTCCACGCGGAGGCCTTGGAAGGTGGTATGAAAACGGTGAGCCAAACGCTGGCCAACCTGAACGGCATTCTGGTGGCGCCCGGTTTTGGGGAGCGCGGCATCGAAGGGAAATTGACGGCGATTCGTTATGCCCGCGAGCAGAATATTCCGTTTTTCGGCATTTGTCTCGGCATGCAAGTCGCCTGCGTGGAGTTTGCCCGCAACGTACTGCAACTCGAAGGCGCGTCTTCCACGGAGGTCAATCCCGATACGCCCAATCCCGTCATCGCCATGATGGCCGAGCAAAAGAACATTACGCAAAAAGGCGGTACGATGCGTTTGGGGGCTTACGACTGCGAATTAAAGAAAAAATCCAAGGCGCAACACGCTTATCAAAAGACCCACATCAGCGAACGCCACCGCCACCGCTGGGAATTCAATAATGCCTACATGGAACAATTCGAGAAAGCCGGGATGCTGCCTACGGGTACCAATCCCGATTCTGGACTGGTGGAAATCATGGAATTAAAAGACCACAAATGGTTCGTGGGCGTGCAGTTTCACCCGGAACTAAAAAGCACAGTGGAAAATCCCCACCCGCTGTTTGTGGATTTTGTGAAGGCTTGTATGGGGTAAACCCAACCTAATACAGGCTATTGTACGTTGTTGAATTATGCGAGAAATTCGTTTTAATTCACGTCGATATTTATTAATAGGTTTTCTGCTATTCTGCTTTGGTAGTGTCCAAGCGCAGCCGTTGAGGCATGTTCTGCAAGTAGCGATAGATAGTCTGCTGCAACAGGGCGAAATACGGGCTCACGAATATGGATTTAAAGACTCGGCGGTACTAGCCATTGGACAAATAGCTCGTTTTGATGAACTCCTTGCCTTGACGCATCACCAATCCCCTTTGGTTCGGGTTGCTGCCATATACGGTCTGCTTCAACGTGATGAAATGGGTAATCTTTATTTGTCGGATCAGCAGAACTATCCTCGGCCGTTCGTTCCCAAAACTTATTTACATCGGCTATTAGAAGAACATTTTAATGACACGGCCACTGTCCAATGGCGGACTCAATGGGAATATAATAGCATCAGTCTAGCCCGGATTAGTGTGGGCGAACTTTGTCTTAGTAAGATTGGTAATTACTGGATATTTAGCCGCGACTTTATCTTATCTGACCAATATGGCTATAAAATGCCCCAAGAGGCTAAAGCACATTTTGATAGCCTGCTTCTACTAAACCTACCTAATCCTTGGATAGCATACCGTTTCGCTCGTATTCAGCAACTGGAACCTATACAGGCTTGGTATTCGGTCATTCGGCAGCAAGTAGAACAGTCGGGCGACGAAGTAGCCGTTTGTTATTTGGCAAAATACCAAAAACCGGAAGATATAGATTTGATACTGGCCAATTTGCCGACTGAAAAGCCTCGGTTTGAGGCGACGCTGCCTTCGCATTGGACCCCTTTTCAGTACTTCCGGCATCCACGTATGTTTGCGTATTTACAGCAGCATCAGCCGCCCAATATCAATAAAAATGAAACCCTGTATTTAGTAGCGGCCTATCAGACACCAGAAGCGGCAGCCCTGTTCGATACTATGTACACCCGCGAAAAAGCAGCCAGTAAAAATATGTGGAGTGCTTGTTCGACCTTGGGCAGTATGATTAATGCACAATTTGCTCCGGTGTATGCTCCGCTGCTCTGGAAAATGCTAATGGATAATCCAGAAAATTCAAATATCCGTATTCCTGATCGGCTTTGGGAAACCCATGCCGATAGTCTGGCTAAAATGTATGACATTTGGAAAACAGGTGGGCGGGGAGCAAGAGACCGTGCCACGAAAATGTTTCCTAAACTATCAGAATATCTAGCCCAACATGACGTTGACCGTCGTGCACAAGTAGTTGTAGAACAAATTAAGCCGGGCAAAGAACCGCGCAACGCGCAAAAAGCCTGGGAAACTATATGGCTTGCACATGATAAAATCTATACCCTTCTTTTATTTGGTCTATTAGAAAAAGACCCACTACCAGAGAATCGTTTTTTTATCTGTAAAATTATGTTACATCAACCAGAAGCGGATATTAAGCAGCAACTAATCACA
>CBDFMU010000053.1:0-53626 GCA_965249785.1 Saprospiraceae bacterium | reverse complement strand
AACAATGCAGAGTGATTTTGAACACTCCCGAAAAAGACGCTCGCCTTTTCTCAACGGCGCAGCCTCTCAACAACCTCAACATTCTCAACCCTCTCAACAACTACTATAAACCACTAGTCAATAATTACCCGAGATGAGTACAACCGCTGTTTTATCTACCGGACAACATAGTTATCCTGCTGGTGCAGAGCGTGCTATTTTAGTGCTAACCGCTATTACGGCGTCGCTATTGCAATTAATTGATACGTCTATTGTGAATGTATCGCTGCGCGAAATTGCGGGTAGTATCGGTGCGACTAATACGGAAATTGCGTGGGCGGTGACCGCCTACGCCGTCTCCAATGTGATCATGATTCCGCTCTCCGGGATGCTCGGCGACCTGTTCGGACGGAAGAATTATTTCACGGCGTCTATCCTGATTTTTACCATTGCATCTATTTTTTGCGGTACGTCTAATAGCCTGTGGTCGTTGGTGTTATGGCGTTTTATTCAAGGTCTGGGCGGTGGTGCGTTGCTCACTACTTCGCAGACAATTATAGTAGAAGCGTTTCCACCAGAAAAGGTCGCGACGGCCAATGCGATTTTTGCCGTTGGGGTTATTCTTGGACCAACTTTCGGACCGACTTTAGGTGGTTTTATAACCGATAATTATTCCTGGCACTGGATATTTTTCATTAATATTCCGATTGGATTTGCCGCCGCTGCTTTGGCCTGGACTTTTGTTAAAAATAGGGTGGGGGCTGTGCGGCCTTCTAAAATTGATTGGACAGGTATTATTTTTCTAATAATGGCGGTTGGTTCCCTGCAATTTGTATTAGAAGAAGGCACTTCTATGGATTGGTTTGAGAGTGTGGAAATCCTGATTATGACTATTATTACGATTATTGGTCTGGTTGGTTTTATTTATTGGGAATGGACCGAACCACAGCCAGCAGTGAATCTTCGGCTAATGAAAAACCGCAACATGTGGCTGGGCAGCATATTGGGCTTTGTGATCGGGATGATTCTGTTGGCGACAGTCTTTGTATTTCCCTCCTTTGTGCAGATTGGTCTGGGTTGGACGGCGACTATGACTGGTAATTTTATGATTTCCGGTGCATTAGCCTCCGCCGTATCTATGGTGGTAGTCAGTCAATTACTCAATCGCGGCGTTGGACCGAAATTACTGATGTTAATTGGGGCGGCTATGGTGTTTTTCTTTGCAGCGATCATGAGTTTTTCGGCACCCGGTTCTACTTCTGCCAATTTTTTCTGGCCGTTTATTTTGCGTGGTTTTGGTATTGGTTTCATGTTGTCGCCGATGATGAGTTTGTCGCTGCAAGGGCTGAAAGGCGCGAATTTGGGGCAAGGCGCGGGCCTTAGCAACATGGTGCGCCAATTGGGTGGTGCCATCGGTATCGCCGTGATGAACGTACTGCTGACCCGACGCAACGCTTTCAATTACAACGAACTCTCTCAAAATATGAACGAGTTCAATCAAAATTTCAGCGAACGCTTGTCGGGTATGACGCAGACATTTATGAGTCAAGGCTATTATCGCGATCAGGCGGAACAGATGGCGTATCAGGGCATGAATGGTACCTTGATGCGGCAGGAACTACTGGTGAGTTATGATAATATTTTCTGGTTGGTCGCTCTCGCCAGTCTGGTGTGTGTGCCGCTTATTTTCATGATTCGCAATAAGAAAGGGGCTGTTTCTGCGGTAGATGTGCATTTGGATTAATTGAGGATTTGAATATTTCAAGATGCGAGTATTTGAGTAAATTATAAGCTTCCTAAAACCTTTTGAGCCTCATTTTTACTCTGTGAATCTCTGTGTTCCTTACTTGTATTCCACAGAGGTTCATTGAGTAAGAAGAGGCTCCCAGAGAAATGCAAAAATACATTAACATTAATCATACAATGAAAAAGATAGTCTTAGCCCTGGATTTTAGTAAACTCTCCATCGAAGTAGAACGCGTTGGTACACAGATGGCTAACTTGTCTAATGAAGTAGAACTTTACTTTATTAGCGTTATTAATCCTACAATAGAATTTATCCCGCCTGATACAGGTGTACTAGTGGGTGCCTGGGAAGCGCGACTGGAACAGGCCAAAGAAAAACTACAAGAAATACGCGAAAAATACCCGTCGCTGCCAGTGCACATTATGACACTCACAGGCGACCCGAAGTTTGAAATTCTATATGCCGCCGAAGAAATTAGGGCTGACATGCTCGTCATCGGCACGCATGGACGTACTGGTTGGAACTACACGATGATGGGCAGCAATGCGGAATACATTGTGCGTCATTCTACGATTCCGGTGTTGGTGGTGCCGTTTCGGACGCAGACGCATTAAGTGACGGCCGTCTATTGCAAAATTATTTTTCGCACTTCTCGTATATTACCTTGCGCATCAACGAGATACACGAAGTAAGTGCCATTGCCAGACCAGCTAGATAGATCTACTAAGAACTGCTGCTGACTAATTTGTGTTTCATACATCTGCTGCCCAAGCGAATTCGTGATCCGAATAGTCTGATCACTAATGGAAGCATAATTATCGCCACAATCAATATAAATGTGGTCGTGAGTAGGATTAGGAAATATTTTTATACTATTTTCATAGGCTAATGGATTGTAACTAGTAATATTCGTATTTATTACCAAAGTATCTGTCACAGCAATACTTTGTAGACATAGCCCTTCTTGATAAAGTGTTAAGACTTCTGGCTCATTCAGCGGACGATTGTAAATTCTTATATCGTCAATTTTTCCATTAAAGAAAAACGTGAAATCATTTCTTATGCCGATGAATCCCTGAATGGCATTTACACCGTAACTGGGTGTAGTAGCATTAGTTGTACTATCTACTCCGGCTAATATGCCATTAAAATAGAACTTAATTTTATTAGCAGAGCGTATTGATACCAGATGCACCCACTGATTGGCGGCAGGATTAATATCTGGTTGCGAATAATACTGGCCACCGCCGACATGATAACCTCCTATGCCCCAACCATGAAAATTTCCTAAATAATGATTGGCCACGTTGACATACTGATCGCCACCGCCACTATTACTGCCGATATCAAGCACCATGTATTGATTACCATCTGATGGAAGGGTGCTTAATTGTGCCCAAGCAGAATAAGAGTACTGATTCAGTGCTAAGTCGTTTGCTGGAATTTCGATATAATCATTATTTCCATCAAAATAGTAAGCTGCATTAGCAGTGCCAAAACGATCAGTCGTCAAAGTAGCACCTACTACGGTGCCGTGCTGCGCATTGGGTGTATAATCCGCTGCATTTCCGGTAAAAGGATAGTAGCGTACTAGGCCATTGGTCGGAATTTGTGTGTGGGCTATTCCGGCATACACGAAAGTTAATACGAAGAAGAGTAATAATTTTTTCATAATAGAATTGAATTTAAGAGTGTAATGGAGTGAAACGGGCAAACGAGATAATTATTTTGCTATCATCTCGCCTATGTCCGTCAACAATATAAAAGCATTTTTGGCTGATCCAAACCTATTTCATGTTTTAAGCAAACCGCAAAGGACACGATGTGGAATATAAATTACTTTCGATAGGTTTTTCTTATTAGTGATCAAATAATTGCTTGTCAAACGAGTAGTCATATACCATACATCGAACATCCTTAATAGATCTGGTAATAGCAGAATTTCTGAAAGAATAGTCTACTGATTTATTGCGGATAGACAGTGCTATCTTTTATTTATAAATGGCGATTACCTAAACAGCGCATGATAAAATTCCACCATTTGATAGAAAGGCAACATATTTCCGTCTAATTTTTCCATTTTCTCCATACTTTACCAAACAAAAGCTCTACAATTGTGCGCGATGCCAAAATCGCGTCACTTATGAGAAGAAAATCCAACTCTACTGCCCTTTTTCTGATTTTAATCGGTGTTTTTTGCATTTTTTCTCCCCAACCTGAACTTTTTTCGCAGACTTGTCCCGGACTGGGCAGTGTGACGCTCCATCTGGTGGCGGCTCCGATACCTACTCTCAGCGCACCCTCTAAACTCTGCGCCGGTGCTAATGGCACTGTAACCGTAGACCAGGTATTCGATAGTTATAACTGGAATACGGGCGATGACAGCCAGACTATTGACATCAGCGATCCCGGCACTTATACAGTTACGGTGACTAATGCGACGGGCTGTACTGGCACCGCAACGATTAACGTTAATGCCAGCCCTACACCCACGCCTAATATTTTTCAGAACAATTACGATTGCAACGGTACAGTTACCCTCGGTGCCGACGCGGGTTTTAGCAGCTATGCCTGGAGTGATGGCGGTGGCACTAACCAGACGGCCACCTATGCCAGCCCTGGCACGTACAGCGTCACGGTCACGAATACCCAAGGCTGCACGGGTAGTGGGGATTTCGACGTGAATATTCCTGCGCCGCCAATAGTAAATATTACGGGCGATCTAAGTATTTGTAGTGGAGAAAACACTACGCTCAATGCCACTGCTGGATTTAATAACTATGCCTGGAGCAACGGCCAGAATAGCCAGAATATCACCATCGCTAACGGCGGAACTTACACTGTTACTGTCACCGATGCCTTTGGCTGCACGGATACTCAGTCGGCAACCCTCGTCGCTAATACGTCGCCTATACCAATGGTTGCGGACGCTAGTATTTGCTTGGGTAGCGCCTCCGTTACACTTAGCGTTTCCAATATTCCTTTTCAGAATTATTCCTGGAGTACGGGGAGTAGTACTAGTAGCACAAGTGTCAGTCTACCTGGCGATTATACTGTCACCGTGACCGCTACTAATGGTTGTACTGGTTCCGTTACTGCTAATGTTGCGGAATTGCCAACTCCAACTCCAAATATCAGTGCCGCCCCTTATACTTGTAATGGGCAAGTAATACTCAATGCTGGTGCCGGATTTAATACTTACGCTTGGAACAACGGTACTAGTAATTCTAGTACATCTGTCAATACTTCCGGAAACTATTCCGTCACCGTCACCAATGCCCAGGGGTGTACTGGTACTGATGCGTTTTTCGCTAATATTCCTACGTCGCCGATAGTGAGCATTACTGGCGACAATAGTTTTTGCGACGGCACAACAGCTAATCTGTCGGCGACGGGTGCCTTTAATAACTATGTTTGGAGCAATGGACAAAATGGCCAGAATATCAGCGTCAGTAATGGCGGTAATTATAGCGTCACCGTCAGTAATGCCTTTGGTTGTACGGCCACCAATGTGTTCAGTGTCAGTGTAATCATTCCACCCGCGCCCAATATCAGCGGTCCAACCCAAATCTGTGCTACTGGCGGTGCGACTTTCTCTGTGCCAGGTGCCTTCTCCACTTTTAGTTGGAGTACCGGGGCGACTACGCCGACTATTATGGTTAATACTGCCAATAACTACACCGTCACAGTGACCGATGCCAATGGCTGCACTGGCACCGATAGCCAGAATTTAGTCATTGCTAATAGTCTGCAACCCCAGATTGCCCAGTTACCTTATACTTGTAATAGTCAAATTACGCTCGACGCTGGCACTGGCTTTACTAGTTATCATTGGATCGGCGGCCAAAATACCCAAAGCATCACGGTCACTGCCAACGGCAATTACAGTGTCACCGTCAGTGATGCGGGCGGCTGCATGGGAACTGCTGTTACTACGGCGGCTATTCCCCCGCTTCCTGCGGTAAACATTACTGGAAATAACAACATTTGTAGTGGCAGCACTACTACTCTAACTGCCACAGCGGGATTGAATGCGTATGTTTGGAGCAATGGACAGGCCGGGGCCAGTATTTCGGTCAATACAGCAGGTAATTATATAGTAACTGCTACTGACGCTCTTGGCTGCACAGTTACCAATGCTTTTCTGCTTAATACGGTGGCAACACCGCAACCAGTCATTACCGGGCCAGCGGTTATTTGTATTAATAGCAATGGCATATTGGCTTTAAATAATACATTTAGTCAATATAATTGGAGTACGGGAGCTGCAACATCTGCTATTACTGTTAATACTGCCAATACGTATACGGTCACTGTCACCGACGCAAACGGCTGTACTGGCACGGATACGCAAATCGTTACTACGGCTAACGGCCTTTCGCCGACTATAATACAACTACCTTATACTTGTAATGGCGCATTAACGCTCCATGCGGGGACAGGCTTCGCGACTTATCTCTGGTCCAGCGGCGAGAATACGGCTACCATTAATACTACCGCTACTGGAACTTATGCAGTGACCGTTACCGATGCAACGGGTTGTACCGGAACTAGTAATTTAACCGTAACTGTTCCAGCTATACCGCAGGTAGCCATCACTGGAAATAATAATTTTTGCCAAAATACAACGGCTACGTTGGTTGCAACGCCGGGTTTCGTTAGTTATCTATGGAGTAGTGGCCAATCGGGTGCCAGTATTGCTGCTAATACCGCAGGTACTTATAGCGTAACAGCCACCAACGCTTCCGGCTGCACCGCTACTAATACTTTTATACTGAATGTCATAACGCCGCCACAACCAACCATCACTGGACCAGCCATTATTTGTATTAATAGTAGTGGTATGTTGGCTTTAAATAATACATTTAGTCAATATAGTTGGAGTACGGGGGCTACTACCTCTACTATAACTGTCAATACTGCCAATACGTATGCAGTCACCGTCACCGACGCTAATGGCTGCACTGGCACGGATATACAACTAGTCACCACGGCAAATGGTCTTTCACCAAGTGTAACACAACTGCCTTACACTTGTAATGGTATACTAACGCTCAATGCGGGGACGGGTTTCGCGACTTATCTCTGGTCCAGCGGCGAGCATACGGCTACCATTAATACTACCACTACTGGCACTTATGCAGTGACCGTTACCGATGCAACGGGCTGTACGGGTACTAGTAATTTAACAGTGACTGTTCCAACCCTGCCGCAGGTGACTATTAGTGGAAACAGCAGTTTTTGCCAAAATACAAACACGCTGCTGACTGCTACTTCGGGTTTTACTAACTACTTGTGGAGTAGTGGAGAAACCGTCAATGCTATAACTGCCAATCAAAGCGGAACTTTCACCGTCACTGTAACCGATAACCTCGGCTGCACCGACACAGAAAGTATGACCGTAACCACCCAGTCCTTGCCGCAGCCGCAAATCACTGGCCCAAGTGCCGTGTGTGCTGGTGAATCCGCGACCTTGCTATTAAATCAAAATTTTGCTTCCTATGCTTGGAGCGATGGCACGGCGGGAGTAATTATTACGGCCAATACTGCCGGCACTTACGCCGTCACTGTGACCGATGCGAACGGCTGTACTGGTACTGATGATGCAACGTTAGTTATTAATACTCCTCCGACCGTCGTTATCGCAGAGGAACCTTATGACTGCAATAGCCAACTTACGCTGACGGCCACCACTGGTTTTAACACGTATGCCTGGACTGGCCCCAGCGGATTTACGGCAAATACACAGCAACCAATGATCAGTATATCAGGTAGTTATCAAGTAACCGTAACCGATGTAAATGGCTGCACTGGTACCGCCGCTCAAAGCGCAACCCTACCCGCAGTGACCCAGGTGACCGTAAGTGGCCCGACCCAGTTTTGCAGCGGCGGCAGCGTGGATTTGGCAGCTTCGTCGGGTTTTGCCAGTTATACATGGAGCAGCGGAGAAACCGTGTCTGGCATTACTGCTAATATAATTGGCGTGTATGCGGTGACGGCCACCGATGCACTGGGTTGTACTTCGACCGCAAGCACGGCGGTAAGTACATTTCCTACGCCCGTAGCCGTGATTGCCGGACCGCAGGCAGTTTGCCCCGGTAGCAGCGCAACCCTCCTTATTGTGGGCGGAAATTTTACGGCTATTAATTGGAGTACTGGTGCTACTACGGCGAGTATTGTCGGTCAGCCGCCTTTTACCGCCACTGTGACGGTCACCGATGCCAATGGCTGTACTGCCTCGGCGACGGCTTCGGTCACTGTTTCTACCCAATTATCGCCCAACATCGTGGCACTGCCTTACGCTTGCGACGGCCAGATCACGCTGGATGCAGGCAGCGGTTTCCAAAACTATACCTGGAGCAATGGCCAGAGTACTGCTCAAATAAGTGTCACACAATCAGGTACTTATCTGGTTACTGTGAGTGATGGCAGCGGTTGCAGTGGTACGGCTACGGTGCAAGTTAACCTGCCTGCACCGCCCCAAGCGACTATCAGCGGCGATACAAAGCTTTGCCCTGCGGAAATTTCTACTTTGACGGCGACCCCTGGCTTCACGACGTATGCGTGGAGCGACGGCAGCAATTTGCCAAGTATCGAAGTCGGCGCGGCAGGAAACTATTTGGTGACCGTCACCGATAATTTGGGTTGCACGGCCACCGCCAATATTGCGGTATTGACGCTGGCACCTCCTACGCCCACCATCACTGGGCCGACGACTATTTGTGGGAACAATCCTGTGAGTCTGAATGTAACGGGCGGCACATTTTCCAACATTCTCTGGTCTAATGCGGGGGTTACCCCGAATATTACGGTCAGTGCAGCAGGCAACTATTCGGTGACCGTGACGGATACAAACGGCTGCACTGGCGCGGCACAAACAGCATTACAGCCCGGAGGCAATTTAGCGATTAATATTTCTCAACTTCCCTACGCTTGCACTGGCCAACTAACACTGGATGCAGGCGCGGGTTTTGCCAGCTATGCCTGGAGCAATGGGGGAAGCTCGCAAACGGTCACTGTTTCGCAAGCCGGAAATTACACCGTAACTGTAACTGGGACAGGTGGTTGCAGCGGCAGCGCCACGACGCAAATCACTATTCCAGCCAATCCAGTGGCGACTATCACTGGGGCACTCACGTTCTGTACAGGGAGCACTACCACGTTGAGCGCCACGGCGGGTTTCACTACTTATGTCTGGAGCAATGGGGACAATCAGGCATCCGCAGTGATTGCGCAGCCCGGTATTTATACAGTTACAGTGACGAATGCCAATGGCTGCACCGCCACGGCTGCCGCGACGGTGCAGACTACCAGCCTGTCGCCAGCACTGCAAAGCAATGAAGTGTTTTGTCAGGGTACCTCGCTGACTATCAACGTATTGGGGGCGTATGCGGGCTATTTGTGGTCTGATGGATCCACTTTGTCCTCGCTGACGGTTTCACAAGTAGGTACTTACACGGTCACCGTGACGGACGCAGCGGGCTGCACGGGTACGTCATCGTCGGAAGTGCTGGCCGTACCGCCCGCTTCGGTGAGTATTGCCGGAGGCGGCACCTTTTGTGGTGGCAGCACGGTACTGACGACTTCGGGGAGTATCGGCACTTTCGCCTGGTCGAATGGGGCGAGTGGTACGCCGCTGACCGTGACGCAGTCCGGCACTTACACGGTGACGGTGACCGACCCGAACGGCTGCACGGCGACGGACTCGGCCATCGTAATGCCTGGCATGGCGGTGACCACCACGATCAATCAGAAAACTTGTCGGCAAGCAGAAGCGGGTACTCAAGTGTTAACGTTAATTGCCGCAAGTGGCTGCGATAGCGTGGTGACTATTATTACCACCTATCATCAGCCAACCGGGCTGGCACTCGACCTGACACCAGTAATACAGGCTCAGTCCGGGCAAGAAATCGTGCTGAATGTAACGGGCAATTTCCCGATTGATTCGGTGGCCTTTTCCTCGCCTTTTACCCTTTCCTGTACGAATTGCCTGCATCCTACTTTGACGGCTACTACGTCGGCGGCGATATTGGTAATGGCTTTCGACGCTAGTGGTTGTGGGGCGACGGAAGAAGTACAGTTACTGGTTCGTAAACGCCTGGAAATTTATGTACCCAACGTATTTCAGCCCGGTTCTAGTGAGAACGGCATTTTCGGCGTGTTTTCGAGTGCTGAAATTCTTTCTGTTCACAATTTCAACGTATTTGATCGCTGGGGCAATGCGCTGTTTAGTCGCGATGAAATGCCGACCAATGACCCTACCGTTGGTTGGGATGGGAAATTCCGGTCTAAAATCATGCAGCCAGGCGTGTACGTGTACTATTTTGAAGTAGTATTAGCCGACGGCTCCAAAGAGGTATATAAAGGGGACGTGACGATTGTGCAGTGATTAAATAGACTGTAAATTATATTTAGTTTGAGTATTTGAAGATTTGAGTATTTGAAAATTCGATCAATTACCTGATGATCAAGTGTTTTGATCAAATAATCAAATACTCGCATCCTCAATAAATTTAATTTTCAGTGTATTCAGTTCTTGACAAATCAATTATTAAATGCAAAATAGAATGAAGCATAACACATTGAAAGACGGCCTATTGCTGGTACTATTACTAATAAGTAGTACAGTATTCTCCCAAACCTTTAATGGAACAGGTGGCCTCCCCGTTCCACCCGGCGCGCCTGCACAAACCGTCGGGGTTACGCAGTCGGAGTGCTTCGTCAGTGGGATTGGTACGATTGGTGGTTGTGTGAGCATTGAGAGTGTTCAATTCGACCTACAGCATACTTTTACGGGCGATGTTGGTATTTTACTAATCGGCCCCGGCGGACAAGTACTCGAACTTTCTACAAGTAATGGCGGAGGCGGAGATAATTATGACAACACGATATTTACCGATAATACCAGTCAATTTATTACTATGGGTACTTCCCCGTATGCCGGTACATTCAGACCCGAGGGGCGGATAACCAACCTCAACAATCCCTACAGCAATGCACCGGCGTTGGGTACGCATACATTCGCCAACACCTACAATGGCACCAATGCCGATGGTACCTGGATACTTTATATCAATGATTACGTGGCTATTGATTATGGCGTATTAAATAGCTGGTCAATCACCTTCAATACTAACGGAGCTGCGCCGACGGCCAATGCTGGCCCCGATGTCAATGCCTGTCCCAATCAAAATACAACGCTTACCGCCACGGGTAGCGGCAATTATCTATGGAGTACGGGGGCTACCACGGCAAGTATTTCCGTCGCGCCCGCAGCGACGACGACTTATACTGTGACCGTGACCTCGCCTGGCTGTGGCTCAGATACAGATGATGTGACGGTGATGGTGGCAGCACCGCCGACGGTTACTTTGTCGGCGAACGACCCCAATCTATGTCAAGGGGATTGTCAGCAAGTGACGGCTACCTTCACGGGCACTCCTCCTTTCAGTCTGACCTACCACACCATCGCCAGCAACGGGGTGCAAATGCAGTTCACGCAGGTATTTAATAGTATGTCAGCCACATTTCAGGTATGCCCTCCGCCTGCTTCTGCGCCCGGTGATTTGACCGTACAGGCGATCATACTGACCGATGCTTTTTGTACTTGTCAATAGCGTTTAAAAAGAGTATTTCTTAAAAATAGAACTGGCCGTATGTCCGCCGAAACCGAAGGTATTATTGAGCGCATATTTCACTAGTTGATTGCGGGGTTTGCCTAATACAATATCAAAGGTCGCTTCTGCTGGCTGCTCGACATTTTCTGTATTAATGGTAGCGGGAATCAGATCATTTTTGACTGACAATACACAGATAATACTTTCTACTGCTCCCGCTGCACCGAGCAGATGCCCGGTCATAGATTTAGTGGCACTAATAGTTACTGGTAAATGGCCAAATACTGTATGAATCCCTAGTAATTCACTGTTGTCGCCCTGCGACGTAGAAGTTGCGTGGGCATTAATATAACTAATATCGGCGGGCAAAATACCCGCATCGGCCAGTGCTTTTTTCATGCCCAATGCCGCACCCAGTCCCGTCGGATGGGTACCAGTTAAATGATACGCATCGGCCGCCATGCCGCCACCGACTATTTCTGCGTAGATATTAGCCCCTCTCGCCAGTGCGTGTTCTAATTCTTCTAGTACCAGCGCGCCCGCGCCTTCGCCGATGACGAAGCCATCCCGGTCTTTATCAAAGGGACGCGAAGCCGTTTCAGGCGAATCATTGCGTTTGGACAAGGCCTGGGAAGCATTAAAACCGCCGACCGAAGAAGGCGTAATGGCCGCTTCCGAACCACCCGCAATCATAATAGTCGCCTTGCCTAGCCGGATCGTATCTAACGCACTAATAATAGCCGTATTAGAAGAAGCACAGGCTGACACCGTACAATAGTTCGGGCCATGCAAACCGTAGCGGATCGAAATAACCCCGGCGGCAATGTCCACAATCATTTTTGGAATAAAATATGGATTAAAACGCGGTGTGCCGTCGCCGGCGTAAAACTCTTGTAGTTGCTCTTCAAAAGTACTAATACCTCCTTGTCCCGATGCCCAGATCACTCCCACCTCGTAACGCGCTTCTTCGGGCATACTGCCAAAATCAAGTCCAGCATCCTTAATAGCATCGTCGCTGGCGGCAATAGCATATTGGGTAAAAAGGTCGTACTTTCTTAAATCTTTCCTTTCCAGATAGTTTTCTGGTTGAAACCCCTGCACTTCACAACCAAATCTGGTTTTGAACTTCATGGTATCAAATTTGGTCAATGGTGCGGCCCCACTTTTGCCAGCAACGATGTTTTTCCAAAACTCGCTGACGGTGAGGCCCAATGGCGTAATCGTGCCCAGGCCAGTAATAACTACTCTTTTCATAGTATTGATTTTAATGGTTTTATGGAGTTTGGAAGTAGAGAGGTTTAGTAAAAAAATTTAGAAAGGTGTAGTAGGCCTCTTGTGAAAGTGGCGGTGTCATGTCGAGCGAAGTCGAGACATCTGAGGCCGAAGGCCAAAAATGGAAGAAAAAGTTTGGCTCATGTTCCCAAAATGCTGAACGTCGTACCTAACTTTCGGAAAGTTATAAACTTTCCGAAAGTTTTCAGCGCGTTGGGAACATGAGCCAAAAGTTTTATACATCAAGCAGATGTCTCGGCTTCGCTCGACATGACACAACATGGAGTTAGTTTCGCAAGAAGTCTAGTATATATAGTCAACACAGAGTAGTTATGAACAAAAGATAAATGCAATGTGCTGACCATCAAATATCTCAACAGACTCAACATTCTCAACCTCTCAACGCCTACTATATTTGACCTTTTTGCTGGCGACCACATTTTTGGCAGGAGATTTTCCCGTGGACTGTTTTATGACTGGCTTCTTGGGTGGCGGCAACAACTCCGGCCGATATTCAAAGTGCATGGTGTCGTAGTGATACCATTTACCACCCCAAATGAAGCCGTGCCGCTCAAATATCTCCACGATTTCCAGCAAAACGGAGTTGCGCCAATGTAGATTTTCCTCCACAGAATCGATCATCCAGTCATCGCGGTGATCCCATTTCCAGTATTCAGAATGGGTCGTATTAATATCAATGGCCATGCCGAAAGAGTGCGGACTTTGGCGAGTAGTCCCCATGATATTACGCCAGTTAAAAGTGCCTCCGATGTCGGTAACATACGGGCGTAGTTCGGGTTTGGTGGCCAGTTCGTTGGCGACCGCCTGCAAATGCTGATTCACGCCATTGACCGAGGTAGCCCAGATGCGCTGGGTGCGACCCGGCTGCCTGGCGGGCCAATTAATGGGCACTAAATGGCTGCGCACCTGGGCTTCGCTGCTGCCGTACATTTTCCGAAAAAACGCCTGACAACGGAAAGTGCCGGGGTCGCAATTGTAGGTCGGCGTGTCGGCGGGCAAGCCAGGCGTGTAAAGCAAACCATTCATCTGGTCTTCTAGATCGGTGGAGTCGAAGGTCTCATCTTCGGTTTTCAGCAGGCCATCATCATACAGCATTTTTGTGCCATCTTTCCAGATAATGTGGTTGTTATTATAGTTTTTTAAGTAACGCGGATACGCCTGGAGGAGGCGAAGCATACCGGGTGCAGGCGGCAATTTAGCCTTGCTCGCCGACGATGATTGCGCCTGGCTGACGAAGATGCAGCAGATTAATAGAATAGCAAACAGGTATTTCATGGAATAATAAAGTTGGGCGAAGGTATGACCGCAACTAACGAAAACTGGAGACTAAAACTTTTGCCATTGGGTAATTCATTGCTAATTTTCTACCTTCATGCATCCCAAATTCATCAAAATTACGGCTACGCAATTACGCTTTTTCCTTTCCCTGTCGCCTTTCATGCTCGATCCCCATACTGGTCATCTGCTACTTACGCCCGAATTCTCGCTCACTTCCGCCACTACTTTGGGTGACCTGCAACAGCATTTTTCAGGTAATCAACTGCACCATAAATGGACGCAAGCTGCGGTCGAGACTTATTGGCTGGACGGCCTGACCGCCGATGATTTAGCGGTCGATTTGATGCTATATTTTCGCAGAGGACAGTTGAATATGGTAGAAATTTTCTTGTCCGACCCGATGGTCCCGAAGCAGCCCGAAGCCGAAGATATGGCAATGCACCAACGTTGGCTGGCGCAAAAAACGGGCGGTGAATCCAGATTTAACTGGGGAACTATAAGCATGGAAACCGACCGAAAATCGGGCTTTGAATCTTTGACGCTGCGGTATAAATAAGGGTTTTGGCCCATATTCCTACAATACTGATAGCATAGAAGCGTGTCCGTTGAATGCCATTAAACAATACCAAAGAACCACTGAGTTGGTTTTCATCTGATCAATTGTTTAAAATTAGTTTTCATATCCCGCAGAACGGACAAAACCCCCATTTCACAGACAAAACCACCCCGCTTGTAGGAAGGAATTGTCTGCCGATTGCCTGCGTCCCACTTTTGGGCCATTAAATGCAATCAAGAGTAACCCACGGGCATGAATTCTATTGAAGCAACTAATTTGTCGCACCAGTTTTCCAAGGGCGAACCAATACTAAACAATATCAATCTCACTGTTAAAGAGGGCAGCATTTATGGTTTTCTGGGGCCAAATGGCGCAGGGAAGACCACTACGCTGCGACTAATTCTTGGACTGCTCCGCAAACAACAAGGCGACATCCACTTGTTTGGAAAGCCTTTTGAGCAGCATCGTACTACCGTGTTGCGCCAGATCGGTTCGCTGATCGAAAGTCCTTCTTTATATGGGCAGTTGACCGCCGCCGAAAATCTATTAGTTTGGCAGAAAGTGTATCAGTGTCCTAAACAGCGCATTCCAGAAGTACTGCATTTAGTGGGTTTACCCAATACAGGCACCAAGAAAGCCAGTCAGTTTTCTTTGGGTATGAAACAACGCCTGGCTATTGCATTGGCTTTGCTACATAACCCATCTCTATTAATTCTGGATGAACCCACTAATGGACTAGATCCAAGTGGCATTATCGAAATGCGGGAGTTACTCAAAAAACTGAATAGAGAACAGGGTATTACTATATTGATTTCGAGCCATTTATTGACCGAAATAGAAAAACTGGTCACGGATGTTGGCATTATAAATCATGGCAAAATTTTATTTCAGGGCAGTTTGGAAGAACTGATGCAGCACCAGCGGCAGGCATCTTCACTCATTTTTGAGGTCAATAAAATAGAGGCAGCCTTACAGATAATGCTCGATCAGCAGCTACATGCCGTAATAGAACAGGGCAAAATAAAACTTCCAATCTTACCCAATGCAATGATCGCTGCTATTAATAGACAATTAGTCGCGCAAGGCATTGACGTATATGGAATTGCTATGGCTGAAAATGATTTGGAAACCATTTTTATGAACCTTACTAAATAACTATGAACGATGATGTATGAGAGGTTGAGAATGTTGAGAATGTTGAGATAATTTGATTGTCAGCACGCCACAACATACTCATCCTTTTATTGCTCGTAGTTTATAGTTCATCCTTTATCGTTCATACATCATCATTAATAACCATGTCCACTTCTTTTTTTCACAGTTTTCAGAGCGAATGGCTCAAAACAAGGCATAGTTTAGCCTCTTGGCTGGTTATCCTGGGCAGTTTTTTTATTCCGGTCATTATGATTTCCGTGCGTATTATTTATGCAAACAGGCTCCCGAAAGACAGTATAAGCCCCGATTTCTGGGAAAAATTATTTAGCAATTGCTGGCAAACAATGGCTCTTTTATTATTGCCAATGGGAATTATCCTGGCTGCGAGTTTGATCGCACAGCTGGAATTCAGGAATAATACCTGGAAACAATTGCATACCACTCCGCAGTATTTAACCACTATATTTGCAGCCAAATTCGTAGTTATTTTGATGATGCTAGTACAATTATTCCTGCTGTTCAACATTGGCATTTATTTATCAGGCATTTTACCCCACCTCCTTTTGGGTGTAGCATTGCCCCAGGAAGCATTTCCTTTTCAATTATTTTTAAAAAAGAATGCTTATTTCTTTGTGGATTGCTTACCTATTGTAGCATTACAATACTTAATCAGCCTGCAATTTAAGAATTTCCTGGTTCCGCTGAGCATAGGTATTGCTATGATGCTCGCCTCTTTGATCGCTGTGGAATGGCAATACGGTTACTTCTTGCCTTACACATATTGTCCGCTTAATTTTTTTACATTGAGAAGTACAGAAACCACCATAAATAAAAATATTGATATTCATGGCTGGGCACTCGGTTATTTCGTCTTGTTTACTGTCGCGAGTTATATACTTTATGTGACGCAAAAAGAAAAAGGCTGATCTAATGAATAAAACCGCTATTATATTATTGCATCTTAGCTATTGGGCTATTTATATATTTCTACTGCTGCTGATTTTTGCAGGATTGCGTTTTCGGATGACACCACCTCCAAGCGTGATGGAGTTATTTTTGAATAATCCAATCGGCGTTATTTCTACTGTGCCAAATGTTCTTGCATTTTATGGATTTTACGCTTGGGTATTCCCCAGGTTTTTGAAAGCAAGGAAAATAATGTTATTTATATTAGCCAGTATTCTAGTGGCGGTGGTGAGTGCAGTTATTGGAGGCATATTTTTATACGCAACACAAAAAGCCATGCGAGGCTTGTTTTCCAATGTGAATGAAATTACGGGTCTTATAGGTTTTATGTCATTGGTAGCCATAGTGCATGGTACATTAGCCTTAGTAATACGCGGTTTTATTACCTGGTATGAAGAACTAAAAATAAAAGAAGAACTGACCAGGAAGAATTTTGAAACAGAATTAGCGTTGGTAAAATCACAAATCAATCCACATTTTCTATTCAATACAATCAATAACATAGATGTGCTTATTTCTAAAGATGCAGCCAAAGCCTCGCTCTACCTCAATAAACTGTCAGATATTATGCGATTTATGCTCTATGAAACCAAAACCGAAAAAATTCTCCTGCGCAAAGAACTGGACTATGTAGAACGCTATATAGAATTGCAAAAAATCAGAACCGCTATCCCGGACTATGTTAATTACTACGCCAGTATTGAAACAGATAATATGCAGATAGCACCGATGATTTTTATTCCTTTTGTAGAAAATGCGTTCAAACACGCCGAAAAAGCAATTAAAACCAGTAATGCCATTAATATTCGGGTGGAAGCGGGACAAGGTAGCATTCGTTTTGACTGCACAAACAAATATCATTCGGATGCGCCAACGAGTCTGGAACCCGGTGGTTTAGGCAATGGTTTGATTAAGAAACGCCTGGAATTGTTGTATCCACAAAAACACAGTCTGAGTATCGAAAAAAGTGCCGATACTTACCACGTCAAACTAGTGATTGTGCAGCATGAGAATTAATTGTATTATTGTCGAAGACGAGCCCCTGGCACTCGAACGGGCCAGGGATTTTGTCTTGAAAGTGCCTTATTTGCACTTGCTGCATACGTTTGATAACGCTATGGAGGCACTGGTTTATTTAAAGACTAATTCAGTGGATTTAATGTTTTTGGACATCCATCTGGGCGAATTTTCAGGTATTCAACTATTAGAAACTTCTACTATTCCCAGTCAGGTCATTCTTACTACGGCTTATCACGAATACGCATTAAAGGGCTTTGATCTAAAAGTGGCCGATTACCTTTTAAAACCCTATACTTTTGAGCGGTTTTTGCAGGCCGTGGATAGGGTAGTGCAGATAAACACCAAGAAAGAATCCATTAAAGGCAAGGGTTTTATTTTTGTAAAGACTGAGCATCGTCTGGAAAAAATAGTACTAGAAGAACTATTGTATATAGAAGGAATGCGTGATTATCGGCGCATTCATACCCTGCACAAGCGCATTATGACCCTGCAAACCTTCGCCGATTTGGAGCAGGACATCGCACCCGGTATAGTTTGTCGAGTGCATAAATCGTATATGGTGGCTTTGGATAAGATAGAAACTATCGAAAAAGACCGTATTAAAATTGGTAATGTACTTATCCCGATTTCCGAGACATATAAACAGGCGTTTTATGAATTAATAAAACGATAATTAAACCCGATACCCATACACCCAATCCACTTTCTTTATTTCTTCCTTTATAAACACCTTTAAGAACCTATCCCGAAACCAGTTAGCGACTGGGTTGGGTTTTGATTTATTATTGCCAATTTTGCGCGCTCCTTTCACTATTTTCTGGACGCGCGGCTGGCGCATTTGTTGAAAATTTGAAAACGCGACTAGTAAATCGTCCGTTTCGCCTAAGCATTTGGTCAATACTGCTGTGTCTTCCAAGGCCAGCGAGGCACCTTGCCCAATATGAGGCGAAGTCGCGTGGGCTGCGTCGCCAATCAAACAAATGCGGCCTTTATACCAATTCGGGAGGTTGGGCAAATCATAAATCGGATAGGCAAATATTTCTGTGCTGGCTTGAATGATGGTAGAAAAAACGGGGTTATCGTTAATGTGTAATTGCAGCAAATGGGCCCGTATTTCTTCTACTAAACTGGATTGTGTTTCTTCCCGTGAGGGCTCGTTGTCGCGGAAATAATTATTGAACCACCAGACTTCTCCTTGATTAGAGATCGCGTAAGCAAAGAAGGCCCGCTCGCCAAAAGTCATTTGAATAGAGCCGAATTCATCGTTTAATTCTCGGCACTTTGGCGTAACCGCCCGTGGAAATGATTTTGGTATAGGTTGGTTTGCTTGACTCCGGGAAAATATTCTTGCGGACGGCGGAGAAAGTACCGTCGCAGCCGATCAAAAAGTCCGCTTCGGCCTGGGTGCCGTCTTCAAAGGTGGCGGTTACTTTTTTATTTTTCTCTATTACACTAACCACTTTTTTGTCGAATACTATAGAAACGCCGCTTTCTACGGCTTTTTCGCGCAGCAGCTCGCTCAGAGCTGCGCGTTTGATTTGAATTGTTTGCGCACCATATTTTTCTAATTGATACGCATCGTCTAATACCGCGATTTCTACTGATTTTGCGTTGAAAAAACGCATTTTGGCAGGCGTATAATCAGATTTAAGCGTTTGAATGTCCATGAATTCTTTCAAAATGTTCAATCCATTGGGCGTGAGACCGAGAAAGGCACCATCCCGCAAATTTTCGGCAGCGCGGCTTTCGTAAATCGTGCTATTTATGCCCAGTTTTTGTAGTTGTAAAGCCATGATGGGGCCAGCAATGCCCGCACCGATCAGGATAGCCGATTTTTTTTGATTGCTCATGAAAGCAAAAGTGTTTTATCTTTGTGAATGTGAATTTTAGTTGACTAACTAAATATCTTAGCGACAAAGATAAATGCAAATGGCTAAACGACGCAATACGCAGGAAGAAAAAAAAATACTTTTAGCTGAAATCAGTGATTTGGGACGCAAATTCTCTGATGTCACGATCCAGTTTCATCATCAGGTAGCAGAATCCGTGGGTCTCAGCGGAGCCGATCATAAATACCTGAATGTTCTTTTTGAACACGGTGAAATGACCGCCGGACAAATGGCCGAGATGACTGGGCTGACTACAGGCGCGATTACTGGGGTGCTCGACCGGCTGGAAAAGCAAGGTCTGGTGAGCCGGGAAAAAGACCCGAATGACCGCCGGAAGGTGGTCGTAAAACCCAACCACGGTATAACGGTGCAGAAGCTGGGGCCAGTATTTCAGTCGCTTTCTGATAAACTTCTGGCATTGAACGAACAGTATACGCCTGCTGAACGAGAAGTTATTCGGAGTTATTTAAAAGAAACTATTCAGATTATGACGGATTTGGTAGTAGAATTGAAAGAGAAGAAAACTAGTAAAGTGTAAACTGTTTTTTAAGAAAATTTAACGCCCTATTTATCAGCCGCAGCTCTGTCTATATAGAAAATTCCTGCCACTAAGCCGACAAATGCCCAAAAAAGCATTATCGTCTAGTAGTTTTGCCACTACTTTTACGCCTGCCGGAGGTGATTGTCTCTTTTTACCCATTATTAGTTATAAAATTAAGGTCTTGCTATACCGGCATTTCGCCGAATAGCTTCTCTTTTTTATAGATGTCCAGAAATTTAATTGCTATTTTCTAATCTCAACTTCTTCCTTATGTTTTTTAAAAACATTCCAACCGCTTTAACGGCACTATTGTGCCTGCTTTACACGTCGCTGTACAGCCAAACCGCCACCTTTCAACAAACGTATGGTGGGCCGGGTTATGACGCTGCCAATGATGTACTGGAAACTGCCGATGGTTATTTGATTGTTGGCAACACGTTCAATCCAGTTACTAACAATTCCGAGGCCATATTAATTCATCTCAATAAGACTGGGGAAGTACTTTGGAAAAAATCCTATGGTCAATTTATTAACTACTGGTTCAGCCAAATAATAGCGGGCAACGATGGCGGGTTTTTACTCTCGGGGAGTATACAAGAATTTAACGGGGGGCCAGGGAGTGGCTGGTTGGTCAAGATAGACGACGACGGCGATATAATATGGCAAAAAACCATCTCAGCGCAGGGCAATAGTATTATTACTATTCCCGATGGCTATATTTTCTCCGGGGTGAAAGTCGAGGCTGGAGTTGGCCAACCGTTCGTGACTCGAATCGACAATAATGGCAATACTATGTGGAGCCGCTCCACGCCTTCGCCGGGAGGTGGTTTTGTATATGCCCAGTATATAGTGGATAGTCTGATCTACTTAACCGGTCGGATCAACGTGCCTAATAACTCGGATAACAAATCATTTGCTTATTGGAGAACTATGAATACGGCTACCGGCGACGTTGTGCAATCCCGGGAATATCAGGTTGATACAACCAATGTTATGGAAAATATGCACCTGACTTCCGAAGGCAACCATATCATGACGGGAGCAACGAGTAAGTATTTGCCTGGCGTGATTCGATTCAATGGCTGGGTGCAAAAAGTGAATAGTACGGGAGAAATACTCTGGTCGAAAACGTATAAGATCGCCGATGGAAATGGAGTTTCGGCCAGTAAACTACTTGCTGATGGTAGCCTTATTTTAGCGATGCGGGTTTCTTCTATTACTCCTAGTAATATTCAGGGCAGTGCATTGATCAAAATAGATGCTCAAGGCGCAGTGGTATGGGCCAGGATTTTTGAAGGGCGACAAAACATTTGGACCCAAATTCGTCAAACGGCCGACGGCGGGTTTTTTGCCACGGGTTATAAACTTGAGAACAGTGAAAGCTTCGATATAAATGCCTTTTGGATAAAAACGGATTCTCTGGGCATCGTAGAGGGTTGCTGTACGGCTAATGCCATGGTCATTGTAGAGAATGTGTCTCCTACCACCCAACAAGTTCCTGTCGAGGAGAATGATTTTGAAGAGACATTGCCATTTGACCTGGCTACGGTGGATACCGCCACGGTGGAAGTGCAGAATTTTTGCTTCAGTACACAGCCAATAGTCAGTCGAACGCTGGCGTTTTATCTCGGCCAAACCGTCACGCTTGGCGACTCCACTTATAGTCAGCCGGGTGTAGTTACTGTTACACTTCCCTCGATTACAGGCGGATGTGATACGCTTGCTATCTACACTTTGGAGTTGCTGGATTCGACCCAGCACCAAGCCGCCACTTTCCTGCAAGAATATAAAGGACTACTCTTTGATCAGGCAAATGATATCCTTGAAACGGACGAAGGTTATTTGATTGCTGGTGAAACACAGAATACAGATATTGATCACCTCGAGGCGCTGTTAATTCATATTAATAAGAGCGGCGCGGTGCTTTGGAAAAAAACGTATAGTCACATTAGTCAGTGTGTAATTAATAGGATAATAGCGGCCAACGACGGTGGGTATCTGCTTTGGGGGACTATTTCAGGATATAGTTTCTATGAGGCAGGGGCTTGGTTGGCCAAGATCGACAACGATGGTAATTTAATATGGCAAAAGTTCTTACCTATGCAAACAGTAGGTACTAATATCATTGCTATACCGGATGGATATATTCTCTCCGGTGGGACAGTGACAAACGTAGGGCCGCATTATTATTCGTTTGTCACCCGCGTGGACAATACTGGCAATACCCTTTGGAGCCGATCTATGCCCTCGTCGGCTTTTACTTACGATTTATCAGTACAATACGCAGTAGATAGTTTACTTTACTTGACGGGCTCCATTATGTTCGGTCCCCCCTCTTCCAAAGCTTTTGCTTGTTTGAAAACTATGGATCTGGCTACCGGAGCTATCGTACAATCTTGGGAATATAAAGTTGATAGCTTTAATAATATCTACACTATGCACCGGACCCCGGAAGGCAACCATATTATGACGGGATCAACTAGCAGAGGCGTGTCTGGCTCGATGCCATACAATGGCTGGGTGCAAAAAGTGAATAGCGCGGGAGAGGTGCTGTGGTCGAAAACATACCAGATTGGCGATGGAATTTTAATTTATGCCAGTGAAATGCTTGCTGATGGCAGCCTTGTGCTAGCGATGAACTCTTCTTCCTATACTCCTGATGTTGTTCAGCGTGGGGCATTGATCAAAATAGATGCCCAGGGAGCGGTAGTATGGGCCAGGCGCTTTGAAAGTCTTGGTAGTTGGACCCAAATTCACCAAACGGACGACGGCGGTTTTTTTATCACGGGCTATAAACCTGAGAGCAATAGTACTTCCAATGGAAATGCATTCTGGATGAAAACAGATTCGCTGGGCATTGTAGCGGATTGCTGCGTAGCTAATGCTACAGTCATCGTAGAGAATGTATTTCCTACCACGCTGCAAATCCCTTTTGAGGAGGAAGAATTTGAAGAACTATCCCCATATGACCTTGCTGTGGAGGGACTGGCGACTGAGGAAGTAGCGGATTTTTGCTTTAATACCCAACCCACAATTGAGCAGACGCTGGTGTTTTGCCCAGGTCAATCTGTTACACTGGGCGATTCTACTTATAGTCAGTCGGGAGTAGTTACCCTCTCATTACCTTCTACCACAGGTGGTTGCGACACACTGGCTACTTATACCTTGGAATTGCTAGGCCAGATTACTATTAGTGATACTATTGCCTTTTGCGCTGGTCAAACAATTACATTAGGTGATTCTACTTATAGTCAGCCAACTACTGTCCAGCTTATAATTCCTGCTACTACGGGTGGTTGCGACACGCTGGCTACTTACACGTTGGAATTGCTGGATTTGCCGACTATTAATCGTACCCTTTCATTTTGCTCTGGCCAAACAATTACATTAGGTGATTCTACTTATAGTGCACCGACGACGGTCAATCTTATAATTCCTTCCAGTATAGGTGGTTGTGATACTTTGGCAACTTACACACTGGAATTTTCAGATTCGCCAGTTATTAATCAGACTCTTACCTTCTGCTCTGGCCAAACGGTTACATTAGCTGATTCTACTTATAGTGCACCTACGACGGTTTATCTTATAATTCCTTCCAGTACAGGCGATTGCGATACTGTGGCGACTTATACCTTGGAATTTTCAGATTTGCCAGTTATTAATCAGACTCTTACGTTCTGCGCTGGTCAAACGATTACATTGGGTGATTCTACTTATAATCAGCCAACTACTGTCCAGCTTATAATTCCTGCTACTACTGGTGGTTGCGACACGCTCGCTATTTACACGTTGGAATTTTTAAATTTGCCGACTATTAATCGCACCCTTTCTTTTTGCTCTGGCCAGACAGTTACGCTGGGCGATTCTATTTATAATCAGCCAACTACTGTTCAGCTTATAATTCCTGCTACTACTGGTGGTTGCGATACGCTCGCTACTTACACGTTGGAACTACTGGATTTGCCGACTATTAGTAGAACTATTTCTTTTTGCCCAAATCAAACAGTCACCTTAGGCGATTCCACTTATAATCAGCCGGGCATTGTTACTATTCTAATTCCTGCTACTACTGGCGGTTGTGATACGCTGGCGACTTACACATTAGCATATAAAACTACCAATCAACCTAATACTGTTCAAATAACTTGTCCAAATGATATTACGACGACCATCCTGCCAGGCGCAACCTCTACATTGGTTAATTATAACCTGCCAACAGCCACTTCTGATTGTCCTTGCCCCGGAATGCTGGTCGATTTGAGCAGCGGCGGAGCCAGTGGCAGCCTTTTCCCCGTGGGAACCAACACGGTGTGTTACCGCGCTGAAGATGCCTGTGGCAATGAAAAAACCTGTTGCTTTACGATTAATGTAGAAGAAGGAGCAGGCTGTGATGAAAAAACTACTGGTTGTGTGAAATTTGAACTACTCACTGTTCAACGTGATGCTGGCCAAAACTGGGTCTATCGAGTAAGGATTACTAATAATTGTAGTAGTGAAATGACCTACGCTTATGTGCAGGTACCAAATGGTCTACAAGCCATCCAACCCATTAACAACAGCACGTATTCCGCGCCCGGCGGCTATACGTACACAGTAAGAAATCCGAATTTTTCACCCTTCTATTCCCTGCGCTTCAAGCCCGTCGCGGGCGGTTTGGTGGATGGGCAATCGGATGTGTTTCGGTACTTGTTGCCAGAACAGGCTGATGTAGAATATATTCATGTAGCGACCCGACTGGCTTCGGACATCTATTACGAAACCTACCTCAATACATTTAACTGCCCAATCGGGACGGAATATGTAACTGATGGAGCCGTTCAATCTACTGACCGTAGTAATATAGTAAGTAATGGAATCATAAGTGTATTTCCCAATCCAGCCACCAGCGGAACCACTTTATCTATTACTGGTGAAGAAATTGCGAATGGTGATTTCTTATTACAAGATGTAATGGGAAGAACAGTTTTACAAAACAGAATTGTAGACAATCAAGTGCAATTGAATCAACACAACTTTACTGCGGGCGTGTATTTCTTTAAAATATTTGCCAACGGAGAGTTTGTCGGTAGTGGGAAAATTAGTTTGTTTTAGTATTTACGGACAAGACCTGTAAGGTTTTTTAAAAACCTTACAGGTCTACCTGTTTGACAGTCAGCAATTTGCGCTGTAAAAATTGGAATTAATATAATTCATCCTTTATAATTCATAATTACCTCTTTCCCCTTGCACTGCTGATACACTTGCACCGTTTCTGGCGAGGGCTGTGCATCGAACTCCTGCCGCATCATCTGACAGCACAAACGATACTGTACTTCTACTTTGTTCATCATACCCAGCTGGGCGTAGCAGGTCATCAGGCGACGGTGGATGGCCTCCATGCGGGCATCGCGGGCGAGGATTTCGTTGCACAAAGCAGCGGCTTTCCAGTAATCATCTTTGTGACAGAGTTGCTCGCTGTACAAGTCAGCTATCTGTTCAAATACAGAACTCAGACGCTGGCGTTCCATATCTACCCAATTATAACTCTCCGCCGGGAAATCTGCGAGGAAAGTTGTCGCTGTAAATGCTGATTGCCTGCTGAAACAGCTCGTCGGGCATTTCCTGGCCTTTACGCATATTATCCTGCAATGCACTATGCAATGCCTTGAAAGTCAGCACATCTGATTCCAGCGATTGCGTGTTATCCAGCCCGTAGCAGTTTTGCGCGAAGCGAATCAGGCCCTTATTGCTTTCGCCAAATACTTTACGAATGCGATTTATTTCCACTTTCAAGCTATGGCGGGCGGCTTCTGGATTATATTCGTATTTCTCCGCCCAAAATACCCGCGCCAGTTGATCGCGCGAAAGGGAGGAACCCTGATAATAAGCCAGATAAGCAAACAGATGTTTCGCTTGCTGGGTCAGTTCCACTTTTCGGCCATGCAACAAGACAGTGAAAGTGCCGAAATAGGTCATAATCAGGCCCCGGCAATTATTTGATTGGAGTTGCACCACTGGGTGACGAGTCGGCACGTCAGGCGATACCGGGGTAGAAAAATCGGTGCCGCCGAGCACTAAACCAGGGGCCAGGGTCGATAGCAACAAATGGCGCGCTGTGTTGAATGGCTTTCGTTTTTTAGGAAGCCCCGACCGGCCAAAACCCGGCAAAAAGGTTTCATAGCAAGCGATCACACGCTCTGGTTCAGCGGGCAACGGCAATACATCGGCAGCACCAGCGATGAAAAGCAGTCGCGTGGTTGCTCCAGAGTAGTCGGAGGTGACGGCTATGACGGGCACATTGGGGTTTTGTCGAAGCCAATTGCGAATGATTGCGGTCGTATCTGCGGCCTGCTCATGTACTACGACCATCAAACCGATGTCCTGCCGGTTAGTAATTGCTTGAAAAACGAAGGGCTGGGAGACTTGTTCTACTTGGAGCGTGTCGCCGCCGCTGGCGCGCAACGTGTGCAAAAGTGGCGCGTGAACGCCACATAATAATACTTTGGTAGATTGCATGGGAACCGGTTTTCATTTGGTTAATGGAGAAAAATAACAATCGTAAACAAACGTAACTGACTTTATGTAAAATAAATTTCAATTATCGTCCAACTGACCCGTGGCACGGTTATTTAACCATTAATCATCGAGAAAACCTAACGATTACTTGCTCCAAAATGCCAAAACAGCGCTTCAAAACCACCATTTTTTCATCCAAGTGCTATTTTACCATGAGCAATCTTTTGTTTTCCAATCTGCCTAACGATGTACATCAGTGTACCAGCCACCGCCAGGGCAACTGGATCACTTGGCGCTGTCCTCATTGCGCTGGTTACGAACGTCGCTATAATTGGGTGACCGGAGAAATGCACCTCAAACGCGGCGGTGCTACCGCGCAGCACATGGGGGCGAGTACGCAGTCTGAAAACATGGAGGCTTTGCAGCAGGTACTTTCTCTGAATTAAGCTCCTTGCCGTTTCGGAATTTCCATCCGAAATTTTTCCCGCAGCTGATCGCTTAGTTGGGGTTTAGTCGCTGCCGCGACTGATGGTTGGTTAGCCAGCATTTTATTCTCCGTTGGTGTGCTGAGTTTCGACAGTATGCGCTCTACATGGGGCGAACGATGTTTTGCTGCAACATTAACTACCTGCACGGTTTCATCCTTTTTCAATAAGTCGTTTTGCAACTGATTGCGTAAGCGTTGAGCCAGACTTGATGGAATAACGTTTTCCCCTTCATATAAAAACTGAGTCCTACTTTTTTCTATAACCGTATTTGGTTCAGTATTTGACCTTAAAATAGGTGCTTTCGCCTTGGCAGCCTCCGAAGGAGCGACCAACTTCTCCCGTTGCTTTATTTCTTCTGGCAGAAAACGCTCCATGAACTGAGCGATGTGCTTGATACCCAAGCCTTGCAGAGACTTTTTTTGCCGCGAAGGCAAATGCTCAATAATGCCTTTCAGGCGGCCATTTTTGCTGGCTTTGTAATAGTCAATCCGAAAAGATTCTTTGGAAGCCGACACGCCATATTGGCTCATTTCGGCCTGTGAATCTTCTTGTTGTTTTTGACAAGCAGCGAGCTGGATTTCCAGCAGTTGTATTTTTTCGCCCAATTGTTCCTCCTGGGTCAGGGCATTCGAGAGAATCTGGAGTAATTGTTCTTTGGTGCGTTTGTCTTTATTGGAAGCAGTCATCTTGGGTAGTTTGGCTGAATAATGTAAATTTTTTGAGGATGCGAGTATTTGAAGATTTGACTAAACACTTGATTATCAATTAATTGATCAAATGCTCACATCTTCAAATATTCAGAAAAAGTGGTTTGGCTGGTTGGAAAAAACTAAAAAAGCCACCCGCCCCGGATGGGGAAGGCGGCTTTTTTATCAAACGGGCAAAGATTTTAGTGTTCCTGATAGAAATCAATCTTGCCGAATTCTGCGAAGGCGGCCAGGAAGCAAGGTGTACCATCCGGGTGCAGATAGCGGATCGCTGCCACCACATCGTAGATGCCTTCTGAAATGGTGTTGGGTGGAATGGTGATGGTAACACCCGTGTAGGTCACCTGGGCATTCAGGCCGATACCAGAAACTGCTCCAGTATTGTATAGCACTGTTTTTTGACCAACACCCGGCTGGAAAGCAAATTCGCCCGGACCGTACTTCTCCAGAAAAAGTTCGATTTTCCAGCCAGAATTAGGGTCCATCGTGTGGGCAAAAATGCCTTGCACCGTCCAGTTAAATTTGACTTCCACCGGTTGGTCGCATTTGATGAGTTTGTTGTTGGCCAGATTTCCAGTGGGAAAAGTGTCGGGTAATTCGGTGAGATTGGCTACTTTCCCAACGCCCTTGAAGTCGAACAAGCCGGCCAGGGTAACTTCGGAATTAATGGGTACTGTCATGAGTAAAAGGTAAATTTGGAGCAAGTACAGCCTAGCATCATGTTCAGGTGGGGTGTTCATCGCCCCGATACTAACTGCACTTCACTTGGTTGGAGTTGAACAGTGGTTTCTTGTCCGAACATGGGGCAAATATGCAGGTCCCTGCATCACAGACCAGTCACAGCGCGGTAACATGGCGGTCAAAAAACGCTAAAAATTGAGTAAACGGCTGTTTTTTCGAGAAAAGGGATGTTTTTGCCATAAAAATGGCTGATAAAACACAACGAACTACGACGCTTATTTTTTGCCCATTGCAATTTTGCCAATTTGCCTTTTGCCATTCGCCTTTTCTATCTTTGCCGCCGCCAAAACCATTAATCAATATCTAACAACCAGTAACTAAAAAATGACCAACCTACTCGCCGGTAAAAAAGGCATTATTTTCGGTGCCCTCGACCAACAAAGCATTGCCTGGAAAGTGGCTGAACGCTGCGTACAAGAAGGCGCACAAATTGTCCTCACCAACGCGCCGGTGGCCATGCGGATGGGCGAAATCAATAAACTGGCCGAACAATGTAACGCTCCGGTCATCCCTGCCGATGCTACTTCCATCGAAGACCTGGAAAATCTCGTGCAAAAAAGCATGGCACATTTCGGTGGTAAAGTGGATTTCGTGCTGCACTCCATCGGTATGTCGGTCAATGTGCGCAAAGGCAAATCCTACACCGACCTGAACTACGAGTGGATGCAAAAGACCTTCGACGTGAGTGCCATCTCGTTCCACAAACTCATGCAGACCATGTGGAAACTCGATGCTGTGAGCGATTGGGGAAGCATCGTCGGTCTTACCTTTATCGCTGCCCAGCGCGTATTTCCCGACTACTCCGAAATGGCCGAATCCAAGGCACTGCTGGAATCGTTTGCCCGCAGTTTTGGCTACCATTATGGCAGTGCTAAAAACGTGCGGGTCAATACCGTCTCCCAATCGCCCACTATGACCACGGCGGGTAAAGGGGTCAAGGGTTTCACGGATTTCTTCGATTACGCGGATAAAATGTCGCCGCTTGGCAATGCTCCCGCCGAAGATTGCGCCAACTATTGCGTAGCATTGTTCAGCGATCTGACTCGTTATGTGACCATGCAAAATCTCTATCACGACGGCGGTTTTTCTTCGATGGGCATGAATCCTGCGCTGTTGGATACTCCGACGGAAGTGGGGGAATAAAGGTTTATTTGGTTCATATAAATCACATTTTAGCCACACCCGGCGTTTTACATCACATTCTTGTAGAACACGCCGCTTTGTCATGCTGTCGGCACCCGTCCACGTCGCAGTGTGTGCCGCGATGTGTTCCAGGATGTGGACGGGTTGCTACGCAATGACAAGTATGGTGTGCACCATAGTGTGCAAATAACTTCAATCCAAACCGATGCATCGGTTCATCCCACTCCTATTATTACTATTTGCAAATAAACTGCTGGCGCAACCGACTACTCCGCCTGCCGATCCGCCTGCTACTCCGCGCATAGCCGCAGTAGCTCCAGTGGATACCACGCCCTTAGCTTACACTTTTCCGCAGACACCGGAACGCCTGGAGCCAGAGCGCGACACCCTGCCAGATTACCACTTTCGTATTTACAACCCGGCGCGCCAGCAGGCGGTGGATTATGGTACGCTGGGCAATCTGGGGTCGTCCGCGCGGCCTTTGTTTTTCGAGACGCAGCCTCGGCGCGGCTTCGACGTGGGCGTTCACGCCTTTGACTTGTACCATTTGCGACCCGACGATTTGCGATTTTATCGCAATGCCCGCTCGTACAGCGACGTGTTTTTTTCGCAGGGTCGCAGCCAGCAAGAGGGAATGTTGACGGCTCAACTGGCCCGAACTTTTGGGGACGGCACTACTTTTTCGCTGGATTATCGCACTATTAATAACCTCGGCCAATTTCGCCATCAACTCGATAAGCACTTGTCCTTGGTCTTTGGCGTGTGGGTGCCAAGGGGGAAACGCTACGAGGCTTTCCTGATTTTTGCTAAAAATATTAATCGCCAACAGGATAACGGCGGCATCGTCACCGACACCGTGTTTGGAGGCGACCAATTCCAAGGCCCTATTGCTGCTGACGTGCGACTGCCCGACAATTTGGCAACTACTCGCCTCGCTAATCAAACGGTGCAACTCACTCAGCATCTGCGCTTTGTAGGCAGTGCTGACAGCCACCGCCGTGCGTTGCGGGCTACGCATACCTTTGACTGGAAACAAGAGCAGTATAAATTTTATGATCAGGGCTTGATGGGCGACACGGCGTTTTTCCGCAATTTCCTGACTGACCTGCGGGGCCTGCGCAATTTTATTGACCTGGATCGGTTGGATAATACGCTGAGTATCTCGACTTTTAAAGAAAAACAGGCCGGGCGACCATCTGATGTATTGAGTGTTGGAATAGCCCATTCCTATTTTCATTTGCGCCAGGAGCCGCGCGATTCCTCCTTTTCTAACTTGTTCTTAACCAGTCATTTAGCCATCACGCCTTCGGACCGATTCGCGTTCGTGGCGCAAGGTTCATTGGGTGTATTAGCCAATATTGGGGAATATCAGGTTAGTGGAGAACTGACGCTGGGGTTGGGTAGGATAGGGACGTTACGCGCCAATTTGCTCAGCCAGCGTTATCCGCCGGGCTTGCTGTATCAGCAGCTATTCGTGAGCAAACGTTCCGTCTGGCATACTGATTTTCAAAAACCGGTGGAGACCACCCTTTCCGGCACCTATGCGCTGCCTTCAGTGGGATTCGAGGTGACGGCGCAGACGCATCTAGTGAGCAATTATCTGTATTTTGACCAGAATAGTTTTCCGGTGCAGACTGGCGCGCCGGTGCAAGTGGCCCAGTTATTAGTGTCTGAAAACCTGCATTTCGGTGGATTTCGCTTCGACAATACCGTTGCGTTGCAGCAGAGTAACCGGCTGGGCGAAGTGCTGCGTCTGCCGCAGTGGTTCAGTCGAAATAGCCTGTATTATGCCGGGCAACTATTTCAAAAACACTTGTACCTCACTGTAGGTGCTGACTTCCGCATTAACAGCGAATTTCGCCCGGATGCGTATCAGCCATTGAGTTGGCAGTTTCATTTGCAGGACACGTTGACCCAAAAGCCATATCCTTCGCTGGATGTGTTTGTGGCTTTTAAAGTGCAGGCTTTCCGCTTCTTTTTTCGCTACGAAAATGTGCGGACGCTATGGGACAAGAGCGAGGTTTATTACCAAACTGCCTACCATCCGCAGCCCTTCGGAGCCATCCGGCTGGGTATTGCCTGGCGTTTTCTGGATAGCAATCTGCCCGAACAAACGGCTGGTGCGCCGCCACCGGGTACGGGAGGAAGTACCTTGCCTGCTGCACCGCGACAGCAATTTTAACAGACAAAAAGCCAAAGGGCAATAGGCAAGAAAAGAAATTCCAAGCCCTACTCAATGGACCCTTCATGGGGAAGTAGGAGGGGGCTTACCCCAACAACTCCTTCATTTCCAGAAACTTACGAAACTCATCTATTTCACTGGAAGAATTAAAAGCCCGTTTTGGAACGTAATTGTACACCCTTTCGTTCTGGTGCAACAAAAACCATTCGGGCACCTCGCGGGCTTTCCAGAACATATCCCAAGTGTAAGTATTTTGTACTTCGTCGGTGATTACTTGAAAATCCGCTTCGGTAATGTGGTAGCGTAAAGGCAGGTGCATGTGCGGCGACATCTCGAAGCCTTTGCGCATGGAACGAAGTATGTTAAAATACATAAATACGCTAAACAGGACCAAAACAAGCAGATAAAGCAGGGCTTGTAGACCATTGAAAAATACCTGTACACCCACGAAAAGCACTGCTACGCCCATTATCCAGGCATAGCGACGCCAGTTTACGATGTAGCGCATCATGTTGACGTACTCGTCGGCATGCAGGGAAAATTGAAGTTGAATATTCATTCAGAAAGCAGTTTGTGCCGCCAAAGGTACAAGTTAGCGAGCGACCACAAGTTTCGTCTCAACCATTTCTCAACTTGCGCAGCAAACTCAACATTCTCAACCCTCTCAACAAAAACAACAATTATGGAAAATAACGACGTCTACTTCGAGGCCAATCGCCACGGCTGGAATCTGAAAACCGATATACACCGTACTTCTGATTTTTATAAGCTGGAAGGCTGGAAAAAGGAAGGTACCAGCCTCACCCCCATTGAGTTACGCGAAGTCGGGGAGGTGCGCGGAAAAAAACTGCTGCACCTGCAATGTCATTTTGGGCAGGACACACTCTCGTGGGCGCGATTGGGCGCGGAAGTCACCGGCTGCGATCTGTCGGATAAGGCCATCGAACTGGCGCAACAACTCGCCACAGAACTTGATTTGCCCGCCAAATTTGTGCGCTGCAACGTGCTGGACTTGCGCGATCATCTGGAAGGCGAGTTCGATATAGTTTTCACTTCCTACGGCACCATCGGCTGGTTGCCCGATCTGGAACCCTGGGCGGCGGTGGTCAGCCATTTCGTGAAGCAAGGCGGTTTCTTCTATATCGCTGATTTTCACCCGGTTATCTGGATGATGGACGATAGTATGGAGAATTTGAAATATCCTTATCACAACGCTGGCGTGATTGAAACGGAGCAGGCGGGTACCTATGCTGACCGCGAGGCCGACATTCGTTATAAAGAATATGGCTGGAACCACAGCCTTTCAGAAGTCATCAATTGCCTGATTCGCCACGGACTGCGCATTGAATTTCTGAATGAATACTCTTATTCGCCGTATGATTGTTTTGCTAAAACCGTGCGCGGGGAAGATGGAAATTACCGGATTCAGGGTTTGGAGGGGGTGTTGCCGATGATGTATTCTTTGAAGGCTGGGAAATATTAAAGAAGAGATGTGGGCACACTTTTGATAAAAAACTGATTTTCAATAACCAATTTCAGTTGTACCACACTTTTCTGCACCTGCTCGTTAAAGACAATTATTCCGTGTCTTTGACTAATAAAACCGTCTTTTATGTCATTACCAGAAAGTCAAAACCACGATTTATGCACACTGACCTAGCCGCCCAAATCCAGTCTGCCTTTCTACTCCCGACCGCCGAGGTAGAGCGGATTGGTACATTTTTCCAACCCCTCCGTCTGGCACGCAACGATTTTTTCCTGAAAGAAAAGCAGTTTGCGCAGCAAATGGGCTTTGTACAGACAGGCCTGATGCGCGAATTTTTTTACCACGATGGTCGGGAAGTCACCAAGTGGATTTCCGGGCCGGGCTATTTCATCCTGGATTTGTCGAGTTTTCTGTTTGAAAAACCCGCCCGCGTGAATATTCAGGCACTGACCGATTGCGAACTTTATATCATCAATAAAACGGACTACGCTCGTATTGGACAGGTGGTGCCGAAATGGCCGGAGATCGAAAAGACCTTCATTGCTCGCTGTTTTACCGTGCTGGAAGACCGGGTGATGACGCATTTGTCGCTCACTGCCGAAGAGCGGTACGACGCTTTTTTCAGGTATAATCCCCAACTATTCAATCTCGTACCCCTCCAATATCTGGCTTCTATGCTCGGCATGACGCCCGAAACATTCAGTCGTATCCGCAAAAAACGCAGCGAAAAAACTTCTTGATATTTATCAAGAGTGATGCATCGGGTCGCCCTGACCTTTGTACCATCATTCACAACAAAAATAATATCACGATGAATATCAATGCTAATGCTCCCGTTTTTCAAGCCAACGAAATCTTCATTCAAGCCACTCCCGAACGCGTCTGGGCCGTACTGACCGACATCAATCAATGGCCGACCTGGAACAGTAAAATCAGCAAAGCCACGCTGGAAGGTCAGGCGGGGGCGGGTGCCAGATTTCAGTGGAAAGTCAACGGCGCGAACATTCGTTCCATCCTCCACACCGCAGATACATACCATACTTTTGGTTGGAGTGGCGTCACTTTCGGCGGCTTGGCCATCCATAACTGGTATCTGGAAAGTAAAAACGGTGGCACCGTGGTCAAAGTGGAGGAGAGCATGGAAGGCTGGCTGGTGGGGCTGTTCAAAAAGAAAATGAATCGGGATTTGGCGGCAGATATGGCTTTTTGGCTGGAACGCTTGAAGGCGGTGAGCGAGGGGTAATCTACTTTTTGGAAAATCAGGTGCGGTACTTATCTCCTTGCAAAATGAAATGCTTTAAATATTGGGAGAGGCTCAGGGATTGGAGGGCGTGTTGCCGATGATGTATTCTTTGAAGGCTGGGAAGGCATAAAGACAATTATGCCTATCTTTGACTAATAAAATAGCATAAAGTCATGAATACGTTACTCGAAATACCGCTTCGTGATGCTTCTCCGGCCACCATTCAGGATTTGCAGGCCAAATACCCGGACGCTACGCTGCGAATCGAAGCCGAAAATAAAATACATAGCGGCGGCATGGATGAAGAACAGTTTTGGGCAATTATTGATCTGTTTGATTGGAAAAAGAGAGACGATGATTATGAGATAATGGCCCCGGCAATTACTGCTTTGAGTAATTTTCCTACTGCGGATATTCATAAGTTTGAAGATATTCTTGCAGAGAAATTGTCTGCTTTGGATGGTCGTCGTTTTGCTGAAAATGTAGGCAGTAATCGCTACATAGATGCCGATGGGGATTTTTCAGTGGATGATTTTCTGTATTCTCGCTGTGCGGTGGTCGCCAATGGTAAAGCGTTTTTTGAAACGGTCTTGCTTGACCCCACTCGTATTCCCAAGGAATTTACGTTTGAGTCGCTGCTAAATCTATCCAGTAAGGCTTGGGAGGCAAAAACCGGGCGTGATGACTTTAATTATCATGCGCCTACCAATTATGAAACTTTTAGCAATCCAACAGGATGGCCGGGAATGATTTCTTATGAAGAACGTATTTTAGGGATATAATGAAACGCCACGGTAATTCTAACGAGAACGATGCAGACCATCATTTGTACGAAATTTATGACGAGGAGCGCAAAGACACTTATAAATATGGTATTTGTGGCGACCCGCTCTGTCCCGACGGTTCTTCTCCACGCGCCAATAGACAAGTTAATTTCTTAAACGGCGCAGTGGGCTGGGTGCGATTTCTGGCTAATATTTTATTAATCGGCATTCCGGGCAGGATGGAAGCCAAGCGAATAGAGAATGAACACATTGCGGAGTATCGCGATAAAAATGGTTCTAAACCACGGGGTAATTTGTAGGATTCAAAGATTGGAAGTAGTACTATTTGCTAAAATAATTTTTCAACCCACTCAAATCTTCTGGGTCCTCTATCAAATGCGCGTAAACAGGCGCAAAATGATTGCTATAAAGCGATAAACTGTGTAATTGAGGCAAATATACTAATTCCTTAATTTCATTCATATCCTGCAATAGATTTTCATGCAGCCATACTTCTTCCAGACTATTTAAGCCGGATAAATATCGAACAGAGGATAGTTGATTTCTACTAAGGTCCAGACATTGTAAATGTTCCAACAACGACAAGGTTTCAATATCTCTCAACTGATTGTGACTTAAATCCAGAATTTCCAAATTAATTAATTCAAAGAATGGTGAAATATCGGTGATCTGATTTTGGTGCAATCGTAAAAGCCGTAGTCGTGTAAGTTTGCTTAATGGTATAATATTGGTAATCAGATTTTCGCATAATACCAAAGTCTGTAAATTCGTCAGATTCGCCAAAGGTGCTAAATCACTGATTTCATTCTTACTTAAATCCAAACGGTTCAGCAGCGGTAATTCTGCCAGAATATCCAGATTTTGAATTTTATTTTCCTGTAAATTGAGGTCTTCTAATTGTTTGATTTGCAGAATTTCTACGGGCATTTCTCTTAATCCTAAACCTTGCAGGTTTAATTTTGGGGATTGGGACTGTTGTGCTTCTTGTATTAGTTGTTGGGCTTTTACTGTTTGATTTTTCATTAGAGTTCTTGCGAAACTCATAAAAGGTTGATTTCCAGGTTACAAATGGCTGCAAACAGGTTGAATCGTAGTCCGAATCGGCGTCTTCTATTTCGGTATTGAGTGGAAAAAATCTTGAACCTTTTGATAAAAGCCAATGCATTTTCGACTTTGATTCTTACCGCAGATAATTCTTTATTTTCCTGTTTTTCTGAGGTAGTCAGTGGATTAAGTTTGGTCGATTTTATCGGTATAACGCTGTTTTTCAAGAGTTTTTGAATGCCCTGATAGCCCGAATCTCCTAAAAGCAAAACAGAGGGAGACAAACGAATCTTGCTTTTTTTGAACAATTTAAAGTCGTGCCAGTGACCTTTACCAAAAGCGGTGCAGATAATTTGACCATTCTTTTGATCAATAATTACTTGTGTTTTGAGGTGGTGGTGCTTCTTTTTGGAAGAATAGAAAGAGCGCTGTTTTTTTTTGGCCGCTCAATTTTTGTTTCCGTGGCATCTACAATCACCATTTCAAACTGCATATCGCTGGCTTGCAAGGCTTTACGCCCTGGAAGACTAAATTCACCTGAACGAATCAGCAACTCTTCGGCCCGTTTAATACATCGGTAGGCATTGGACTCACTTAAACCATAACTGTTAGCAATATGAAAATAGGTCCGGTATTCGCGGTTGTATTCCAGCATCATCAACAATTGATCGGCAGTACACAGCACCGAAGGCCGCCCTTTTATCTTTTTACTTTGAGCCAAGGCCGATTCATAAACTGTCAGCATCGTGGCAAAGGTCTCCTTGCGAACCCCTGTCAAACGACGAAACTCATTGGCATTCAAGGTTTTAATCTGATCATATTTGCTCATGCCGCAAATTTAATAACTTTCGCAAGAAGTCTATTATTGAATGGATACTCTTTAATTGCCCTATGATTGTTTTCAAAATGATACTCGGGAGATGCAAATTATGGGAGACATTGGACGAGGACCATTATGGCTTATTGGAAATTTTAATCTAGGTTAATATGAAATTTTTTATTAAACCAATCCGAAAGGAATTTATTTGATACTTGTTGCAAAATATCGATTTTTTGTATAATTTCCTCTACGCTTACTATATCTACTGCAAAAGTACCGTGGCCAATTTGGTTTCTTATGCTTGTATTTTCATCTATCCAATTTTTATTCCCTTTAATTATTTCCCACTCTTCACATTCTCCCCATAGGTGTTTGAAGCATTCCCAAATATTGCAAATACTTCCCTTTTGCCTTCCAGTTGCTTGGTCTATACAGTTTTCTCTATTAGGGTTGCATTTGTTTGAAATTATTTCAATACTCAGCCAAAAAGCAAAGAATTTATCATATGGGTCTTCTGTATATAGGGCTTTTCTATACCAACTTAATCCCCTAACACAAGTTGCATAAACATCATCTCTTGGCCGTGAAATCGCAAATGCAGATTGAAAATCACTTTTTTGTAATACAGTTCGCTGATTGGTTTGTCTAGTATATTGCCAATCACTAACTAAACTTACAAATAGCGGAACATTTATTTTAATTGCTAAAATGTCTAACATTTTACCTGCAAAAAGTAGCGCGATTTTATTGGCTTTTTCTGGTTGAGATGTATAAACAGTTACAATAATCTCAAATCCTTCTTTGTGTGGCAATATTTGAATACCGCTACGGAATATTTCACCAAGATTAAGTTCTTTCAAAGTGTCCAAAACTAATTTGACTTTTTACCTTGACTGGACCTGAAACTTTTAAAGTAACTTCATGCATTCTAACAGTTGCCATTTGTTTTTATTTTTTGATTGTGCTTAATCCACTTCCAAACAAAAAACAAATGCCAAAACCTAGCACTCGAAATTTTTTCATCAATCCACCCGCGTTCCTGCATTTTTACTTTTCCACAGCACATTTTCCCCAAAACACCTACTTTTCCCGCGCATTTCACTTCCAACCAACTTGCGCAATGTCCTTTCTACAAAACATCTTCCGTAAAAAAACCATCGAAGACGCTATCGCCACTGCCGACGAGAACGCAGTACACGGCGGTGCGGGCCTCACCAAAAACCTGCGCGTCATTGATCTGACGGCCCTCGGCATCGCGGCCATCATCGGGGCGGGCATTTTCAGCACCATCGGTACGGCCAGTTTCATGGGTGGCCCGGCGGTGGTATTCCTGTTCATTTTTACGGCCATCGCCTGCGGATTTTCGGCTCTGTGCTACGCGCAATTCGCTTCCACGATACCAGTCTCGGGGAGCGCCTACACATATACATACACGACTTTCGGCGAAATTCTGGCTTGGACGGTTGGCTGGAATCTGCTCTGGGAATACGCTATCGGCAACGTCACGGTGGCCATTTCGTGGAGCGATTATTTCACCGGCCTGATGAAAGGCATCGGCCTGCCCATCCCCGAATGGCTGACGATGGACTTCGTGACCGCCGGAAAAGGGGCCAGCCCGGACGCCATCGCGGCCTGGCAAAATGCGCCGCAAATCGGTGGTTTTCACATGGTGTTCGACCTACCCGCTTTGACGATTACGCTGCTCATTACGATCCTAGTGTATCGCGGCATACAAGAATCAAAAAACATCAGTAACGCGCTGGTTTTGTTCAAGTTAATCGTGATTTTGGCGGTGATCGCGGTGGGTATTTTCTATGTGCAACCAGGCAATTGGACGCCCTTTTGCACCCAATGGTGTACGTGGCGTACTGGCTGGTATTTCGGCGGTCTTTTTCGCATATATCGGCTTCGATGCCATCAGCACGACGGCAGAAGAATGCAAAAATCCGCAGCGAGATTTGCCGAGAGCCATGTTTTTGTCGCTGATTATCTGCACAATTTTATACGTCGTCATTGCCTTGATCTTGACCGGCATGGTCCACTACGACCAACTAGCCGTCGGCGATCCGCTGGCTTTTGTGTTCAAACAAGTGAACCTCGATTTCTTTTCCGGGGTGGTGGCATTGAGTGCGGTGGTGGCCACGGCGAGCGTATTTCTCGTCTTCCAACTGGGCCAGCCGCGCATCTGGATGAGCATGAGTCGCGACGGTTTGTTGCCGAAAAAATTCTCCAAAATTCACCCAAAATTCAAAACGCCCGCCTTTTCCACCATTTTGGCGGGCTTCGTGGTGGCTATTCCGGCTTTGTTTTTGAACCTCAATGAAGTGGCCGATCTGACCAGTCTCGGCACGCTGTTCGCCTTCGCGGTGGTCTGCGCGGGCGTACTGAAAATGGACGCGACCGGCCAATCGGCGCAAGCTAAATTCAAAGTAACCTACCTCAATAGTCGCTACTGGCTGCCCGGCGTGCTCATCGTGCTCTATTTTATTCTGCAACTGGCCAATCCCGGTTTCGTCGCGCATTTGGTTGATTGCCCGGACGGGAATTGCAGCAGCCAGATTCCGTATTTCTTGTTCCTCGGCATTTTTGCGATTGTAACGGTGCTGGCGATTATTTATCAATGGTCGTTTATTCCGGTGGTGGGTTTAATACTCAATATGTTTATGATGTCGCAAGTAATGTTTGTTAGTTGGGTGCGCTTTATGGTCTGGATGGTAATTGGCTTAATCGTCTATTTCGGTTATGGTTATGCCAATAGTAAATTGCGGGCGAAACACGCACAAGTGCAATAAAAAGGCAAATGGAGCGCAGCAACATCCCGGTTTTTCATTGGGAAAGCAAAAGGCAAATTGGTACAGTACTATCTCAATAACTACTTATGGACAAGAATTTCATCCTGATCTTGTGCGGATTGCATAGTGTAGTGTTAGCCGTGTTTCATATCTTTTTCTGGCGTATTTTTAAATGGAAAAAGCAGTTGGCACTATTAAGTCTTCCCAATCGGGCGATTATGCAAATTTTCAATTTGCGCACGATTTACTTTTTCTTCTTAATAGCCTTTCTATGTTTTTTCTATAAAAAAGAATTGTTGGAAACGAACCTGGGTCATGCACTGTTAATTGGTTGTTCTTTGTTCTGGGTGGGCCGAACCATAGAGCAGTTTGTTTTTCTGCATCGCATTAAGCATTGGACCGTACATTTTTTAACGGCCATATTTGTGTTGGGTGCGGTGTTGTTTGCTTTACCAGTTTATTTGTAAATAAAAACTTTGTTGCAGAAAACGTCTCGGAACACACCACGTTTGTCATCCTGTCGGGAACCGTTCACGTCGCGGCACACGTAGCGTGGACGGTTCCCGACAGGATGACAAAACTTAGCGTACACTCTTTAAACCAAATTCCATGCAAAAAATCGTCGTCCTAACCGGCGCAGGTATCAGTGCCGAAAGCGGGATCAGCACCTTTCGCGACAGCGACGGACTGTGGGAAAATCATCGCATCGAAGACGTAGCCACGCCCGAAGGCTGGCGGCGCAATCCGACGTTGGTGCAGGAATTTTACAACCAACGCCGTCGCCGCCTAACCGAGGTGCAGCCAAATGCGGGCCACTTGGCATTGGCAGAATTGGAGAAAAAATTCGAGGTACACATCGTCACCCAAAACGTGGACGATCTGCACGAACGCGCGGGCAGCAAGCACGTCATGCACCTGCACGGGGAATTGCTTAAAGTCCGCTCCGACCGCCACGAGCATTTGGTGTACACTTGGGATAAAGACTTGGTAATGGGCGATTTATGCGAACGCGGCAGCCAACTTCGTCCGCATATCGTTTGGTTTGGCGAAGCCGTGCCACTGCTCGAATCGGCGGCTAAATTGGCGGAGGAAGCCGACATTTTTATCATCGTCGGTACGTCGTTGCAGGTGTATCCGGCCGCCAGTTTGATGGTGTATGCCTCGCGGCAAATTCCGTTTTACTACATAGACCCGCGTCCGCAGGCGAATGCGGAGTTGTCGCGGATGCCGAAGTTGCAAATAATTGCCGAACCAGCCACTATCGGGCTGCCGAAAGTTGTGGCTGAACTAATGGGTTGAGTGGCTACGCCGGTTGAGAAAGGTTGAGAATGTTGAGAAGTAATTCCGCATTCCGTATTCCTCGCTTCGCATTTAAACTAAAATTCCCCTGGGCACTGCGATTCCATAAAATTGGCCTACTTTTGCCCGCCTTTTTTGAAAAGAAGGTAATTCTATTCCTAATTCAATATAAAAACAACAAGCATGGCAACGACGGCAGACATCAAAAACGGCCTGTGCATCGAACTGAACAACGACATCCTGCGCGTGATTGATTTCCAGCGGTTTCAGGTCGGACGTGGCAGTGGCAAAGTATGGACGAAACTCAAAAGTTCGACCAGCGGAAAGGTGTTGGAACATACCTTCCAAAGTGGACACAACATCACCGAAGTGCGCGTAGAACGCCGCAAATTTCAATATCTCTACCCCGAAGACGGCGGTTATGCGCTGATGAACCAGGAGACTTTCGACCAGATTTCTATCCCGGAAGATATGGTGGAAAACGGTAAATTCCTGAAAGAAGGCGACGTAGTGGACGTACTTTACCACTCCCAAAAAGAGACGCTGCTTTCGGTCGAATTGCCGCAAACGGTCACGTTGAAAATCACCTACACCGAGCCGGGTATGCGTGGCGATACCGCCACCAATACCTTGAAAGCAGCTACGGTGGAGACAGGTGCCGAAGTGCGGGTGCCACTGTTTTGCGATCAAGGCGACCTCATTAAAATCGACACTGCCACCGGCACGTACATGGAACGGGTGAAGAAATAAGGACAATAAGCAAAAGGCAAATGCGCAAAAAAGCAAAGGGTAAAAAAGCAGGATGTTGCCAACTTTGCCACAGGTTTTGCCTTTTGCCTCTTGTATGTTTGCCTTTTGCCCTTTGTTTTTACGCTGCCTTTTTACTTTTTTGCAAACCAACTTTCAGTATGGATTTCAGCCAGATACAAGAACTTATTCGGATGGTGAGCAAGTACAAACTCTCCGAAGTCCGCCTGGAAGAAGGCGATTTTAAACTCGTCGTTCGCCACCAAAGCGGACAGGAAGCGGCTGCTCCGACGGCGGCACAAACCCTTGCTGCCCAGCAACTTATGCAGGCTCCTGCTTTTGCTCCGGCTCCTCCTCCGCCTGTGGCCCAGCCAAAAGCCAATGTGCCCGCAGCAGCTGCCCCGGTCAGCGACGAAAGTGCCCGCTACATCACGATCAAGTCGCCGATGGTCGGTACTTTCTATCGGAGTGGTGGCCCCGACAAACCGCCTTTCCTGAAAGTGGGCGACACCGTGCAAAAAGGCCAGACTGTGTGCATCATTGAAGCCATGAAATTGTTCAATGAGATTGAAAGCGAACAGCAAGGAAAAGTCATGAAAATGCTGGTAGAAGATGCTACGCCAGTCGAATACGATCAGCCACTTTTCCTCCTCGATCCAGCGTAAAAAGTTATGAATTATAAGTTATGAGTTATACAAAACGCTCATAGCACATAACTCATAACCCATAACTTATAACTTTTTGAAAGGTGTTTAAGAAGATATTGATCGCGAATCGCGGGGAAATCGCCCTGCGGATTATTCGCACTTGCAAGGAAATGGGCATCAAAACGGTCGCACTGTACTCCACCGCCGACCGCGATAGTCTGCACGTTCGTTTTGCAGACGAGGCCGTGTGCATCGGGCCACCGGCTTCCGCCGAGAGCTACCTGAACGTGCCGCGCATCATGGCTGCCGTTGAAATTACCGACGCCGACGCCATTCACCCCGGCTATGGATTTTTGTCTGAAAACGCCAATTTTGCCGAGGTGTGTCAGGAATATGGGATCAAATTCATCGGCCCGACTCCGTCCCAAATCCGGGCGATGGGCGATAAAATAACGGCCAAAGAAACCATGCTGAAAGCCGGCGTACCCTGTGTCCCCGGCTCAGAAGGTTTGCTGACCGACGTAAAAACCGGCCTGAAACTCGCCGCTGGAATCGGCTATCCAGTTATTCTGAAAGCCACGGCTGGCGGCGGTGGTAAGGGTATGCGCATCGTGACGAAGCCCGAAGACTTTGAACATCAATGGGAAACTGCGCGCCGGGAAGCCAAAGCCTCGTTTAGCAACGACGGCATTTACATGGAAAAATATATTGAGGAACCACGCCACATCGAAATCCAGGTGGCAGGCGACCAATTTGGCAAGGCGTGTCACTTATCCGAGCGCGATTGTTCCATCCAGCGTCGCCACCAGAAACTGGTGGAAGAAGCCCCGTCGCCTTTTATGACGCCGGAATTGCGTGAAAAAATGGGCGAAGCGGCCATCAAAGCCTGTAATGCTATCAGTTACGAAGGCGTGGGAACCGTGGAATTTTTGGTAGATAAATACCGGAATTTCTACTTCATGGAAATGAATACGCGCATCCAGGTGGAGCATACCGTGACCGAAGAAGTCATTGATTTTGACCTGATTAAAGAGCAGATCAAGATCGCCGCCGGGCATCCTATTTCTGGTAAAAACTACTTCCCGGAAATGCACGCTATCGAGTGTCGCATCAACGCGGAAGATGTGTTCAATGATTTCCGCCCTAGCCCCGGCAAGATCACTTCTTTTCACTCGCCGAAGGGACACGGCGTACGCGTAGATACGCACGTGTATGCGGGGTATACGATTCCGCCGTACTACGATTCTATGATCGCCAAATTGATCGTTCGCGCCCGTACCCGAGACGAGGCCATCCTGAAAATGGAGCGTGCTTTGGACGAATTCATCGTGGAAGGCGTGAAAACGACCGTGCCTTTTCATCAGCGATTGATGCGGAACAAGGACTTTCAGGAGGGTAATTTCACGACAAATTTTTTGAATACCTGGGATTTCAAGAGTGTGGTGCTTTGACACATAAACAAATCATAGAGCATTGGCGACAAAAAGCGGAGGCAGTGGGTGACCATTACCTCCGCTTTTTTCGTTGGCTTAAAACATTGAATAAGAGCGAAGTAGACCAACTGGCGAAAGAAACTCATATAGAAGTATTTCAAACGATAGATTGCCTGCAATGCACGAATTGCTGTCGAACCTTGAAACCGGAATTTCGGGAAAAAGACCAACGAGCCGTTAGTGCGTACCTTGGATTGACCGTGGAAGAATTACAAGCAACTTACCTGGAACAAAACGAACAGGGGAATTGGCAAACTCAAACGTTGCCTTGCCCGTTTTTGGCAGAGACTGGGCATTGTAGCATCTACGAGGTGCGGCCCGGCGATTGCAGTGGTTTTCCGCATACCGATAAGAGTTCGTTTGCCAGCCGTTCCTGGTCACATACGGAGAACGTGGTGACTTGCCCGGCGGTGTTCGCCATTTTGGAAAAGATGCAGTCGCGGATGGGTTATAGGGAATAGAGAGCCAAGTTTTTGTACTTTGAGATAATTAATTTTTGCAGCATATTGCTGCCCCTAATCCGTTGAAAACTTTATTATTTATGCTCGCAAGGACCGTGGGGTCAGTTAGCAGTGCGATTTTTTTCTTCCAAAACAAAATTTTCCCCAAAAACCCCGAATTTCGTTCCCACAACCTGCACACTTATGTCCGACATCCAATATTATACCAACCAACAAGGAGAAAAAACCTCCGTAATCGTTCCTTATGAAGAATGGCTTGCGCTGAACGCTCAAATAGAAACTTTACGGACAAAACTCAATATTTTGATTGGTATTCAGGAAGCACTGCAAGAAGTCCGGCAAGCCCGAAAAAGCGGGAAAAAACTCCAAACTCTAAGCGAATTTCTTCATGAACATAGAGGTCAGCCTAACCAATAATTTCAAGAAGGAAGCCAAACCACTCCTTAAAAAATATCCCTCTTTTCTCGACGACCTTGCGCAATTAGAACAAGAGCTGCTTAATAATCCGTAACTTGGGACTTCAATTGGCCACAATGCTTACAAAATTCGTTTGCGCATTGAAAAGCAAGGGTAAAGGAAAAAGTGGTGGAGCAAGAGTGATTTCTTACCTTGAAACGGAAGTAGTTATGTTGGCAGAAAAAGAAGAAGATTGGACAATTGTAACCTGCTTTCCATATGATAAATCTGAAAAAGCAACTATCAGTGAAAACGAACTACAACGCTTGATCGCTGGATTCGATGAATGACTCCGTGCTCACCGTCGCCTTTCTCAAGCATGAGCCGTTATATTTCACCCAAAAACAACAAGGCCGCACTGGGTCTCTTCCCGGTGCGGCCTTTGTTTTTAGCAGTGAGTTCGTTAAGTTTTGGCGCGGTCTTTTGAAACACCTTGCCAGCCTACGATAATCAATGTCGTAGCAATAAGTAAATAGGGAATCATCTGGATACGTGGTTTAGATGGTGATCTACAAAGGTGAATGCGGGAGTAAAGAAGCGCAAAGGTAGTGCTTTTTAGGTACTCAACAAGGCCTTATCGCGCTAAAAACCTTCATTTCTCAATTAAGAGGTATTATCTGGTCAGCACAACGGATAGCCGTAGTTTTGTTGTCAGCGATTTGTTCAGCCCGAATTTTCGTCCGTCCTTTGCTGCTGCCAACCTTACCGCCGAAGTGCGATAGGGTCTGTTTTTCCGAAAAACCATCGGCCAAAAGCCAAAGATTTCACTTATGCTCCGTCTGCTCCGCTATTACAAGCCCTACAAAAAACTGCTGGCCATCGCCGTGCTCTGCAACCTGCTCATGTCGCTGTTCATGGTGGTCAGCATTCCGGTGTTGCAGCCGTTTTTACAAATCCTCTTTAGCACCACTCAGCCGGGAGCTGCCATGCTACCCATACCAGCTAATCGGCCAGGCTGGGGTGGAATAGAGAACAAGATCAACTTATTTTTTACCCAACTTATTGAAAATCAAGGCCGAGAACAGGCCCTGCTCATTGTATGCCTGTTCCTGGTAACCGTATTTTTGGGTAAAAATCTCTTTCGCTATTTGTCGCTATATTTCCTGGCTCCGGTGCGAAATGGCATCGTGCGCGACCTGCGGCTAAAATTGGTGGACAAAATTCTCTCGCTGCCCCTGTCCTACTTTTCCGAGGCGCGCAAAGGCGACCTGATGAGCCGCATTTCGGCAGACGTGCAGGAGGTAGAATGGAGCATTGTCGGGGTAGTGGAGTCGGTGGCACGGGAGCCAATTATTATCATCGGTAGCGTGGCTTTTATGGTGTATGTGTCGCCGCAATTATTATTCTTCGTGCTAGGCCTCATGGTCTTTTCCGGCTTGGTCATCGGTGGAGTGGGGCGGAGCCTGCGGCGGCAATCGGGTGCGGCACAAGGCCGGCTGGGCATCATCGGTTCACTAGTGGAAGAGACACTCGGCGGGCTGCGGATTATTAAGGGTTTCAATGCGGAGGGCTGGCAGCGCGAACGCTTTGCCCGTGAGAACGGACATTATGCGCACACGATGACCGCCTTGTATCGTCGCCGCGACCTGGCTTCACCGCTGTCCGAATTTATGGGTATTGCGGCGGTGTCCATCATCCTGTGGTTTGGGGCCAGGCAGGTCTTTGCCGGGGAGATTTCTGCCGCCACATTTCTAACGTTTTTGTACGCTTTTTATAACGTCATTGACCCGGCTAAACAGCTCACCGGCGCGTCGTACAGCATTCGCAAGGGCATGGGTGCGCTGGAGCGGGTAGAAGCCGTGCTGGATGCCGATGTAACTATTAGCGATGCGCCCAATGCGATTGGTATCCTCGCTTTTGAAGAAAAAGTAGAATTTAAAAACGTCTCTTTTCACTACCAAAACACCGAACGTGCGGCACTGACCAACGTGAACATTACCATTCCACGGGGCAATATCGTGGCTTTGGTCGGTGCCTCGGGGGCGGGGAAAAGTACGGTGGCCGATCTGCTCCCACGGTTCTACGACGTGACGGCCGGGCAGATTCTGGTGGATGGCCACGATGTGCGCCAACTCCGCGTACACGATCTGCGCGGACTGATGGGCATTGTTAGTCAAGAGGCCATTTTGTTCAATGACACGGTGCGCAGCAACATCGCTTTCGGCAGCGAACACGCCACAAATGCTGCCATCGAAGCAGCGGCGCGGGCGGCCAATGCCCACGATTTTATCGTCGCGATGCCCGAAGGCTACGATACCAATATCGGCGACCGAGGTTCCAAACTCAGCGGCGGCCAACGCCAACGACTCACTATTGCTCGCGCACTGCTACGCAACCCGGCCATCCTGATCCTGGATGAGGCAACCTCGGCCCTCGATTCGGAGTCTGAGAAACTCGTCCAGGTGGCACTGGATCGGCTGCTGCAAAACCGAACGGCCCTTGTCATTGCCCATCGGCTCAGCACGGTGCAACATGCCGACGAAATCGTGGTGCTGGATGCCGGACGAGTAGTGGAGCGTGGCAGTCACGAATTTTTGATGAAAAATGGACAGTTTTATCGTAAATTGGTAGAATTGCAAGCACTTTAAAAATGGTGGAGGATTTGAATATTTGAGTACTTGATCAAATACTCGCATCCTCAAATCCTCATTATTTTTGCCAAATATGCATAATTTATAATTCATCATTTCCTCGAGCATCTTATTTCCCGAAAAACCAGTGTACCTTTGAAGCGAGCCTCCAAAATCAGGTAAATAGTTTCGTAAAAATAGTACAGGCCAGATTTTGCATAAACTATTGGTTTTCATTGCTTTCCCGATAAAACCGGGATGTCACTGCATTCCATTTGCAATTTTGCCTTTTTTATGTATGTTGCAAGCGTGTAATCCTGTTTGACGGCCTTTTGGTTTTTTGGCAGAATGTGGCTTTTGGGTTTTTCCAAATTGCTCACGTTCCTGCTCGTCCGACGTCCGCTTTGAGCGGGTTTAATCATTTTGTTTCAATACTTAACATTCGATGAAACAGATGCTACTGGCAATCTTTTCCGCCCTTTTTTTCGGGGCCTCCGCTCAAATAACGGTCACTTCTGCCACTTTCCCAAGTGCGGGCGATACCCTCGACTACGCACTGGATAGCGATCCCAGCGGCCTGATCATTGCCACGCCGCCGGGCGGCAATCAGACTTGGGATCTGACGGGTTTGCACGCCGATGAGACTTCCCAGGTCATCTATCAGTCAGCCAGCGCTGGGTTGCACGCGATGGCCTTTCCAACTGCCGATCTGGTGGTGATCGGGAATAATCGCGAAACTTATTATGACAAGACCACTGCTCAACTCGCGCGGGTAGGTTATGCGGGCGCCGATGCTACTAGTTTTGGTTTGGAAGTGACGGCCAGGTTCAGTCCGCCGCTCGTCGAGCAGCAGTCTCCGCTCCATTTCTTCGATTTGCTGTCGCAGACCACCAACTTGAGTCTGCCTTTTCCGACCGATCAAATTCCCGATAGCCTATTGGCCGGAATAGTGATTTTTCCCGATTCGGTGCGGGTGCGGGTCAAGACGGAACGAGTAGACCTGGTAGACGGCTGGGGTAAATGCCAAATCCCCGGTGGCACTTACGATGTATTGCGGGTAAAACGTACGGAGTTGAGAACCACCGCTTTAGATGTATATTTGCTGGGTTGGCTGGATATTACTAATCTGCTGGGCGGCGGCAGCACTTTGGGCGGTTTTCTCGGTACAGACACAACGACCACTTTCCGTTTTTATAATAATGTAGAAAAAGAAGAGATCGCCGTGGCGACTATGAGCAACGACCTGACCACGGTGGAGCAGGTGCGGTTCAAGAACAATAGTGTAACGCCGACCATCGAAGCGAATTCGCCGGGGGCGGCCAGCATTCAGGCTTACCCGAACCCGGCGGTGGAATTTGTGCGTTTCAACTGTGCTAATCTGCCAGCGGGAGATTATACGCTGAAAATTTTCAATATTATCGGTAAAGTCGTCTGGAAACAGGACTACCAACTTGCGGGCAGCAAATCCATCCGCGTTGAATTGGATGATTTCAAAAAAGGCACTTATTTATATAGCCTTAGTGATACGCAGGGCAACATTATTGGCACCAAACGGCTGGTGATTTTGAAACCATAAACTTTAGTTGTGGCACACCTTTGAAGGCCACAGCTAAATTGAATATTTAGAAAAGCCATCTTATGATTAAGGTGGCTTTTCTGATTTTTATGCGACTTTTAGCTGAGTTTTGCAAATGAAATGGACCACCATCCTGCTATATGGTGCCGTGCTGGGTCTGTCGATGGCCGCGCTGCAATTTTTTCAATACCGGCTGATCGTGCTGAGAAATGCAGAACAATGGTATATTGGTTTGATCGCTTTGCTATTCACCGCAGTAGGCATTTGGGCGGGCGGAAAATGGACACAAAAGAAAGCACCCATTCCATTGGCGGATGAATCTATTATCCAGGAATCTTCTGCTCCTTTCAAGCAGATTTTAGAAAAACGCAACTTTACGCTACGCGAACTGGAAGTGTTGGAATTAATAGCACAAGGGCTTAGTAATCAGGAAATTGCCGACAAACTTTTCCTCTCGTTGAATACCGTAAAAACCCACGCCTCCAAGGTTTTTGCCAAATTGGACGCGCAACGTCGCACCCAGGCTATTCAAAAAGCGAAGGCACTGGGGTTGCTGCCATGACTCCTCACCCGAAAGTATGATTTTCAGGTTTAAAACCACAAATCACCCGAAAGTACGAGGCCCGACGGAAGTATATAGCGTTGATTTGCAGCAGTTTTTCACCTAAAAAAATAGTGACAAAATGCAAAAAACAGTTTTAGTCTATGGTTTGATTTCGGGCCTCATTGCTTCGGTGCTGATGATCGGTACCGCCCTGCATTTCAGAAATTCGATGGATTTCAGCAACGGTCAGTGGATCGGCTATGCGGGGATTTTACTGAGCATGGTGGTGGTCTATTTTGGCGTTCGTTCCTATCGGGATAATGTGGCGGGCGGCTCGCTTACTTTCGGGCAGGCTTTCCAAGTGGGCATCTTAATTACCTTCATTTCCTGCGTCTGCTATGTCATCGCCTGGCTGGTGGTATACCAGACGCTTATGCCCGATTTTTTAGAAAAATATGCGGAGAGTACGCTGGCGCAACTGCGGCTTTCGGGGGCTTCGGAAGGAAAGATTCAACAACAGGCCCTGGAAATGGAAAAATTCAAATCCATGTATCAAAATCCCTTGATTCGTGCTGGTCTCACCTTTATGGAACCCTTCCCGATGGGCGTTTTAGTAACTTTAATTACTTCATTTGCGCTGCGGCGGAGAGCAGTTTAACGCTTTTTTCCGTTAAAACAAGTTAAAAACCGTTACAAAAAGGTGAATGTATCCCAACATTCGCCTTTTTGTTTGTCCAACTGCCAACCTACCTGTAACCTTGTGGTCATTAGGAGCGTCTCTACTTTAACGCTACAATTTTCAAACGCAAAATTTTAAATCCATCTACATCATGCGCACCAGATCTTGCTTGCTCGCCGCTTCTTTTTTAGTTATTGCTATGACCAACTTATCCGCTCAACGCGAAGAAACCGTACTCGGCGAACGAGGCTGGGGACTGTCGGGTATTTGGGGCGGCTACACGCATCAGTACACACAATACGATAAACAGGATGCCTTCAACAGCGGTGGTTTTTTCGGTTTTGAATTTGGTAAATCGCTCAATATTGGCTGGAGCCACAGCAGCCTTCGTGATGATATTACCCTGAGAAATAACGAGACCCAAAAATTTGATTTTCAATACAATGGAGCTAAAGTAGGCTATGCTTTTATTCCCTACAAAGCCATCCACCCAGTATTGAATTTTGAAATCGGTAAAGGAACTGCTGAATTAACCGGACAACCCAAGGATAAATTATTCGTGATGCAACCTTCGGCGGGCTTGGAAGTCAATATTTTCCGCTGGTTTCGTCTGGGCGTAGAGGGCGGTTATCGCTTCGTGAAAAATAATGATCTGGTCGGTATTAGTAGCGAACAAATGTCCGGTCCTTTTGGCCAGGCAACGCTGAAATTCGGTTTCTCGTGGGGCCGTTACCACAAAAGCACGCAACCGACCAAGCATAATTATGAGGATAATAATGGTTAATGGGGCTAGTTAATAGTTACTGGTATATTGGTTATTAGTCTATTGCGACTCTGGTACACTGTAAATTATATTTATTTGAGTATTTGATCAATTGCCTGATTATCAAGTGTTTTGGTCAAATACTCGAATTCTCACGGAATTTAATTTACAGTGTACTGGCTTACCGTTTCAATAACGAATAACCAGTAACCAATAACTATTAGATTAGCATAAACACTACTTCGCCACGGCCGCCCGGTACATCCGGGTGGCCGTGCTGCGTTTATGCAGGTTTTGGAATGAGTAATCCTGGGCGTGGTTTTCAGGAAATAGCCGTGATTTTCGCCTGATTCTGCCTCTGAAACCCGTACTTTTGTCGACCCTACACACTCGATTGCTCACTTTCTTACCTTCTTACGCATGGAAGTCCTAACCACCACCACCGCTGCCGAATTGATGTCCCTCGAAGATCGTTACAATGCCCACAATTATCACCCGCTGCCCGTAGTACTGGAGCGCGGCGAAGGCGTGTACGTCTGGGACGTAGAAGGCAAACAGTATTACGATTTTTTGTCGGCTTATAGTGCTGTCAATCAAGGCCATTGCCACCCGCGCATCATCCGGGCACTAACCGAACAGGCGCAAAAACTGACCCTGACTTCGCGGGCTTTTTATAATAATTTGCTGGGGCAATATGCCGAGTACGTGACCCAATATTTTGGCTACGACCGGATGCTACCGATGAATACGGGCGTGGAAGCGGTGGAAACGGCCATCAAATTGACCAGAAAATGGGCTTACCAAGTCAAAAAAGTTGCCGAAGGGCAGGCCAAGATTATTTTTGTGGCGGGCAATTTCCACGGGCGTACGCTCGGCGTCATCTCCGCCAGCACCGACCCGGATAGTCGACGCGGTTTTGGGCCGTATTTGCCTGGGTACATTACTATTCCGTACAATGATCTGGAGGCATTGGAAAAAGCACTGCAAGACCCCACGGTGGCCGGTTTTTTGGTAGAGCCAATTCAGGGCGAAGCGGGGGTGTTTGTGCCAGACGAAAATTATCTGCCAACGGCCTACCAGTTGTGCCAAAAACATAATGTACTTTTTATCGCCGACGAAGTACAAACCGGCATCGCCCGCACGGGAAAACTGCTGTGCTGCGACCATGCTGGCTTCCAGCCCGATGTATTGATTTTGGGCAAAGCGCTATCGGGCGGGGTGCTGCCGGTGAGTGCCGTACTGAGCAGCGACGAGGTGATGCTGACCATCAAACCGGGCGAACACGGCTCCACTTTTGGTGGCAACCCGCTGGCTTGCGCCGTGGCGATGGAGGCTTTAGAAGTGGTGCGCGACGAAAAACTGGCGGAAAATGCGCAGGCTTTGGGCAAAATATTCCGGCAACGCATGAACGACATTCTCTACCGCCGCTCCAATCTGCTCACTTTTGTGCGCGGCAAAGGCTTACTCAATGCCATCGGTATCAATGATTCCGAGGACAGCAAAACTGCCTGGAATATCTGCCTGGAACTGGCCGAAAACGGTCTGCTGGCTAAACCTACGCACGGTAATATTATTCGTTTTGCGCCGCCGCTGGTGATGGATAAAGATCAGATGGAGGATTGTTGTAATATTATTGAACGGGTGCTGATGGGATTTGAAAAATAGTTTCATGCGCAATAAGTAAGAAGACAGTATTAAGGAGTCAGTCATTAATATAATGACAATTAATGTTTTGACCACCTTTTAAGGGCAATTAATTTTGTCTATTTACTTAAAAACTAATGAATACAAATGCATTTAAACCTCCTTGTAATAAAGACGCATAAACTGCACGAATTAGCGACGTTTTATCGTTTATTAGGATTGGAATTCGAGTATCATAAACACGATCAAGGTCCATTTCATTATTCCGCTAAATTGGGGGAAACTGTCGCAGAATCAAGTTTCAAATGCACCCCTATTTTATTGATATTATGCACGATATAGACCCCGAAGGGGTAGAATACGAATAGCCCCCAGTGTAACTGGGGGTTAAAAGAACAACATCCGAACAACCCGGAAAGGGTTGAACCAGGCTCAGGCACCTCCGTTCAACCCTTTCAGGCAGGGTTGATTGATTCTAGGTATTGCCTTGGTTTTGGAAGAGCTTAGCGAGTTCATTGACTTTATTGGCGAATTTAGCGAAAGTGTTTTTTATCACCTTATATCCATTGATAGTCAATGTGTTGACTATAACATTATTTAATTGTATCAACAGGGAGACTTGACTATGTTTACGCAATGTGGTGGCATCCTCTTTCATGTTTACGTCCTTGGCCCAGTGTAGGTTGTTCTCAATGGTCCAATGGGACTGGATGGCCTTTGCCACCCGATCAGCCGCATCCATAGGCTTGCTCAGGACATAAAAGGCCGTTTCGTCAAAGG
>CBDFMU010000052.1:0-13536 GCA_965249785.1 Saprospiraceae bacterium | reverse complement strand
TTTTCGGCGACGGCACCAAGGGCTTGGCGGATTTCGCGCCCTATGAAAAAATCCTGGTGACCGCCGGTGCGCCCGTGGTGCCAGAGGCGTTGAAACAACAACTGGCGGTGGGCGGCATTTTAGTTATTCCAGTTGGGGAGGAAGTCCAATATATGTACAAAGTGACCCGGCAATCAGCCCTCGAATTTAAAGAGGAAATGCTGGATCGGTTTCGGTTTGTGCCGTTTTTGCCGGGCGTGGTGAAAAAGAGGTAACGTAATTGATTGATAATGAATTGAGTGGGATTTTATTCAACGCGCTGAGTAATTTTACTCAATACGTTGAGTAAAATTACTCAGCATATTGAGTAATTTTGCTAAAATGTTAAAACCATGACTTTTGAGCGAAAATATCTTTCCTTATTGACATCCCGATTACAGGAAAAACGTCGCTTTATACAAGTCTTGGCTGGGCCGAGGCAAGTGGGTAAAACGACATTGGTGAATCAACTAATGAGTAGGCTTTCCGTGCCAGCCCATTACGCGGCAGCGGATGCTGTGGCACAAACTGGTCCGGTTTGGATTGAGCAACAATGGGAAATAGCAAGATTGAAACTTCATCAAACTGCCAGTCCAGAAGTAGTACTGGTCATTGATGAAATTCAGAAAATTGCCAATTGGAGCGAAACGGTGAAACGCCTGTGGGATGAGGATACGCGGCAGGATCGGCAAATGAAAGTGATTTTATTGGGCTCTTCCCGTTTGTTGTTACAACAAGGCATGACCGAATCATTGGCTGGTCGCTTTGAATTAACCTACATCGGGCATTGGTCTTGGCCAGAAATGCAGGCTGCTTTCGGCTGGAACGAACAGCAGTTTGTATGGTTTGGCGGTTATCCGGGGGCGGCAGACTTGATCGGGGATGAACCGCGCTGGAAGCGTTATGTTCAGGAGGCTCTGCTTGAAACCAGTATTTCCAAGGATATTTTGATGTTGACGCGGGTGGATAAGCCTGCCTTGTTGCGCCAGTTATTTGAGATTGGCTGCGCTTATTCTGGTCAGATATTATCATATAATAAAATCGTCGGACAATTGCAGGATGCTGGCAACACGACCACTTTGGCCAATTACTTGACTTTGTTGGGCCAGGCTGGACTGTTATCTGGGTTGGAAAAATATGCTGGAAATAAAATCGTACAACGAGGTTCGAGCCCGAAATTTCAGGTGCATAATACTGCGCTGCTCAGTGCTCAAAGCAATTACACTTTCGAGCAAATACGCCAACGCCCTGACCTATGGGGGCGACAGGTGGAGTCATCTATCGGAGCACATTTGATTAATCATGGCCTGGTCGACGATTTTAAAGTGCATTACTGGCGAGAAGCCAGTCAGGAGGTAGATTTTGTACTGGAAAAGCGGGGAACGGTAGTTGGGCTGGAAGTGAAAAGCGGCCCGACTCCCAGTTATCACTCTGGTATGGCAGCGTTTCAGCAGAGATTTCATCCAAAACGGGTGCTATTGATTGGCGAGGGTGGGTTGCCCTGGCCGGAGTTTCTGGCTATGGAGCCGGGGGGATTGTTTTGAGCAATTAAAAAAGCCGGTCAGGAGTAATCCTGACCGGCTTTCTATATTATCAATGGGTCGCCCCTATCGTCCGCCGCCACGACGGTCACCACCGCCGCCACCGCGACGATCATCACCGCCACCGCGCCGGTCGTCCCGACGATCTCCGCCGCCACCACCGCGACGGTCGCCACCACGATCTCCACCGCCGCTGCCGCGATTGGCGCGGGCCATGTTTTCCTCATCGGTTGGCATGGTGCCGTCTGGTTTGGCCACGATAGCCCGGCGAGATAGTTTGGTTTTGCCAGTTTTTGGATCCACGTCCAGAATTTTGAACTGCACCGTATCACCGACTTTCAATACGTCGCTAATGTTTTCAATCCGGCGGTGGTCATACTCCGATACGTGGAGCAGCCCCGTTTTGCCCCGGAATTTCACAAAAGCCCCATATTCAGCCAGTTCTTCCACCACACCGTCGTACACATCGCCCACGGTAGGCATAAAGACGATGCCCATAATCTGGGTGTACGCCATATCAATGGCTTTCTTGTCCGGGCTGAAAATAGCCACGATACCGCCTTGTTCGTCCTCCGTGATGGAGATAGTGGTACCCGTGTTGCGCTGCATTTCCTGGATCACCTTGCCGCCCGGTCCGATCACCGCGCCAATAAAGTCGCGGGCAATGCGGAATTCCACCACGCGCGGAGCGTGCGGTTTGAGGTCTTCGCGCGGCGTATCGATGGCTTCCGCCATTTTCGAAAGGATGTGCAGACGGCCAGCCTTGGCTTGGAGCAGGGCTTTGGTCAGCATTTCGTAGGGCATCCCGTTGATCTTGATGTCCATCTGGGTGCCGCAAATACCTTTCGCAGTACCAGTTACTTTGAAATCCATATCGCCCAAAGCATCTTCGTCGCCGAGGATGTCGGAGAGAATAGCAATACGACCTTGCTCGTCGGCAACCGCACCCATCGCAATACCGGCTACGGGAGCCGTGATGTTTACACCGCCGTCCATGAGGGCCAAAGTAGCGGCACAAACAGTCGCCATCGAAGAGGAACCGTTGGATTCCAGAATGTCCGACACGATACGTACCGTGTAGGGGAAATCCTTGGGCATCACTTTGCGGATGGAGCGGCCCGCCAGATTAGCGTGGCCAACCTCCCGACGGCCGGGGCCGCGCATAGGTTTCACTTCACCAGTACTATATGGCGGGAAATTGTAATGTAGAATGAAATTGTCGTCGTGCGGGTCCAATGCGATGTCGATCAACGCCTGGTCTTGTTTGGTACCCAGCGTGAGGGACGTCAGAGACTGGGTTTCGCCCCGATTGAAGATCGCTGAGCCGTGGGTAGTGGGCAGGAAGTCCACTTCACACCAGATCGGGCGCACTTCGTCGGTTTTGCGACCATCCAAACGTACACCGCTCAACACTGCGTCGCGGATGGTATGTTTCCGGATTTTGTCGAAATATTTTTCGGCGAGTACGGAGTTTGCCGCCATGGTTTCTTCGCCGAATTCTTCCAGCAATTTGGCCATCGCAGCGGTCTTGATCTCGTCGGTGCGCTCTTTGCGGGCTTCCTTGTTGGCAGCGGAACGGGCCATGGTTGCCACATCGGCAATGATGAGCGACTCGATGCGCTGCTTCAGGGCTTCGTTGTGGGCTACTTCCGGCAGAATGCGTTTCACTAATGCGCTTGAGCCGACCATTTCTGCCAGGCGTTCTTGCGCCGCGATTTGGTCTTTGATGGCTTCGTGACCAATTTTCATGGCCTCGATCAATTCTTCTTCCTGACATTCGTTGGCTTCGCCTTCCACCATCGTGATGTCGTGTTTGGTAGCGGCCACGATGAAGTCCATGTCGGCTTTTTCGAGGGCTTTGCGACCCGGATTGACCACAAATTCGCCGTTGATGCGCGCTACGCGAACTTCGGAGAACAGGCCTTCCAATGGAATGTCGCTCACGGCAAACGCCGCCGAACAAGCCAAACCGGCCAGTGCGTCGGGCATGATGTCTTTGTCCGCCGAAATCAGGTTGATGATGACCTGCGTTTCGTTCATGTAGCCATCGGGGAAGAGCGGGCGCAGGGCACGGTCTACCAGACGACTGATCAGGATTTCATAGTCCGAAAGGCGTGATTCACGGCGAAAGAAGTTGCCGGGAATACGACCCACCGAAGCGAATTTTTCCTGGTAATCCACCGAAAGCGGGAAAAACGGTTGGTTTTCCTTGGCTTTTTTCATGCTGACTACGGTGCAGAGCAGCATGGTGTCGCCCATGCGCACCATCACCGAGCCGTCGGCCTGCGTGGCGAGTTTGCCGGTTTCGAGCACGATTTCACGTCCATCCGGCAGGTTGAATGCGGTGCGTAACGGGATTTGCTTTCCCATAAATTGGTTGAATTTGCGCTGCGACCAAGCCGGTTCGCCGCCAAAGACCTGCTGAAAATGGGCGGAAAGGGATCAAAAACCGATAAAAATCACACAAAGGAAGGTGGCCGGAGGCCAAGTATGAAGTATGAACTATAAACTATGAAGTATAAACGATCTCTACGTTTGTTCCTTATAGTTCATACTTCATCGTTTATACTTCATAGTTAAAAAAACTTTGCTTTGTGTGGGGGAGACAGTCCCCGTTTTTGATAGCCTTTGCCGTAGTTTAAAAAGGAACTTTGTCGGTGAAAGGGGAAGTCAGAGCAGATGAAAAATAAAAGGACAAAATAGTAAAAGGCAATATGCAAATGGAACGCAGAGACATTCCGATTTTTATCGGAATAACAATGATAACCAATGCTTTATGTAAAATATTGCCTCCACTAATTTTTTAATGTAACCTACTTGCAAAAAAAATCCGGTGGCCGGAAACCCAACCACCGGACTCGAATTTTTTTATTTACGTAGACCGAGTCTTTCGATGAGGGCGCGATACTTGTAAATGTCTTTCTTCGCGTAATATCCCAGAAGACTCTTACGCTGGCCAACCATTGTAAGAAGGGCGCGGCGGGTGGAGTGGTCTTTTTTGTTGATGCGCAAGTGAGCCGACAGGCTTTCGATGCGGTAAGTGAGCAGCGCGACTTGCGCTTCGGTATTGCCGGAATTGGAGGGATCGCCACCGTACTGGGTGATGATTTCGGCGACTTTCTCCTTGTTGTAATAGATTGCCATTTGTGAGAGTGGTGAGAAAAGTGAGAGAGTGAGAATTACACCAAATTCGGATTTCCACGGGCCAAACGGCACATCCGGCCTATCCATCCGATTTTAGCGGGGGCGAAATTACGGCAAAGTTTTCAAGTGGGCAAAGTTTTACCCATGAAAAATTTCAAAATTTGAAGAAATGTGGCCTTTGTTCAGCATAATATTTTGTGAAAGGCCAGAGAAATATGTGCTGAAGGCTGAGCTGGTGGCAAGTTGCACTGGAGGTGGCGGGAATAAAAAATCATAAGTCCTCTACAGAACACTGTAGAAGACTCATGATAAATTTACTTCTGAAGTACACTATTAAATGTAAGGGTAGCCGATTTTAATTAATTATTACATACAACGATACCTTATATATTGTAGAAAGGTTTTAAAGGGTAACACCGAGTAAAGCTATTTAAAACGATGTGCTTCGTACTGAATTCTTGCGCACCATGCTAAATAACTTACGTAAAGCCAACTACGCTATCAGCGCTACTGGGTATTCAACAAGGGATAGACAACATAGTAAAATACACACTATATTCACTTAAAGGTCTTTCTAATTGCCAGAAAATTGGCTTGGGTTGTTTTGCTGGAGTAAAGTAGTCGTCGAAAGCTGACAATTGAATCTGATGGGGTGTAATTGTTAAGACTGCAAATCAAACAATCATTTCATTTACGCGCCGCTTCAATTGCATATCCTTCGCTTTTCAACTTATAACTACCCGCCTTTTACCGATAACTGTTTTATAGTTATCGGGCCAGGTCAGGCAGTTATACATCTTTAGCCCTATAGTTATCGTGTTCGCTTACTCGCTTTATACCACCTATTGTACCTTGGCGAGCAATATCCTTACTGATGATTCGATGGTTATTATTCACCCTGTTGTGCGTGTCCGGCAAATTAATTCTGGTCGCACAATCTCCCGTATATGCGCATTATGGCGTACGGGAAGGGCTACCGGGCAACGTGGTCTACTGCGCTGTACAGGACTATCGCGGCTTTATGTGGTTTGGCACAGATAAAGGGCTGGCCCGCTTCGATGGCACCCAATTCCAGGTATTTGGTATGAAAGACGGGTTGCCCGATGTGGAGGTGATCGGGTTGTTCGAAGATAGCCATCGTCGGTTGTGGATTTCCTGTTTTAGCCAAAAGCCCTGCTATATGGTCGATGGTAAGCTAGTCACGGCCAATAATGACACTTTGTTATCTAAAATTCATTTGAAAAATTCCTTAAGTGAGTTTTCAGAAGATGAGAGTGGTAACATCTGGATAACCGATAAGGGGGAATATGCATTTGTTTTTGATGGGAAGTCTGTCATATATAAACAGTTTGAATTGCCAGGCTCTACCGTTCGCATAGAACAACGTGGCAATTTATTTTTTCAGTTATCATTTCCAGAACTAATGGAAATGAATTCGGGAGTACATTACATGTACGATCCACTTTTCAGAGAGCGAAAAAATGCTTTGAAATCCATCGGCATGTCTGGACTAAAAGTCCTGATCGCTTTTACGGGCAAACTGATGTTGATAGAATGGCAAGATGGAAAATTTGTCCTTAGAGACTCCATTCCCCAGCCTGGTGGACGGGTAGCGGTCGATCGAAAAGGCCATTTTTGGGTATGCCCTACCTCCGCAGGGGCTATTTGCTTCGCTAATGACCAACACGATTTGTCCAATCCGACCACTTATTTGCCTGAAAAAAAGGTGAATGCGGTGTTTGAAGATACACATGGTACCTTTTGGTTTTGTACCCACGGGGATGGTATCTATGTTCGTTCGCCCGGAAAGGCCGCCACTTTTACCCAAACGGATGACTTGATTACCAATAAGATTTCGACATTGGCCTGGGACCAGCAAGGATTCTTACTGTTCGGCGATGTGCAGGGTAGTTTGTATGAATTTAAAGGTGCCAAAATCCGGCGGATTTCCCTTACTCCGCCTGAGAATTTTAATCGTACCCGCCAGATCATTCCGATGCCGGATCATAGCCGCTGGATCGCTACGGATGTGGGTTTGCTTCACCAGACGGGGTCGGTCGTCGAACGGGTGCCCATGCTTACTGCTATGAAATGTATACTGGCTAAACCGGGGAAACTCTGGTTTGGCGACCATGGCCACATGGCTTACTTGCGCGATAACGATCAGCAACAGGTAATTCCAGTAAGATCCTTCCGTACGACGGCCTTGGGCGACGATAGCGAAGACAACCTGTGGGCAGGCAGAATGGAAGGCCTTTATAGCCTCGGCGACAGCTTCCAATATAATTGGGGCGACCGTTTCCCGGCTTTAAAAAATCATATTATCGCCATTCAGAATGCGGGCTTGGGGCGAATCTGGGTAGTAACCATCGCAAACGGACTCTTACTGGCCTCGGTGAAAAACGGCGAAATCACCAGTATAGATACGATCAATCGGCACCTTCAGCAGCCGATCGACAATATTCAGTCGCTTTATGTCGAACCCGGCGTAAGTGGTAGAGTCTGGATGGCCACCAATAGTGGCGTGTATGGCCTGGAACCAGATGATTGGAAAGTAGTTCATTATACTCATCAGGATGGCTTGGCCGACGATGATGTAGCCTGCGTACTCCTCGTCAAAGATACACTTTGGGCAGGTACGGTGGCCGGCTTGACTTATTTGCCGTTGCGCGAACAGGGCGGCAATAACGACTTTGGAACATTCATCACCGAGATCCATTATCAATTCGGCTCGCAACAAATTACAGTACCCCTGCTCGACTCGCCGACGCAGAACCGGCAGATCGTACTGCCTGCCGATGCAGCCTTGATTACCCTGTATTTTGCAGGACTGGATTACCGAAGCCAGGGTAAAATGGAATATGCCTGCATCCGCACTAGTTTAATGCCGCCTTTACAGTGGTTGACCCGGCAGAACTTGTTCACCTGGATCGGTAACGGATTCCAGACTGTTCAGGATAGCAATCTTATTAGTACTAACAGCCTCAATTTTGGCATTGCGCTTCTTCCAGGCAGTTACCAGATTAAAGTAACTGCAGTGAACGCCAAAGGCTTATATAGTCAGTGGCCCGATCAGTGGACAATTATAATGCGTCCTTACTGGTATGATACGCTATGGTTCGATCTGCTGCTATGGTCAGTTATTGGCTATGCTGTCTGGAGGATGTTCCGTATAGGCGCAGATTACCGGAAACTAAACGTCGAAGTATCAGATTTGCAATTACATGCACTACAATCGCAGATCAATCCACACTTTGTCGGCAATAGTATTAATGCTATTCAACAATTTTTTTATCCACCCAATCCAGTTGCGGCGAGCCACTACGTAGAATTGTTTACTCGGCTTTTAAGGCGTACTATTTTTCTTTCTGAAAAACACTTTAATTCTTTTGAAGAAGAACTGGCCTATGACCGCGATTATCTGGAAATGATAAAATTGCGTTTTGGCGAGCGTTTTCAATATGAAATCATTGGTATAGAGACCGTGCCGCGCGATTTGTTATTTCCTTCCATGCTATTGCAGCCTATTCTGGAAAATGCCACTATTCATGGTCTGGCACCCGAAGGTCCTTCCCGTCTGGTGCTGCAATTTTCATTTATTGATAAAAAATTCCAATGCAACCTTACTGATAACGGCATGGGTTATAAGGCTGCCAGGGCGCGCTCGACTAAGCATAAAGAGCACAAATCCAAAGGATTAGAATTGCTTTATAAAAAAGTGGCCGCTTTCAATCAATTATATGATCTCGGATTGCAACTGGAATTGCAAGACCTATCCGAATTGACACCTCCTAGCCAAGGTACCAGAGTCACTATTAGTTTTTATTCAGCAAAAATAATTGTCAGGCTGGGTAATTTGCCTGAATCAGGACGCAAAAACCCTGAATAAAGGCTGTACTGCATCATTGGATAATCAATGTAAAGTAGTTTTGAGTAGAAATGATCTTATAACGGGTGGAAACATCAAATTTTACTATAACCAATAAACATGAAAGACATTAAAACGCTCCTTATAGACGACGAAGCCAGTGCCTTATCGGCACTGCGTGGTATGCTTACCAAATTTTGTCCAAAAATTAATATCGCCGGAGAAGCATCGACGCTCAAAGAAGGCTTACAGGCAATCACTCAAATTGAACCTGATCTAATCTTTCTGGACATTGAAATGCCGCCTTTTAGTGGATTCGAGTTGCTTGAACTAACCAGACATTATTCTTATGGCGTAATTTTCACGACCGCTTATCCACAATTCGCACTGGAAGCAATCAATCTGATCCAGCCCTGGGCTTATCTAGTCAAGCCATACAGCATTGATAAATTACTGGAAGCCGTAAATATCGCCACCAAAAAACTATCGGATACTAGTAAAAAATCAATAGACTCTACTAGCTCCGATCATCAGGGAATTATTATTCAGGATAGTCGCAAAGGCAATATCGTAGTCAAAATGCGGGATATTCTCTATTGCAAATCCGATGGACCCGCTTTGGAGATATTTGCGCAGCGCAACGGGAAAACGGAGAAATTCCTGATATACCATACGCTCAAAGATATGGAAGCTCAGCTGCCCGAGGCACTTTTTTGTCGGGTGCACCATAGTTTTATTGTTAACTTAACGTGTGTTGAGCGCTATGAAATCACTAAAAGTGCCCGGACTATTTACCTGCACAACGGGACAGAAATTCCAATTTCTATCCAGAAAACCGAGCAGTTTGCGCGGAAGATGGCCGAGTTTTTACAGTGAATTTGTTTTAAAACCTAATAGAAGCCTTTACATCTATTGCATGATGGCAAGGTTAGCTTGGGATTGGGCAACCATAGAGAATGAGGTTCCCAATGTGGCAGCAAAAAAGATAAAAACAGGTAGTATCTCAAGCCTAGTCCGCCGGAGCATTCTGATAAATGTCGAGCAAGCGCAACTTCTTGCGATGGATGGTTACATACCCGTTTTCCGCGTCGGTTACTTCCAGGTTCAGCCATTCGCCGGGCCGACCAGTGCGCGAATACAACGAAACGTTAGGCTTTTTTTGATCTACTAAAATAATATATTGCACGCTGGGTAGAGTCTTATAACATTGCATTTTGAGGCTGCGGTCGTAGCGTTCTGTGCCTTTGGACAGCACTTCCACAATGAGATAAGGATTGGTGAGTACTTTAATTTTTTTCTTCGGGCTTTGGTGGATATGATAGATTGGCTTGCCTTGCAGCACCACCACATCGCCATTATGCACGGCGAGGGCCTCCGGGATGAAAGTGGCTACATTGCTGCCAAGCACGTGAAAATCGCTGTCAATACCAAATAAGACAGTGAGTAAATGCCCAATCCGCATGACCAGGGCTTCGTGTGATATAGAGGCGTAGCCCATAGCAATAATTTTTCCGTCAGCGTAGTCGAGGCGGTATTCGCAGGACTCCACAAAATCAAAATACTCGTCCAGCGTGGCACGGACTTCCAGTATTTCCGGCAAGTCGAGCCGTTCCTGGAGCGTTTTGGGCAGGGGCAAAGCAGACATGGCAGTGGACATAGAGTGTGTTTTTGGTCAAAGTTAAAGATTTTTGAGCGTTTATTATTTATCCAATTATATAGTGCCAGACTTGATTTTTTGCTTAACTTTTGCCTCATTCCAAAGCGCATCCATTTCCGCCAAAGTCATATCCTGCAACGGTTTAGGTGCCTGGGCTTCAATGTATTCAAAGCGGCTTTTGAACTTGCGATTCACATGTTCCAAAGCCGTTTCCGGGTCTACGCCGATAAAGCGGGCATAGTTTACCAGCGAAAAAAGTACGTCCCCAAATTCCTCTTCAATGTCGGCTTGTGGAGCGTTATTCTGAATATTTTCTTGTAGTTCGCCGATTTCCTCTTCCACTTTGGCCCATACTTGCTCCGTATTTTCCCATTCAAAACCCACCTGCTTGGTCTTTTCCTGCATTCGATAGGCTTTTACCATCGCGGGCAGACTGATGGGTACGCCGGAGAGCAGTGATTTCTTGCCTTCCTTAAGCTTTAGTTTTTCCCAGTTTTGCTTCACCTCTTCTTCGTCTTTCACTACGATGTCGCCGTAGATATGCGGATGGCGGTGGATGAGCTTGTCGCAGACGGCGTGCAGGGCATCGGCAATGTCGAACACGCCCTGCTCGGAGGCAATTTTAGCGTAAAAAACCAGGTGCAGCATCACGTCGCCGATCTCTTCTTTCACCCCGGGCAGATCATCAGATATGATAGCATCGGCGAGTTCGTAGGTTTCTTCGATGGTCAGGTTGCGCAGCGATTGGATAGTCTGTTTGCGATCCCAGGGGCATTGCTCGCGTAGTTCGTCCATGATGGTGAGCAGGCGACCGAAAGCCTCGATTTTTTCTTGAAAAGTGTGCATGGGGCAAAATTAAGGGGTATTTCGGGATTTGTGGTTGCCGCATAGTCGTGGGTTCCGTTTTTGAAGGCCGCTTTTTATGTATCAACTATATACCGTAAATTTGTAAAAATTTTATCCATAATGGAATCCAGCGCAGGCCAAAAAGTACCTAACATCGTGTCAACAATGGCCACGCCAGCGGTCGCTAAAAAGCAACCCCGCCTTATCAAATGGCAGGAATTTGAAAAAAGATACCTCAGTCGGGAAGATGGATTCAAATACGAATGGGTGCATGGACGCGTCGAGAAAACCGAATACACCATGAATCCAACCCAACTTTACATTCAGTTTAATCTTCAGGAGATATTTATGCACCTGAAAACTGCCGGAGCAGTATCGGGCCAATTGTTGGCCGAAACAGACCTTTTCTTTTTCCCGGAAGTACATCGTCGGCCTGATTTTGCCTGGTTGACACATTTGCAAGCCAACAATCTGTCAATTCAAGGCACTATCGAAATTCCCGCCTTCGTCATCGAAGTGATTTCTACTTACGATGCGGCGCAAAAAATCGTGGACAAAATGACCGATTATCGAGCGGCAGGGGTGCAAGTAGTCTGGCTCATTTATCCCATTCAGCAACAAGTACACGTGTATAGTGGTCATAACCTGGAAAGTATGCGCGTCTGTATGGGCGAAAAAATCTGCTCTGCCGATCCGGTGCTGCCCGCTTTTGCATTTCCGGTAAGCGATATTTTCAAAAAAGCGGAAGAGGAAAAATAAGAGCCACTTCGAGAGGGAGGCCGTCGGCATAATTCATAGTTCATAATTCATAGTTCCCTTTTCATGGCGGATTCTACCCCACAATTTCATCGCTCCTTAGGTTTGCTCGACGGCACTATGTTGGTCGCGGGTGGCATGATCGGCTCCGGTATTTTCATCGTCAGTGCCGACTGCGCCCGCTCGGTTGGTTCCAGCGGTTGGCTGTTGTTACTCTGGTTGCTGGCTGGATTTATTACGATTATCGCTGCGCTGAGTTATGGAGAATTGGCGGGCATGATGCCGACAGCTGGCGGGCAATTTGTTTATATCGAACGCGCTTACGGCCAATTGCCCGCTTTTATGTATGGCTGGACGGTGTTTGCGGTGATCCAAACGGGTACGATTGCGGCAGTGGCGGTGGCTTTCACCAAATTTACCGCTTATTTTTTTCCCGTGCTTGGGCCGCAAAATGTGTTATTAACAGTTGCTACACTGCCCATATCGGCTGGCCAATTGCTGGCTATCGCGATGATCGTTTTATTAACGGCGGTGAACAGTCGTGGTATTCAAAGTGGCAAAATTATCCAGTTGATCTTTACATCTGCCAAATTACTGGCCTTACTTGCCCTTATCGTCATCGGGCTGGCTGTGGGTTTGAAAAGCGACATTTTTTCGCAAAACCTGCAAAATTTCTGGCAGGCATCTTCTACCACCCAAGTGAACGGCAGTTGGGTTACTACTTCGATCACTGGATTGGCTTTGCTGATGGCTTTCGGCGCGACGATTATCGGGCCACTGTTTTCGAGCGATGCCTGGAACAATGTGACTTTTGTGGCCGGAGAAATGAAAAACCCGCGCCGCAATATTCCGCTTAGTTTGCTGCTTGGTACTTGCATCGTGACCGGGCTGTATATTTTGGCCAACCTCGCTTTCCTGGCCTTACTGCCGCTCAAAGGCGATCCTGCTGCAACCGATGTGCTGGGGCAGGGTATTCAGTTTGCAGGCGGCGGCACGGATCGGGTGGGTACGGCAGCGGCTTCCATGATTTTTGGTGGGTTAGCGGCGGCGATTATGTCGGGGCTGATTATGATTTCCACTTTTGGTTGCAATAATGGCCTCATCCTGTCGGGTGCGCGGGTGTACTATGCAATGGCGCGCGAAGGGTTGTTTTTCAAAAAAGCCGCTACGCTCAACGCGGGCGGTGTGCCGGGATTTGCGCTCGCCATTCAGGCAGTATGGGCCAGTTTGCTTTGTCTATCAGGCACTTACAATGCCTTGTTGACCTATTGCACCTTTGCCTCGCTGGTATTTTACATCGTTACCATCATTGGTATTTTTATTTTGCGGCGCAAAGAACCGAATGCCGAACGCCCTTATCGGGCTTTGGGTTATCCATATTTACCGATTTTATATATCCTGCTGGCTGGTGCGATCTGCGTAATTTTATTAATCGAAAAACCACGTGATACTTGGTCGGGCGTGTTCATTGTGCTGCTTGGTATACCTATTTATTTTTTGCAGAAAAGGTGGACGAAGGGGGCGGAAGCAACAGCAAAATGACCTTTGTCTTTCTGACGACAATTGGAGCCATTTTTGCAGGGCAAGGCTCATCGCTTGATCCCAGCGTTGGTGAGAAGTACCAATTTGCTCATTGCACCTTGCTTTCTTGCTTATTGATTTTTTGCCCATTGCACCTGTTCTTTTACCATCAAACCGTCGCCCAT
>CBDFMU010000051.1:0-4498 GCA_965249785.1 Saprospiraceae bacterium | reverse complement strand
CAGTTGCAGGCCAATCCATCGGCTGCGTCGCAACGTACCTGGCGGCTGGCGCGGCAACTGCGTCCGGTGTTGGCGGCTTTGCTTTTAGCGCGTTTGCTGGTGCTGATAATGACGGTGGTCGGCGTGACTGCCTGGTGGATGGATAAGCAGCCGATTCGCTACCTGCGCGAAAATGCCCGACAATTTGGTTGGTACGAGGCTGTACAATGGTGGCTGGCGGTAATAGTCTGGATAGCCGCGCTCGGTTTGCTGTTTTGGGGCTTGTATCGGCTTAATATTCAACGCATTACGCCCGTACGTAATCTGCTGGCGGTGACTCGATTGAGCCGTTTTATCGGCTTTTGGCAAAAAATATTTTCTCCGTTGGTGCGGGAAAGAACACCGGAAACGGTACCCGTGGACGCTTCCAAGCCCATGACGAATGCCGAAACAGCCGTAGCCAGCGGCGAAAAACGCGAAATGGAATTGCTGCGTAGCATCGTCAAATTCGGCGACGTGACGGTCAAACAAGTGATGAAACCCCGCGCCAAAGTGGTCGGCATAGAATTTACGGCTCCTTTTACTACTGTGTTGGAGACTGTTCGTATTTCCGAATTTTCGCGCCTCCCGGTCTACGACGACGATCTTGACAACGTGACGGGCATCTTATTTGTCAAGGATTTGGTGCCGCATTTGGATAAGCCCGCCGATTTCGAGTGGCAGCCGCTCATTCGTACCAATGTGTTGCTGGCACCCGAGTCGAAGCGATGTAGTGAGTTATTGCAGGAATTTAAACAGCAGAAAATCCACCTCGCCATCGTCGTGGATGAATATGGCGGCACGTCGGGCATCGTTACGATGGAGGATATTTTAGAAGAAGTGACCGGCGATATTCGTGACGAATTTGATGAGGAAAGCGACATTCGCTACCGCAAACTGGACGACTACACCTATATATTTGAAGGTCAAACTTTGCTGAACGACGTTTGTCGCGTCACTGGTTTGGATAGCAATACTTTTGATCCGGTCCGTGGCAACGCCGACACCCTGGCTGGTCTCGCGCTTGAACTTCGGGGCGATATTCCAAATATCGGCACCGAAATTGACTGGAAAGAGTTTTTGCTGACCGTCGTGGCAGCCGATAATCGTCGCATTAAGCAGATTAAATTGACGTTGCCGAGGGAAGAGAGTGAGACGGTGAGAGACGTGAGAGAGTGAGAAAACCGCGCATTGACCACATTAAAACACATTAGCCACATTTAATTTCCATGTCCGTTCTACAACGTTACGCCCAACTGTTAGCGCAATACTGTCTGGCCATCAAGCCGGGCGATAAAGTCTTCATTTCCACCACATTATTGGCGGAACCATTGCTGCGCGAAGTGTATGCAGCAGCTTATGAAGCAGGGGCGGCCCTGGTGGATAGCGATTTGGTGATTCAGGATCGCGACCGATTGTTGCTGGATTTTGGTAATGATTTAGCCTTGCAAACGCCGCCGACTTTGGCTCGTTTGGCGATGGAAACTTACGATTGTTACCTCCACATCCGCGCACCCTACAACCTCCGCGAAACAGGTGCTTTGAACCCGGAGCGTGCGAAAATGCGGCAGGAAGTACTCACCCCAATCAATAAAACCTACTTTGAGCGTACCGCCGACCGTCGGCTGCGCCGCAATCTCTGCCAATATCCGACCCAAGCCTCCGCCGATGAAGCAGGCATGACTTTGGAAGAATATGAAATGTTTGTGTACAATGCCTGCAAACTTTTTCACCCGGATGCGCAGGCGGCATGGCTGGAAGTTCGGGCCAACCAACAACATATTGTAGATCATCTAAACGGTTGCACCACAGTACGTTATCTAACTGAGGGAACCGACCTGACTTTTTCTACCGATGGCCGTACCTGGATCAATTCCGATGGCCAAACCAACATGCCTTCCGGCGAAGTGTATACCAGTCCGGTAGAAAATGGCGTGAATGGAACCGTGCATTTTTCCCTGCCGTGCATTTATCAAGGCACTGAGGTACAAGGCGTTACGCTATGGGTCAAAGATGGTTATATTGAAAAATGGGAAGCGCAGCAAGGGCAGGATTTTCTAAATCAAATTTTTGCGTTGCCCGGCACCCGGCGTTTTGGAGAAGCCGCTATTGGCACCAACTACGACATCACGCGCATGACCAAGAATATTTTGTTCGACGAAAAAATAGGCGGTACGGTGCATCTGGCCATCGGGCAAAGTTATCTGCAAACCGGCGGCAAGAACGAATCCGCCGTGCATTGGGATATGATTACCGACATGACCCAGGGCGGCGAAATCTGGGCCGACAGCGAGAAAATTTATCAGGATGGAAAGTTTCTGATTTGACACATTGACCACATTTTACACATTGACCACATTTACATATATGGTTCGTCTTGCCCTGCTTTTTTCGCTTTTTTGCACCCCTTTCCTGCTGGCTGCGCAGCCCATGCTTCTCGCTTCCCCCGATGGCACTTTCCGCCTGACCGTGCAAGCCAATGCCGATCTTACCTGGCAACTCCAACGTCGTAATCAGCCGCTCACGCTGCCCACGCCAATTTCTTTGAGCATTGATGGGCACGGAATATTGGGTAAAAATCCAGTGGTGCAGAAGGTGGAGCGCAACCTTGTAGATCGCGTGTTGCGTCCGCCGGTGCGCCAGAAAAGTGCCAGCATACCGGAAATCTATAACGAACTTATCATCACTTTTCAGGGAGATTGGGGCGTGACTTTCCGGCTCTATAATGAAGGGCTGGCTTATCGGTTTTTCACTAATATAAAAGGAGAAGTGGTCGTGGCAGATGAAAACTTCACTTTCCATCCTGCCACCTGCCAAACCGTTTTCTTTCCAGAAGAAGAGACTTTCTACTCCCACAATGAGCGCATTTTCAAGCCTTTAACGGCCAAAGAAATAACCGATAAGCGTTTTTGCAGTCTGCCGACTTTGGTAGAATTGGACGATACCACCAAGATTTTAATCACCGAAACCGACCTGCAAAATTATCCCGGACTCTGGCTGCACGGTTCCGCCAAAGCCGACGGCACTTTACAGGACACTTTTCCGCGCTACCCAAAACACGTGCAGGAAACGGGCGACCGCGACATCAAAGTAATTGACCGGGAAACTTTTTTGGCTAAAACAAACGGCACGCGCACTTACCCGTGGCGGTTGTTTTTGGTGGCCAAAAAAGACGCTGACCTGCTCACCAATCAATTGCCCTGGCTGGCTGCTGAAACCAGTCGCATCAAGGACACGGAATGGATCAAGCCCGGCAAAGTCGCCTGGGATTGGTGGAATAATCTCAATCTTTTTGGCCCAAAAATCAATTTCCGCGCTGGCGTGAATACCACTACCTATAAATATTTTGTGGATTTTGCTGCCGAAAACAAACTGGAATACATTATTCTGGATGAAGGCTGGACGGAAGCGGGCGATCTGCTCAAAATAAATCCTGACCTAAATATGGACGATTTGGCTGCCTACGCCAAATCCAAAAAAGTCGGCCTCATTCTCTGGGTCACCTGGACTTCGATTGATAAGCAATTTGAAGCACTGTTGCCCGCGCTGAAAAAATGGGATGTCAAGGGCCTGAAAATTGATTTCATGCAACGCGACGATCAGCCAGCGGTGGAATTTTATTGGCGTATGGCCGAAAAGGGAGCCGCGAATCATCTGCTACTCGATTTTCATGGCGCGCATAAACCTGCCGGGCTGAATCGTACTTGGCCGAATGTAATAAGTTTCGAGGGGGTATATGGCTTGGAAAACTCTAAATGGGACAAGGAAAAACGGATCGGCCCGGAGCATAACGTGACCATTCCTTTCACGCGCCAAGTAGCTGGCCCAATGGATTATACGCCTGGTGCGATGCTAAATTTTCAAGAGGCGGACTGGTCGCCGATTTGGGGTCGCCCGGGTTCACTGGGGACACGTTGCCATGAGTTGGCCAAGTATGTGGTTTTTGAAAGTCCGTTGCAAATGCTGGCCGATAGTCCGACTAACTATGAAAAGGAGCCAGAATGTCTGCGCTTTTTATCGGCGGTGCCGTCGGTCTGGGAAAAAACTGTCGCGCTCGATGGCCGCGTTAGTGATTACGTGGCTATTGCTCGGCAGGCGCAAAATGGTTTGTGGTACATTGGTGCCATGACCGACTGGACAGCACGAACACTCTCACTTTCCACCGATTTTCTGCCCGCTGGCGACTATGAAGTGGAAACTTATGCGGACGGCATCAATGCGGATCGCTGCGCGCAGGATTATCAGCGTACGATTACTCGCCTGAAAAGCGGTCAGGCGATTTCGGCGAAAATGGCTCCCGGTGGCGGTTATGTCGCGGTGTTGCGGAAGTTGTAAAAAAAAGAGTTTAGAAGGTTTAGAGAAAAAGGTTTCGGCAATTAGAGCGTTGAAAGTGTTTTTTCTAAACCTGCCTAAACCCTTTTTCTAAACTTTTCTAAACCCTACCCTAGAACGGAATATCCTCGTCGTTCATCCGCGAGCC
>CBDFMU010000050.1:0-31388 GCA_965249785.1 Saprospiraceae bacterium | reverse complement strand
CTGGACGGAGGTATTGCGCGCATTGGGCATGCCTGGAATCTGGTGCGTACCGATGGCCAATGGCGACAGATAGATGCCACCTGGGGCGCGGGTTATCTGGACGACAATGACAAATATGTGGCCAGTTTTGACGAAAAATTCTTTTCCGGGTCGGCACAGGAGTTTGCGCAGGATCACTTCCCGACCGATCCTTTGTTTCAATTGCTGGAAAAACCGATTCCTTTTTCAACTTTCCAATTGAAACCCGTTGAGCGTAGTGCTTTACCAAAAACGGCCACGGTATTTACTATTCCCAACCTGACCGATAGCCTGAATCTGTTCGTAGGACTGGATTCGGCAGCCGCGCGTCTTAATAGCACTTTGCGTACCCTGCGTTTCGATCCCCAAAACGGACAGGGAAATTTCTATCTCGCGCTCTACCAATTTAATAGTGCCAGTCAACTAATTGATAAACACCAGGTTGCGCAAGCAGAGCGCATTAAAAACAGAACACCGCTAACCAAGGCAATCCTGCAAACTTCCGACGATGAAATGCACGCCATTCAGCGTAAATTTGAGGAATGCCAGCAGATCGTTAAACGCATTCCTGTCGGCGACCGCTACTGGCGCAATGGCCAATCGCTGCGCCGAACTACCGAATCGAACCTTAATTCCTGCAAGGAAGTACTAGAAGATAATGCGGCAATACGGAAGAAATTGCGGAGTTGAAAGCTAAGACTTGTATTATGGCGGACATCGTCCGCTCTACGTTATCCGCGACGTGGACGGTTCCCGCAGAATGACAAAAACGCGCGTTCGGCCAGGAAGCCAAACGCGCGTTTTGTATATAGGAAGGACAAAAATTTATAGCCCGAAAGCCTTTTTAATCTCATCCACCGCATCCAGTTTTTCCCAGGTGAAAGTTTCCACTTCTACTGATTTGGTCGAACCAGGCAGCCCGACTTCCACCGTCTTTTTTTGCGGTGTACGCCCGAAGTGACCATAAGCAGCGGTTTCGGAGAAAATCGGGTTTTTCAAACCATAACGCCGCACGATAGCCGCTGGACGCAGGTCGAAAATCTCGGTCAGCCGCTGCGCGATTTCTCCATCGGACAAACCTTCTACTTTGCAAGTGCCGTAAGTATTCACGTACAAGCCCACTGGCTGGGCCACGCCGATAGCGTAAGCGACCTGCACCAGGCATTGATCGCAAAGACCAGCTGCCACCACATTTTTGGCGATGTGGCGAGTGGCGTAAGCGGCTGAACGGTCTACTTTGGAAGGATCTTTTCCCGAAAAAGCACCACCACCATGCGCCCCTTTGCCGCCGTAGGTATCAACGATAATCTTACGGCCAGTCAAGCCAGAGTCGCCATGTGGACCGCCGATAACGAACTTGCCGGTCGGATTGAGGAAATATTTAACGTCGTCCGTAAAGAGTTTTTGTACGCCTGCTGGCAAATGCGCCTTGACCCGTGGAATGAGGATCGCGTGCACATCGGTACTGATTTGGGCCTGCATATCGGCATCGCTATCAAAATCGTCGTGCTGGGTGCTGATGACGATGGTATTGATATTGAGCGGCACGTGCGCATCGGAATATTCAATCGTCACCTGGCTCTTGGCATCGGGACGTAAGTACTTCATTTCCTTACCTTCTTTGCGGATGTCAGCCAGTTCGCGGAGGATCAAGTGCGCCAGATCGAGGGCCAGCGGCATGTAATTCTCCGTCTCGTTGGTAGCGTAGCCAAACATCATGCCCTGGTCGCCAGCACCTTGGTCATTTTCGCTTTTGCCCACGTCTACACCCTGCGCGATGTCTGCGCTTTGTTCGTGAATAGCACTCAGAATACCACAGGATTTATAGTCAAACTGGTATTCTGCTTTGGTGTACCCGATGCGTTGGATGGCCCGGCGAGCCGCTTCTTGTACGTCCACGTAAGCGGAAGAGCGTACTTCACCGGCGACTACCACCAGGCCAGTGGTGACCAGCGTTTCGCAGGCTACCTTGGAATTGGGGTCCTGGCGCAGAAACTCGTCAAGGATGGCATCGCTGATTTGATCGGCTACTTTATCGGGGTGCCCTTCGGATACGGACTCGGAGGTAAAGAGATATGGCATGCTGTTTTTTTAGTTTAAATGTAGCAAATGGCCTTTCGATAGACAGAAAAGGTCGTGTTAAAGCGGCGCAAAGGTAGAATTTACCTTAACCAAAATAAAGCTTACGCGGAAAGTAAAGCATAAAGTATGGGCGGGTTTAGCCGCTGACCCTGTAAATTATAGTCCGTCGGCGGCTGAACCCACCGGTGCGGTGTCTTAAAAATCCATGCGCAACCGCAGATTGATCCGCCGTCCAGTCAAATAATTCGGTACAGCGTACTGCGTATTTTCGATGGTTTTGATCCAGGTATTGGAGGCTTTATTGGCCACTTTCAGCAGGTTAAATACTTCGAGGCTGGCCCAGGTGTTACGCGTGAAACGCAAAATATGGTTCGGACGGCGTTCGCGCCAGGCATCTTTCCAGAGTTGAAACCCGAAACCAATGTCTACGCGGTGGTAGGGTGTAAAGCGGTAGGGATTGCGATAAATAATGTTGTTTTCCGGAATACCGAACGGTAATCCCGTGCCGACCGTCAGGTTGAGGTGCATCCGAATATTCTTATTCGTGCGCAGATAATCCTGAAAAAAAGTGGATATCGTGAAAAAACGATCGGTCGGGCGCGGCACGTCGGCTACATCGTGGCCTTCGGTGTCGCCTATTTCGCGCGCCTTGTGCTGTATGCCATCCAGATGTTCGCGGGTGCGCAGGAAGGATAGATTCACCCAGCTTTCGGCCCCCGGCACAAATTCACCATTGAGTCGCACATCTATTCCAGTAGCATAGCCCGTCGAGTTATTTTCTCCCGCGTAGCGCACCCGCACGTTGTCGAGATCGTAGGAAACCAAATCCCACAGCGTCTTATAATATGCCTCGGTGATCAGCCGCATTTTTATCGGACGTTGACGGCCCCACAGGAAATCATAGGTAAAGCCTCCCACAATGTGCGCCGATTTTTGGGCAGAAAGGTTGGTGTTCACCGTACCATCCGGCCTGCGCATTTCCCGATAAAAAGCAGGCTGATAATACAGCCCGCCCGCCAACCGATACGACAAGTCGCGCTTGGTATTCAATGGTTTATATAAAAATTGCGCACGTGGTGTCACAAAACCTTCGCCATTCAAGGTCCAATACTGGCCACGCACCCCGGCGATGACCTGAAATTCGCGTAGCCCTTCTTTGCGCCACGTCCAGGTGTCCTGGAAAAAACCGCTAAAACGATCGCTTTGCAGATTATTGCGCGTTTTCAGCACTTGGCGCACGAGCAGTTGGGTCGTGTCGTAGGGGAGCGAGTAGAGGGCCGAGTCGAGGCGTTCCCACTCATTTATTTTGTCGCTGATCTGCTCGTTTTGCCACTTGGCCGACCATTGTAAAAAGTGGCTGCGGGTCAGGCCCGTTTCGGCTACATCGCCCTGCAATTCGATGCCGCCCTTGTATTCTATGTTGCGGACATCGGCGGTAAGGTTGTTGCGTACCCAGGTTTGCTGGGTGCCGGAACCAAGCACGCTCACGATCTCCCCGAACTCTCCGGAGCCGAGGTCTTCGTTGATTTCTCCCAAAACATAATTGCCAAGAATATCGAATCGCTCGTTTTCCTGGCTGCGCCAAACCGAAGTTAATAACTTGTGGTACAAAGGATTGCGTTCCCGAGTAGGCAAATAGGTAAGCGAAGCCCCGCCCATGGCCTGCTGAAAATCGTCTACCTCCTGTCCATCGAAAGACGTGCGCAATTGCAAGGCGTAGTTCAATAATCCGAAGGCGCGTTGCAGACTTTCGGGGATAAAAGTATAGGTGGAACGGTTATAATTGCCGATCACCCCCACCTGCCAGTCGCGGTTTATATCGTAGGTCAGGTAGGTTTGTACATCCGTGAAATCGGGTACGTATTCCCCTTTTACATCGAGGCTGCCGAGCAGGTTGCGGGTCGTTTTGTAACGCGCTCCGGCGAGATAGCGGAAGGCGCGGTAGCCATCCTTTTTCGATTTGATACTGCCTTCCAGGTGCGCGGAAGCACCCAAAAAGCTCGCGCTCGCGCTGGCGCGCAAACTATCGGGCCGCTTGTATTTTACGTCCAGCACCGACGACATTTTGTCGCCATATTTAGCCTGAAAACCGCCCGAAGAAAACGACAGATCACGCACCAGATCAATGTTGGGAAAAGTCAACCCTTCCTGTTGTCCGGCGCGGATGAGTTGGGGGCGATAAATCTCAAAATCATTGACATAGACCAGGTTCTCGTCGTAGTTGCCGCCGCGCACCTGGTACTGCGAACTTAATTCGCCGCCTGTACCGGAGTTCGTGCCCAGAGCGATGTGTGGCAGCACGCTTTCCAGATTGCCGGTGGTGCTGGGCAGCATTTTCAAGTCGCGGATATTTTTCTCCTTCACCATACCGCCATCGTCGAGCCGCCGCTCCTGAATGGTGACTTCCAGATTAGACTGCACCGGAGCCATTGCCAAGTCTAGCCCAAATCGTGCGCCAGGTTCCAGTGCCAACACATCTGCGCTCGATTCTTTATAGGCCAAACGATGGAATCCGAGCGTAATTCTTTGATTGGCAGGCACTTGAATGGCGTAATTGCCGCGTTCGTCGGTCGTGACGCCCTTGCTCTGGCCTTTGACGAAGACGGTCACCAGTTCGATAGGTTGATCGTCTGAAGCGTCCGTAATGCGCCCAAAAACGGTAGCCGTGGATTGGGCAGTGATGCTGCCGACGCAGGCCAGCAGGAACAAGAGCGCGTAAATTTTATATTTCAACATGTACAAATTTTAATAAAGGTTGAGGAGGGTTCATGAAAATTGAGGAGGTTTATAAGGGTTTTTATCAACTTTATAAACCTCTTTTATTAACCTTATCAACCATCTCTCCCTACGACCGGCTGTAATTCGGCGATTCACGAGTAATAATAATATTGTGTGGGTGGCTTTCGGTCATCCCCGCGTTCGTGATTTTCACAAATTGGGCATTTTCCTGCAAATCCACCACCGTACTGGCGCCACAATAACCCATGCCCGCCCGCAGGCCACCTACATATTGCACCATTACCTCGGCCAGCGTACCTTTATAAGGGACGCGCCCCTCAATGCCTTCCGGTACCAACTTCCGAATATCGTCTTCCACATCCTGAAAATAACGGTCTTTCGAGCCAAGTTCCATCGCCGCCAGGCTACCCATGCCGCGATAGGATTTGAATTTCCGACCATCGAAAATAATGGTTTCTCCCGGTGCTTCCTCCACGCCTGCAAACAAGGAACCAGCCATAACCGAACTGGCCCCAGCGGTCAACGCCTTCACGATGTCGCCTGTATAACGAATACCACCGTCGCCAATGATCGGAACACCAGAACCGCGAATTGCCTGGGCAGCATTGAAAATGGCGGACAATTGCGCCACTCCTACACCGGCCACGATGCGAGTAGTACAGATGCTGCCCGGGCCGATGCCGACCTTCACACCATCTACGCCCGCCGCCACGAGTGCTTTGGCGCCTTCGGCGGTGGCTACGTTGCCTCCAATAATCTGTAAATCAGGAAATTCTTTGCGCAACAGGGCTACGGCTTGCAATACATAGATCGAATGACCGTGCGCAGTATCCACACACACTACATCTACGCCTGCTTTTACCAGGGCCGATACGCGTTCGTGCGTATCGGCAGTAACCCCAACGGCAGCTCCCACGACCAATCTCCCCAAAGAATCCTTGCAGGCGGATGGAAAATTGACCCCTTTGAGAATATCTTTATAGGTAATCAGACCAATCAGTCGGTAATCCTTGTCTACCACGGGTAGTTTTTCGATTTTCCGGGTTTGCAGGATGTCGCGCGCCTGCTCTAGGGTGGTACCGAGCGGGGCGGTGACAAGGTTCTCTTTCGTCATCAAATTGCGTACGAGCAAGCTGTGATTTTTCTCAAAACGCAGGTCGCGATTGGTCAGAATGCCCGCCAGCCGACCTTGGCCGTCGGTGATCGGAATGCCGCCAATGCTGTATTTTTTCATTATTTCGAGTGCCTGCGCCACCGTAGCGTCTGGATGGAGCGTCACTGGATCCACGATCATGCCAGCTTCCGAGCGTTTTACGGCCCTTACTTGTTCCGCCTGATCGGCGATCGTCATGTTTTTGTGGATAATACCGATACCGCCTTGTCGGGCGATGGCGATGGCTAAGTTCTTGTCCGTCACCGTGTCCATCGCCGCCGAGACGACCGGAACATTCAGCCGGATCTGGCGCGTGAGCTGGGTGGAAATGTCTACTTCGCGGGGCAAAACTTCGCTGTACGCGGGGACGAGCAGGACATCGTCGAAAGTGAGGGATTCGCCGAGAAATTTCGGCTGGCCGTGGCTGTTGTTTGTTTCCATGCGCAAAGGTCGGGAATAGCGGTGGAAAATTGGAAGAATGAGGGGAAGGAAATTTTTTGGGTTCCTGGAAATATCTGGCCGACATATTTCCTAAAGAATGATGGCGGCAAATGACAGAAAAGAACGAGATTTGCCTACAGGAAAAATCAAAATCAAATAACGATGACCAATTCAGTACTTGACCGCATACAACAGGGCGATTTTAAAGACTTGGCTGGAAGCAGTCTGTACTTTAAGGTTCCGCTGACTCGTGCGTTCATTAATTGGAATGTGCAAAAATTATTACCCAATAGAATAGAATCCATTAATGTGAAGGCCATGCAAGGCAGAACAATGGATCTGAGTATAGAAACGACTATTCCGCTGTTACCAGTTTTTGATATTACTGTCGAACTCTATGACAGCTTATCGCCGCCACAACTGGTATTAAAAATGAGAATAGTGGATGGACTGGGTTGGCTGGCCAGAAAAGCTTTGGATGGATTTTTACCGGAAGGCATGGATATAGATGGTAAAATACTCACTATTGATTTATATCATTTCTTTTTTGAAAAAAGTAAATATAAATCTCTGGTGAATAAAATTACCTACATCCGATTGGGAGGCACTAAGGATAAATTGATTGTTGAATTTGAATTGAAACTTTAAATAAAATGTGGCGAAGTTGAGGAAGTTGAAAGAGGTTGAAATATTGACTGTGATCACTAGTGATTATGCGAAAAAGATTCGTACATGGCCGCTTTTCAGGTTTCGGAAAGTCACTATTTAGCCTGCGTAAAATTCCCGAAGGGAATCTATGTTTATAGCTATTAAAAAACCATGTTTCAAAATCCCGACGGGATTTCATGTGAAAACACTGCGTAGATTTTACATAGAATCCCTTCGGGATTCTGGCTAATTTGTACTTCGATCTATAAACATATATTCCCTTCGGGAATAGAAAAATCAGGCTAAATAGTTACTTTGGAAAAGTGAATAATGACTTGGGAATATTTTAATACTGGGGGGCATATACAAAAACTTTTCGCATAATTTTTACTTTACATTCGATTTTTGCTCAAAACCATTTCTCGTTGACTATAACGATTAAAAACTAAATCTTTTTTAAACGTTCTAAACCAATCATAACATTTATTCCATTCTAAATTAACCGCATCATGCAAGAATTAATAAATCGCCTGCTCGCTAATAATCTGGCCGACTTTGAAGGGCTGGAAATAAAAGGCACTATTCCAGTCAAGGAAGAACTGGCTAATGAACTCATCACTTCTTATATGAATGATTTTTTTGTGGATACAGTGTCTGCTAGTAAGAACAGCGATATAGAAGCGGACTATATAAAACTATTGAAAAAATTGAAGCCAAGTCTTTTTAAAGTTTCTTTTGAAGCTGGGAAAGCGATGGTTAATTTTGAATTGAAGCGGTAATATTTTGGAGGTAGTGGTAGTCCCACTTCAAGTGGAACTACCACTTTCATGACACTAAAACGCCCTTGCCTCTGAATCAGAAGCAAGGGCGTTCGCATCAAGCAAGCTGTTTTAAGTTCTTGCTACCAATACTACATTCTTGGAAATCACTTTTTTGCCTTGCTGCACCGTCAAAGTGTAAATGCCTGGTTTTTGGTCGGCCAGACTAATTTGTTCGTTGAAAGAGCCGCTAAACCCATTCAATATATTACTGTAAACGATTTTGCCGGATACATCAGTGATCCGAATGGTCGTTGGTATCGCGTCGGCTTCGAAGCGAACACTCAGTACATCGGCGGTTGGGTTTGGAAATAAATCCAGGGCCACTTGTAAAGTATTGGCCGGATTATCCAACGGGGTGTTTGCGCGTTGTTCTACCGGGGCCAGTTTTACCACTTCCGGCGTAGTTTTGGGCGTTTCTCCTGCTTTTGGACAAGCTTTGAATTTGGCATTCACCGTCAGCGTAGAGCCGCCGCGTAGTACCGTCAGCTGAAACGCGTCGCCCGGCTGATGTTTGTCGCGTTGCTGCTGTAGTTCCGTGAAGTTAGTGATCGGTTGATTGTCTAAAGCCAGGATAACGTCTCCTAACTGGATGTCGCTTTCTTTGGCCGGTGTACCCTCGATCACGCCAGTCACCTTAACGCCTTTGCCGACTGGACTGGCATCAGAAGTGAACACGCCGATGAATACAGCGCAGGGATCGCGGTGCAGATTTTGGTGGAAAGAGGAGCGGTCGTTACTGAGCGTCACGTTACTTTGCTGCGCCTGGCCATTGTGAAGGTACAGCACCGACACCGGATCGCCCGGTTTGTGGCCAGCAAGCGCGGTGCGCAACGAGCCAGTTCCGCGTACAGATTTTCCGTCTACCGTAGTAATTACGTCGCCGGGTTGCAGACCAGCGGCGGCGGCACCTTTTCCGGAAATGATCTCTCCGACGACCAGACCTTGCGCATTATCAGCCTCTTCGTCTTCATAAACGCCCAAAATCGGACGCATAGGTTCTTCTTCCCGACGCACCTGGTCTTGATTGGGCTGGCTGCATTCTTTGAAGCGGGCATTGATAGTCATGTTGTGACCATCGCGCAGAATATTCAGCGTAAATGCTTCGCCGTGTTGATGTTTGTCGCGTTCGCGCGTCAGTTCGGAATAGCTGCTGACCAGGACGTTATCCATGGAAAGAATAACATCGCCGACTTTTACGCCATAAGTGCTGGCCGGTGTGTCGTCTATCGTGTAATCTACTTTCAATCCGCCATTTTCGGGGCTGGTGCCGACACCAATGAAGACCCGGCAAGGATTGTCCTCATCTAAATAGTTGTAGGAAGTGGGCCTTTGATAACCACACCGATAAGTTTTTTCAACCCTGGTTACGCCGTTTTCTGTGGTCGTTTCTTTAATCAATGTAGTGCTATTTTGCGTTTGCGCCTGGAGGATGGCACCGCAAAAAGGGAAGAGCATAGTGAGTAAAAAAAATCTTGTGCTCATAAGCGGGAATTTTTTAGTGGTGAATGGTTGCTACAGGAACGAAAGTAGTTCATAAATGGCAAAGACTATTCACTTTGGAATAAGTTGCAGCGTAATTCAGTATTATACCGCTGTGTGGACTATAAAAAAACCGCGACTTTCCCATCTGGAAAGCCGCGGCCATTTATTTTGGAAATAACAGGAGAATTAGACCCAAAATGGGCTTTCTCTGCTACGTTTTCCTTTACAGTTTAATAAACTTCACCATTTTTCTTTCACCGGGCAGTTGGATGAAATAAGCACCTGCGGGCAGTTGCGCTACTTCAAAGGTCCACTTGTTATCGCCTTTCGCCACAGTGGTGGATCGGGTGCGCACCAGGCTGCCAGTTTGATTGAAAATATTGATCAGTGCTGATTCGCGTGTTTCCAGACTATTCATTTGCAGAGAAATAAAATCAGTGGCTGGCACCGGATACAACACAACATTACTGTAAATAGTGCCTTGGCCCGCCCGATCTTCCAGCGGATCGCCCGTATAATTCGGGATAATGGCCAGAGAAACTAGTACAATGTCATCTTCATTGTTCGCGCCATTGCCCGGGGTGCTATTCGGGTCAGTTTGATCGGAAGTAAGGATTTCAAAGTAAGCAATCACTTCCAGGCTATCCGTCAGTGGGAACACCGTAACATCCAGGAATGCCGTATCGCCGTTGGCCAGGTAATCTATATTCCAGATGCCGGCAAAAGGATCATATTGACCAGCCGTCAAACTATCGGTCGTGTAAGAGAATCCTTCGGGCAGCCCTATACTTACCGTAATACCGGAAGCAGCATCGGGGCCCCTATTGACCAAAGCCAGGTGATAAGTCAGGTTTTCAAAGGCATGATAAACCGAAGAATCACTAATCGCGAAGAGGGATAAATCGGCATTAATACCACCTTGTGGTGCCTGAGGAACGCCGAAAATAGTAATGGCCACCTCGTCGTCTTCAGTAACGGTATTGTTAACTCCATTGCCCGGCGTGCTGTCTGGGTCATCCTGGTCGGAAGCAAGAATCTGGAAGTAGCTGACTATATCCGCAGTATCCACCAGCGGGAATACTACATAGTCCAGAAAAGCAGTGTCGCCGCTGGCCAAAAGAGCCATATTCCAGGTGCCAAGCGTGGGATTGTAATCGCCGTTATTAGTAGAAGCACTAGTATAAGTAAAGCCAGCGGGCAATTCCGCACTTACTATAACATTAGTAGCATCGTCTGGTCCGCTGTTCTTCACTACTACGCGATAAGTCACGTTCTTGAAAGCACTGTAATTGGAAGAATCAACGCTGACAAAGATGGACAAATCAGAGCTATCACCCACTACTGGTGGCTGACCATTATCGAACAGGGTAATTAGGGCTTCGTCGTCTTCATTCGCAGTATTATCAGTGTCATTACCAGGAGTACTGTTCGGATCGGCTTGCCCAGAAGTCATTACCTGGAAGAAATTATCCACGTTTACACCATTAGTTAATGGAAACAAGGTAAGATCAAGACGAGCGGTATCGCCAGATGGTAAATAACCTATATCCCAGCGTTGGAAGTAGAGATTGTATTCGCCATTAGTAGAAGTACTACTGCTCGTGTACACAAATCCCTGGGGCAAACCAGCCTTTACGGTAATGCTGTCAGCGGCATCGGGACCATGATTGACCAACACCAGGTGGTAGGTTACGTCTTTGTAAATATCATAATTGGTCGAATCCACACTGGCAAAAAGCGATAGATCAGCATTCTGTCCACCTTGTGGTGGTTGTGGTGGGCCAATGATAGTTACCAGCGCTTCGTCATCTTCGTTTGCCGTATTATCGGTGTCATTGCCCGGTGTGCTATCCGTATCGTTGCCAGTAGCCGACAGCACCTGGAAGAAATTATTGATCGAAGAATCCTTGACCAGCGGGAATAGCACCAGCGTCAGCGTAGCCGATTGGCCAGGAGCCAAAGAGCCGACATCCCAACGCTCATAGTATAGATTGTATTCTCCCTGCGTAACGGAGCTGGAAGTGTACACCACGCCAGTGGGCAGGCCAGCAGCTACAGTCACACTATCGGCGGTCTCGGTACCAGTATTCGTGACCGTGATGGTATAGGTCACATCCACATATTGTGCGTAATTGACCGGCGAAACCGAAGCCGTAAGTGCCAGATCAACGCCCGAAGTGTCTTGTGGCAGCGGCACAGAATCCAGTGCTACTGCAATGGATTTGATCGGCACACCCAGGCCGATAGTCCCGACCAGCGTCGTCGCACCAGTAGTTAAATTGACTTGATACAGCGCATCGCTGGTGCCTCCCAAGGTGTTGGCGGCCAGAAAAGCGATATTCATTTGGGTCGTTTGGTCATAGACAATGTCGAGATCAAAAGAACGATCGGTCGTATCCAGCCGAATGCCTAAGGCACCTACTGTGTTCAGCGTACCATTGTTTGGCGGATTTTGGCTGGTTAAGATGCCAAGACCTTGTGCAATATTGTACAGTGTAGTGGTCGTGCTACCAACAAAGCTATTGGTATAAGCCGAGGCACCAATGGAGCCATTCCCCGTGTTCACATCGCCAGTGGCAAAATTCAGAGTGCTGTCCGTAGCCGCTATGGCACCCGTGAGCGGATTGAGGCGGAAATTGCCGCCATTGCTTCCAGTCAAACGGATACGATCAACAGTCGGGTTGAAGTCAAAACCGATATTTCCCAAACCAACCCCAATATTGATCGGTGCATCACTCACTGGCAAGACCAGACCAGTAACCGTATTGATGGTGTAAACCTGGGCATCGCCAGTGGTCATGTTATAACCCAATCCATATAGAACACCGGTGGCAGGACGGAAATCAATGCCAGAAAGCATTTGACCAGCGGTAATACCCGTCACGGTTACAATAGATTGTATTTGTTCCGGATTTTCTGAATCAAAAGAAACGAGGTTGTTATTGGTCGTAATAGCATACACTAAATGGCCAGTGACCGGAGCAGCCGTTACGCCGGGTATTTGCACCGCAATGTATTGAACAACTACACTATCCAAAGTGCCGATGGCAGTGCCCACGCCGGTCGTCAAATTCAGGGTGTACAGCGTAGTACCAGCTGTGCTGCTATCATTGCGCACAAAATAGGCGATATTGGTACCAGTGGTTGGATCAAAATAAATATCCAGATCGGTAGAAGTAGCTGCACCAAAAAAACCTGGCCCAATAGAACCGACGGTATTCAGCGTACCATTGTTCGGCGGAATTTGCGTGGTCAATACGTTCAAATTGACATCATAATTATACAATGTCGTAGTACCCGTCCCCGGAAAACTATTGGTATAGGCACCAGCACCGATTGCCGCGGTCGTACCAGTGTTCACGTCAGTGGCTGCGAATGCCAGATTGGTATCCGTCGCCGCAATCGCACCCGTAACCGGGTTCAGGCGGTAGTTAGCGCCGTTGCTGCCCGTCACACGAATACGATCTACGGTTGGGTTGAAGTCGAAACTAATTCTGCCCATGCCCGGCATCAGAGTGATCGCCGCTGCACCAACGGGAGTGGCTACGCCTGTAGTCAGATTAATCGTGTACAAACGTGCTTGGCCAATCGAGTCATTATAGCCAATCGTGTACAACTGACCAGTATTGGGTCGAAAATCCAGTCCGGAAATCGTCTGGTTAGTGTCAATACCCGTAATAGGCACCACACTCACCGAGCTATCAGGATTAGTGATGGAGAACTTGACCAGATCAGTGCCAGAAATACCGTAGATAGTCTGAGCAGTGAGGTTGGTCAAAGAAAAAAGGGCCAGGAAGAGGCCGAGTAGCGGAAGCCGCAGGCAACGTGGTAAGTTTTGGTACATAAAATTAAAATTTAAAAGGTGAAGCGCAATCGGTTCAGAGAATAGCGATCATCTTAGCGGGACGCAAGTAAGGCATCCACTGCAACTGTTTGGGGGCCACTGTTCCCTTGTTATGCGGCCATGCAAACATCTAGTCATTCAAGACTTCGGGAACAAATGTAGCAGGTAAATGACTAATAAGTCTGGGCCAAGAGTGAGCGGAATGATGTTCAAAATGATCGCTAAACCAAACGCCTACACCAAAACAGGTAAATCTACTATAAAAATTTAATTTGTTAATTTGTAAATATCTATTAGTAAGAATGTTATAAATGAAATAAAGACTATGTTTCGTTCTTGAAACGAAATTGCAAAAATTAGCAAACCGGCCTTTCACTAATCATAAAAGATAGTAAATAAAAATTTCACTTGATGTTCACTTGTGTATCACCCAAGTTGAGGAAAATTTGGCCCACTTCCTTTATATATTTATTTAATGTGTGGAATGTTTGGTGCTTGCATCGGCAAAAAAAGTGAGGGATTCCTCCTATAACTTTTCACAAAAAATCCAGCCGATGCCGCACCGCCGAACTAAATAATAAATACACCTTGTGCTTATCCGATACCCGGAATCGCTCCTGCGCAACACGCTGGGCTGGCGCATTTTTTATTTTAGCAAATAACTGGGTGTAATACTTGTACGCCAGATACACGCCAAATCGGCATCCTTTTGGCAGGCGACGAATACCGTCCAGCGCAGCATCGAAATCCAGCTTGATGTCATGCTCAATATTGCGTTTATCTTCGACGGTAAACCGCTGAAAATCAACACCAGGGAAATAAACCCGGCCGCGTTCGTCGAAATCGCTCTTGAGGTCGCGCAGAAAATTGATCTTTTGAAAAGCTGCTCCTAAACGACGGGCGGAATCTTTTAAATCTTCATACCTGGTCTGGTCATTTTCGCAAAACACCCGGAGGCACATCAGGCCTACTACCTCCGCCGAGCCATAAATATATTCATCGTAGCCAGCAGTATCATAAGCGTCACGGGTCAGGTCCATTTCCATACTCCGCAGGAAAGCCTCGATCAGGTCGCGCCCAATCCCGTATTTATGCACCACCTGCTGGAAGGAGTGCAGCACGGGATTGAGGCTAATGCCTTCGTCAATAGCCCGATAAGTATCCTCCCGAAAACGTTGCAGCAGCGTCTCCTTCGGATAATCATGGAATGTATCCACAATCTCGTCGGCAAAGCGCACAAAACCATAAATAGCGTAGATCGGCGACCGAAAGCGGGCATCGAATACGCGAATGCCCAGCGAAAACGAGGTAGAGTAGCGCTGCGTAATGAGGCGGCTACAGTCGGCACAGGTAGAATGAAAATGCTGCAAAGGATTCATGCGACTGGTATTTGGTAAAGTAAATGCGCAAAATTTGTTCTATATAATCATTTGATTGTCAAAATCAATTACCCTATTTGCCTATTTGCTTCCACCGAATTTTTTGGTGATTTCCCTGGCTACCACTTCTCCACTGATGAGTGAGGGTGGTACCCCAGGGCCAGGGGTAGTAAGCTGGCCGGTGTAATAGAGATTGTCCACGTGGCGATTTTTCAATTTGGGCTTCAAAAAAGCGGTCTGGAGCAGTGTGTTGGCCAGTCCGTAAGCATTCCCCTTAAAAGCGTGGTAATCACTGACGAAATCGGCATGGGCAAACGACCTTTTATAGATCACCGCTGACCGAATATCCTGTCTAGTCAGCCTTTCCAGACGTTCCATAATTACGTGATAGTAGCGGTCGCGGATTTCCGGCGTGTCCGTCAGTCCGGGAGCGACAGGGATGAGCAGAAATAGATTTTCGCAGCCCGGCGGAGCCACCGACGAATCGGTTTTGGAAGGTGCGCTCACGTAAAAAAGGGGCTTGGTCGGCCATTGCGGCGTGGTATAGATTTCCTGGGCGTGCCGTCCGAAATCTTCGTCAAAAAACAAATTGTGATGTTCCAGATTGGCCAGGCGTTTGTTGATTCCCAGATAATACAACAGCGACGAAGGAGCCAAAGTGCGACTTTGCCAGTATTGCTGCGAATAGTTCTGGTACTGCTGGTCCAGGAGTTGCGTGTCCACATGATGATAATCGGCACCCGCTACCACCACATCGGCGGCATATTCCCGCCCTTGTTTAGTAAGCACTTTAGTCGCATGGCCATTTGGGGTAGTGATGTGGCTCACCTCTTGTTCCAGTTCGATTTTTACGCCCAGTTCTTTCGCCAGCGCCACCATTGCTTCCACGATTTTGAACATACCACCCAGCGGATACCAGGTGCCGAGGGCCATGTCTGCATAATTCATCAGGCTGTATAAAGCAGGCGTTTTTTGAGGCGTAGCACCGAGGAAAAGCACCGGAAATTCGAGGAGCTGAATTAATTTTTCATTTTGGAATAAAGCCCGAACGTGTTTCGATAGCGAGGTAAACATTTGTAAGCGGAACAGGCTGGCGACGATGCGCCAGTCGGCAAATTCGAGTAAACTCAGGCTGGGCTTCTGCACAAATTCCTGCATGCCCACCTTATATTTATAAGCGGCTTCGGCCAGAAACTTGCGCAACCGGGGTGTACTTCCCGGCTCATATTGCTCGAACATCGCTTCCAATGCCGACATTTGTGCTGGCACTTCCATTCGATCATTTGCACCAAACCAGACCGCATAAGAGGGGTCGAGTCGTTGCAAATGGTAGTAATCGGCGACTTTTTTGCCAAAATGGGCGAAAAACTGCTCAAACACATCCGGCATCCAATACCACGAAGGCCCCATATCGAACACGAAACCCGCTGCCGCGTATTGCCGCGCCCGCCCACCCGGTATGGCATTTTTCTCAAGCACCGTCACCTCAAAGCCATCCGCTGCCAAGTGGCAGGCAGCCGATAAGCCAGCAAATCCAGATCCGATCACAACAACTTTTTTGCCCATCTCGGCTAGTGTTTGGTATGCCGTAGTGCTTTTGAGAACAATAGCGAAAACGCGAAGTTGGTTATTTTGTTTAAAGTTTTTCCTCTAAAAGTTAAACAAAACTTCTCCGGTTTGCCTGTATGCGCTAAAACCATTGATCGGGCGTTCTTAACGAAATTGTAACTTCGCTCCTTCTATCGGTTAAAAATGGACATTTATAAGCGCACATCGCATTGGAAATGGTACCTGGCCGCCGCCGGGGTGTTTATTATTGTCATTTCCCTATTGTACACTAAATATATTGCTGATCGACTGGCAGAACGGGAGAAACAGCAGGCGCAGCAATATGTGGAGGCCCAACGCCTGCTAGGCCGCAACGAGACGGATACTCTACAGTTTTTTCACTGCGACATGACGTTTCCGCTCAAAATTGTGCAGGACAACACTACGGTGCCGATCCTGCTGCTCAACAAAGCCGGCCAAATCGAGGACTGGCGCAACGTCGGAGAAGATACGCTGGGCAAGATTGACTCGGCGCGATTGCGGATTATTTATCGCAAGATGATCGAATCGGGGGCCGATACTATTCATGTGTCGCAGTCTACCGACATCGAAAAATATGTCATCTATACGCATTCCCAGCTGCTCGATTTGTTGCGCTGGTATCCTTATATTCAGCTGTTTTTGATCGCTGCATTTATTGCTTTTGGATACATGGGATTTAGTGCATCACGTCGTGCCGAGGAAAATCAGGTGTGGCTGGGCATGGCCAAAGAAACGGCGCACCAGCTTGGGACACCCATTACGGCTATTTTGGGATGGGTGGAAACGCTGAAAGCCCTCAACGAAGGCAGCCCGGAAAATCAGGATATGCTAGATGAATTGCGCAATGATGTCACTCGTCTGGAATTGGTGGCGGATCGTTTTTCCAAAATTGGGGCTAAACCCGAACTGGTGCCAACCAATCTGTACGACCAGCTCGAAAAATGCCGTCTTTATATGCAGCGTCGGGCACCGCGCAAGGTGCAATTTGATTTTCCCAATCCCAACGAGCATGGCCCGATTTGGGTCGGCATAAATGCGCCGCTGTTCGATTGGGTCATCGAAAATCTACTGCGCAACGCCATTGATGCCATGGAAAACGGGGTGGGGAAAATCACCGCCCAAGTCTATACGGAAGGTCGCTATGCCTGCGTAGATGTGTCTGATACGGGCAAAGGAATTCCGTCGAGCAAGTTTAAAACCGTCTTCAAACCTGGTTATTCCACCAAAACCCGGGGCTGGGGCCTGGGTCTTTCCCTATCCAAGCGCATCGTGAATCAGTACCACGGCGGCAAAATTCTGGTAAAAAAATCGGAGCCGGGCGTGAGTACGACCTTTACGGTGCGGCTGCCGCTCATGGAAAATTAATTTACCAGGAAGCTTGTCCGTGAATGGAACATCAGGTATTTGATCGAATACTCAAATCTTCAAATACTCGTGTTTTTTACTGATTCCTGACTTCATTTTTTTAACCACCTGGGCATTGGCTCTGTTTTCTTGACCACATTTCGTTTCATCCTCCACTTTATATCCATGCGTCTCCTCTACTTATCGCTTCTTTTTGCCGTCCCCAGTCTGGTGGCCGCTCAATCCCATTTGCAACAAATTGGCCATTTATCCTATGCCCCACTTTCCCTGGCGGGTTGCTGGCATTACGTGGATAGTACTGGCGGCGAGTACGCGCTCGTAGGTACCAGCGCGGGCCTCAGTATCGTAGATTTGAATGAGCCTACCCATCCGGTAGAGCGTTTTTCGGTGCCTGGCCTGCCCAGTATCTGGCGGGAATTGCGGACCTGGGCTGGATTTGCCTATGTAGGTTCGGAAGCTTCTGGCAGCGGTATTACCATCGTGGATCTGCGCTCGCTGCCAGATACGATTTACTCCAAGGTCTGGACCGGCGATAGCATTTATGTAAATCAGGTAGTTCACAGCCATACTTTGCAGACCGACAATGGTTATCTATATATTTTTGGGGGTGGGAATGTAACCAATGGCGCGACCATTGCCGACTTGAGCGACCCCTGGAATCCGCATATTATTGGTACGTATACTACTAATTACGTCCACGACGGCTTTATTCGCCACGATACTCTCTGGACCAGCGAGATTTATCAAGGTCAATTCGGGGTCGTGAATATAGCGGACAAAACGGCTCCGCAACTCTTAATTACCCAACCAACGCCGGGGGCTTTTAACCATAATACCGGCCTTTCCGACGATAGCCATTATCTGTTTACTACGGACGAGAAATTTGGCGCCCCACTTGGCTCCTTCGACGTATCCAATCTCGACAATATTACTTTATTGGATAAATATTTTCCCAGCCAAAAGCCCACGAATATGGTCCACAACGTGCGGGTGTTTGGCAATTATTTAGTCAATCCTTCTTATGGCGGTCAACTGACCATCGTGGACGCTACCCATCCCGATAATCTGATCGAAACCGCCTGGGCCGTGGTAGGTACTTCGCTGGTCTGGGATGCCGACCCGTATTTGCCGTCGGGCATCATCACGGCCACCGCGAAAGACGAAGGTTTTTTTGTGTTTAAACCCACCTACCAACACGCTTCCTGGCTACAGGGCGAAGTGACGGATACCGCCACCGGCCTGTCCCTCGGCAATGCGAAAGTGTTTGTACTCAATACACCCAATGCCGACACGACCCTGGCCAGCGGACAATACAAGACGGGTGCCGATAGTTCCGGGCTGTATACTGTACAGGTAGTTCGGGCGGGCTACGTGACTAAAAACGTCAACGTGACCTTGACCACTGGCGAAATCACTACGCTAAACGTGGCTTTGTCTGCCTTGGTCGGCACCGATCAAGCCTTAGAAGAAGCGGCCATCCGCGTCTGGCCTACCGTCTTTGCTGACCATTTGCAAATCTCTCTACCAGCAGACAATCACTTCACGACGGCGCAACTAATAGATGTTCAGGGAAAAATTGTGCTGGAAAAACGTTTGTCTGGCTCCACAACGGAGCTGACAATTCCTGCGAATTTGCCGAAGGCGAACTATGTACTTAAATTACTTGGAAAAAACGGGGAGTTGCGGAGTTTCCAGGTGGTGAAGGGTTAATAAACTGCTCCTATTACGGCTGTGGCGAAGGTAGGATGGAAAACCCTACCTTCGCCCTCATGCCTCTTTCCATTTTACTTCCTACTACCTCCTCTTTCCCCCATCCTTTTCCCGATGGTGCACTTTTGCTTGTGGACAAGCCGCTGGCCTGGACTTCTTTCGATGTAGTAAACAAGATTCGTGCTCCGCTAAAACGTCGGCTGCAAATAAAAAACCTCAAAGTAGGACACGCGGGCACCCTCGATCCGCTGGCGACGGGGTTATTGGTCATCTGTATTGGCAACTACACCAAGCGCATTGACGAGTTTCAGGCGATGCCAAAAACTTATACCGGAACGGTCACTTTTGGGGCTACTACGCCTTCTTTCGATCTGGAAAAAGCAGTAGACGCGACCTTCGCGACCGATCATCTGACGGATGCACTGCTGCAAGAAGCCCGCAAGCAGTTTGTAGGCGATATTTTGCAAATACCACCTATATTTTCAGCCGTGAAAGTGGATGGAAAAAGATTGTACAAGAATGCCCGAACGGGCGAGGAAGTGGAAGTGCCGCAACGTTCCGTGTACGTGGAATCATTTGAAGTAGGGCCGCTTCGCCCCGTTACGGCCGGGCGCACGGACATAGTAGTGGCGTATGACAGAGGGAACGCACCCATCATGTTACATCCCGATTATGCGGCGGGCCTGCAATGCGATTTCGAGGTAGCCTGTGGGAAAGGCACTTACATCCGTTCCCTGGCCAATGACCTGGGCCAGGCCGTCGGCAGCGGAGCTTACCTCAGCGCACTACGTCGCACCCAGACGGGCGGATTTTCCATAGAAAATGCCTGGAAAATGGAGCTACTGGTTGATTGGTTGAATAGTTAATTGGTTATTGGGTACAACTCCCCAATAACCAATCTCCAACGTATGGTCGAATCCTGTTCGACGCGGGAAAAGCCTGTAACGCGAACCAAACAGGTGCGGCTGTACTTGCCCTGATTTCGTCACCAAATTATTCTTTCATGCTAACCAGCCAGTTCGCAATTTTTTGCAAATCGGCTTTTGGCACGGCCGTCTGTGCCGTCATGGGGGAATAACCGGGCCAGTGGGCGGGTTCGGGAGCTTTCACCAGTTGCATAATGCGTTTGGCGGTATAACCTTTGGCGGCTACATCCGTCCACATCGGGCCGACCAGGCGGCGACTGATGGCGTGGCAGGAAGTACAGCTGTATTTGTCCAACAAAGTCTGTATATCTGCTGGGACGGTTGGGTCAGCTGCGGTCGTCACGGGAACAGTAGGCGTTTTGAAGGCCGATAAAGCAAGGACCAGGGGCAGCAGGGCGAATACTTTTTTTAACATGGTGTAAAGTTGTGAAATCGAAAGGGAGAAGTGAAAAGGTGAAAAAGTTAATAATAGGTATTTAAAGGCTGCTTTTGATGGCTACATCGCTTTTGCAAGCTTTTAAATTTCGTAAACGGGACTATCAAGTAGCAAAAATACTTTTGCGTAGACGATCTTTTTCAAAAAAAATCATTACCACTCATTGGGCAGTCGGTGCAAGCGTGGTAGAAATCGGCTTCAGGCATTCCGGCTTGGTGCAATCCAACGCTTGCAGCATATAATACCGGAGCGTATCGCGCCGCTCATAATACAGCCGGTGCCCCAGATTATCCAGTTTGATAAAGGTCACGTCCGTATGCGGAGAAAGCTGCTCGTAGGCATATTCTGCATTGGAAGGATAGATCAGTTTATCGGCTTGTCCATGCAGTATCCAGACCGGGCAAGTGATACGATCCCAGCCATTTTGAATCCGGCCCAGGGCTTGCTGATGGCTGAATTTCTCCTTAGTCGCCACGCGCGCCCAATGGGGGAAAACCATGCCCAGCGGCGATTTGATCCAGTAAGCAATCTCGGGGGTCAGCTCGGCATTAGGCTCTACCGAAGCGGATTGTAGCAATAGTGCCCGGATGTCCTTAGGATTGTCCATTGCCAGTTTCGCAACAACCGCGCCCCCATAAGAGGAACCATACAGGTTAATTGGGCCATTTTTGGCTAATTCCTTCACCAAAGGGGTGAGCAATTCCGCTTGTTTTTCAATAGAAATCTCGGCTTTACCCCCCGAACCACCGTAGCCTGGACGATCAATCGCTACCAGACGGGTTTTGTTATAAATGCTAGAATCGGCAAACCACGCATTGAACTTAAACATGGAACTCGGTGCGCCATGGATCAGCAGCGTTACCGGCAACGAATCGGCCCCTACCTGCCAGCCACGCAGCAAACGATCACCGGAACGGAAGTAAAAAATGGTGGGTTTGTCTGCCACGTGTGCATAATAGCGATTAATCTCGCGGTCGGTAGCCGTACGTTTCCAAATATTCGTCTGGTGATAAGGAATACAACTCACCAGCACAGAAATGATAACCAGCAGAAAAGCGGCCGAAAAGAGGGTGCGAGATCTCATATTCGGCTAACGCCCAAAAAGGGGTCTTGTTTTGTCGAAAGGCAGGGTAAGAAAATCGTTAACTTTTATTTGAACAACTTTTGGTTAGTGTTCCTCCTTGGTGGTATAGATTCCAGCGAACCGTCAGCTCCATTCCTTGCCCGGTCATGCCCAGCGAAGTATTTTGCAACAAAGGCCGCAGTTTATTTTCCAGCCCTTGCTGGTACAAACAGGCACTCAAATCAAATACAAATAAAAATGCGCCTTGCAACAGAATGGATCGGCCAAAACCACGCAGCCGTTCCGGGCGACGAGTGGCCGTTTTAGCACGTTCCTTGAGCCAAAGCCCGCTGGCCATGTAGGCCACATCCAGTCCAGCATTGAACAAGAAAATTTTTTGCACCCGATGGTGTTGTCGCACCGTTTGGTACAAATCGAACGAGGCCGGATCGCTGTGGGTGGCCGTCCACCAGCCCGTGGCTGCCAGGCCGAAATTGACGGCTCCCCAGGCCAGGTTCATCTGTTGAAAAGCGCGATTTTCTCTCTGCGCACCGCGCATTCCGAAAGCACCGACCACCAGGTTAGCCGCTCCCCAGCCGCCTAATACCCACATACTGTTGCGCATACGCGCCAGCCGCTCCTGATTGAAATCAGCTAAAGGACTGGCCATCTGCGCAAACAGCACACTGGTCGGCAGTGCAAAAAGCAGCAGCAAAAGGATACGTGATACGGAACGGGACATAATTTTTTCTATGTTACCTTTTGCCTATTGGCATCTTGCCTATTACCTCTATTGTTTCGTTCGCCCCGCCCGCACACGATTTACAAAAGCATCGGCGACCGAAGGGTTGGCAGCCACGATTTCGTAAGTCTCTCCATCGGGCATTTTGAGTACTGTTTCTTTGGGTTTCAAGGCCAGCATTGCATCGTTGAAACGGGTGCTACTCGACACCACATTCAGCGAACCGGATTGATAACCAAAGAAATACCACAAATCCGGCGACACTTTAATGTAGATGTAAAAACGGTCGTCTTCGTTGCCGGGCATTTTGTATTCCACGTAGGTGGTCATCATTTTGCCGACAAGCTGGCCATTGAAACCCAACAGCGGGATTTTGTCTTCCGTACTCAGAAACGACTGGTATTCAGCATTCCATAACACCGGATGGCGACCCAGCAGAATGGTGTATTTATTATCATTTTTAGGCAAAGCCAATAAATTATTGGGCAAATTGCCCAGGGCTTCGGCGCGCTCTTTTTCGTCGGTAACGAACTGGGCCAATGCGGGCTGATAAAACGCCAGGTTAGTATTGGTAATCACCGGCGCAGCATCAAAACTGGAGGCTTGAATATCGCTCGCCATAATATCGAGCAGAACTTTGGGCACATTGATTTCCATACCGGTCATAAACTCGCCGGTGACGGTATAACCCGTAGAATCTGTCACGTTATTAAAATCTGACTTGAGGCGGCCAGCACCCGTAATTTTCATATATTTCAACCCGGTTCCCAATTTGAGTGGCCCTTCGGCTTGCACCGTTCCTAGTTTATCATCATAAACCATTTTTGCGCCGCGCAAAGCATCGCCCGCCACTTTAGCGGAATCACCAAAAATAAAGTGGGCGGTTTTTTGATCGTATTTATACACATCCTGACAATCCAGAATGGCCCGATCCACGCGGGCGTAGGCGGGTTGCAGGATGCGCGGGTACATATCACCCTGTTCGCGGGACAGATAAAAACCAGTGATCAGCGGCGTATCTTCCTGATCCTCTGCCTTTTTGATGCGAATAGTGGGATTGGTTTTATCCACTTCCGTGTAAACGCTAAACCAGTTGAGGGCGGGCAATTTCTCCGCATCCAATTGCGCATAGCCCTCAAAACGCATATTCTTCTGGTTGGCTTTCAAGATGATCTGCCCTTTGAACAAGGTGCGAACATCCATGCGGAAACTGTCTTTCGGCGCAATATCGCCATTGGCGGTCGTCAACACATTTTTAGTGATCTGGGTGCCGGGGCCACGTCTTTCGCCGACGATATTGTTGAAAAACACTTCCTGTTTGTAGCCGGGAATGTTGTACTCATAAAAACCAGTGGCTTTATAGGCTTTTTTACCCAGAATATCCACCGTAGCGCGGTTGATGGTGTGGTATTTATTGACCGTATCGGCTACAATGCGCACGTTGAGAAGCTGCTTCATTTTGCCGCCCGGCACGATTTCGATGGCACCGCTATCGGGATAAATATAAGCGTCAGCCGACTTGACCACATTCACGCCCCCGATTTTGAGCAGGTTGGTTTTCATGTCGTAAAAAGCCGTTTTACCCTGAAAAGTCAGCGTATCCTGGTTAGGATCAATGGAAACGAAGGCACCCGTCTTCTTGGCATCTGACTGGAAGGTGATCGTCTGGGCGCGCATATCCCAGGTAAACTCGTTCATCGAAGTACTGTATTGGTCGAGGGGCAAGGTCGTATTGGCACTCTCGGAATTGGCCTTGAAGTGACCCTTTTGGGCATCAAAATCCAGTTCACCATCTACGTTTTTGGAATCAAAAGCAATGCCTTTACTATCCAGCGATTTGATCTCCAGGTTGGCTGTATCAGAACTGGCCTGGAAAGGAGCGTAAGCCATGATACGGGAAGTCATTTTGCCCTCCGCCCATTCAAATACGCCGCGCCCTTTCAAGCCAGATGGCGTCAACACCAGTACGCCTTTGTGGGTGTAACCGGGCGATTTGAATAGTTCAAAGTCCTTCGCTTTACTTTCCACATACATCGAGTCGCGGAAAGGCAGCCAGTTTACCGACACGTTTTCGCCCTTGGCCTGCGGCAATTTCACGGCACTGACCCGGTCTTCTTCCATAAAAAACTTTTTAGCCGTGCCGGTCGTCTGTTTGGGCTTAAAAATCAAATCTTCCGATTCAATGTCGGCAGTCAGGTACTCCAGCTTGCCTTTGCCCACAAAACCCTTGTTGCTTAAGTCTAAATCGCCAGTATAATTGCCTTTTTTGGAGTAGGTAGAATAGCCCGCAGGAGGCGTTTTGTGCACAAAACCAAATGATTTGTCCTCCTCGCGCACCACGATGGTCTCTTTAAAAGGAGGGAAAATAGTGGCCGGTTGCATTATACCACGAAATTTCAACTGGTCTTTGGTGTAGCTGTCCAAACCGTTGAAGGCGAAAGGGTCCAGTTTGAAATAGAAGGAGTCGCGCTTGTACACTCCGCCCAGTGTTTCGGGGCGGTCATAAAAAACGAACGACGGCTGTTTGGTCTGTAACGACGGAAAAATCGGCAGATCGTCTTTCCCCGATTTATTATTGGGCGCATCCACGAGCAACACGCCAGACACATATTCCACCGTCGAATTCATGGAATTGGCGAGGGGCTGGCCATTTTTGTCCACATTGCCGGTCGGCAAATAAAAATCTAGGTGCCGTACCGAGTCAAATTCCACCTGGAACTTGTCATAATCGAAGTGCATATCCTTGCCTTGAAACAGGGCCAGGCCCGCATACAAACGGCCTTTAAAACGCATATCGCGATTTTCGAGCAGGGTAAACGAATTGCCGTCGGGCAGCACCGCCACCTTCTGGCGATCGCTAAGTTCCATTTTCTTGACTTCAAAAATCTGGGTTTCCTTAGTCTTCAAATCCAGGTGCGCATTGGCACCAGTGCTGGTGGAAATAATATTGATCGCATCAAAGTCTTTTTTCCCCTGGCTGGCCAACGCGTAGTGGGTCAGTTTGTCGCGCAACTCTATTTCGTGGCGGGTAAAATAATAGTTGATAAAGCCCTCGGCCACCATTTGCGCCAACAACGTCTGGATGCTCGAATAATCGAATTTAGGATTGATCCGCTGGGCGAAATCATTGTCTGAAATAACATCGGTGCCCTTTTCACGGGAGAGGACAAATAGCGTGGAAATAGGGTTTTGAGAGGCGATTTGTTGCATTTTCACGTATTCGCCCATATCGAAGTGGTTGCTGCTCTCAAATTGCACTTTCTGCTCAATGCCTTTAGCGACGTTATTTCTGGCCCCAATTTCCAGCGAATCCTCGGCAATATACCAGGCAATCCGTTCCACATCCAGGTTCATATTGTAAAACGAGGAGAAAAATGGATTGCGCTCCGAGCCTTTTTCGCCCCGGGTTAGATAAATGACATCCTTCGGAATATCCACCCGAAAATCGACCTGCGGGTGAAAAAGGCTGTCTTTGTCCATGTATAATTTGGCATTCACACCTTCCGCCACGATGCTGACTTCGCGTTTAATGATGAAGAGTGGGCCAGTGCCGTAGAAAATCCGCTGCCGCTTTTTATTGAAAATACTCAACTGCGCTGGCTCCGCATTGGTGCCATAACCGTAAAGCGAGCTGCCCGACAATTTGAAACCGCCCACATATTCAATCCCAGTACCAATCTTATTGACTTTCAACGATTTATCGAAGGATTCAAAATTTGGGAACTGCGAATTTGCTTTGCTGTCCACCACGATATTATGCTCCAGTTTGCCGGGAATGGCGCGGCTGGGAAAATACAAGGGGTAGTACAACTGAGCGGTGTCGCAGGTGAAAAGCGGCTTTATCGCCTCTACTTTATAGCTCGCCAAAGTCGCATACACCGTAGAATCCAGCCCCGTGCCCGCCCAGGTGACTTTGCCGCCATGTCCGCGCCATATACCCTCGTAGGGCAAATAGGTGCCCGAGGTTTTGATCACCGTAATAGAGTCCTGTTTGCGCAGGCCAATCAGGTTAACATCTTCGCAGCGCAGTACGGGCAGATCGTCTTTAAACTCGAACGCGTACTTACCACCCTGGATTTTCCAGGTCACGGAGCCGCCTTCCCCGGTTTTCAAAGCGCGGTGTTCCAGCAAGTCGGAGGAGAATTCCAGCAACATACTGATGGGCTTCGTGCGGCCTTTTTCGATGCTCGCCAGTGCTTTTTCGGTGAAGCCGATCCACCGCCCAAAAAGAGCGGTATCAGGATTAATGCGGGCGGCGGCGGCGGCGTTGATATAATTTTTGAAGTAGGGAAAAGGAGCCAGTTTCTGGTCGGCCAGCATATTGGCTACTTTGGTTATACGCTGCATATCGCGCTCATTGAACGTACCGGCGCGGACCATTTTTTTGAAGACCGAAAACGATTCTTCCATATCGGGACGCTTACTGGCGGTCATGAATTCGCCGAGTTTATCCACAAATTCATTGGAATTGTCCGGGAATTTGGGGGGAGCGACGGGGGCCTGGGACCAGCCAACAACAGGCAGCAGACAACAGGCAACGAGCAGGACGGTGAGGCGAGCGACGAAAGGCATTGGCAGAACGATGAAGTATGAACGATAAACGATGAATAGCAAGGGATGATCTTTGGGAGCCGCGATGTAACGCCAAAAGTCGGAAATTGGTGTAAGAGGCTGTTTTAAAACCCCTCATCGGTCGTAAAGTCTCGCCTTTTGACGCTATATTTTGCTTCATTTTTAGCGAATAGGCTCGGCTACGCACTAAAAATGAATCTTCCTCTATCGCCAAAATTCAAGTCTTTCCGCTCCGTTCCCGGTTTTAAACAGCCTCTAAGAGGAAAGACATGAAAAAAGCCCGGTCAGCATTTTGCTAACCAGGCTTTCGTTTGGTAGGGAGAAATTTTACAGTAGCCTGTTCATTATGTTGTAGCGGCTTGCTGTCTGCGCCACGTACTCCACGCTCCTGTACTCCATAATACCCACATCACCAACACGGGTTGAAAAAGTAACCTAATAAAGCGTTTAGCATCCGTATCAAGACCAAAGGCATCCAGGTGGTTGGTATATTGAGAAATATTGCCCGGAAAAACAAGCACAAAAAACAAGGCGACTATCCAGCCAAGTTGCGTCCGGTATTTGGTAACAAAAATCAGGGAAAGACCGATGGCTAATTCCACTATACCGGATAGAATAACTACCAGATCGGCGTTCATTGGCAACCAATCGGGCACCTGGGCCTGAAATTCCCTGCGCGCAAAAGTAAGATGACTGATACCAGCAAACAAAAGGCTGGCACCTAGCAATACCCGAAAAATGTTTTGTAATAGACTGGTTCTTGAAGCAGATACAATAATCATGATTGGTGGGTCTGTCGGTTAAATACCGATGCTTCCTAAAAATTTCGTGCCTGCTGATGGCCTAAAAATTTTAAGGCCACGAATACTCGCGTGGCTAACCAATCATCGCTGGAATAGACTTCTTACGAAACTAACTCAATGTTGTGTCAGATTTGGAATTACATTAAACAGGTTACCCGAACCGTTTATGATACATTTCTACCAATGATGGGATATCTTCCACTAAATATATTAGTCGGCACAGAATGGTTCTGAACGGGTTTTGTCATATCTACCCAAGTGGAGACATCTGATGGAAAAGCACACGAATGTCTCCTAGGGCAAACGTATCAAAACAGGCAAGGAAAATGTTTAGATCAAGCTATATAGAGATGTCATCCTGAACGGAGTGAAGGAACTGGCCGAGAGCGCAGGTGTATACTTACATATTTCATAGCCGGATGCTTCCTTCGTCAGCATGACAGCGTAGAGTGGGAAGATTAAGCGTTTTTCATAGCCATTTTGATGCGTTTGCCCTGACGGATGTCTCCACTTCGGTCCACATGACAGCGCTGTTAATTATTAGTACGTATTCGAAACCACTTTGCGTTGACTATACCTGCTGAGGTTATTACTGCTTTGAAAGGCTAGGGATTATTACACCGCAAAAAAATTATGAAAGTAATGTAGTTTTATATATTTGCTAAATTCTGATTAAAACAAATCGAAGAACTCAAAGTGCATAAAAATAGCCTGCAAATCACTGATTTGCAGGCTATATAGTTTTGTTGTGACCACGACTGGAGTCGAACCAGCACATCCGTAAGGACACTACCCCCTCAAAGTAGCACGTCTACCAATTCCGCCACGTGGCCAATTTTGTCATTCCCGCGAGGGAGCGTCAAAAGCGGCGGCAAAGATAGCAGCCTTTTTAAAAAAAGGAAGGAAGGCGTTCAAAAATCCTGTTTTTTCTCTATTTTGAGTTGTAGTTTCACTCGAAGTGAGACTACAACTTCTATTTTCACGACCCAAAAATATCTTTCACTTTTTCAAAAAAGCTCTTGTCTTCTTTGGAAGGTGTCGGCTGAAAATTGGGCATGGTGCGCAGTTTTTCCAGCATTTTCTTCTCCTCGTCATTCGTTTTTTTCGGTGTCCACACATTCACGTGGATGAGCTGATCGCCACGCTGATAGCTTTGCAAGGCAGGCAGACCTTTATCTTTTAAGCGGAATATTTTTTCCCGACTGCGTGCCAGGCGGAACGGTAATGCGGGCACGGCCATCCAAAGTCGGTACTTCTGCCTTGATACCCAAGGCTGCATCGGCAATGCTGATGAAAAGTTCGTGCATAATATTGCTGCCGTCGCGGGTGAATTCCTCGTGCGGGGTCTCTTCGATATTAATAATCAGATCGCCTGCTGCACCACCTTTTGCGCCAGCATTGCCTTTGCCGGCCATCGAAAGCTGAATGCCATCATGTACGCCAGCGGGAATATCCACTTCAATCGTTTCTTCGCCGAACACGCGTCCATCGCCCTTGCAGACGTTGCAGGGCGACTTTACGATAGTACCAGTCCCGCTACAAGTGGGGCATTGCACGGCAGTTTGCATCATGCCAAAAGGCGTTTGCGTCACCCGATTGACCATACCAGAGCCTCGACAAGCGGTACAGGTCTCCACCGAAGATTGGTCGCGCGCACCAGAACCCTGGCAGGTGCCACAGGTCACTTGCTTGCGTACTTTTATTTTCTTGTTGACCCCAGTGGCTACTTCTTCGAGCGTGAGTTTGACGCGGATGCGCAGGTTGCTGCCGCGCTCGCCGCGTGGGCGGCCACCGCCAGAGCGTGCGCCGCGCCGTCCGCCTCCAAAGAATTCGCCGAAAATATCGTCGCCTTCAAAGCCAAAACGCCGCAGAATATCATCCATATCCATGCCTTGGAAGCCGGCGGAACCGCCACCCCCCATATTTTCCATACCCGCGTGTCCATAGCGATCATAACGCGCCTTTTTGTCGTCGTCGCTGAGCACATCGTAGGCTTCGGCAGCTTCTTTGAATTTGCCTTCCGCCGATTTGTCATCGGGGTTGCGGTCGGGGTGATGTTCCAGGGCTTTCTTGCGGTAAGCCTTTTTTATTTCCTCGGCACTGGCAGTTTTGGTCACTTCCAGGATGTCATAATAATCTCTCTTTGCCATTTTTGGTTCCCTTTTTTATCGCCCCACAACCACTTTGGTGAAACGAATGATCCGCTCTCCAAGGCTATAACCCTGTTCCAGGATGTCTACAATCTTACCTTTCAAGTCTTCGGAAGCGGCGGGTATTTCGGCGACGGCCTCATGCCAGTCAGCATTGAACGTATCGCCGGGCTTGGTTTCCAATTGCGTCAAGCCTTTGGATTTTACGATATTGATTAATTTATTATGGATCAGGACAGTGCCCTCGGTAAGCGCACTGTTGCGGGCAGCCCTGTCAAAATCGTCTAAAATAGGTAGTAAGGCTGTCAGTATGTCGCGTCCGGCCGTCTGAATAAGGTCTATTCGCTCGCGGGCAGCATGGCGTTTGAGATTTTCAAAATCGGAATAGAGATATAAATACTTGTTGCGGCTCTCTTCCAACTGTTGTTCCAGCTCTTGTACCCGGCTATTATCCGCAATGCTATCCGCCTGGATTGGCTCATTTTCCAGGTTTTCTCCCCCTTGTGGCTGGAAATCGTTATTTTCGTTGTTTGGCATAGAAAAGATATTTTTGAACGAATGGCAAGTAGAAGCGGGAAGGATAACAAAAAGGCAAGCGGCAAGCGGCAAAATAGCAACAATAATATTACTCTTACATGCTATATAATTGCCTTTTGCTGATTTGCAATTTGCCCTTTCCTTTACTTCCGTGGGCTCGCAACCCCAAACAGAGCAATTTTTATGCCTGTGCCAGACCAAATGTCATTTTGGCAGCACCGTGCTTAACACCTTTTCCAATTGGTCCATATCGTGGTTGATACCCATAATGACTCCTTGCGGATTGATTAAAAAAGTAGCAGGAATAGAATGGATGTTGAATTGCTGAGATAGACCGCCATTAAAATCCTGGGCTTCCATGGTGTGATACCGCCAGATCATTTTGTCCTGCTGAATGGCCCGTTGCCACGCGGATGCACTTTGCTCAATACCGACACTGAAAATCTCCAGTCCGTGCTCGTGATAGCGATCATACAGGTCTACCAGGTATGGATTCTCTGCCCGACACGGCCCACACCAGCTGCCCCAAAACTGCAGCAAGACGTATTTGCCGCGCAAATCGGACAAGCGCACCTGCTCTCCGGTCAGCAAAGTAACCGTAAAATCCGGCACCGGATCGCCAGCCCTGAAATTGGGTTGTCGGTATTGCCACCAGGCGAAAATAGCTGCGGCAGTAATTAAAACGAAGAATAAATTGCGAAGCAATGCAGGTTTCATGGCTGAAAATTACACGGTTGTGAAAAAATAATGGCCCTACTTTTGGCGCACTCTTACCAATCGCCGCCACCTGCTATGCTCACCGTTGATCCTGCCCAAATCGCTACCAAAGACCTGCACCAATATATTCTTGGAGCAGTATCCCCCCGACCGATCGCTTTTGCCAGCAC
>CBDFMU010000049.1:0-75426 GCA_965249785.1 Saprospiraceae bacterium | reverse complement strand
CCGAAATCCACGAGGGAATAAAGATGATTAAAACGTTATAACAATACATGGTCACGTATAGCCAACTATATGCATCGACATCGCCCATGCCCTTTACCCCCCATCATCCAACCCCTCCTCTACTGACCGATCAAACACCATCGGCAACTGCCGATCCCGGTGCATTCCGGCACCACACACAATCTTCTTTTCCACAACCCTGCGTGAATTCCCGATTCTGAATCTTCGCATACGTGTCACGAATTACTTGCTCCACGCCCTGTATTTCCGCCACCGAAAACGACCACTCCAACACTGGAAATACGCCCTTTCGATCCGGTGCTAACCATGACACCGCCACACGGCTCACCGATTCGGCATAAAAGCGTGAGCGATCCAGCAGGATTTTATAAAAAGCCAATTGCCGCCAATAGTCGCCGCCGTAGGGTTGTTTTTCGTCGGGCGGAGCCGTCTTTTTGGGGTCGGGCGTGCCGGTTTTATAATCTACAATGCGCAGCGTGGCGTTATCCAGCCATTCCACTTTGTCGAGGACGCCCCGTGAGCGGGACGCCGTAGAGTTCCACGCGATCTATGCGATGCTCCACGAGGACGCGGGTTCGCCACTGCGCTATTTGCGCGGCATGATAACGGCGCAGCAAATCTTTCCCCAACGCCAACCGCTGCGCAAAAGCATGTTCGGAGAAAAAAGCGCGTTGTTGCTCCATTTCGGCGGCAAACATCCGCGCTAGCGATTCCGCCGAACTGAACTGCCCGCCGTCGCTTTTCATTTTCAGAAAAAACTGTTGCATCGCGCGGTGCATGGCCTCCCCATACGCCGCCGCCTCGCTCGCCGTCTCTGGAATGCCCAGCAAATCCGTGTAATAAAAAGCCAGCGGGCAACGCAAATAGCGACTCAAACTGCGTACGCTCAAACTGAAATCGCGCAGCAAATTATCTATCAACGCCGGTTCGGGCAGCGTAATCACGGGCTGCGCAGATTCCAGCAACAGCAAGGCCTGCGTTTCGAGCAGCGTTTCCATCGGCACTTCCACTTCGACTTTTGGCAATAGCGTTTCTTCCACAAAACCCACCTGTGTCAGTGGTTTGCGGTCTTCTCCCACGCGGCTATACGACATTTGCAAATGCCGTTTGGCCCGCGTCATAGCCACATAAAACAGACGACGGCGAGCCTCCAACGCATCTTCTTCGCCGGATAGCGTGAGCGTGTCGGGCAGCGCAAAACGCCCGCGATAGCCTGTCGCGCTCTTGCCCCAATAATCGTCGGTGCAATCGAGCATAAAGACGTGCTCAAATTCCAAACCTTTGGCCCCGTGCGCGGTGAACAGTTGCACGCCATCGGCCACGCTGCGCACCGGCTGTTGCACGGGCAGCGATAGGCGATTGTCGTCCATACTATCCAGCACCGACAGCAGGCGACCCAGCGTAAAGCGCGGCTGGCGACTGGCTTCGGCTTGGACGAAATTCAGAAAAGTGTTCAGCGTTTGCAGCCACCAGATTTTGTCGGGCTGTTCCAAGGCGTAGGTGAGCAGGCCGCTTTGGGTGTACAGACGTTCGATAAAAGCCGGGAGCGGCACATTGTGCAGATCGCCAATCCATTGTTCAAAATGCTGGGCAATTGCACTAAGTCGCTGTGGATGTTGGAGTTGTAAAGATTGTAATACGGCTTCTTGGGTCAATATTTCCCGCCAATAAACAGGCTTTGCTTTCGAGTTAGATGAACTTTCCGCCGGACGCAACAACACCGCCACCCGCGCCAGATCAAGCGGAGCCAGGCCAAAAAAAGCCGCGTGCAGTAAGCGAAACAATCGCGCTTCCCCGCTGAACGGGCGCACCGATTCTTCCTGCAAATAGCGCAACAGACTCCGAAACTGCTGCATCCACGGCAGATCGAGCAGGTTGATGGGCCGTTTGGTTTGGTAGGCAATGCCTTTCTTTTCGAGCAACGTCAGCAGGCGATCCGCCTGTCGGTGACGGGCGTAGAGTACCGCGATTTCTTTTGGCGACGTACTATTTTGAATCAGCGTTTCGATCTGCGATACCACATCGGCCACTTCTTGCAGCCGATTTTCATATACGTACAAGCGCGGCTCCGCCTGAACTTTCATGTGCGCGTGCAGGTCTTTGGTCAATGGCTCGTCCAAAGAATTGATGGCGCGGATGGTGTTGTGTTCGATCACCCGGTGCGCCGCATCGAGGATGCCCTGCGTGGAGCGATAGTTCTCTTCCAGCACCACCGTGAGCAGGTCGGCGCGGTACTGCTGGTGAAAATCGAGCAGGTTTTGCAGCCGCGCACCCTGGAATTCGTAGATGCTCTGATCGTCGTCGCCGACGATGAAAATATTGGGATTGTCCCAATAGTCGAGCAGCAGTTGGAGCAGGCGGTTTTGCGCACCATTGGTGTCCTGGTACTCGTCCACCATGATGTAGAGGTAGCGTTCCTGGTAGTTGCGCAGCAGGGCCTCGTTGCTGCTGAACGCCCGCAGCACCCAGAGCAGCATATCCTCGTATTCGTAGCGGCCCGCTTTTTCGAGGGCCGCCTGATACCTGGGGTAGAGGTCGGCAGCCGCTTTAAGGCGTTGCATGCGCTCGGTGGTTTCCTCGATCTTCTGGCTTTTGGGTTCGCCTTTTTTGGCGTGTTTGGTGTTACGCTGATAGATAAAATCGGGGTGTTCGGGCAGACCTGCGAGATAAGTATTGGTCTTTTCCACGACCTCCGCTGGCGTCCAACCCTCCTTTTTCATGTTGGCAAACAGATCGCGCAGGTGGCTTTCGTATTGATACACATCTTTTTGGCCCTCGCGCAGGGGATGCTCGGAAGGCAATTGGCTGAGCAACTGGCGGACGATCTCGATGCGTTCCAGTTCGGTGAGCGGTTCCAGATTGGTGCGGCCAAACACTTCGAGGTTCTCCTGAATAATGCGGTGGCAAAACGCGTGGAAAGTCTGGATAGGCACCCGGTGCGCCTCCGGCCCGATGCGTTCGAGCAGCCGCGCCCGCATGGCACTCACCCCGGCATCGGTGAAAGTGAGGCACAGGATGTTCTGGGGGCGCGTATCCGTATCCAACAGGATCTTGCCGACGCGTGCACTGAGCAGGTGGGTCTTGCCCGTGCCCGGCCCCGCGATGACCAGCACCGGCCCTTCGATGCGCTCCACCGCCTGCCGCTGGGCGGGGTTGAGGCTTTCCAGGGATTGGCGGAAAGCGGTGTTGCGGTGGTGGAGATCGGTGCGGAGCGGGTTCACGGGTTGGGTGGTATGGTTGTGCAATGATACGGGGTTGGGGGGAGATTTGGGGCGGGGAGGGATAATTTGGGGAGATGGGGAGGGGCAAAAAAAAATTGGGTGGGAGGGGGTTAGGGCAGGTGGCTTGACTACCTTTGGCCAACCTAACGAATTCAAGATGAATGCTTTTCCACTTGTCTGGTACGGTTTGTGCTTTTTGATTGTTCCCCACACGTCGTGGAACAATGAGGGCTATGGCATTGCATTTTTACTCAGTCATTAGTTGCGACAAAAGAGTAGTTGTCAGAAACCAAAACCAAGCAATCCAAAGGATAATTCAATTTAGTTTTAATGTTTTATCTAATAATTACTCACAACGAAATCCAATCGTAACTAAAAATAAAGAAAATGAAAATGAAATTTTTGCATATTAGTGATCTCCATTATAAATTGGGTTTTAAAAATGATCCTAATTTCGGAATATATAAGGCTCAATTACTAGAAAAATTAAAAGAGGAAAATAAATATGAGCCATTCGATTTTCTCTGTTTTTCAGGTGATTTAGTTTATGGTGGAAGCAAATCTGAATATGATGAGTTTTACTCAGAATTCTTTTTGCCTTTAATCAGCACAATAGATGTTCCGATGACGGCTTGTTGTTTTGTTCCTGGAAATCACGACCAAGAATGGGATCAACTTGAAGTATTCTTGCCAGAAAAATTACTTAGTTGTAAAACAAATGAAGAATTCAATATCTTGCTCTCTAAGGAAGCAATCCGTGAGCCATTATTAAAGAGTTTTTCAGCTTACAACGATTTTGTATTATCAGTGAATCCGCCATTTGAAGGGAGGCCGGATTTAGCATGCTATTGGCTAATGGAATTTAATAATTTCCGTGTAAAAATTAATGGCCTTAATTCCAGTTTTCTATCTAAATTTTTACCTGTTGACGGAGGATTTGGTAAAATGCGGCTTTCTGAGACACAAATATTGTCCTACCTGAAGCCAGAATCAAATATAGACCTTCACCTTACGATGTCTCATTATCCTATTGACTTCCTCGTATCAAGTGAAAAAATCCTTTTTGAAAGTCAGTTAATGAAAGTTGGCGGTATTTACTTACATGGTCACATTCATGAAATATCTAATATGAAAATAATGGACAAAAATCATGAAAACGGTTCATTATTGTATTGTCCCGTAGGCCCATTATTTACGAAGAAAGAAGAAATTGGAAGATATTCAAATGCATATAACACTATATCTATCAATGAAGAAGGAATTGTCAAGTTAAAATCCACTATCTATGCCAGTCTTCCAGACCCAAGATGGATGGCGAATTCATATTCAGGCAAAGACGATGGAATACACGAATTTAGATTAAAAAAAGAACAATCAGGAATAGAAAAAAAGGAAAGTGGTGACTTTAATAAAAGTATAGAAAATATAAAAGATTCCTTGCCTGATCTAGTTAGGCTAAGTCCTTTTTTAAGGTCCTTAGATAGAGCTATAAATAAAAAGTTATTAGAAGAATCATCTGGCATTGACCATATTTTAATTCAGTATGATGCAATATCTAAAGACCTTGGAGATAGAATGTACGAACCAAATGAAACCAAATTTAAGCAATTGAGAGTCTTGGCCTATCAATTTGGTAAAATATTTTTACATACCTACTTTACGAAGAAGACTATATTTTTTCCAAGTATTCAATATTCTTTTTTTATTGAGACGCTATCAAATCTTACATCGAACAAACTTGAATTTGAATACCTTAACAGAGGCTTAGAACTACTTTACTCAAATATCGACTTTCAAGATCCTTTTTTTGAATATTCAGATGATGAGGAGGCCAAGATGGCATTTGAATGCTTCCCATTTTGGGGCTTAGCAATATCGCTAATCTCATTTTATGATAAAGGAGAATTTGTTTCACGAATTCTCGGGATTGAGGAGGCAGAAGAAGAAACCTGGGAGTCAGATGTAAGGAAAGCATCATATCAAAATTATGACAGAAGTATAAAATATGTAGTTACGACTAGATCAAAGAGTAGTTTTGTAATTGTTTCATTAGTAAAAAATATTATTTCCAGACTATTTGCAGAAGGAGATGATTCTTTCAAACGCCATAATCTTAGTTGTCCAATTGTATCAATAAATCTTGATTTTGATTCCGCTCCTAGTGGATTTAGAGAAATTAATTTTTCTGCTGATGTACCGAAATTAACATCTTTAGTCATGGGGCGGGAACTATATGGGGAAAACGCAAATGTTATTTTTATAAGAGAGCTTGTTCAAAATTCAATTGATGCAATAAGAGCAAGGAGGAGACTTGATTCAAACGAGTTCGAACCGTCCATAAAAATTGAATTTTCTGAACGAACGAATACTTTTATCGTTGAAGATAATGGGGTAGGGATGTCTAAAATTGAAGCTGAATCCTATCTTCTTAAAGTTGGGAGAAGCATTTGGAGATCAAAAAGACTTAACAAAGAAAATGAAAAGGCACCGGACTCTATTGGAAGATTTGGAATCGGGTTTGTTTCAGCTCTGTACGTTAGCAAATTAATTAGAGTATCGACATTACGTTACAGTTCAGATTCCAATCCTTTTGATTTGGATATTAGATCTGTTGAAAAGCCTGTATATATAGATGATAAAATAGAGAAAAAAGATGTAGGAACTCGAATTGAGGTTCAATTAACAGAAAAAATGACTCTTGATGAGTTTAATAATAATTTACAAGGATTTTTCCTATTTCAACCTGAGGGTATTATATTTTATAATTTAATGATTCCTGTTACACCTAAAGGAGCAGTAATAGAATCTTTTAGGGAGGGATTTGATAGTGAATTTACAGCACAATCATATCTTCTTGGTGGTCAGGTTTATACGATTTCAGCATCAGACTCTGAATTGAATTTCGCGATACCTGCTCTTGACGTACTAGATAAATGGAGGAAATTTAGTCTTGATTCATATAAGATTACTAATGGATGTATTTTTGTTAGTTCTGGATCTATTTTACATAAACCAATTCTACCTTCAATGAAAATGTTAAATAAAGGACAATTTATTTTGTCGCTAAAGGAAGGAAAATATGATATTTCTGCAAAAAGAAGTCATATGGAAATTTCAAATAATATAATAGAAGAATTAGATGAGTCATTAGCAAAGAAAATCAATGAAATGTATATAGAATTAATGCAAAATTTTTCAGGAGACAGAAATTTTTTCAATGGTAATAATTGGTCCAACTTAAAGAAAGTTTTTGACGAGTCCATTATAAAAAGCAACTCTGAATTATTGAATAATTTTACCTTAGAATTGACCCTTGAAGATTCTGGCTCAATAAATTACAATTTAGGTAAAATAAAATCTCTTAAAGGCTACCAATTTTTAGATTATAGCAATAATCTTTTTAGCTCTACTTCCTACAAAATTTACAAATGGCTAAAGCCAAGTTCGAAGTTTGCATTAATCAAAATACCCCCTCGTGACAAATTATTAAGATCTTTAACAGAACAAAGAATAGATAGTTGGTCAGAATCAGATTTTATGGCAAAAATTTATAATGAGAATTTAGTTGCTGAAATGCAAGGACACCCCTTAACTAGTATTTTAACGGAATACATTGCAATAGCGGAACCCAAAATATTTGTTGAAAATAATATTGGCGGCTTGTTTTTTGAAATAAGTGTTCATCCTGTAATTGAAAAAATAGGAATGATAAGACAGAAAAACCGAAGATATATAAAACCATGCTCCTACATCAATGGTGGGCATCCTTGGACATTAAGTATGTCAAAATTAAATGAAATGAATTTGACAGAAGAAATGAAACTAAAAATTGAGCAGTTATTGTATTGGGTCCTGAGAAGTCATGGCGTAGAAAGACAGAACTATGAAAAACAATTGAGTGAGATTCCTATGAAATTACAATTGGCTTCAACACCTATCTCAATCAAGTAACATGGTTTGATACCCCTTTTGGCGCGAGTCCCCTCTCCTCACTATGTCCTCTCGTCTATCGGCTAGCACCCACGAGCGAGCGAACCCACTCAGCCCAGCCTGCCAAAACATCCCCCATTCTCCCCCAAATCCCGTATTTTTGTAGGGAAAAAATCGTTGTATGGCCCTCCAAGACAAATATATCAACCCGTTTACGGATTTTGGCTTCAAAAAGTTGTTCGGCTCCGAGCCAAACAAAGACCTGCTGATTGATTTTTTGAATCAGGTGTTGCCCGATAAGCATAAGGTAAAGGACCTGACCTACGCCCGTACGGAGCAACTCGGCAACACCGAAGCCGACCGGAAGGCCATCTTTGACCTGTACTGTATCGGGGAAAATGGCGAGCGTTTTATTGTGGAAATGCAAAAAGCCAAACAGAATTATTTTAAAGACCGGAGCGTCTATTATTCCTCTTTTCCTATTCAGGAACAGGCTAAAAAAGGGAATTGGGATTACCAACTGTCCAATGTATACACCGTTGGTATTCTTGATTTCATTTTTTCAGAGGACGCAGCAGAGCAGGAAGTACGTCACGAAGTACAATTGAAGGACCAAAATTGCCGGGTGTTTTATGATAAATTAACGTACATCTACCTGGAAATGCCTAATTTCAAAAAGGCAGAATCAGAACTACAAAATAATTTTGATAAGTGGATGTATGTGTTGCAACAACTTCCATATTTGCAAAATCGACCGCAAGCATTACAGGATAGGGTATTTCAGAAACTATTTGAGGCGGCAGAGATTGCCAAATTTAGCCCCGAGGAGAAGGTTAAATATGAGGAGAGTTTGAAGTATTATCGGGATTTAAAGAATGTAATAGATACGTCTTTTGATGAAGGTAAAGCAGAAGGTAAAGAAGAACGCAATGTGGAAATCGCCCGCCAGATGAAATCAGAAGGAGAAGCAATAGAAAAGATTATCCGATATACGGGTTTGAGTAAGGTAGATATAGAGAAACTTTAAACGCGAGTAGGCACTCTGCTGGCACGCCCACTCACCCTTCCCCATATCGCAATATCCAATATTATTTCCCAATCACTTGAATACCAATAAATAACTTCCTACATTTGCGTATCGCGATATACGATATGCTATGAATAAAAAGGCAATTCCAACGCTACGACCCCAGGATCTGGTGGTCTTGTTAAAACTTCTCATGCAGGAAGATGGGTCATGGAATCAGATGTATCTGGCCAAATCCCTCTTTCTCAGCCAGTCCGAAATAAGCGAGTCCTTGCGCAGGTCGGTCTATGCCCGTTTGTTACAAAACAAAGGCAAAGAAGTGGCCAGACAGCCATTCATGGATTTGTTGCAATATGGGGTGCCCTACATATTCCCGCAGCAGCCGGGCGCAGAGGTCAGGGGCATTCCCACCGCTCATAGTGCGGAGCCACTGGCCGGGCTCATTAGCAGCAATGAAAACTACGTCTGGCCATACGCCAAAGGACATCTGCGCGGGTATAGTATTTTGCCGTTCTATCCTTCGGTGGTGCAGGCGGTGGAGTTAGATGCACCGTTGTATGAATGTCTGGCATTGATTGATGCGGTACGCGTTGGGCGGGCCAGAGAGCGAAATGTAGCCCTGGAATTATTGAAAACTAAAATATGCTGAAGAATACTATTATCAATAGAATGGCAACCGTCAAGATTGCCAGGGCTTTAGGCGAACTCAATCGCCAAGTGGTGTTCGTAGGAGGCGCGATGGTTAGCCTTTATGTAGATGATCCGTCTGCCGAGGATATAAGACCAACCAAGGATATTGACCTGACTTTTCAAATTACTACCGTCAGTCAACTGGAAGAACTGCGCCAGGCCCTCACCGATAAAGGATTTCGGGAACACGCTGATTCTGATGTTATTTGTCGCTTTGCCTTTGAAGACCTGCTGGTGGATGTAATGTCAACACAATCAATAGGCTGGGCATCCGGCAATCGTTGGTTTGCAGCTGGTTTCCATAAAGCAATTATTGTTCGTTTAGAAGAGGTGGAGGTACAAATACTTCCGCTTCCGTATTTTATGGCTTCAAAATTAGACGCCTTTTTTGACCGGGGCAGGCAGGATGTGTACGCCAGCCATGATTTGGAGGATATAGTGTATTTGCTCAATTATTCTACGCAGCTGGTGGAACAAATTCTAAATGCAGATGACGAGGCAGTAAAAAATTATCTGATTGACAGCATAAGAGAAATGGTAGCAGATGAAAGGATTATGAATGCCTTGCCCGGTCATTTATATTATGATGGGGCGGATGAGCGAATGGAAATAATTAGTGGTAAAATGAAGGCGATTATAAATGGCGTTTAACGAACCAAGAATGTTCACCACATACAATTCCATCCATACCGCGCTGCTATAATAGTGAAAATCTCATTATATGGCCCTCCAGGACAAATATATCAACCCGTTTACGGATTTTGGCTTCAAAAAGTTGTTCGGCTCCGAGCCAAACAAAGACCTGACCCAATAAATACAGCCCACGCGAAAAGGCATAAACGGAACCTTCCGCCAACGAAGGAGTACATCATCAAAAGATTCGTATATTTGCCTATACCGCAGGGAGGGACCTCCCGACTATATAATTTCCGTTTTTAACCATTGATGAAGCATGACGACGGTTTTAAAAGTCAACGCGCAAGACCTGGACAGCAGATTTTTCCATGATTTAGGGCAAAAAATTTCCGATTCTACGGAGATTGAAATCCGTATATCAGAGAAAGAACCTAAAAAAGAGCTGTTTACGGATAAAGAGTTTTGGCAAATCATAGAAACCCTGGACTGGTCAAAAAGCGATGCAGACGAGATCATGGCTCCGGCGGTAAAAAAACTCGCTGCCATGCCGGTCGTGAACATTTATTTGTTTGCCGATAAGCTGGCAGAGAAACTCTATCAGTTGGACACGCGCCTACATGGGAACGCTTACTTAGCCAACGAAGGCGATGATTATCTGTCGGTAGATGATTTTCTTTATATCCGATGTGCTGTAGTAGCCGAAGGAGAAGCATATTTTGAGCAGGTTAAAGCAAATCCGGCAGAGTTCCCGGCTGAAATAAGCTTTGAATCACTACTGAGTTTGTCAAATCAAGCCTACAGCATGAAAACTGGAAGAGCATTTGACTATTATCCTGTAATTAGTTATGAAACGTACAGCAACAAAGAGGGCTGGAAATAATGATGCCCCACAATAACTCAAACCAAAGTATGAAGTCCCACCATCTTTATGAAATAATTGATAAAGAAAGTGAGGACATTTTCAAATATGGTATTAGTTGCGACCCTATTGGAAAAGATGGGATGTCCGACCGTATGCGGGGACAAGTATCCTTCTTAAATCGCATTTTTGAATGGACGCGATTTTTCGGCAGGATTTTGATATTTGATATTCCGGGTAAGAAAGAAGCACGTAAAATTGAGAAAGCGCATATCGCAGAGTATGAACGAATGTACGGTCGCAAGCCTAAAGGAAATCCAAGATATTGAGAACTAATAAAATGCACGCTGGCGCGAGGTTCCACCTCGTGTCGGCTATCACTAGGGCTTTGCCCCGCTCACCTATTGGGTATAACCCGACTAATGCTACTCACGAGGCAGAGCCTCGCGTGAGCCAATGAACAAGTGGGCATAGATTCCAAATCTGCCTATATTTACGCATTACATGCAAGCGTTGGCCAAATTCAAAAGACAATGACCAAACAAACACTAATAACCCTCCTATCCATCCCCATCCTGTTACTATTTACTCTACCAGCTATCGCCCAAAATAACACCACTCCCCAGTGGAGCAAAGGCGTGGTCTGGTATCAAATCTTCCCGGAAAGATTCAACAACGGAGACCCAAACAACGACCCAAAAGTAACGGACCAAAACGGAGCGTATCCTTTTGACGACACCTCCGCTTTCCAGATTCATCCGTGGACCAGCGACTGGTATCAGTTGCAACCATACGAACAGAAAAACGGGAAAGATATTTATTACAATTTGCAGCGGAGGAGATATGGCGGCGATTTGCAGGGAATCATCAATAAACTTGACTATATCCAGTCATTGGGCGTAAATGCCCTGTATCTAACCCCCATTTTTTGGTCGCCCTCCTCCCATAAATACGATGCGCTCTGTTATCATCATGTGGACCCCACTTTTGGACCCGATCCGGAAGGAGATAAAAAGATGATGGCGCGGGAAGATCCGTTGCAGCCGGACACCTGGGTCTGGACCAGGGCTGATTTGCTGGCCTTGCAGTTGATTGAAGAGGTACACAAACGCAAGATGTACATCATTTTCGATGGCGTGTTTAATCACCTGGGCGTAAAGAATTTTGCCCTTCAGGATGTCGTAAAAAACCAGCAGGCATCGGTGTATAAAGATTGGTTCGATATAAAGAGCTGGCGGGATAGTTTGGCAGGCACCAAATTCGAATACAAAGGATGGTTTGGGGTGAAAACCCTGCCCGAATTAAAAGAAGACAGTACGGGCATTGTGGCCGGGCCGAAACAATACATTTTTAATGCCACCATGCGCTGGATGAACCCGATGCAGAAAGGGGCGGCGCATGGCATTGACGGCTGGCGGCTGGATGTGGCGTATGATGTGGGTCATCCTTTTTGGAAAGACTGGCGTACATGGGTGCGCAGCATCAATCCAAATGCGTATTTGACCGCCGAGTTGGTGTATCCGATTGAACAAACCCGGCCGTATTTAAAGGGCGATGAATTTGATGCCACGATGAATTACAATTTTGCTTTTATTATGCATGATTTCTTTGTGCAGGATAGCAGCGCGTCTACGGTGACTGAGTTTGATCGCCAACTGAAAGAATTGCGGGAAGCGTTTGGAGAAGAGGTGGCTTTCAATATGCAAAACCTGATGAATAGTCATGATGCTACCCGTCTGGCCAGTGCTGTGGCGAACCCCGATGGTAAAAAGTTTGGCGACTGGGGTCCATATTTTGGCTGGAGCCAAAAGAGCAACAATAAAAATTACGATGCCCGGAAACCAACGCCGGAACAAAGAAAAAAACAAAAACTGATCGTCGCTTTTCAAATGCTTTACCTGGGTTCGCCAATGTTTTTTTACGGCGATGAAGCCGGCATGTGGGGCGCCAACGACCCGGATTGCCGCAAACCAATGGTGTGGGCAGACAAAAAGTATGATGCGGAAACTTTTAATCCCGACCAAAGCAAACATGCCCCGGATGCGGTACTGTTCGACCGGGATTTATTTAATTGGTACAAGAAGTTTATTGGTTTACGCCAGCAGTATAAGTCTATCCGGCTGGGCAGTTACACTACGCTGGCGATGGATGATGCCAAAAAACTGTATGCCTTCCAGCGTACCTTTGGCGACGAAAAAGTGATCGTGATCGTTAACCGGAGCAATAAACCTTTAGTATTCAAACATGCGGTATTGAAGAAGAACCAGTATAAAAATCTATTTACCCGCCGGTCGGTTGTTGGCCAGGTTAGTGTGAACGCTATGGATGTGGTGGTGCTGGGTAATAAATAGGATTAAATAGAAAGACCCAGAATATTGAATCTGTAAATTTACGGATTTACAATAGCCATATTATTCAAACTAAATTTATTAAAAATGAGAATCCTAACCCTCTTTCCCGTAATCTTATTATTGACCCATGTAAGCTTATATAGCCAAAATTTCGCCGTTTTCGCAGGTCCCAACCGAACTATTTTTTACGATTATATCAGCCCAGGCGGTAATTCTGGTCATTATCAATCTAACTATACTCCTGAATTTGGGTACACCGTCGGCATCAATACACGTCCCTGGAAGGTGTTTTCCCTGCCTATACTTTTCTCCCTGCAATTCGATCATTACAGTGGAAAAATAGAAGCCAGCGACGGCGCAATAGCCAGCGGTTATACCGTTAGTGCTGCTGTTGAAAAGTCCGTTCTTTCACTGGGAATATATTTGCTGAATTTCCGGGTTAAAAACAGGCTGGATTTGAATTTCGGTTTCGATGTTTCAGGGCTGATTCAAGAACAATATGAGGGTACTTACTATAATTGGACGTTACCGGGGCCTATCAACCAGACGACGGATTTGCAGAATGAATACGACAGGTTCAGTGAAACAATGTATGCTGGACTTCGGGTAAGAATTGCTTACGACGTGCCGTTGGGGAAATCGGTGATTCTGTCGCCGCAATTCAACTACCGGCTTGGCCTGACACCAGAATTTCGGGCCTTCCCAACAAAGACAAGATCCATGCGGTTTTATCTATGCCTTGGCATCAAAAAGAAATTGTCCTGAGCCGCCTCTCCGACATCGCTCAAATCAACATCATTTTACTTTCCTGAAAAAGTTTTTTCAAAAAAATTTGCGTAGCCAAATAACTACACATACATTTGTAGTCAAATAGCTACACAATGAATTTAAGACGAGACGTATTTCAAGCCATCGCCGACCCAACCAGAAGGGCTATACTGCTGTTGGTGGCTTCGCAGGCGATGACAGCTGGGGCCATCGCCGCCAATTTTGACACCGCCAGACCGACCGTTTCCAAACACCTGCAAATACTCACCGAGTGCGAATTGCTGCAACAGGAGCAAAACGGCAGAGAAATCTATTATCACCTCCATGCAAAAAACATGAAAGCAATAGCCGACTTCATTGAGCCATTCCGCCAGATGTGGGATGATCGCTTCAATACATTGGAAACCATCATGAAAAACTACCAAGCAGAAAAATAAGATGGAACGAAAAACGAAAGTCAATGCCGAAGATGGTAAACAGGAAATAGTAATTACCAGGGAATTCGATCTGCCATTGGCTCTACTTTTTAAAGCATATATGGAGCCCGACATTGTGGCGCAATGGATGGGTACGAAAGTGCTGAAACTGGAAAATAAAAAGCATGGCAGTTATCAATTTGAAACCAGCGATGCCAAGGGAAATGTGGTATTTCGATCCAATGGTACTATCCATGAGTTTGTGCTGAACCAGAAAATCACCCGGACCTTTGAAATGGAGAATACGCCTTTTCCGGTTCAGTTGGAGTTCCTGGAATTTGAAAAACTTACTAATGATACTAGTAAACTTACTATGCACGTAGTCTATAAATCAGTCGTAGACAGAGACCAAATACTACAGTTGCCTTTTGCGCAAGGCATTAATATGGCCCATAATAGATTGCAAACTGTGGTTTTGAAGGATATGAGTTTATAATAGGCTAATCATCAAAATTTTCTCAACTCCTCAACATTCTCAACCTCTCAACTTTTATTATGACTAAGAGAAATAGAATTATCTATTGGATTGCTACTGGCTGGTTGGCATTGGGAATGCTATCCACTGGACTAGTGCAATTATTACAATTGAAAGAGGAAGTGGATATGATGAACCATTTGGGTTATCCGCTCTATTTTCTGACAATTATTGGTGTTTGGAAAATATTAGGTGTAGTAACTGTGCTGATGCCTAAATTCGCGTTACTAAAAGAATGGGCGTATGCCGGTTTCTTCTTTGCTATGTCGGGGGCTATATTTTCTCACCTGGCCGCCGGAGATGGTGCCAAAGAATTTTTTGGACCAACATTATTACTAATTCTGACGGTGGTATCCTGGTATTTCAGACCTGCGGATAGAAGAATCATTTCCATTAATCAATAAATTGAATAGCATGAAAAAGGAATTGTCATCGGTACAACGGGAAGAATTATTCAGCGTGCTGAAAGGTCGTTTTGAGCAAAATATGACTCGCCATACAGGTCTTGAATGGTCTGAGGTACAAGCAAAACTGGAAGCTAATCCAGCAAAACTATGGTCACTCGATAAAATGGAAGAGACGGGTGGCGAACCGGATGTGATCGGTCATGATAAAAAGACGGGCGAATACATTTTTTATGATTGTTCGGCGGAAAGTCCTAAGGAACGTAGAAGTCTTTGTTACGACCACGATGCGCTGGAGTCAAGGAAAGCCAATAAACCAGCAGATAGTGCTACTAACATGGCCGCTGAAATGGGTATTGAACTTTTAACGGAAGAACAATACCAGGAGCTACACCAACTTGGAAATTTCGATACGAAAACGTCGAGCTGGCTGAAAACACCTGCCGACATTAGGAAACTTGGCGGGGCTATCTTTGCGGATTACCGCTTCGGCAGAGTCTTCGTGTATCACAACGGCGCAGAATCTTACTATGCCGGTAGGGCGTTCCGTGGTTCGCTCAGGGTTTGAATTTTGCCAGAGAGGTGAAGTGTTTCTTTTTAATGCGAATCACGGGTGTGGCTAACTAAGTATTTGAATGTCAAATACTTAGACCTGTCAGGTTTCAAGAACCTGACAGGTCTGGTCGCTAACCACTTGAAAATCAGTACCCATTTTTAATCCATGATTCGCATTTTTATAGGTTTAGAAAAAGCATATAGTTATAGTACCTTTGACAAAACTAATTTTGGCTCATGTTCCCAACGCGCTGAAATCTTTCCGAAAGTTAGGCACGACCTTTAACAACAAGAAAAATGGACAAAAGAATTGAAAAGATAAAGAATTTCAGGCAGTTTTTACTTGCGCAAATCGCAGGACTTACCACCGAACAACTCAATAAAGTTCCCGAAGGATATAATAATAATATCATTTGGAATTTGGCACATTTAATTTGTGCGGAGCAAAGTATTTGTTATGTTAGGGCAGGGCAACCCATTACCGTTGATGACAAATACTTTTCGCCATATAGAACCAACACCAGACCTACCGCATCTATAGACGAACAGGAAATAGAAGATATTAAAAAGTTGTTCATTAGTTCCATTGATGAATTACAAAGAGATTTTGACAAAAATATCTTTGACAATTATACACCTTCCGAAAATATATTGAAAATTTATGGGGTAACACTAGCTAATATTGACGATGCATTAGAATTCGTGATTTATCATGAAGGCTTTCATAGCGGTTATATAATTTCATTAATACACCTGGTAAGTTGATAATAAAAATGCTTGCAAGGGCTACGACGAGAACCCTTGCAAGCAGCACTGTTTCCTCAACAACCGCCTCCTGGCACAGCATAAAGCACCCCGCCCGAAACGGCTAACTGGAAGTTCGACTTGTCTTTGGCAGCCAGCACGAGTTCCCAGGTTTTGCCCTGGTCGGAAGAGCGGAAAATGCCCGTATCGAAGCTGCAAAAGAGTTGAGTCCCCACCTGTACGATGTCGTAAATATCCTTTGCCTCCGCCAGGTGCTCATCCATGTCATAGATGCCCGCGACTGGCCCCAAAGCAGATTCCATGCGCTGCCAGGTTTTGCCGCCGTCGGCGGAAGCACGTAGTCGGCTAGTGATCCCCAGGGGATTGATTTTCCTGGGGTCTTCGGTGCCGAGGATCGTGACGAAACGGTCTCCAATAAGACCAGTTTTTTTGGCCAGAATGTTTTCGTTCAGCACATAATTCCAATGTTCCCCACCATCAGTCGAGCGCAATACGCCCTGGCGACCGCCAGCAATCAATACGCCGCCCGACGCGACAATGTTCAGGATGATGCCATCGGCAAAGACCTGTTTCCAGGTTTGCCCATTATTGGCGGATTTAAAAATGCCCGTATCGGTGCCGACGAAAATGGCTCCGTCCGGGGCTTCCAAAACGGTGCGTACGCTCTTGTCTGGTAAGGCATAACTCAGGTTTTCCCAAATGGCCATGCCCGGTATTTTTTGAAAAAGCCCCTGACCATAACTACTGGCATATAGCCCGGCCCGGCCGGCGCACACATTGGAAATCGTTGCATCCAGTAAAATCTCTTTTTCCCATTTCGGGGCTGCTAAAGGGCTGCTGCTACTACGGTATAACCCTTTATCAACACCCAAAAACAGGTCGCTGCCGCTGGCAAATACCCCCTGAACCTGCACATTTTTGGGCAGCCCCGCGCTCATATCCTGCCAGGTTTGTCCACCGTCGATAGATTGAAAAATAAGGCCCGTTGCCGAAGGTCGGACTTGTACCGAGTCTGACTGACTGGCACTGGCTGAAAAACCGATGTTGGCTGCGGCCACTGACTGGGCATCTGCCGGAGCCTGCTGACAAGCTGCCAGGGATTGGAAGAAAAATAAAAGAGCGAGGATGTGGATTTGCATGACTTTGCTGGATTGGTGAAACAATGCGACAAAGGTGCGGGCAAACCGGAAGCGGGCGGGTTTTTGGATGTAAAACGATGTAATGGATTTGTAAAAGGATGTTTTTGGGCGGTGTGCGAGTTCTGGCGGCGAAAGATTTTGAGATCCAGGCAACATGGTGGACAAAGTCAGAATACTTTTGAGCAAACTTTTAGGGCAAATCCATCAAAATCGTTTTGAGAAAAACGTTTTTTCACCCAAAGCCTGTGACATAAAACGTGGTCGGTGCGTTTGTTGGTGAAAATAAAACTTAAACCAGTGATCTTGCTGCGTTATGAAAAATGTAAAAACCAATTCAGCCACGGCGTTAAAAAATAAAACCCCTCGCCGCATTTTTGCTGGCTTAGGCTTACTTTATATGGGGTTAATAATCAGTCTCTTACTAGTATCATGCACTACTTTCCGACCTTCCCGCGACGGGGAAAAATCCAGTTTTCACATACTCGCTTTTTATACTGCCAAACAAGACCTCGCTCACATCAGTTTCGTCCATGAGGCGAACCGCTGGCTGGCTAGCATGGCGGAGAAAAATCATTTTACCTATGACTCCACCGACCATTGGAATCGTCTTAATCTTGATTCGCTGAAAGGCTATCAGGTGGTTCTTTTTCTGGATACCCGGCCGGAAGCACCCGCGCAGCGGCAGGCATTCGAGCAATACATGAAAAACGGCGGTGCCTGGATGGGTTTTCACTTTGCGGCCTTTGCGCTCACGCCCTCCGATTATCCGCAAAATTGGGACTGGTATCACGAGGAATTTCTGGGCAGTGGGCCGTACAAAAGTAATACCTGGCGTCCCACGTCGGCGATCCTGCGGGTGGAAAATCGGCAGCATCCGGTCACGCGAACTTTGCCCACCACTTTTACTTCCGCTCCCAATGAATGGTACCGCTGGGAAAATGACCTGCGCACCAAGCCGGATATTCAGATTTTACTGTCTATTGATCCGGTCAGTTTTCCGCTGGGGACTGGCCCGAAGCCGCATGAAATCTGGCACGAAGGCTATTATCCCGTCGTGTGGACTAATCGCCGTTACAAGATGCTGTATTTCAATATGGGCCATAATGATATGGACTATGAGGGCGGCACCAATCTGCCTTTGTCTAGTAGTTTCCAGAGTGCAGTGCAAAATCAATTGATTCTGAATGGGTTGCGCTGGCTGGGAACCGGGAAGTAAACTGTGCCAATAGTAATAATTGTAAAAATTAATCCCCTTTGCCAGATTGCGTATTTTTGCAGGAAAAGATTACTACATGGCATTTTAGCAATATAATTATATGGAAGAAAAGAACCTGCAATTAGAAAGACTGGTGTTTTTCTCGGATGCGGTGGTGGCTATTGCCATTACATTGCTGGCTTTGGATATAAAAATAGAACATACTAAGAGCGATCACTTGCTTTTTAGTGATATTGGAGACCAATGGAAGCATTTAGGCGCATTTTTTCTATCATTTTTTAATATTGCTAACTTCTGGAAAGTACACCATAATTTTTTTGCTCATATTAAAAAGATAGATGAGAAACTGCTGTGGTTTAATATTCTGTGGCTGCTTTTTATTGTTTTGCTTCCATTTTCTACTTCACTGGTAAGTGGTTATTTTTTCGATGTTGCTTCCATTTTTGTATATAGCTTGAATATACTTTTAATTGCGATTTTTCAAAATGCCATCTGGGACTATGCAGCCCATAGAGAGTTTATAGACAGAGAAAAATTGGGCACCTTTTGGGAGTCTAATATTCGGGCGTTTTGTAATCTGGATATGCTCAATGCTGCACTGGCACTGGTCGTCTCTTTGGTACATCCCGTCCTTGCTTTTATCTTGCTTTTTACTAAACTACCGATGATAGTGATAGCCACTATTTATTACCGGAATAAAAGAAAAGGTAATAGAAGAAATCGCGACACCACTTGATAAAACATGCAGTTTATTCATAATCGACTGCACTATCGACCTGCTAATATTAAACAACAACACTGCCTAACTCTATAACATGAAATCCACTCTCCTTCTACTAACTCTGTGCTTGCTTTCCCTCTCTCTGTCAGTGCAATGGACCAACGACACAGAAACCAATACCACGGTAGCCACCGCCGCGACGGGCGATATGCAGTCCATCGGCACAGCGGATGACAAAACTTATGTGGCCTATTGGCACGATGTTCCGGCACCGCAACGTCACTGTGTTACCCAATCCTGTTCGCGGTCAATGTGTATTAAGCATTGATCTACCAAAAGCGACAGAAGTGTCTTATCAGTTATTTACAGCTGCCGGACAAATGATGCTGGAACAATCGGTTTCCTTAAATAGCGGACATCAGGCCATTCCAATTCAGGCAGGTGTGTTGTCGGCAGGAAATTATGTTTTAGTAGTAAAAGTAGACGGACAGCAGGGTGTTTTGCGGATGGTGGTGCAGTAAAGTAGGTTAGGTCAAAGCAGTTTTTTCCATGCTCTGACATAATTCTACCAATATCCCGCCACTAGATTTTGGATGCAGAAACACTACTAATTTATTATCCGCACCACGCTTCGGCACTTTGTTTAAAGCCACAAATCCTTCGCTTTCCAGGCGTTCTATTTCTGCATAAATATCATCCACCTCAAAAGCAATATGGTGAATCCCTTCGCCGCGCTTTTCGATGAATTTACCGATGGTGCTCTCTGGCCCAGTGGCTTCCAGCAGTTCTATTTTGCTTTCGCCTACTTGAAAAAAGGAGGTAGACACCTGCTCGGAGGCCACTTCTTCTATTTTATAATGAGGTGTTCCCAGGAGTCGCTGGTACAGGGCATTGCCTTCCGCCAGATTGCGCACGGCGATGCCGATGTGGTCAATTTTCACGGTGGAAAATGTATGTTGAAAGATGGAAGATGTGGAGAAAAAGTAAATCAGGAATTTAATTATAACTAGCAAAGGCTGCATTTAACAGACTGAAAATGAATGCCTTAGTGCCTTATTAGTGTTCTCAACATCCTCAACATTTTTTCTAAACTCCTCAACAAAAACAACCTACTTCTTCTTGATCCAGATATTCTGTTCGCCAGTCAGGTGTTGCAGCATAATGATCTGTTCCTGCACTTCGGCCAGGCTATTGTAGCGAAACTGAATACCTACCTGATAGCCGTTCTTTTGGAAGAAATAGACTTGATGACCATCATTTTTGAGTTTCTGCACCAGGCGGTCGGCATTTATTTTGTCCTGCAAAGTCGCTACAACTAAAACGCACTCGCGGCCAGCAGCATCTTTTTCTACTGTTTCACGGGCGGCCTGCATTTTCTGGGCGGCTGCTTCGGCAGCGTTAGACGACTGTTCGCTGGGGTGGTCAGTGATGTCGGTCTCGACTGTTTGCGCAGATCCACGATCATTGGACTTGCCCTTTTTAGTAGTTCTTTCTGTCTTTTCCGGCGTGTCCACGATGGGTTGTTCCGTCTGATTGGTTTTAGCCAGCCGATTCATTTTTTGATGCTGCCAATACCAAATACCCATACCGAAAGCACCCAGCAATAGGAAAACTCCCAGGGCCGTCGCCCAGCCCCTGGAACGAGAGGGCACTGGTTCGTAGTCGGCAGCCACCATCATCGGCATCTCGTCTGGTATATTCGTCGGTGGCGGTGGCGTTTTTATGACCGTGGCCGGAACGGGGGGCGCAATAGGCACCGACGGCATCGGCTCGGTGACTTCGCGGGAGCGGGTAATGGGCGAAAATTGCAGTGGCGGCAGCCCATACGATTCAGCGTTGAAATTGGTGGCATCTGGCAGAAACTGAATTTTCTGCACATAATTTTTATATAGCCGACCAATGCCCGACAACGTCACGATTTCGCGCTGCTGGAGCAACTGTTGGGTTTTTTCAGCAAATTCGGCCACCAATTTACGCGCTTCCTCGGTCGAGATGCCGTGGGTTTGCGCAATGTCCTGGGTCAGTACACCATCGTCCGTAGTCAGATTTTCACTGAAAGTCAGTGTTTTGGAAGGCGGGTTGACTACGCCACCGCTATAATCTGCCGTCGCCGCCGTCCGGGTGGCCGTAAATCCACCTAGTCCGGGAATCGTCAGGGTATCGTGCAGAAAAAGTTGTTTCTCAATATGGGCCGGAATGTCAATTTGCATGGTTGGGATAGTAGATCGTAAAGGGTGATTAATCGGTCAGTCAGGAATAAAGGGCAATAATTTTGCCAAAGGGTGTTGCAGCGTTTTTTCCCCGCATTGCCAGACACGTCTGCAAAGGAAACGGGGGACAAAAATAGATTTTTCCGGCAGGAAAAATTAAAAAATGTCTTGTTAAAACCGCAGATGGTCTATCAGGCAATTTACATAGGAAAAGTTTGCATTCGCAAAAATAATTAGTGTACAATTGACAATAACTCTGTAACTTTGCTTTTCTAAAAGTAAGAATGTTCCATGAGTGAGGTTGAAAGCTTCTTTAAGTCAGCTTTTTCCGTTGATAATGTAATTTTTGGTTTTGATGGCGGCGATCTGCGGGTGCTGTTGATCCAGCGAGGAGCAGCACCTTTTCGCGGCAAATGGGCTTTGCCTGGTGATCTTGTTTATCCCAATGAAGACCTCGATACCGCTGCGGAACGGGTATTGGAACAACTTACCGGCCTGCGCGGCGTATATCTCGAACAGGTAAAAGCTTTCGGTGCGGTGGATCGCCACCCGCTGGGACGGGTTATCACGATCGCTTATTTTTCTTTGATAAAAATTAGTAATTATGTGGTCACGCCGGCCTCTTTTGCCCAATCTGCCCAGTGGCATTTAGTCAGAGAGGTGGACGAACTGGCTTTTGATCACAATGAAATACTCGCTGCCTGCCTCCAGCAGCTCAAACAAAAGGTGCGTAATGCGCCAGTGGGTTTTGAGTTGCTGCCCCCGAAATTTACCCTTACAGCCCTGCAGCAGTTGTATGAATCCGTCCTTGATCTGCCAGTTGGCGGGATAGATAAACGCAATTTTCGCAAGAAAATTCTGAGTATGGGCGTACTCGTAGAGAGCGAGGAAATCCAGGAAGGAGTGGCCCATCGTCCTGCCAAACTCTATCAATTCGACGCGAGTCGTTATGGCGAGTTAGTCGCCGGAGGTTATACTTTTGACATTTGAGGCAAGTTAATTTGCCGCGCCATTTGCCAGCCATGCAAACTCAGCCAACCGAATCCTACGGCGTTGAGGGTGCCATGCCAAGCTTTCAAGTTGGGAATATTGATCCACGGCAATGGCCACTGAAATCGCAAGGCGTATAGAGAGGCCAGCGCGCCACCTGCCAGCAAGCAAATCGCTCCGCCGCGCCAGCACCAGCTTACCAAATTTGGTAATGCCCGTTGTTGAAATCCCCATAATTGTACCCCTGCTACGGCCAGTGCCATACCGGCAAATAATAGCGACGACAATCCCTCCACGCAGGGCGAAAAGCCCCATTTGGTCAGGTAATACCCAGCGCGACCAGCGGCATACCAGCTAATGCCGCGCTCCCCAACAGTCGCGTAATCATGCCAGGTCGTGCCTGTAGCAAAGCATATATCACGGTAGTAAGCACGAAACCCGCGACGTGGAAATGCGCCGCCGTCAGGCCCACGATCAATGGATCGAACCCCAAAGGCCGGCCATCTGCTATAAAACAAACTGCCCATAATGCTCCGGTGGCCCAGTAGGCCAAGGCAAATACACGCAGCAGTTCCAACAGGGATAAGGTCTTGTAAACCAATAAATTAACGCCTTCTCGTATCGTTAACCAGGCTGCTAAAAGCAAATAAGGCAGGGCGAAAAGTGCGGCGAATGGGAGCGGCCAAAGCATATAGCCCACACATAAACCCAAGGCTGGAAACCAATACCAAGCGGTGGATATTCCCCCTAATATGCGCAGCCCTTTCGGTACCAATACGATGGCAGCGAACATCACCAAAACAGCTTCCCAATGGGTGTACAGGAGCATCATAAGTAAATATTTAACCAATTAATTACACTGTAAACTAAATTCCTTGAGGATGCGAGTAATTGAGTATTCGACCAAAGCACTTGATAATCAGGTAATTGATTAAATACTCGAATCTTCAAATACTCAAATAGCTTAGATTACGGTGTACTAATAACCAATTACAACTGCACAAACCGCAGCATAAAAGCCTTGGATTCCCGTACAAATTTGCGCTGGTAAATACGCGCCAACGGATAGCCCAGCCGCGCCAGCCAATGTCGGGGCTGCGAAAAAGCGCGGATGCTATAGCGCACCTGCCCATCGTCCGTCCGCTCCACCAGAAAAAGTTCTTCGCCGCGCTCCACGTGGCCAGGCAGGGTGCCATAGGCAAAACCAAACTGACGCTCGTCATCCAGTACGTACACGATGCGGCACGAATTGAGCCACCAAATCCCCAGCACTCGCACGGTCATGGCCACCACTTCCCCGGCGCGAATAGGCGCATTGGCCTGGCGAATATTACTCCATCCTGCGGGAAACATTCGCCACTGACGGATACCTTCTTTGGCCGCTTCCCAGGCCACTTCCCCTTTACCCAGTGTTATACTGTTGAAATCGTGGTCGTAGCCGGGTGGAGCAGTCGCTTGCCGGGTAAAGCCCACGCCCGGATAACTGAATGACAAAGGAGTTTGAATAGTAATAAATGCTTGAATTTTGGCGATACCGGGAGCAAAGAAGGAAGGCATAATCCACACAGTTTAAAGAGGAAACCCAACCAATACCTTATAGTTCATATTTTTCAGTATTTTTTGAAAATTTAAAAAATCAGATAAATTGGAAAAATTTTGCTTTGATTTTTGACATTTATGACCTCTAAATCTCGTATGTTGTAAAAACATTCAGGTTTAAAAATTGAAATTAGCCCTTTTCCTCATGTCTGATCTTGCTATTGCCACCACTCCGCCGCCTTCTTCGCTCTCGCCAACCGATCTGGAACAACTTTTTCAGGCCCAGTTGCAGCACCAGTTCATCGTGTCCCGCACCACAGCCAGAGAGCGGATCGCGAAGTTGCGTCGCCTGCACGAGGCGATGTTGCGCTACCGCGACGAGATCAAAGCAGCTATGTGGGCCGATTTTCATAAAGGCACGTTTGAGACCGACGTGACGGAGGTGGGAGTGGTCAATAGCGAAATTCGGTACGCTATTAGTCATTTGCGGGGCTGGATGCGCACCAAACGCGTGGGAACGCCGCTGGCCCTGTTTGGTTCCTCTTCGGAAGTACGCCACGAACCGAAGGGCGTTTGCCTGATCCTGTCCCCCTGGAATTATCCGTTCAACCTGAGTTTTGTACCGCTCGTATCGGCTATTGCGGCGGGCAATTGCGTCATGTTGAAACCCTCCGAATTTACGCCGCATAGTTCAGCATTGATGAAAAAAATCGTCGCTGAGCTTTTCCCCCCGGAAGAGATTGTGCTCATCGAAGGCGATGCCACGGTCGCCGAAGCACTGACTAATCTGCCTTTTCACCACATTTTCTTTACCGGCAGTCCGGCGGTTGGTAAACGCGTAATGGCCGCTGCCGCCAAAAATCTGGCTTCCGTGACCCTCGAATTGGGGGGCAAAAGTCCAGTCATCGTGGACGAAACTGCCGATCTGGACAATGCCGCCGCCAAAATCGCCTGGCTGAAATGTATGAACGCCGGTCAGATTTGCATTGCTCCTGACTACTTATTGGTACACGAAAAAGTGCAGAATACCTTGGTAGAAAAAATTAAACAGCACATAGAGAAGTACTTAGGCGCGACTCTGGACATCCGGCGAAGCACGCCAGACTACTGTCGGCTGGTCAATGAAGGTCATTTCGACCGCGTAAAATCCCTGCTCGACGATGCCGTGTTGCAGGGTGGGCGAGTGGTGCAGGGCGGCCAATCCAACCGCAACGAACGATTTATGGACCCGACTGTGTTGGTGCAAGTGCCCGCCGGGGCGCGGATATGGGAAGAGGAAATATTTGGTCCGCTGCTGCCAGTACAGAGTTTTAAAACCCTCGACGAAGTCCTCCAAATCATTGGTGCCAAACCAAAATCGCTGGCGATGTACATATTCAGTCGCCAAAAACGCAATATTGATTACTTGCTGGCCGAAACGCGTAACGGCGGCGTGAGCATCAATGACTGCGGAGTCCATTTTTTCAATGCTGAACTGCCTTTTGGTGGGGCCAATAACAGCGGGATCGGCAAGTGCCACGGCAAATATGGCTTTGATGAATTCAGTAATGCGCGAGGTGTGTTGCGCCAAACGCGATTCATGCCCAGCAGCAATTTCCTGTTACCGCCCTACGGCTCTACCTTGCAGAAAAAGCTGGTGGATGCGCTTGCCAAGTGGCTTTAACCAATAAAAATATTGTGCTGCCAGGTAAAATCGTCCGGCGCGTCCGCGTCGCGACAACCTGGCCTTTTGGTTTTCGCTGGCATAATCTTTTTAGCCAACCAGTTGTTTTAACTACGAAAACGGCAGAGTTTGGTCCGTTTTTAACGCCATTTACTCATCACACGTTTCACCATCATGCAGAATAATAGCGAAAACTGGAATACCCTCACGCCCGAAGAGGAAAAAGTCATTGTCCATAAAGGGACCGAACGGGCATTTACGGGGGAATATAACAATCACCATGCAGCGGGTACTTTTGTTTGCCGCCGTTGCAATGCGCCGCTCTATCGCTCCTCCGATAAATTCGATAGCGGTTGCGGCTGGCCATCTTTCGACGACGAAATACCCGGGGCCATCATTCGCCACACCGATAGTACGCTCGGTATGCGGCGCACCGAAATCGTTTGTGCCAATTGCGACGCTCACCTCGGCCACGTCTTCACCGGCGAGCGACAAACGGCTAAAAATACCCGCCACTGTGTGAATTCGTTGTCCATCCGTTTTATCGCGGACCCAGCGTAAAAAACAGGCAAAAAGGCAACGGACAAATAGGGCAAGGGGCAGAAGGCAATACGGCAAAACCGCAGGTCAGTGTTTATGACATGATGCTTTGCTTATTATCTTTTGCCCCTTGCCATTTATTTCCCCCTTGGGCCATTGCTGTCGATTTGGCTATTTCTGCTACTTTTGCGGCCACTGACTGACACCAAAAATGGACATTACCGATAGGATTACTTAGCCTGTCCAGGTCTTTTTTGTAAATACCGTCACCTTATCTATGGCCAAAATTGACTACTACGCCGCTTCCCTGGCACTACACAAGAAATATAAAGGTAAAATTAGCATTCGCGCAAAAATGCCGGTGAATACCACCGACGACTTGGCCACGGTCTATTCGCCTGGCGTGGCGGCTCCCTGCGAAGCTATTGCCAAAGACCCGGAAGCTGCCTATGTCTACACCATCAAATCCAATACGGTGGCCGTGGTATCAGACGGCTCGGCGGTGCTGGGCCTCGGCAATATCGGCGCGTTGGCAGCCATTCCGGTCATGGAAGGCAAAGCCATGCTGTTCAAGAAATTTGCCAATATTGATGCTTTTCCCATCTGTCTGGCTACGCAGGATACCGACGAAATCGTGCGTACTATCCGCAATATTGCGCCAGTGTTTGGGGGCATCAATCTGGAAGACATCGCCGCGCCGCGCAGTTTCGAGATCGAAGAACGATTGCAGGATTTGGGTATTCCGGTTTTCCACGACGACCAGCACGGCACGGCTATCGTAGTATTGGCAGCCATGATTAATGCGGCAAAAGTGCTGAATAAGAACCTGAATGACTTAAAAGTAGTCATAAATGGTGCTGGAGCCGCTGGCATTGCTATTGCCAAACTGTTGAAAGGCTATGGGCTGGAAAATCCGAAAATCAGCATTCGTGATGTCATTCTGTGTGATACCAAAGGAATATTGCATCAGAGTCGCCTCGATCTCAATCCATCAAAAACAGCGGCACTGCTCTTTTCTAACCTGGAAGGGGTGGGCGGCACCGTTCGCGATGCCCTGCATGGAGCCAATGTATTTATCGGCGTAAGCCAGGGCAATCTACTACATGCTGACGACATTCGCACGATGGCTCCTGATTCCATCGTGCTGGCCCTGGCCAATCCCACGCCGGAGATTTGGCCCGACGAAGCCTACGCCGGTGGTGCAGCCATTGTCGGTACGGGACGCAGTGATCTGCCTAATCAAGTCAATAACGTGCTGGGCTTTCCCGGCGTGTTTCGCGGAGCGATGGATGCCCGCGCCACCAGCATCAGTACCGCGATGAAAATGGCTGCTGCACTCGCTATTGCCGCCTGTATGAAAAATCCCGACCGCCAAAACATTATCCCGGCATCACTGGATAAAAAAGTCGCCAAAGCCGTGGCCAAAGCCGTGTATGCAGTCGCGATGAAAGAGAAAACGGCAGGAAAATAATTGGCTAATGCGTTACGGGTTTAGCGGTGGCGCTACGAACCTGATCTCAATAATACGCAGCCGATGTTTTTCCCCCATTTTTAAAGTGCGGTGGGTATTCAGTAGATAGCCCGCGCCCATACTTACTGCACCCGTGGCGTAGTACAAGCCGTAGCGGGTATTCTGGTCGTGGTATAGCGCGGCTACGGTGGTGGCCAGGATTAGCGAAGCCCCGAAAGTAAGAATTGTGCCGCCAATCAAACGCATAATCGGGCGGCGGCGCACTTTTATAGCCGCGATATCCGCCAGTTTTACCGGAAAATTGTCCAGCAACAGCAGTTTCGATTCCGGCAGCAGATCAGTAATAGTGCGCTCGTACCAGTATTTTTCATCGCCAGTCATCGAATAAGTAAGGCTTTCTCCAACGTATATCTTCGTGGTTTTGACGCGGTTGGCGCGTTCGAGCAACAGCATTTTTTGACCAGAAAGTGGGGAAAAAGCAAGGGCAAGGCAGAGCAGTAAACAGTAGCGCATAAGTGAAAAGGGCAAATTGGCAAAAAAGCGAAGAGCAAATAAAACGTAGCAATAGTTCCGTTTTATACTAACAAGAATATGAGAATCAAAAAGTTGCGAGTTTTTCTCAACTCAGTTTAGCACAGCAGTCATTATCCCAAGAAACGAACATCAGCGAATATTTGCGGCGCGGGGAAGGCCCGGAATAAGCAATCGCCCGGCAACAAATGGTCACCGGGCGATTGCTTGTTTGCTATCTTGCTAATTGCTTTTTAATTCCATTTTCCCTTCTCCACCAACGGTTCCAGTTGTTGCCAGGTCAGCAAAATATCGGTTTGCCCCACCGCATAAGGGGCCACCTCGTAGGGATTGTAGATGAATCGTACGCCTTCCGGCACAATACAATACATCACCGGCATAGTTAATTGCTTGAATTCCGGCAGCAGTAAATCGGCCAGTGTTGTGTTCGCCATGTCCGGTGATTCCGCTTTTTTGGCTTCCACAAAACCCTTTTCGAGCAAAGGGCGCAGGGCCGTCGTGTCTTTAATAATATCGGTGAGGTCGAGTGGTTTGCCAGTAGTCAGGTCAAAAGTTTCCAGCAAAGTCCCATACATACCGTGCGCGCCGCCGCTGAAACTCTCGGTGTTCATTTGCAGCGACAGGTATTTATTTGTTTGCCATAACACCTTGCTTTTCAATTCATTAGTAAAAGACATCTGGTTCCCATCGGCACCGCGAATGGCGATATCTTCTTCCAGCATATTGAACATTTTCATCGCTGCCGAATCAAACATCTGCGACAAAGGCCAGGCCGGGTCAGCCTCAGCGGCCAGGTACACAAAGGCCATAATGGAATCATTGATGGACTTGGTGATCGCCGCGTTGGCACCGCCCGTCACTACGGGATAAGTAAGATCGAGCGTCGCACAGATGGAATCCCGGACGCATTTTTCCTTCTTCACTGTCTCCATGTTTACGGTCAATGACGGAGCGGCGGGAACAGGCGGCGTGGAAGGTTGGCAGGCTAAAAAAGTGGCTGCCGCAAGAACGGGTAAAAAAAGAAAGTTGATTTTGGACATGACGGGAGAACGGAGTTTATTCCGTTTAAAAGGTATTTAAACAGTTGATGATGAGTTTGTTGCATCAATGATTCCAACAAAAAGAGAGGTCGCCTCCCTCCACTACACAGCGGCCATCGCCCGAACAGGCACAATGTTTTTGAGTTTTTCAATCACGAAATCCACCTCTTCCCGGGTGTTATAGTGGGAAAAGGAGAAGCGAATGCTCTTGCGCGCGGGATCGGCGGCGATGCCTTCCAGTACATGGCTGCCCTTTTCGGAGCCGCTGGTGCAAGCACTGCCGCCAGAGGCACTGATGCCGTTGACATCGAGGTTGAGGAGCAACATTTCGTTTTTAGGCGACGGCGGGAAACTGACGTTGAGGACCGTGTATAAACACTGGCCATCATAATCGCCATTGAAAGTAATGTCTTCAAAATTCTCCAGCAGCCTGTCCCGCAAGTAGTTACGTACTTCCAGAATGTGTTGAACACGTTCCTCCATTTCGCCGCAGGCCAGTTCCAGGGCTTTCGCCAAACCGACGATACCATACACATTTTCGGTGCCGCCGCGCATATTGCGTTCCTGTGCACCCCCATCAATGAAGGGTTTGATCGGCGAAGCGGAATTGATGTAGATAAAACCGACACCCTTGGGGCCGTGAAATTTGTGGGCTGCACCGGACAGAAAATTGACCGAAATTTGCTGCACATCCATCGGGAAATGGCCGATAGTTTGCACGGTGTCGGTGTGAAACAGGGCGTTATATTTTTGGCATAAAGCCGATACCGCCGCTAAATCCAGCATCGTACCAATCTCGTTATTGGCGTGCATCAGCGACACCAGCGTTTTTTTGCCGTCCGTTTCTGCCAGCGCATTTTCCAGATCAACCAGCGAAATATGACCGCGTGCATCCACCGGGAGCCAAAGCACTTCTACGCCCTCCATTTTTTCGACAGCCTCGATGGCATGCAAACCGCAATGATGTTCAATAACGCTGGAAATAATGCGCTTGACTCCTAAGTCGCGGACGGCGCATTTGATGGCCATATTGTTGCTTTCCGTGCCGCCCGAAGTGAAGAATATCTCTGCTGTGCTGGCATTAATGCACTTGGCTACGGTCTTGCGCGCACTTTCCAGCAAGGATCGGACGCTACGGCCTTCGGCATGGATGCTCGATGGATTGCCATATTGCCCACGCAGCACGGGCAACATGGCATTGATAACTTCTTCGGAAATGGGGGTAGTGGCGGCGTTGTCGAAATAGACGCGTTGCATGTTTTTATGATTGACGGTACACGGTGGAGGGTTGCAGCTTACTAGTGGAATTTCTTAATCGTTTCCCATGTGATTAATTCGCTTTGTTCAAACAATTTTATGTAGTCGGCCTCATTTTTAAATTCTTTCCAGGCAATGCCGTTTCCATCCCAAAGTTTGGTCGTCAGTTTTCTGGAATGTAGTGAAAATTTACTAATCTGACAACCGCCACACTCCACAGGAACATCCGTGTACAACATATTTCTTGCTTTGTTCATAATTATCCCGCCTCCCGGGATTTCGTACCAAATACCTTCTTTACTTATCAAGTGATAAACACCAGTAAACTCATCTCCCTGATCTAGTATAAAAAAATCTTTTAAAGGTTGACCAGGGAAAAACCTGTAATCATTCTCCCCTTCCGGGCCTCCCAAAAATTTGCTTTTTATTATTTTACCATTCTTTTGTACTTCCAACCATAGTTGAAACCCACGGTCATCCAATCCAGTATAATCGTAAATCAGAGCGGTTAGTACCACTTTTGTCTGACCCATTATGGTGACATTTTTTCTTACGCTAAAACTGTCAGCCGGATACTTACGGTGATCAAACACTTCCCCGGATCTGCTGGAAAAGTCTTGCGCAAAACCTTGATAACTCAGTACCAAGGCAAGTATAAAAAAAAGGTTTATTCTTAAATTATAAATCATGGAGTAAACTATCGTAACGCTTGAATATCCTGTATGTCCTGAATAATCTTCTTGGACAGATTCTCGGCCACCACAATGGAACTGCTCTCCGAATACACCCGGATGATCGGCTCCGTGTTGGAAGGGCGCAGGTGTACCCAGCCACTCTCGAAGTCTATTTTCAAACCGTCCTCACTGTTGATTTGCTCCTTGCGGTATTTCAGCCGCAGGGCCGCAAAGACTTTTTCCAGATCAATATCTGCCGTCCGGTCCAGTTTGGTTTTGGACATCTGATAGTCGGGATAGCGTTGGCGTAGCGTAGATATTTGTTTGCCAAAGGTAGCCAAGTGGCTGAGAAACAGCGCAATACCCACCAAAGCATCGCGTCCATAGTGTAGATCGGGCAAAATCACGCCACCATTCCCTTCACCGCCGATCACGGCATTGACGGCCTTCATCTTTTCCACCACATTCACCTCACCCACCGCCGCTGCATAATATTGACCACCATATTTGGCCGTCGTATCGCGCAAGGCACGAGTACTCGATAGGTTGGAAACGGTGTTGCCCGGCTTTTTGGAAAGCACATAATCGGCTACGGCGACCAGCGTATATTCTTCCCGAAAAGTTCGCCATTTTCGCACATGAAAACGAGACGATCCACGTCGGGATCCACGGCGATGCCCAGTTGCGCACGTTGTTGGCGCACCTCCGTGCTGAGTTGTCCGAGATGTTCTTTCAGAGGTTCCGGGTTGTGGGCAAAATGACCATTTACTTCGCCATTTAGCAAAATAACCTGACAGCCCAATGCTTCGAGTAGCGGTGGCACGGCCAAGGCACCCGTAGAATTTACGGCATCCAGCACCACGCGATATTTCTTAGCCTGCACAGCCTCGATATTGACCATTGGTAGAGCCAGAATGCGGTCGATGTGTTTTTGAATGTAGGTATTATCGGTGCGGTAGCTGCCCAGCTTGTCCACCGTCGCGTACTGAATGTCGCCTTTTTCTACCAAAGCCATTACCTCTTCTCCGTCCTGCGCACTGATAAATTCGCCCCGCTGATTGAGCAATTTCAGAGCGTTCCATTCGCGGGGATTGTGACTGGCCGTAAGTACGATGCCGCCACCAGCATTCTCGATGGGTACGGCGATCTCCACGGTGGGCGTAGTACTGAGTCCCAGATCAATCACCGAAATACCCATGCTACGCAATGTATTGACTACCAATCCATTAACAATTTCTCCGGAAATGCGTCCGTCGCGGCCCACCACGATGCTGGGTTTACCGCTGGTGTTCAGGATCCATTGGCCAAAGGCGGCGGTACACTCCACAACGTCCTGTGGAGTCAGATTGTCGCCTGGGCGGCCACCAATGGTGCCGCGAAAACCGGATATAGATTTGATAAGTGGCAAAACGGATATGATGGTAAGTGAGGTGATAATCGGGGGGCGGGCGAAGGTACGGCATTTGCAGCATTCGGTGGAAAAGCGGGGTGGGGAAAATTGTCAGTCAGGGGCTGAAAATGCAAACATCGGGCTCGACAGGCAATTATGTAGCAGCTGTGCAAATTTGCTGCCATACCATATTATTGACGAAACAAAGTGCTTTATTTCTGCCTTTCGCTCAACAAAATCGCCGTTTCGTTGTCCATACAGCCAATATGCGCCGTACTGATCTGCTCGACGATTTTGATTTTAGCGACAACCCCTTCTTCGACGAATATGGCGAAGGCGAGGTGGTTGGTAAGTTTTTCTCTTCTATGGAAGCCGAAGTGGCTGCTGCCCGGCTGCGGGCGGAAGGCATTCCCTGCTTTTTGGCTAATCACACTGCCCAATCGGTAATGCCCCATTTACAAGGCATTATCAGGTTGCATACTCGTCCGGCGGATGCTGATCTGGCGCGCGAAATATTGGGCGAAGCCGCCTTCGACACGGTGTTACCCCGTCCGCACAAGGCTTTCAATTTTGTGCTGGTCATGCTGGCAATTATGATCGGCGTGGTGCTGGCAGCGGCGTTGGTGGCTTCCAAGTATGTAGTTCTGTAACCCCGACTTTTAGTTGGGGGTTATCTCTTATAGAGGTAATTGGAACGCAGATTTAACGGATTGTACGGATAAAAACAGATTTTTAAAATCCGTGAAAATCCGCCTCATCCGTGAAATCCGCGTTCCAATTATGCCGCGTTTGGCTAACGATAAATCACACTACTAACTCTCCGTATAAATCAAATTCCTCTGCGCCAGTGATCTTGACATTGGCAAAATCTCCCAGCCGCGCGTAACCACCTTTGGCCAGCACCAGCACTTCATTGTCCACTTCCGGCGAATCCGCTTCGGTGCGACCAATGAAGTATTTCCCCTCTTTACGGTCAAATAAGGTCTTGAACGTCTTGCCGATTTTGGCCTCATTATGCTGGCGCGAAATCTCCGACTGCACTTCCATCAAACGTTGCGCGCGCTCGGCCTTGACTTCGGCGGGAATATCGTCGGGCAAATCATAGGCGCGGGTGCTCTCCTCGTGCGAGTACTGAAACACCCCGACGCGATCAAATTGCTGCTCTTCTACGAACTCCATTAATTGCTCAAAATCATCTTCCGTTTCGCCGGGATGACCAACCAGAAAAGTCGTGCGCAAGGCAATACCCGGCACTTTTTCGCGGATTTTGGCCATCAGTTCCGTGGTTTCGGAACGCGTGATTTGACGGCGCATCAAGTTCAAAACGGGATCGCTGGCGTGTTGGAGCGGAATATCGAGGTAATTGCAAATTTCCGGGCGTTCGGCCATCACATCGAGAATTTCCAGCGGAAACTTGGACGGATAAGCGTAGTGCAACCGAATCCATTCGATGCCTTCCACGTCGGCCAGAGCGTGCAGCAGGCGCGGCAATTCGCGTTGTTTGTACAAATCAAGGCCATAATAAGTGAGTTCCTGCGCAATCAGCAGCAGTTCTTTCACCCCGCGCCGCGCCAGGTTTTTGGCTTCCATCACCAGTTCTTCCATCGGGCGACTGACGTGTTTGCCGCGCATCAGCGGAATCGCGCAGAACGAGCAGGTGCGGTTGCAGCCTTCGGCAATCTTCAAATAAGCATAGTGTGGTAGGGTCGTGATCTGACGTTCACCCAGCAATTCATGCTTATAATCGGCATTCAGGCGAGCCAACAAAGCGGGCATTTCGAGGGTGCCAAAGAAAGCGTCCACTTCGGGAATGGCCACTTCGAGGTCGTCTTTATAGCGTTGTGAGAGGCAGCCCGTGACGTATAATTTCTCAATATGCCCGGCTTTTTTCAGCGAAGCATGTTCTACGATGGTCTCGATACTTTCCTGTTTGGCCAGATCAATAAAGCCACAGGTGTTGATAATCACCACATTAGCCTTGGCATCCTCGCGTTCGTGGGTCACTTGGTAGTCATTGCCCCGCAATTGGGTAATGAGATTCTCACTGTCCACCAAGTTCTTGGAACAGCCGAGCGTAATGACGTTTATTTTATCGGGACGAAAAGTTCTGGCGCGCATATTTTTGAAAAACAATAGGCAATAAGCAAAGGGCAACAGGCAAATGGAATACAAAGGGCAATAAGCAAAGGGCAAATGCTACAAGTATCATCCCATATTCTCCACAATCTACCCTCCCCATTAAGGGGGGAGCCGGAGGGGGGCTAACATCGCAACGGGCGAAAAAGCAAATAGAGCAAACTTGTTTTATTTGCCCGTTTTCCCTAACGGGCCGCAAAGGTCGGTCAAATTGCCGAAAATTTATACAGCCAGATTTCCCAAGGTTCCGTTAAGGCAGTTACTTTTGCGCCCCTTGCCCGACAAACACGCTTCTATTCCCAACGTGCAGTGACACAGAACGAGCTTCTCGATCAACTTACCAGTGATTTGCGCCGCCTGCTTGATCAGGTGCGTACTCAATTCGCGCCTCTGGACGAAGCGGTAGTCCAATATCGGCCCGATCCGACGCGCTGGAATGTGCTGGAATGTTTCGCGCACCTCAATGCATTTTCCGAAATGTATCTGTCGCGCATCGAAGCGGGCATCCACAAGGCCAAGGCCCGCAGCTGGAAACCCGCCGCCGAGCTGCGTTACACCGCCGCTGCTCGCCGCGATATTCAGCGGGCTGATGTAAGCAATGAGCAGCCGCGCAAAACAAAAAAACGCTACAATTTTTACCAGCAACCGCTTGGCCCGGAGGTCATTAAAACCTTCATTATCAACTGCGAACGTTTGCTGCGCAATCTGCAGGCCGCGCGAGAAGTGGACTTGAATCTGCCGAAAATAGACCGTGGCGCTTCCAGTTTTTTCCAATATACTTTGGGCAATACCTTCGAGTGGCTGGTGCGCCACGCCCAACGTCATGTGGCTCAGGCGGAGGCATTAATGGGCCAAATGCAGGGGAAAGGGCTGCTTTAATTGGTCGATTAGTTGATTGGTTATTAGTTAATTGGGTAGCCAAGCATCGTTTAATCTGCGTTATTGTCGCATCGGGATTTCTGACAAACCTGTTTTTTCAAAATTTGCGTAGCAGCCACAAACTGTTTCGCTGGAATTGTCGTTTGTTAGCCGTTTTAACTACCAAATAAGTACCCCTTTTTATGCGACAGATATTCCTGAGTCTGATGACTTTTTTAGTGCCGTTTGCGCTGTCGGCGCAGGGTTATGCCGACTGTGGCACGGCGATGAGCATTTGCAAAAAACAAAATTACAGTATAGATCATGTGGGCGGGGAAGGCAGCGACCGTACGGAAGCCGATTTTACCGCCTGTTTTATGAACGGCGAAAACTACGGTCAGGCCGAAGAAAACTCAACATGGATCAAGTTTGAGATCACCAAACCGGGTTCGCTGGCCTTCACGATTCGGCCCCGCAACCCAGAGGATGATATTGATTTTGTGGTGTTTAAACTGCCTCCGACGGGTGATTGTCGCTATAAACAAATCATTCGCTGCATGGCTGCCGGTGATAGCCGCTATAATGTGGGCAATAGTCCCTGCATGGGGTCGACGGGCCTGCGCGAGGGCGAAAAGGATACGAGTGAAGACGCCGGTTGCAGCGATGAAGGTGATAATACCTGGCTGGCACCGCTGCGCGTAGTGGCTGGGGAGAAATACGTGATTCTGATCAGTAATGTGTCCGAACCTGGCCCCGGTTTCGATATTATGTTCACGGGCACTTGCAAATTGCCCTGCGACGATGAGCCGTCGAAAATTGCCGATGTGCCAAAACCTGTCAAAAAGATTGTAAAACCAACGGTAAAACCTGTCGAAAAACCAGCCGTTACCCCGGAGCCACCAGTTATTGTCCAGACTCCTACTCCCGCTCCGCCATTGCTTATTGAAGGCCGGGAAGTGGAAGTAAACGAGACGGTGCAAGTGAAAAATCGCGAATTACGCGTCAAAATCTGGGACAGCCAACTAGAAGATGGCGATGTAGCCTCCATTTTTATTGACGACAAACGGGTCATAGATCATATCACTCTGACCAAGAAACCGCGCGAATTTAAAATCACTTTGCCGCCCGGTAAAAAAGAATACCTGCTGACGGTATATGCTGATAATTTTGGTAAATCGGAGCCTAATACGGCCCGCGTACTCATCAGCGACGGCGATCAGGAACAGACCATTGACCTCGTGGCTGGGCGTAAAAAGCAGGAGAGTGTGAAGATTATTACGGAGTAAATAGTTGATAAATTTATCTTTTAGCGCAACCGAAACGCCTGATTGTCAGACGTTTCGGTTGTTTTTGAGGCTCTTGTTGGTGTCCTCGCCAACAAGAAGCGGTGGAATGGGTGTTCCCTCCAAAGATTCCGCTCCGCCGTTGATGTTGGCGAGGACGCCAACATTGGCCAGATAGTTTGATTGATAATGACTTGGCCGTTGCTTACTTTTACTTGCCGTAAGGCGGACTAAACGATTTGTCCAACGCGGTGTTTAAGAACTTCCAACTACTGAGAATGATTTGAGTGCCAGGCACAAGCCCAGTAGTCCAATATCCAACCGTCCAACGTCCAGTACCCAATGATAGGATTTCGATTTTCAGATTATAAAGCCGACCCGAACCAGAGTATGTTCGACCGGCTGTTCAAAATTTTTCAGGAACTCATGCTTTACACGTCCGGCGACGTGTCGGAGGCATTGGCGTGGCTGAACGAACTCGACCGCGAGTACAAACTCACCAACGACGACTACGGCATGGGCGATTTTCTCCGAGAATTGGAGGAAAAAGGCTACATCCGTCGCGATGGCGATGGAGAAGGCGGCATGGGGCCTACCTCCAAACTGGAAATCAGCCTGCGCCAAAAGAGCCTCGACGATATTTTCGGCGACCTGAAAAAAGCCAAAAGTGGCAGCCACAATACCACCGTCATCGGGCGCGGCGACGAATATACTGCCGACGTGAAGCCCTACGAATTTGGCGATAGCCTCGACAATATGGCCGTTACGAATTCGCTGCGCAATGCCTATATTAATCAGGGCATTGATGAGTTTAGCATGACGCAGAAGGACATTGAAGTCCACGAGACGTATTACCAAAGCCAGATGTCGTCGGTGCTGATGATCGATATTTCGCACTCGATGATACTGTACGGCGAAGACCGCATTACGCCCGCTAAAAAGGTGGCGTTGGCGTTGGCGGAGTTCATCCAAACCCGTTTTCCGAAAGACACGCTGGATATTCTGGTTTTTGGTGACGATGCCTGGCCGATAGAATTGAAAGAAGTGCCATATTTGCAGGTCGGGCCGTACCACACCAATACCGTGGCGGGGCTCGAATTGGCGATGGATATTTTGAAAAAACGCCGCAATCCGAACAAGCAGATTTTTATGATTACTGATGGCAAACCGACGTGTTTGAAAATTGGTAAAAACTATTATAAAAACTCGTTCGGACTGGATCGCAAGATCGTTAATCGCTGTTTAAATTTAGCGCAGCGTTGTAAGAAAGTGGATATTCCAATCACCACTTTTATGATTGCCCGCGATCCTTTATTAGTTCGTTTTGTAGAAGCCTTTACCCAAACGAATGGCGGCAAAGCCTTCTATTCCAGCCTGGATGGATTAGGGTCGTTTGTATTGGAAAACTATAAAAAGAAGAAAAGGAAATAGAAATGAATAAAATAATGTGGTCAATGGGTGGAATGTGGTCAATGTGCCGCTTATACACATTGACCACATTTATTTCATTGACCACATTAAACCTATTTGCCACATTATTTTAAATAAATGTACACGCTACTTGTTACTATTATAATCGGCTTATTTGTAGCCATGCTTTTCCTGAATCTGTATTTTCGGATGAAGGTGTTTAAGGTCTATGGCGTGCTGGTGCGCAATAAAATAGAATTCGGTGCAGTACATATTTTTAATCGGCAGCGGCTGGAAGCAGAAATATTGCCGCGTTATCCGAAGTTTAAAAACGAAATAGAGACCTTTATTCGGCACCTGCACTATTCTATTCGCATGGCCACCGTACTAGTTGCACTAATTACTGCTTTTGGTGCCGTGTTGATGTATTTTCGAGAGTAAAGGCAACCTTATCCAATTCCCCTTAACTACCGAGTAACCAATAACTAATAAACCAATAACCAATAACTAATGCGCATTGGCTTACTCGGTGCCGGACATCTCGGCAAAATCCACCTGAAATGTATTCTCGCTACTAGCTGCTGGGAATTGGCTGGTTTTTACGATCCCGACGATAAGAATGCCGCCGCTGTCATCGCCCAACATGGATTGCGCCGTTTCCATACCGTAGCCGAAATGCTCGCCGCCGTGGATGCTGTGGACATCGTGACGCCGACGATTACCCACTTCGAGTTGGCGAGTCAAGCCCTTGGCGCGGGGAAGCATATTTTTATTGAAAAACCCGTCACCCATACCGTCGAAGAGGGTCGCCAGTTGCTCCAATTAGCCGAACAACAAGGCGTAAAAGTGCAAGTTGGTCATGTAGAGCGGTTCAATCCGGCGTTTACTGGTTTGCAGGGCATGGCTTTGGCCCCGATGTTTATTGAGAGTCACCGACTGTCTGCTTTTTCGCCGCGCGGCACCGACGTGTCGGTCATTTTGGATTTGATGATCCACGATCTGGATTTAGTGCTGCATTTAGTTAATTCACCAGTCGTGGAAGTAAGTGCCAGCGGCGTAGCCGTGCTGAGCCACACGCCCGATATTGCCAATGCCCGCATAGAGTTTGAGAACGGTTGTGTCGCCAATCTCACTGCCAGCCGCATTTCGATGAAGCAGATGCGAAAAATGCGCCTGTTTCAGCCCGACCACTATATCAGCCTCGATTTTCTGGAAAAAAACGCACAGATCGTTCGGCTATTCGCGCAAGATGCTCCCAACCTGCCTGACCCGGAACATTTAATGGAATTTGAAACTTCCGCTGGCAAAAAATGGCTACAAATGCAAATGCCAGACACTGCGCCCGTGAACGCCATCCAACGCGAATTGGAAACTTTTTACGATAGTATTGCAGAAGATAAAGACCCGGTTGTCACGCTGCGGGATGGTTTTCGCGCTTTGGAACTGGCGCATCGGATATTGGAGGAAATTGAGGAGCGGCGAGCGAAGTTGATATAAGTTCGCTAACTTTGTTTCCATGAAACATAAACTCCTTTTGCTCGCCATTTCATTTTTTACTCTGTCCTCTGTCACTGCGCAGAGCCATATTGGGTCTTCCTCTGATTTAAGCAACACCTTTTTTATTCCTCCCGATTCTCTCTATTTGGAAAGAGTTGTGTATGAGGTATTTAACATACGCAATCCGCCCGTTTATCCGGGTGGCGAGAAAGAGATGTTGAAATATTTAGCCGATAACATCCAATACCCAGTTGCGAATGAAGAGAATGACGCTGCCAATGAGGTAATGTTGACTTTCATCGTGGAGCCAGATGGTGCTGTTTCCAATGTACGCGTAGTCAGGAATGACGGCGAATTTGCTCAATCGGTGCTGCAAGCGATTCAACGGATGCCGCGTTGGTCGCCGGGTATAAAAGATGGAGACGCCGTCGCCTTTCGTTTTTGGCTGCCCGTGCGGAATAGTTTGAGATAATTATTTGAGAGATTATTCTATTTACTCAAAATAACTTCCATGAAACACACGCTTCTTTTCCTCGGCACTTTTTTATTTACAAATTTTACCCTTACTGGACAAAATCAGGAAGAAGTTGCGCCGGTTTTAAGCGACTCTTTTGCTATTGGTGCTGATTTCCAGTATCCGACAGAAAGGATAGTTTATGAAATGTTTGATATACAAAAGCCGCCTGCCTTCCCGGGTGGCGAGAAAGAATTGTTGAAGTTTTTAGCGGAGAATTTAAAACTTCCGCCAAACTATGCAGACAGCTACAGTAATTTTACTTCAACAGCACTAACTTTTATTATAGATACAGATGGAAGTATTTCAGAGAAAAAAGTACTTCGGAATAATGGGCCATTGGCACAGTCAGCGTTGAAAATGCTTGATCAAATGCCATGCTGGTCGCCGGGTATGAAAGATGGGCAGCCTGTGCCAGTTAAATTTACTTTGCCGGTTCGGGTAAAATTGGAATAATGTTCAACAGATTTCCAAGCCCTTCTTATAATTTCCAACTTCTTTGCCATGAAATCCCTATTCCTTTCCCTCGTATTTTCTTTATTAACCCTTTCTTCTATCACTGCGCAAAATGATACCAAGGCTTCGCCCAATTTAAGTGCCCCGCCTCCTTTTTCCCTTTATCCAGAGAGAATTGTCTATGAAATGTTTGATATTGAGAAACCACCTGCTTATCCGGGTGGAGAAAAGGAATTGTTGAAGTATTTGATGGAGAATATAAAATATCCACCACAAAACAGAGAGAATAATATTATCAGTATGATTGTGATGACTTTTGTTATAGATACGGACGGCAGTGTTACAGAGAAAAAAGTTATTCGGGGAATTGAAATAGCCGATTCTATATTAATAGCACTGGACCAAATGCCACGGTGGTCGCCAGGCATGAAAGATGGACAGCCTGTGCCAGTTCGATTTACGTTGCCGATTCGGCTTCATTGGGAGTAATGTGCAAAGAGCTTCTAATTCCCCTTTATCAGTTTCAGGCTCCTCAAAGCCGTCCAGTAGACAACGCCCGTTCCGCTTTTTCTGCCAACTCTACAATTAGCGGTAACAGCTGGCCAAAACGCATATCCCGACTGTGCCCCTGCTTCCAACGCGCATAAATTTGCTGGGCAATCACGGCATTTTTAAACAATCCAAACACGTAGTAAAACATAATCCCGGACAAATAACGGCCACTTTGTCGGGCGTAGCGGTCGGCTACTTCCTGTCGGGTAGGTTGGCCAGGCAGCCAGGTAATATTATAGCGGCGAGCCAGGTCGCCATCGCCCGCTTCCATCCAGTAGGCCAGCATGGCTCCCACATCCATGAGCGGATCACCGACGGTGGCCATTTCCCAGTCCAGTACCCCGCGTATTTGGGTCAAATCGTCAGGATCGAGGAGCAAATTGTCGTATTTGTAGTCATTATGCAACAAAGTAGATTGCGGACTGACGGGCAGGTGACCGACGATCCAGTCCGCCACCGCATTCATCGCGCCAATAGAGTCCGTCTCGGCATAGCGGTAGCGTTTGATCCAGCCTTCCACCTGGCGTTCCACGTACCCTTCGGGGCGACCCAGCTGGTCTAATCCGGTCGCTTCAATATCCAGTGCATGGAGCGTCACCAGATTATCCACCAGGCTAGCGGCCACGCTACGGAGCAAATCGGGGGCGAGATTCATTTGCAGCACGTTGGTTGGCCGTAAAATGACCCCCGACAAACGTTCCATGATATAAAAAGGAGTACCGATTACGTCCGTATTTTCACAGTACAGAATCGGCATGGGCACTGGCTGATAATGGCCTTGCAATAGCGTTAGCACTCGAAATTCGCGGCCCATATCGTGTGCCGACTGAATGGCCGCGCCCTGCGGTGGACGGCGCAGCACGTAGTCTTTTCCGACGGTATGCAGGCAATAGGTCAGGTTGGAAAAGCCGCCGCCAAACTGCGAAATGCTCCACACTTTACCGATGTCGGGGGCGCGTTTTTGCAGAAAGGCTCGTAATCTCGGCAAATCAATTGTTTCGCCGGAATCTATTGATTGCGGTTGATCCAGGTCCATAATTAATGTGGTCAATGGATTAATGTTGTAAATAAGAAATACGCAAGTTACTGTTTATCAAATATAATTCTTGCCAAATCCCGCTTTTTCCCTTTCACGTCCAATCCATATTTTTTCAGTAAATGTAGGGCTAAATTCTGCTTATGTACCTCATCGGCCCCATCCCAAATACGCGCACCGCGTTCATGACGATACATAGCGGCCAAAATAGTATCGTCGGTTAGCCCTAATGCTCCATACACCTGAATGGCCCGATCCAGCACCCGCAACACCATATTGGCCACTTGAAATTTGATGCCCGAAATCTGGTCACGTACCGCCGCTGCGCCGATTTGGTCAATATTGTAGGCCGTATTTAGCACCAGCAGGCGGCAGCTGTCTATTTCCACGCGACTTTCGGCGATGAAGCCCTGGATAAATTGCTTTTCGCCGAGCATCACGCCCTCTTCTATTTCGCGGGTAGCAGCGCGTTGGCACATCAGGTCGAAAGCGCGTTCCGCCTGGCCTACCCAGCGCATACAGTGGTGAATGCGGCCTGGCCCCAGGCGTTCCTGCGCCAATAGAAAACCTTGCCCTTCTTTGCCAATTAAATAACTAATCGGCACCCGACAATCCGTATAACGCACCTCCGCGTGGCTAAACCACCCGGCACCGGCTTCGCCAAATACCGGAATATTACGCACTACTTCGAAGCCCGGCGTATCCGTCGGGACGATAATCATACTGGCCCGACGGTGCGGGGCTGCATCCGGATCGGTGACAACCATCGCCACGGCAAAGGCCGCGCCATCCGCCGAGGAAGTGAACCATTTATGGCCATTGATGACGTATTCATCGCCTTCGCGCATAGCCGTAGTGGCCATACGGGTAGGATTGGAACCGGCAAATTCCGGCTCAGTCATGGAAAAGCAACTGCGAATTTCGCCCGCCATCAGGGGTTGCAGAAAGCGTTCTTGGAGCGCGGTAGAACCGAATTTATGCAGCAGTTCTATGTTGCCAATATCGGGGGCCTGGCAGCCAAATACATAATGGCCAAAAAAGGGTGCGTAGGCCAGTGCTTCGCTGACTTGTCCAAATTCGCAGAGGGTGAGTCCCCAGCCGCCTTGCGCTACTGGCAAGTGCAAACCCCATAGTCCGGCGGCTTTTACTTGTTCGCGTTTAGCATCTAATATTGGAAAAATGGCGGGCAAGGGTTGTTGTAAAAAATTGATTTCTAAGGGCAGGAGCTCATTTTCGACGAACGTGCGCACGCGGGGCAGGAGAGCGTGAAGGCGTTCGGTGGTGAAGATATTTTGCATGGGCGGAGAAGATTGGGCTGTTATTCAAATAATTAAGCCACTAACATCAGTCATTTATTAATACGATTTTCTGAATTTCCCACTCCGCTGCTTTGGAAAAAACACCTGTTCTGTCCAGTTTTTGCAAGATATGGCGTTCTAAACTAACTTCCTTTTGCTTCGCCTCGTTCCTTAACTGCAATTCCAATTCAGGTAATATTTTCAAAGTAATCGTCATAAGATTTCTAATTTTCCACAAAAATACATTAAAAAGCAAACCCTATCTGTAATTCTGATAAGAAGGAAGATGGTTCTGAAAGGTCATATTGTGACTCGTACACTACTCCAAATTTATAGTTGATGAAGCCGTGTTTAAAAAGCCGTTGCTGGATGCCGAAGTGAGGGGCTATATAGAAATTATTGGGTTCGAGATAGACATCGCCCCCTGCGTTATCATTGGCCCAATAAGTATAGCGATAACCACCCATAATGCCACCAAATATACCTGCCAGATTGTTGCCTGATTTGCTTTTGGCAATACGATGTTTTTGCAGAAAATACCAACGCGGCTGTACATTAAATCCTATACCATATTTTTGTAATCGCAGATGGCCGCCAGAATATTGATAAGCATTCAGAAAAAATTCACCTTCCGTTTCCACGGAAAAAGGAGATAGCCCAAGTTTTTGTTCATAAGAAATCTTGGGATTAGTGGATATACTTGCTTGATCAATGTGGAATGCCTTGGCCAGACTGATCTTCCATAAATGCCGATCTTCTTCAAAACAGCGCCACACATCGCAGAAAGGCACATTAGACTTGGGCGTACGCGGACTACCAAGGGCGAATCCTGCGGCGATCCGTGTTTCGAGGAAAGACCCTTCGTCATTCGCTTTATTAGAATTAGATTGATAAGTACCCTTTTGATAACCAACCCCAATGCTGGCATCTATAAAACCAAAGCGGCCTAACCGGCGTTGCAAACCATAGCGCAAGCTGATAGTGTTTAAATGGTAGCGTTGGAAAAGTTGAAAAATTATGGCCGGATCATCTTGCTGATCGCTTTGCACAAAAGTCTGATATTCCGCACTTATGTAATTCCCCGATACATTATTGGCACTTTGTCCAGCACGAATCCGGCGCGGCATTTCGTAGTACCAGCGTGACTCAACACGTCCACCGCCGCCACGATAATGACCTTCGAAGTAAGTGCTTCCACGCGTAGCTATAATGCCACCAACATACAACGATATCGCAGGAACTATCTTCCATTCCACGCCTAATTCCGCCTTGGATATGTCGACAAAATCGCCCAGAATATTAGAGTGATAATCATCATCATCTTCCAGCGCGTACTCTCCCAAGGGCAGCACAACGGGTACCACGTTCAATTTTACAAGAAATCGTGTCGGCTGCTTAGTGCCAAATAAATAGTCATATTGATCAATAAAACGTGGCCTTTCTAGTACGCCTGTCTCCTGGGTAATAGAAACAAAACTGGTATCGGTAGTCTGGCAAAAGGCTGATGTCGCAAGAATTAGATTAAAGAGAAATAGTAAAGTGGTTTTCATAATATTTTATAGATAATTATTTAGAAAGCGAGGCCAGCGCGGAATTTGAAATTGAGATCAAATTGTTGAGAGGAGTAGTTGTTAGTAAAGTCATTGAGCCCATATACATGTTTGCTTTGTACCCATACACGCGAGCCAATTACCTGAAAATCAATAAACCCATGTTGAAAAAGGCGATGCTGGATACCCCATGCTAATCCACCACCGACATTTTGGTAAATACTTTGTACATTATTTGGAAAGCAACCTGCTGTTCCGCATTGATAACCCTCTGTCTGATTGCGCTCTTCTAACCAGCGGAACTGTGCGCCTACATATACACCAGAGAGATTATTGCCAGACTTGCCCTGCGCGATGCGATGCTTTTGGGAATAATAATATCTTGATTGCAATGTTCCGTCATAGAGGGTAGTATTTGTGGTAATCTGTAAAGGATTAATTTCCTGGTAAACAACATAGCTATACTGCTTAGACCACGCGCCCTCTACTTCCAGGGAAAAAGACGACGTGCCTAATTTACGTTCATAACCAACCGATAATTTACCCCTCATATCATCAAAACTATTGATTCTAATTAGGTTGTATAGGTCAATCTTCCACATTTGTCGCTCTTCCCGGAAACAACGCAGTACGTCGCAATAGCCACCTGACGAAGCAGTCGTTTTAGGGCGAGCCAAAGCTAAGCCCAGCCCAATTTGCGAATTAGCAAACAAATGCCAATCGTCTTTAAAAGGAGTTTGATAAGCAGAACGCTCTTCTTTTAACATACCTAATCCAAAGCCAATATCCAGAAATCCATAGCGGAACAGCCGACGTTGTACGCCATAGCGCAACGCCACACTACGTTGATCACCGACGACAGGAGTATTGCCAATATTAGAATTATTACGCACGTACACTGCTTCCAAGCCAATGTAATTGCCGCTCATATTGTTTGCACTTTTTCCCTGCCGAATGCGGCGCGGCATCGCGTAATACCAGCGGGGCTGCAAGGCATACCGATGTGCTGCTCTTTTAATGGATGAAGTATAAGGATCAGAGGTGGAGTATCCATAACCAAAGCCGTAAGAGCCATGCAGCGAAATCGCGGGCAGAAGTTTTACTTCAGCACTGGCCCGAAGCAGATCATTCCCGTTCCCGGACAGTGCCGAAAAATTCAGGGCAAAGAGCCAGCGGGTTGGCTCCATCATGGAAAACATCTGGTCGTAGGAGTCCATTAGCCGCTGTTTTTCTAGTGGCGCATTTTCCTGACTGATGGAAATAAAAGTAGTGTCGGGTGTTTGGCCGATTAATGCAATGCTCCACCATAAAAGCAGAAAAAGAGCACATATATTTTTCATAAAAACTGATATTGAATGGTTTGAATATTAATCGAAATCTATTTGCAAATACTGGTTGCTAATTGACGATAAGTGAACGTACAAAAAATTTTTACCACTAAGGAACGACGAGCCATTACGCATAAATAGCTTATTGTCAAAAAGTTGCGTCGTATTCGTTGTGTCGTTGTGGTTTAATCTGTTTTGTACACTTACTTAATTTAATGGCGAAATAAACTTCACCCTCCGCTACTGTACTGTAATTTTACCAAAAGTAGTCTCTACTGATATTTGCGGACGACCAGTGCCCTGTTGTAGCGAGGCTTGCTTGATATTGCCCGACGCGCCGGTCTCGAAGTGTGGATTGGTTGGCACTTTTACTTCGCCATAGGTGGCGAACAGATTAATGTTATGGCGTGATGGACTGCCCGTTTCTACGGTCACGTCACCTTTATTGGATTGGATGTAGAGGTTGCCCATCTGCGACCCCGTTGCTACATCCACCGTGCCATACTCGCTGTGTACGTTGCAATTGCCGCTTAATTCAGAAAGTACTATTGCCGAACGCTTGGTTTGTAGTTCTACCTGGCCGGATAATTGGTGCCCATCCACATTGCCGTATTGACTTTCTATATTCACTCCGCCCTGTAAATCCACGAGCGTAAAGGCGCAAAATTCGCCGGTGAGCCGGATCGCGCCAGCCAAATGTTCCAGTTTAGCCTTGCCAAATTTATTAGTTAATGTCACTGGACACTGCATGGGTACTCGTACCGTGATCCTGGCTTTCAGGTTGGAATTGGGTAGCGAACGGCCCGATGGCAATCCAATATAAGCGCGGATATAAATCTTCTTGCCTACCGTCGAAGTGACGAATTTCCAGGCGTTGAGGTCGTATTTCGCGCTGTCCAGTTGCGGGTGGCGGGCGGTTAAATCGGCTTTTATCGTCACATTATTGCCAGCGGCGACTGCTTCTACGTCTATTTCGGCCTTTTCACAATTGATTTCGACGGTATAGCCTGATTTCCAGGCAATTGATTTTTGTATTGTTTTAGTGACTACTTGGAGCGTACTCTGGGCCGCCATCCCGCCTGCCCCCAGGAGCATAGCGAAAAGGAATAGTATTTTTTTCATCGCTGTTGGTTGTGTTGGTAATGAATGGTTTTCCGAAGCTAAATTAAGGAGTCAGGATAGAGGAGTCAGGGCTTAATTGCTCAATAATTAGCAATTAACTAAAAACATAAATGACTTATCAATCTAAATAACTCATAATTTATAATTCATAACTCAACTAGATCATCTGCATTATTTCCTGCAACAATTGCGTGCGTGCTAATTCGATTTGTACTAATTGCGCCGTTAAATCTGGATCATCGCCATATTGGCCGAGCGCAGTGTGCAGATTTTGCTTGGCAATAGTAAGTTCATCCAGTTCAGATTTCAGGGTTTTGAACTCCGGTTGCTCGCAGATGGGGGCGCGGGCGGCGCAGAGGTCTTGCACCCATTGAAAGGCATTATCTTCATTTTCCTGTGCGGTGGCTATCACCTGCTGATCCATTATTTCCTGGGTGATTACAATTTGCTCCGCTGTATTAATGTCTGTCGTTGGGTGCAGCAGCCACCACGCGCCAAACAAGGCTGCTAATGCTGCTGCTACGGCGTAACGCGGCCACAAAGTTGCCCGACGCGCAATGGGGCGGGTTACAGGCAATTGAGCAGTTATATTTTCCCATATTGCAGCGGGCGGGTTGTAAGGCGGCAATTGGCGCGCCGACTCCACCAATACAGCGTCCAAATCAAGGGTCGCATCCAGATTTTCCCACACCACAGCAGGTGGATCGTGGTACGGTAGCCGAGCCAGCGCAGTTTGAAGGGTATGTTGATTTAATTCTTTCATTGCCTTTTTTTTATAGAGGATTTGAATATTTGAGGATGCGAGGATTTGGTTAAGTACATGGTTATCATGTGTTTTGTCAAATACTCAAATACTCGTATCTTCAAATCTTCAATTTTTTTCTGCCACCGCCCCTAGTTGTTCGCGTAGTCGTTTTTTGGCATAAAACAATTGCGATTTCGAGGTGCCTTCCGAAATGCCGAGCAGCGCACCGATCTCTTTATGACTAAATCCCTCTACTTCGGCCAGCACAAACACGGCACGATACCCTTCCGGCAGCGCTTGAATGGCTTGTTCCAAATAATCCGTATCCAGTGCGTGTCCCCAATTAATGGTGTCCTGTTCATGGCGAAAATCCAGTTCCTCCGATGCCGCTGGCCGATATTTTGCCTTGCGAATGGCCGTGCGTACTACGATGGTTTTGATCCAGGCGCCGAGCGTACTTCGGCCCTGAAAATCACCGATGTGGTGAAAAACCAACAAAAAAGCATCCTGCAACACCTCAGCGGCCAGACCCCAATCGTTGGTGATACGCCACGCCAGGGTGTACATAGCGCGTTTGTACTGTTCATACAGCACGTGTTGCGCCAGACGCTGTTGGGCCAGACAACCATCTATCAGCTCGCGTTCAGACATTTTTTATAGAGACCTTGTTGGGAGGCGCGTAAGATTGTTGGAAAAAGGCAGCAGAAAGGTTTAAGGCCACGCTTGTCCCCTTCTTTCGCCCCATTATACCAACAAAGAGTCAAGTCACTAGGTGGCGCGTTGTATGACGGGAAATTTTTTTAGCGTATATTCTTTAAATAGCTGATAATGTGGAGCATAGCAGCCAGATAATGCCCTCTAACAACCATGATGTGGTTGAATATAAACAAAATCAAGGGAGAAAAACAGGGCCTAACAAGCACAAGCAGGATGGCTGGCAGCATATTTCCCAGGCCCCGAATGAAATCCGGAGATATTTCGTGTTTCCCTATTTCGGAGTTGCCTATTGCCTTATATCTCCACTTCCACCTGTCCTCTCAACAAATCCTCCACCGTCTCCCGCCGCCGGATCAAGTGCGCCTGGCCTTTATAAATCAACACTTCCGCCGGGCGAAAACGCGAATTATAATTGGAAGCCATCATCCAGCCGTAGGCACCGGCATTGTAAAAACCAATGATATCGCCCTCCACTACCTCAGCGATGCGGCGGTCGCTACCGAAGGTGTCGGTCTCGCAGATGTTGCCGACTACGGTGTAGAGGCGCGGCTTGAAAGTGGGTTCCGTCACGTTCACGATCTTGTGGTAGGAGCCGTAGAACATGGGCCGAATGAGGTGGTTCAGGCCAGTATCCAGGCCCACAAACGAGGTGGAAGTGGTTTGTTTGACCAGCGTGCATTTGGCGAATAAATAGCCCGCTTCGCTCACCAGGAATTTTCCCGGCTCGAACATCAGCGTGAGGTCGCGGCCATAACTTTTGCAAAATTCGGTAAACCGCTGGCTGAGTTTTTCCCCCAGTTCCTCCACATCCGTTTCGATGTCGTCGAGTTTGTATGGCACCTTGAAGCCACTGCCCATATCAATGTATTGCAAATGCGGAAAACGCTGAGCCGCCTCGAACAATATCTCCGCGCCACGCAGAAAAATATCCACGTCCAGAATATCCGAGCCGGTGTGCATGTGCAGCCCATTGACCGTAAGTCCTTGACTTTCAACGATGCGTATCACGTGCGGCAACTGGTGAATACTAATCCCGAACTTGGAATCAATATGCCCGACGCTGATTTTTTCGTTGCCGCCAGCCATCAGGTGTGGATTGATGCGCAGGCAGATCGGTACGGTAGGGTGGTGCAGGCCCCAGTTTTCGAGCATCGGAATAGCATCCACATTGATCTTTACACCCAGCCGAACCGCCTCATCGAATTCATCCAGACCCGCGAAATTGGGCGTGTACAAAATATCCGATGCCGGAAACCCCGCCAGCAAACCCAGTTGCACTTCCTGAATAGACACGCAATCCAGCCCCGCCCCCAACTGACGAAACAGGCGCATCACCGTCAGGTTGGAGAGTGCCTTGCAAGCATAGTGAATATGCAGGTGCGGGTAGGGAAACGCGGCGACCAGTCGCTGGTATTGGCGTTCCATCACTGCCGCATCGTAGACGTAAAGCGGGGTACCGTAGTCGCGGCAAAGTTGGAGCGGATCGATGCCGCCGGGAAATTGGTAGTGGTTATCAATGAGTTCCATGCGCAGTCCGTCGGTTGGATACGGAACGCGAAGGTAGGGGTTTAGTAATATGCCACCGCATAATCCGTAAACTGCCGAATCTGCGCGGAACAAAGTAAAAAGAATGCACAGCAGGATGGCCGAAGGAATAATATTAAATAGTTGGGCAGGCTACCCGCCAAAACCTTTCTTTTGCACATCTGGAAGACAATAGGCAACGAGCAAAAAGCAACCGACAAAAAGTAAGCAAGCAATTGCTGGCACTTCTCTACCACCTCCATGACCGAAGAACTCCTCCTCGAACGCCTCAAAGTGCAAGACCGCGCGGCGCAAAAATGGCTCTACGACCGCTACTCGCCGCTGCTGTTCGCAGCCTGTCGTCGGTACGTGCGCAGCCACGAGGACGCAGAGGAAGCCCTGATTAGTGGACTTTTCAAGGTCTTTTCGCAGATAGATTCTTATGCCGGACACGGGAGTTTCGAGGGGTGGATGCGCCGCATTGTCGTGAATGAAGCATTGATGCTGCTGCGCAAGGCGCAAAACCTGGTATTTCCCGGCGATGAAGCGAATATTATAGATCAAGCCGACCAATTTTCTATTGAAGCCGAACTTTCGGCCCGCGAAATCCTCGAATTACTCAATCAATTGCCGCCCGGTTGCCGCACTGTTTTTAACCTTTATGTACTCGAAGGTTTCAAACACCACGAAATCGCTGACACGCTCGGTATTAGTATCAATACTAGTAAAAGCCAGTTAATTTTGGCGAAAGAAAAGTTGCGTAATCTCCTGAAAATCAAAGGTTACTAAATAAGTATGAACTATAAACGATGAACGATGATTTTCCTCGATCAGCCTTATAGTTCATAGTTTATACTTCATAGTTCATAGTTCAATTATGCCCGATCTATTTGATCTCTTCAAAGAAAGCGAATCCCAACTGCACGAACGCCCCTCGGAGCAAGTATGGCAGAAATTGGAAAAAAAGCTCGACAAAAGTCGGCGACCCAAGCGGCGCGGCATCCGCTTTTTGCAAATGTGGGTGGTTGGGCTGATCGTGTTGTTCTTGTTGTTTACCGCAGTGGTGGTGTGGTATTTTTCTAAAAAATAAATAACATAATTTGTAGAATCAATTGGAACGTATGACGACGCGGGTTTTTCTGCGTTGACTTCCATTAATCAAATAGTATAAATCCGTGGAAATCCGCGTTATCTGTGTCATCCGTGTTCCCATTAATGTCGCCTTTGGATTACTGCAAAACCTAGTTTAAATAGCGATGCACCGTAGTCTGGATTCATAAAGGGTTTTACCAGTTTGTAATATCTCAGAGACAATAACGGAAAGACTGTATTTATACATCTCCATTTCTCCGGTGTAAAGAGAAAATCGTTTCGCTCTCCTTAGGCTACTCGCTTCAAATGTCCAGACGTTTATGCAGGCGCGGCGTAGAACCCAAAACAAAAAAGCCCCCCGCGCGATCTTGCACGGGAGACTTTTTTGATTAACTAAAATTCAAATAAACAGTTGTTAGTCAACGTCTTATCTTAGTGACAAACCGATACTTTACGCATCGTATTGCCTTCTTTGGCGCTCACCTGCACGAGATAAGTACCGGAAGGCAGTGCGCTCACATCGAAGGAAGCCTGACCATTTTGGAAGTTTTTGAGCACTTGAGTGCTCACGAAACGACCTGACCAGTCAATTAACGACACCGTTACCTTGTCGTTCACTTGCGACAGATTCAGGTCTAAGCGGATTTGGTCGTTGGCTGGATTCGGCGTGATCACTACTTTAGACTCATCCAACAACGTTGGGTGGACGCTCACCAAGTTGGCTGGATAGCCTTCTAATTGCAGACGCTCGATGATGGTGGCACCGGAAAAACCGCTGTAGAGTGCGTCCAAAAAGAGCGGTGTAGTAGGGAAAGAGAATTGCAAATAAGGCTCACTGGAACTTTTGCTAAAAGCAATATCTTTCCCAGTAGTACCATTGGCAGCATTGTATAATAAGGAAATGAAATAGACGTGGCGCGGCTTCAAGGTAACTGGGCCACCAGTCGAGAAGTCAGTGATCTCTACCGAAATCAAGCTGTCTACTGGCTCGTTGCCTGTCATTGTATAAGTGCCATAGCCGACTTGCCCGTCTGTATCCAGATCGGTGAAGCCACTGACAAAGTCAACTGTTCCATCGTCGTCGGGATCGCCATCGTACAAAATAACCGAGATTTCGTCGGCACCGGTGCCAGCAATAGCTGCGGCATTGGCAATACCAAAGGTACCATACGTAGCCACACCGCCATTTGGCCCAGTGATACAAAGTCCACCAGACTGTTGTTGAAAGCCTGATTCAACAAAGTTGGCATCCGTGGCAGAAACACCGCCTGGGACGATAGTCAGGTTATCAGTGGCGAAAGTGTAGGGAGTGATATAAAAAGCACGTTTCACTGAGTCGCGCGATTCCGTATAGACACTGTTGCTGTAGCTTACCTCAAAACGACCTAAAATTGCTGGAGGTAAGTAAGGAGGGAAAAACACTAAGGTGTCCAGCCCAACAGCCACGCTGGCGACGGTGGTAGTAAGGGTTGTTACATTTCCATCTGGCTCTCTGATGGACGCTTTTAATTCCACGTTGGTTTGGGCATCTTCGGAACGGTTCACATAGTGTACACCAATATTGCTGAGCGTATCCACTTGGGTCACTGGCGTAGCATAATGGTAAGCAGCATAGGGGTTAAACAAACGCGGCAAGACGAAACAAACCTGGATAGACTTGCCAGCCTGAATGGCCGCATCCAAGACTGCGCCAAGATCGCGGCCCACGAGCACCACTGGAATGGTGACCAAAGCACCACTCGCACCAGGACCGATAGGAATAGCGGTACAACCATTATCCGCAGCATTGTTGAAGTGATTGACAATAATCGCAAAAACAGCACCAGCCTGTTCTGCGTGCAAGGCCTTTAAGCCAAACTCGCACACTCCGCGACGAATAAGGGCCACCTTCCCAGTCAGGTCTTGCGTAATAGTGTCACAAGCCAAGGAGTCGGGTGTAATATCTTGTGCCCAGACGACACCATTTCCCAAACAGGTATCGGAAGTAATCTCTCCACCAAAGCTGGCGGCACCATAGCCACAATCAGCATTAGGGTAGTCGGTAGCTACGCCATCAATAGTGATGCGTAGCAGAAAGCCATCACCATCAGTGCCAACCTGAGCACTGAGAGTGGTAAAAGCCATCAGTTGCATCAGCGCGAGCAGGGCAAGAGCGGGAAGAAAAGTAAATTTTTGTTGCATAATCGGTAAAGCAGTTTAAATTTTCATGAAAATGTTTGTCGGGCAAAGATAGCCGCTTTCGGGATTTACCAAAATTTTTACCTGCGGCAGGTAGATAGGACTGCATTGAAAAAGGCCAGCAGAAGAATTTTGCAAATTTTAAATACTGGCAACCCACCTATCGCTCCTCTTAAAACAAAGAAAATTTGCTTTTTTATAAAATTCCTACTAGATATGCTTGTATGATTCACCAGATTAGTAGCAATAAAAAAGCCCCCCGCGCGATCTTGCACGGGAGGCTTTTTTATTAACTAAAATTCAACTAAACAGTTGTTTATCAACGATTTATCTTAGTGACAAACCGATACTTTACGCATCGTATTGCCTTCTTTGGCGCTTACCTGCACGAGATAAGTACCGGAAGGCAGCGTGCTTACATTGAAGGAAGCCTGACCGTTTTGGAAGTTTTTGAGCAATTGAGTGCTCACCGTCCGGCCTGTCCAGTCAATCAGTGCTACCATCACGTTGTCATTTACTTGCGACAGATTCAGGTCTAAACGAATCTGATCGTTAGCTGGATTCGGCGTGATCACTACTTTTGATTCTTCTAGCAGCGTCGGATTCACTTTGACCAATTGAGCCGGGTAGCCTTCCATTTGTAGACGATCAATGATGGTGGCACCAGTAATACCGCTATAAAACTGATCAAGCTGTAACGGCGTGCTTGGGAAATTCAGGTAATGTTCCTCCGTAGAATTACTAAAGGCAACTGCAGTACCACTCGTGCTATTGAGAGCACTGTACAAAAGCGACAAATAGTAAGGGTGACGAGGTTTCAGCGTGATCGGGCCACCAGCCGAAAAGTCGGATAGTTCTACGGTGATCAAGGTATCTACTGGCTCAGTACCCGTTATAGTGTAAGTACCAAAACCTACTTGTCCGTCGGTATCAAGATCGGAGAAACCTGAAGTCAGGTTAATCGCGCCATCATCATCTGGGTCACCATCATACAAAATCACCGAAATTTCGTCAGCACCAGCACCAGCCACTGCTGCTGCATTGGCAATACCAAAAGTACCATACGAAGCCACACCACCGTTAGGGCCGCTGAAATACAGAGCACCGTATTGTTCCTGCAGATTGACAAATTGAACAGCATTCGGTGGTACACCCAGCGGGTCAATCGTCAGATTGTCAGTCGCAAACGTGTAAGGTGTGTGATAGAAGACGCGTTTTAAGGAGTCGCGTGACTCGGTATAAACGCTGTTGCTAAAGGTCACCTCAAAACGGCCCAAGACTGCCGGAGGCAAGTAAGCGGGGAAAAATACCAGAGTATCCAAACCAGCAGCCACGCTGGCAACCGTGTTGGTGAGTGTTACCATGTTACCACTTGGTTCTCTGACCACTGCTTTCAGTACCACGTCATTTTGAGCCGCTTCGGAGCGGTTTACATAGTGTACAGTGATAAAATTCAGCGTATCCACCTGCGTCACCGGAGTAGCATAATGGAAAGCTGCCGTAGCATCTAACAAACGTGGAAACACAAAGCAAAACTCAATGGACTTACCAGCATTAATAGCCGCATCCAGTTTCTCACCGATGTCGCGGCCCACCGAAATCGTCGGAATAGTCACCAAATCAGCGTTCGTACCAGCAGACATATAGAGGGGTGTGCAACCATTATCCGCCGCATTAGCATAGTGGTTGATAATAACTGCCAGCACGGCACCCGCCTGTTGGGCATAGTAAGCTTTCAGGCTGAAGTTACAAACGCCACGGCGAAGAAGTGCAACTTTACCAGTCAAGTTTTGGGTAATAGTATCACAGGCCAGCGAGTCGGGCGTAATGTCCTGGCCCCAAACCACGCCATCCCCCAAACAGGTATCCGAGAGGATTTCTCCACCGAATTGTGCATAGCCATAGCCACAGTCGCCTTGAGCATAGTCGGTAGAGACACCATCAATGGTGATGCGCAGCAAAAAGCCATCTCCTTGAGTGCCAACCTGAGCATTGAGAGTGGTAAAAGCCGCCAGTTGCATCAGCGCGAGCAGGGCAAGAGCGGGAAGAAAAGTAAATTTTCGTTGCATAATCTGTAAAGCGGTTTAAATTTTCATGAAATGTTTGTCGGGCAAAGATAAACGCTCTATCCATTTATTAAATATTTTTAGACGGTACTGACCTATTTATTACGGTGCCCGCAAAATTCAGCTTGGTCATTTTTCAAAAAATATCCATTTTGTGCCAGTATTTTTCACATTTTTGACCATTAATGTTTAATATCACTGTATTTGCCAAACAAATTGACCATGCTTAAAAATTACACATTGGTGATGTTAGGGCTGCTACTTGTCAGCAACGTCATCGCCCAGACTGGCATCAAACATTCTCTGGGCCACGTTAACAATCCACAGCCGCAGGTGGTAGTACATCCATCATATACCTGGGAGACCAGCGTACCAGAGGCTGCGGTCTTTCCCACGGGGGAGGGCCAGGGTGGCGCTGCTTCATCGGAAGTCAATTATCGGGACTTGGAAGAGGTGGCCGGGATCACCCGTTGGGATGCACAATGGTATGGCTGCAGCTCGCGACGTATTTACGCCAATACAGCGGGCGAGCCAGTCGCCAATTGGCTATTTAGTCTCCAGGAAACTGGTTACACCGATCGTGGCACAGGCCATAACGTGCGTAGCGGAGGTGTCTGGCCGGAGGTGACGCAGCGGGTAGAAGCCGTACGTACGGGCTTCCCGTCGGCGACCATCCTCGGTGATGGCACGGAAGTCATTATTAGTCACAACACCTCGGTGACCCCTTTCAAATTGTGGATGGCCCGCAAGGCTCCCGGCGCGACTACCTGGACGGAAAGTGCCTTGCCGAACCCGCCCGGTATTCGGATGCTGTGGCCCAAAATCGCAGTGGGCGGCCCCGACAACCAGACGCTGCACGTCATCGGTATTACTGCTCCAGTGGGTGGCACCACTTTCGGAGAGGTGTACCACGGTTTGAATGGTCATATTCTGTACTATCGCTCTACCGATGGCGGGCTGACCTGGGATCAACAGAATGTCATTATTCCCGGCCTGGACAGCAGCCGTTACGTCGGTTTCGGGGCGGATTCGTACACTATAGATGCCTCCGGCGACGGCGTGGCCATCGCGGTATTTCCCAACTGGAATGATGTGCGGGTATATAAATCGGTGGATAATGGTAGTTCGTGGTCGGATGTGCAGGTGCTTGATTTCCCGGATGCGGTGGAAAACTACCAGCCTGTGCCCGGAAACATGTACACCGTGGACGACATTCCGCTGGATACCCTGGCTCCCGAACCACTGGCTATTCGTACCCACGACGGATTTGGAGCGGTGTTGATTGATCAAAATCAGGAAGTACACGTCTGGTTTGGCCGTATGTACGTGACCGATCTTAGCTTTACAGACAGCGTTTCCAGCTATTATCCCACTACCAATGGCCTGTATTACTGGAAAGAAAGTTTTGGGGCTGATAATCCGCAGATCATTACCGGAGCATTCGATTATGATGGCGATGGCCAACTGGGTATTGCCTCGATAGACGAAGTGGCCAGTTATAATGGTGCCAACCTGTCCAGTTTTCCCACCGTTGGTACAGACGATGACGGTAATATTTACCTGGTGTATGCTGCGCTGAACGAACTTTATCGGACGGGCAGTGGAGCGGACAAAGACCAATTTTACCGGCACTTATACGCCATGAAATCTACGGACAATGGCGACAGTTGGGGCGACGCGCTGGAATTGACTGCCGAACCTTACGTCATTCCGGATTTGTCACCGTTTATCGAATGCGCATATCCGACGGTGCCGCGTCATATCGGCGATCAACTTTGGGTGCTGTATCAGCAGGATTATTTGCCCGGCACTAACGTGTTGAACGCTAACCATCCTTCGGAGGAGAACAGTATGACTTTTGTTTCCATAGACAAGCAGGACATTGCACAAGCGGTAGTTGGCACGTTCGAGCAGCCGAAAGCGGATCCAACGTTCGTCTTACATTTATTGCCCAATCCTGCTACTACGACGGCGCGCTTATCGGTACAACTGACTGGTACAGCACCTGCTCGCGTGGAGGTCTTTGATCTATTGGGGCGTTCAGTGCAAGCAATTGATTTGGGTACGGTGGCTGGTCGGCAGTCGGTGGAGTTGGGTGTGCAGCGCTTGGCGGCGGGTGTTTATTGGGTACGAGTGACGGAGGGGGCGCGTTTTGGCGTGACAAAGCTGGTTGTGGAACGTTGATTTTAGCAGATGAACTAACATTTGACGTAGAGACGTTGCATGCAACGTCTCTACATTTATATCAACCAACGGAGCAAAAAAATGAATAATTTTGCCTTAATAAAACGCACCACATGAATAGTCAGGCTATTAATAAAGAAGCACTCAAAGCAGCCTTGGAAGGAATGCTGCGCGAACGTAACCCTGAATTAAAGGGTTTTTTGGAGGAACTTCTGCTGAAATTCTTGACTGCGAAACCTATGACCGATACTATTGCTCCGCTTGATATGGCTTCTATTCGGGAGCGATATGCGCTTCGCCGGGAAATTTTTGCGCCTTTGAATATGCTTTTTCAGGATGCACCGTCTGCGGAAGACATGATTAAAAATTTGCATAAATAAGCTATGGACTTTGTGCTGGATACTAATGTGCTGGTTCATTTTGTGCGTAGCGACGTGTACATTCAACAGATTGACAGACAGTTCTCTCTTTTTTCAGGGGATAATGCAGCATTTATTTCCATTGTATCGGTCGGCGAAATTCGCTCGCTGGCATTTCAATTTGGCTGAGGAGAAAGCAAAATAACCCGCATGAATCATTTCCTTCATGCCCTGCGGCCCTTTCCGATTGAAAGTGAAGAAATAACTGCTGCTTATGCCGATCTTGATGCTTTTAGTCAGGGAATACATCCTCGCTTTTCAGCATTTTCTGGCCTAACTTCCCGCAATATGGGAAAAAATGATCTTTGGATTGCGGCCACCACCTTCCTATTCAATGCTACTTTGCTGACTACGGACAGCGATTTCGAGCATCTGATGCCGCAATTTTTACGGGTCGAAATGGTAAAATTTTGATTACCCTGTAGAGACGTTGCACGCAACGTCTCTACCACTTTTAACACCGCTCCGTTAATAAAAACCAAACCACCGCGTTAAACCATTCTTTAATCCAGCAGTCCATCCAAAGGGCAAAAGGTCAAAAAAGCAAAAGGCAAGGTATTGGGCAGTTCCAAAGTCCTATTTGTCTTTTGCTCTTTGCAAATTTCCTTTTTGCCACTCTCTCCTCAAAGGGCTGCTTTTGTAACCGATTTCCTTCACGCATCAATCTTTCAAGATGGCATCACTTTCCCCGCTTTCGGGCGTGTTGGGCCGCCGCCGGGCTGCGCATTTGCTGCGACGCACGAGCTATCGTTTCACCAAAACCAAGGTGGACGAGCTGGCCGCTTTAAGCGCCGCCCAAGCCCTGCCCCTGCTGCTGCAGCTCTATCCCGTTCAGGTGGAGCAGCCGCACTATGATGATCCCCTCACGACTACTGTCAATGAAAATGCCACCTGGTGTCTGCCCTACGGCATGGCCGCGCCGGTCGAGGAATTTAAGCTACGACGTTTTGTCGTAGGCTGGTGGCTCAACGAGGCCGTGCAAGATCCCGGCATCGGTCATAAAATGAGCTTCTTTTTTCACCAGTACATGATCGCGGATGTCCTCTCCTATGGTACGGCACATTATTTCGACTACCTGGGCCTCTTGCGCTGGGGAGCGTTGGGCAACTTCAAAAAGCTGGCGACCAAAATGGTGACTGACAACTGTATGCTGCGCTACCTGAACAATACGCAGAACAGTAAAACCAGCCCCAACGAGAATTTTGCCCGCGAGTTCCTGGAACTGTTTACTATCGGCAGAGGCGCAGAAGTCGGCCCCGGCGACTACACTACCTACACCGAAGATGATGTGGTGCAGGCCGCGCGCGTGTTTACCGGGTACCGGATACAGGGTGGACGCAATATGTTCGATGCGGAGACCGGGCTGCCACATGGTGTACCGAAACTAAATCAGCACGATATTGCCAGTAAGACTTTTAGTGCCAGATTCCAGGGGACTATCATTCCCGGTGCGACGACCGAAGCCACTATGTTGCAAGAACTGGACGCATTTGTCAATATGGTTTTTGCCCAGCCTGAAACGGCCAAAAACCTCTGTCGGCGGCTCTATCGTTTTTTCGTCAGTCGCAACCTCACTGAAGAAATCGAGACCGATATTATTGTGCCTTTGTCTGATACCTTGATTGCCAATAATTTCGAGGTAAAACCCGTGCTGGAGCAGCTCTTGCAAAGCCAGCACTTTTTCGATGCTGACGATTCTGACAACACCGACGAAATAGTGGGTGGCATGATCAAAGCACCGCTCGAACTGGCCTTGCAAGCCATTACTTTTTTCCAGATGCCAATCCCCGATCCAATCACCAACACGGCCGAGCATTATGTCAATTTCTATGGCAGCGGCGTGCAGGATCGTATGTTGACTTTGGCCAATTTGCAGCTCTTTTACCCGGATAATGTGGCGGGTTATCCCGCTTACTACGAGGCACCCGACTATCATCACCAATGGTTCAATTCCAGCACTATCATTGCCCGGTACAAGTTGTCGGCCATGTTGTTGAGTGGAAAAAATACGATTGGTGGACAGATCAATAAGACGATTTCTTCTAAACTGGACATTGCTCCCTGGGTGAAGGCCAGCGGCAATATCACCGATGCCACCGATCCATACGTATTGGTGAGTGATCTGCTGGACTACCTGCTGCCGGAAACACCCAGTGCGGAGCGTTTCGATTATTTCTTCAACACGGTATTCCTGACCAATCTGCCACCTGCTGACTGGACTTATGATTGGCAAGGGTATCTGAACACGAACAATGATGAGAACGTGAAAATCCCGCTGGAACGGCTCATTAATGCTATTATGTTCTCGCCGGAATTCCAGACCTTCTAATTCGGGTATTGGTGTACTGATTACTAGTAGATTGGTTACTAGTTAATGGAGATTGGTTAATGGGCATTAGTGGTTTAATTTAAACCCCCTTTCCACTTTTAACCAATATCTACCAATAACAAATAACTAATATACCAATAACCAATACCCTGGTAACTAATAACTTTTTTCAAGATGAAAAGAAGAAATTTTCTCAAAATACTTCCGCCGCTGGGCATTACGCCGTTTGTCGTAAATGGCCTTTCCATGCGGCCTTTTGCCAATCGTACCCTCGCCAAAATCATGTCTACCTGCGATGGCGTGGAAGATCGCGTGCTGGTGCTGATTCAACTCAATGGCGGCAATGACGGCCTGAATACCGTCATTCCGGTAGAACAATACGACCTCTACGCCAACCTGCGGCCCACCATTCGCCTCCCCGACAGCGGGACGGATAAGTACATTGATCTGGATAATACCCTGGCCAGTGCCGACCGCGTGGGTCTGCACCCGGCCATGCTTTCCATGAAGCAGATGTACGATGATGGTCGGGCCAGCATCGTCCAAGCGGCCGGTTACGTGGATATGAACCAGTCACACTTCAAGGGGACCGACCTTTGGCTCACGGGTGGCGATGGCACGGCGGTCAATAACAATATCCCTTCCGGCTGGATGGGTCGTTCCTTACAAGCCATGTATCCCGACGTGCTGGGCGTACCGACGGCCGACCACCCCGACCCGCTGGGTATCCAACTCGGCAGCTCCAACCCCTCGCTGGGCTTCCATACGCAGACGGAACACCAGAATGTAATTACCCTGAGCGGTCAGGATGCGGGAGGGTTTTACTCGCTCATCCAGACGATTGGCGGGATGCCCGTGACCGATATTCCCGACTCTGACTATGGTCACGAGATCGAGTTTATCATGGGCGTAGAATTAAGTACCAATCTGTACGCCCAACGTATTAGCCAGACTTTCAATGCAGGGAACAATTCCACGGCGGCGACTTATCCCACCGCTGGGACCAATTCTCTCGCCGATCAGTTGAAGACCGTTGCCCGATTGATCAAAGGCGGTTGCAAAACCAAGATTTATCTCTGCAATATGGGCAGCTTTGATACGCACGGCGACCAGATTGTGGAAGGCGTAACGACTACTGGCAACCATGCTAATTTGCTGCGCAAACTCTCGGATGCCACCAAAATTTTCTTCGACGATCTCAAAAACCTGGGTTTAGACGACCAGGTGGTGGCTTGCACCTTCTCGGAATTTGGCCGTTGCGCCGAAGAGAATGGCTCCTTTGGCACCGACCACGGTACGCTGGCACCCATGTTTTTGTTTGGAAAAAACATCAAAGCGGGCGTAGTAGGCACCAACGTGAATTTGGCCAACCTAACCAACGATCACCAGCTGCAAGGCGTACAAAACGACTACCGACAGGTCTTTGCGACGCTGCTGCAAGATTGGCTGGGAGCCAACAATTTTGTGCTGGAACAAACCATGTTTGATACCTATGCCAAGCTTCCGGTATTGGACGCAGCGGGCGTGGCTGGCCCTGAATGTTACATTGGCAGTACCACTTCGGTGTGGGATACCTACCAACAAAAGCGTGCGCTCAGTGTATTTCCCAATCCAGCTCGCATCAGCACTGAAGTGGGCTACGAAAGTACCTCCAGCTTCGAGGCGCGGCTTACGCTGCACAGCTTGGGCGGCACGGTCATCTCGTCCGTCTCCGCGCGGGTCGTATCTGGCTCCAACTCGTTCCAACTGGATGTAGCGACGCTACCGACCGGCACTTATTTTGTGCGTTTGGAAAACAAAAATTCCGGCCAGGCGGAGGTGATAAAATTGAGTGTGGTGCGTTGATGTAAGTCACGTAGAGACGTTGTATGCAACGTCTCTACGTTTTTTAGGAATTTCGTCGCTACCTTCGCCGCCAGTAGTTGGTTTCCGATACACCGTATCGGGATGAAAAGGGAACTCCGGTGCAAAACCGGGGCAGTACCCGCTGCTGTAAGTTTCAAGCCCGGTTTTGCCGGACACGCGCGAAGTGCATACCGCCACTGTGCTGCTCATCAGCATGGGAAGGCGCACTTTCGCAGAGACGAGCCAGAAGACCTGCCAGCCACTATATCGTCACCGGGCTTCGGGAAGAAAGTCAGGCTGGATCGGCTGTCGGAAAAAGTTGATGAAGGTTGATAAAGGTTTTATTAGGGTTGATAATTGGCACTCGCACGGCTTTTTATCCACCTTTATTAGCCTTTTCATCAGCCCTTATCAATCACTTTGTAGCCAGGGATCGGGCTGCCCATTTTTCCCGTTTGCCTTTCATTTTCAGTTATTTATACATCAAAAATGAAAGTCAAAAATCTTCTGGCACTCCTGTTGCCACTGCTGCTGAGCGGCGTTTTCCTGTTTTCTTCCTGCAAAAAGGACCCTGTTCCCACCCCCACACCTGGCCGCTATGAAAAAGGTGTTTTCGTAGTCAATGAAGGCCCTTTCGGCGGCACTGGCACCATCACCTGGCACGACCCGGCAACGAACGAGACGGTGCAGGATATTTTTGGCAAAGCCAATAATGGGGCCGCATTGGGCCAGTTTGTACAGTCGCTTAGTTTTCATAATGGTAAAGGCTACATCGTGGTGAACGGTGCCAACCGCGTCGTGGTAGTGGATGCGGGTACCTTCGAGTACCTCGATACCATCGGCGGACTGGCTTTGCCGCGCTTTTTCCAATCCCTGGACGATAATTACGCGTATATAAGTCAATGGGGGGCCGACGGCGTAAACGGCAGCGTGGCCAAAGTGGATTTGCGCACCAATAAGATCATTAAAACCATCCCGACGGGTGCCGGCCCGGAGAAAATGCTGCTGTCTGGCGGTTTTTTATGGGTAGCTAATTCCGGCGGCTTCGGGGTGGATTCCACCATTGCACATATTTCCACTGGTACGGAAAATGGCGCGGTTCGGATACCCGTCGCTGGACAGTATAATCCAGCTTGTTTGGCCAAGGCTGCCGGAGCGACCAATTATCCATTTGCCGTACTCTGCCGAGGTGATTATTTGCATACCAGTTCGACAGGATGGTTGACCAGAGCAGATGATCCCAATGTTGGCGGCACGGCCACTGTGCAGGGTGCGGATGATTTGACGACTTCGCCCGATGGCTACACTTACTATTTCATCGGCGGTGGCGCAGTTTTTTCGTACGATAATTTGGGTCTGAAAAAACTTTTTGATCAGGCCGCTTATAGCTTGACTTGCCATCCGACGACCGGCGAATTGTATTGCGGCGATGCCAAAGACTTTGCTTCTAACGGGGAAGTAATCGTGCGCAAGCCTACGGGGGAGAAAGTAGGGTCTTTCGCTGTCGGCATCGCACCGGGCGAAATAATAATTGTAGAGTAATTAGTAACTTGTTTTTATATTTGGTGCTCGTTAGTAGAGATGTTTGGAGCCTGCCCGAATTTTTCACCTATCTTAAACATATAAAACAACGCCATGAAAAAAAATTACCTTCTATTGCTGCCCGTATTTTTGTTGTGTAGCTTGACTACGTATGCCGTCACGCGCATGGTGTCAGTAGGCAACAACTTTTTTAGCCCAGCTTCCATGAGCGTCAATGTTGGGGATGTGATTCAATGGAACTGGTCGGCTGGTTTCCATACTACCACTTCGACCTCCGTTCCTGCCGGTGCCAACACCTGGGATAATCCTATCAATTCCGGTTCCACCACATTCAGTTATACTGTGACTACTGCTGGCACGTACAGCTATCTATGCACAGTCCATGGCGCCAGTATGTCTGGCAGTTTTACTGCTACTGCACTCCCGCTCGAGCTGCGCTCCTTCGATGGCAAAACAGCAGGCAGCACTAATTGGCTCTATTGGGAAACCCTGACCGAGAAAGAGGTGCAAGCGCATATTGTGGAGCGATCGGCGGATGGTACTCATTGGACGGAAGTAGGCCGACGGGCTGGTGCCGGAAATTCCACGGTAGCAATCAGCTATGAATTAGAAGACCTAAAACCTTTCAACCAAACCTATTATCGCCTGCGTTCGGTGGATATTGACGGCAAAGTAGCTATTTCGAAGGTGATTTTGCTCGGCGAACCATTCACTATTACCAGTGCATTTCCCAACCCGATGGCCGATCGGATCACCGTACAATTTGTTGCCACCGCAGAAGAAAGCCTGCGTCTGAGTGTCATGGATCTGAATGGCAGGTTGGTTTGGTATCAGGCTGTAGAAACCAAACCGGGCTTGAACACTACTGTGGTTCCGCTGCCACATTTGAAGGCCGGTGCGTATGATCTGATCTTGAGCAGTGGACAGCGAGTGGCCGCATCTATCCGCGTCATGAAAGAATAATCGGCTAGATTTCTTTTCGCTCACTGAGTACCTCGCCCACTTTGTTGAGGGCCAATATTGTAACGCAAATAGCCAACCCGGGAGGCAAAGCCAGCCACCACGCCTCCCGGGCATGGCGTGCGCCGTTTAAGAGCGTACCCCAGGAAGCACCCTCCATATCTTTGCCGGAAAATCCTAAAAACGATAGTGCTGCTTCCAGCAGGATGGCACTGGCTACGCCGAGTGCCGCCGCCGTATAGGCTGCCCGGAGAGCATTGGGCAAGGCATGACGGAGCAATACCCTCCTTTCAGTCAGGCCCAGTGCGCGGGCAGCAATCACGAAATCAAGGGCGCGTACCCGCAAAAGTTCCGCGCGCACCAGGCTCGCTACCCCCGGCCAACTGAAAGCACCAATCAGCGCGATCATCGGCCAGATCGTTCGGTCATCTCCTAACAGTCGGGCCACAATGATCAGAAAAACGAATTTTGGCAACGCATTGAATATTTCCGCACTGCGCATCACCAGCAGATCGGCAGGTACCACCACTGGTTTGGATAACCACGGCAGCCGACTCAATAATCTTCCTAAAAGGTTGAAAATTAAGCTAATACCAATAAAAATAAATAAATTTCTGGTCCAATGACTTACACCGGACATCGCGCTTGGTCCGGCAATAAAGGCATAAAACCAGGCCACCGGCAGTCCCAACAACGTTATCCAGAGCGTAGCCCGCCGAATGCGCAAACGGTCGTCGCCCCAAAATCCAGCCAGTGCACCCAGAAAAAGCCCAATAGAAAAAGCAATTCCTACCGCCATCAGAGCAGTGAGTAAGGCCACCCGGGCCCCCGAAATCATCCCGGCCGCCACATCATGCCCTTCATTATCAGTGCCCAGCCAGTGCCGGAAACCTCTTCCGTTGTCGTTGGCCAGGCTGCCCGGCGCCTGTGCCTGCATATTACTGTCGGCGCGAGTCTCTTTTTTCCCCGGCGAGAACGGAATGGGCGCAAACAACACCGCTTCATAATGCTGATATTTCAGCCAGTCCTGGGCACTTTCCCGGTCATCTATAATGGGATTTCCATAGCTGATCCAGTCCAGTCCTCTAGCGCGCAGGCCGGGATAGAAAGTCTGCCCTGCGATCCGACAGTACAGCGGACGGCCATTCGCCAGCACATCACCCAACACCGCCGCCAGCAGAAGCACAGAGAATACCCAAATGGCGGGTCGGAGGCGACGATCAATTTTCATGTGCAGCGAGTTCCCGTTTGCGAAACTTTCAGGGTTTCGTAAATGTAATATTTTAAATCCTATCTCCTGATTCCTGTCTCCTAAATTCCCTGTCACCCCCTAACTAAAAGGAAAAATCACCGATTCAACTCCTTGTAAACCAACCACATCCGCAGCATTTCGCGCAAAACCCAGCAGAAATCCGCCACCGCCAGCACCACAAATTTTAAATACCATATCATCACGACCAAGGCTTTCCCGCCAAAGATCGCGCAGCGTAGCAGGCACCATCGGATGAAAATGTTCCAATTGAAAACGAGAAACTTGCCGAAGAGCGGGCCAAAACTGCTCCGTATTTGCCTGCAACCAACCCTGCACCATCGCCTCGTGCGCGGGCAGCAATTCTTGCTCCAACCGTTCCCGCCAAACAGGTTGCTGACTTTGTTCCAAAAACCACTGCACCAGCGGTCCGGTCTGGCGCGGCAATGTAGAATCCAGTAAAAATACTACGGGTGCGTCCGGCCAAATGGAACTTTCCACCGTCGTTACTTCCGTCTTATTTTGAATCAAAACTGGCTGTCGCAAATAACTCGTCAAAGGATCAATGCCCGAACTATTGCCATGAAAAAAACTTTCCATGCGAGCAAAAACGGCCTTCAAATCGGCAAGTGAAGTCGCTTTTTCCCGCGCATAACGGTCATACACTGCTGCACATAGAGCTCCCGAACTACCCAAACCATAACCCATTGGAATATTGGAATCAAAAAACAGTCCGGCGGCCAAATCTTTTCTAAAAGCTTCTTTGTCAATTTCTTGTATTTCTGACAGAGCATTGCATTCCATGAAATCATCCAATGGTAAGGCGGCGGCTGAACCCGCCAGTACGGGCCAGGCCCATTTTCCCCCAAACGCTGGTACGGGCGTGGCCACCGCTGGCGCACCGATTAATAAAACGTGTTCTCCGAAAAGCAACAACTTAGCTGGATACATAAATGACCCGGCGTAATAATACGGGAAGGCAAATGTCCAAAATTCAACGCCATTTAAATTGGAAAAAAGCCGACGACTCCTGCGACAGGGTAGGGCGTGGCGGCGAACAATCCCTACCTTCGCGTTGTTTTTGAGTTCTTCACTGTCCACCCATTCCTACTTAAATACTTTCTCATTTTCATGAGTCAATTTCCGCATCCCGACCATTTCGTGAGTCGGCATATAGGCCCCAGCGCAGGGGACACCCAGGCCATGCTCAAAGTGTTGAACGTCCAATCGCTCGACGAGCTCATCGACCAGACCGTACCAGATAATATTCACCTGAAAAAACCACTCGACCTGCCTGATGCACTCTCCGAATTTGAGTATTTGCAGGCAGTGAAGAAAACGGCGGCATTGAATCGCGTGGCCCGCAACTTCATCGGCATGGGCTATTATGGCACCATTACGCCGTCGGTAATTTTCCGCAATTTGTTCCAAAACCCCGGTTGGTACACGCAATATACGCCTTACCAGGCGGAAATCGCGCAAGGTCGTTTGGAAAGTCTGCTCAATTTCCAGACGATGGTCAGTGATTTGACGGGCTTGCCCATCGCCAATGCCAGCCTGCTCGACGAAGCCACCGCTGCCGCCGAAGCAATGCACATGTTTTACGCCGAAAAGAATAAGCGCGCCAAGGCAGGAGACGAAGCCAACGAGTTTTTTATTTCCGATAAAGTCTTTCCCCAAACCATCGACGTGCTGAAAACGCGGGCTTTACCGCATGATATTCAATTAGTTGTCGGCGATTGGAAGAACTATAATTTTTCCGAAAAAACCTTTGGTGTACTACTGCAATACCCTGATAAAGAGGGCAATGTGGAAGATTATCGCGCCTTTGTGGAAAAAGCCAAAGCCAGTGGGGTGTACGTCGCCGTGGCTGCCGACATCCTAGCCTTGGCACTCCTAAAACCACCCGGCGAATGGGGCGCCGACGTGGCCGTGGGTCTCACCCAACGTTTTGGGGTGCCGATGGGTTATGGCGGCCCACACGCTGCCTACTTTGCCTGTTCCGACGAATTCAAACGCCAGATTCCCGGTCGCATCATCGGTGTTTCGGTGGATCGGCACGGCAATCGCGCCCTGCGCATGGCCCTGCAAACCCGCGAACAGCACATTCGCCGCGAAAAAGCGACTTCCAATATTTGCACGGCGCAGGCTTTGTTGTCCAATATGGCGGCTATGTATGCGGTGTATCATGGTCCGGCGGGCATTCGTGGTATTGCCGAACGGACGCAAAATATGACCACCCAACTATATATTGCACTATCAGTAATTGGTTTTAGCCCAGTGCATCGGTATTTTTTTGATACGTTGCGCTTGGAGTTGCCAGCAGATCAATTAGCCGCAATACGGCAGAAGGCGGAGGAACGGGGGGTAAATTTCTTTTACGAACAAAACGCCTTACAAATCTCTCTTGATGAAACGACGACGGAGGAAGACTTAAGTGAAATAGCAAAATTATTTGGTGGAGATGGTAAGCCAATTGCTTTTACTGCCAATGTCCCCGTCCCTAAGGGTCTTTGGCGCGAAACGCCTTACCTGACGCATCCGGTTTTCAATTCCTACCATACGGAAAGCGACATGATGCGTTATGTCAAACGGTTGGAAAACAAGGACTTATCACTGACACATTCCATGATTGCGCTGGGTTCCTGCACTATGAAACTCAACGCGGCGACGCAGTTAATTCCGGTCAGTTGGGAGAGTTTTGCTAATATCCATCCCTTCGCGCCGCAAAATCAGACGCAAGGTTATGCGCAGATTATCAGCGAGTTAGAGCAGTATTTATGCACGATCACTGGTTTTGAAGCCTGCTCGTTGCAACCCAACTCTGGTGCGCAGGGCGAGTACGCAGGCCTGATGGCCATTCGTGCCTATCATCAGGCGCGGGGCGATCATCATCGCAATGTAGCCCTCATTCCTTCCTCGGCGCATGGTACCAATCCGGCCAGCGCAGTGATGGCGGGTATGGAAGTGGTCGTAGTCGCTTGCGATGAGCGCGGCAACATCGAACTAGTTGATTTACAGGCCAAAGCGGAAAAATACGCAGATAATCTAGCTTGCCTGATGGTGACTTATCCGAGTACGCATGGCGTGTTTGAAACGAATATTACCGAAGTCTGTGCGGCCATTCACCAATACGGCGGCAAGGTGTATATGGACGGTGCCAACATGAATGCGCAAGTGGGTGTAACCAGCCCGGCCACTATTGGCGCGGATGTGTGTCACTTGAATTTGCATAAAACCTTCGCTATTCCGCATGGTGGCGGCGGCCCCGGTATGGGGCCAATTTGCTGCAACGCCAGCCTCGCACCTTACCTGCCCAACCATGTACTCGTGCCTGCATTGGCCGACGGCATCGTCGGCACTACGGCGGTCAGTGCCGCGCCTTGGGGCAGTGCCAGCATTCTGCTAATTTCGTATGCCTATATCAAAATGTTGGGTAAAGACGGCGTAACGGATGCTACGAAATATGCCATTTTGAACGCCAATTACATCAAAGCGCGTTTGGAAGAGGCTTATCCCGTGCTTATATACGGGGGCAAAAGGCCGGGCTGCGCACGAATTGATTCTGGATTTGCGGCCATTTAAAGCCCTCGTAAGCGCGGAAGATGTGGCCAAACGCCTGATGGACTATGGTTTTCACGCGCCCACATTGTCATTTCCAGTGGCGGGTACGATCATGATTGAGCCCACAGAAAGCGAAAGCAAAGCCGAACTGGATCGTTTTTGTGATGCACTGCTGGCGATTCGTCAGGAAATAGATGCTATTGCCGCCGGAGAATTTGACGCGCACGACAACCCATTGCACAATGCGCCGCATACCTGCGAAGTAGTGACCGCCGATGAATGGCCTTACAAATACAGCCGGGAGAAAGCGGCTTATCCGCTGCCTTACCTGCGTCGGGGCTTCAAGTTCTGGGCATCGGTGGGCCGGATAGATCAGGCTTTTGGCGACCGTAATTTGATTTGTACTTGCCCGCCGATGGAGGCGTATGCAGAAGCGTAATTAGTTGTTAAAAATAAAAGCACATGGATTTACCGAAAAAAATATTAGCCAGACAACACGAGATAACGGCGGACTATTTAAGTGCGTTGGATAAGCATTTATCGGATATTGTGGAAGGGCGGGTTACTAAAATGTTTGAAATTAAAGATGTTGCCAATGTTTTGCACATCCATCCAACGCATTTAAGTAATACTATTAAATTCACGACGGGCAAACACCCATGTTACTTCTTTGAAGAGAAAATTCTGGATATTGCAAAATCAATGTTGGAGAAAAATGAAGTGTCCATAAATGCCATAGCCACGCTATTGACTTATGACCCTTCTAACTTCACCAAATTCTTTAAGCGATTTGCTAATACAACCCCGAAACACTATCGAGAGGCGTATTTGAGCCGCATAGAAGCCCGAAATACTGAATCTGTCACCATTTAAACTGAAATGAACACCATTTTTTGGAGTGGAGGCATTTATACCTTTGCAGCATCATTAAATTAAAACTAAAAAAGATGACGCAAAATAAAATTGCACTGGTAACCGGAGGCAGCCGTGGGCTTGGAAAAGACATGGCTTTGGCATTAGCCCACAAGGGAATTGATGTTATTTTGACCTACAATAACAAAAACGATGAAGCCGAAGAGGTCGTTAAAAGCATTAAAGCAGTGGGCCGAAACGCGGCTGCCTTGAAACTTAATTTATTGGAATTTAAGAAACTGGATGATTTTATTGCCTCTGTTTCTAATACATTAACCACGGAATTTGGAACGGATAAATTAGATTATCTAGTCAATAATGCAGGCATGGGCGGAGGTATTCCGATAGCCCAGGCGACCGAAGAAGACTTCGATAACTTTATGAATGTCCATTTTAAGGGCGTGTATTTTTTAACCCAAAAAATATTGCCCCTGATAAATGACCACGGGGGTATCGTCAATATTTCGACTGGCACTACTCGGTTTGTCAATCCCGGTTATTCGATTTATGCCTCTATGAAAGGCGCGGTGGAAGTATTGACCCGCTATATTGCCAAAGAATATGGTAGTCGAGGTATTCGGGCCAACATTGTGGCTCCCGGCCCTATTGAAACGGATTTCAATAATGCTGCTATCCGTAGTAATGAGCAATTAAAAGGGATGCTGGCCGGTATGACTGCCTTAGGCCGGGTCGGTCAAGCCGACGATATTGGCAGTGTGGTGGCTTTTCTTTGTTCCGACGATAGTAAATGGATCAATGGCCAGCGCATAGAAGTATCGGGCGGCATTAATTTGTAAGCAAGTATTATACGTGTTGAGGATTTGAAGATTCGAGTATTCGATCAATTACTTGATTATCAAGTGTTTTAGTCAAATGCTCAAATCTTCAAATCTCCGTATCCTCCATCATAAAACTACTTCATCAAATCAAAACTATACGACACCCGCTCAATACGCGGATTGCCTGCAGCGTCGGTATTTTTGAAAATCAGGTCAATATCAATTTTTTCCGAAGCATCCTTTTCCGTAGAATCGAACACGACATCCAGATGACCTTTGCCGTTCGGCGGAATGACGGTACGCGGATAATCCACCGTCGTACAGTCGCAGGCCGACACGCCTTCTAACTGCACGTCCACGCCGGAAGTATTAGTGAAATCGAAGGTCATGCTGCGCTTTTCGCCCTTTTTTACTTTCCCTAAATCCACCATTTTCTTGTCCCAGGAAACCAGATCATTAGCAGATTTGGGAGCGGGACTCAACGTAGGCGTTTGGGCTTTCTGAGTGGTTTGGCAAGCCAGCAAACAGTGTCAGGCTCAATAGGGGAATGAAAAATTTAGACATATAGCGCAACTTGATGAGCGAATTTGATGACGACTATAAACGTGTAATTGGACGAATGTCGCGGCAATACCTGCACATTAACATCTCAAAAACGCTTCCAACTAGTTCCGGCGTCCGCCAAACAAACGCAGCAACATCAGGAAAAGATTAATGAAATCCAGATAAAGTGTCAGCGCGCCGTAAATGGATTTTTGGTGGCTATTGTCCACACCATCCTGCTGCATCGCGTTCAATGCTTTGAGTTTTTGCGTGTCATAAGCGATCAAACCGACAAACACCAGTACGCCGATGCAAGTCGTAATCCAGTAAAAGGTGCTGTTTTGCCAGAAAATATTGACAATACTGGCCAACACAATCCCGATCAGGCCCATGAAACACAGGTTGCCAATGGTGGTCAGGTCTTTTTTAGTATAAAACCCATAGGCGCTCATGATGCCGAAAATGCCCGCCGTAATCAGGAAAGTAGAGGCGATGGAACCCGCGGTATAAATGATAAAAATGAAGGCCATCGTCAAGCCATTGAGTACCGCATATCCTAGAAAAAGGGCGGTAGCGGTGCTGGCTGACAAGCGCATCAGCGCAGACGAAAGATAAAAAACGAGGCCCAATTCAGCAATGATCAGCCCATAAAAGATCAGTTTATTGCCAAAAATAACATTGAGCAAACCGGGTGAAGAAGCGACAATAAAAGAAGTAATGGCCGTCAGAAACAGTGCTAAACTCATCCAGGCATAGACACGGGAGACGAAATTAGCGTCCTCTACGCGGGTTTGTTCGGAGGAAAAAGTGGATGGATACATGGGTGATAAGGTGAGAGGGGTGAGAAAAGTGAGAGACGTTTTGACGGACAAAAATAGCACACAATTTTTAATAACCAATAACCTTTAAGCCAAACTCTTCCCCTGCATCGCCGTCCGCACCGTAACGTCCATCGCCCGGTGCGCGAGCGGCATGGTGTAAGTGTTTAGTTCTTCAATGGCGCGGTGAATGCCATCTTTGTCGTCGGCCAGAGTAGTGATGCGCAAGGCTTCCAGCAAAGCAAGTGTCTTAGTTTTTTCCTTTTTGGAAAGAATACCATCGTTTTGCACCAGGAATTTTTGACCGCTCAACAGCAAATTATTGGCTTCATTGCGGGCTTCGAGCAGGCTACGCACCTTCATATCGCCCTGCGCGTGGGCGATGCTATCCAGCAACATCAAAGCCATTTCTTCCTCGGTAATACCGTAAGTAGATTTAATTTCGATGAGTTGTTCCAGATTGCTGCGCAATTCCCGCGCCCGCACCGTGAGGATGCCGTCGGCGTTGAGTATGAATTGAATATCAATTTTCGGCAGTCCAGCGGGCATCGGCGGGATGTCGCGCAGGATGAATTCGCCGAGTTTTCGGTTGTGTTCCACCAGATCGCGTTCGCCTTGAAACACGGTGATTTTCAGGTTTTTCTGGCCATCCACGCTGGTCGTGTATTGGCGTCCAGCTTTGGTGGGTATTTTGGAATTGCGGGGAATAATGGTGTCCATCAGTCCGCCCACGGTTTCGATGCCGAGCGAAAGCGGCGTCACGTCGAGCAGCAGCACATTTTGCTGATTGCCCGCCAGCACATCCGCCTGGATAGCGGCACCCAGCGCGACTACTTCGTAGGGGTTTACTTCGTCAAAACCCGGCTTGCCAAACAAATCTGCCACGGCTTTTTTCACCGCTGGTACCTGGGTGCTACCGCCGACCATGACCACTTTTTCAATTTGCACAGCCGTCAATTTTGCGTCGCGCAGCGCATTTCGGCAACAGCCCAGCGTGCGTTGAATGAACGGCTGAATGAGGCTTTCAAACTTCGTTTTTGTCAATTCAATTTTTTGCCCATTCAATTCACTCTCAAAGAGTTCCGTCGTGGAAAGTTGCTTTTTCGCACTTTCAGCCAGCAAGCGAATGGTTTGTCCCAGGGTCTTGTCTTCTTCCAATTGTGTGGTCGTCAGACCCAACTCTTGCATCCAATAATCAACAATGGCCCGGTCAAAATCGTCGCCGCCGAGGTAAGTGTCGCCATTGGTAGAAAGCAATTCAAATATACCGTCTTGGATGCGCAGAATGGAGAGGTCGAAGGTGCCGCCGCCTAGGTCGTAGACGGCGACGGTTTCAGCCCCCCCCTGCCCCCCCCTTAATGGGGGGGTGAGCGAGATTTTCTCCTTGCTTTCCTGATTATTCAAAGAAACTTGCTCATTCCTTGTATCACCTACCTGAACATCCGAGGTGGTCATGTTCCCCCCTTCACGGGGGGGCAGGGGGGCTTCCTCTACGCTCCCAATCCCATACGCCAAAGCCGCCGCAGTAGGTTCATTTACAATGCGTAACACATCCAAACCCGCCAATTTTCCCGCATCTCGCGTCGCCTGACGTTGGTTGTCATTAAAATACGCGGGGACGGTGATGACGGCGCGAGTGACCGAGGCATTCAGTTCGGTTTCGGCGCGGTTTTTCAGTTCGCGAAGAATCAATGCACTGAGTTCGATGGGCGTATAAAAGCGGTCGCGCACCCGGATTTTGACCAGTGCGTCGGGATCGTCGTCAAGAATTTGATAGCCGAAAAAGCCTTCCATGCCCTGCACATCTCGATAGGATTTGCCCATTAATCGTTTCACGGAATAAATGGTGTGGGCAGGATCGCTGAGCAGTGTGTCCTTAGCCGCATCGCCGACGAGTACACTACCATCGGCCGCAAAATGCACCACCGAAGGCACGAGCGTTGGCTGGCCGTTGGCTCCGCTCACACAAACCGGCTGGCCATCGCGCAAATAAGCGACGAGGCTATTGGTAGTACCGAGGTCAATACCGACAATTATATCTTTCGGCTTTTCGATAGAGCCGTCTTGGAGATTGATGGAAAAAGTAGCCACGCAGGGAAATTTTTAAAAGGGCAACAGGCAAATAAGCAAAGGGCAAAAAGCAATCAGCAAAATCAGATCGCAGGGGTAATCAAAAGATCAATTTTTAAAGCAATGATGGAAACACCAAGAGAAAAAATTAGTTGGCGAAAACGGCTTGCTTACGTTTTTGTAACATTGCCGCGCCAAAAGATTTGTACTCGATTTTGCCCTTGGAACCGGCCTTATGGAAATCCCGGTTTTGCGAAATTGGAGGCGGTAAGAAAGAAACCTTGTCTGAGT
>CBDFMU010000048.1:0-20390 GCA_965249785.1 Saprospiraceae bacterium | reverse complement strand
ATCTTCACCGTCGCCACGGACAAACCGCCGCCGACGTGCAGCCCACCATGTGGGGCATTTTCTTTGAAGATATCAACCTCGGAGCCGACGGCGGCCTGTACGCCGAATTGGTCAAAAACCGATCCTTCGAGTTCTCTGCGCCGTTAATGGGCTGGAAAGAACAAAAAACCGAAGGTGCCACGGGCAGCCTCATCGTCCAAAATCGCGGCGAAAAACAAGTCACCAATCCCCGTTACCCTCCGCGCCACCAGCAAAGGCACGGGCGGAAAATACGGCTTCGCCAACGAAGGTTTTCGTGGCATGGGCATCCGTAAAGGCGATAGTTACGACTTTTCGGTATGGGCAAAACAAGTTGGTGAACAGGGTTTAACTTTAAAATTAGAACTGCAAACTCCTACGGGCGAGGTCATCGGTAAAGCCGATTTGGCCATTAAAAATAAAGATTGGAGCAAACAAAAAGTCAACCTCACTGCCTCCGCCACCGAGCCAAAAGCCAAATTAGTCATCTGGTTAGACGGTAAAGGCGCGGTGGATTTGGACATGATTTCCCTGTTTCCACAGAAAACCTGGAAAGGTCGTCCCGGCGGTTTGCGGCCCGATTTGGTGCAATTGCTGGCCGATATGCACCCCGGATTTCTGCGTTTTCCCGGCGGCTGCATCGTCGAAGGCCGTGAATTGGCGACCCGTTATCAATGGAAAAAAAACCATCGGCAACATCGAAGACCGCGAACTGATCGTCAATCGCTGGAACACCGAATTTGCCCACCGACCCACGCCGGATTATTTCCAAACCTTCGGCCTTGGCTTTTTTGAATATTTCCAACTTTCCGAAGACATCGGTGCCGAGCCGCTGCCCATTCTGAACTGCGGCATGGCCTGCCAGTTTCAATTCCTCCGAGGTAGTGCCGACCGATCAACTCGACCCGTACATTCAGGATGCGCTGGATTTGATCGAATTTGCCAACGGGCTCTGCTACGACAACGAAATGGGGAAAACTCCGCGCCGACTTGGGTCACCCTGCTCCTTTTAACCTGAAATTACTGGGTGTTGGTAACGAGCAATGGGGCGAACAATATGTAGAACGCCAGGTCATTTTCACCAAAGCCATTAAAGATAAATATCCCGATATTCGGCTGATTTCCAGCGTCGGCCCTTCTCCTGACGGCGATATGTTCGAGTATTTAACCAAAGAAATGACCGCGCTAAAAGCCGACATCATAGACGAACATTATTACCGTAACCCAGAATGGTTCCTCCAAAATGCTACGCGCTATGATAAGTATGCCCGCACTGGGCCGCGCATTTTTGCCGGTGAATATGCCGCCCAAAGCGTGGCCGTGGTCAGTCCCGACAACAAGAATAACTGGCGATGTGCCATTGCGGAGGCGGCCTTTATGACTGGTTTGGAACGCAATGCCGACCTGATTCACATGGCTTCTTATGCGCCACTTTTCGCCCATACCGAAGGCTGGCAATGGACGCCGAATCTGATCTGGTTTGATAACTTGCGCTCTTACGGCACGCCAAACTACTATGTGCAGCAACTCTACGCCACCAATAAAGGCTCAAAAGTGCTGCCCATTTCCTACCAAAATGCCGCCGCTGCCGGGCAAGACGGATTGTACGCTTCCTCCACGTTCGATTGCCGCTACGGGCGATATCATCGTGAAAATCGTGAACACCACCGCTGCCGCAAAATCCGCCGAAATCCGCTTGGATGGCTTGAAAAAAACAACTGGTTCCGGCAAAATGCTCGTCTTGAGAAGCGACAATCCCGAAGCCGTCAATTCGCTCGATCAGCCGATGCAGGTAAGTTCCGAAGGAAATGACCATTGAAGTGAAAGACAAAAAGGCCTCGGTTTCGTTGTCGGCTAATTCCTTTTCAGTGATTCGGATAAAATCATAAAGTGTTCAAAATAAACCGATTAAGTAAAATGCACTAACTATTGCTCTTTCGGATGTTGTCATCCTGAACGAAGTGAAGAATCTGCCCAGAAACGAAGACAAAGACTCACGTTCTTCATGACCAGATTCTTCCTGCCGTCAGAATGACAGATGCTGGGGTAAGTATTGGTCAGGCGCATTTTTCAACGAACTTCCACAATTCTGTGCATTCAGAAAAGAAGAAATATAACTCAATGATTGATCTAAAAAAACTAGAAGTCTGGTTCGTCACCGGCAGCCAGCATTTGTACGGCGAGGAAACCCTGCGGCAAGTGGCGGAGCATTCACAGACCATCGCCCGCGCGTTATCTGACTCCGCGACCATACCCGTACAGGTGATATTCAAACCCGTCGTCAAAACGCCCGACGAGATTTATCGCCTCTGCCAAGCCGCCAATACCGCCGAAAATTGCATTGGTATCGTCGCCTGGATGCACACTTTTTCGCCGGCCAAAATGTGGATTCGTGGCCTCCAAAGCCTGCAAAAACCGATGTGTCACCTGCACACCCAGTTCAACCGCGACATTCCCTGGGCCAAGATTGACATGGATTTCATGAACCTCAATCAGTCGGCCCACGGCGACCGCGAGTTCGGGTTCATGGTTTCGCGGCTGCGGATGAATCGTAAAGTTGTGGTCGGTCACTGGCAAGACCCGCAGGTACAAGAACGCCTGAGCATCTGGACGCGGGCCGCGGCAGCACGCTTCGATTGGCAGGGAGCAAAGTTTGCGCGTTTCGGCGACAATATGCGACAAGTGGCTGTAACAGAAGGAGATAAGGTCGAAGCAGAAATGGCTTTTGGCTACTCCGTCAATGGCTATGGCATCGGCGATCTGGCCAAAATGGTGCAGGAAGTGTCCGACGTAGACACCGACGCATTGGTCGCCGAATACGCCGACACCTATGAACTTGCCTCTACGCTGCACAAAGGCGGAAGCGCACACAGTTCACTTCAAGAAGCCGCTCGCATCGAAATTGGCATGCGTCATTTCCTCGAAAATGGTGATTTCAAAGGTTTTACCGACACTTTTGAAGATTTGCATGGGCTGCTACAATTGCCCGGCATCGCTTCGCAACGACTCATGGCCGACGGCTATGGTTTCGGCGGGGAAGGCGATTGGAAGACTGCGGCACTTGTGCGGGCGGCCAAAGTCATGGCGGCGGGTTTGCCTGGCGGCAATTCGTTCATGGAGGATTACACCTACCATTTCGACCCCGACAACCGACTCGTGCTGGGCGCGCATATGCTGGAAATTTGCCCGTCTATCGCCTCCGGCAAACCGACCTGCGAAATTCATCCGCTCGGCATCGGTGGCAAAGCCGACCCGGTACGACTGGTCTTTGATGTAGCGGGTGGTCCGGCATTAAACGCCTCATTGATCGACATGGGCAATCGTTTTCGCCTGTTAGTCAACGAAGTTGAAGCCGTTTCTCCGCTCGAAAAACTCCCCAATTTGCCCGTAGCCCGCGTACTTTGGAAACCTCTGCCCGACATGAACACGGGTTGCGCGGCCTGGATTTACGCGGGCGGCGCGCACCACACGGTGTTCAGCCAAAACCTGACCACCGAATATTTCGAGGATTTTGCCGAAATGTTTAATCTGGAATTGACCGTGATTGATGCAAAAACGGATTTGCGGCAGTTCAAGAATGAATTGCGGTGGAGCGAAGTGTACTATAAATAATGTGACCAATAAGAACAATGTGGTCAATGTGCTTAGTGAGCAGACGGTACCACATTGGCCACATTAATCACATTGACCACATTTAATTTATTATATGAAATACGTAATCGGATTAGACTACGGCACCGACTCCGTTCGCGCCTTGATTGCTGACACCGCCGACGGGTGCGAGGTGGCCTCCGCTGTGTTTTACTACCCACGCTGGAAGGCTGGGAAATACTGCAAGCCAGAGGCATCGCAATTCCGCCAGCACCCGCTCGACTATCTGGAAGGGCTGGAAAATGCCATCAAAAATGCCCTTGCGCAGGTTCCCAAAGCAGTGGCTGAAAACGTAGTCGGCATTTCGGTGGACACTACCGGTTCTACGCCCGTGGCGGTGGACAAAAACGGTACGCCACTCGCACTGCTGCCCGCATTCGCGGACAATCCGCATGGCATGTTCATCCTCTGGAAAGACCATACCGCCAATGCCGAAGCCGAGGAAATCAACGCGCTGGCCCATCGCTGGGATACGGATTTCACCAAATATGTCGGCGGCATCTACTCTTCCGAATGGTTTTGGGCAAAAATCCTGCGCACCCTGCGCGTGGATGCCGCCGTTCGCGACGCCGCTTTTTCGTGGATGGAACACTGCGATTGGGTTTCCGCTGTGTTAACTGGTAATACTAATCCCCTGACTATCAAACGTTCCCGTTGCGCTGCCGGACACAAAGCCATGTGGCACGAAGAATTCGACGGGCTGCCAAGCGAAGCCTTTTTGACGCACCTTGACCCACTATTGGTGGGCTTGCGCGAGCGGCTTTTCCGTCATACTTATACGGCGGATGCTTCTATGGGTACGCTCTCGAAAGAATGGGCGGAGCGTTTGGGTTTGCCCGAAAATGTAGTCATCGGCGTTGGCGCGTTCGATGCGCACATGGGTGCGGTCGGCGCGGGTATTGAGCCGTATTCGCTGGTGCGGGTCATGGGCACTTCCACCTGCGATATGCTCATTGCTCCCAATGAAGAGGTGGGGCATTTGCTGATTCGCGGCATTTGTGGCCAAGTGGATGGCTCTATTTTGCCCGGTATGTTGGGCATGGAAGCGGGCCAATCGGCTTTCGGTGACGTGTATGCGTGGTTTCAAAATCTGCTGGCTTGGCCGCTACGTGAGTTTTTACCTGCCGAAGAAGCAGAAAAATTGGTGCAAAAAATCATCCCAACCCTCTCGCAAAAAGCCGCCGCGCTGCCCGTTTTTGAAACAGATGCGGTAGCACTCGACTGGTTCAATGGCCGCCGCACACCCGATGCCAACCACACTTTGAAAGGCGCGATCAGTGGCCTGAATTTGGGTAGCGATGCCCCCCGAATTTTCAAAGCCCTCGTGGAAGCGACGGCCTTTGGGGCCAAGAAAATTGTCGAACGTTTCCAGTCGGAAGGCGTACCGATTCGGCAGGTGATTGGGATTGGTGGAGTGTCGAAGAAGTCGCCGTTTGTGATGCAAACGCTGGCGAATGTGCTGAATATGCCCATCAAAATCGTACAATCCGAACAGGCTTGTGCGCTCGGTGCAGCCATTTGTGCGGCCACGGCAGCGGGCGTTTATCCGACGATGGCTGAGGCCCAAACGGCGATGGCTTCGGGCTATGATGCCGAGTTTTTTCCGCAGGCGGATAAGGTAGCGGTGTATGAAAAATTGTATCGGAAATATGGGCAATTAGGCGGATTTGTGGAGAAACAAATGGGGAAAGCGGTGGATGTTAATTCCATCCACCCCATCTTAGCCGAGCAAACGAACTGACCAAATCCCAACCAGCCCTGAAAGGGCGAAATCATTAGGATTGGCAACGCCCGATCCGAACGTGGACGCAATGACGTGGGCGTAATAAATAACACGAAAACGTGGGGCGTTGTCCTACGCTACGAGATTTCGCCCTTTCAGGGCTTGCATTGATTTTAATATTAATTAATATGAAAATACTTTATGGCCTGTTGTTCATGGTTTTGGGCGGTTCCGCGCTAGCCCAACACTACCCCATCCAGCCCATTCCCTTCCATCAAGTCCAGATGGAAGACAAGTTCTGGAAACCCCGCATGGAGATCGTCCGCACGGTCACGATTCCGGCGACGTTTCAGAAAAACGCAGAAACCGGACGGGTAAAAAACTTTGAAGTCGCGGCGGGCACGGTTCCGGGCAACGTCTGCACGCGCTTTCCGTTCGACGATTCAGACGTGTACAAAAGCATCGAAGGCGCGGCTTTATCACTGCAAACCAGGCGCGACCCGACACTCGAAGCGGAAGTAGAAGTATTGATTGGCAAAATAAAAGTCGCACAAGAACCAGATGGTTACCTCTATTCCTGGCGCAGCATCCGGGAGCAGCAGAAAAAATCCGGGAGCACAGCGGAACCTGCCGTAAAGGGGGCTTTTCTGGATTAGCTGGACGGCCCGCGCTGGCAAAACGAGGACAAACTCAGCCACGAACTGTATTGCGCTGGCCATCTATATGAGGCCGCCGTGGCTTGGTTCAATGCTACTGGCAGACGCGATTTGCTGGAAATTGCCCTGAAAAACGCCGAATTAGTCAACCACGATTTTGGTCCCGGCAAACTCCAAAAAGCTTCCGGTCACCAGGAGATCGAAATTGGTTTAGTCAAATTATACCAGACCACAGGCGAACGCCGCTGGCTGGATTTAGCCAAGTTTTTCATCGATGTGCGTGGCTACGGCGAACCTTATTCCCAAAACCACCAGCCAGTAAAAGACCAGCGCGTCGCGGTCGGCCACGCCGTGCGGCTGGGCTATATGTTCATGGCTGTGGCCGACATCACCGTCCTGACCGGCACCCACGAGTATGATGCGGCCATGAAATCTGTGTGGGAAGACATCGTCGGTAGCCAGATGTACCTCACCGGCGGCGTGGGCGCGACGGGCAGCAACGAGGGTTTCGGCGGTGCCTACGACCTGCCCAACTACTCGGCCTACAACGAAACCTGCTCCTCCATTTCCTTCCTTTGGTGGACGCAGCGTATGTTCCAACTCACTGGCGACAGCCGCTACCTCGACGTGGTGGAACTGACGCTGTACAATGCCCTCAACGCTGGACTTTCGCTCAGCGGCGACCACTTTTTTTATCCCAATCCGCTCGAAAGCCGCAAAAATGTAGAACGCACCGACTGGTTTAGTTGTGCCTGTTGTCCGCCCAATCTAACCCGTTTTTTCTCTGCGCTGCCGGGATTATTTTATGCCCAAAAAGGCAATGAATTGTATATCAATCAATTCGCTTCCAGTAAAACCGTTTTTGAAAACACGAATAGCAAAGGTCAGAAAGTAAAAGTGGCCATCCAGCAAACGACAGATTTCCCGTGGAGTGGCCTGGTGCGTCTGCGCATCGACCCGGCCAAACCCAATACTTTTATCTTGAAAATACGCATTCCCGGTTGGGCCAAAGGCGACGTGGTACCGTTAGATTTGTATCGCTTTCACGAATTTTCAGGTCAGCCGATCAGTTTGAAAGTCAATGGGCAAGTGTTTTTGGCAACGTTTGAAAATGGTTTTGCGGTCATCAATCGAAAATGGAAAAAAGGCGATGTGGTCGAACTGAATTTGCCGATGCAGACCGAACGCATACAGGCCAGTGCCAAAGTGGAAGCCGACGCTGGACGTTTTGCTCTAAAACGCGGCCCCATCATCTATTGTCTGGAAGGCCGCGATCAAGCCGATGATCGGGTGCTAAATATGCTGGTGCCAGATTCTACGGTGATTACTCCAAAATTTGAAAGCACGTTTTTCGGTGGTGCGGAAACCTTGCACTTCGACGGTTTTTTAATCAAAAAGAAAGCCGGATTGGAGCCCGCCGCCGACAAGCCTTTGGCGGGTGAAACCGAACTGCAAAAACTCGCCCTGAAAGCCATTCCTTATTTTATGTGGGCCAATCGCGGTCGCGATAATATGCTGGTCTGGCTGCCGTATGACCTGAAAAACGTGGCTGCCGTGGCGCAACCGACCCTCGCTACCCGCTCCAAAGCCACCGCATCCGAAGGGGTTAACGGTGATTTGACCAATATTGCCGATCAGTTTCCCATCAAAAATTCTTACGATGACGAGAGTTCGCTGGTGCATTGGTGGCCGCATTTCGGCACGACGGAATGGCTGCAATACGACTTCCCGCAAGCGGAACAAGTCGGCACAGCGCGGGTATATTTCTTCGATGACGAAATCACGAAAGGTGGTTGCCGCGTACCAAAATCGTGGCGCATTCTGTATTTGGAAAATGGCCAATGGAAACCCGTATACACACCTAACGGCTTCAAAATCCTCAAAGACGCTTGGAACGAAGTGCAATTTGAACCCGTGAAAACCACCGCGCTGCGACTGGAAATGACTTTTCAGGATGGTGTTTCGGGTGGCGTACATGAGTGGGAGGTGAAGTAACGTTGAACCCCATTCGACGAAAAGATTTATCTACTGGAACAGGATTCCAGCATACAAAAATTTACCATGAAAAAAACAATACTCCTCGCCCTAATGGTGGGCATTTTTCAATTCCTCTCCGCCCAAAACCAAATCACCCTCAACGCCGATTTAGGACGCGACACCATTAACCGCAACATCTACGGCCATTTTGCCGAACATTTGGGCCACTGCATCTACGGCGGTTTTTATGTCGGTGAAAAAAACACGAAAATCCCTAACCGCGATGGGGTACGTACCGACGTGATCGAGGCGTTGAAGAAACTTAAAGTGCCCAACCTGCGCTGGCCGGGCGGCTGTTTTGCCGACACTTACCATTGGAAGGACGGCATCGGGCCGAAAGACAAGCGGCCGAGCATGACCAACGTCTGGTGGGGCGGTGTGACCGAGGATAACGGTTTCGGGACGCACGATTTCCTGAACCTCTGCGAAGCCCTCGGTGCGGAACCGTATTTGGCGGGCAACGTCGGTAGCGGGACGGTGCAGGAATTCAACGAGTGGGTTAAATACACCAACCAAGCGACTGGCAATCCGATGACCGATCTGCGCAAAGCCAATGGCCGCGAGAAGCCCTGGCATGCCAAAATCTGGGGTGTGGGCAACGAAGCCTGGGGCTGTGGCGGTAACATGAAAGTGGAGTATTATGCCAATATTTATCGCCAATACGCCACATTTATGACCGATTGGAGCAACAGCGACCATCTTTTCCGGGTGGCTTCGGGCGCGAACGAGGCGGATTACAACTGGACGGAAGTGCTGATGCGCGATATCCCGCATAATATGCTGGAAGGCATTGCGCTACACCATTATTCGACGGTGAAATGGGAAGCGAAGGGCTCGGCGACGGCCTTTTCGGAGGAGCAATATTTCAAAACCATGAAGTCCGCGCTGTGGATGGAGGAACTCGTCACCCGTCATTCGACGATTATGGATAAGTATGATCCGGCGAAAAAAATCGCGCTGGTTGTGGACGAATGGGGCGGCTGGTACGACGTGGAGCCGGGCACGAATCCCGGATTTCTATACCAGCAAAACACCATGCGCGACGCCATGATCGCCGGAACGACACTGAATATTTTCCACAAACACTGCGACCGTGTGCGCATGGCCAACCTCGCCCAAACGGTGAACGTGCTTCAATCCGTAATACTGACCGACGGCGAAAAAATGCTGCTCACGCCGACGTATTACGTGATGGAAATGTACAATGTCCATCAGGACGCGCTGTTGTTGCCCATTGATGTACATATAAGTGATTATAGTTTTGGAAACGAAAAATTACCCGCCATTTCCGCTTCCGCCAGCCGTGACAAAGCCGGGAAAGTGCATATTTCACTAGTCAATATTGATCCCAACAAGTCGCAGGAAGTCTCGATCTCGCTGCACGGTGTGACTGCCAAAGGCGTAAGCGGACGCATTCTGACTTCTGGTAAAGTGCAGGATTATAATTCTTTTGATAAACCGGATTTTATCCAACCGGCGGATTTTAAAGGGGCGACATTCAGTGGAGATATATTGAAAGTTAAATTGCCTCCGGTGTCGGTGGTAGTGTTGGAATTGAAATAAAAGTTAAGAATGTTGAGAGGGGTTGAGTTATTGATCGTGAATAATCTACATTCGGCCTCTGTTCAAAACCACTCTATGTTGACTAATAAATTCATGCTATTCCAAACCGCTCCACGTTGATCGTAAGCAAACAATTAATCAGAATTAAATTAATTCATACCATCATTTGGGTGATATTATCAAGTGCGGTTCTTTATACTTTCTATTCCGGATTGTTTAATCGCATTAGTAATTATACCTGGATAGCCATTGGAATGATCGTAGTAGAAGGGGCCATTTTAATGATGTTTAAATGGAGTTGTCCATTAACCGTCGTGGCCAGAAGATATTCTGATTCTACGGATAATAACTTTGATATTTATCTGCCGGAATGGTTGGCTAAATATAATAAGACAATTTTTACGACTATATTTTTAGCAGGTTTGGTCTTGGTAATAATACGAGTGATAATTAAATGATGTCATATAAAATCTACTAGTCAACGTTTACGAAACTCTTGAAAGTTTCGCAAACGTGTGGAAGGCGTGGCGTTGGAATTGTAATCGGGAATCCTGTTTCCGGCAAAAGTTAACTTTTTAACTACAACACCCCGGAACAGGGTTCCGGATTACGACTATGTCAAAATACACCACATTAAAAGAAGCGGCCTACGAGGCCAATATGGAAATCCCGCGCCAAAAACTGGCCATTTTCACCTTCGGCAACGTCTCGGCGATTGACCGGGCGTCGGGCGTAATCGCTATTAAACCCAGTGGTGTTCCGTACTCGGATTTGAAACCCGAAGACATGGTGCTGGTGGATTTGGAAAACAATGTCGTGGAAGGTTCGCGCCGCCCTTCCTCGGACACCAAAACACACACGCTGCTGTACCGGCATTTTGAAAATATCGGCGGCATTTGCCATACGCATTCGACCTACGCGGTGGCTTGGGCGCAGGCGATGCGGGCTATTCCCAATTTCGGGACCACCCACGCCGACCACCTCGTAGCTGCCGTGCCGATCACGGAGGTAATGTCCGACGAGATGATTCTGGGCAATTATGAACACGAAACGGGCCAGCAGATTCTCGACATTTTCCGCCAGGAAAGCCTGTCGCCGGATGAAGTGGAAATGGTGCTTGTGGCTTGTCATGGGCCATTTACCTGGGGAAAAGACGCAGCGAAAGCCGTCTACAATGCCGGCGTATTGGAAGAATTAGCCAAAATGGCTTATCTGACTTTGCAAATAAATCCGCTGGCTGGGCCGATCAAAAAGACCTTGACCGACAAACATTATTTCCGAAAACACGGCGCAAACGCTTACTACGGGCAGTAGGGGAAGTATGAAGTATGAACGATGAAGTATAAACGATATGCAACAAAAATTCGACTGAGAAATCACCTCAATTTGAATTTATGTTACCGCCTTTGTTTTTACCACCACCGTTGTTCATATTTTATACTTCATACCTCATACTTCCTATTTTATAGTTCATACTTCCTTTCCAGTTCATATCTCATCGTTCATACTTCATAGTTTTCGTTTCATGCAAACAGGCTTACAAAACCTCGATTGGTTAGTTTTCATCATTTATTTTTTTATCGTAGCGGGGTACGGCCTGTGGATTTACAACCGCAAGCGCAAGGTTGCTGCCGATACGAAAGACTACTTTCTGGCCGAAGGGTCGCTCACGTGGTGGGCCATCGGCGCGTCGCTGATCGCGTCTAATATTTCCGCCGAGCAGTTCATTGGCATGAGCGGCAACGGCTATCTGGTTGGCGTGGCGGTGGCGGCGTACGAATGGGTGGCGGCGATTGCGCTCATTATTGTGGCCGTGTTTTTCATGCCCATCTACCTGAAAAACCATATTTATACCATGCCGCAGTTTTTGAAACAGCGGTATAACTCGACGGTGAGCCTGATTATGGCCATTTTCTGGCTGTTTTTGTACATCTTGGTCAACCTCACCTCCATTCTCTACCTCGGCGCGGCGGCCATCAACAACCTGGCGGGAGGCGAACATTTCCACCTGATTATGATCGGCTTGGCGGTGTTTGCGCTGGTGATTACGCTGGGCGGCATGAAAGTGATCGGTTATACGGACGTGATTCAGGTGTTCGTGCTGATCGTGGGTGGTTTGGCAACGACGTATTTAGCGTTGACTTTGGTTAGTGAAAAATTCGGTACTGGCCATGATGCACTGGCGGGTTTCAATCACTTGATTAGTAAAGCCGACGACCATTTTCACATGATTCTGGCCAAGCCCGATGCGAATTCGTCGCAAGCCTACGTGAACAAATACCTGCTGCTGCCGGGCATCGCCATGTACCTGGCCGGGCAATGGATCGTAAACCTCAACTATTGGGGCTGCAACCAATACATCATCCAGCGCGCCCTTGGCGCCAACCTGAAAACGGCGCGCACGGGTATCCTTTTCGCCGGTTTTTTGAAACTGATGATGCCAGTCATTGTCATGTTACCCGGTATTGCGGCCTATGTGTTGTACCAAAATGGCGACTTACAACAGGCGATGGCTCCGGGCGGGCATTTTAGTTCCGACAATGCCTATTCCTCCATTTTGACTTTCCTGCCAATCGGTTTGAAAGGCTTGGCTTTGGCGGCGTTGACGGCGGCGATTGTGGCCAGTTTGGCAGGCAAGGTGAACTCCATTTCGACCATTTTCACGCTGGATTTATACAAGAACTACATTGATAAAAATGCCGACGAGAAAAAACTGGTGCGCACTGGACGCATCGTGATCGGCATCGCGATGCTGTTTGCTATTCTGCTGACTTGGGACGATTTGCTGGATATTGGCGGCGAAGGCGGCTTTACTTTTATTCAAAAATATACGGGTTTTATTAGTCCAGGTGTGTTCGCGATGTTTTTGCTGGGCATGTTCTGGAAACGTACGACCGGCGCGGCGGGTGTGGTTGGACTATTAACAGGCTTCATTTTGTCGGTGTTTTTCAATGAATTTGCCCCGGCGGTATTTGGCAATGAAACCTGGTTTTACACCGCATTTCCGAACGGCAAAGGCGGTTATGAAATCCCGTTCCTGATCTGTATGGGTTTGGCCTTCGGGTTCGCCGTAGCAGCCATGATTGTGGTGAGTTTGGCTGGGCCGAAAATTAATCCGAAGGCCTTCGAGTTGGATAAAGAAATGTTCCGTCCCGATGGTCGCACAACGATTTTGATTGTGGTTACGCTCTTGTTGTTGTCGGCCATTTATGTGCGTTTTTGGTAATAAATAGGACTTTGAATTATTGGACTTTTGACTACTCAATTAAGTTTTCCAACGTCTAGAATCCAATAGTCTAATGTCTATTTATCCCAATGTCTAAAAGAAATTGATTCATACGATAGATTGGGTTAGAGGAGCCGCCGAAGCAATTCGGCGGTTCTTCGTTTCTATTGCCAACATGATTTTGAACGAAATGAATTCATAATAATTTGGCAATCAAATATTTATAAAATCCAAGGAATCTTCAACTTTTCAGTTTATAAGCACTTGGCTTAGTTTAACCTAAATTAAGGTAAAGTGCTGATCATCATCCCAATCACCAATTAACTAATAACCAGTAACTACTCAATGGCAATAATTTTCGATATGGACGGCACGATGGTGGATAACATGATGACCCACCACCGGGGCTGGCAAAAAACACTGGCGGGCTACGGCCTTGATTTGACGCTGGAAGAAGTGATGGCTACTTGCCACGGCAAAAACGTGGAAATCATCGAGCGGATGTTTCCCGGACGCTATACTTTGGCGGCGCGCGAGCGCATTTCGTTTGAAAAAGAAAGCGGCTATCGGGAAATATTTCTGGCGGAATTACGACTGGTGCCGGGTTTGTCCGAACTGCTCGAAACTGCCAAAAACGCCAGTATTTCGATGGGTATTGGCACGGCGGCTCCGCTGGCGAACGTGGATTTTGTACTGGATAATCTACATATTCGCCATTATTTTCAGGCCGTTGTGCATGCCGACGACGTGGAAAAAGGCAAACCGGAGCCGGATGTTTTTTTCAAAGTCGCCGATTTGTTGGGAGTTCCTTACCACGAATGTCTGGTTTTTGAAGATTCGCCGACGGGTGCCAGAACGGCCCTGAATGCTGGTATGAAAGCCATTATTTTGACCACCACACACCGCGCAGAGGAGTTTGCGGACATTCCGAGTGTACTCCGCTGCGTGCCGGATTATACTGGCATTGATATTTTATCTGAAATTGAAAATTTAAAACACTCAATACGGTTTTGAACTTTGGGAAAGCTGCCTGCCTACTATAGGGTATTGGTCTAAAGGTAGAATTAACAGGATATCTGGTTAACTTTGCCGGGTCAAAAATGCTCTGAGCTTTTTGCTTCCTGCCAAAAGCCCTCTATATGCTTTATTAAAGCCACCCGTGATGCCGCCGAAGAAGAAAGAGCGCCTTAAAGAAAAACTGCAACTACATTCCCTAAACCGACATCGGGATCGCTACGATTTCCAGCAATTGATCAAGAGTTGCCCGGAATTAGCTCCATTTGTGCATTTAAATGCGCATCAAGACGAATCAGTAGATTTTTCTGATCCAGCGGCAGTAAAAATGCTGAATACAGCTTTATTAAAACACTATTACGACATTAATTATTGGGATATTCCAGATGGCTACTTGTGTCCACCTATTCCGGGACGAGCCGATTATATTCACCATATAGCGCAGTTATTAGCTAATAATAATTATGGTAAAATACCTGTTGGCGAAAAGATTGTTTGTCTGGATGTAGGTGTAGGAGCCAATTGTGTATATCCAATTATTGGCGTTAAAGAATACGGCTGGTCTTTTATTGGTACTGATATTGACCCGGTTTCTATTGCTTCGGCTAATAAAATAGTGGAGTCCAATCCCAATTTAAAAGAACTAGTAGAAATTAGATTACAGCCTAACCCCAAAGATACTTTTCAGGGAATTATTAAAGAGGGTGAATTTATTGATCTTTCTATTTGCAATCCACCATTTCATGCGTCGCTGGCGGAAGCGCAGGCGGGTACGCTGCGTAAACTGAGTAATTTACAACAAGAAAAAGTTACTACGCCCACCCTGAATTTTGGTGGAAAACAGGGTGAGTTATGGTGCTTTGGCGGCGAAGAAAAGTTCGTGCGTGATATGATCAATCAGAGTAAGCAATTTGCTAGTTCGTGTTTCTGGTTTTCTACTTTGATTTCTAAAAAAACTACTTTGCCTACTCTTTATACCGCCCTTGAAAAAGTAGCAGCCGTGGAAGTAAAAACTATACCAATGGGTCAGGGACATAAGACCAGCCGCATATTGGCCTGGACGTTTTTAAGTAAGGAGGAACAGAAGGACTGGAAGAATGGGAGGTGGAATAGTGGGGCGGTTAAGGAGTAAATATCCCCTCCAAATCCTGCCAGCCACGCACTTCGCCAGCACTACGCAACTGCCGTTCTGAGCCGCCGTAGATCAAATAAGAAGCCTTCAAAAGCGGGCCAGCCTGTTTCTGAAAATACAGCAGATTATCAAAGAAAGAACTATTTAACGTACTGCTTGATTTTATTTCGGCGGCTATTAATTGACTATTCCTTTCTACTATTAAATCTACTTCGTGTTTATTGCTTTCCTGCCAATAATATAGGTCTGATGACCAACCTGTTTCGTATTGTTGTTTAGTTAGTTCAGCAATAATAAGATTTTCAAACAAGTGACCACGGGCAAAATGCGCAACCAAATCATCGGCTACTGCAACGCCCAGCAAATAGGCAGCCAATCCTGTATCATAAAAGTACAGTTTTGGGACTTTGGTAATACGCTTAGCGAAATTTCGGAAGTAAGGCGGCAACAGAAAAATAATATGACTGGCTTCCAGAATACCAATCCAGGCCTTCGCCGTCATGGGCGATATGCCCGCATCGGTCGCTAGAGAAGTATAGTTGAGTGGTTGCCCAATACGACCAGCGCAAAGCCGCACGAAATTTCGGAACACCACCAAATCCTGTACAGCACTTAATTGACGTACATCGCGCTGAATATAGGTCTCAAAGTAGTTGGGAAAAAAATCGCGGGGTTGAATATGCTGATCAAAAATGCGCGGATAAAAACCCTGAAACATGGCCTGTTCCACTTGCGTCGGCAACAACCCCGCAGTACGCAATTCACTGAAAGAAAACGGAAACAACTTGAATAAAGCCACTCGGCCCGCCAGACTTTGACTAATGCTTTGCATCAACAAGTAATTTTGCGAGCCGGAAAGAATATATTGGCCGGAAATACGGTCAGCATCTACCTTGCCTTGCAAATAATTGAAGAGTTGTGGCACTCGTTGCGCTTCGTCAAAAATGACGTGGCGATCATAAGTTTCCAAAAAGCGACGCGGATCTTGCAGAGCAAAGTCTTGATAGTCAGGGTTTTCGAGCGATATATAGCGGTAATCTGGAAAAGCATGCCGCAGCATGGTCGTTTTTCCAGATTGACGTGGCCCAGTTACCGAAACGATGGGAAACTTTCCGCACATCTCCCGGACGCGCTCAGTAATTTGACGCTCAATAAACATAAGCACTTAATTTTATGCAAATATAAGTTTTGATTTTGGATTTGCATAAAATCATCCTTTGATTGTTTCTCCTCTGCAACCGTAGCCCAAAATATTGGTCTCTTACCCGTACCAATGAGTAATTTTCCGTTTGCCCGCCATTTCTACCAAGTCCTAATCTTTCTGCTGCTCGGCCCTCTCTCCCTCTCCGCCGAGCCAATCCATAATCTAGTCCTCACCGAAGCCTCGTGGCAAAGTCCCAACATCATCCGCGTGCCCTTCACGCTAACGGGTACGCTCATCACGGTGCGGGCGCGGGTGGATACCATCGAAGGCAATTTCTTTTTCGATACGGGAGCCAAGCAATTACTGCTCAACTATCGTTATTTCCCCAGGCAGTTGCGAGCATCAAGTATCAGAAATGGCGGCATCACCGGCGCAGTGCAAGTGTTGGGTACGGAGAAAATAGATACGTTTCAATTAGATAACTTATTGAGCGTCAAAGTCTCGGCAGATGTGATTGATTTTACGCATTTGGAACTATCGAAGAAAATAGATCTGGTCGGACTGATTGGCTGCGAGGTGTACAAGGACTACGAAGTGCTGTTTGATTACGAAGCGCGGCTGCTGGTTTTTGTGCGCACCGACGCCAAAGGGGAACGATTTGAAAATCTGCCCACCTGGGAATATCAGCCGGTGGATAGTTTTCCGATCAGTTGTACCGGGCATGTGGCGATAGTGCGCCTCAAGTTTGGCTCAAAAACCATCAAGCGGTTTGCCCTGGATTCCGGCGCGGAGCAGAATTTGCTGGATATGCATTCGGGGAAAGGTTTTTTGAAAGAAAACTTTGAAATCCGACGACGCGTCAAACTGCGGGCGGTGGGACAGCAAAGCGTGGAGGTGCTGAGCGGCATGTTGCAAAATGCTAGTCTGGACACTTTTCAATTCAAGCCAATGGCGACTTTATTGACTACCTTAGATGAAATCAACGCGGCTTACCAAACCGACGTGGATGGCGTTTTGGGGTATGAATTTTTGTCGCAACGAGCGGTGAGTATCAATTACAAAAAACGGCGAATGACGTTTTATACGAGTGCAAAACCCTGACGGGTTGAGAGTTGATAAGAGTTGATGAAGGTTTATAAAAGTTGATAAATAAAAGGAATCATGTTTTTTAGATATAAAATAATGTCGCTGTTTTTGCTGCTAAGCCTGAATGCTACGGCGCAAATTGATACTTCCAAAAGCAAGTATGGCTACTATTATTTCGATAAAGACGACGTGGTTTTTGAGTTTGACCGACGTGCTTATGAAGCGGCGATGCATAGTACCGATAGTAGTAAAGTGGATTTTGCTGACTTGGAAATTTTAGAAGTCGTAGTGGCTGGCAATGCCGACGACTGGTCGAAAGATGATTGGGTAATGAAAAAAGTGGACGAATACCACTACCAATTGCGGAAAAAGCGGGTAGACTTCAAGGACGCACCCAACTGGCGATTCAAATTTCTAATTAATGGTGATTATTGGACGACCCCCGATTCTGTATTTGAAAAGAAAGGCTGGTTAGGCCGTTATGATGCTCCGGTACCTGATAATTTATTGCCAGTACCCAGCGATACGGGTCAAGTAGGGTTTCATTTAAAAGGTCATTTGAACGCTAAAACAGTCATTCTAACGGGTAGTTTTAATAATTGGGACGAACACCTGTATAAAATGCGGCGCGACGCAACGGGCTGGACTTTGCGCCTGTCACTGGCACCGCGAGAATATGAATATAAATTTATTGTAGATGGTGAATGGATGCACGACCCGGCTAATCCAGAGAAAAGAATTAATCAATATGACACGTATAATTCCATTTTGCGCCTTACGAAGACGGTAAATTTTGAACTGCGGGGATTTAATGACGCTAAGACAGTCATCCTGGCGGGTAGTTTTAATAATTGGGATGAGCATAGCACCAAAATGCAGCGTACTGCATCTGGCTGGAAAATAGAGCTGCCATTAGCTAGTGGAAAACACACTTATAAGTTCATTGTGGACGGCCAATGGATGCACGACCCAGCCAATCCGCGATTAGAAAATGATCGGCAGGGAAATGAAAACTCCGTGCTCTTTGTGCGGTAGCGGAGTGGTTTTATTGCTTTTTCGCTTGCATATCTAGTTGAATATTCACCAGGTCGGAGATGAACTTGTCTTTCATGCTTTTTTCGCTCTTATAATTTACATTCCATTGGGTGCGGTCAATATTAAGATTGGCTTTTGCTCGTAATGTATTGTTTGTCAACTCTATATTGGCCGGAAAAGTAATATTTTTGGTATTTTCTTTCAAGGTCAGATTGCCACTCACGCTGAAATTAGCCCCCTTTACAATAGAAGAATCGGTGCTGCTGGACTGAAAAGGTGCTACTTTGGTAATGACAAACTTCGCCGTCGGAAACCTTTTCACATTAAAAAAATCAGCACTAAGCAGATGCGGATGCAGTCTCTCCTGCACCGCTTTGTTTTGTTCGTCCAATGCTAATGAATTGATATTAATAACAAATGAGCCGCCCGTCACGCGATGATTAGTAACGGCCAGCGAACCAGAAGACAAGCGAAAAGAACCCGGATGGCTGGTTCCTACGCCGCTGCCCACAAAATGGACCTGCGAAGCACTGCTATCAATGGTATAAATTTCACCTGTCGCTTCCGCCGCTTTTTCCATATTACCTATTCTAACTGGATCGCCTTTCGGAGTGGAGGAGCAAGCGAAAAAGATGCCTGACATGGATATTACCCATAGAAGGGCGATGCCTTGCATGAGTTGTTTCATAGTTGGAATTTTTAAATATCCTTACATTTGAAAGCCGATTTTTTGCCTACAAACAAGGCCCGGTAGCATAACGTACAGTGACTGATCCCGTCAGATGGCAGCCGCCAGCAGTAGTGACAGTTACCGTGTAAGTGCCTGGTTTATAAACCGTTAAGTTAGGTGTTTCCTGGCCCGTATCCCATTCGTAGTGTGCATATTCTCCTTCTACTTTGAGCGCGGTAATAGTGCCGGGGCAAATGGTCGTTTCGCCAGCAATCTGCAAGCCGGAACGAACGGGCCGGACAGGTGCAGCCGTAGAATCTCCAACTACCCTGATAGTAGTTTGGCCCATTAACGTGGCCACGGAGAGGAAGAAAAATAGCGGAAGGAAGAATGCACGTGCCATATACCAGATATTATTGCCAACTAAAGTCAGCATTATGGTTGATCTACTTCCGCCGATTTCCGTCGGGGTAGTTTTAATTTATTGAATTTGAATGGTTTATAGTAATCTTCTTCGCCCATCAAATAACCCACGGGACGGAGCGATTCGACGTTGTCGCACACCACTTTGAACATGCCTGCCAATGGAATAGATAATACCATACCAACCAAACCCCAAATTAATGCGCCCGACAATAAAGCCAGAATAGAAGTCAATGGGTTAAGATTAACGCTCGATCCCACTACTTTGGGAGTGATAAAGTTATTATCTAAAAACTGAACAGCAGAACATACTGCAAAGGCTCCGACTGCATACATCACCGAATCTTTGGTTACTAAAGCAATAGCCACCGGAATTAAACTGCCAATCAACACGCCAATATAGGGAATAACATTTAGCACAGCAGCAATTAGTCCCAGCAAAATCGCATATTTCAAACCCAACAGCATAAAACCCAGCGAATTCAGCACAGTCAGGATCAGAATATCAATAAAAATACCGCGAATATACATTTGGGAAACCTTGGATATTTTTCGGGCTACTTCCAAGGCATGGATATGGCTGCCAGGATTCATTAGTTCGAGAAATTTTTTGAACTTGTCCCTATATTGCAGCATAAAAAACATAGTGATCGGAATGAGCACAAAGGTGGCCAGAAACGATCCCGTCGCGGAAAAAATATGTAGTAATACGCTCGCCCCAGAATTGAGCATCTCGGCGGTTTTGTTCTGAAACCAAAGCGTTTGCTCCTTCTGACTAATACTATAATTACTTTCTACATAAGAAGTAACTGCCTGTACCTTGGCATTTATGGCATTCTGTAAAGCAGGGAAATCATCTACAAAAGACATTGCTTCCCAGGAAAGAAAGGTAAATAACCCCACAATAGCAATCATGAGTGCTAATACTCCTATGGCCGAAGCCACGCTCCTTGGCAGGTGCCAGCTTTCCAGTCTTCTGCTAAATGGCAAAACTAGAAAGGCAAATAGTAAT
>CBDFMU010000047.1:0-54155 GCA_965249785.1 Saprospiraceae bacterium | reverse complement strand
GGCAATAGCAACGACGAGTTCCTGGACCGGCTTTTCGGGCATACGTTCCAGCCGTGCCATCCCGCCGATGGGTAGCAGCACGATGTCGCGGGTGCGAATACCGTAGCGCCGGGCCGTGAGCGCGTGGCCATATTCATGCAGCAATACGCAACCGAACAGGGCCATATACAACCCGGTCATCCAGAGCGTTTCGTTGGTAGAGAAAGACTGTTGATTGGCCTTCCACAGGATGTAAAGAAAAATGAGGCCAAATGACCAGTGTACGTACACAGGAATACCAAACCAGGTAAATACTTTCAGAGAACCGCGCATCAGTCAGTAAAAATGGTTGTTGAGGATGTTGAAAAATAAAAGGCAAAATAGCAAATGGCAACTAACAAATGGAAGATAGTAACAAACTGGTTTTTATAAGAAGATTGACAATCAATGCCTTACGGAAAAAAAACATGAACTCTTCGTTCATCTTTCCTGCTTCAATTCTGGTTTCTCCGCCAATATAATGTACTGATAATCCAGCGCGTCCGTATCAATTTTATGAATCCGAAATCCCGCCGTCACCAGTTCACGTTCGACCTGGCTCAAGGCAATTTTGTATTTATCCGGCGGACCGATGGGCAGGTTGTTTTTCTTAAAATCAATAATCAATAACTGACCGCCGGGAACGATGCCTTTCAAGAGGGTGCGCAGGTATTGTACCCGGTCGTCAATATAAGCGTATGTGTTGACGATCATCACCGCGTCCACTTCTTCCGGTCGCAAAAGCGGATCCTGGGGTTTGGCCAGTCGCGTTTCAAAACGCTGACGATATTTTTCCGGCAACCGCACTTTTACGCTGTCCAGCAGATTAATAAACCGGCGATCAATGTCAATACCGATGACTTTTTTGGCTTTAGGTACCAGCCGAAAGGTAAAATAGCCGGTTCCGGCACCAATATCGGCCACAGTTTTGTTTTCCAGGTCCCCTAATAACGAGATGACCATATCCGGTTTTTGCCAGATACCCCGGTCTTTGCTCTCGTAGTCAGCCACCAGGTTCTCAAAATTACCTTCTCCCGTACTGGGGAGGGGCAGCAAAGGTTCGGTATCAGAGGTGTTCGTTGGGGTAGGTTTTTCATAGACGAGGGGCTGCTCATTGGTAGCAGCGTGGTCCCGACAGGCGGTGAGACCAAAGATTGCCAGCAAAATCAGGGCAAACAAACAATTGCGTTTCATGATGCAAATAGTAGAACGCAACAAAAGTAGGTAAGTTCGCCCAAACAGTGGAGCCATCTGCCAAAGCCAATCACTTTTCGAGCCTTCCGCGCTTCTGACTTCCCAGTAGCGGGCTTTGGCTACACCCGACGGATACGCTACCTTTGCCGCGCAGTAAAATAAGCAAAATAGCCAGGTGCAAACAGCGTAGTCGCTCCCAGTAGAAAAAGCAAAATGGCCTATTTTACGAATTGCCAAATCTTGCTGGTCGCTTCTTTTGCTGCTTGCCTTTTTTATCCTTGAACCAACTAGTGCCCAATGTCCGCATCTCTTTCTCTTTCTCCACGGCGATTTGGTCCGGCTGACCTGATGTTTTATGCTGCCAGTTTGTTGGTATTGAGCATGATGTTTTCGCCTTTTGTGCTCTCAATAAGCATGTGGGGATTGGTAGCGGCTGCGGTGTGGGAATCGGCGGAAAAGGCGCGAGAAACCACCGCACCGAGCGGAAACAGGTGGCTGCAAGGCTTGTGGCAATCCTTGCAAAGATGGGCCAGTCAACCCATTTTACTGCTGCTTTCCCTGCTGCTGCTGGTGCCAGCGATCAGTTTTTTCTGGTCAGACAATGTTTCTTTTTGGGCAGAACGGACGAGGGTGCGCATCCCTTTTCTGGTGCTGCCCTGGGCTTTTGCCAACCTGCCAGTCCTGACGCTACGTCGCTACCAGCTCGTGCTTTACGCCTTGGTGTGGATGCTGGTGATTACCTGTATTGGAGTGGCTATTAATTTCGCCCAAAATGCGGCGGTGATTTTGGAGGGACTCAACCACGGTCGCCCTATCCCGGTGCCGCGCAATCATATTCGTTTCAATCTGCTTTTGGCCACCGGTATTTTGGCCGGTGGGTGGCTCTGGTCGCAGCGTTTTCGCTGGCGTTATAGCTGGGAACGTAGTGCGCTGGCCGTGGCGGTAGTTTTTCTGTTCGGTTTCCTACATTTTCTGTCCGTTCGGAGCGGCATGGCAGCTTTGTATGCCGCACTGGTATTTACTGTGCTGCGTTTCCTGCTGCGCACCCGACGCTGGGGCGTTGGATTGGCAGCTTTGGCACTCATTATTATTATACCGTGGTTGGCATTGCTCAGCATTCCGAGTTTACAACAGCGTATTTCATATATGATGTATGATTGGCAGCAGTACCAAAAAAATGCGGGCGACGATTATTCTGACTCCGAACGCTGGATTTCGCTTTCGGCGGGCCTGGATCTCTGGCACGAACATCCGGTGCTGGGTGTTGGTGCAGGCGACCTGCCAACAGAAATACAACGGGTAGTGAATCAACGTTTTCCCGCCTACACGGTCGCGCCAAAATTACCACATAACCAGTTCATTTACTTGCTGGCTGGCACTGGACTGCTGGGATTATTGCTGAGTTTAGTCGCTTTTATTGCACCTTTGACGGAAAAGCGTTCGCGGCAGTTCTACTTGTTTTCGGCTTTCCAAATTATGATTTTCATCTCGTTTCTAGTAGAATATACTATTGAGACAGCGATTGGAGTGGCTTTTTATTTGTTTTATATGTTGTGGTTTCGGGAGATGGGGAAGGTTACACAATTGGCAAATGGCAATGAGTGAAAGGTAGATTGAGCGTTTGTTTCGCTTGTTGAAACTATCTACGATATGCACTATATACAAATTTCCAGACAGGGTTTTGTTATCTACGTCAAGGCCATATACAAGAACTTGATACTAGTCACGTATGGGTCAAATACAATTTGAGTTCAATAGACCAACACTAACAAAATGACAAATTCAGGATGTAAAATAGTGGCATTTCTTTTATTTGTACTCTTTTCGTGTTCAGATGATTCGAGCAAGCCAAATATATCAGAAAAATCTAATCTGGCAAAAAAAGATCATATTGAAATTCCATATTTTTGGGCCCATTATCTTTGCGAAGAGCCTGATTTTTCTGATTCTTTCTACTGTAGCAAAGATACAGTAGAATTTTATCAAGTTCAACTATCGAATGATCTACGAAAAAAGACTCTATTGTTTTATATTAAATTTCACAATAATAATATATCAAGCGTAAAATACATGTCTCTTTACCAAATCAATAAAAGAAAAAAAAATCCAAAGGAAAGAATAATTGCAATGGCTATGCCATACAACAAAACGGATACAATGTATTGCAATTATAATGCACCAATCACAATTAGCACTAATCGATTTAGTGATGATTTTAGAATATTTTTAACAAAATCAATTTGGGATATGCCTGAAACGGATAAAGAAGGAAGTGACCTTGACCCAGAGGTTTGGAGTATCATCGGACGAAAAAACGGCGTAGAACGACAGTGGATGCGACAGTCTTTTAATGATCCAACTTTTTATAGTAATATCCAATTATTATTAAATGCTGCGAAAACAACTGAATATAAATATACAAATTAATTTATAAAAAAGGATTTATCATAGTTTTAAAACCCAATATGCGAATATACTCCTGAGATGGCCATGGCAATGGCTTTTATTTGCTTTATATGCTTTGGTTTCGAGAGATGGAAAGGCTTACAAATTGGCAAATGGCGAACTGAGTATTTAATGCGTTATGAGAAAAGCACCAACTTCCTGTTGCATTTCAAACTTGATCTACGAGGCTTTAATTGTTCCGGCAAAACAATAAGTAGCTCTAATTTTATTGAAACTTATCCTCTCCCACCAACCCATCCAAAAATTCCAAAGTATCCTGCAAACTGCTCAGTGTGCGGGCATTATCCGGCAATTTTACTGGATTAACGAACAGTTGCGCGCCAGTAAGCAACAGTTGGCTGCCGGGCACTGAATGCGCGATACTTTCCACATACGCCTGAATAGATTGGCGGGAAAGAGGCTCCTGCAAAATCGTAAATATGTAGTCCGGCTGAAAAGGCTGGCAGGCATCGCTCACGTCTTTCACCTCGGTATTCACGCCTAGATACAATACGTGTAGTCCGCGTTTGCGCAGCAAATAGTGCATAAAAAGCAACATCAATTCCTGGGATTCGCCTTCTGGGGTATAGAGCAGAAATCGGATGCTGTCCCGGTGTGGATTCAACGGCTCCCGGTCAATAGCACACATGATTTTGCGGCGAATCAGGTTACTGACAAAGCGTTCGTGCGCCGCGCTGATGCTATTGGTAAGCCACAACACGCTCAATTTGTCTAAAAACGGATACACCAGTTCGAGCATGGTATGTTCAAAGCCATATTCATCGCCGTGCGTAACGAAAATGTGATCGAACGTGGCTTCATTCAAGTCGATCATTGCCAGCGTCAGGGCATCTATCTGGGCATTTTGGCCGGTATTATTCTTGGAAATCTCCGATACTCGCACTGCGATTTCCTCCGGCTCCATCTTCGCTAAGTGGCTGATTTTGTGGCCATAACGATTGAGCAGGGCTACATTGAACAGGAGGCGCAGGTTCTCATCCGTATAATAGCGAATGTTGGTGTTGGTACGGGCAGGCTCAATCAGGCCATAGCGCTGTTCCCACACTCGAATGGTGTGTGCCTTGATGCCCGTCAGCTTTTCCAGGTCGCGGATGGAATATATGGCCATGTCAGAAATTGTCCCTCAATAGATGGTCTGAAACAGGGGATTTCGTGGAAGGTTTTGGCAGTAGTTTTTGGGGGAAAAATCTTTATATTTGCCAAAATATTTAAAATTATGGGTGCCACGGCAGAATTGATCCGTACCTACACAGTAGACGAATATTTGGAAATAGAACGTCGCACTGGCGAACGCTATGAATATTATAATGGAAAAATCAAACTTATGGCTGGCGGATCAATAGCGCACAATCGTATTGGCCGAAATATTTCAACGGAGCTGGATACTATCTTTAAAACTGCCACTCATTTTGAGCTGTTTGGTAGCGATCAGAAAGTATATTTTCCTGATTATCAATATTATGTATATCCTGATGCAGTGGTCGTCACCGATGGGCCCGTAATGGCCGAGGCACAGGCAGATGCATTGATTAACCCCCTTTTAGTCATTGAAGTACTATCACCCAGCACCGAAAAACACGATCACACCAATAAATTCCTTGACTATCGTACGCTGCCCAGCTTTAAGGAATACGTCCTCATCCGTCAGGATACGCCCCACGTAATTTCTTTTTTTCGCGAAGCACCCGATCTGTGGCGGGAGTCAGAAGTACGCGGTTTGGATCAGGAAGTGTTGTTCAAATCCATCGACGTGCGCCTGGCGTTGGAACTGATTTACCGTAAAGCGGAGTTTATTAACGCCCGCTGAAGAACCTTTTCCAATTTTTCATTTATCAAAAAACGATGACTGCCCACCTCGGAGCAGCCCAAAGTCGTTGTATTATACTACTTTTGCGCCCTCTTACAATAAAGTGATGAATTTATGAAGTGATAAAGTGTGGGCACTGATTCGCCACATCCTTTCACTTCATCACTTTATCGCTCTATCACTTTATATTTTTCATGAAGAATATCCGCAATTTCTGCATCATCGCGCACATTGACCACGGCAAAAGCACGCTGGCCGACCGGCTGCTCGAGACCACGGCGACCATCTCTAAGCGCGATATGCAGGCGCAGGCACTCGATGATATGGACCTGGAGCGCGAGCGCGGCATCACGATCAAGAGCCACGCGATCCAGATGAATTATATCCATCCCGCCGATGGACAGGAGTATATTTTCAACCTGATTGATACGCCCGGCCACGTAGATTTCTCCTACGAAGTGAGCCGTTCCATTGCCGCTTGCGAGGGCGCACTCTTATTGGTAGATGCTACGCAAGGTATTCAGGCTCAAACCATTAGCAATCTTTATCTGGCCGTAGAACACGATCTGGAGATCATTCCCATCGTGAATAAAGTGGATATGGACAGTGCCATGATTGAGGATGTGCAAGACCAGATCATTGACCTGATCGGCTGCCAACGGGAAGATATTATTTCCGCCTCGGGCCGCACGGGCATTGGCATCGCCGAAATATTGGCCGCCGTGGTGGCGCGTATTCCGGCACCCAAAGGCGACCCTACTGCACCGCTGCAGGCCATGATTTTCGACTCCATGTTCAACTCTTACCGGGGCATCGTGGCCTACGTGCGGGTGATGAACGGGACCATAAAAAAAGGCGATAAAGTCAAATTTATGGCCACCGGCAAAGAGGTCGGCGTAGAAGAAGTGGGCGTGTTAAAAATGACCCAGCTAGAAACTGCCGAACTCGGAGCGGGCAACGTGGGCTATGTCATCACCGGCATTAAAGTCAGTCGCGAGATCAAAGTAGGCGACACGATCACTCACCAGGCTCGTCCTTCTCTCGAAATGTTGAAGGGTTTTGAGGAAGTAAAACCGATGGTTTTTGCCGGTATTTATCCGCTGGACAACGATGATTTTGAGGATTTGCGCGATTCCCTGGAAAAACTGCAACTGAACGATGCCTCGCTGGTCTTTGAACCGGAAACTTCGGTGGCCCTTGGCTTCGGCTTTCGCTGCGGTTTCCTGGGAATGTTGCACCTGGAAATCGTGCAGGAACGTCTCTATCGAGAGTTCGATCAGGATATTATTACGACGGTGCCCAACGTGCCTTACTATGCCACGGATATGAAGGGCAATCGGTTCATGGTGCACCAGCCCACCGAAATGCCCGATCCCAACCACCTGGAACGCGCCGAGGAACCCTATATTTTTGCCCAAATCATCACCAAACCGGACTATATCGGCAACATCATGACGCTATGCCTCGACAAACGTGGCATTCTGCTGAAACAACACTTCCTGACGCCTACCCGCGTGGAAATGAGTTTCCATTTGCCGCTGGCCGAGATTGTGTTCGACTTTTACGACCGCCTGAAATCCATCTCGCGTGGTTACGCTTCTTTCGATTATCACCTCCTCGACTACCGCGACACTGATCTGGTAAAACTGGACATCAAACTCAACGGGGAACAAGTGGATGCCCTCAGCGCCCTCGTCCACCGCTCCAAAGCGGAAGGTATGGGCCGCCGGATGTGCGAAAAACTAAAACAACTTTTGCCTCGCCAGCAATTCCAGATTGCCATTCAAGCGGCTATCGGCCAGAAAGTCGTGGCTCGCGAAACCATCAGCGCACTACGCAAAGACGTGACCGCCAAATGCTACGGCGGTGACATTTCGCGGAAGCGGAAATTGCTGGAAAAACAGAAGGAAGGTAAGAAGAAGATGAAGCAGTTTGGCAACGTAGAGGTGCCACAAGAGGCGTTTTTGAAGGTGTTGAAGTTAAATGACTAAAAGTTTTACAGAGTGCAGAGGATTACCTCTACTATTCCCGAACATACACCCAGGTCAGCATTCCCAAAGCCAACAAATAAAGCCCCGCGCTCAGCAGCAAGGCTCGGTATTTGAACCGCACTACCCGCCCGTGCATGGCCTGGATGGACGCAGCCGAATTGGAGCGATAGGCATACGGCATGGGGAAGACCACCAAAAACGCCGACACCAGCGACAGCAGCCACAATACAGCGACGACTTTTATCGTATACGCTGGCGCATACTGTAAGGCCTTGGCATTCGAACCGAGCAGGATGGCGTAGGTGATGCCGTAGAGACCCGTACAGAACTTGGCGGCTTCTTCGAGGCGCTTGGGTGTTTCCTGCTCGTCGGTGCGCCGCCAGGCGGGCCAGGATTCTTCTTCTGGGGTAGGTGGGCGCGTGGGGAGTTGGGGGGTCGGGTCAGGTGTTTTTTCTTCCATGGTCCTAACTTATTTCTTGAGCAGGAGTGCAATGAGGCTGTAAGTGTGAGACTCTGTTTATAAGCTGTTAAAAATATTTACTTATGCGAATCTTGGGTTAAAGACCTTTCAGGTTTCAAAAACTTGGAAGGTCTAAGTGCTTAGCATTCAGTTGCTTACTTAATTGAACTCATAATTCGCATTACTTACTAAAAAACTGAATATTTGCTTCAATTTGTTCTATTCCAGGAAAACCAGCCCGCTCTCCCACCTCTAAAGCCAAACTTAACACTTCCACCCCCCTTTCAGGTATTCCGTTTTCACACAAAGCCAGGCCGAAGGAACGTCCAATTTCAAAAATTCCTTCTACATAGTCAATTTCAATGGCAAGGTGGAGCGCATTTTCTTCTTTTTCTATAAATTCATTTATCTCTTCTTTCTGTTCAAAATAAAGCGTCGCCATATTGTGTAAGGCCGAGCACATGCCTGCGCGATTATCGATCAGCTTATTAATTTCCAGGCTGTGTTTTAAATAACTTATTGCCTGATCATAATCACCTTTTTCCTTATAAATCATAGATATATTATTGAGAACTATGGCCTCTTCTACCTGAACGCCGATATGTTGAATAATTTTTAAACTCCGCTCAAAATACTCCAATGCAATATTATAATTACCCTGCATTGAATAGATTTGGCCGATATTATTAATAGTTCTGGTTTCGCCTGTTCGGTCACCGATGGCTTGCTGGATTTTCAAGCTTTGCTCCAGGTACTTTAATGCCGCGTCAAGATTTCTCTGGCTGTAAGCATTAGCGGCGAGATTATTCAACGCTGTTCCTTCCCCTACTTTATCATTTATGGCCTGCACGATTTCAAGGCTTTGCTCCAAATAATTTAGTGCCGTAGCATAATCTCCTTGTGCTGAATAGATCAAACTTATATTGTTGAGGGTCGTTCCTTTCGTTTGCTGGTCATTAATGTTATGTTGAATTTCCAAACTTTGTTCTAAATACTGTAACCCTATCTTATAGTTGCTCTTAGCATACGCAGTTGTTCCTAAGTGATGCAGGGCAATCGCTTCTCCTTCCGCATTTCCAATTGCCTGACATATTTTCAAACTTCTTTTGAAAAGCTTGGTCGCTTTGTCGTATTCGGCTTTTGCAAAATATATTGTTGCAATGCTAATAAGTGTTAATCCTTCTCCTTCACGGTCAAGATTTTCTTTATCTTTCTTCAACTTTTTTTTGTAAAAAAACAGCGCCCTGTCTGCTTCTCCAAATTGACGAAAAATATTGCCCAAACCGTTTAATATCAAACTGGTTGTTTGTTCGCCACATATTTTGAAGGCTTGTTCTGCTACTGACAGCGCATTTTGGAATTGCGCATTACCAGCTAAAAAACTACCCAGCCGTCCACCAATTTCGTTGACTTTATCTAAGTTCATTACCCGGGCGAAGTAAAAAAACGCCTCTTGTAAGTCATCAATGGTATCATAATTAATGTTTTCATCTACATATTCATAATATTCTCCAGCCTTTTGGTCATCTAATTCGATTTTATTTGCTTCGTCCCTTTCCAGCAGCAGACACGTTAAGGTCGACACATAAAAAAAAGCATATCCCGTATCATGGACGTTTTTTTCTGCCAATGTCAATTCACTCAAACGTTCGAGCACAGCAGCCACGTCAGGGAATGTGGCGTCTTGCCTTTCCAACGCCAGCGATAGAACAGGACGGCGAAATTGTGCCAGCAGGATCAAGGCTTTTCGCTCAGACTCGTTCAGCAAACCCAACAGCCGCTCAAAAACAAGGTTTTCACTCATTTTCGCCAACAATTCGGGTTGAGCTTGGTGTTTTTGAATAAAACCTTCCAATGTTTCTATCACCAATTCAAAAACCCCTGGTTCGGTCGTTGAAGGCTCGGCAATTAAAACTACTCCTTTATTTTTTTCGCAGTAAAAAGTATCGAAAAATTCTAGGGCGCGGTAGTTGCCGCCGAAGCTGCGGAAGAGCGTTTCGAATACGGGTTTGCCTTCCGGGCCTTGCGGTATTTTCTCGGAAATGGTGAGGTAGCGGCACTTTACTGCAAAATCCGGGCGCGTCGGTTCATGCAGCGGCACAGTGCATAGGTTGGGCAGTACGGGCAAAGGGTAGCGGCCAGTCAGCAGCAGTGGCAAACCCATTTCGGCGAGGTTCGTAACAATATCCCATTCCAGGGTATATTCGAGCAGGAAATCACCGCCGCCATCGAGCTGAAAGGATTCGAGATTGTCAAAAATGAAAACGGGTTTGCACCGGTTAACCACTTCCTGCAAGGCTGTGAGAAATTTGTCCCAAGCCTTGTCCACGCTTTTTATTTCATGGGCGCGGAGGATTTGTTTTTGCTCGTTTTTCAAAAAAAGGAGTAGTTCGTCAGTCACTTGCCCGATGCGGAAGGTGTTTTCATCAAACATAAACACCTGTATCTCGTCAGGGTCGGCCAGCACGAGGCGTTCGGCAGTATGTACGGCGAGGGCAGTTTTGCCAATGCCCCCTTGACCTTGCAAGTAAATGGGCGCGGCTTTGTCCATATAGCGACGAATGGCTTTTTGCTCACGTCGTCGCCCAATGAAGATGAAATCTTTATCGTCCCGTCCGGCGAAGCGATGGATTTTTTGCAGTTTTTCTCGTAGGCGGCCCGTCTGCCAGAACTTGCCCGTTTCCCGGCGTCCTGGTCGGGCTTTAGGTGTACCGGATTTGGTCAGCAGTTGGATGTTTTGATTTAGATAGAGCTGCGGAATCAGGCTTTGGGAAATCCAAAATTCGGCGGGCAGCCTTAGGGTGGAATTGCCTTTTCGGCTGATTTTCAAGGCTTTGGAAAAAGCCAGTGGCACACTAAACCCGTCGGAAAGGCCCTTATAAAACTGCGCGGTAAAAAGCGTAGCAAACACATCCGACACCGAATGGCTCATCGCTACCACCCCCGGTATACCCGCTTCGAGCAAGTGGCCAGTTACCCCCGTATAGCCTTTCCCGCCGCCGCCCTGCGCCGATTGGCAGGAGGACAGGAAGACCAGGGAGGGCTGTTTATCGGGCCGTTCGTTGAGCAGTGCGGCAAAATCTGTGGCCAGAAAACGTCGCGGCTGCATAGAACGTTCATCTTCCAGTAGCAGGAAACCTTCGGTGCGGAGCGTCGCCCAGTCGGCCACACTGTATTCGCTATGGCCACTAAAATGAAAAATGTCGTAGCGTGGTGCGTCAAGGGCTTGGCGTAAGGCAGCCTCCGACCCATCGGCGGTAAAATGAATCTCGATATCGCCGCGCCGGAGCAGTGGCCCGAAGGCTTCGGCGATCTGCATTTGCTCGTCTTCGTAGCGCAGGCGGCCGCGCTCGCCGTCAGTTTCGGGGGCAGCCACCATGACGAGGATACGCAGCGGGCCTTCGGTCGTGGGTACGAATTCGCACAGTTCGGACTTCTCACGCAGCGATGCGCCCCGGGAAAAGTACAGGTGTTCGGCTTCGCCAATGGCCAGTCCCCAAGGCAGATTCAAAATACCGTAATCATCGTGGGTAAAATGGGCAAGGTGATGCGATAAACCTGAATTTTGGCGAAAATGCTCGTAATTAGTGATTTGCAAAGCATCCAATGCTTTGCGCAATCGGGTAGTCAGCCCATCGAGATAATCGGAAGGCAAAAAAGCCTGCTTCTCAAGGGCATCAGAAAAGAGGGCGTACTCTTTTCTGAGGGCACTTTCCTGTTCTGCTGAAAACACCAAGGGGAAGTGGAAGAAAGTCATTTGGCTTAGGCTTTTTTCGTGGGCAAATTTTTGATCGCCGTGGCATCAGGCGGCAGGTCAAAGGGAATGTCCACGATCATCGTTTTCTGGCAGAAGGGACAAGGAACTTGCACGGTGGTAAGACCCGAGGGCGAATTTTCACCAGTTTTAAATACAAACGGGATGTTCGTACGTCCGCAGCTCCAGCAACTGAGGTAAAAGGAATGGGTGGTGTCGCTCATAAAGATTCGTGGGTTTGAAAAATTTCGGGACAAGATTAACGAAATTTGGCGTGTCGTGTAATTTTCTTGCCATTAATAAAGCTGCCCCACAAATTTCGCGCATTCCTTGCGTTTAGTCCCCGCATAGCAAAATTTGCCCTGGCCTTTGGCTGCCCGAAAACAAGGCATTATTTTTGCCAACCGCTCCCCGATCACTCTGTTGCTCACGCCGTACAGTCCTTTTGTCGCCATGCGCTTTCTCCTCTTTCTGTTCGCTTTCATTCCGCAGACCGTTCGTCCGCACGCAGGAGTGATGCTCAAATCTCCAGAACTGAAAGGAATCGACGTATCGCATTACCAGGAATCGATTGAATGGGATACGGTAGTGGCCAAACAACGCCCCGATTTTGTATTTGTAAAATGCACAGAAGGAAGCGATTATACCGACAGCCTGTACTGCCAAAACTGGGAAGCCCTGGGGCGTTTGGGGGTACGGCGCGGAGCTTATCATTTTTTCCGGGCTTATGGCTGTGGCGATGTACAAGCCTGGCATTTCCTGCAAACCGCCGACCTGAAACCCGGCGATCTGGCCCCCGTGCTGGATATGGAAACCACCAGCGGCGTGGAACCCGAAATGATGATCGAAGAAGCCCGTGTCTGGCTGCAAATCGTAGAAGAGCAATTGGGCGTGAAACCAATTGTGTACAGCAGCCACCGTTTCTACGAACGTTATTTGGCTGGCCATTTCGACGACTATCCGCTCTGGATCGCTCGTTATTCCGACGAGGCACCCGCCTTGGCGAGCGGAAAAATCTGGAACATCTGGCAGTATTCCAATCAGGGCTGCTACGATGGCATCTGCCGAAAAGTAGACGTAAACGTCTTTCCCGGCACTTCGGAAATGCTGGATCAACTTTGCTGCAAACACCCACAAACAGATTGCGGATCCGTCACTCCCTGACACTAATCTGACCGAAACATGGCCTCTGCGTCTGCAAAAGCGTCCTACTTTTGCAGAAAATTTTTCCAGACCATGAAATTCTTCCTCCTCCTTGGTGCCGCGCTGTTATTCACGGGCCAATCACTGTTCTCCCAAAATATTGACGAAAAAAAACTGCGGCAACACATCACGTTTCTCGCCTCTGACAAACTAAAAGGTCGTGGTACTGGCACACCCGAAGAGCGCAAAGCCGCCGAATATCTCGCCAAACAATTCAAAAAGATCGGCCTCCAACCCAAGGGCGACGACGGCACTTATCTGGCTCGTTTCGGTTTCAAAAAAACGACTGATCCGCACGGTGCTCATTCCGATGCCGATCCACAGGTGTACAGCCAAAACGTGGTCGGTTATATTGATAATGGCGCGCCTTACACGATCATTATTGGTGCGCATTACGACCATTTGGGCTTGGGTCACGATCATAACTCCTTGGATGCCAACCCCGACGGAAAAATTCACAACGGTGCCGACGATAATGCCAGCGGCACGGCGGGGGTCATTGAACTAGCGCGTTATTTCCAAAATAACGGCGTAAAAGAGCAGCACAATTTTCTCTTCCTATGTTTTTCGGGTGAAGAACTCGGCCTGGTGGGTTCCAAACGCTACACCGAATATCCCACGATTGATCTGACGAAGGCTAGTTTTATGATCAATATGGACATGATCGGGCGGCTGAATGCGGAGAAAAAACTGGTTGTCGGTGGCGTGGGTACGGCCCCGGATTTTGTGCCCACGCTGAATAGCGTAAAAGGAGATTTTTCCTTTAAATTCGATAGCGCGGGTGTCGGCCCCAGCGACCACACGTCGTTTTATCTGAAAAATATGCCGGTGCTTTTCTTTTTTACCGGCCAACACAGCGATTACCACAAACCTTCTGACGATACGGACAAGATTAATTTTGCCGGGGAAAAACAAGTGCTCGACCTCGCGGTACGGGTCATAGAAAGTCTGGATAAACAGCCCAAATTAACCTTCCAGGAAACGAAAGCCAGCGCCGATAATACGCCGCGTTTTACCGTCACGCTCGGTATTATGCCTGACTATGTCTATGAAGGCGAGGGCCTGCACGTGGACGGCGTGACCGAGGGAAAACCGGCTTCCAAAGGCGGCGTAATGAAAGGCGACGTGATTATTGAGTTGGGCACCACGACGGTGAAAGATATTAATGACTACATGAAAGCCCTTGCCATGTTTAAAAAAGGTGATTCCACCACCGTGAAGGTGCGCCGCAAAACCGAGGAAAAAGTACTGCCCATTACGTTTTAAAATGGGTACTGGTTATCGGTATATTGGAAAATTGGTTCATGACAATTGAACAAAACATGGCTTTTGGACGTTTTCTGAAACAATTCTAAGTTAATTTTGCAGTCTCACTTTCTCACGTCTCTCACATTTTTTCTCACAATTTTCACCCTCTCACGCCTCTCACTTATGTATCCTATACAACTGGTAACCCCGATGGCCAATGACCTGACGGACTTTGGTTTTGAAGCCCTCTCCACTTCTGATGCCGTCGAGCAAACGCTTGAAAATCAACAAGGTACGGCTCTTTTGGTGGTCAATAGCGTGTGTGGTTGCGCAGCAGCGATGGCGCGTCCCGGTGCCAAACGCTCGCTGGAAAACGACAAACGCCCGGAGAAACTGTACACGGTTTTCGCTGGTGTAGACACCGATGCCACTGCCAAAGCACGGGAGTTTCTGCTGCCATTTCCGCCTTCTTCGCCTGCTATCGCGCTTTTTAAAGACGGTAAACTGGTACACATGCTGGAACGCCGCCACATCGAAGGTCGTCCGGCAGAGTCTATTGCCGCGAACTTGAAGGCTGCCTACGATACGTATTGCTAGTCTGGTTATTGGCAAATAGTTATTGGGTATTGGGATTTAGCGCATTCATTGTCAATGCTTTAAGTTAAGGTTGATTTTATTTATTCTTTACCGCCCTTTTGGGGACAGTGGCCCGTTGCACAGCAGTGCGGCGGGCCATTTTTTCTTCCAAAAAATTTTGACCTAAAAACGAATGGTTTCAAAGGGCATTCCCGTCCTTTCGCAGCCACCCAATATACCAATAACCAATATACCAGTAAACAATCGTATGAACCGACGTAATGCCATTCTGCTGGCTGGCCCTTTGCTTTTTATTCTCCTTGCTTTACTGCCCACCCCTGCGGGACTGCCATTTAGCGCGCAACTGACCGCTGCAATTACCCTGTGGATGGCCCTTTGGTGGATCGGGGAAGCAGTGGACACGGCGGTTACAGCCTTATTGCCACTAGTTTTATTTCCGTTATGTGGCATTTTACCGCTCAAAATGATCTCGTCAGAATATGGCAACGAGATCGTGTTTCTGTTCCTCGGCGGCTTCTTTTTTGGTAAAGCCATCGAACGCTGGCAGTTGCATCGTCGCATTGCACTGCGACTGGTCAGTTGGCTGGGGACGAATCCGGCGCGGACAGTGCTGGGTTTCATGGTCGCCACGGGTTTCATTTCGATGTGGATTTCCAATACCGCCACTGCCGTGATGATGACCCCGGTGGCCATCGCCGTGGCGCAAACCACGGTCGCCGACGACTCGAAAGGGCAGGCAAATTTTTGTAAAGCCCTGCTGCTGGGCGTGGGTTATGCTTGTTCCATTGGCGGGTTAGGCACTATTGTTGGCACCCCCACGAATGCGATTTTCATCTCTTTTGTCCAGCAAAAAATGAACATCACGGTGTCGTTTTGGCAGTGGTTTTTGTTTGGTTTTCCTTTTTGCGTGGCCCTGTTGATCGCCTGTTGGTTGATTTTAGTAAAAATATTTCCACTCCCTAAAACCTTCAAAGTCAACGCAGAAATTGATCAGCCCTTACATGCAGAATTGGCAGCCTTGGGTACCATCACCCCGCCCGAACAACGCCTGCTTTGGCTTTTTGGCGCAGTCATTGTCGCTTGGATTACCGGCTCCCTGATTTGGTATAAATGGTGGCCCAACTGCAACGACACCGTAGTGATGATGAGCGGTGCCATCCTGCTTTTCCTGCTTCCTTCGGGAAATAAAAGCACGTCCACTCCCCTGCTGGACTGGCCAACGGCCCTGCGCATTCCCTGGGGTATTATTTTGTTGTTTGGCGGTGGATTGGCCTTGGCCAAAGGTTTTGACCAAAGTGGTCTGGCGAAATGGGTGGGCGATGTGATGGAAGGATTGAGCACCCTCCCGCATGTACTGATTATTTTCGTGGTGCTGGCGGTCGTGGTGCTGCTCAGCGAAGTGGCCAGCAATATCGCCACTGCTTCGATGATGATGCCTTTGCTGGCCGCGCTGTCGGTGAGTATTGGCACGGAACCGCTGGCTTTATTGTTGAGTGCTACTTTTGCGGCCTCGTTTGGTTTCGGTTTGCCGGTAGCGACTGCTCCGAATAGTATTGTCTACGCTTCTGGCTATTTGACTACGCGCGATATGGCCCGCGCTGGATTTGTGCTGGATTTGGTGGCTATTTTGATGTTGCTGGCGTTTTTGTATGGATTGTTGCCACTGGTTTGGGGCATACACGTGTAAAAAAGTTATGGGTTATGAGGCATAAATTAGGAGTTTTACCACCCTTTTATAAACCCCTCCATCAACCCTCGCTTTTGTATCTATGCCTAAAAAACACTAGCACAAGATTGAGCAAAATAGAAAAAGAATTAGTAACAATAATTGGCCAGTCTTTCTTCATAATGCCATAAATCGTCCACAAGACCAAGCCTGAAATCAAGATCAGCAACATCCACCCGGAGACATTTTCAGCCTTTTTCGCTTTCAATATTTTGAGCAACTGCGGCAACATAGACACCGCCGTGAGGATGCCAGCCACGATGCCCACAATTTGGGTAAAATCCATAGGAATGAATTCTCAGGGAACGACCGTGTCGCCTGCCCGGTGTTGACGGAAACAATCGTTCCATGCCAGACGTTTTGTGTTTTTCTCTTTCCACAAATGGCTTTCCACGACCTGAAATTGCTGCTGGACAACGCGGTAGCACGTTACAATACGCCGGCTTTTATTGCCAATGATCCCATCAGTCTGCCGCATAGTTTCACGACGTTGCAGGACCGGGAAATTATCGGTTTTTGGGCGGCCACGCTGGCTTGGGGGCAACGCAAGACCATCATTAACAATGCTTTGCGTTTGGTCGAACTGATGGATGGTGCGCCCCACGATTTTATTAAAAATCACACGGAGGAAGATCGCGCCCGTTTTCTGGATTTCAAACACCGCACTTTTCAGGCCACCGATACACTCTGGTTTCTGGAATTTTTGCAACAATATTATCGTCAACATTCCTCTCTGGAAACGGCGTTTTCCCGGCATCTCGGCCCGACCAATCTTACCGTGGAAAAAGCATTGGCGGGTTTTCACCATAGTTTTTTTGACCATCCCGATGCACCACAACGCACGCGCAAACACGTCGCTACGCCCGAACGGGGCAGCACCTGCAAACGCCTCAATATGTTCCTGCGCTGGATGGTGCGCCGCGACGAAGGCGGCGTGGATTTCGGGCATTGGACGGGCATCCGGCCCAATCAGTTATTGATTCCGCTGGATGTCCATGTGGAGCGTGTAGCCCGGCGATTGGGCTTGCTGGAACGTGCGCAAACCGACTGGAAAGCCGTGCTGGAACTCACCGAGCGGCTCCGCGAATTTGATCCGGAGGATCCGGTGAAGTACGATTTTGCGCTGTTTGGAATTGGGGTTTTGGAGAAGAAAGAAGTTATGAGTTATGAGTTATGAGTTATGAGTTATTTAGATTTTCGAGGCATTTTAGGAGGCTTTCCCGCCAGTACGGAATATCCAACCCAAACGCCGCCTTAATTTTTGCTTTATTTAAAACACTAAAAGGCGGCCGTTGCGCGGGCGTAGGAAAATCTTTTGTTTCAATGGGCATCACCCGGCAAGGGAGATTTTTTATTTCCATAATAGCCTGCGCGAAGTCGTACCAACTCGTCACGCCTTCATTGGAATAATGCCACACCCCGGCGATAGCCTCCGGTTCGATGCGCATATTTTCCACTTTCAAAATAATCTGCCAAATCGCATCCGCCAAATCGGGTGCATAAGTGGGCGTACCAATTTGATCAAAAACGACATTCAAAGTCGGCTTTTCGGCACCTAACCGGAGCATAGTTTTCACAAAATTGTGGCCAAATTCGGAATATACCCACGAGGTACGAATGACCATCGTCAGTGGATTAGCGCGAAGCGCGGCTAAATCGCCGTCGAGTTTGGTGCGGGCATACACGCTTTTCGGGCGCACCGGGTCGCCTTCCTGAAATGGCGTATTCTGTTGATTATGATAGACATAGTCCGTGCTGATATGGATAAATGGGATGCCTTGCACGGCGCAGGCGGCGGCCAGATTTTTTGCGCCGACCACGTTGATTTGTTTGGCGCGTTCGGGTTCTGTTTCGGCTTTGTCCACAGCGGTGTAAGCGGCGCAGTTGATGCACCAGCGGATTTTTTCGGTGCGGCGGGCCTCGAAAAAATGGTTTACAGCCTTGCGATCCGTGATGTCCAGTTCCTGGAAATCATTGAAAATGAAGGCGTGTTTCGGGTGTTGCGCCGCTATTTGTTGAAAACATTGGCCGAGTTGGCCGTGGCCGCCGGTGACGAGGATCATGTGGTCAGGGTTGAGAGTGTTGAGACGGTTGAGAAGTTGAGAAAGTCCGATTGTCGGCCATGCTGATTTCAATTTTATTCAAAACCAGTTTTTGGTTGACATAGATGTTTTAACATAATCAGACCAAATTCACCTTGATTAGGGCCAATAACGGATAGTCAATGTAAAAGTGCCGTATAGCTCACTGTACTTTTGCTGCAAATATCCGTCATGAAATCTGCTTTATTGCTTTTTGTCGCGTTGTGGTTTGCTTCCGACCTTTTTGCCCAAAATGATGGCCGTCAAGCCGCGATAGATAGCAACTATATACTCCATATTCGCAAGACCAGCGGCCCTATCCAATTGGACGGGGTACTCGACGAAGCGGCCTGGCAAACGGCGACGGTAGCCAAAACTTTTCGCAAGCAATTTCCGGTAGATACGGGCCTGGCAACGTTGCAAACCACCGTGCGCATGACCTTCGACGACAAATTCCTGTACGTCGCTGCCGTATGCTACGAACCGCGTGCCGACTACACCATTCAGAGTTTCAAACGCGATTTCCAGCCTGGCACCAGCGACGTGCTGAATTTCCTTTTTGACCCTTCCAAAGATGGGCTGAACGGCTTTTTATTTGGCGTCAGTCCGCTGAATGTGCAGCGTGAAGCCTTGATTGACAATGGTACCAACCAGAGTTACGATTGGGATAATAAGTGGAATTCAGCGGTGTATAGCAGTGCTGACCAGTGGGTGATTGAGGCGGCTATTCCGTTCAAAACCCTGCGCTACACCGTGGCGACGACGGAAAATTCTTGGCATATCAACTTCGTGCGCACTTACCTAAAAGATTGGCAGGTAAGCACTTGGTATCCGGTAGCCCAACAATTTGCGGCCAATAATCTGGCTTTTACCGGCACCTTGATTTGGGACGAACCGCCGCCCAAGCCCGGTGTTAATGTGGCGTTTATTCCTTATGTCATTGGTAGTTACGGCCTTGATTATCAACGAGATCCAAACTCGCTGGAAGTAGCAACTCACTCCAACACTTGGAAAGGTAATGCGGGTGGCGACATGAAGATCGCCGTTACGCCTTCGCTGAATCTGGATTTGACGATCAATCCCGACTTTTCGCAGGTGGAAGTGGACGAGCAGGTGACTAATTTAAGTCGTTTTGAGTTGTTTTTTCCCGAAAGAAGGCAGTTTTTCCTGGAAAATCGCGACTTATTTGCCACTTTCGGCTTTCCCGGCACCCGTCCGTTTTTTTCGCGGCGCATCGGCATTGGCTACAATCCAGTAAAAGGCGAGGCGGAAACGGTGCCTATTTTGGCCGGGGCGCGATTGAGTGGCAAACTAAACGATCAGTGGCGCATTGGGCTATTAAATATGCAAACCCGGCGCGTAGATTGGGACTCAACTCACGTGCTGCCTGCGGCAAATTTTACGGTGGCCACGGTCTCGAAAAAGGTGTTTGGGCGCAGCACATTGGGTGCCGTTTTGGTCAATAAGCAGCAATTTGTCGGCTCCCTTTCGGAGCAGGAAAAGCAGAATATTCGGCCCTGGAATCGGGTGGCGGGGTTGGAATACAACCTTTATTCCAAAGACAATCGCTGGGAAGGCGAGTGGTATTATCACCGTTCTTTTTCGCCCGACCCGGATCGGCGCGGCCAGACGGCGGCCAGTTACCTCAGTTATCGCGACCGCCATTTTAACGCTAATTTGGGTTATTTACTGGTGGACAGCACTTACACGGCCGAGGTCGGTTTTGTGCCGCGCAAAGGGCTATCAGGACTTTTATCCGGGCGTGGGCTGGACTTTTTATCCGCAACATTCCTTTATTAATACGCTGGGCGTGGCTGCCGATGGTACTTTGTCGCGCAGTCTGCTTTTCGCAGAAACGGATCGCAACCTGAATGTGAATCTGAATCTGAATTTTCAGGACCAATCCAGTGTCAGTGCGGGCGTTTATAACAATTATACATATTTGTTCGAGCCGTTCGATCCGACCAATTTGTATGAAGATGGCACTGCGCCCCTGCCGATCGGCGGATACACGTATTCGGGCTGGCAAAGTGGGTATTATAGTAGCAGCAGCCATGATTTACAAGGCTATCTGGAATTTGCGGCCAGCCAGTTTTTCAACGGCAAATCAGTCAGCGTCGGGGGCGAACTATCGTACCGCTGGCAGCCGTGGGGGACGTTTGCCGTGAGCGGCGGTTATGATCGCATTCGGTTGCCGCAGCCCTATGCGTCGGCGGATTTCTGGCTGATCGGCTCGCGGGCGGAGTTGTCTTTTAGCCGTTCTTTATTCGCCAGTGCTTTCTTTCAATACAATACGCAGGCGAATAATTTTAATATTAATACCCGTCTGCAATGGCGTTTTGCGCCGGTCTCGGACGTGTTTTTGGTGTATACCGACAACTCTTTTGCGGAGCCGATTGCCAATACGCGGGTGCGTTTTTTTGCGCCTAAAAACAAGGCCCTGGTGCTGAAAGTAGTATATTGGCTGAATGTCTAAATTAATATGGTCAATGGGTTAATATGGTCAAGGTGATGCCCATATTTATCCCCTAAAAACCGTAATTTTGCGCCTTCAAATCCACCACAACTTACATTTTTCAACGACCATATTATTCATGTTTCACCTGACCGAAGAGCATTTAGCCGTACAGGAAGCGGCGCGCCAGTTTGCCCAAAATGAACTGAAACCCGGCGTGATCGAGCGCGACAGCAAGGGTATTTATCCCTACCAACAAGTCAAAATGATGGGCGAACTCGGCTTTCTCGGCATGATGGTCGCGCCAGAATACGGTGGTGGCGGCATGGATACGCTTTCCTATGTGCTGGCGATGGAGGAAATTTCCAAAATAGACAACTCCTGCTCGGTCATTATGTCGGTCAATAATTCGCTGGTGTGCTGGGGCATTCAGCAATACGGCACCGAGGAACAAAAACAAAAATACCTGCCCAAACTGGCGACCGGCGAGTGGATTGGCTCCTTCTGCCTCTCGGAACCCGAAGCCGGCAGCGATGCCACCAGTCAACGCACCACCGCCGTGGATATGGGCGACCACTACCTGCTGAACGGCACGAAAAACTGGATCACCAACGGCGCGACTTCCCACGTGCACCTCGTGATAGCCCAAACAGACGCCGAAAAAAAGCACCGGGGCATTAATGTACTAATTGTAGAAAGCGATTGGGAAGGCGTGAGTATCGGCGCAAAAGAAGATAAACTCGGCATCCGCTCGTCCGACACCACCAGCATCATGTACTCCGATGTGAAAGTACCCAAGGAAAATCGTATCGGCGAAGATGGCTTTGGGTTCAAATTCGCGATGAAAACGCTCTCTGGTGGCCGGATCGGCATTGCGTCGCAGGCTTTGGGCATTGCAGCGGGTGCTTATGAACTTTCGGTCGCCTACTCCAAAGAGCGCGAAGCCTTCGGCAAACCGATTAGCCAGCACCAGGCCATCGCTTTCAAAATAGCCGACATGGCTACGGAAATCGAGGCTGCGCGCTTACTGGTGCATCGCGCCGCCATGATGAAAGATCAGGATATGAATTACGATCAGGCGGCGGCAATGGCTAAATTATTCGCTTCCGATGTGGCCATGCGCCACACCGTAGAAGCGGTGCAAATCCACGGTGGCTATGGTTTTGTGAAAGAATACCATGTAGAACGCCTCATGCGCGACGCCAAGATCACCCAGATTTATGAAGGCACTTCGGAGGTGCAGCGTATTGTTATTTCCCGGAATGTGCTGAATGGGGACTTGTACGTGCCAATGGTGAACAATGCGGGAGTTATGAGTTATGAGTCATGAGTTATGGCACCGAAAGCCGCATCAAAGATTTGTTGGACTTCTCGTCGGTCATCTATTTGGAAGATATAACAAGGGAAAATTTTCTGAAACTTATTCAACAATTTCCAGAGCATCAATTTGAACGGGAACCAAATGGCTGGGTTACGCTTATGCCACCCGCTTACGGCGGTGCTGGTAGCCGTGAGGCTAAAATTGGTTGGCGGGTTGCTAACTGGTGTGACGAAACTGACTTGGGAGAAGTTTTTGGCTCTTCCGTTGGCATTGACCTGCCTTCTGGTGCCATCAAAAGTCCCGATGTAGCGGGCTATCTGATGCAACCCTAGGATTGCTTTCCGCCGCAGATATTGAGGAAAGTTTTATTCCTGCTGTCCCGGATTTTATTGCTGAAATTCGTTCCAGCAGGAATAAACTCGAAATGGTTAAGAAGAAGATGCTAAAAACTTGGATTGCCAGTGGGGTACGCCTCGCCTAGCTGCTTGATCCATATAGCGAAACCGCCTGGGTATATCGCGCGGATGGTACGGTAGATAAGGTAGAGGGCTTTGATCAGCAATTGTCGGGGGAGGATGTACTGCCAGGGTTTGTGTTGGATTTGGCGGAGTTTCGAGTACGTCGGTAACTAGATCAACCCCCGAGATTTCAATTCCAAATACTTATTAATGGTATTCAGCGTCAAATCCTGCGGTTTAGTCAGAATCGCCTGAATACCATATTGCCGCAATTTCTGCACCATTTCCTTCTTTTCCTGCAAAAACTGGCGCGCCACCGTCTGGCGATAGATATCAGCGGTTTTGCGCACATCTTCCTGCGCGAGACGGCGGATTTCGGTATTTTCAAAAAATACGACTACCAATAAATGCGAGCGACTCAGCCTGCGCAACGTCGGCAACGCCCGTTCCAAAGCGTAAGAACTCTCAAAATTGGTAAACAGCAGTAACAATGAACGCGCACCAATCAACCGCCGCACGGCCTCGTAGAGCAGTTCGTAGTTGGATTCACCTGGACGCTCCTTTTCGCGATACAGCGATTCGAGGATGCGATTGAGTTGGCCATTGCCACGTTCGGCCTTGATGGTCGCTCCGATCACGTCTGAGAACGTGAGTAGGCCGGCTTTGTCCTGTTTTCGCAGGATAATATTACTGATCGCCAGCGCGGTATTGATGGCATAATCCATCAGGCTGAGTCCCTCGAAAGGCATGCGCATGGCGCGGCTTTTATCCACGACGCAATACACCTGTTGGCTACGTTCGTCTTCATATTGGTTCACCATCAGCGTCCCCCGGCGGCCCGACGCCTTCCAGTTTACGCTGCGAAAATCATCGCCTTCCACGTAGTTTTTGATCTGCTCGAACTCATAACTATGCCCGATGCGCCGCATCTTTTTCACGCCGCTCTCGTGGGCGATCTGGCGCATGGCCCGCAGTTCGTAGCGTTTCATCTGGATAATGGATGGGTACACATTCACTTCCTGCGGCTGCTTGTACACGAGGCGACGCTCCACCAAGCCCAATCGCGTGGCTACGAAGACATTGATGTGGCCAAAAGAAAAAACACCGCGCGTGAGCGGTAGCAGCGGATACTCTAACTGATACGGCGTTCCCGGTGGCAAGGCCAGATGCACCTCAAAATCGCGCCGCTGAAACTGGATGGGCAACTCATCCACCACCGTCAGGCTTAGATGTAAAGTACCCCGATTCTCCAGCTGTATCCGCACTGGATTGGGATCACCCATTGAAAAAACGGGACTCAACATACGGTGCGCATCCACCTGCGGGCGACGCAGAAACAGGAGTGCCGCATCCACCGCTATCAGAGCCAAAGCCACGAAAAAACTCGTTTTGGCCAACGGCAGCAACAGCCCAAATGGATAGGCCACCGCGAAAAGCACGGTAATTGCGCCGAAAAGCCAGAAGAAGCGGTTGGTGAGGTACAAAGGGAATTATAAATTATGAATGATGAATTATTTCAATGTAGCAAATAGACATTCCACTTTGATACCAACGAAGTTTCAAAACTTCCCGTCTTGCTCAATGAAAAGTTTTCCAATTAATTAGCAGCCAAATATACGCCTTCTGTTTTCCCCACCCTTCCAATTTTATTTTATGCGCCCTTTCTATCTACTTTTCATCTTATTGACCGCCTTGTTATTCATCCGTTGCGCAGCGGTGCCAATGCCCGCGACGGTTATTCCCGAACGGGGAAATTCGGTGGAAGCCACCATTTATGCGGGCAATAATGGATTGGCTCTGAATGCATTATACGCTACAAAACGCCGGACGGTATTCAACGCAGCCTTTCAAACAAGCCAAATTCTTTCAGAAACACAGGCTTACGAATTTGGCATCGGTCAGGTAGTGCAGGATTCTTTGGCTAAGAACAAGGCTCTGTTTATGGTCACCTACGGGTATGGTAAATATATCGTTTATCCTTTTATTTTGGGTGCTACCGGACAAGTCGTCAGCGTAAATAGCACGGCAAACCGCCTTAGTTTTTACAGCAATTTTTCTCTTGGCCGAAAAACTGGCCTGATAGGACGGCTTTCTGGTTACTGGGGACATAGCAGTCAGGACCGCGTACACGTCGACCCAATAGACGAACACGCTTTCTCTTCGGCCGGCATAGAAGCACTATTTTACTGCGTACCGGGCAAGCGCAAGCATTTTGTAATGGGTTTGGGAGCGGGCGTATCCACTGGTAAAGCAGATTACCATAGCGATAATTATGATGTAGAAAAAGACTTCCGCCCCAGCCCGGCGTACTTATTCATAGGCTGTCGCCTAGCGAAAAATCCACCCTCTTCACCACTTCCGCTTTCCCAATGACAGCACCGTAGCTGCCAGAAATACTGCAATAAGCGACGCAAAATACACCAGATCACGCGTATCCAGCACGCCGCGACTCATGGAGATGTAGTGATATTGAATACCAATGCCCTGCACAATGTCGTCGGTTTTACCAAAGAAAATAGGCAACCGGCTGAGAAAATCGAAGGCCAGATACACGAAAAAAGACAAAAACATCGCCAGTATAAAGGCAATGATCTGGTTGTTGGTCAACGAACTAGCGAAAACACCGATGGCTACGAAAGCCGCCGCCAGAAACAAAAGTCCAATATACGAGCCGAGAATACCGCCGGAATCGAGGTTGCCAATTGGTGCCCCCAGGCGATAGACGGTAAAATAATACAGCAATGTCGGCAACAGCGCGAAAGCCACCAGCACCAGGCAAGCCAGGAATTTGCCGCCCACAATCTGCCAGTCGGAAATAGGGCGGGTGACTAGTAATTCAATAGTACCACTCTGCTTTTCTTCCGCAAAAGTCCGCATCGTCACTGCCGGAATCAGGAACATAAAGACCAGCGGCGAAATGCTGAACAGCGTATCCAGGTTAGCATAACTGCCGTCTAATACGCTGTAATCCGGGAATACCCACATGACCAGCCCCATCAGTACTAAAAACACGCCCACCACCACGTAACCAATTGGCGACGAAAAAAAGGAATTGATCTCTTTGCGAAAAATGGAAAACATGGTTAGGTATTGGTTAATGGAATATTGGTTATTAGTTTATTGGTTAATGGTATACTGGTTTATTGCAGTTATTAGTGCATTGGTTAATGATTAATTACAATAATTACTATACTTATTACACTAAATTTATGGAAGTTGCTCCATTATTATATTATCTCCTGGCATTCTACTCCCCACTTGGCAAAATAAGTACTTCCTAATAACCAGTAACTAATAACCAATAACTACTGCGTAAGTTGCTGGAAAACGTCTTCCACGCTATGCGTTTCTTTATGCAATTCTAGTAAAGTCAATTTATTGGCCACGGCAAAAGCAAACACTTCGGCGCGCACATCCTGATCGGCGGCACTACTAAATTGCCAGCGATTTTTATCCAGTTGTTGTACGGATTGCACGTTTTTGATGGTGGTTAATCGCTTGGCATCGGCGTTTTCAGCAAATTCAGCGGTAACCACACTTTGGCCCGCAAACTGACGCTTTAGCTCCGCAATGGGCGCATTCGCCACCAATTGGCCCCGATTAATAATAATAGCGCGGTCACAAACGGCCTCTACTTCCCCCAAAATATGGGTGCTAAGAATCACCGTTTTCTCGCGGCCCAAATCTTTGATAAGTTGCCGAATCTCAATGATTTGATTGGGATCGAGGCCCGATGTGGGCTCATCCAGAATCAGTACTTCTGGATCGTGGAGCATCGCCTGCGCCAAACCCACCCGCTGACGGTACCCTTTGGAAAGTTCGCCGATCTGCTTGTGCCGATGACTACCCAAGCCCGTGCGTTCGATCATTTCCGCTACCCGCTTACTCGCCTGCGGCACTTTATGTATTCCGGCGGTAAAAGCCAGATATTCGCGCACATACATATCGCGATATAATGGATTGTGTTCCGGCAAATATCCAATGCGGCTGCGCGCCTCCATCGGTTTATCAAATACATTAAATCCGCACACTTCCACCGCGCCCTCGCTTTGGGGCAGGTAGCCAGTGATGATCTTCATCGTGGTGGTCTTGCCCGCGCCGTTGGGACCGAGAAAACCCAGCACTTCGCCGCTGTGTGCCTCGAACGATACATCGTCCACGGCCCGCTGCTGCGCGTATAATTTGGTGAGGTGCGTTACTTTAACCGACATGAATTGTTTACTTTCTTACACCTCGCAGGTTTCCAAAAACCTATGAGGTGTAGATAAGCGTACCGCAAAAGTAGGGAAATTGAATCAGGAATGTCCGCTCGAAAACAGTTCAACCATTTGAGTGTCTTATGACTAAAACGAAAAGCGGCAAGCCTTCGTTTATTCCTAAATTTTCTCTGCTCTTTATGACTAAAAATACTTTTTTCGCCGCCTTTATGCTGTTAACCGCTTTAGAACAGTCCATCGGGAATACGCCATCCACCCTGGAAACCAATCCGCCGACGCATACTGCCTGGGATTCGTTGCTGCAACAATACGTGAGTGCAAGTGGACAAGTGAATTATAAAGGTTTGAAAGCCAATGCCGCCGCTTTGGATGCCTATTGTCAATTGCTATCGGATAATCCGCCGCAGGAAAGTTGGTCGCGGGAAGAGCAATTGACTTATTGGATCAATGCTTACAATGCTTTTACGGTGAAGCTCATCGTGGATAACTACCCTACAGGGAGCATTTTACGCTTTGATGGCGGCAAGACCTGGGACGTGAAACGCATTATATTAGGCGGGAAAAAATACAGTCTGAACCAGATCGAAAATGAAATTATCCGTCCCCAATTCAAAGAGCCGCGCATCCACTTTGCGGTCAATTGTGCGGCCAAATCCTGTCCACCGCTTTACAACCATGCCTACACCGCTGCCAATCTGGATAGTACGCTCGAAGCCCGCACCCAACAATTCATTAATAATCCCAATTATGACGCTATATCGGCCAATAAGGCAGTCGTGAGCAAGATATTCGAGTGGTACGCTGCCGATTTTGGCGACCTTAAAAAGTACCTGAATCGCTACGCGAAAACCCCGCTGAAGCCCACCGCGACGGTGACTTTCAAAGACTACGACTGGGATCTCAATGAGTAAAGGCGACTTACAACAGGCAAAAAAGCAAGGAGCAAGTATCGACCATCGCCTGCTTTTTTGCCTGTTGCCTTATTTGCCTTTTACTTTCTCAGTTGTTGTTCAAATACCTCTTCCAATTGCTCGGCGTGTAGATTTTTGGCGACGATGATGCGGTCTTTATTTAGCACGTACAATTCCGGCGTGATGTCCACAAAGTATTTAGCGTAGATCGCGCGGTTGGTGGGATCGTAGACGTTAGTGAAAGTAAAATTATTTTTCTTAATAAAATCCCGCCATTCCTGATCCGTGGTGTTGATCGCAATGCCGTAAATATCCACGCCTTTGTTCTTCCATTTCTCATAGATCGCCTCGACTTTCGGCGCATCGGCCTGACAGTGTTCGCAGTCGGGACTAAACATAAACACCACGATGAGCGGCGCGGTCATTTCGTAAATAGACTTGTATTCGCCCGCCGCATTTTGCGCCCGCACATCCGGTCCTTTTCGACCCATCAGGCTGGCCTCCATCTCGCCAACGTGCTTTTGCAGGCCCTCTATTTCCTTAGGATTGCTCCAAAAAGCCAGTTGCGGAGTCATGTATTTGCGAATCACGTACACATACACTGCTTCGCCATCCATCACCGTCGTTTTGGTATTTTCGTATTGTAGCCCAATCCAGTTGGCAAAAAACTTGAAATATTGCTTGTGGGGCAATACGCGAGTAATGATCTCATCCGCCACCGGGATGATCGAGTCCGGTTTTTGCGGGGTCAATTCTTTGATATAGCGACGCAACTTATTGACAATCACTGGCGTATACAGCAAGCGTTCATCGTTGAAATCTACGCCATCCCAGAAGTGGGCGCGGTAGTAGGTGAGCTGGCGCAGCGTATCCAGATCGCCATTGGGCTTGCGGAAATCTTTCAGCTCGGGATTTTGCCCGGCAATCTTGAATTTGGTGAAAAAAGCCGTCGGATGGGCTTTATACAGTCCTTCGAGATAGGTTTTGCGGACATCAATGAGTTGTGTCTGACGATTTTTGGCCTGTTGAAATTCCGGGGAATTGGGCGCAGATTTCGTCATGACATCGCCCAATTGCTTCAATTCCGGGTCCTGCTGCGTCTGGAAGCGAAAACTCTGGTACAACAGATCGGTGTTGAGTGAGCCAGTCACTTGCATAGTGGCCGTAATATCTGGCAGGGCAGCGCGCAGGGTACAATGCTGATCATTCTGATCGAACAGCATCGCGAAATTTTTCTGACCAGGCAGCAAAAAATTGTAAAAACCCGCTGGCAACGGGTGTTCGCGACGCAACACAAATTTCCCACCGGCACCAACCTGCGTAGAGTCAATAATATAGTTCTGGTCGCCGAAAGTGCCTATCAAACGCGCAATTCCGGTGGTCAAGCCATCAATTTGCACGTCAATCACCGTGCTATCGGGCTTTTGGGCGGACAAAACGGCACAAAAAATCAGGGAAAAAAGTACTGTTATTGGTAAGCGGTGCATGGTAGGAATCTGGTTTAGAAAGGCAAAATTAGGCAGCAGCAACTTTTACCAGAAGACATTAGCGAATTATTGACAAACGCACTCGAGTAAAAAGGTAAATGGCAACCAGCAAATGGCGCAACTTGCCTTATTGATAGAAAAATCGGAAGGGTAATTGGCCATGCAAACCGACGCTCCAAGCAAAAATTTAGTAAATTGATCTTACACGCGAAACCTACAAGTTTTTTAAAACTTGCAGGTTTAGTAAGTTGATAATCAATGATTCGCATTAGTAAAGGAGTACTTACAACTTAGCGGCAATAGCGTCGGCCAGGGCCTGCATTTCTGCTGCCGGGAAGGTGAGCGGGGTTTTGCCAAAGGCTATATCCTGCATACTATTTAGCGGAATCAGGTGTACGTGGGCGTGTGGCACTTCCAGCCCAATGACCGCCACCCCAATCCTTTTGCAAGATACCACCTGTTCGACGGCGCGCGCCACTTGTTTGGCAAAGACCATCAGCGCGGCCAGCTGATCGTCATCTATATCAAAAATATAGTCTATTTCCCGTTTTGGAATGCACAAGGTATGCCCTTTGGCTTGCGGACGAACGTCCAGAAAAGCCAGGAAGTTTTCGGTTTCGGCGATGCGGTAACACGGAATTTCGCCTTGAACAATACGGGTAAAAATCGTGGGCATGGTTGTGAAATTTGCAAGGACAACAGGCAATAAGCAAATAGGCAACGGGCAAATGAAGCAAAAGTCAAATAAGGAAAGGGCAAAAGGGTGCGAGTTTTTTACTTTTTGCCCATTTGCTCCTTGCTTATTTGCCTGTTGTCTTGTGTTTCTTGAATCTAGTTTCCGACCGAAATTTCCAGCACTTCAAACTCCAGCGGACCAGCGGGAGTCACGATTTTTGCTATTTCGCCCGGCACTTTGCCCAGCAATCCATTGCCGATGGGAGAAGTGACGGAAATACGCATTTGTTTCGCATCGGCCTCGCTTTCTGAGACAAGTTTGTAGGTCATTTCCTTGCCGGTTTTCAGGTTTTTGATCTTTACATTGGAGAGTATGGCGACCTTGGAGTTGTCCAGTAGCGTTTCATCAATGATCCGCGCATTGGATAATACGGCCTCTAACTCGCTGATTTTCAGTTCCAACATTCCTTGCGCATCTTTTGCGGCATCATATTCGGCATTTTCCGAGAGGTCGCCCTGCGAACGTGCCTCGGCAATGGCCCGCGCCGCTTCCTGCCGTCCATCCGACTTCAGGTCATCGAGTTCGCCCCTGAGCCGGTCATAGCCCCCCTGCGTTAAATAAGTGTAGTTTGCCATTAGTAATAATAGTATTGATTTTAAAAATTTGGTTGAGCACTTATTTTTGCCTCGCGTCAAAAAAGGTTTGCCATACTCTCCACGAGTTCGGCAAACCTCGGCCTGCGTTAAAGGCAAGCTAGAAAAAACAGGAACGTTCCTATCGGGCCGATAGAAACGTTCCTGCATTCAAATAAGTGTCACAAAGATACGGGCAAAAATGGAAAGCTCAAAAATTCGGCTTTCTTTTTACAGAGGAGGTGTGCCCAAGAGTAAATGCAACGTGTGCTATATTCATTATATTTAAAAATCAAGCCGTATTCCAATATTGTGAATGCCGTTGAAAAGGCTCGTGGTACGGTAAGCATAATCCAGCGAAAGGCGCGTATCCGAATCTTTTTTGAACGGGAAGCCCGCCGAGAAACCAGCACTGAAACCGTTGTCGAGCGTTTTTTGTACGCTATCGGCATCCAGTTCGCCTTTATAACCAGCCCGCAAAGCAAAATTCTGGCCCATCATAAATTCCAGGCCGCCGCCGATCTGATCGCGGGAAAAAGCATTGGAAGTAAAGTTGGCCAGCAAAGACAGGCGGTTGGTGCTGCCAAGTACCCAGTCGTAAGACATCCCAATGCTGAGCTGGGAGGGTAATTCATAAGCAGCCGACCGCGAATAATAACTCACGACATAGGGTACTGCCTGGTTGTTCGGATTGGGACGAGGCGTGGTCAGACCTTCGCCCGTAAAACGCATCCGGGAACCAACATTACGCAGGGAAATACCGAACTTGAAATTGTCCTGATCGCCCGACACATACTGTACCCCAGCGTCCAGTGCAACTGCACGGGCACTCACATTGGACAGTGATTCATTGACGAATTTGACGGTCGCGCCAACGGACACTTTGTTGTCAAAGCGGCGAGAGTATGAGACCCCCATGTTGAAATAGGAAGGACTGAATTTCGCTCCCGTGCCTTGCGGAGTATCTTCGGTAGTGTAGTCGAAATCGCCCAGATCGAAGGAGACAAGGCTAATGCCGAACGCCCCGCCTTTTCCCGCGCGCTGTGCGAAGCCCAGCGCATTGAGGTAAAGATCGGAACCAGCCAGATAAACAGTGCGGGCCAGATTGATCTGCGTTTTGTTGATACGTGACAAGCCAGCGACGTTCAGGAACATGGCATCAGCACCCGACACCGAAGCAGTGTTCATACTATGCAAGCCCGCACTGCGCGCCCAGGGATTGATCAGTAACTGACCGGCACCGGCTTCTCCCTGACGATCGGGATTGCCAGCGAAAGCGGTGGCCGTCAGCAGCGATACCGAGACAACCAAAGAATAGAAGTATATTTTCTTCATGACGATGAAAGATTTTAAAGCAAGGGTGGATAAAGCAACAGGCAAAATAACGGGCAACAGGCAATGAGCAAAATAGGCAAAAAAGCAGTTATCGGACCAATAGATTTAATTGGAGACTGGATCGCTGCATTTTGCTTATTCCTTTTGCTTTTTTACCTATTGCCCTTTACCCATTTTTTACAAGCCAGACGGGTCAAATTCCCGGGCGATGCCAAACCATTTCAACGTGCGTTCCCCGAAGCCGGGTGCTTTCACATTTACTAAGTAAACACCACTCGCCACCGGAATACCTTTGGCGTTTTTCAAATCCCACTCCAGAGCCGGGGTAATCTGCTGATAAGCCCCATATTGCTCGTCGCGGTTGTACTGGCGAATAAATTTGCCATCCAGCGAGTAGATGGTGACCGTGCATTTAGCGGGCAAATTAGTGACCTTCACGATATTAGAGAATTGTGAAGACTCGTATTGCGAGTAGCCATAGTACGGATTGGGCACCATCTTGATCGAGTCAAGCGCGCTTTCGATTTGTGCGCTTTCCAGCGTTTTGGCTTCGCTGCCTTCAATCTTGAAGCGATATACTGGATGACCGGTCAACTTCTTGTCGTTGCTGTCCTGATACCAGGGCTGGTAGCGATTGCCGACGCGCAGTTTGATCGTCGTTTCGTTTGGAATAAGTCCGTCGTTCAACGAATTTAGGTGCGCACCGGGTGCCAGCTGGAGCATACCCGTCCAGGCGATCTTGCCGATCTGCTGCACTTTGGCGACTGCACTGGCGGCAAATTCCGGCGTCAGGCGGTTCCGCAAGTCACGGCCTTCATCGTAAGCCGTTTTCATGACATATATCCAGTGTTGACCACCGAGAATATATTCATAATAGTCGTGCGGGAATCCATCATCCACCGAGCTACCAGTTGTCAAGAATTCATCGGTCGGATTGAAGAGCATATCACGGCCCGTCCAGTCAGGATGTGCGTCGCTTTTTTTATACACCGAGTTTTCTCCGAAGAAAATATTCAGGCGAGTACCGGTTTCCACATCAATGGCATAACCGGGGAACCAGCCCATACCGCGCACTGGCTGCCCTTTGAAAGCGGCCGGGACACCTGGCTCATCTGGATACACGGCACCATCTGGATCAGGCAAACCATCGTTATTGGCATCGTCTTTACCTACAGAAAGGCCGTAGCGCACATCAAACATTAGACGCGGTTTGTTGGCCGGTCCTTCGGTGGTGTAATCCGTATTTTTAGGCGGATAAGCGGTATCGTTGTTGGTGTAGAAATAAGAGGCGCTTTCGATGATCACGCAACGGCTCCACTTGCTTTTATCTTTGGTCAGCACAATATCCACATTGGGCAGGCTGCGAAGATTGGCATAACGCAGTGCATCGTTGCTACCAATCGCGTTCAGATTCAAAGTTCCCTGATTAGCGGTGGCTTTTTCTGTCCAGGCTGGCGTAATAGAAGGAGCAGTAGGATCGAGGCGCCAGTTGGCCAGGGCATAAGGCACAAACCAGCCATTACCAATAGTACTCAGGCCCCTTTTGAGGATCATATTCAGATTCTGGGTCCACTTCGAGGGTGCCGCTATCGTTATGTACCCAGTCGAATTTGCCAAAATCTTCATCCGGGTAACCGCGCAACCAAGGATTCCGGGCATCGCCGTAAGCCAGTTCGCCGCCAATTGCGCCGTTCGCAGCATCTATTTTATCGCCAGGTTCCTCGGCTTGCGCGATGGTTACCGAAAAGCCGTATTGACTGACCAATTGCTCGTTCAGTTTATCAATGCTGCTTTCCGAAGCGATCACCTGTCCATCAGGCAGGCGACGGAGTTCCCAGCGCGCATTGGCATCCAGTTTAGTGTCATTCAGGTTATCATCTACCAATCGTACTTCATATTCGCCGTCGCGTACTTCAAACGGATTGAAGATATTGACAGTGATCGGGCCACGGCCTTTTTTGTAGGTCAATACGGTATCTGGATTGCTGCCATTCCAGAGGCTGGCCAGCGTCTCGTCGGAAAGATCGAGGAAATTCTCTCCTGTACCAGCACCCTCCAAGCGGCTGATGACTACGCCATCGCCATAGGAGGACTGCAACGCGCGATCCACAATAGGGCGTGGAATGACGGTGTACGTTTTGATCTGGCTACCATCGCCGGATTTGCGGCTCGGCAGGTAAGGCCGGTTCTGGCCTACTACGGGCAGGGTGAGTGGCTCGAACGTCCGGTAGTTATTGTAGGCGTAAGCGATAGCCGTGAAGTAGTACTTCTTGTGGTTGACCAGCTTTTTATTATTACCAGTGGCAAATTTGTCCTCGGTAATGCTAAAAGTATGGCGTATGCCCTGGTCCAGTCCTTCTACCCTGATTTCCGGATAAAAAAGGCGGTCACCAGTGTTTGGGTCACGGGTTTCTACCCAGTTGTAGATTTTATTAATGCCGTTTTTCACGTCTACTTCATATACCAGGCGTGATTTGGTCGGATCATCAAAATCGGAAGCCGACACGTTGGGATCAATCAACTGGAAAATCTGGTAGCCTTCAAATTTATACGAACGGACATCTTCCGGCAGGGTTTGGTCAGCCAAAGGATCTGATGCGGAATAATCCTCGTTGTTGTTGACAAAATTGTTGCTGGGCTTGGAGTTGGTCAATACGGCTACTACCTGCTCATTGAGTTCGATCCAGTCCACATCTGGGGCATCCGGTCCGTCAAGCAGTTTGAAACAGGTATCGAACAAACCTTGTGCAAGTTGGTCGGCGCGGAAAATATCCTCGAAGCTGGGACATGGGTAGTCAATATCAGCCACCCACGGCACCCCGATGATGAGCTCATTGACGGCACCAGGCTTCAGCGTAAAAGGACCGGAAGCCTGCAATGTCCGGCGGTCGCCAGGGGCCAGGTTGCCGGAACACATTGACCAACCGGCCGAATTGTTGGGCTGATCGGGAAAGGCATACTTAGTTGGCGTGGTTCCGCCTTTACCATTGCCGCCATAAGTCAGCGGTGTACCATCGCGCCAGCTGCCCGTGATGTAGCGGTAATACTCCACCGCATCACTCGGGTCATCGGTACCCTGTGCCGGAGGAGGCGTACCAGAACCGTTATTGTAGTACATGAAAGAAGACATCCCCAATTGATTGCCAAGCGTATCGAGTGGCCCCCGGAAATAATCTACTCCCAGAATTGGTATGTTGGTCCCATACGTTGGTGTACCGCCAGGACAGGTAGTACCCGTCTGGCCATCCTGGGCATCCTGATTGTACACGACCATGAGTCCACGACTTACGTCGCAGCCAATATAGTCATCATACGCGCAACCAAGGTCGGGGTCCACCCACATCGCGAAGAAGGTAGAGTCAATCCGGTCGTTAGCCCGGTTGATCAGCTTATACCGCTGAAAGGTCATGTCGTTCAGCTCATCATTGGTCGTATAACCAAAAGCCTGTACTTGTACTTCCATGCGGATAGGCGTACCATTAGTACGCGCGTGTACACCGCCCGCTCCTTGGTCATTGTAAATCCAGAAGATCATTTCGTCCGGAAATTGCTTCAAATCGCAGCCCCGAATGTCAATGGAAGGATAGTCACCTTTAAGCGGGTCATAAACACCATTGTCGTCGGCATCAAAGAAACCGGCCAGACCTTGTACACTGAAAGGCAAATCGAAACCCCACACATCGGTGAAATAGGGATTGCCCTGCGCAGGCCAGCCCCGCACATTGCGCGGGATGCTGTTGGGATCGAGGTTGCCGCTGGCCAGATTGGCGAGGTGTTTACGAATATCCGTCCCGCTTACCCGAAAGTGAACGTCCCAGTTTTTGCAAGTAGCCGCATCCGTCGTACCATCTTCATCACGCAGCGGGCCGGGCCAGAAGTCGTTTTTGCCATCGTTACGATAAGTTTGGCAAGCCAGCTTAAGGTTCTTACCAGGGTCTACCCCACCGATCCATACAGAACCAGCGTACAGCGATGACACTTCCTGTGCGCCATTAGATACATCCACTTTTGGCACAATATAGCGGCCATCCGTCAGGTTCCACCAGCAGTCACCACCGCCCAGCAGACGGGCGCGCACGTTATTGACTTCCTGATCAATCTGCGACAAGGAGTTAGCGCAGACACCATCACGATATTTTATTTCTTTTATTTCCTGGCTGGTAAGTGCGTGCGGCCGGTTGGGTTCGTGCGCAAAAAGCCCGCTTACCAACAGTACCATCGCCGCAGCCAACCAAATTTTATGAGTACGCATAATGCTTATGATGTTTAAGTTTGTTTGATTTTAGAATTCGAACACGGCACCGAGGAATATCCGGCGAGGTTGGCTGTAGTTATCTGGGTCAAGCAGCACATAAGAGTACGAATCCAGATAGCCCTGTACGTTGCGGCCTTCCGCAATATATCCATCCAGCACGTTTTGTCCGTCGCCGCCAGCCAGGAATCCATCATCGGTTGGTGATCCGGTGACTGGATATACTTTGACGACGTTTTTGCGGTTGAGCAGGTTGGATACCCGCAAATACACGTTGACATTAAGGGCCTTTTTGCCCGCGGCGGCCAGATTAATGGATTTATCAATCCGCATATCCACGTTGAGGCGCCAAGGCAGGCGGTTGCCGTTGATAGAACCGATAGTGCCATTGCCGTCGAAACGGCTTGGTTGCAGTTTGGAAGTGTAAGGTCGTCCCGAAACAGCCTGCATTTGGAAATTAACCCCAAAATTGGACAGTATATCCTGGTTGCCGATGCGTGGGCCATTGTAGCGTTTGCCTTCGTCGAAACGGTAATCCAGGATCGCGCTGATGTTGTGGCGCTCGTCGAAAGAAAGCGGGAACAGGTTACGAATAGTGCCCCGGCGGGTCAAACCCCGGTTGGCGTTGGCATCCGAACCCGTACCATCGGCAAACTGCAAAGTGTAAGCCAGGCGGAATTCGGCATTCTGGATGCGGCGCAGGTCGTATTGTACCGTAAAACCTTTTACTGTACCAAAGTCAACGTTGCCGTAGGTGTCGTAGGTCGTCAGGCGATACACCTGATTGAGGGTACGACGCTGGATCATATCGCGCATTTCCCGGTAGTAAGCCGAAAACTTAAGGGCCGAGTTCTGATTCAATTTCTGCTGAAAACCTACTTCATAATCTACTACGCGTTCCGGTTTCAGGTTGGCGTTGTTCTTGGTTGCCGAGGTATAAGTCCGGCTGGGCGTATTGAAATAAGCATAGTCCAGCGCAGTTACCTGCCAGCCTTCCGACGGGCGTTGCACCAGCACGTCGTAGTGGGCAAAGAAGTTAGCATCGTCGGAGATCGGGAAGGAGAAAGCCAGACGTGGCAGCCAATTGATCTGCGGTGTGTAATCTTCAAAAGCCAGATCGGGATTGAAACGACTATCGAAGATGTCGTCGCCAGCGATGGTATCCAGCAAATAAGGATACACTACTTTTTGACCATACAGCTGGTTGCCGTCGTTGGCTTGAATACCATTGGCATCATACCAGGTGTCGCCGTCGCGGAAAGCATAAGGCGTAGCATCCTGATCGCTCACGGTATATACTTTAAAGTCGTCACCGACGGTGCCAGGGCGAGGGCCAGTCGTATGCGTGGCGAAGAAATCCTTGGCCGTCATGATCGGATAAAGCGAATATTCATCCTTCAACACTTTGGTGTTCAAGTCGAAACGCTCCACCCGCAGGCCCACGCTAAAGATCATTTTATTAAACTGGAACTTGTCCTTGATATATGCGGCCTGATACAGCGGTTGCAAAGAGGCTACCGGGAAAGTACGGATACCTTCTGCATCTTTTTTGGTAAAGAAATCATTGAACGTCGTAGACTGGTCTACTTTGTTGCCCAGATAATCATAACCGTAGTATTGCACCAGGTCCTGTTCGATCAGTTCACGAGCCGAGAACATATTCAGATTGAACTGGTCGGGGCTGATAGCATTGACATTTAGGAATTGATCTAATCCGACACCGTTGATTTTGCGGGCTTCGCGATAGAATTTGCTATCCGTCAGGCGATCAGCCGGAATGATTGAGTTAGCATATTGATTGATCGAATCACCGATTCTGGGCGACAAGATTGGGTCCCAAAAGCGGCCAATGATCCGGCTGGTATCCAGACCGTTAAATTGAATGTTCTGCGACTGGTTCATCAAATTCCACAGGGCAAATGGCCGCAAAACCCAGCTGCGCTCCGTGCGCTGTTCGTTGATCAGACCGAACTGGATGTTGTGTACCCCGCTTTTACCCAGCTTCAAATCAAAACTGCTCGAAGCCATCAGCGTCACCACGTCTTTTTCGCCCTTGGAAGCACGATTGTAGACCTGGTTGATATTCACGTGTAAATCGCTCCATACATTATCGTATTGCGAAGAAAACAAGCCGTTTTTCGCGTTGTAGGAACTGTATAGTTCTGGGTTGGCAAATTCATTGTAGGCAGCCAGGCCAGGATTCTGGGTACCAGGGGTAAAGCCCTGAAAAGTCTGATTGTATCCTACGTGTATGACGGACTGATCTGGCAATTGAGCAGCGACCGGGATGTTGTCGAAGTCAAATTTACCCACATAACCGTAGTCAAAGTAGTTGTCTCCGTGATTCTTATCGGCCCGATGCTCCTGGCCGCGCTCGAAACCAAACTGGATCTGGTAGCTGGCATTGGAAATACTGACTTTGCTGGAAGAGGCCGTTTTATCTGGATCGGCATTCCCCAGACGATGGCGGAAACGGGCCAGGCCGCGGTAGCGACGCTCGTAGTTGGTCGGGTTATTTTGCGAATTGAGCAGTGCCCAGGTCGAGTTTTCGCTGGCTCCGGTAGGGGTGATCTCATCCTGCGTATCTTTGAAAGTACCGGTTACGCTCACGTCAATAGCATCGGTGAGGCGAAAGTCGAGTTTACCCGTCAAGTCTATGTCCCGCCTCTTGTTGTTTGGCCGATATTTGAAAACATCCACGCTGTCGCGAGTCAGATTTTCGGCAGCATTGGAGCCGCTACCACCGTTGGCCAGCAGCGGGTGGGCATTCAGATTGGCGAGTACACTCTCCTTGGCGCGATAAATGGGCAGGGCTGGTGGATCACCATCTTTCTGACCCAAATACTGCCCGGACAAACGGAAACCCACAATGGTACGTGAACCACCGTTTTCCAGTTTTTTCTTCAAAATAGGGCCGCTCAGGTTGGCCGTTCCCAACAGGTAGCCAAACGGGTCGAGACCATAAGAGTTCTCTACTTCGATCCCGCCGTGGTATTCGGAAGCCGGGCCTTTGGTGATGATGGAAATTACGCCACCCGTCACGTCACCATACTCGGAACCCAAACCGCCGGTAATGACTTGTATTTGTTCCAGATCTTGCACTGGCGGAGCACCACCAGATACCCGAATACCATCAATGTAGTAGTTGGTGGACTCTTTCCGTCCGCCTTTGATGTTTATTTCCCCCGCTTCGTTGGTCGTCACGCCTGCGGTCGTCGCCACGATCTGGGCTACGCTTCGGGTAGGCATTTTTTCAATCTGCTGGGAAGTAAGCGTGTTGCCCGACTCCGTACCGTCTTTGTTGATCAGTGGTACTTTGAAGGCCTTGATCTCTACTTCCACCAGATTTAGCCCGGCAGACATGGTGAAATCCAGGGAGTTGAGCTTGTTGGACAGCACTTGCACCCCTTCCGTGCGTTGTTCCTGATAGCCGGTGTAACTGATTTCTACATCGTAGGTGCCAGGGTCAACTTGAATGCGGTAATTGCCCTGCAAATCGGTGATACCGCCGCGTATCAGTTCCCCCGCCTTCGTGATTTTGACCGACGCTCCTATCAACGGCTCTTTGTCGTCGCGTACGGTGCCCTGCAAGATGGTCTGGGCCACGGCGACTCCCACCGAGAGGAGCATCGTAAATGTGATGAGTAATGAACGTACCATAGAAAAGTGGTTAAGTAAATGTGTGTATGATTTGGCTGACAAAAATTCAAATGGCAATCGGGTAAATTTGGCAATCGGCAAAAATGCAAACTAGCTAAAAGACATCCTGCCGGGAACAATGATAATTTTGAAAAGACAATTTAAGCCAAATGGATGCTTGATGCTTTGCCTTTTCACCAACGACCCTTCGCTCTTTTGTCTTTTGCCCTTTTTATTTTCTTGCCCTTTTATTACAAACGGGCCGCAATGATAAAAAAACTACAGCGTAATTTAATTTCCTGAAGCGATACAATGTCCCGATTTTGACAGAACAGTGTACACACTTATCCTTCTTTCCATTGGCCTTGGGCCAATACTGCCGTTATTTTGGCCAGTAATACTTCTGCCAGTCGTTGTTTCGATTCATGGGTCCATCCCGCTATGTGAGGCGACAAAACCACCTTTTCAAGCGCATAGAGCCGAGCGTACCAGGCTTTTTCCGTGGGGCTGAAAGTAACCGTTTTTTCGTTTTCAAATACATCCAGACACGCGCCACCGACCCGACCTGCTTCCAAAGCTTCCACCAAATCCTCCAAACGTACACATTTTCCACGGGCCGTATTGATATAAATAACCCCCGCCCGACACTGTGCTATAAATGCCTGATCGACAAGGTGATAAGTTTCGTCGGTCAAAGGCAGGTGCAAACTGATAATGTCGGCCTCCGCCTGAATGCGCGCTTCGTTTGTCTCTTCCACCCAGGGCATTTCGGCAGCGTAGCCGGGCGTTTTATATTTATCATAAGCCAATACCTGCATCCCCAGACCAGCCAATTTGCGGGCAAACTGGCTGCCCGTATGACCAAAACCAATGATCCCCAGCGTTTTGCCTTGCAACTCAAATCCGCGATTGGCCTCGCGCCGCCACACTTGTGCTCGCACCTCGCGGTCGGCCCGCAGACTGTTATTCGCCAGGGCCAGCAACATCCCCAGGGCCTGTTCCGCCACGGCGTTGCGATTGCCTTCCGGGCTGCTCAGCACTGCTACACCGCGCTGAGCGGCATAGGGCTGATCTACAATTTCCATCCCCGATCCCAACCGCCCGACGAAACGCAATTGCGGCGCGGCATCCAGCAAAGCCCGGTCTACGAGGATTTTGCTATTAATGATCAAACCCTCATACTGTCCGATCACTTTACGGGTTTCCTCCAGCGTGATGTCGGGCAGAAAGATGCACTCGTATCCTAACCTGGTCAATCCATCCAGCAACAGCGGATGACAATCATCGGTAATGAGCACACTTTTCATGCTAATTGTCTGTCGAAATTAAGGGCCTACAGCGGGGTGCCGCCGGGGTAATGTGTGAATGATGCCTGCTCAAGGGTGAATACACCGCTTGGGTTTGTAAAAGAAAAGACGCAAACTTGGCGGTTCGGGCCGATTAGTGGAAATTTGCCGTGGCAAAGCGAAACTTTGGCTCTGCGGTGCAGGTGTCTGGGCCACCAGCGCGCAGTGGGCTGAGAAGCCCGTTCCATGGCGCGCTGTCTGCCCGGTGGCAAAGATAATTTTAGACCAACATATATGAAATATATCTTTTTTTCGGGGCTGCTCGCTCTGACTTTTTTGAATTGCAAAAACAATGTTTCTCCCGCCAAGCAATTCCTGGAATGCTATGTGCGCTTCGATGCAGTGAGCGGACAGCTGCAAGCCGATGCGACGGTGCGGCAGGGCAACGACGTTACCCAGAGTCAGGCGGTGGAAATGCCCGGCGGAATACTGTACCAAGGCTCCCCGATGCAAATTCTGCCGGTGCAGGGGATCACTTACCGACGCACCTATGCCGCTAATTTTTTGCCGGAACACAGCTTTGGCTGGGTAGACGCACAGGGAGCGCGACAAAAAGTGAGTTTTCCGATGGCCTCCATCTCGCATTTCAGCTTTGGCGACGGACCATTGTTACGCAGTAAACCAGCTACCCTACGTTGGGAAGGCGGGCCGCTCGAAAAAGGAGAGACCTTAGTGCTGATGTGGGAAAACCATACCCTCCAACAGACCGTGCCCATGGAAATCATGCGGTCGAGCGGTGATGCTTCCATTGAATTTCCCGCTGCAAAAATCGCTGAATTGCCCGTCGGGAAATGGACGCTTTATCTGGTACGCAAGCGTTTGGCCAAGACCGAGGCACCGGGCATAACCACCGAAGCAGTATTAGAGTATTATTCCAAAAGCGATACCATCGAGGTGCAGTAGAGTAAATAGGCAAATAAGGCAACCATTGCAAATTGTTGCCCTTTGCTGTTTGCTTTTCATTGCTCATTTGCCCTTTGCTCTTCCTTGCCTATTTGCTAATTTGCCCTTCCTTTCTGTTGCCTTTCATCATTTGTTAACTTTTTTTGCGTCCCTGCTGTTGGTCTTTGACGTAATTTTGCCTGCTTTTTCAGTGCGTTTACCGGGCAAATGTGCTTCTTTCGGTAAATATACTAATTTCCCGGTAAATATAAAGTGTTGCCATACATGAAAAAACTACTGTTTCTGATCGCATTGCTGCCCTTCACCTTATGGGCCCAAAAACCTGCCAAGGCTACTGCCAAAAAAACCACTACTACTGCTGCGGCCCAGAAAAGCCCGGAAAAAAGTGCTGGCGTAATGCTGGTTTGTCGCTTGAGCAGCGTCCCTGCCAACGCCGATACACTGCGCTTGTATGAATATATTGGCCTGGCAAAACGCGTGGTGGCGCGCGCAATAATCCGCCAGCCCGATAGTGCCTACGTGTTTAGTTTGCCCCTGTCCAAACCGCATTTTTATGGCGTGGGCTTTTACGAAAACAGTACGGCCTCTGTGTTGCTGGGCGAAGAGCCGAAGGTAACGCTGTGGGCCAATGTGCAATACATGGAGCTGGCCCGCACGTCCGATTCGCCCGCCAATAAAATGGTGGAAAAATTGCGGAAAGATGTTGCCAACTTCCAGGTGATGAGCATCCAGGCTCGGGAAGCAACCAATCTGGCTTACAACAGCGGGGCTAATAAAACGGTCGCCGCGGATTATGTTCGCCAGTTATCGCTCAATAAAACCCACTATCTCGATTCGCTAAAAAAGGCCAATCGGTTTTTTTGGCGCGTAGCCAGCCTGTATATCGTTCCCGACTTCAAGCCTGATGATCAGGGTATGGCCGGCGAAAGCGCATTTATCGGGAAAAATTATTTTGCCAATGCCGACCTGACGGACGAGGCCTACGCAGAACTGCCAGATGTAGCTACCGCGAGCGAACGCTATGCCAAAGCCCTGCTTGAAATAGGTACCACCGATGCCCAGTTCAAGCAATTAGTGGAAGCCCAACTGACTAAAATGGTTCCAAAATCCCGGCTGCATCGTATTGCGCTCGGCGGAATTATCAGTGGCTTAAAGGCGGCGAACAGTCCATTGTTGCCGGTGTACGCTACCCAGTATCTGGATATGTACCGCAACGATAGTTACGGCGAAATCGGGCCGCTGGAATATGAATTGCGCAAGGCCAGTACCTATTCGGCTGGTTTTGAGGCACCTGATCTGGCTGGTATGACTCCCGATAGCACTAATTATTCGCTGCACCAAATGCGTGGCAAGATCGTGCTTGTAGACTTCTGGGCCAGCTGGTGTGGCCCTTGTCGCCACGAAAATCCGAACGTAGTGGCTGCCTACAATAAATACAAAGACAAAGGTTTTGATGTACTCGGCGTTAGCCTGGATCGCGATATGCCCTCTTGGAGAAAGGCCATTGCGCAGGACGGTCTGCCCTGGCACCACATCAGTGATCTGCGTGGCTGGCAAAGCCAACACGCCCAGTTATATTCCATCACTTCCATTCCGGCTACCGTATTGGTGGACAAACAAGGCAAGATTATTGCCCGCAACCTGCGTGGAGAAGAGTTGAATGCCAAGCTGAAGGAATTGATGGGAGAGTAAATTGTTGAGAATGTTGAGAGTTGAGAATGTTGAAGAGTTGAGAAAATATTGATTTTGAGGTGATTATCGGCTCCCTTTTTTCCAGGCACTCTGCGTTACCTATCCTACGGTCAATATTTCCCAATAACCAATACCCATTAACTAATAACCATCCATGAAAGGTATTATCCTCGCTGGCGGCCTGGGCACCCGGCTCCATCCGCTGACCCTGGCCGTGAGTAAACAGCTCATGCCGGTGTACGACAAGCCGATGATCTATTATCCGCTTTCGACACTGATGCTGGCTGGCATTCGGGAAGTACTGATCGTCTCCACGCCCTACGACCTGCCGAAATTCCGGCAACTTTTCGGCGATGGCGAGGCCTTGGGCATGTCGTTTTCGTACGTCGAGCAGCCGGAGCCCAATGGCCTGGCGCAAGCCTTCGTGCTGGGTGCGCCGTTCGTCGGTTCCGATCCGGCTGCCCTTATTTTGGGGGATAATATCTTTTATGGCGCTGGTCTCGGTGAGATGGTCCGATCCTGCGCCAATCCCGAGGGCGGCATCGTCTTTGCCTACCAGGTGGCCGACCCGGAACGCTATGGCGTGGTGGAATTTAACCAGGAAATGCGGGTGCTGAGCATTGAGGAAAAACCGGCCAAACCCAAAAGCCATTTTGCGGTGCCGGGTCTGTATTTTTATAATAATGACGTGCTGGAAATTGCCAAAAACCTGACACCCAGCGCGCGTGGTGAATACGAGATCACCGATGTCAACCGCATTTATCTGGAACAAGGCCGACTGGAAGTCCGGGTGATGGGGCGGGGTTTTGCCTGGCTCGATACGGGTACCCACAAGAGCCTGATCCAGGCCGGACATTTCATCGAAACCATTGAAGATCGGCAGGGCCTGAAAATCGGCTGCATTGAAGAAATTGCCTGGGAAATGGGCTTTATTGATAGTGCACAATTGGAGCGGCTGGGCCACTTATATATTAAAAGTGGTTATGGGGAATATTTGTTGAATTTGTTGAAATAGAGATTTTATCCTTACTATAACATTCAATAAAATTCTATTTGTTTTTAGTGTAGGTCGCTAAAAACGACTGCTTACCTGCCCGTAGTTTTGCTCCATGAAAGATAACAGGCTGCTGTTATTCACTTTCAAAGGAGCATTGGAGTAACTCCCCTACTCTACACCACCTGTACTATTTATTTCAAATGAGAAATGTCTACTGCTCTTATTCAGAGCGGCACACTACCGGCATATCTATTCATAATATTCAAAATCATCCTTTTATGAAAAACATCCTTTTGTTTGTATTAATCATTGGCTTACTGGCTGGCTGCCGGAAAACGCAAGAAACACCAGTAAAGACAGCCAAAATGACCGCCGATTTTAACAATGGACACTTTTCTGTTGAAACTGATTTAAAAGCCCAGATTAAGAATGGTTGGTTGATTATTAGCTGGACAACTTTTAGTTCTGACTTGAATTTATACGTACCCAACATAGATACTGGCACTTATCGAGTGGGCCGAAATCATTTTGCTTACGCCTACTATCGGTATGCCGATTATCAGCATCATTCTAATGTTTTATACGACGATACTGGCGAGATAGTCATTACTGAAATTAATTGGGTGGATTCAACGGTATCGGGTCATTTCTCATTTAAAGGGTCAACCTTGTATACAAATAGCACAATGGATATTCGCAATGGGGTTTTTGAAAATATTCCCTTAACGAACCTAGATGCCGTGCCAAATAAACCTGAATTACTAACCTTGGAAAAAGATGGCCGCATCATTGCTTTGCCTGGCATTCTCAGAATCCGGGATTCCAGTTTTGTAGTGGGCACAACAGATGAGTTGAACAAAAAGCAGTTTAGTTTCTGGTTTACCCTACCATTATACCCTAGCCCGCTGGGAACAATTCAAGTAGTGGGTCATCCTGTTTACTATCCTGACGGACCCAGTGTTTATTATGAAAATTATCCAGAGGATGAAGTAGGATACACTATTGCATTACCCGGCAGCACTGTTACTGTTACCGAATTTGATCCGGCAACCAATTTTATTCGCCTTTCTTTTGATGTAATCCTATATCTAGGAGAGCCATCTAACAACAGGCATTTTACAGGCCATTTTGAAGGAGATTTCAGATAAAAACCAATGGCATTTACATCTCTCGCGCAGCCATCCGTAACCCCTTGATATTCAACATCCCCAGCCCCAGAAAACCAAGTCCCCCCGTTGCCAATGCCAACCCAAATTGCCCTTTCCAATTCAAGCCCGTTTTTTCAAAAATAAACCAGTCTACCAGCAAAATCCATACTGCAAAACCCAGCGTTTGCAATAATCCCCGCTGCGAAGGCCGGAACTGGAAAGTGCGGACGCAGAGCCACACCATCGCCGTAGCAATAAAAAGTTGCGTACTTAAAGTTGCCACCGCGCTGCCTACGGCTTTCCAGTGCGGCACCAGCGTCAGATTGAGCACCACATCCAGCACCAGTCCGGCGATGAAAAAGCGATTCATTTGCATCAGCCGCTCGTGGGCCGTGAGGAGCGTACTGAAAATATAGGTCACGCTCACCGGCACAAACGTCCAGATCAGGATGCCCAACACGTCCCAGCGATAGGCAGAGGCTTTGAGCGGCATCATTACTTCCACCAGCGACTGCCGGGCAAAAAAGACCGCCGCTACCAGCGTCAGACTGCCGGCCCAGATCATTTTGAAACTCATGGAAGCCAGTGGACGCACCGTGGAGCCGTCGGGATGATGGCGCAGCAAGCGGGCAAACATGGGCAGCAGCAAAGACGCGAACAAATAACCCAGCATATTGCAGGCATCCAGCAGGCGATAGGCCCCCGCATATACGTCGGCGTGCAGCATACCATCGGGCAGCATCCGCTCTAAAATAACCGCGTCCAGCCGCGTATAAGCCGTCATCAGCAGGATGACCAGCGCGAAGGGGTAACTTTTTTTCAACAAAAAAAGCAGCGCGAGCCGTCCGCTGCGCCAATTGCCCAACCACGAGGGACGTACTGGAAAGTCGGCTTTGCTGCGCAACACCAGAAAAGCAATGGCCGCTGTGGCTACCAGCGCAAAGGTCTGTGCCCAGGCAAATAGCTCCACACTGAAAGGCACGGAAAAGGGATTGGCCCACAAGACGAGACTACACGTGCCGAGCATCAGCAACTTGTCCAGCGACGACAAGATGCTGTCTATGCGATAGTGGCCGAGGCCGGAAATATTGGAACGCAGGAAGAAAATGACTTGGGTCAGGATTTGATTGAACAGCAAAATAGCCAGCAATCCCATCGCACGGTGTCCATACCCGGCAATCCCCCAGGCCACCAGCATCGTCAGTGAAAAATACAGGACACTCAACAACCCTTTGAGCAACAACAGGTTAGGAAAGTACTTCGGCAGCAGTTGCGGGTGCTGGCTGATGTTGCGATTGTTGAAATTCTGAATCCCGAAGTCATTCAGAATTTGGAAGAGATATGTGACATTGAACAGCGTAAAATACAATCCATAGTCGCCATCGGGCACACGGTTTTGCACTGTCAGATCAATACCGAAGATAAAAAACGGCTTGATCAGCAGATTAATAAAAACCAGGAACAGGATGTTGAGCAGGAATTCGCGATTCAAAATTAGAAGTTAGGAGACAGAAAACAGGAGTTAGGACGTTAATCGGTTCCTTGGTTTTACACTCCAAATTTTGCTGCGAAGTTAATCGTGTAATTTTCAAATAATGGTTTTGCTTGCTATCCTGATTCCTAATTCCTGTCTCCTAATTTTCCGTCATTGACTCCACCTTTCCGCCCTTGATTTTCAAAATACGGTGAGTACGTTTGGCCAGTTCCAGGTCGTGGGTGACCAGCACCAGCGTAGTGCCTGCCGTGCGGTTGAGATCGAAGATCAAATCCACAATACCGGCAGCGTTATCGGCATCGAGGTTGCCAGTGGGTTCGTCGGCAAAAAGGATTTTTGGGCTATTACTGAAAGCACGGGCGATACAAACCCGCTGCTGTTCCCCACCCGAAAGTTGCGTTGGATAGTGGTCGAGGCGATCCTGCAAACCGACCTTGGCCAGCCATTGACGGGCTACCGTCTCAGCGGTAGCGTCGCCCCGCAGTTCGAGCGGCACCATCACGTTTTCCAGCGCGGTGAGGGTTGGAATGAGTTGAAAATTTTGAAAGATAAAACCCACGTGCCGATTGCGTACCTCGGCCCGCTGGTCTTCGGAGAGTGGTTCGAGTTCAATGCCGTTGAGCGACACCGAACCACTGGTGGCCCGGTCCAGCCCGGCGCAGAGGCCCAGCAGCGTGGTTTTGCCCGACCCGGATGGCCCGACGATGGCAAAAGTATCGCCCGCTGCCAGATCAAAACTGACGTTGTCCAGCACCGTGAGGGCCTCGCCGTTGGCTGAGCGGTATTGTTTGGTGAGGTGGGTGGTGGTCAGCATCGGTAGGCGGTTGAGAATGTTGAGAAATGTTGAGAAATATAACCCCGTCCCAACAGCAGAAGCGACTTTTTGCTCACCGCAGAGTAGAAAAAGCGGACAGAAAGCGGAAATTGGTGGACGAATCCTACGCTTTCCCCGCCATGATCTGCCGCAGATGGTGTTGCGTATGCGCCAAATAATCCTCGATCAGCCAGTCCAGCGAATGCAGTTCCGGGCCGTTTTTGCCCGTATCGCAGGTATAGACGAGCCGCTCCGGCGACATATTTTCGATGACGCGCGCAATTTGGAAGTTCAGCAAACGCCATAAATCTAACAAGTCTGCGGTGTCAGCATTTTGATACTGCTGTAGGGCCACCCATTGATTTTGATCGTACACAATATGTTGATTGACAGTATATTGGGTAACTACAAAACGCCGCAGGTTATTTTGTGCGCTGTCAATCAAGTGGCCGATGATTTCCTTTTTCGACCATCTGGCCGGGTCGGGTTTTGCGGCCCATTCCGTTTCGGAATAGGTTTTGAAGACTTCCAGATGGCTGGTTATCATTTCTTTAAGGTCAGTGGATATGTTTTTCATGTTAATCAAATTCAAGGACAAGCATAGGCTTACTGATACTTCACCGTCACCTTGTCCATTACATCGCCCGGTTGTAGTTGGTACACCACATCCATGCCGCTGATGACCTTGCCAAAAATGGTATAACGCCCGTCGAGATGCGGCGCGGGTGCGTGGGTGATAAAGAATTGGGTGCCTTCGGTGTCTGGACCTGCCGAAGCCATGCCGAGGTAGCCCTCCGCGTCGTACCAGGCCAGGCCAATTTCGGTGCGTATAGTGTAATCCTCGGCACCATAGCCATCGCCACGCGGGCAACCACCCTGCGTCACGAAACCAGGCACCACCCGGTGAAAGTTTTTGCCGTTATAAAAGCCGGTGCCAGCCAGTTGCAGAAAATTGGCGACCGAACCGGGTGCCCATTGCGGATACAGTTCCACCACAATATTGCCTTTGGCCGTTTCGATGGTGACGTTTGTTTTTTGGATGACCAGTTTTAAGCGTTCCCAGTCAATCGGGTGATTGAACGGAATTTTGGGAGCGGCGGGAAGTGGTGTTTCTGCGAAATAGGCAATGGTCTCATTTAGAGCAGTATACGCTTCCACATCGCGGGGCATTTTCAATTTCTCCAACACTTTTTGTAACTCTGGTATCCGCACCGAGTCGCGCAAAGTGCGATAATTCAGACCGGGTATTCGTAAGCCCGGCGCGGCGGAAGCCACTAAACCGGCATCAGCAGTGCCTATTGCTTCCCGAAAATAATAGTAAAATTCACGGCGAACGCCTTTGGCGGATTCCCCAAAAAAGGCGTAAAAACCGAGCTTTTGTGCCATTTCTACCAAGGCTTCGGCAGCAGCGGTCTTGACGGCCGGGTGTGCATCATTGATGCCTTTGTCGTGAATCCAGCGATATTGCCACCCAAATTCGGAGAGGGCTTTCAGGCAAGCCGCACGGTCGTAGGGGCTTTTGGACTGCATAAACATTTCGCGCAGCCGATAATTCACGAAGTCTTTCGACTCCGGCGCGGTTTTGCCAGACAGCCATTTGTTGGACGCATGAAACAGCGCAATTTGTACTGGCAAGGGCAGATTAGCATTGTCGCGGCCCACGCGCCAGTAGTAATCGCCGTCTTTGGCCTGGCCATTGTCAATGAAAAATTCGGCGGCCACGCGCGCCACCTGAATGTTGGCATCGAACAGGCGTGAAAACACCAGCGACCGTACTGTGTCGTAATTGAATTTGGCTAATGCATTGATAATGCTGCACTTAACGCGCCAATCCTGCTCGGTATTGATCACTTTGGAAAGAATGCCGAAGGCTGGGCCGGTCTTGGATTTGCCCAAACCCTTAGCCAGCGCCATCCGAATATCGGGGCTATTGGCGGCGCGTACCAGGGCAACGGCCATCTGCACCGCCTGCGCACTATCGGGCGAAAGATCTTTGGTGCGGGCCAAATAGTTGGCGGCCATCATGCGGGCAGGCACCGCGATGCGTTCGTTGGCCACCGTAGCCACCATGCGGGCCGTCGCGGTTGGGTCCACCAGATTGCGCTGGCCGAAGCGATAAATAGCGCGACACTGGCCTTCCAGCAACAACGTGTCGGTTGGTTGATAAGTGCTGATGGCGGCGATGTGCTTGAGGTTGATGAGCGTACCGCATTTACCGATGGCTTCCAGCACGATGGCATTGAAACGCTGGTGGCGCGACAAGGAGTCGCGGGCATCGAAGGCTTCGAGCAGCGGTTTTTCGCAGGCGGCCGTACCAATCTGACCGAGGGAAAATGCTGCCGCAATGCGTACTTCTTCCACCGCATCCTGGAGGCAGGGCGTGAGTGCCTGAATGGATGCAGAGTCGCGTCCCGAGGCAAACGAGAGGGCAGCGATGTAACGGAGCGTAGCATTTTGACTGGTCAAATACTGGCGCAGGGAATCCACCTGGCGGCGATCCCGCAAGTCGAACAGGTGCTGTACCAGGGAGTTGCGCAGGTCAAGGTCAACAGTTCCTTTTTTGACAGCCTGCTGATCGGCCTCTGGCGGAGTACAGGCAAAGGGCAGCAACAGGACTATAAAAAGTATGAAGGGTAGGGCGCGAGGCATAGTTCTCAACAATATTTTGGGCAAAAGTAGCAAAACTGGCCCGTCAAAATGGCGAGAAGGGTTAATTTAGCGTCTCCAATCCAACGTACAATTTCCTTTTTCACCCATGTTCCAACGCCAGGCTCCGCAACCGTTTCCCGTCCGCAACATCATTTTCCTGGCCATTTTCGTGGTGGGGGCATTGGTGTTTATGCTTAAAAGCATGCACCCAGTAACACCCGGCCCGCCGCCTGCTGCGCCTCTGCCCACCAGCGATTCGACCCGGATGGAAGTCCATATAGATAGTCTAGCGCGGTGAAGTTGCCGCCACTTTTAAGCCTATCAGGTTTTAAGAACCTGATAGGTTTTGTACTCATGGCCTTCCTGTTTGGTGTGATTTTCATTGCCCTTACCCCACCATTTCAGTCGCCCGACGAGCCGAATCATTTTTTACGGGCTTATCAAGTGAGCGAAGGGCAGTTTTTTCCAGAAAAAATAGATAATCAACGGCTGGGCGGCTATTTGCCCGCGAGTTTGCAGACCGTGGCGGACTCGTTTGCCTATTTAAAAAACAACTACCCAGCCCGCCTGCGACCTGGGCTATTCCAACATGCAAGTGCCATTCCGCTGTTGCCCGACCACCGCATTTTTCTTGATTTTGCCAACACTGCGGTGTACGTACCGATCGCTTATTTGCCGCAGGCATTGGCTATAACCTTGCTGCGCCCGCTGGGATGCGGGCCGCTCGCCCTACTCTACTCCAGCCGATTGGCTAACCTGATCATCTGGGTACTGCTCATGGGTGCCACCATGCGGACGCTTCCCAGCCTACATCGCCCGGTAGCGGCTCTGGCATTGTTGCCCGCCTCCTTAGTTATGGCGGCTTCCGCCAATGCCGATGTACTGACCAATGGACTGTGCTGGTGGCTGTTTGCTGCTTTTTGCCAACCAGTAGTACGGAAAAACTGGTGGACAATGGTTGCTTTTGCTGCAGTTTGTGCCGCCAAACTGGTCACCTTGCCGCTGGGATTGCTGTACGGATTGCAGCAGAGAAGTCGCCGTTATTTCGTTTTACTTATCATGCCAGGGCTGATCGCGGCGATCAGTTGGGGCTGGCTGGCGCAACACTGGTTTATTCCTTATGATAATTATGCAGCCAATTACCGCAACACACAGACGCTGAATGAAGGTGTGCAGCCGACCGCGCAACTGCATTTCATAGGTACGCATCCATTTTTCTTTTTAAAAATTGCTGCCCAATCCTATGTCCGCGCGCTACCGAGTACGTTGGCGCACTTTGCCGGGAAATTTGGTTGGGAGAAAAATTATTTGCCGACCGGCTGGATCGTAGCACTCTGGGTGGCCATTTTAAGTCTACTTTGCTGTGAATCAAGCCATTGGACCTATCGGCAACGGAGTTTGGCAGTGCTGGTCGCCGGACTGTTTTTGGGCTTGTTTGCCGTCACTATGTATGCCCTGTGGTGTCCGGTGGGCGCGTGGGAATTGACGAATTTGCAGGGCCGCTACTTCGTCCCGTTGGCGCCAGTGCTGGCGCTGGCAGTCAATAATGGGCGGCTGGTAAGGTATGCCCACTTGATCGTGCCGCTGACTTTTGGGTTATTGATCGCCGGAAATATGATGATGGTCTGGGCGATGTGGGAGCGTTATTGGTAAAGGCGCAAGTCAAAAAACAACAATCCCCTGATTACCCGAAGGCAACCAAGGGACTTTTGGTTTTTAATGTCTTTAAAAAGAGGACAAATGGCTTAGTTGGCGGCAATAGCCGGGGCTGAAGGGGCTGAAGGGCGTTTTGTGTCATTGTATACTACCCGCACAATACATACGCTGGCTTCATCATCGGTATGCAACGTTTCGCCTAAAATGAAGCGATAAGTACCCGATTTCGTAAAAACTGGCTGATTTTCTAATATTCCATACACATATGGATCGGCTTTCAACGTGGCAGTATTAATAGTCAGTGAAGTTTGTTTGGCAAATTGTACGCCATCGGTCAAAGGCTTCAATTTTCCCTGACCGGGTTCGGCTGGAAAAATCACGTAGAAAAAATTGCCATCCGGATCAATCGCTCCCAGGTACATCGGGTGCGGCGTCTCGAAAGACAGATCAAATTTCTCACCCTTATACACCGCGGCGGTTTGTGCCCACATTCTCGGGGCGGTAGTGACGACCGCAGCTGTTTCCAACTTGGGAGTCGGAAGCGTGGCAGTGGCAGGCAAAGACAATCGGTTCAGGCTGATCGCTCCGGTGAAGAGCAAGCCTACAGCAGGTACTGCGAGGATTAGTTTCATAACAAAAGCTTGATTGGTGAACTGGTAAACTATACGGCGCAGCGGACAGACTCGGTTTTTGAAAAAAGCCTTATTCTACACCTTCCCGTTTGTAACCTTACTGTGAGGCACTTTCGTTCATTATATGTGTTAAAATTTCGTGCCAAAAATCATGACAAGGATTAAAATAAGGCCTTAAATGCCCGAATTGATGGTTTATGGGGAATTAAGACCGCATTGTGAACAAAAAAGGCTAAAAAAATCCGGCGGCCTTATCATTACTGTATCGGTGGGTTCACTTGTCATGGCCGATACATCGGCGGCTGAATCCGCCGGTACGGGCAAAGACGCGATGGTTGGCCCATTGGTTGGCTTAAAAAGCAAATGTTTCCCATCAGGCTGATAAAGCATATTTGTCCGAAAAACAGCGAATACATTTATGAAAGTTTTGAAAGTTTCGCAAACGCGGTATTTTACCGGGGAATTTTCGGAAAGGCAAAAGACCATTTCTTAATTCGCTGACTATCAACGCTTATCGTTCATAGTTCATAGTTCATAGTTTATACCTCTTGTCCATGTCCGATTTTCAGATAAAAGTAGCTCCCAAAACCTACGACGTCATCATCATCGGCTCCGGTGCCGGAGGTGGTATGGCCGCCTACGAACTCACCAAAGCCGGGGCCAAAGTCTGCCTGATCGAAGCCGGTCAGCACTTCGACCCCGCCGATCCGAAATATATCACCCAGTTGAAATGGCCCTGGCAATCCCCGCGTCGTGGTGCGAGTACGCGCTACCGTCCTTTTGGCGATTTCGATGCGGCCTACGGCGGCTGGGACATCGACGGCGAACCATACACCACGAAAGATGATACGAAGTTTCGCTGGTTTCGCTCCCGGATGCTCGGCGGACGCACCAA
>CBDFMU010000046.1:0-90279 GCA_965249785.1 Saprospiraceae bacterium | reverse complement strand
CCAACCAGCGATCCCAACATCTTTATAGCGGTTTCGGATGAACGCGGGGAAGCCCTGTTTTTAAACGTTAAAAATGGCGGAGCGATCACCAAGCGGGTATTATTTCGCGATAAAGGCGACTTTGAAGGCGCGGAAATGGTGGGCGACCACATTTTTTGCCTCGAGAGTAAAGGAATTATTTTCGAGGTGACAAACTGGGAAAATGGCGCGCCGCAAGTGCAGGAATATCCCCTCGGCGGGCTGAGTAAAGAAAATGATCTGGAAGGTCTGGGTTACGATCATGCCCGTAATGCCCTGCTGATCGCTTGCAAGGAAGACCCCGAAAGCGACATCGACCGCCGCATTTTTGCCTTCGATTTGACGACTCACCAACTGAGCGCCGAACCCGTCTATATCGTCCATCCCCACGAGGTGAACGCGCTGGTGGCTTACAACGACGAGGACAAACGGAAGCATTTTTTCAGCTCTTCCGGCGTCGCGGTGCATCCGCTTACCAATGATATATATGTCATTTCCACGGCACTGAAACGGCTCGTAGTGCTCGATCATACTACTGGCAAAATCCGTTTGGCTGCCCGTCTCGAAAAGGCTATTCTTCCGCAGCCCGAAGGCATTTCGTTTGATCCAGCTGGTAATATGTATATCAGCAGCGAAGGAAAAACGGGGGAGGGCTTGATTTTGGAATTTCTGTATCACGGTGGGAAGAACTGAATTTTGGGCTTGGTCGCCCTCCATTTTTTACCTTAAAAAGTGCAAAACCATCCCCCTTTTTTGCTGTTCAATTTCTCCGACGAGAGGCATGTCCTTTTCTGTGGGAAACGTCTACTTTTGCCCGTCCTGTCCAACCATAATTCATCCCTCCTTCGCTGAAAAAGGCTACGGCGGGCAAACATTTATAATTCATAATTAAATAAAATGCCGGTCATCGAACTCAAAATCCCCAATTTGGGCGAATCCATCTCCAGCGTCACTTTTTCCAAGTGGCTCCAACCTAATGGCTCCACGGTGGCGATGGATGCGCCGCTGTGCGAAATTGAGACCGAGAAAGCGAATCAGGAATTGTCCGCCGACTCTGCCGGTAAACTTACCTGGGTAGCCAAAGAGGGCGAAGATCTGGATGTGGGAGCCATTTATGCCAAAATAGATACGGATGCCAGCGGTGCTGCACCTGGCAAAGAAGAGACCATCAAAGTGCCAACCGCGCCGCTCTCCGACCCCGGCGAAGGCGCAAGTGCTGTGCCACCGCCACCACCCGCTGTGCCCGCCGCTCCAGCTGGCAGTGAAGTAAAGGTAGAAACTACTACCCGGCCCGCCACCGAATCCGGCGAAGTCTCCGAGTCTTCCAAAGAGTTTGCCAAGGCCGCCAATACGACTTACGCGACTGGCTCTCCTTCTCCGGCTGCCGCCAAAATATTGGACGAAGGCAATGTACCTCCTGCCGATGTCAGTGGCACTGGCCGTGACGGACGCATCACGAAAGACGATGCGCAAAAAGCCGTAACAGCGGGTTCAGCCGCCGCCACTCCGCCACCAACCACCAAGCCTGCTGAACCTGTCAAGCCTGCTGAGAACACGGCGGCTAAACCCACCGGTACGTTCTCGCGCGATGAACGGCATGAACGCCTTAGTCGGATGCGTCGCACCATTGCCAAGCGACTGGTGAGTGCCAAAAATAATACGGCGATGCTGACCACTTTCAATGAAGTGGATATGACGGCGGTGATGGAACTTCGGGAAAAATACCAGGAGGCTTTCGTCAAAAAATACGGCATCAAACTGGGCTTCATGTCTATTTTCGCCAAGGCTTGCGCCAAAGTGTTGCTTGAAATGCCCGACGTGAATGCTCGGCTGGATGGCGACGATATCGTGTATCACGACTTCGCTGACATCAGTTTTGCGATCAGTACCCCCAATGGACTGGTGGTGCCGCCCATCCGCAACGTGGAAAGCCTGCACTTCAGCGAGGTAGAATTCAAACTCAAAGAGTTAGCGGTGAAAGCCCGCGACGGCAAGTTGTCGCTGGAAGAAATGACGGGCGGCACGTTTACGATCACTAATGGCGGCGTTTTTGGCAGCCTGATGAGTACGCCGATCATCAATGAGCCGCAAAGTGCCATCCTGGGAATGCACGCGATCAAAGAGCGGCCAATGGTGGTGAACGGGGAAATCAAGGCTCGCCCGATGATGTACCTGGCGTTGAGTTATGACCACCGGGTAATTGACGGTTCTACGTCGGTGACTTTCCTGGTGAAAGTGAAGAATTTGCTGGAAGACCCGATTACGCTGTTGCTGGATTTGTAAGAAATTCTTCGTTAGTACATAGAGCTATTCGGCTCAAATTCATGAGTAATTTGAGCCGAATGACTGCTTTAATCGGCTCACGTATTATACCTAATAGCAGAAAAATTACTCCCCTCCCGATTTGATCTTTGCGGATTAAATCAGTATCTTACTTATAGATTTTCTATTTCTTCCTTAGTTAATCCAGTATATCGACTAATTTTTTCCGTCGATTCTCCTTCTAATTTCATTTGACGCGCTATTTCATACTTACCTTCTGCTTTACCTTCATCGAACGAAGTATCTACTACGTTCTTTAAATCCCTATAATATTTTAGGCTTTCTTCATACTTCCCTTTTTCATCAGGTGTAAACTTGGCAATTTCGGCAGCCTCAAACAACTTCTGAAAAATGCGGTCTTGTAATGCCTGTGGACGATTTTGTAAATAAGGAAGTTGTTGCAGCACATACATCCACTTATCAAAATCACTTTGCAATTCTGTTTCTTCTTTATGGAAATTAGGCATTTCCAAATAGATATACGTCAACTTATCATAAAATACGCGACACTTTTGGTCTTTCAATTGCACCTCGTGGCGTACTTCTCGTTCTGATTCATCCGTTGAAAAAACGAAATCTAAAATACCGACCATATAAACGGCAGCCAATTGGTAATTCCAGTCACCTTTTTTGGCCTGTTCTTGAATGGGAAACGAGGAATAGTATACGCTGCGGTCTTTGAAATAATTCTGCTTGGCTTTCTGCATTTCTACAATAAAGCGTTCGCCCTTTTCCTCCAACGCAATATAAGTCAAAATTGCTTTTCGATCCGCTTCTGTATTTCCGAGTTGCTCGGTACGAGTATAAGTTAGGTCTTTAATTTTGTGCTTACCTGGTAGTACTTGATTTAAAAAATCAATCAAGAGGTCTTTGTTTGGCTCGGAGCCAAAGATCTTTTTAAAACCAAAATCTGTAAAAGGATTAATATATTTCTCTTGGAGCGCCATAAAACGACCTTTTAAACGCAAAAATACGGAATCTACTGGAGCGCAGGTTGAGTTTTTGGCATAACGGCAATTTGGCTTACCCCCTCACATGTTATACCCCTCCATTTCCCTAAGCATCGTTGCATCCTTACGGGCCGAAATCACCGATCTTTATTCTTCAAATCGAACTGTACGCGCGTGTTACTCGCGCTTGTAGTTCTGGGGAGAAAACGCATCAAACGTTTCTTTATGGTTTTGATTCCAGCCGATTCGCCAGGCGGTGAGTTCGTCTATATCCGCAGAAGGGCAAATTCTGCATTTCATAATTGATTTTGGATAAAGCCGTGTCGCCTTATCGGACAGTTCTTTGGGCAGCGCCAGCCCGAATTGTTCGCGGTATAAATCCCAGGCGCCGAACAGGTGCAGCAGTTCATGAGCAATAAGCGTAGGGCACCATTTATCGCTAAAAGAGGCATCGTAATAAACCAACGTGCAGTTGGTTGCATCACGGTCATGGCCGATACTTCTCGGAGCTTTCATAAAGAAAAGCACATACACCTTCTGCTTGGTGGCGTCCAGCCCTTGAAATCTCAGGTAAGTCGCATAGTCATCGAATCCTAAGTGCTCCATCGTCAATTTTAGCAGGTTTTCACTGCTCCGGTTACGCACGGTGCTGTCGATCAGAATCTCCTCGTCTTTGGATGTTACAAAGTCGTCTATAAATTCGAGTTTGACATTGTACGGCCTGGACTGCCCTACGATCCAGTCTTCGCTGCTTTTTAAATGACCGAGGCAGGTCTCGACTTCTTCTTTCGTCCACACCAAAGTCTCTGTATCCAGGAAAAACGGCAAAATATAGATCGTGCCAGTCAGACTTTTATATTGCTTTTCGGCGGGAGGGTGGGGTTGGGCGCGGAGGGTGGGGAAAAGGGATAATAGAGTTAGAGTGAGTAGAAGGGGCTTCATGTGGGAGTGATTTGTTTTTGGGTTTTGTGTGGTGATAAGTTTTGAGCCACGCTTGGTGTTTTCACCAAGCGTATGTGGAGTGAGTGCTTTTCTTGGTATTTCACTGGTGGTACACTTGGTGAAAACGCCAAGTGAGGCGAGAATTACTGCTACCGCATAATTCTTAGATCCCTTAATTGTCGCTTCAATTGTGTGTCAACTCTAAGATTATCTAACAAACCCGTAGTTTTTTCTATTTTTTCAACTACTTCGCGAACTTGTGTAGAAGATATATTATTTTTCAGTATGCCAAGCATTTCTCGGTATTTTTGAGAGCAAAGCCTAAATTGCAATTTGCTTGCAATTTCATCAGAAAGAAATGAAAAAGCAGCAATGGTACTTCCTTTCTCATCAAGGTTACGTAACATTTCTTTATAATATGGCTCAGCGTTTACAGCAGTTCCATAAGCATTAGTAAGAAAAACTTCCACCATTCCCAGTATGAATTTCCTTTCGATGTTTTTAGGAATTTTGGGGGGAACACCTACTATGCTTTTCAATTGTCGCATAAAAGTTGGTTCGCTATAAAAATTATTAGTACTCCTATGAGCAAGCAGTAAACTATCAAGAGTTTGCTCTATCTCCACTACACGTAAATCTAATGGAATAAAACTTTCACTTTCTACTACTTTTAAAAAGTCTCTGGCTAACTGCCTTTCATTAGGATAGTTATTTGCAACAAAATTAGCATATTTTATTCCAAATTGGTGCTTAACCTCTTCATCTACTGACTCCCAAATATGAGGCAATAATTTAACTATATTCTGTCGGGTTTGAGGTTCTGTGTCGCTATTAATGTAAATTCCAAAAAAACCAGATGTTAAATTATTGATTTGTTCTTGTGTCAAATTATCAAAAAACATTCCTATTTCTGCTGCTTGGCTATTAGTAATTGATGTTTTTTTTATACTTCCAAGCAATTCTTTGATTCTTACTGCAACATTGGATATTGGTAAGGTAATTACCAGACTACTGGACATTTTTGAAAAGAGGTGGCGAAAGCCGATATTGTGTTTGCAACAACATAATAATCGATGCTTCCACCACACATACGCAAATTTAGTGTTTTGTATGAAAGTTATGGCTTAGGGGCCGTAAAAAATATTTGGCTTTTAGTCTGCCTGCTTCCTTTAGCGCGCACGGTGAACCTTTACAAAATGAAGGATTACGTTGGCGGGGTACTTGGCAAGGATGGTTCGAAGGCCAATAGTGATTATAAACGGCTGATTCGTTTTTTCCAGGATTGGGGCGAAAGCAGGGCGTTGTTACACGATTTGATGCGCCAAAATCTTCGGTTTTTGCGTGGTTTAGGCTTTAAAACCCTGGTCATGGACGGCACGAGTTGGACGCTTGGGGAAGCGAAAGTGCATTATTTGGTGCTGAGTGTTCTGGTTGGTTCTGTGGCCGTTCCGATTTATTGGGTGCAGTTGGAAAAGATAGGCGCGTCCAGTCAGGCGGAGCGCAAAGCCATGTTTGAGCAGGCATTTTTGCTGTTCGATCTGCAAGGGATGACGTTGTTAGCTGATCGGGAATATATTGGCAAAAATTGGTTTAACTTCCTCAAAAAGAACAAGATACATTTTGTTATACGGCTTCGGGCAGGCGATTATTTTGAAGAGGTGAACGGGGCCAGAGGTAAGGGCTATGAACGTATGGTGACTAAGTGCGGCTTAAAAGACAAATTGGTTAAAAAGCAGATTTTTCTGGATGGCCAGGCCTTCACCATCGTTATGATGCCTAATCCCAAGGTGAATGCAGAGGAACCGGTGATGATCTTTTTGACTACGCTACCCAATGCCGTCAAGGCCGCTGAATGCTACGTCAAACGTTGGAAAATCGAATGCCTTTTCAAACACCTAAAAACGAACGGATATAATCTGGAAGACCTTAATCTCAAAAATGCTAGCAAAAACCTGTTAATGATGGCGATCGTTACAATAGCCTATACCTTGGCCATTCAAGAAGGCTGGAAGCACCAAAATTATATTGCAACGCAACGTTATCAGGACGGGACTCAAACGCCAGAAGTGTCCATTTTTAGAGAAGGACTGGCAATCCTAACCACAAAATGCTTCCGATTTATAGAATTTATACGATATGTTTTTAGCATGCTAAGCCCGAAAAATCATCCCATTTCCAAAAATGTCCAGTAGTCTGGGTAATTACTTCTTTAACGCAAGTTTCCAGCCAAGAAACTAGTTGAAGGCCAGTTAATTCATTTTGATTAGGATGAGCAGCACTTGCCCAATTACGCATAAAATTAATAAATTCTAAGTGCTTAAATCCAAGTTCGGAGATCAACCCTATCTCTTTCGCTCCTTTTATTAGTTCATAATCATCAAGTTTTACTAAATCACTTTCATCTTTTACTTTTTTTCGCTTGTCGCCATTTTGTATTGCATTATCGTAAAAATATTCTAAATCATATTGTGCAACTCTTTTTCTAATTTGTAGGATTGTTTCATCCCAAAGGTAATTTAGTGCAGCGTCAAACAATCCACTTGCTACGCCTGCCGTGAACTTCGAAAGATAAACAGAATTACTCTTCTCCTTTTCAGGTATTAGATCAAGTATATCTTCGATATTTAAGAAGACTTTTAGTCGTTCAGGTACAGGAATAAAAATTTGTTCTGACGGCAGGTCATGTTGTTTCAAAAACTCAATTAAGCCTTCTTCGAATTGGCTTATTTGTTGTAATGTTTGATTTCTAGGACTTGTGGACTGCAATTTGTTAGGCATTAATTTCTATTTATTTGGTTATCGTTTTATAGAACTATATTCTGCTTACAATTTTGTAGCTAAACCATGCGTACTTCGCTGTAAGAGCACTACACCCCCTGACCATCTCCCTATCACGCGGCAAACAATCAGGGGGTGCAAGTCATACAGACATTAAGAAAAGTCTTCATGCAGAATTTGTCAGGTCGGGCAAAGATAGCCGAAACACTTATACAACAAACAAGATGCCGAATTTTTCTTCGCCTGATCCTTAAAAAGCCAAATTATCCAACGAGTCTTACTTTTTCCCCAATAATTGAGCAATAAGAATCTCCTATTGCATAATCTGCCCATAAGTCCCGCTATAGATCATTTCGCGGGCATTATCCGAAGTCAGCATATCATGCGGGAAGCCCAGTTCGATGGCACTCACCGCATCCAGTTCCTGCAAAGCATCGGTGGGCAGTGTAAAATCCAGACAACCCAGTGAATCACTCAGTTGCGCAGCAGTCCGCGCACCGATCAGTGGGATGACGGTCAGCCCGACGGCGCGTTGGCGCGTCCAATTGATGGCCACCTGGCTGGGCGAGACATGGAGTTGTTCGGCTACTTCCACCACTTTGGCGGCAATGGCGTTGGCGCGGTCGTTGCGGCGGGCACTGCCTTCTGCTACCCGTCCTGCTTCTCCTTTCAGGTATTTGCCGGTCAAGGCACCGCCGCCAATGGCTCCCCAGGGAGTGACGGCCAAGCCAAAATGCTCCGCCATGGGCAGCAGATCGCGTTCTGGCGTGCGTTGAAGCAGCGAATACTCGATTTGCAGGGCTACAAAAGCCGTCCAGCCGCGCAGGTCGGCCATCACATTCGATTTGCTGACCACCCAGGCGGGCGTGTCGGAAATGCCGATGTACTGCACTTTGCCGCTGCGTACCAGATCGTCCAGGCCGCGCATGACTTCCTCGGTGGGCGTAAGATGATCCCAGGCGTGCACCCAGAACAAGTCAATGAACTCCGTACCGAGGCGGCGCAGGCTTTCTTCCACTGAGCGGATCATGTTTTTGCGGTGATTGCCCGCGAAATTGGGATCGCCCAGCCGGTCGCGGAGGGTGTACTTGCTAGCGACTACAAAATGATGGCGGTCATTTTTCACAAATTCGCCGAGCCAGCGTTCGCTGGTACCCTCGGTGTAGCGGTTGGCGGTGTCCACAAAGTTGCCGCCAGCGTTGGCGTACGCATCGAAGATTTTTTTGCTCTCCTCTTTGTCGGCACCCCAGCCCCATTCAGTGCCAAAAGTCATGGTGCCGAGGCAGAGTTCGGAAACGCGCAGGCCGGAGCGGCCCAGAAGACGATAGTTCATAATTCGTTAATTTCATGAATGCGCTGTAACACCATACGGGAAGGGAAGGTTGTTGCGAATATTCACTTGTAACCTGACTTTTCAGAAAATATGTTAACCAATGTACCGTACTATTATACCTACTTTGTTCCTAATTCACCTCTATGTTATCTGTAATTCTGCGCCGTATCTTCTACGCTTTTTTGTCTTTTGCTATGCTTAAATTTTTTATAGTAATTTTCGCTGTGGTACTATCTACTCCGCTCCACGCCCAATTCCAGGACAATATCTGGCTGTTTGGTTATAATTATGACCCGGTAGATGAATCGGCGGAATGTTTCAGGTTTGATTTTGGTGATTCACTGGTGATTACTGAATACCAAAGTCCAATGGACTTCAATGCTTCTAGTGCGGTAATCAGTGATTCTTCGGGGCAATTATTGATATATTCTAATGGCTGTTACATAGCCAAAGAAGATGGCTCAGAAATACCTAATAGCACAGGTTTGAACCCAGGTCTAATGTATGATCTTTTTTGTAGCCACGATTATGGTTATAACCTTGGTCAGGATTTATTAATGCTGCCCGATCCAGGTAATAGTAGCCTTGTTCATCTATTCCACATTCCTTTAATTAAAACATCTGATAATGCCATCTTCTTACATAATATCTTACACTCCGTGATAGATTTGTCTGCCAATGATGGTGCGGGGAATATTGTACTTAAAAACCAGATTATATTAGAAGATACTATGCAAAGCGACAAGTTGCACGCCGTACGCCATGCCAATGGACGAGACTGGTGGATCGTAGCTTTTAAAGAAAGGAGCAATACTTATTATATTATACTGCTAAGTGCACAAGGAATAACTTTTCGATCGCAACAGTTGGGTTTGCCTTCTCTGTTTAACACCTCTAGCCAAGTTGTTTTTTCCCCGGACGGACGTAAACTGGCGCGGTTCGATGCTAAAAACGGCTTGCGCCTCTACGACTTTGATCGCTGTAGTGGAGAGTTATCCAATGCTGTTTTGGTACCAGTAATGGACAGTGCAAGCACGCAAGTCTACGCTGGTTGCGCCTGGTCTGCCGATTCACGCTACCTCTATGCCCAAGAAAACTACCTAACGTATCAGTTTGATTTGCTGGCACCCGATTTGGCGGCTTCTCAGACCGTCGTTGCTCACTGGGATCCGGTGGCTCGCTGTCCCTTTCAGGTAGAGTTTGGCTTCATGGAACTGGGGCCGGATGGACGCATCTATTGTCGGCCACTTAGTGGTCAACTTTGTATGCACCGCATGAATCACCCCGAGCGCGACGGTATAGCCAGCGAAATGCAACTCAGTTACTATAATTTTACCTATCCCTACAAGAACCTGTCGCACTTTCCCAACTTCCGGCTCGGCCCGGTGGATGGCTCGGCCTGCGATACACTGGGACTGGATAATCACCCGCTGGCCGGGTGGCGTTATGACCATACCAGCGGGCTGGGCGTGGATTTTACGTCGGTGAGTTGGTATGAACCCACCACCTGGCTCTGGGATTTTGGTGATCCGGTGTCTGGTAGTGGTAATTTCAGTAGTGAACACAATCCAGCGCATAGCTTCTCCGGGCCGGGCGAGTACAATGTCTGCCTTACGGTGAGCAATCAGTATGGCTCGAATACCAAGTGCAAGAATGTGTGGCTGACCACGGTGGGCAGCACGGAGCCGCAGGCGGGAGCAGCCTTAATATTATATCCCAATCCGACGACCGGGCAGGTATATTGGCGAGGATTGCCACCGGGAAGAGAAGTAGACGTACGCGTATACAACACCCTAGGTCAATTGCGTGTGGAGCAGCATACTACAAATGACCAAATTGATCTCGGTGCCTTGGCACAGGGCGTGTACTGGGTGCATTTGTTTTCAGCAGATAACGTAAGGCTAGCCAGTCAGAAAGTAGTAGTTACAAAACACTGAGAGAAATGAACAGCTCTTTCACATTCCCCGTTGTCGCACCCAGGCCTGAAACCGATTAGCGTTCACTAGATGCGCGGCATAAGTGACCGCGAAAGCGTGGGTGCCGGAGTCGTCGGGCTTGGCACAAAAATAAAGATAATCGTGTTTTTGCGGATTGATCACCGCTTCCAGGCTGGAAATAGAAGCCATACTGATCGGGCCGGGCGGCAGTCCTTTGTAGATATAAGTATTGTAAGGCGAGTCGAAACTGGTATGGTAGTCCGTGACGCGGTGAGTAGCAAAATCGCGGGTGGCAAAAACGGCGGTGGGATCGGCTTGCAGACGCATTCCGATTGCCAGGCGGTTGAGATAGACCCCGGCAATGACAGGTCTTTCGGCCATAGAATTGGTTTCGCGTTCCACAATAGAAGCGAGCGTATAGGCTTCTTCTTCCGTGAGGTTCATGGCTTTGATCTTTGCGCGGCGGTCGTTTTTGTCCCAAAAAGCATCATGTTCTTTGAGCATTTTTCGCACAAAACCCGGAGCATCCGTGTTCCAATACATCTCGTAAGTGTTGGGAATAAAAATTGACATCAACGTCTCCGGCTGGTAGCCGATCTCCGCCAAAAATACCGAATCGCGGAAAGTCGCGAGCAACGACAGAGAATCCGCCTCAATAAAACGCGCCACTTTACCAGCTACTTCTTCTGGCAATCGCTCGTTGTTGAGCACCACTTTCACCGGAGCTTGCTTGCCCAGTCGCAGGTGACTGATGAGGTCGCGATTGCTCCAGCCAGGCTCTATTTCATAGCGACCCGCTTTCATGGTGTCGCGTTTGTATTTCATTTCTTCGGCCAGCCAGCGGAAACTCGCCTCGTCTTCGATAAAGTGACCATTTTTCAAAAGTGTTACGACCTGTTCAAAATTGGAGCCAGTGGGGATGAGCAGATAGGATTTCCCCATGTTTTTCGGTACCCCGGAAAAATAAATGGCTTTTAAGGGTTCCCAGGCAAAATAAGCACCGACGGCAAGCAATACAAGTAATACCAGGCCGATTTGGCCGCGTTTGGAGGAATTTTCTGGTTGCATAAAGAGAAGGCAAAGGGCAAATTAGCAAAGAAAAGAGCACAGATTTTACTTCTACACAATCTACCCTCCCCCATTATGGGGGGAGTAGGAGGGGGGCTAACAGGCAAAGAGCAATAGGCAAACGGAGCGAGGCAACATTCCGGTTTTTATTGGGAAGCAAAAAAGCAACAGGCAAAGAGCAAATTAGCAAAGAAAAGAGCACAGATTTTACTTCTACACAATCTACCCTCCCCCATTATGGGGGGAGTAGGAGGGGGGCTAACAGGTAAAAAAGCAAAGACAACGCAATTTTATGGTCCAGCGTTTTCGCAGATGGCTATTTTGCCTTTTGCTTCTTTAGTACTGCTCCGAATCATTCGGGAAACTCTTCGCTTTCACATCCGCAATGTAGTGTTTGGTGGCCTCGCCCATTGCCTCGAATAGTTCGAGATAACGACGCAGAAAACGGGGTTTAAAATCTTTGGTAATCCCCAGCATATCGTGCGTCACCAGCACCTGACCGTCCGCGTGTTGGCCCGCACCAATACCGATGGTCGGGATATCGAGACTTTCAGAAACAATTTGGGTGAGTGTCGCCGGTATTTTTTCCAGCACCAATGCAAAGCAACCCAGTGCTTGCAGCAATTGAGCATCGTCGCGGAGTTTTTGGGCTTCCACCTCTTCTTTGGCGCGCACGGTGTAGGTACCGAATTTGTAAATACTCTGCGGGGTCAATCCCAGGTGACCCATCACGGGAATGCCGGCCATCAGGATACGCTTGATGGATTTCTCCACTTCCGCGCCGCCTTCCAGTTTGATAGCGTGGGCACCTGATTCCTTCATTACCCGAATGGCACTCGACAGCGCGATTTCCGGATTGGATTGGTAACTGCCGAAAGGCAAATCCACCACTACCATCGCCCGGTGCACGGCGCGTACCACTGACTGGGCGTGATAGATCATCTGGTCGAGCGTGATGGGTAGGGTAGTCTCGTGGCCGGCCATCACGTTGGAGGCCGAGTCGCCGACCAGCAGGATGTCAATGCCGGCCTCATCGAGGATGCGGGCCATTGAGAAGTCGTAGGCAGTGAGCATGGCGATTTTTTCGCCGCGATTTTTCATGGCCTGGATGACGTGCGTGGTCACCCGTTTGATTTCGCCGGTAGAAGCAGACATGGGAAGATTTGGACGTTGGACTATGGAAGTTGTAGAAAAGAATACAATGGTCATAGCGGCGCGCCTTTGCGGGAAATTAGGACTATTAAGTTGAACCCGCCTGCGGCTATGGCGGGTAAAGGTAGGGAGGCTCTCGCTATTGATGTACTAACTTTTACCCGTCGAAGTCCTATTTCGGGCAAAGGCGGGTGGAGCCCAGCATTGAACTCCTCTTGACCAAAGAGGCAGCATATAACCAACAAGCCAATGCACCCACTTTCACTGAAAGGCTTCGGTGGATAAAAAAAAGAAGCCGCACCTCGTTTGGTGCGGCTCTGTAACAACAAATTATAATCCCATGAACATTTCGAAAGAAGGGCTCCAAAACGGAGCGAGTATTTGGGGATAATCGTGCACGTTAGCGGGAGCGTGCAGGTATCGGTGTCGGCTAACTGGAGTGGGCGGTTTCAAGCGGGTGCGTCTTGCTTCGACAGAAAGACGCACCTTCGCACCTGAATGTGTATAATCCCATGAACATATCTCAGTTAGCGGCAATTCATTAATCACCACCGTTCATAGCACAAAAGTGCGAGGCGGTTTTTCAGTATGCAATAACATTTTTTACTTCTTGTGAAGAATAAAAATTGACTTACTATATGAATATATTAATGTAAAAATTTGATTGCTAATTATTTATGTTAAATTTTGATAAACCTTTTGTGAAATAAATATCTTTGAAAACACTTTGTTTATCGTATAAACTTTTTTAATCTTTGATAAAAAACCAGGTAAGAACGGCCCAAGCCATAAAAAAATAGGCCGGACTCCTTCAACCAAAGGAACCCGGCGTATTTTCTCTAACGGCTTACTTCTCTCAATAACGGAAGTTCAACCCGACGGTGAGTGCATTGCGATTCATCTCGTCTACCGTCTTGGTTTCGATCTTGATATTCGGTAAGGTGGTGTGGTTCTTACCCGTAAATATACCAAAGCCCTCGGAAATGTTGGTATAAGTAGGAATGGTCTCCGCGCTGGTGATGCCGCTGGCTACACTGGCCGTAGAAAGGTATTGCGCTATTTCGCTGCCTCCGCCTTCGAGCTTCATGTCGGCAAACTCAAAATACCGATAGCGGTCATTATTGGTCACGGCAGGAATGCTATCATGCAAAAACTGAAAAAAGTCCTGGCCATTTATTTCGGCTTCGCCCACATATTGGCCGTTGCCGACCGTATTATCGGTACGGCGTTGGTTGCTGAAAGCCGACCAGACCAAGGTTTTGTGGGCCAGTGTCGCGCCATTGGGGGCTTCTTCGCGGTAGCGTACCGTAATGTACGCATTGAAATAAACCCCATTCACGTCTGTGCGCCAGCGGATGCTCGTGGTTTGGGCGTTAAAGAAGTTGAGCAAAGGCGGCGACTGCTGCTGGTTGGGGACCGTAAAGCTGAAATCGCCGGGAATGGTGGTTTCCGCCGTAATATCGGCTTTGCCATCGGCCCGCTTGATCACCAGTCGGTACTTTTCGCCGGCGGCGAGGGCTTGCCCGGCGGGAGTTTTTATTTTATACAGCCAGTTGGGCTGCGTAGCGAAAATGCCGCTTTTGCGCGGAAAGCCTTCCAGATTGCCATCTACCCGCGTGAGTTGCACCTGCGTATTATTGCTGGTGCGTTCCAGATAAACGCTGATAGCATCGGCAGGATAGTAGAGCGAATCGGCGATCTGAGCGATTTCGAGCGCATTGGTTTGCGGGTCAAGAAAGGCTTTTTCGATGCGTATATACTGCGCCGAATCTTTAGCGGAGAGAATAGCATAGACCACCGGAATTTCTTTCCAGGGAGCGGCCACCTCAAAATCATTGGAGCAGCTGGCCAGGAAAGCTATAATGGGCAGGAAAATCAGTAGTTTTTTCATGTTTGCGTGACATCAACAGCGAGGCTGATGGTTGGGTGGCAAAAGTAGGTAATTTGGCCATTACCCCCAAAAAAAGCCTGCCAGCTGGCGACGTTTGCGGTAGTAATCGTGATTTGGCGCAAATGGACAGCCTGTTTGACGCTAAATGGGCTTGTTTGCAGCTGAATTATTCCTCTATTGGAGATTCAGGTGGGGGCTGAATCCATTGTAAATTAAATTTATGGAGGATGCGAGAAATTGATTAAAACACTTGACAATCAGGCAAATGATCGAATACTCAAATCTTCCAATACTCAAAACACCTTAGTTTACAATGTACGGAATCTCTAAAGTTTTGTGCTTACAAGAAAAACGCTCTTTCCGGCAACAGCCAAAAAGAGCGTTTTCTACCTTGTAAAAACTTTTATTTCAGGCTTTCACCCCGGAAATCAGCAGCGACACCTCATTATTCAGCAGTTCCACGAAACCGCCATCCACGGGGAAGGTCATTTTTTCGCCGTCCGCTTTTACGATGCTCACTTCTCCTTTTTGCAAAGACGAAACGATGGGTGCATGGTTTTCCAGCATTTGAAAATAGCCGACCGTACCGGGCACTTTCACCGATTTCACTGCGCCGGAGAAGATTTCCTTTTCGGGAGAGAGAATGATCAAATTCACTTCTATACAGTTATGAGTTATGAGTTATAAGTTATGAGTCAAGAATCGTGAGCCCAAAAATAACTCATAACTCATAACTCATAACTCCTTTAATTCTCGGCTTCCGACATCAGTTTTTTGCCCTTGGCCATAGCATCATCAATAGTACCGACCAGGTTGAACGACGCTTCTGGATATGCGTCCATTTCGCCATCCATAATCATGTTGAAGCCACGGATGGTTTCATCAATTGGCACCAACACCCCTTTCAGGCCGGTGAACTGCTCGGCTACGTGGAAGGGCTGCGACAGGAAGCGTTGCACGCGGCGGGCACGACCCACGATCAGTTTATCTTCGTCGGAAAGTTCTTCCATACCGAGGATAGCGATGATATCCTGCAACTCGTTGTAGCGTTGCAAAATCTGTTTCACCCGCTGGGCACAACGATAGTGTTCTTCACCGATGATTTTCGGATCGAGAATACGCGAAGTGGAATTGAGCGGATCCACAGCCGGATAAATACCGAGGGAAGCGATTTTACGATCCAATACCGTCGTGGCATCCAAGTGAGCGAACGTGGTAGCCGGAGCCGGGTCAGTCAAGTCATCGGCAGGTACATATACAGCCTGTACGGAAGTGATTGAACCGCGTTTGGTAGACGTAATCCGCTCTTGCATGATCCCCATTTCGGTAGCCAGCGTCGGCTGATAGCCCACTGCAGAAGGCATCCGGCCTAACAGAGCGGACACTTCGGAACCCGCTTGTGTGAAGCGGAAGATATTATCTACAAAGAAAAGAATATCACGGCCACCAGAAGGGTCGCTTAGATCGCCATCGCGGAAATATTCGGCCATCGTCAGGCCGGAAAGGGCCACCCGGGCGCGAGCACCGGGGGGTTCGTTCATCTGACCAAACACCAGCGTGGCCTGCGACTCGGCCAGGCTTTTCATATCTACCTTGTCGAGGTCCCAGCCACCTTCTTCCATCGAGTGCTTGAACTCTTCGCCGTATTTGATTACGTTCGATTCGATCATTTCACGCAGCAAGTCATTGCCTTCGCGGGTACGCTCGCCAACACCGGCAAACACCGACATCCCGTCGTAAGCCTTGGCAATATTGTTGATCAACTCCATGATCAACACCGTTTTGCCCACGCCAGCCCCACCAAAGAGACCAATTTTACCCCCTTTGGCATAAGGCTCGATCAAGTCAATTACCTTGATTCCAGTGTACAGAATTTCGCGTTCCGTAGAGAGGTCTTCGTAGGCGGGTGGTTTGCGGTGGATCACGTAAGCGTCCTTGCCTTTTTCCACTTTGCCGATGCCGTCAATGGCCTCGCCGACTACGTTGAACAGGCGACCACGCACCGCCTGACCGACTGGCATAGCGATGGGCGAACCAGTGTCTACGCATTCGATGCCCCGCATGAGTCCATCGGTGGAGTCCATTGCAATGGTACGCACCCCGTCTTCGCCGAGGTGACGCTGCACTTCGAGTACGAGTTTAGTGCCATCGGCGCGCGTAATTTCGAGTGCGTTGAGTATTTCGGGCAGTTCACTGTTTGGGCCGCTGAAGTCAACGTCCACCACGGCACCGATAATTTGCTTAATACGACCAATATTAGCCATAGAACGAAATGATGTTTGGTTTACTGCGCCATTTTGCCGGTCTCGGCAGTAGATTTGAGGGCCAGACAGCGCAATTTCTTTAAAAGCCGCGCAAAAGTACAGCTGTTTACTGAAAAACTATAGGCAGTGGCGGCTTTTTCTGCGTCAAAATTTTATTTCGAAAATAATTAACTTGTGAACGATTTGTAATTTAACACATTGACACCTCCTATGAATAGGTGGTTTATTCGACTTTTGCAGACTTCTCTCGAAAAAGCCTTCTTGGTCTGGTTCTTGCGTAGGGCGCATTTAACTGTTTCAAAGAATAAAAATTGGGCATTCACGTTTATTCGCCCATACCTTGAAAGCGCCCTAATCGCCCTTCTTCTTTTTACTTCAAAAGTATTTGACCCTCATGCAGTTGAGAAATCATGTCGTTTGCCGGTTAGTTTTGTTACTGGCACTATTTACCGGCCCGTTGATGGCGCAGCAAGTGGAAGTAGTACAAGATGCTGACCTGGCGGACCCCACAGATACGCTTTCCGAGGTAATTTCAAGTGTTTTAACTGCCAAAGGTCTAGGTGGTGAAGCGCGTTCCTTGACCGAAGCAGAATTGCGCGAACGATTGTCTTACCTGAATGGATGCCTGGAATTGAAGGCGAATGGCGTAGTGAAAGGGTATATCAATACTTATTCCCTGATGAAAACCGAAAAAACCAAGGGTATGTTGGGTCGTCGGTTGACTTATTTTCCGCTCTTTGAACAAAAATTAAAAGAATATGGCTTGCCTACCGATCTGAAATATTTATCGGTGGTAGAGTCGGCGCTCAACCCAAAAGCAGTCTCCAAAGTGGGCGCGACGGGACTCTGGCAGTTTATGCCATCTACTGGCAGCGACTATGGCCTGCGCAACAACAGCGTAGTGGAAGAGCGTAGCGACCCCGTGAAAAGCACGGATGCTGCCGCCCGTTATTTGAAATCATTATTCGATAAATATAATGACTGGGCTTTGGCACTGGCCGCTTATAACAGTGGTCCAGGTCGCGTGAGTTCTGCCATTAAACGCGCCCACAGCAACAATTTCTGGGTGATTCAGAAGTATTTGCCGCAGGAAACCCGCAACTATGTGCCTGCTTTTATTGCCGCCACTTATATCTGCAATTACTATCAGGCGCACGCTATCCAGCCGTACGATCCTGATTTCGATGAGCAATTGACTTCTTATATCGAAGTGTACGATGGCATGTCCTTTCGGGCAATTTCTGACGCTACGGGTATTTCTTACAGCGTTATCAAGAGCCTGAATCCGGGTTTCAAGCGCGATTACGTGCCGCCCACCGCAGATGGTCATTTCGTCATTTTGCCCCAACGGGTGATGCCCGCTTTCGTGCGTTATCTCAATACACTTGGCACTCGTAATTATCTGCTCGAAAACAGCGATATGTATACCGGGGCGGAACTCGGCGATGGTCGCTACTGGGAATCTTCAGTGGTGGTACAAAGCCCGGAACATATTAATGATTTTGCCGCCAAAGTCGGTTGTAATGGCGAACACCTGAAGGCCTGGAATAAGTTGAGTTCCAATTACCTGACCGTTGGTATGGCCCTTTCGATCTGGCACCCGGTCATCGTACAAAAACACCAAAGCGGACGTATTCAAGCACCCGTGCAGCCGCAGGACAAAATCAAAAAACCGGAAATAGCGGCTGCACCCGGCAAAAAGCCAGCGGCTACTTCTTCCGAGCTTACCCTGGCACCCGCACTTCGCCGCAATGAGAATCAGCCGCCGCAGTACGAATATCACACCATCCAGCGCAATGAATCGCTGGAAGATATTGCCCGACAATACGCCACGACGGTAGAAAGTCTGCGCAAAATGAACAACCTGGACGGCGTGAAAGTCGGTATGCGCCTCAAAGTGCGACAACAGTAACGTCGAACCCCGTTCAACGAAAAAACAAGACGAACCCTGTTCAGCGAAATACGCCGAACAGGGTTCGTTGTTACAAAATAAATGCGGACTTTTGCAGACCGACTACAATCACCTGTCAATTTTTTCCCAAATTCATATCCATGCAAGCAGCTATGCATAATCGCGCCATCGTGATCGAGGACGAACCAGAAAGCCTCCAGAATATGCTTAACCAATTGGCCACCTACTGCCCCGATGTAGAAGTGGTCGCCACCGGAGGTTCTAATGCCGATTTCCTACGTTTGGTGGACAAATATGAAGGCCAGTTCGAAGTGGCTATTCTCGATATTCAGCTGACCGACGGGCTGGTGTTCAATGCTTTAAAAGAGCTGGACGAACCGCCCTTCGATATTATTTTCGTGACCGCCTACGACAAATATGCGCAGCGCGCCTTTGACTTTGCCGCCATTCATTACGTCTTAAAGCCTATCGAAGGCAACGACCTGATGAAAGCCGTGAGCCGCATTCGCCATCGCAACACCGAGACCAAGCAACGCCTCGAAATCCTGCAACAAAACTATAATCCGGCCGCTCCCAATGCCTTTGAAAAAATCGGTATTTCCGCGCTTGACGGCATTCACTTCGTTCGTTTGCGCGACATTATTCGCCTGGAAGCCGAAGACAATTATACGCATTTCCTGATGATCGGTGGCGAGCGCATCACCGCCAGCCGCACCATCAAAGCCTTTGAGGAGACCATGGTCAATCTGGGTTTCGTGCGGGTTCACAAGAGCCACATCGTGAACATGAATTACATGAAAACCTACGTGAAAGGCGAAGGCGGCTACCTGGTGCTGGAAAGTGGCGAAACCGTGGAAGTAGCGCGCCGGAAAAAATCTACGTTGATTGATGCGGTGCGTCGGGGGCAGGGAAATTTTTAAAAATGTTGAGAAGGTTGAGGTTGTTGAGAGGCTTCGCAGGTTGAGAAAATCGCGTCAAACACTTATACAGACTCAACCAGAAAGTTGTTGAGAATGTTGAGGTTGTTGAGATTGCTTCGCAGGTTGAGAAAATCGCATCAGACTTATACAATCTCCACCCTTTTTTCTCAACAAGGCGAAGCCGTCTCCACCCTTTTTTCTCAACAACCTCAACAATACAATGAGCTTTTTCAACAAATTTTTTAGTCGCGAAAAGAAAGAAGACCTCGATAAGGGGCTGGAAAAAACCAAAGAAGGCATTTTCGACAAACTCACCCGCGCCGTAGCTGGCAAGAGTACTGTAGACATTGAGGTGCTGGATGAAGTAGAGAACATCCTGATTACCAGCGATGTAGGGCTGGACACCACCATAAAAATCATCAAACGGATAGAAGATCGGGTGTCCCGCGACAAGTATGTGAATACTTCGGAACTCAATGCAATCCTGCGCGACGAGATCGTGCAGTTGCTGGCCGAGAACAACACCGCCGATGCCGACGACTATGAAATACCGGAGGGTAAAAAGCCGTATGTGCTGCTCGTCATCGGGGTAAATGGCGTGGGCAAAACCACTACCATTGGCAAATTGGCCTACCAATTCCAGCAAAAAGGTTATAAAGTGGTGTTGGGTGCTGCCGACACTTTTCGCGCCGCCGCCGTAGAGCAATTGGGCATCTGGGCCAAACGCGTAGGCTGCGATTTTTATTCCAAAGGCATGAACGCCGATCCTGCCGCCGTGGCCTACGAAACCACCAATTACGCCGTAGAACATGGCTGTGACATCGCTATCATCGACACGGCGGGCCGACTGCATAACAAGTCGCATCTGATGCAGGAACTCGGCAAAATCCATCGCAGTATTGATAAGAAACTGCCCGGTGCGCCCCACGACGTGCTACTCGTGCTGGACGCTAGTACCGGCCAAAACGCCCAGGAACAAGCCCGACAATTCACCGAAGTGGCACCTATTACCGCGCTGGCTCTCACCAAACTGGACGGCACAGCCAAAGGTGGCGTAGCGATCAGTATCAGCGATCAATTCAAAATTCCGATCAAGTATATTGGGGTAGGCGAGAGCATTGATAAGTTGCAGATTTTCAATAAACGGGCTTTTGTGGAAAGTTTGTTTAATAAAACGGCTGAAAACGCTAAATAGAAAACTACTTATGCACCCACCAGTATCGTTGCCTTTCTATAAGGCACTTTCGCCATTATAGTCAACGTACCGTGATCTTGAAGGGGTGTGGAAAGCAAAGTACTGAAAATCAAAAACTAAATCTTTTACAGCACTCTCAACCAGCTATAACTATTATGAATTTGATATTTCTACTTGCTTACATTGCCTGGGGTTTGTCAGAAGTGCTTTTGAATAGGTTCATGCGTTCCAAGACAACGGACCAACAAGATGCGGATAAAAATTCGTTATCGCTCATTTGGATTACTATAAGTATTAGTATCACTTTGGCGATCCTGATCGCTATGAATTACTACGCTCCTATTTCTACCAATCTTATTATTCCTTATCTGGGGCTTGCTATGATACTGATTGGAGTAGTATTAAGACTGGTTATTATCAGATCATTGGGACAATTTTTTACCGTCGATGTTACCATAAGAGAAGACCACCGATTAAAAAAAGACGGTTTCTATAAGTATTTGAGACATCCCTCTTATTTCGCATCGCTGCTCTCTTTTGTTGGATTTGGCCTCTCGCTTAATAACTGGATTTCTTTAATCCTCGTCTCTGCTGCTATAATTGTCGCTTTCATAAATCGTATAAAAGTGGAAGAAAAAGTTTTAGTGGAACATTTTGGCGAAGAGTATATAGCGTATCAGAAAACTACAAAAAGGTTGATTCCTTTTATATATTAGTCTGGTTGATTCTAATATAAATATTAAATAATAGAATTATGACTCTAAAAATTAAGATTTTAACAACATTGCTACTATTTTTAATAGTAAATCATATAAACGCCCAGGGATGTAGTGACGCTGGCGTTTGTACTATCAATAGTTTTAAGCCGCAGGAAATTATTGATTCATCACAGATAATCAGTCAAATAAAAATCGGTGCTTCCTACGGACAGGCCGACCACGATATTTCTGTACTTGGCAATTATCTGGAATTATAAAAATCCGCTAGGATGGATTTTAAACTAACTAGCCTTGACCAAAATGGAAATGGAATTTCCACCTTTGGAATTTCGGATCTGTTTATAAGCGATAATTATACTATTCGTAATATTGTCAAGCTTACTGTTGGTGTAAAAATTCCTTTTAATAAGGCTAACAAAAAATACGATGGTTGGCCACTGCCTATGGACTATCAGTCCAGCCTGGGTACCTTTGATATGATTATGGGTTTTAGCTTTAAAATAAAGCGTCTGCAATTAGTAACAGCCTTGCAATATCCGCTATCACAAAATAAAAATGAATTTATAGCTGGAGCTGGATACCATCCAATTAAGTTGGAACTGGGAGATTTTATTGCTACCAGTGGATTCAAACGGAGCGGCGATGTTTTACTACGTGTTTCTTATCCATTAACTTTAAATAGTACATTCAAAATTACGCCGAGTTTGCTGCCCATATATCATTTGGCAAAAGATAAGTATATAGATGAGTTGGGTTATATACATGAAATAGCAGGTTCCGATGGCCTGACGCTCAATGTGAATGTTTATCTGGACTACGATATTTCCAGTAAAAGTGCACTGCAATTAAATTTTGGAGCACCGTTAATAGTAAGGAAAGTTAGGCCGGATGGATTAACCAGAAGTTTTATAGGAAATTTGGAATATAGGTTTAGGTTTTAGGCCACTGTACTGGCGGGTTCAGGCACTTTTTAAGATCCAAAGCCCAATGCGGCGGTTGTGTCAATGTAATCGTTGCACCAATAAATTAGAAAAATGAATTCGATCTACAAAAGCAGCCTATTTTTTGCTTTGTTCATATTCTGGACATCTATTGGTGCTCAATCTTGGCAAAACCCTGCCGATAAGTATAAAGATGCCTATAAAAAATATGTAAATGCGATATGTCCTATCCCTAAAGATAGCATACAACATTTCGTGTATTTTGCACAGGATAGGGAGTCAATCATTGACCATCCGGTTAATCAGGAGCCTTATTTTGAAAAAGATGTCATGCCTTGTTTTGGGGATAAATGAAATTCCAGCACGCCGCATTACCCATTTTCCGTAAAGCCTGGATACAGCGTCATGCCACCATCCACAAAAATCGTGGTTCCATGAATATAATCTGATTCATCGGAGGCCAGCCATACGGCAACAGCACCAATATCAGAAGTCTCTCCAACCCGGCTGTAAGGAATCAGTTGGAGCAGTTTAGCCTCTGCCTCCGGGGTTTCCCACGCGGAACGGTTGATGGGTGTTTTGATAGCACCCGGCCCAACGGAATTGACCCGAATCTTATTTGGACCGTACTCCTGGGCCAGTGATTTCATCATCAACATTACACCGCCTTTGGAGGCCGCATAGTTGACGTGGCCTCCCCATGGAATGACCTCATGGACAGACGACATACAAATGATTTTACCCAACGCAACGGACACATCGGGGCGTGGCCCGCGGCGCAAAAACTCCCTAATCGCTTCCCGCGCGCATAAAAACTGTCCGGTAAGATTCACATCAAGCACAAATTGCCAGTCTTGCAGACTCATTTCGTGAAATGCGGAGTCGCGTTGAAGCCCGGCGTTGTTTACCAAAATATCAACCGTACCAAAGGTGGCAACGGTTTCTTTGAACATGGCGATCACCTGGTCTTCTTTGCTCACATCGGCCTTGAAAGCAATGGCAATGCCGCCCATGTGATTGATTTCGTCCACCACTTGTTGGGCGGCTTCCTCACCAAAAACGTAATTGACGACTACGTTAGCGCCATCTCGGGCCATAGCTACCGCAATGGCGCGTCCAATACCAGAGTTGGCGCCTGTCACGATACAGGTTTGTTTTTTGAGGCGATTATTTGGTTGCTGATACATATTGCATGTGGGCAAGAGATGTAAATGAATAGAGGAGAGGTGCTTATTGCTGGCTGGCGATTTTTTCGCCGTCCTTTTGAAATAATGAGACAAAGGTGCGGCGTGCGCAACGGATGGGATGTTACGGGGGTAACAGTGGAGAAAATTTCTCAAACCAGTTTCTCCACATCGGCTATATAGATCTCTTTCCGCCCATAAAATTTTACCAGGTCGGCCTCTTCCAAGTCCGTAAAAAGTAAGGATACTGTCTTGCGCGACGAGCCGATGAGCGCGGCAATATCGCTCTGCGTGATTTCAAGCATTACCTTGACCCCTGTACGCGAGGGGGTGCCTATATCACGGCACAGGTCTTTTAGAAATTCCACCAGTCGCTGGCGGGCATCCTTAAACAGCAGTATTTGCAGGCGGCGTTCGAGTTTTTGGGTGCGTTCGCCAAATCGCTTGGTGATGGTGAGGGAGAAGGGCACATAATCGCGGGCCAGTTCCCGGGCTTTTTCAAGCCCCAATTTGCAGATCATGGTCCGGTCGGTGACGGCTTGCGCAAACTCCCGATATTTAATCTGACCAAACAGGGCTGTTTCGCCCAGAATCTCGCCTTTGCCCAGAAAAGCAATCACCTGCTCATTGCCTTCATGGTCATAAAAACTCACCTTAACCCGCCCTTCGGCAACCAAAAACAGTTCGCGCGCAGCCTCCCCTTCCATAAATAGAAAGTCAGTTTTATTATAACAACTCAATGGATGCGATTTCAGATGGTCTTTATATTTGTACGGGCAGAGAATCTCGTATAAATCAACTTCTTCAAAAAACCAGACGCTTTTGTTCATAATACGGAAAGTTGGTTCAAATGTACGCGACGAATGGTTTTGAATTAGTGGCACATAGAGCCCCGGATGCAGCGAAGCCTTATTGATTCTTTTGCAGGTACTGAGGTCGGTATAGAGTACCCACCAATCAGATTGCTGTTCTAATCGGCCACAGAGCGCTACCCCATCGCCGACAAAATCAAGCAGTTGCTCATTGATGGGTGTCCCATCCGGCCCGACAAGGAGGTAATATTCGGTTTCGCCGACTTCATTGGCAACTTTCAGCACCGGCGGTAGTCCTCCGCTTATACATCTGATCGCGCAATCGCGGTGTGGTTTGCCCTCGCCGGGATTCATCACGCCGAGCAGGCATTTAGGGTCCGTGATTTCACCGCAAAGGGTAATGAAGGGACCGTTGGGATGAACAGAAGGGACCGGGTGGGCTGGAAAAATGCCCTCGCCCAACGGGGTTATATTTTCCACTTGAAAAGCCGTTTTGCCATCGTTGTAAATCAGAAAACCGGATACTTTGACCGGCACTCCTTCCTTTATTATTGCAGGATCAATGGTAAACCCAAACTTGCCAGACCCGACCAAGAGGATTTTTTTTAAAACTGGGGTTCCCGATGGATTTTCTCCAATTTTGATCGTTAAAAAAGGCACCGGTATGCGGGTAAAAACGCCTTCCAACTCGGTTGTTTTTCCATATTCAAAATTGCCGTTGGAAAAGCCTTTTTGAAAATATACAATGGCGAGGGCCAGCACGGGCACCAGCAGGCATAGGCCAAAGACAAAACGTCGGATGGCTTTTTTAAAAGTGGGTGGCGCGGTGGCTTGCCAGCCGATATAAAATTCTGAATCTTGTTCCATGATCAAATGATTTTTATGACCCAATAACCGCTGGCGGCCTGGCCGTTCCTTCCGGATAAGGTGTGGGATTCAGGTACACCTGCGCATCCTCCACCAGCACGTCGTAAGTACAAACTTTTTCGGTGAAAGGCGGCGGCGATTGGCCGTTTTCTGGCAAATACTGGTACCCATGCCACGGACAGGTAATACAGCCGTCTATGATCTTTCCTTCGCTGAGCGGGCCGTTTTGATGCTTGCAGAGGTTATGTACCGCCGAGAGTTTGTTGTCATATTTGAAAAGGGCGATATTTTCGCCTTGAATGAGCAACATTTTGGCCCGGTTCTCGGGGATGTCGGACACTGCACAGGCATGCACAAAACCGGCTGGAATATTGGAGATTGCTGCTTCGGTTCTGGCTGGCTGGGCCGCCCGGTCTTTTTTCGTTTGCTGGTAAGCAGCCACTACGTGCAGTCCGGCAACGGTGAACATCCCAAGCCCGACCAGGCCGATCAATACCGGCGATTGCTCCAATTGAATCACGCCGAGCATTACGTGCATCAATAGCAAGGCGTAGGCGAGATATACGCCCAGGTGCAGCGTCTTCCAAACCGGCGGAGTCAGGTTTTTTAGCCAGAAATCATGGCTGGTAGCGGCCATGACAAACAGGATCATCAGTGCAAAAAAACCCAAAGACTGGAATGGAAACCGCGTTAAAGAACCGAAGTGCGTATTCGACACAAATACCGAAACAATGGGGTCAGCATTGCCGAGGGCATGAAATTGAAAAATACTAAACGCGCCGTGCACGAGTCCGATGAAAAACATCGCCACGCCAAAGTGCCGCCGATTGTAGAGCAAGGGCAGAAACCGGGTATTCAGGCGGCATAATGGCCCGATGCAGAGGATAATATGGAGCATCAAAAATGCCAAAGTGCCGGTGGCACGAATGATCAGGGTCTCTATGGTTACTTGCGGGAACAGCACCGCTTGCAGCCCGCAGAACAGGGCGAGATAAAGCACGACAAAGGTCAACAGCAGCCGATCGTACAATTTTTTGTGCGGAGTCCAATGAATGGGGTCATAGATGACGGACATGGTGCAGATCGGTTGAAGTTGGTTAAAGGATTGTATTTATCGCTCGAAAGTGATTTGTCTCAATACGCGATGTTGAATATTGTCTTCCAATCGGATCTTGAAATTCGGCTGTTGAGCCGTCAAACTGTCCAAATTGAAACGCCAGGCACCCCGGCTGCCGAGCAAACCCAATAACTGCTCCTGCTTGCCTTTGGTTGGATCAATCGTTTCGAGGATCACCACCGTGCTGGGGTTGACCTGTGGTTTTTTGATAAATATCTCGATTTGCCGGTATTGTTCCAGACTATCTTGCCGAAGGTTTATGACAAAATCGCCGGATTCTCTGGATTGTAACAGGCGCGGGAGTTGGGGCAGCTGATTCAGGTGTACCGGCGTTTGCCAGATCGTTTCCGGGAGGGCCCAGATCGCAGCCAACCAGCCCAATGGGAGCAACAAAGCGAAAGCGAACCAGATATAGCGGTGGATTTTGCGTAGCGTAAGGGTCATTTCAGGCCTTTTTTTGCAGAAGTTTACGCCATTTTCGCCACAAAATCGGCCACAAGGCGGCACTGCCGGGGAACAATAGCAGGCGGGTTTTCCAGGAAATTCCTTTCGCCGATTCGTCCAGCACTGCGGCACCGCGCCACAAGAACAAGACTGCAAATACGCCCCCTACCACAAAGTAGAGGTAAAATGCATTTACCAGAAATTTAACCACTTCCATAGATATTTGGCCTTAACGTTCCACTGTTTTCGCCAGAATTTTCCCCCAAAAATACCAATTGTATTTACGCTTGATTGTATAATTTAACCACCGTCTCCCTGATATTCTCGCCGGTGTCGCTGAGCAGAAAAGCGATCGTGTCGGCGGCCACCTCCGGGGTGACCCATTCCTCCACAGGAGAATCCGGGAAGGCATTGCGGTTTTGGGGCGTGTCGAGCAGGGAAGGGATGATCACGCTCGCGCGGATGTCTTTGAATTTACCCTGATCATTGATGATCTCTGCCAATCGGAACAACATTGATTTCGCCAAGGCGTAACCTACGTGGCTTTTGGCTTCTGCGGGATTGATGGCCGGCCGGGCACCAATAAAGACAAACTGCCCCCGGCCCTTGCGTTCAAAGTACTCCAAAAGAGGTCGAACAATATTGAAAGCGGTAGTGAAATTCAACTTGATCATTTTGTCCAATTCGTATCCGGTCGTTTCCGAAATGCTGCCAGGTTGCCACCCGCCCACGATACAAATGGCCGTTTCAACAGTCCGGGTCTAAGGCTATAATGTTTTTCACATACCCTTCGGAAAGCGTTTCGTCGGTCAAATTTAGAAATTGAGTATGGATCTGGGCGGCCAGAGGGCTTTGGCTAAACATCCGGGAGTTTTCGCCGAGGCCTAGCACGGCATATACTTTGTGGCCATCCCTGGCAAATCGTTTGACGACTGCTTGGCCCAGATTTCCGGCTGCGCCGGTGACGATAATGGATTTCATGAATTGATTTGTTTGTATATAAACAAAGAATGCAGTGATATCACGCCTTGATTTCTGTCGACTCAAAGGTGTAACATGATCTTATTTTGAGAGCGTTTCCCCCCAAAAATTATCGCCTTTTACCATCAAGCCTTTCTCCGGGGTCTTTTTAATTTCTTTTTCCCAGTTTGTCAAAGCGTTGGCATAAAAGGTCTTGAAGAACAAGACGTTGCGGCCATTTACGATTTTATAGCAAACCGGATTGATCTCCACTTCTTCACCGCGAACCGCCATGGCATAGCCACACCAACCGCCCCAAACCGGTTCGAACTGAGCCGGGTTGGTTTTGAATTCCGTCAGGTTCTTCGCATTGGCAAACCAGTAGATCACCCCATCAAAGTCGTAAGCCAGGCCAGCACTGCCTTTTTGTGGCCCACTGCTTTTGAAATAAGATACCGGGTCGTAGCCATCTATGGCCACATGGTTTTTGTCGAGGCGAAAATGCTTGATACGTTGCTCCCTGCTCATTGGCACAGGAGGTGTCAAGGCTGAGTTTGGATACATTGTTTCAGGCACGGATGGTGTGGTGTTCGCGGGGTATTGAATCGTAATAATGGCTACTGTAAGTAGGCTGAAAAGTGTTAATTTCATGGTTTTGAATGATAAGTGTTTTAAAAAATTATTGGCTTGATTTCAGCAAATGGGATGATGGAATGGCGGCGACCTTTTTTGGACGCTTTTTCAAGTCTAGCAAAATCTTCAATACTGCCCCTACCGACCAGGCCTGCTGCACAGTGCCTTTTCCTGCGCGGGGCAATTTCCCATCAAAAATTTCAGAAATGCCCAGAATACAACCATCCTGATAGAAATGGTTTTTCAGAGGTTCGAGCAGTGTTTTTACCTCTTTTTGAGCCTTTTCAGACCAGTCATTTACCTTTAAAAAAGCGGTGGCATACTCACTGAGCAGGAAAGGCCACACGGTCCCCTGATGATATGCGGTGTCGCGTTCCCAGGAATTGCCGCCGTAGGTTGGTTTGAAATCCGGGTGTTCCGGTGAAAGTGTGCGCAAGTCCAAAGCCGGTCAGTAAATGCTCCTGAACAACTTCCACGACCCGTTTTTCAGCCTCCTGGTCAAGCAGTGAAAATGGCAGACTTACAATATAAATTTGGTTGGGGCGCAACGTACTGTCTGTCGCATAACCGGCATCGTTTGGCACAATCACATCGTTCAAAGCACCATTCGAGCGGACAAATTGGTTTTTGAAATTGGCCAGTAAGGTGTCGCCTATAAACTGGTATTTTTCGTAAGGCATATTTAGGGCACCTGCAAAATACTGATATATGCGCAACGCATTGAACCACAAGCCTTGTATCTCTACCGCACAGCCATGACGGGGCGTGACCACAAAATCGCCTACCCGGGCATCCATCCAGGTAAGTTGCGCCAGACCCTCTCCTCCGGCGAGAAAACCTTCGGGTGTCGCCTGAATATTGTAGCGTGTGCCGGCAATATGCTGGTCTAAAATTTCGGTGAGGGTGCCCAAATGCTCCGCTACAAAATCTAGGTCCTGAAATTTCTGATGGTATTCGTACAAGGCCACAAAGAGCCAGAGCGTCGCATCAATAGTATTGTATTCCACGGCTTCGTTGCGATCTGGAAACCGATTGGGCAGCATTCCTTTATCCACAGAACGGAGAAAAGTTTCGAGAATAGACCTGGAAATTTCTTGCTTCCCGGTGGCAATAGTGAGGCCGCGCATGGCAATCATCGTATCGCGCCCCCAATCGGTAAACCAATGGTAACCGGCCAGCAGGGAATAGCCTTCTGTGCTGTTGCGCCGCACGATAAATTGCTCCCCTGCCAGCATCAAATCTTTCAAGAAAGGGTCGTCAAAATCTTTGGGGACGCTGTTTTCCAGACGGCGCAACTCATTGGTTTTCAATGTTTCCGGGTCAGCCTTGGCCATACCTTCTTCCATAGAAAAAACCAGGTGTACTTTTGCGCCGGGTTTCAGCACCACGTTAATATTGGCCACCGAAAAACTATCCTCGCGGAAATCCAGACCGCGCTCTTGCTCCCGTTCGTATTCGAAATTCTTGAACCATTGCCGGTTATCCACGAACTCACCCGCACTGAAATTGAAGTAAAGCGGGGTGGCACCGTAATAGGCATACAGCGCATAACAACCATTTTTCTGCGTAATCCAGTAATCCTCAAAGGCATTTTCCTTGGAAAGCGAATGGTAATCGCGATGGACAAAAAGCGGAGTCAGGGCCAGTTTAAAAGTCGTGTCGCCCGTGTTTTCGTACTCCACCACCGTCGTGTTGGAGCCCTGCACCATAAATACGGTTTTTAATAAATGGCAGCCATGCGCTTCAAATTTCATGCGCGGGAGGGGCTTCCGTTCAAAAAACTTGAAGTATTGAAACCCTTCGGGGTGTACTACGCCCGGGTATTGGTTGCTCGAAAGTGCAAAAGCGGAATCCCGGTTGAAAACGATGCACTCTTCGATTTTCGACACCATCACCGTGCGCTGGGTTGGCGGGTTGAGCGATGCCACCAACAGGCCATGATAGCGTCTGGTGTTGGCCCCGACCACGGAGGAAGAAGCATAACCGCCAATGCCATTGGTCGCGAGCCATTCCTTGGAGGCCAGTTCTTGGAAGTCCGGGGTAGTATTTTTGTACGTCAACATGGTTTTATTTGTTTTATATAGCATTCACTTCGCTAATGAGACTCGCTACCACCCCTGTCCAGCCCGTTTGGTGACTGGCTCCTACCCCCGTTGCGGTGTCGCCGTGGAAATACTCATAAAAAAGCACCAAATCCTGAAAATGGGGGTTTTCCGCATAGGTCCGATCATGGCCGTTCACGGGTCGTTGGCTATTTTCGTCCTTTTCAAAAATCGAGATCAGACGCTTCGACAAGGCATCGGCCACTTCCGAAAGACACAACAGGTTGTCTGAGCCGGTAGGGAAGGCCGTCTTATAGTCATGGCCATAAAACTCGCCATACGTTCGCAAAGCCCGGATCAGCAGATAATTCATCGGCATCCACACCGGGCCACGCCAGTTGGAATTGCCGCCAAACAAACCCGTGCTGCTTTCCCCCGGCTCGTAGCGCAGGCCAAAATCCTGTCCGGCGATTTGCACCGAATAACCGTGTTCGTGTATTTTGGAAAGCGAGCGAATGCCGCCGGGAGATAAAAATTCTTGTTCGTCCAGCATGGCATGGAGCAATCGGCCCAAACGCGCCTGAGGAATGAGCGACAATAATATATCACCGCTTAAAGGGTCTTCATCCATCACCAGATAATCGCCTTTGTCTTCTCTGTATTGCTGAAACCAGCGCAGTCGGCGGGTGAAATCGGGCAATTTTTCCAGTTTCGCTTTTGGAAGCACATAAGCAGCGAATAGCGTACTCAGACCTACCAGCGATCTTACTTTCATCGGGATATATTCCCCGTTAGGCAGGGCCAGAATGTCGTAGAAAAAACCTTCCTGCTCATCCCAAGCCCCCGTCCAGTCGTGTCCCATTCGGTTCAGGCTTTCTGCGATATAGGTGAAATGTTCAAAAAATTTGGTGGTCACATCCTCAAAAGTCGAGTCATACTGGGCGATTTCGAGGGCCATTTCGAGCATATTCAAGCAGTACATGCCCATCCAGGCCGTGCCATCGGCTTGTTCAAGGTAGCCTCCACCGGGGATTTGATTGGAGCGGTCGAATACCCCAATGTTGTCGAGACCGAGAAAGCCGCCTTCAAATACATTATTGCCTTTGTGGTCTTTTCTATTCACCCACCAGGTAAAGTTGATGAGCAATTTTTGGAAGACTTTTTTCAGAAAATCCACGTCGGGTCGCCCGGTTTGCTCTTGATCAATTTTGAAAACCTGTAAACAAGACCAGGCATGAACGGGAGGATTGACATCGCTAAATGCCCACTCATAGGCCGGCAATTGCCCATTCGGGTGCATATACCATTCCCGCAGGAATAGAATCAACTGGTTTTTGGCAAATTCCGCATCCACTTTGGCCAGCGGCACACAGTGAAACGCCAGATCCCAGGCAGCGTACCAAGGGTATTCCCACTTGTCGGGCATGGAAATAATGTCTTCGTTGTTGAGGGTGCGCCAATGAGCGTTGCGCCCGGTTTTGCGGCTGGCTGGCGGCGGGATTTGTCCGGGGTCTCCATCGAGCCATCGCGGCACATCAATATTGAAATATTGTTTCGACCACAACATCCCGGCGAATGCCTGACGCTGAATATTTTGGGTGTCGGCAGCTGAGGGCATTGTTGCCTTCTTTTGGGGCAATATGGGCATAAAAATGATCTGCCTCCTGCTTGCGCTCGGCAAAAATCTGCTCAAATCCCTTCCCAAAAGGTGTCGAAAGCGCCTGTTTCGAAAGCCGGAATTGGAATTCCATATTGCCGCCGCTTTCTATGGAAACTTGATACATGGGCGAAAACTTCGTCCCTTCTGTTTTGCCAGATAAAAGGTCAAAATCATTGTTTATCAAGGCATTGTGGAAGGCATCTTTCACAAAAGGCGTTGCATTGGGTTGACCCCAAAGCCGAGCGGTATTGTTTTCATTTTCGGTAAAAAGCAGTCGCTCCGGCTTTTGGAAATAAAAATGGTAGTCGCCCATTTTTTCGTGGGAGAGGGTAACCAGACTGTCGTCGTCGGACGACAGGCGAATCCCCGGCTTTTCGTTCATCAATCCAAACGACCATAAATTGCGAAACCAAAGCGTGGGCAACAGCCAAAGATCGGCCCGCTCCGGCCCGCGATTATGTGCCGTGATTTTGATCAGAAGATCATCGCCATCAGCCTTGGCGTATTCGGTAACGACATCCCAATAACGGTTTTCAGCAAAAATGCCCGTTTCCAGCAATTCGTATTCGGCCTGATCATGCCCGCGTCCCTTGTTTTCCTGCAGCAAATCAGCGAATATGGAAATTCTCCCTGCGGGTATTTGTACAAATGTTTCATGTACGAGTGCGTCGGAGTGCTGTCGAGGTAGTAATACAATTCTTTTACGTCTTCTCCATGATTGCCTTCGCTGCCCGTGAGCCCAAACAGGCGCTCTTTCAGGATAGGATCCTTCCCATTCCAAAGGGCGACTGAAAAACACAGCCGTTGCCACTCGTCGGAGATGCCGGCAATGCCGTCCTCGCCCCAGCGATACACCCGGGAGCGGGCATGGTCGTGTGGAAACGAGTCCCAGGCAGTGCCACCCTCAGAATAATCTTCCCGCACCGTACCCCATTGACGCTCAGAGAGATAGGGCCCCCAGCGCAGCCAGTTCTTTGCTCCCGAATAGTGTTCCTGCAAACGGAGATGTTCCGGGTTGGACTGGGAAATGCCTTCTTTTTTAGGGGATGCAGTTGTACCGATATGCTTGCCGGTTTTGGTGGCGGGTTTTTGACCGCGCTCTTTATTTTCCATGATAGTGGCTGGTTTGTAGATTTGATGCCACAAAAGTCGGGGATGCTTTCCGGGCAAGGTGTTACGCAGGTAACAAGATGAAAAATAGTTGGGGGGCAACCTCATTCCACCTCATCTGCCAATTAGTGGCAGGGGCAAAACCCAATATTCTACTTTCAAGAGGCTGTTTTTGGACGCGGTTTAACATTTACAAAATTTCCTTTGAATGATTTAAAAATTTGATCCTGTTGCGTACATTGCCGCCTCAAAATGAACGAAACATGCCCCACGTGTTCCAAGTGCTCTCTGCTGTTTTTGCCGCTGATGCGGATACCTGGTCGGTTGGCCGGGTATCCGCATCGGTGTTTTGGAGCATAGACGCACGCCTTTCCGGTTGCGGCCATGCAACTGAATTTGGTTGCATGGCCGCAATTGGAAGGGCGCAAAGCGGATTTTCACGCAATTGGGGATATAGGGGGAAGTGCGGGAAACAGTAGTTAGGGGAGAGAACGCAAAAAAATAATATTGCAAATGCTTTAAACACATGAAAGGAACTACGCATTTTCCAACAAAAGAATACCTAATTGAATTAGTAGCCGCAGGGAAAATTGAGGAGGTCATTGAAGAATCTCTTGATCGTGTCAAATTTATGGTGTCAACGGCCGATTCGGATCAACACATTGATATTTTCAAAGGCATATTAATGCTATCTAGAAGAATGAGAGATATTAAACAGAATCAAATCATGGGTATATTTTCAAATCAAGAGATACAAATTGAAAAAAATAATATTACAGCATCGTTAATTGACTGGATAGGATATTTACCACAGGAATATTGGAGTTTTAACCCAAGTCATATATTTGATTTTAATGTTGAGAATAAATATCCATCGCATACTCGATTCCCATTTCCATTTAGCAATAAAAGAAAACTTTTTGTATATAAATTCAGAGCAGAGTGTGAACATGACGTTAATGAATTGAGGCGAATTTTAAGATACAAATTTTATACCTTAACCAAAACTATCCACCCTTATCTACCCGATACCATTGTTGAACTTGCAACCTCTTATACCCTTCAAGAGTTACAAGATTATATACGTGAAATCACTGATGGACATGTTATGCTTCAAACTATTGCTTTAAAAGAGGATTATACAGGGGAGAGAAATTATGGACTTCATTAGCAAGAAGAGATAGCGTCTATTTTCAATTTTAATACTTGAAAATAACATTAACAGTTTCACATAATAAACCGACAACCATTTAAATGAAAATTTTATATGTTTTCAAAAGCAAAATATGAGTATATAAAATATCTTCTTGATTCTTCTCAGAATCATAATGAATCTTTGGAAAAAAAGGCAACTTTTTTGTTTTCAATAATTTCTATTTTTATTGGCGGTGTCTTTTTTCAATTCGAAAAAATTGCTTTGGCAATAAATTACCTCAACGGGAAAAATTTATATCTTAAAATTATTATATTTAGCGGAGCAGCCGCTACACTATTAGGTATTTCAATTGCATCCTATTTTGTCTTGAATTCAATAAAAATGAGAAAGTTCTTTGTGTATTGGCCAGTAAATCCAGTCACTACCTTGTTTTCACCCGAATCAAATTTTTTCCTAAAGAAAGATTCTGAAGATGACTTTTATGAAGAAATGGGCGATTTTCTCATTGGTCGTTTGGAGTATAATCACGTTATATTACAAAAGAAGGCAAAAAACATCCAAAATGCCTGGGTATGTCTTGTGTTTACTTTGTTTTTACTAGTCAGCATAGCTGTTTTATTCACCTTCACAATAAATAATTGAATCATGGGAAAAGATTTGAAAAAATATTTGAAAAAATTTGATGATGAAAAAAATAAAGCCATGCTTGGTGTTGAGTTAATGGCAGATTTAGAAATCGAATCTGAGCAACTGATTGACTTTGTTTTCCTTGAGGAAAATTTCAATGTAAATCTTAGTACAGATGAAAAGTTTAAATTAAAACATATATATAAGAGTACGATAAAACGAGATAAAACAGAGATTCGTAAAGGAGGGATGACAGACAAGGAAAAAATGCAAGTACTACAAATGCTCGACCGTTTAGATAGGGATCAGGTCGAGCTAAATAGTATTTCAACGTTAAGAGAATGGCTAAAAAATAAATTTGGCATTTAGAATCTTAAATCCCCTAACTATCCACTGCCTATCATGCCTCCTAAGCGTCGGCACGTCGGCAGTGGTAACGTTCGCTGAAACTATAAAAATAAAAACAACCCTACCTCCCCAGCACCCTCCTCACCCGTTCCTGCTCTACCTGCCACAGTTCTTCCTCCTTCGACAACCGATGTCCAAACGAAGGAATCATCTCCTTTAACGTTGGTTGCCAGTCATTTATGGAGGCCGGAAAACATTGCGCCAGCAAATCCAGCATGATAGACACCGCCGTAGAAGCACCCGGTGAAGCACCGAGCAAGGCGGCCAGCGAACCATCCGCCGCGTGGACGATTTCGGTACCGAATTCCAGTACGCCGCCTTTGGCCTCGTCGTCTTTGATGATTTGTACGCGCTGACCAGCGATTTCCAGTTCCCAGTCCTCTTGTTTCGCCAAAGGATAAAACACCCGCAGGGCATGCATACGGTCTTCGTCCGATTGTAAGACTTGACTAATCAGGTAGCGCGTCAGCGGCACATTATCCCAGCCCGCCTGCAACATAGGAATAATATTGTCGGTATCAATAGAGCGAATGAGGTCGAAATAGGAGCCTTTTTTCAGGAATTTGCTGGAAAAGCCTGCGAATGGACCAAATAGCAGCTCATTTTTGCCGTTGATCACCCGCGTGTCCAGGTGCGGCATCGACATAGGGGGCGTACCGGTGGCGGCTTTGCCATACACTTTGGCGTGGTGCTGCGCGATGATGTCGGGGTTGGTACAACGCAGCCATTGACCGCTTACCGGGAAGCCGCCATACCCATCGCCCTCGGGAATACGAGCGTCGTTGAGCAGTTCCAACGCTCCGCCGCCCGCGCCGATGAAGACGAATTTCGCCAGCACAGTGCGTTTTTCATCCGCCGCTTGGTCATATACACTCAAGTGCCAATGGCCTGTAATAGGGTCGCGGTACAGATCTTGCACCTCGTGTTGCAGGTAAATATCGGTGTGGGGCTGCGCGTCCAGGTACTGGAAGAGTTGGCGGGTCAGGCTGCCGAAATTTACGTCGGCACCGTGTTCCATGCGCGTGGCGGCTATGTGTTCCTGTGGATCGCGATGGTCCATCATCAACGGCATCCAGTCGCGCAATTTTGCCGGATCATCACTGAATTCCATCGCGCGGAACAGGTGATTCTGGGTCAGTGCGGCGTGGCGTCTTTTCAGGAAAGCCACGTCTTTGTCGCCTTGTACGAAACTGAGGTGTGGCACCGGATTGATAAAATCTGCCGTTTTGGGCAACACGCGCGACTCCACCAGAAACGACCAAAACTGTTTGGACAACTCGAATTGTTCATTGATTTTCAGGGCTTTGGAAATATTGACGCTACCATCTGCTTCTTCGGAGGTGTAGTTGAGTTCGCAGTAAGCGGCGTGGCCGGTGCCAGCATTATTCCAGGCATCCGAGCTTTCGGCGGCGACTTGGTCGAGGCGTTCAAAGACCTGAAAGTGCCAATCTGGTTGTAGCCGCTGGAGCATAACGCCCAGCGTGGCACTCATAATGCCCGCGCCAATGAGCACGACATCGACGGGCTGATCGGTGGTAAGGGTGTTTTGCATGGACTTTTTTTCGGCGGCAAGGTATGTTCCTAAACCTATAAGGTTTCAAAAAACCTTATAGGTTTAAAAGGCAAACGTACCTTCCCCTTTAAAAAATCGATGCGTCTTTTACTTTCCTGTTTACTGGGATGTTTATTTATGTTTTCCGCCTGCTCCACTGCCCGTCGCACGGAGCATTTTTATACCAAAACGCTGAAAAAAGAGATTGAAAAGTCCCCGGTTTTTGCCCAATCTTTTACTGGCTTTACGCTGCTTGATCCTGAAACGGGCCGCATTCTCTGTGATGTAAATGGTGGGCATAATTTCACACCAGCCTCGACGACGAAGATTTTGACGCTAGCGACTTGTGTGGGCGTGTTGGGGGATTCGGTGCCGGGAATGCAGATTTGGGAAAACGATTCTACCATTTATTTTCGAGGGACTGGCGACCCTACTTTTTTACATACGAAGTTCAGGGCTTGGCAGCAGATCGCAGATAAGTTGCATAATGCGCCTCAAAAAAGAATGGGCTGGGTACAAGACGATAGAATGGAAGCATTGGGGCCGGGCTGGGCTTGGGATGATGCTCCTTACGCGTATTCAGCGGAGCGGACTACTTTGCCTGTATTTGGTAATACGGAACGCATTTTCGCCGTTCGGAGCGATTCATTGAGCGCTGAACCGGGTTTGATTAAAGTAGAAAAAGCAGCAGAAGGATATTTAGACTATGGTATTCTGACTGGTAGTCCTTATATAGTTTATTATGGAACGAAGGAGAAATTTGCTGCGGATTATGAAGAATTTTTACCTATTAAAAATATAGCAAGTTGGGATCGAATAGGAAATCCAACCCCAATACTGTGGGAATTACTTGAAAAAGGTTTGCAGCGTAATATCTATCCAGCGTATATTACCAATATAGAAAATTCAAAGAATAGAAATAATTTCTATTCCACGCCCCTCGACACCGTCCTCCGTCGCATGATGTATCAAAGCGACAATTTCATTGCCGAACAAATGCTAATAGTCTGTTCCGGGGTAAAATACGACACGCTGCGGCAAGACAAAATCATCCAATGGGCCAAAGACACTCTATTCGCCTCACCAATAACCAATCACCAATCCCCCAATCCACCGCGTTGGGTGGACGGTTCCGGCCTTTCCCGCTACAACCTCGTCAGTCCGCACTACCTCACCAATGTACTCTGGAAACTCTGGCGCGAGCAGCCGCACAACCGCCTGCTGGGTCTCTTTCCTACCGCTGGCGCACCGGAGACAACGCTCGACTGGTGGAAGCCAATCCCTGCTACGCCCTGGCTTTTTGCCAAAAGCGGCTCTATGAGTGGCGTGCAATGTATCAGCGGATACCTCCATACGCGGCGCGGTAAAACGTTGATATTCAGCTTTATGAATAATAATTTTGTGGGAAGCGGCAAACCGTGGCGGCTGGAAATGCGACGGATACTGGAACTGGTGGAAGCGGAGAAATTGGCAAATTAGCAAAGGGCAAATTACAAAGCCAAAAACTCGCCTACGGCAAGGCATTTCAAATCGCCGCGTACTTCATTTTCCAAACTACTAATCCAGCGATAAGGCTCGCCGAAAGGCTCATTCGAGATGTCAAAAGTGCCGTAGTGCATGGGCACCAGCGTCTTACCACCAAGGTCGTGGAAGGCCTGTACGGCCTCCGTGGGATTGGTGTGGGCGGTGTGCATAAACCACTGCGGGGCATAGGCACCAATGCCGAGCAGACACACGTCAATATTTGGAAAGAACTGGCCAATCTCCTTGAAATGAACGTCGTAGGCACTATCTGCGCCAAAAAAAATGGTTTTTCCGTTGGCTCGAATGATGTAACTACCCCAGAGCATCGTATTCATATCGCGCAGGCCCCGGCGCGTCCAGTGCATAGCGGGCAGGTAAAAAACTTCAAGACCAGGTACGGTCCGGTATTGTTGCCACCAGCCGGCCTCCTGAATGCGCGTGCGTGGCGACCATCCTTGTATCAGCGCACCGGTTTGCAGGCCAGTGAGCACGGTAGCGTTTGGATTGTTGTACAACACTGTTTGCAGGCTGGCTTTGTCGGCGTGGTCGCGGTGGTTGTGGGATAGTAGCACGTAGTCAATGCCACGAATTTTCTCAATATTGAAAGGCAGGTCGCAACGACGCTGGATGGGTCCGCAGTTCCCTAATACCGGATCGGTAAGCACCAGTCGGCCACCGATACGAATCAGGAAAGTGGCGTGGCCCAGCCATACGATGCCGTCCTGACTATGATTTAAAAAGGAATAATCGCGACGGATAGACAGGGACCAATCGTCAGCTTTTTTCTCGGCTGCCTGCGGATTGCGGCCCAGTTTCCAACGTAACAACTCGCCATAGGTGCGCTCGCTGGGTTGATTTAGGTTGCGGTAATGCCCTTTTTCGTCGAGCGGATTGCCCGCCCAGTTCGGGTGAATGGTGAGGAGATCAGGGTTAGAGACGGGTGATTTTTTGGCCATAGTCAGGTTGGTGAACTTGCTTTTCACCACGAAATTGCACAAAAATAAATAGTGTTAAAATGTTGATTGTCAAAAACTTAGGCCAGTTCAATTGAGTGTTTTTTCTATTGCCATTCCGATAAAAAACCGGAATATTATTGCCAGCCATTTGCCTTTTACTTTTCCTTCAAAGGCCACAAGGTAAGCAAGCACTACGGGAGATGTGCCTAATTGTTAATAATGATGTGCCTGATTTTCTAAAAACCCGCTTGGTGCTTTCCAGGGAGCATAAAAAAGCCCCGGCGAGATTGATAACACCATCTCGTCGGGGCTGATGTATGGCCGATGCAGGACAAATCAACCTAAATATGCCTTCAGTGCTTCGGTGTTGTAGGCTTTGCGCAGCCGCCGGATGGCACGCTCCTTGATCTGGCGTACCCGTTCGCGAGTAAGGCCATAGCGTTCGGCGATTTCTTCCAGATTGAGCGGTTTGTAACCGTTCAGGCCATAGTAGCAGGAAATCACCTCCACTTCGCGGGGAGCGAGAATGTTCATGCCGTAGGCGACCTCGTCGCGGAGCGATTCGGCCATCAGTTCCATGTCCGGTTCGGTGGCATCTTCGGGCATCATCACGTCGAGCATAGTGGCTTCGCCGTCATCGTTGCTCGACAGGGGTGCATCCAGCGAGACGTGCCGCACGGTGCCGCGCGTCATCGTCTGCACTTCTTTGATGGTGACACCGAGTATTTCGGCCAGCTCCTCATCGGAGGGGTCGCGCTCGAAGGATTGGACAAACGAGATATAAGCCTCGTTCACTTTGCTATAGGAACCGACTTTATTCAGCGGCATCCGCACAATACGGCTATTCTCTACAATCGCTTGCAGGATGCTCTGGCGAATCCACCAGACGGCATAGGAAATGAATTTGAAGCCTTTAGTTTCGTCAAAGCGTTTAGCTGCCTTGATAAGACCAACGTTCCCTTCGTTGATCAGATCGGAGAGGCTGAGGCCCTGATTTTGATACTGCTTGGCGACCGAGACGACGAAGCGCAGGTTGGCGCGGGTCATTTCGTCCAACGCTTCCTGGTCGCCTTCGCGGATTCGCTGCGCCAGTTTCACTTCTTCCTCCGGCGTAAGCATGGATATCTTCCCTATTTCATTCAGATACTTATCCAGCGCAGCACTCTCGCGGTTGGTTATTTTATGGGCAATTTTTAATTGACGCATGATGGTCGTGGTTTTTTACTCCTATCAAAACGAATGAAAGCAGGAAAGTTTCGACGATAAGGAAAAAATTCCGCCACAAAATTGCTATTTTTTACGAATCGCCATTGCATCTTGTTTAATTTTGACATAACTGGCGCAAAACTGTCAAGTTTTGGTGAAATTCGACAAAAACTTAACAGACTCGCTGCCCAACGGCTTATGTTTGCATGCAAGTGGGAGCGGCTTTGAACAAATGACTGATTTTCGGCATTTCTGGTTGGGTGGCTCACTTGTAGTTTTAATCCGTAATCCCTTTCCCTCCGTAATCTCGTGACTCGTTGGCCGTCTTCGACAGATGTACCTTTCAAACACTGCTGCGCTCCTTTAGTTTTTTCTGGCGCGCCATTCCCCATAGAAAGAGTTGCATTTGTTTGCCAGGGGAAACAAACATATCCCGGATTCACTTTGGTTTGTTTACCATGAACCGACGATGGCGCAGCAGCTGCGCTACGCGCGGTGTTTAACTCGTTTAAACATGCGGATTTTTACGGCCATTTCTTCTATCAGGTATTATTGGGCGACGATCATTTTTTTGCTGGCTGCGCTGCACGCATTCGGACAAGTACTACCGGTGGCTGTCGCTGGCAGTAATGCACCCCTGTGTGCCGGTGCCGTTAATTTGCTGCTAACAGAAACCGGCGGAGCAGCCACGACCTGGAGCTGGAGCGGACCGAACGGCTTTACTTCTACGGCTCAAAATCCGGTCATTCCCAACCCTACGCCCGCTGCTGGAGGTGCCTATGCCGTCACTATTACGAATGCTGCCGGCGTGCAAGCCACGGATATGACGGTCGTGACCATTGTTAATCCCACCGTAAATCCGGTGGTCAACCAAGTACTGTGCAACGGTGCGACGACCCTTCCCATCGTTTTCAGCGGTAACTTGCCTGGTACGCAGTTCAGTTGGACTAATACAAACTCTGAAGTCGGCCTACCTGTTTCCGGCACTGGCAATATCGCTGCTTTCCAAACTATTAACACAAAAACCATACCGGACACAGCCTTTGTAAATGTAATACCACAATATACTATTAATGGTATGACGTGTACTGGCGCAGCCCAGGCATTTTCTTTGATTGTGCTCCCTTCGCCAGTCGTCAATACCGATCCAACTGTCGCCATTTGCATTGGGGGAAGCACGCCACTACACGCCACTGGCGGCATCTCTTGTAGCTGGCAACCAGCGGCGGGCCTTACCAATCCCAACACCTGTAATCCAATTGCCAGCCCTGTTCAGAATACAACTTATACGGTGACGGTGACTGCTGCCAGCGGCTGTACCAATACGGCTACCGTCGCGGTCAACATCCATTTGCCACAAGCGTTGGCCTGTAATAACCTCGTCAATGTATCGCTGGATCAAAGTGGGCAGGTAATGGTGACTTCAGACATGCTTTTACAAGGGGGTACGGCAGATGAGGAAGTATTTACGGTTAAAATAACCAATGCTACTGGGCAGACTGTTGCTAATCCTGTCGGATGCGCACAGAGCGGACAAATTTTGACCGTAACAATCACCGACGAATGCAGCAATCTTTCGTGCTGGGGCAATTTGAGAGTGGAAGACAAACTTGCTCCCCAGCTTACCTGTCATAACCTGGATCTTTCATGCGCCATCACCAACTATGCTCCGGCCTATTTAGACTTGATGCTGCACGTTCCGAATACTTACCCAACGGTGCAGGAAAATTGCGGCACTTTCACCCGGAACTATGTAGACACCTGGACTGATCTTAGCTGCACGGAGAGCGTGAATGGTATCACCGATTTGAGTGCTTATGCAATCCGCAGGTGGACGGTTACGGATGCCCACGGTAATAGTGCTACTTGTAATCAGTACATTTATTTTCGGCGTATTCATTTAGGGGAACTAATTATGCCCATGCCAGACACGGTGACTTGTGTCAATCCAAACATCAGTCCGGCGGTAACAGGTGCTCCCCACTTCATCCAATATGGACAAACGTTTGTACTCTACCCCAATACTTCTTTTTGTGAACTGAATGCCGTGTATGCCGACCTAATTATCCAGATTTGTGATGGCACTTTTAAAATAAGACGTACCTGGACGATCTACGAGTGGTGCCTGCCGACCAGTCCGGCGAATCCCATGATTTATATACAAATGATTACGGTGGCGGACAAGACAGGACCGCAATTCGTCTGTCCCGCCAACCTCACTGTAAATACCAATCCTGTTGCTTGTTGCGCGGCGGTGGATTTGCCCGATGTAGTGCTACTGGATAATTGTTCACGCGTACACGATATTAGAGCCATTGTAGACGTACATGATCATGTGTCTCACCAGATCACGGCGAGTTATGCAGTGAGTGGCACACTAACTAATTTTCCGGGAAATAACCTGGAATCGCCCGATACATTGGGCGCATTGGCCCTTACGCCTTGTTTACCAGCGAGTAAAGATAGCGTCATTGTCACCTACACGGCTACCGATGACTGCGGCAACGCCAAAAGCTGCTCTTTCCAATTAACAGTGAACGACGACATACCACCCACCGCAGTCTGCCAACAGTCGACCACAGTAGCACTTGGCGTAGACGGAATGGTTTCGATAGATGCCGCTGTCCTGGACGCTGGCTCCTTCGACAATTGCGGCCCTGTCAGTTTCAAAGTACGGCGTATGAATACCAATAACTGCCAATCGGCCACCATGTTTCGCGACCAGGTCAAATTTTGTTGCAGCGATGTTGGTAACACAGTGACGGTTGTATTGCGCGTCTACGATGCTCTGTCAGTGCCTGCTGGCAACGTATCGCTCACCTACGAGGAAGATCACAGCAATAGTTGCATGGTACAGGTGTTGGTACAGGATAAAATAAAACCCGTGTGCATCGCGCCGTCCGATGTGGTGGTGCAGTGTGAAAATTTCGACCCCAGCCTAGGCGTATATGGGGCGGCTACTATTACTGACAACTGCTGCCTGGATACGGTTATTCGTACCGTAAATTATAGCCAGTTTGATACCGTTTGCAGCCGTGGCACCATCGTCCGTACGTTTCAAGCCTTTGACTGTTCCGGCCAATCCAGTTCCTGCACCCAGCGAATAGTGGTGAATTATAACCAAAATTATTATTTAAAACTGCCGGACGATAAAATTGTCATGGGTTGTGATGGCAGCGGTAACTATGGCGCGCCCAGCTTTTTTGGGCAGGATTGTGAACTCCTCGCCACTTCTTATACCGACCAGCTTTTTACGCTTGTACCCGATGCCTGCTACAAAATAGAGCGTACGTGGACTATCATTAACTGGTGCACTTACAATCCCAATGCACCCTGCATTAACATTCCTAATCCTGAACCAAGCAGCATAATAAATAGCCCGAATAATATCCGTGCGCCGGTCATTTCGCCGCCGGGTACTACCGGCATTTGGGCACCGACCGTCGTGAACCTGACCCCCAACTCCCCTACGCCGACGGATTTCAGCACTTTTTGGTCGGCCAACGCGAATTGCTATACCTACAAGCAAATCATTAAAATCCTGGATACCCAGAACCCAGTGATTGATAGCTGTCCGTCTGCTCCGGTAAAAATTTGCGACTTCACGACCAATTCGCCCCTGCTTTGGAATGATCCGCTTTGGTACGAACCCGCGACTGGTTCGCACGACTTATGCGAAGGCCCGGCCGATCTAAGCATTGCGGCTTTCGACTCCTGTTCCGGCCTGAACGTAACGGCACATTACCTGCTGTTTTTTGACCTGGACAATGATGGTGTCATGGAAACCGTGGTGAACAGCGAACAACCGCCTGCGCCAGGCATCGTTAATTTTGGAAACGCACTCACCCCCAACTTCGCGGGTGGGCAGGGCCGCACGTTCGATCAGCGCAATGTGCCAACCAGCGGGAAATACCGTTTCACCGTGCAGGAACAGACCAATGCAGACAGTACCAGAAAGATTTTTTCGCTGCGCTTCGATACGCCCGCTACCCCTTCCACGTACACGGTGCCGGAGTTGCCTTACGGCAATTATAAGATAAAATGGTTTGTAGCAGATGGCTGCAGCAATGAGGTAGCCTGCGAATATAACTTCAGTATAAAAGATTGCAAACCACCCACCGTCACCTGTCTTAATGGTTTGAGTATCAATATTATGCCGACCCAAATGGTGCAGGTCTGGGCACTCGATTTTTTACTGTATTCCGAAGATAACTGTATGCCCAGCAATCTCTTGAAATACGGTTTGCGCCGGGTCGGGCAGGGAACGGGATTTCCGACCGATGCTAACGGGCAGCCGCAGACCAGTGTTGTTTTCACCTGTGCCGATCTTGGTGCGCAGCCAGTAGAGCTATGGTCGGTAGATTTGGCGGGCAATGCCGACTACTGTACCACTTTTGTAACGGTACAGGACAATAACAACAACTGTCCGGTAGGGCCTGCTGCCGTGGCCGGGCAACTGGCGACCGAAACAGGCGATGGATTGGAAGAAGGTACAGTGACTTTGATGGGTACTGATTCGGCGGCTAACGCCTTCAATTATCAAAAACTGAGCGACAGCAATGGCGATTTCGCTTTTTATGTCAGCGTACCACCCGGGTCCAACCTCACGGTGATGCCCACCAAAGACGATAACCCGCTGAATGGCGTGACCACCTACGATCTGGTCCTCATTTCCAAACACATTCTGGGCCTGCAACCCATCTCCACGCCTTACCGCATGATCGCCGCCGACGCGAACAAGTCCGGCTCCATCACAGCTTTCGACATTATAGAATTTCGTAAACTCATCCTCGGTATTTACCAGGAGCTGCCCAACAACACCTCCTGGCGATTTGTAGACAAAGACTATGTTTTTCCTCAGCCAACTAATCCTTTTATAGAGTTGTTCCCGGAATATAAAACCGTTAGCAATTTCCAGCCGCCCGTCGGTCCATTTGATTTTGTGGCCATAAAAGTCGGTGATGTAAACGGTAGTGCCTTCCCAAATGGCCTGGTGGACGCAGAAGATCGTGCTAACGAGAATTTAGTTTTTGAGGTAACCTCTACTGCCGACGCTACTCCTCAGGAAGAGGAAGAGGTGCAGGCAGGCGAGACATTTACCGTCAAATTTCAGGCGACCGAAGCCGTGCAGGGCTACCAGTTTACCTTGCAATATCCGGGCTTGGAAGTGCTAGAAATACAGCCCGGTGCGGCGATGAAAGCGGACAATTTCGCGATTTTCCCGGCGGAACAGACCTTCACCACCGCGTGGGAAGGCGGCGGCCAGGCAGAATTCTCGGTGCGTTTCCGCGCCCGGCAGTCAGGCGAATTGAGCCAGATGCTGCACCTGTCCAGTCGCCCTACCCGCGCCGAAGCCTACGCCCCCGTTACCGGCGAACGGCTGGATATCGCCTTAAAATTCCATGAAAATGGTAGTTCCAGCGTGGCTGGTGTCGGTTTTGAACTCTATCAGAATGAACCCAACCCCTTCGCAAGTTGCACGGCGATCGGCTTTCACCTTCCCCATGCTACCGCCGCGACCCTGACGATCACTGATGTGACCGGGCGTATTTGCTGGACACAGCAGGGTGATTTTGCTCAAGGCTACCACCGCATTGTGCTGGATGGCAGCGTGTTGCCAGCTAGTGGTCTGTATTACTACTGTTTGGAGACAGGTACTGATATGGGGACTGGAAAGATGATTTGGGTACGGTAAGACTTACAAGAGTAAATTTTTTTAAGCAATTTGTAAAAATATAATGTCTAAAACGAGAAGGTCAAAATCGTTATCTTTGTCCGCCTTTTTCAAGTAAACACTTGATTTTCAAAGCAAGGGGCAGCCGTCGGCGAAAGTCGGCATTGGACTATGAGAGACGTTACAGACCTGATCGGGCGTATTTTCCTTTCCGCTATCTTCATATTTGAAGCAGTGGATTCCATCTTATACATGGACAAAACCCAGGTCACCATGACCCAGTATGGACTCACCTGGCATCAGGATATGCTGTTTTACGGAACGGTATTCCTGCTGGTGGTAGGCGGGCTGATGGTGCTGCTCGGCTACCGTTCTACTTTGGGAGCGGCATTATTGCTACTTTACTGGACGCCAGTCACTTTTCTGGTCCACGACTTCTGGAACTATCCAAAAGACCAGCTGCGCATCCAGTCCATTTTATTCATGAAAGACGTAGCCATCATCGGTGGTTTATTGATGCTGGCTGGCAAGGGCAGCGGACGATATAGTATGAAAAGGCTGCTGGCCACTACGCGGGTGCATTGATAAAATTGTGGAGAGAAAGGGTTGAGAAGGTTGAGGGTGTTGAGAGAAAAAGTTGAGAAAAAAGGGGTTAGAAGGTTGAGAAAAGATTGGGAGGGTTGAGAAATTCTCAACTTGCGAAGCAAACTCCACCCGCTCAACATCCTCAACAACACCTCACCGCACCTTCGCTTTGCGAATCATCCGCGAAAAATAAGCCGGGAAAAACCGTTTTAGGTAAACGCCCAGCACCTCCTTCCCTCCGAAATAGGCTTCCTCCTTCCCGCGCTCGATGGCGCGTAAAATCTTGTGCGCCAACACTTCCGGCTCCATGCCCCGATCCGTGGATTCGTCCATCGTACCCAATTGGGATCCGTCGCCAGTGAGCGCATGGATACTGATGCTGGTGCGAATAAAACCTGGACAGATCAGCGTCACTTTCAGGTGCGTCTCGCTCAATTCAGCGCGCAGACTGTCAAAAAAGCCGTGCAACGCGTGTTTCGTAGCGGCATAAGACGAGCGATATGGCGACCCGAATTTGCCAGTCAGGCTAGTAACCGTCACAATATGGCCCAATTGGTGGGTCAACATAACCGGCAAAACCGCTTTTGTCAGGGCTACTGTGCCGAAATAATTGACATCCATCAGCTTTTTATCCACTTCCAGCGAAGTATCCAAGGCCAAAGCGCGCTGCGAAATCCCGCCGTTATTGACCAGAATATCCAGCTTGCCGACTTGCCGCAACACTTTTTCCGCGATTTGGGGTAGGGTAGCGTGCTGCGCCAAATCCAAAGGTTGCACGATGACCGAAGTCGCCCCGGCTTCGCTGGCCAAAGCGGCCACCCGATTCAGTTCTTTTTCGTTGCGAGCGGAGAGAATAAGTTGCGCCCCGTTTTTGGCGAACGCCAGTGCCAGTGCCTCGCCGATGCCGCCGGAAGCACCGGTAATCCAGACCCGTTTATTTTTGAAAAACCCCATCGGTTGGTTGACTGGTTGTTGGTTAATAGTTATTGGTGTATGTGGTACTGATTAATACTTATTAAAAGGATAGGGTCAAAAAATTGCTGGATAACGATCACCAGCTCACTAGTAACCAATTGACCAATACCCATTCATCCAATCCGTCCACGTTCGCAAAGATAGAAATGCCACAGCATTCTGGTGCCGACACTGCGCCAGGGCCGCCAATGCTCGGTGCGGGCTTCAAAATCAGGATGTAAAGGTCGTTTTTCCAAACTGTTCAACACCCGAAAAGCCTCCTGCATAGCAATATCGCCTTTGGGCAGAATGTCCGTACGTAACAAGCACTCCGACAAATAAATATCGGCCGTCCAGTCACCCACGCCTTTTAGTCGCTTCAATTCAGCGCGCACCATTTCATCGGGCAGGTGTTCTAATGCTGCCAAATTCAAATCGCCCGCCGCAACCGCCTGGGCCAGCAGGCGAGTGTAAAGTGTCTTTTGCCGACTGAAACCCATTTCGCGCAGGGTTATATCATCCAACGATAACAGACTTTCGGGCGTTATCAGGCCTACTTTTGCCCGCAACTTTTGAAAGGCAGCATTGGCCGAAGCCAGCGAGACTTGTTGTTCTAAAATAATATGTACCAAAGTGGAAAATTCCGCTGAACGCGCCCACAGCGGTGGCGGACCGTATTTTTCCAGTACCAAAGCCAGACCTGCATCCTGCCCAGCCAGCCATTGTGCTGCTTCGAGGAGATTTTTTTCATCAAGTTTTGCTATCATTGCCCGCACAAAGTAAGAGGTTGTTGAGGATGTTGAGAGGGTTGAGGTTGTTGAGAATGTTGAGAAAAGTTGGCACTCAACCCTCTCAACCTTTTTTCTCAACACGCTTTGCGTTCTCAACCCCCTCAACATTCTCAACCCCCTCAACATTCTCAACCTCTTTTTTCTCAACACGCTTTGCGTTCTCAACCAATTTTTTCTCAACAACCTTCCACATGAGCATCGTCACCCTGACTTTTCACCCGGCATTGGACAAGAGCACAGTGACTGGACACATTGTGCCGGATCATAAACTCCGCTGTGCTCCGCTCCGCATTGACGCTGGCGGCGGAGGTATAAATGTCTCGAAAGGCATCCGTAAACTGGGGGGGCACAGCACGGCGGTATTTCCCGTAGGCGGCCTAAACGGCCAGACCCTTCGCGCGCTCATGGAAAAAGCCGACATTAAAACCCGAACGCTGGAAGTGCCAGGGGACACGCGTGAAAGTTTCTCCGTGACGGAGGGCCACTCCAATCACCAGTATCGCTTCACCGTGACGGGAGGCGAAGTGACCGAAGCGCAGGCCGATCAATGCCTGGAACTGGTTAAAGAGTTACAACCCACCTGGCTGGTTGCCAGTGGAAGTCTGCCACCGGGTTTGTCGGCGCATTATTTTGAAAAAGTGGCCGCACTGGCCAAACAACTGGGTGCCAAACTAATTCTCGACACCTCCGGGCCAGCCCTGGAAGCCGCCGCCGCCGAGGGCGTTTTTCTGTTAAAACCCAACTTGATCGAACTCAGTTTATTGGCCGGCGTGGAGCATTTGGAAATGAACGAGGTGGACGACGCGGCTTTGAAAATCATCCACCAAGGAAAGTGTGAAGTAGTGGTGGTGTCGCTGGGGGCGCAGGGTGCGCTGCTGGCGACCCGCGACGGGTTTGAGCATATTCCAGCGCCGATGGTGAAAAACCAAAGTACGGTAGGGGCGGGCGACAGCATGGTGGCCGGGATGGTCTGGTCATTGCAGGAAGGCAAAACTTTTCGGGAAATGGCCCAGCTGGGCGTGGCCTGCGGCACCGCTGCCACGATGAATCAGGGGACGGAACTTTTCCAGGCCGCCGATGTATGGCGTTTGCTCGACTGGATTCGCGATTATGGCGAACGCTACCGCTTCGCCGATTTCTAGCGGTTGTTTCTTCATCTGGCCAGATGGCATTTTAATTTTTAAAATAATTTATAAATTAAAATATTATTTTGCAAAAAGGAATATCTTCGCATAAAAAGAAGTCTTTTAAAAACGATCTTGAAAAATTCAGCAAAAGGAAGCCAGCTTTCTAACTTTGCCATCCGGTAGGAGAACCCGCTGCCGCATTAAAGCACCGCTAGCAACGAATGATCAACCTTATTCTTTTTGGCCCACCCGGTTCGGGCAAAGGCACCCAGGCGACCAAGCTTGTGGAGAAATACCACCTCGTGCACATCAGCACCGGTGACCTCTTCCGCTATGAAATGGGCAATGATACCCCACTCGGTATAAAAGCGAAAGCCTACATCGCCAAAGGCGAACTCGTGCCGGATAGCATCACCATCGGCATGCTGCGCAATAAAGTGGAGGCCCATCCTGATGCGCAAGGCTTTATTTTTGATGGTTTTCCGCGCACCATTCCGCAGGCTGAAGCCCTCGATGATCTGCTTGTCGAACTGGATACGGCCGTGTCGGGGCTGATCGCGCTGCACGTGGACGACGAAGAAATCGTGTACCGTATTCGGTTGCGCGGTGCCACTTCAGGCCGAGCCGACGACAACGACGATACTATTATCCGCAATCGCATTGGAGTGTATAAAAGCGAGACTACTCCTGTATTTGATTACTATCAAAGGCAAAGTAAAAGCCACACGATCAATGGTATAGGCACTCTGAACGAGATATTCGACCGTCTGACCGAGATTATTGAGCCTTGGGCGGAGTAGGAGGTTGAGAAAATGGTTTAGAAAAAAAAGGTTGAGCAAGGTTGAGAAAAAAGGGTTGAGAAAAAGGGTTTAAGCATTTGATGGGCGATTTAGGACTCGTTTTTGTTCAAAACCACGTTGCATTGGTAGAAAAACAGAGCGATTGACAAAATCCATTTACTTTTGAGCGGTTTATGAGCATGGAGGATTTCTCCACCTTTCTAAACCATTTTTCTCCACCCCTCTCCACCATCGATTCTTTCCATCAAACGCAGCATCCATGGCTCTTCCGTCCAATCCCTGGCAATCGCTTTGGCAAAAACTTCCGGCTCCCCTCCAGAATCGCTACTACCTCACGCTAGTGGCTTTCCTGTTCATCCTCACTTTCCTGGATCGGCACAGCTTCTGGACGCAATGGAAACTGCATCGCGCGCAGCAACGACTGGAAACGGATCGTGCCTATTACGAAGGTAAGATCAAGGATGCCCGCGAAGAAGCCGAGGATTTTGAAGTGACCAAGGAGAAATTTGCCCGCGAACACTATTTCATGAAGCAGCGGGATGAAGACGTGTATATTATTAAAGAAAAGTAGAAAGTTATGAGTTATGAGTTATGAGTTATGAGTTATGAGTTATTTTAACCGTCGTAGATTCATAGTCAACGCAAAGTGTTTTTGAACAAATGTGAAATGTAATCTACTGAGGATCAAATAACTAAACCCATCTAAACATTCTAAACTACTCTAAACTGACTATATAATTATTGCGAACTAGTTGTTTCAATCATAAGAGGGCGAGCCATAACTCATAACTCATAACTCATAACTCATAACTAAATTAATGTCTGTTTTAGTCAATAAGAATTCCCGCATCATCGTCCAGGGCTTTACGGGCAAAGAAGGCACGTTTCATGCCGAGCAAATGATCGCCTACAAAACCAACGTCGTGGGCGGAGTCACGCCGGGCAAAGGCGGCCAAATCCACCTCGAACGTCCGGTATTCAATACCGTAGAAGATGCCGTGCGCTTCGCCGGAGCCGATACCAGCATTATATTTGTACCGCCCGCTTTTGCTGCCGACGCCATCGTCGAAGCCGCTGCTTCGGGCATCAAAGTCATCGTGGCCATCACCGAAGGCATTCCGATCCAGGATATGGTGCGGGTGAAAGCGTATCTGGCACGCATGGATTGCCGCCTCATCGGGCCAAACTGCCCCGGCATCATCACGCCCGACGAAGCGAAAGTGGGCATCATGCCAGGCTTCGTGTTCAAACGCGGCTCTATCGGCCTGGTCTCCAAATCCGGGACGCTCACCTACGAAGCCGCCGACCAGATCGCCAAAGCCGGACTGGGCATCAGCACCGCCATCGGTATTGGCGGCGACCCGATCATTGGCACCACGACCCGCGAAGCCATCGAACTCTTCATGAATGACCCGGAAACCGAAGGCATCGTGATGATCGGTGAAATCGGTGGGGGCCTCGAAGCCGAAGCCGCCCGCTGGATTCGCGAAAATGGCAATAAAAAACCCGTCGTCGGCTTCATTGCTGGCCAAACCGCTCCCAAAGGCCGCAAAATGGGTCACGCCGGAGCCATCGTCGGTGGCGACGACGACACGGCTGCTGCCAAAATGCGCATCCTTGCCGAAAATGGGATTGTGGTGGTGGAATCGCCTGCGCAGATTGGGGCGACGATGAAAAGGGTGATGGAGGGACGGTAGGGGCGACCCTTGCGGTCGCCCGAACTCGCGGTCGCCCGACCCACAATATAAAAAGGCGGTAATTGGTAGCTCGTGGCTATCAATTACCGCCTTTTCTATTAGAGGAATGACTCAAAATGTCTGCGCTAGCAGTTTAGATATTTTTGAAAATCCTGCGTCGTTACTCAGCAGAGTCGCACTACGTGTAATCGCTGATGCAGCGATGATGGCATCCGGCAATTTTACCTTGTAGGTACGCCGAATATCTATCACTTCTTTCAGCAAGTCAGCATCATTTGCCGTAAGTCCCAGCACTTCTACCCGAGTTTTGAATTGCTGAAACAGCACTTCATCATTAGTAGAAAGGTTGGGGAAAGACAGAAATTCAAATTCGGTAATAATAGAAATCCCTATCCAGTTCGCTTGCGCAAGTAAGTTGGACAAACCGACGTGTCCGTTTAGCAGTGCCACCACAGCGTTCGTGTCGAGCAGGAAATTACCATTCATTTCTCAAACGGCGTTGTTCGGCGATAGCATCACCTTTCCATTCTAATTGACCTGTCAGATCAGAGAAATCGTAGCGTGGTTTTGGCTGCTGATTATTTGGCAACGTCCCTTCCGCCCGTACCACCTGCACATACTGCAGCGTCTGTAAAAACTGCAGAAAAAGCATATAGCGATTTTCATCAATATTTAAAATGACTTGGCGCATACCTGGAAATTTTGCTCAAAAGTAAACATAAATGGAGGATAGTTTGCTGCGAATGCCATTCACTCCCCAAAAAACACCATCCGCAAGTCCACCGCATCCATGTAGTTCAGTTCCGGGTCATCCACCAGGGCCGAGTCACGGCTGCCACGTAGCAGAGCAAGTAGGGCACGGAGCAGCGCGACTTTTATAGCAGCAGAATAATCTTGCTCGCAGTATAGATTTTCCAGATATGCTCTACCAAGTTCACTTTACCCCTCCCGACTGCAAAGCCTGCGCAGTTGCCATAATTAAGATTAAACTGATTCCCCCGGCTTTCCCCACCATCTTTACGGTAGGCATTGCATAGGCTTGCATGGCTTTTTGGCGGGCGAGGGCAGCAGCGAGTAGGTTGTCTTCGGCGCTTTCGAGGTTATAGAGGATGGTCCATAACTTAGCCACGGCTCAGCTGCATGACCAAATTGGAAATTACATACAATCGCCCGCAACAGTTGAGTTCCTGGCTTCGGCGGGACGGCGGAGTTGGATGCAGGGTGGAAGCAAGATTACTCCTGACCAGTAACCTTCATAACGCAAGTCTCCCAATGTAGCGATGTGAATGGTAGCTGATCGCTTCATATATGCGTACGGCATCTTCTACTCTTGTCCATTGTCACCATATAAATTACCCCAGCTCATTAAGTGAGGCTGCTTCTCCTACTTTATCTTTTCTCCCGAATTTTAATCGCCAGCGATTCCTGGTAGGCTTTTTCCGCTGCTAAATAATTTTGGGTCATCTTGCCCATGCACCATGCCGATTCGGTGCCAGATGATCGCTATTGATCCAGGTTCACGATACTGTTCAAAAATATCTTTGGCTTCGATCAACAGGCGCAAGGCTTCGGGATAATTTTTCTGCTCTCTTCGGACGGAGGCTAATTGAACCTTTCCAGCAGCAATATTTCGAAATTTCCCTTCTTTTTCGTATAGTTCGATCCCCGTTTCATACTGTTTAGCAGCAGCATCATATTGTCCCAATGCTAAAAAACAATTTCCCATTTCCATTAGACAATTAGACACCATCTCTGGTGCAGCTGTATAGCCTGCCTCGCCCAAGACCGAAAATCGTTGCCGGACTTCCTCCAAAAGGGGCAGGGCTTGTTCCGGTTGTCCCACCACTATTCAATACTCCTACCCAATCGTAAAATGGGCCATCGGCACTGTCATAAGCCGCTTCGGATGTAAGCATGCTTTACCCGTCCTGCTCGCATTGCTCCCAAGTTTCTTTGGCCAATTGATAAGCGGCATTTAAATTACCCTGTTCCAAAAGCCGATCTACCATCGCATCTTTGTGTATAAATTGCGCATGGCTCCATGCACTTATCCCGGCAGCGGCTTTTTCTCTGGTTTTTTGGGCAAACAGCACACCTGCGGACGACCCAAATTAGCAAAAAGGCTTTCTATTGTTATGTGCAGTATCCACAATTTGCTCCGGCCCGGCTTGTTTTTCCAACTGCGCCAGCATCGTCAGCAGGTTAGCTTCGGCCAAGCGGCTGAGATCGCTGGAAAGTTGCATATCCTTGTCTTTGTTGCTGGTAAAAAATTTACTCAAAGCCACCATACTTTCCACCCATCGCTGCCGCCGCTCTTCCAGGAGTTCGGGAGGAGTCAAACGGCTGAGGTAGGCAGGTAGAGCGGGGTCTATTTTGAAATAATAGGGGAATTTATCACAGAGATATTCCGCCAAGCCAACCTCTATCAAAGCAAACCCAGCATCATAAGAGGCTTGTTGTTCACATTCCGACTACTTGCGACCAAGTCCATACGTCCGCCCCACCATGATACACCGCCAGCGCATCCACCACCGTCCGTACCTCTGGAGACAATTTCCGCAGCGACAATTCCAAACTGGCAAACAGGCTGTTTTCCCGCTCGCCGGGGCTTTTTCGTTCTAATTCAGCCATAAGATGACTGAGGTCGGCATTCAAATCTGGCAGTTCGTCGCCGCGCTCCGAGATCAGTTGGGCCAGCAGGGTCAGGGCGCGGGCATGGTAATTCACCGAGCGGGCCAGATCGCCAAATTCTTTATCCAAATCCTCCACGTTCAGGCTTTTGGCGGAGTAGCCTGCCTTGTCCCGCACACCGGCAATCAGGTGCAGGGCATCGTGTTCGGAGAGTGGGCCAAGCCGCCGGGTGTTTCTGCCAATATTAAAAGGAGCCGGTAGTGCTTCGCGGGTGGTGAGCAGCAGGCGGGTGCTCTTGCTGCTTTTTTGCAGGCGAGCAAAAAAGGCCATGAACTTTTCGATGGGCTCTACGCCCGAGCAGTGCGTCGGCACTCCCCCCCTCTACGGGGGGGCTGGGGGGGGCTATGCTTTCGAGATTATCCAGCACGATCAGCGTCGAAAATTCGCGCAATCTGCGATCCAGCACCAGCATGGCCTCTTCCTCGTCTTTATACTTCGCCACCGAAAAATCGGGGCCGTCCAGTTGTCTGCCCAGCGAATCAAGGGCGGAGCGGGTATCACTCAAACCCTCAAAAGAGACGAAGGCTAATCGCTCGAAACGCCCGGTGCGCAGCATCCAGCGGGCCAGTTCGGTGGCCAGGGTGGTCTTGCCCGCGCCGCCCTGCCCGACCAGCACGGCGTAGGGTTCGAGCAGCAGCAGGCGTTCGAGGGCCAGCAGTTCGAGGCGGCGACCAATGAAGCCGTGATTAGGTTCTTCGGGTGTGAAACCCGCGCTGGCTTTGCGCTGGTCGGCGGCCAGTTGCTGGGTGGCTTTGCCGGGCAGGTGTTTGACGAGTTGCGGGTCTTTTTCTTCCTGAAACAGGACGGGCACGAACCAGTCTTGCAGGCGGAGTTTTTCGCCTTCGGGCAGATCCGCCCGCACGGGCTGATCGTGGAGGGCGCGCTGCCCCGCCAGCATGGCCGAGCCAATGCGGGCACCCCGCGCCAGTTCCGCGTAGAAGGCTTTGGCAAATCTTCGGCAGTCTTGACCAGCACGCTATACGACATGGCGGCGACCGAGGCGACGCCGGTTTCGAGCAGCGTGGCCGCTACCGAGGCAGTCGGGTTTTTGTCGGTCACCGCCGACTGGCAGGCATCCAGAAAAAAGAACGGAATGCGGTAGTCGCGCAGGGCGGCCAGCAATTCGTCGGCATACACGAGGTGGGTTTTGCGGCCTTCCAGTTTGCGCTGCTCCCCCGGCTCGTTGCTCTCGAAGCAGAGTGCCCCCAGCCCACGGTGCGCATCGAACACGCCGTGTCCATCAAAATGCACCACCGAAAAGGGCTGGCCCGCTTTCTCGGCCTTATCAATGGCCGCACACATCGCGGAAAAAGTAGGCTCGGTGAGCAGCGTGAGTTCGGCGCGGTCGCCCAGCATTTCCGTGGCCGCCAGCAGGGCTTTCGGGGCCACGCGGTGGTCAATATAGCCTGCGCTATCGTCCACCGGGCGCGGGCTGAGCAGCAGAATACGGAGTTTGTTTTGCAGTTCGATTTTGATCTTTCGGCCTTTATTCGGCAGTTGCCGCCGGACGCGCACGGGTTTTTTACCCTGAAAAAGATAGGCCTGGCCGTCGTGCAGGATTTCCCAGGGCGTGGCCATGAGCAGGCTGACGGCTTCCTGCTGGTCGGCGGGCAGGTCTTTTTCGTTGAAAAAATTGAATTTTACCGAAAATCGCCGCTCGTGGACTTGTTCGCCTCTCCATTCCCAAAACATTTCGCGGGCGGCGGGCACATCGGTCAGCGCATCGAATAGCTGCTTGCCCCATTTGGCCATTTCCCGCTCGAGTTCTGCGCCCCGGTCGAGTATTTTTTCCAAAAAAGGAGCCTGTGGATAGTCCTCGATGTACCACTTCATGCGCCCCGCTTCGATGGGGCCGAGCGGGCAAATAAAATTAAAAGTGTCCGTTTCCCATTTCTCAGCATCGGCAGGATGTATTTCGAAATGCGCCCTGGCCTGACCGCGTCGCAGACCGCCCTCGGTGTAAAGCATAGGATTTTCGAGCACCAGCAGGAGATCATTGACCTTCGGTTCGGGCGGCTGCGTCGTGGGTTCGGCATCATCGGGCAGGCGCAATTTTAGCGCAGCGAGGATCTCTGGCAGGGCTTGTTGCAAGCCACCAGGCGCAGTAGAGACTTGGATGGCGAGGGGCTTTTCCTCGAACATCCAGCTGAGTGCGCCGATGGACTGCCCGTCGAGCAGCAGGGTAACGATGCGTTTGTTGCCAAAGGATTTGGCAAATTCCAGTTCTTTTTTCACCCATTCCGACTCAAAAGTATGGGGCGAAACGACGATGAAGAAATAATCGTGGACAGTGATGGCTTGCAGGATTTCGTCTTGCAGCACGTCTCCAGCGATCAGTTGGCGGCTGTCGGCCCAGACCTTAGCCCCGGATTTTTCGAGGGTTTGGCGGAGAGATTTGACGAAAATATCGTCGTTGGAAGCGTGGGAAATAAAGACCGATGGTTGGGACATTTGGCAGGTAGTTTACGACAGGCAAAAATGGAGAATATTTGGCAAGACGGTACGATTCCACATTTTTTTCTAACAATTTCTTTCGCCTGCTTGTAGATGGTTAAGTCCCACCAAATCACCCTATGTCAAAATCTGGCATATTCCGAGCATACTACTTGCCGTACTCGACCGATACATTGCAGCATGAAATGAGTGCCCCCGCCGGTTTAATCCATTAGAATATATAATCACATGAAAGTCCCGCCTTCGGATATTTGACTGATCCGGACCGCCTGTTTTTCCCTGCCTTTGCCTGCTAGATGTAAACGGGCAAAAACCGAACTCCCATTGTTTACGTATGATAGGCGTACTTTGACAGACTGGATAAGCCCGGTCGTCATGATCTCTGTAATCTTCTTTTCCGTTGATAATTAATCTATTATCAACTTCATAATCGCTGTTCCCATGCACAAGCTGCTACTCCTTCTTTTTGCTTTCGGTCTCTTTCACGTTTCCCTAAATGCGCAGTGTGCGAGCGTCGTAAATTGCCCTACCGACTCCATCACGATCTGCGATGAGTCATCGAATAACACGTCGTTTTGGAACCAGACTTACTGGTACGATTCCCTGTACAGTAGCCATAATGTGTCGGAAGGCAGCGTTGATCTGCCCTTATTTGTGCTGGATACTTGTGGGACGGATAGTATTATCGTCTCTTTTGTCCTGTTTTTAGACCTGGACGGTGATGGTGTCCGCGAAACAGTCGTGACCAGCAACGACCTGCCGCCAGCCGGTAATGTTAGCTATGGCAATGCTGCTAATCCTGGCTATATGGGAGGCAACCTGCGCATCTTCGATGCACATCCCGGCGCGGATTCCGCGAAATATCGCTTCGGCCTGGAACAAACCGCCAGCGATGATACCTTGGTTGCCCGTGTGCGCTGGTTTCGGGGAACCGGCTTTCAGGACACGATTAATCCCATGCTGCCGCCCGGCAACCACCGCATCGAGTGGCGCATGGAGCAACACGGCATCGTCAGCGTGTGCGCCTATGATTTTACGGTGCGCGATTGCGGGCTTCCGGTGGTCAATTGCCAGCCTGGAAGGAATGTGCAACTGGTGCCGCCCGGTACCATCCAACTCACTTTGTCCGACTTGCTGGTGGATGCCGCCGACAATTATACGCCCACTGATCAGCTACTGTTTAGCCTCCGCGAGGACGCCACAGGCACGGGGTTCCCGGTGGATAGTGCGGGTAATACGCTGCACAGCATCACTTTTAACTGTGACCAGTTGGGTTTTCACCTGCTGGAATTATGGGTAAAAGACAAGGCGGGGCTCGTGGGAATTTGCCGCATGTACGTAATCGTGCAGGACAGTGCTGCGGTTTGTGCGCCACCGCTGCCTACGGTCTCGGAGGTATGTGCCAAGCATTTTTGCAGCGGGCAAGGCATTGATGAGGTGACTTATGCGGTGCAGGGCGGCAATCCAGACTTTCCACCCATCCCGATTTTTGGCAATGGAGCAACCGACAGTAGCGGTTGTGTGTTGTTAGCGGCCCCGCAATTGACCACGGCTACTACGACGTTTTTTGCCTTGAAAGACGATAATCCGCTCAATGGAGTGACTACTTTCGATTTGGTCTTGATTTCCCGCCACATCCTCGGCCTGCAACCTTTGGGTTCGCCGTACAAAGTGATCGCCGCCGATGCCAACCATAGCAATTCCGTCACTGCGTTAGATATTATAGAACTACGAAAATTGATTCTGGGGATTTATCCAAAATTGCCGGCCAATACATCGTGGCGTTTTGTGAATGCTGGTTATGTGTTTCCCAATCCGGTCAATCCCTTCCAGACATTGTTTCCCGAAGGTCGTTCCTGGAGCGAAATTTTGACCAATACGGCACCAGCAGATTTCTACGGCATCAAGATCGGCGACGTGAATTGCAGCGTCTTGCCCAGTGTGGCTTCCCCGACAGAAGAGCGTTCGGTGGCTACCTTGTTATTGCCGGATATGGAGTTGCCCGCTGGCGCGGTGGTGGATATTCCCCTCCGCCTGGCGGAAGCGGGTGCGTGGCTGGGTTGGCAGGGCAGCCTGGTTTTTGACGCACAAAAGATTGATATTCAACAGATTGAATCTACTGTTTTACCCAGCTGGACATCCGATAACAGTGCTTCCTTGCCGGGACAAATCAATATGAGCTGGTCCAATTCGCAACCTGCCTTGTTGCTGCCTGACGAGGATTTACTGACCATTCGTTTGCGGACGCTGGTTCCCGTGCGGCTCCGCGATGCCTTGGCACTCACCGATGCTGCCAAAAGTGCCTTGCGTCCCGAAGCATATACCGCCGACGAAAATCCAGTCAATTTGGCGTTGCAATTCGTTTCTTCCAAGCCGATTGGTATCGAAGAAACCACCATTTTCGTACCTCAACCTAACCCAACCACTACCAGCGTCCGCATCCCAATCCGGTTAGCGCAGTCGGAAATGGTGACCGTAGAAGTGACGGATTTGACCGGAAGAATTTTGCTTCGCAACAGCGTGTGGCTGGATGCGGGCGCACAATTGCTCGAACTGCCAGCTACGACTTTCCCACAGGCGGGACTGTACGGCTGGCGGGTGCAGGCGGGCGCAGTGAACCGGAGCGGGAAGGTGGTGAAGCAGTAAATTAGGGGAGAATGTGGAGTTTTCTTCTGCTTTTTCACCAAAAAGGTTTGTCATTCCGCAACGAAGAGCAGGAAACTACACAAGACAGGTTCCAAAAAGATCGCTAAGGGTTTGGCTTGTGTAGGTGTCTCCATTTTATTGCGACATGACAATCAATTTTTAACTGATAATCAAAGAGTTAATTTCCAAACTCACGTTAAATTAGTGGAGAATGTGGCGGAAAAATGTGGAGCAGCGGCCTCAACTTTTCTCAACAACCTCAACCTGCGCAGCAGCCTCCACATTCTCAACAACTTTTCATCCGTATTTCTGCAACATATCCGACTCCACGATCTGAAAACCCTGCAAGTCCTGATTAGCCAGGGAAATGAGTGCTGTGGCCACTTTACTGGCGGCGATGGCTTGGTACTTTCGAGGTATTATGGGCTTGAACAGTCGTGAAATCGCTGCACCGATGACTTCGCCTAAACGAACGTCCTCCCGGTCTCCAAGCAAAAGCGCAGGCCGCGCCGTTACGAAATGATCGAAATTCAATGCCTTAATTTTTCCTTCCAGATCGCCTTTGGTGCGCAGGTAGAAATTGGAAGAATCAGCGTTTGCCGCCAAAGCCGACACTAACAAGTATTGTTTTGCACCATTCTGGCGTGCTAACAGTCCGATTTGCGCGGGATACATACAATCTATCCGGTATTGTGCGTCTTTGGAACCTGCCTTTTTCAAGGTGGTGCCCAGTGCTGAAAACACGTCGTCGCCCTGCACCTTCGTGGCATCGAGCTGATCAAAATCAATAATTTCCTGCCGGAGTTTAGGATGTTTCTGATCGAGCGGGCGGCGCACCAAGGCGACCACTTCTTTATAATTTGGATGAACCAATAATTGCGTCAGCAATTCGCTGCCAACCAGGCCGGTCGCTCCGACGAGCAGGGCAATTTTTCCTTGTTTTTGCATAGGGTAAATTCCGATGTTTGCACAAAAATCAGCAAAATTTTGGCATTATGGATGACCTTAGCATCATTGTATATGAATCGCAGTATCAACCCGATTTCAAGCGGCTCAATGTGGCCTGGATTGCCCGCTATTTCAGGGTGGAAAGCCATGATCTGGAACAACTGGACGACCCGGAACAGCATATCATGGACGGTGGCGGTCAGATTTTGCTGGCCAAAATTGGGGATAGTATTGTTGGCACGGTAGCCATGGTTCGAGTCAGCGATGGCGTGTTTGAATTGGCTAAAATGGCGGTGGACGACGCTTTTCAAGGTCGGCAGATTGGCAAGCAGCTAGGAGAAGCGGCGTTGGACTGGGCGTGCCAGCAAGGTGCCAGAGAGGTTTTTTTAGAATCGAACCGCCGTTTGGAGACGGCCCTGGCTTTGTACCGTCGCCTGGGTTTTCAGGAGGTGACGATGGTGGAAACGCCGTATGCCCGCGCAGATATTCGGATGGCAATTAAGTTGTGAGGTGGGTTGAATTGCCGACAAAATTGTCGCGGTTTGATTGATGAATGCAGATTGATGATTTCAGATTTTTGATGTTTAAAAAAAGCACCGACACTTTTGTCGGGGCGGTAAAACCAAATCAAACTTTCAATAAAGTTTGTCTTTCGACAGCAGGGGAGTCTGCCAGTCATTTTTTTAGAAGTCTACTACTAAATACATTGTAAACTAAGTTGTTTTGAGTATTTGAAGATTTGAGTATTCGATCAATTACCTGATTATCAGGTGTTTTAATAAAATACTCTAATAGTCGCATTCTCCATAAATTTAATTTACAGTCTACCAAATTAATGCAGGCTGATTGTTTGTAAAGCACTAGTTTCCATTATCATGCTGATAAAAATCAGGATGCCGCTGCGTTCCATTTACAATTTTGCCTTTTCTATAAGGGATAGCCGTTGAAAAGTAACTCAAAGACGAACGGGCAGTAAAAGTGTTGTACCGAACTCGCCAACAGCCATTTTGCATCCGTCGATGCCTGGATTTCACCGCCGAAAGGAGATGGGAATAAAAAAAGCCACCCCTTGGGAGGAGTGGCTACAGTAATTAAAATCGGTATTCAGGACTAAAAAAACACGTGATTAATACGGTTGGCCTTGGGGCCACTAGATCGGTCTGGGTATATATTGGCAAATAGTTTTCGGGGAAAACTTTTCTCCGGCGCTCAGATGGCTCGCGTCGTTATTCTTTGGCTTATTAACGTCAGTCATTTAGAAAGTCACTCACCCTTCGGCAGTCTTTACCTTTCTTTGACATAATTTTACTTTCCATTCACCAAACGGTTAGCAGTGGTTGATTATTAGCTAATTGCTTAACCTCCTCACCCATAACTTTTTACTCCCTACCGATGCGTTCCTTTTTTCTCAGTGTGTTATTCTGCCTGGCCTGTATGGCCCCTGCATTGGCCCAGTCCAACAATACTTTTCTAAAAGTTATCGCCAATTTCAAGCGCGGTTATACCATTTGCCCGTCAGGCGATGGCAATTTGTACGTTGGCGGGGTGGTCATTGGGCGCACAGTTTTGCTTAAAATTGCTCCCAATGGCCAGGTCATTAACACTTATTTGCTTGATTTTGCTACCAGCAATCTCGACAACATTTCGGAACTGATCGTGGATTCGGAAGGCATGATCGTGGGCTGTGGCACTCAGGGCGTGGAGGAATTGCGACGTGGGTTCGTGTTTCGTTACAACCCATTGACGCATACCGTTTTATGGGCTAGAACGCTAAACGATGATGTAGCGACCTTGAGCGGCTTGCTGGAAAAATCGCCGGGCGGCAACTACCTGGCCTACGGGGAAGTGTTTTACCAGGAGGCACTCATGTCCGTTAGCAGCGATGCCATCATCCTGCAAATAGACCGTCATACGGGCGCGTTGGTAGTATCGGGGGTCAAACGTTACCATTTGGGTAAAAACGCATCTTTCAATGCTATCGTAGCCCACGACTCCACCCTCTACGCCGTAGGTCGGGCCGTCAACGGTATGAGCGTCTTCACCGATCTGTTTATTCGTAGTGCACTCGTCCGCCTGGAACCCGTCGGCATCACACCGCTCTGGACGCGCCTGAGCGGTGCTCCTCTGACTACTGGCGCCAGCCTGCGTGGACGCGACCTGGTCATCGATGATACTTCCATTATTACTACTTACAGCGGAAATCTTACCGATCCATCGCTTTCTACGACTACCTTTTTTTTGCAAAAACACCATTTCGACGGCACCATCGAATGGGCCAGGAAATACGATCTTGCAGAGTGGACCAATGAGGTAGCGGAAGAGGTCATCAGTGTGCCGAACGGTTATATATTATATGGGCAGGGCCGCAATAGCAGTGGCAGCAGTCTGTTCGTAGTGAAGACAGACAAAAATGGCAATCCTCTGTGGTCCAGGAAGTTACACTACGACGCGAACGATGGATTTGCCCAGACGGAATCGCAGCAAGGGCAGATCGTCGCCTTGGGCAACAGCCTGTTTTTTACGGCCACCACCGAGCAAACCAATGGTGCCAGCCGGATGTTGCTGGCCAAAATTAATGCCGACGGCACGATGAGCGGCGATTGCACGTACTGGCAGCCTACGCAAGTCACCATGACTGCCCTCACCACCCTCGCGAATACTGCAGTTACTTTGCAGGTCAATTCCGGAGTTACGCCGTTTTTGGACATACCACATAACGTTTTGCCGGGCACTGCCAATGTCGCAGCCGTGTGTGAGGGTGTGGAATTGTCCCTCTGTACTGACACGCTTGACCTGGGTCCCGATGTGATATTATGCCAGGATAGTATCGTTATTTTTAATGCGGGGAGCGGTTTTGTAAGTTATCTATGGCAAGATGGCTCTACGGATTCCACTTATAGTGCGAATGTACCCGATGTATATTGGGTAGAAGTGGTGGACAGTTGCGGAGGCATCCAGCGCGATTCGGTGCTGCTGACGGTCAGCCTGCTCGCCGATACCCAATTCCCGGATGTTAGTATTTGCCTCGGCCAAAGCCTGACTTACACCTTGTCGGGGTTCAATTCCTACTTGTGGTCCCCGACGGCGGGTCTGGACTGCGACACCTGCGCAACGGTCATTATTCAATCCAATACCACGACTACTTACAGTTTGCTGGCGCAAAGTAACGCAGGCTGTATTTTGACCGACACTTTTACGATTAACGTCGGTTTAGTGGCCAATCTTTCCCTTGCGGACACCACTATTTGTCCCCATGGAAGCCTGACTTATAGCGTCCCCGGATTCGATACTTATCGGTGGATGCCAGCAGGCAGCCTGAGTTGCGACACCTGCGCGACGGTCATTATTCAACCTAATACGACCACAACTTATACTTTGCTGGCGCAAAACAGCAGCGGGTGCATCGCTACCGACACTTTCACCGTAGCCGTCAGTTCGCTCCCCAATATCCAGCTTGCGGACACGACTATTTGTCCCGGCGCGAGTGTACAGTATACGGTTCCGGGATTTGCGACTTATTTGTGGACTCCATCGGCGGGCTTGAATTGCGATACTTGCGCAACGGTTATTATCCAGCCGACTGCTACCACAACTTACATTTTGCTGGCCCAAAATAGCCGTGGCTGTCTGGTCGCGGATACGTTTACCGTGGCGATAAGTAGGGTCGAAAACCTGCAAATTCCCGATACGATCATTTGTCCCGGCGCGACGGTGAGTTATAGTGTGCCCGGATTTGATACTTATGTATGGAGCCCGGCGGCTGGCTTGAATTGTGACACTTGCGCCACCGTCGTGATTCAACCAACTAGCACGACCACTTATAGTTTGCTGGCGCAAAACAGTGCTGGTTGTGTTGCAAATGACACTTTTACCGTAAATATTAGTTCCGTAGCCGACCTTTCCCTGGCGGACACGACGATTTGCCTTGGCGAAAACCTGACTTATACGGTTCCGGGATTTGCGAATTACGTATGGACTCCCGCCGGTTGGCTTAAATTGTGACACTTGCGCCACGGTCTTGATTCAACCAACTAGCACGACCACTTATAGTTTGCTGGCGCAAAACAGTCTGGGTTGCATCGTCCGGGACACCTTCACGGTAAACATTAGTTCCGTAGCCAACCTTCACCTGGCGGACACGACGATTTGTCTCGGCGAAAACCTGACTTATACGGTTCCCGGATTTGCCACTTACCATTGGACACCGGCAGCGGGTCTGAGTTGTGACACTTGCGCAACCGTTCTTATTCAGCCGAATACGACTACTAATTACATAGTACGGGTGCAGAATAGCATTGGTTGTGCAGCAGCTGATACTTTTCAGGTAACGGTCAGGCCCTTGCCTACGCGCACCGAAGTGATCGAATTCTTGCCTGGCGACACGGTTGTGCTGGGCGGCACTAGTTATACTCAACCTGATACAATCATGCTGACCGTGCCTGCTGCCGTCGGCTGCGATACGTTGGTGACTTACATTTTGCAGCTCCAAACGGCCGTCAGTATTGCCTGTACCAGCGATATTATGGTAGAAATACCAGTAGGAGATACGCTGGCAATAGTAGATTATACCTTGCCCACGGCAGAGACTACCTGCCCGGGTGGCGCCTTGAATTTTACCCTGCTGACCAATGTGCCGGGCGGCAATCTTTTCCCATTGGGTGCGACCGAAGTATGTTACCGCGTCACGGATGCCTGCGGCAATAGCGACACTTGCTGCTTTCGGGTGCAGGTAGCCGAACAAATACCTCCCTGCGATGCGAAGGTCAATGGCTGTATCCGCTATGAATTGCTTTACATCAAGCTCGACAGCATTGGTAACCGTCGCTACACCATTCGGGTAATAAATAATTGCTCGGACGCCGTGTTATACACCACCTTTGAACTCCCCAATGGGGTAGTGGCGGTCGCTCCGACGAATGGATCGGTCTTCACCGCAGCGAGTGGCCGCAGCTATCTGGTACAAAATCCTAACTTCTCGCCGTTTTATTCAATTCAGTTCAAAGCGCAGCCCGGCACTTTGCTGCAGTCGGGCTTAGCGGACATATTCACTTATAAATTGCCGCAACAGAGTACAATTAATTACATCCGCGTAACGACTAAATTGGCCAACAACCAGTCTTACTTCGCTATTTTGAACACCTTCAACTGTCCGGTGCAGCCCTACTCAAATGCGAGCTCCGGCCCGGGTGCGGAGCGGGCAACCAAACCGCTGTCCATATTTCCCAATCCAACAGATGGCTTGCTTTTTGCCGATCTGTCTGCTTGGGCTGGCCAAAAGGTTGGTTTACAAGTCTTTAATGCCCAGGGGCAGTTGCAGCAATCCCAAACTGTGGTAGCCGATGATTTGCCGCAGGCCCTGCATTTGCCAGCTATTTTGGTCAATGGGCTTTATTTCCTGGAAGTGCGTGCCGAGCATGGGCAGCGGGAAGTGCAGCGATTCGTGGTGCAGCGATGATGCACGAGCGAGTTTTATTATTGCCATAACGACCTGCGCCACCCCGAATTTTCGGAGTGGCGCAGGTTTAATAATTATAATGCAACCTATTGCTAGTCAAAACATTATCTGATTATCAATTTATAGTCAATGCAGAGGGGCTTTGAACAAAGATGAAATGTACCTTATTGAGGATCAAAAAACTACACCCTTTTAAACTTTCTAAACCCTTGACCGCCATAGCCTTTTTAGGCGAAGGAGGTCAGTCTAAACTCACTGCCATCTAATCCTTCGCTTCGCGCCGTTTCATCTCATCACGGATTTTGGCTGCCATTTCATAGTCTTCTGCTTCCAGCACTTCCTGTAGACGGCGTTGCAGCGCGTCTTTGGAATAGGTTTCGATGGTATCGCTGTCCATATTGGCGGGAATAGAAGTGCCAATACGCCCTACGCCGCCGTCTTCCTGATCTTCGAGCAGCACCCCGGCGGCTTCCAGAATAAAATCGTAGGTAAAAATCGGGCACTCAAAACGCACCGCCATCGCAATCGCGTCGGACGTGCGGGAATCAATTTCAAAGACTTCCCCGGCGCGGACACAAACCAGCCGGGCGTAAAAAATACCATCCAGCAAGTTGTTGATCACGACTTCTTTCAACTTGATCTCAAAGGTGTCGAGCGCGCTTTTGAACAAGTCGTGCGTCAGCGGACGATTGGGGACCATGCGTTCCATAGCTACGGCGATGGCCTGCGCCTCAAAGCTGCCAATCACGATCGGCAACCGGCGTTGTCCACGGCGTTCGCCCAACACCACCGCATAATTATGCGATTGCGTCATGCTATGCGAGAGAGCCACTATGTCCAATTCTATACGTTTCATACCAAAAAATTATGCTTTTCGCGTTTTAGGGTTGCAAAATTAAAAGAAAAATTTAATTGGCGGCTTTGACTTTTCAGGGAGCCCTGCCCCTTGCTTTTAGCCCCCTCCTACTCCCCGTAAAGGGGGAGGGTACAGGGAGGAGCACTTGAGATCAGGTTTTCTGCCCTTTGCCCTATTGCTTTTTGCCCCTTCTTTTATTGCCCTTTAAATTTTTTCAGTGCCTCGTTCAGGCGCGGGACAATTTCAAACAAATCGCCGACCACGCCATAGTCCGCTGCCTTGAAAAAAGGTGCTTCGGGGTCTTTATTGATCACTACAATTTTCTTCGAGTTATTCACGCCCGCCAGGTGCTGAATGGCTCCGCTGATGCCGATAGCAATGTACAGATTGGGGCGAATCGCGATCCCCGTCTGGCCCACGTGCTCGTGGTGCGGTCGCCAATGGCTATCCGCTACGGGACGCGAACAGGCCGTCGTAGCACCGAGCGTCGCCGCCAAATCTTCCACAATGCCCCAGTTTTCGGGGCCTTTCATGCCGCGCCCGGCAGACACTACGATTTCGGCTTCCGGCAACGGCACAATACCCTCTATGGTCTTTACTTCTTTCACGCGAATACGACCCGTACCGGCTTTGACCGATACTGTTTCGACCGTGGTCGGCTGGCCCGTGCTTTCGGGGCGCACAGCATTGCCCAGCAGAGAAATGATTTTCACCTCGCTGTGAATATCGTATTCGGCGATAGCCTTACCGGAAAAGACCGATTTTTTTACGTGCAGACTATTGCCTTGCACCGTAGGCAGGCTATTGACACCCGACACCAAACCCGCATTCAAGCGGACGGACAGGCGACCTGCGATGGCTTTGCCAGTAGAGGTGTGGCTCAGGATGATGACCGTCGCCTTGTTTTGCTGGGCTATTTCGGCCAGCGCATTGCTATAAGACTGACTATCAACATTATCCAGTGCAGCATCGGCAATGCAAAGTACCCGGCTGGCCCCGTAACGCCCGAGTTCCTCGGCACCAGTTACATGGCTACCCAGCGTCACGGCGATGCAGGAAGTGCCAAGCATATCCGCTACTTTTTTTCCGTAGGTCACAGCCTCGAAAGCCGTCTTTTTGAAATGTCCGCGCGGAGCTTCCGCAAATACCAAAACCATTTGAGTTATGAGTTATGAGTTATAAGTTATGGGCCGAATAACATAAAGTGTTGTTTTCAGCCCATTATGAATAACTGGCAATCCCTGTTACTTAATTCGCATGAGCCAGAAATCATGAGCAATAACTCACAACTCATAACTCATAACTCATAACTAACCTAAATCACCTTCGCTTCCTCGTGCAACAGCCGCACCAGTTCATCCATTTGATCGGGCGCGATCATTTTCACCCCGGCTTTGGGCGGCGGCAACGTGAACTGCACAGTGCTGACCGCCTCTTCCACGGCGATGGGCTGGATTACCTGTAAAGGTTTGCTGCGCGCGGTCATAATACCCTTCATATTCGGAATACGCTGTTCGGCCATACCTTTGGCGGCACTAACCACGAAGGGCAGGTCTACTTCCAGCACTTCCACGCCGCCTTCTATATCGCGCTCGAGCGTCGCAGTGTTGCCGTTCAGGTCGAGTTTGCTGGCGTAGCTGACGTAAGGCATATCGAGCTGCTCCGCTAGCATCGCGCCTACTTCAGAGCCGTTGTAGTCAATGGTTTCCTTGCCCAAAAAGACGATATCGAAATTTTGGCTGCGCGCATATTCGGCGATCTGTTTGGCCACAAAAGCCGCGCTTTTTGGATTGGCCTCGATGCGCACGGCTTCGTCGGCACCGATAGCCAGCGCCTTACGAATGGTGGTTTCGTTGGTGGCTGGACCGACATTCAGGGCAACCACTGTGCCGCCCAGCGTTTCACGCAGTTCGCAGGCGCGGACCAGAGCATACCATTCGTCGTAGGGATTCATGATAAATTGCACCCCGGCGGTATTAAGTTCCTTACCGTCGGCGCTGAAGGTGATTTTCGCCGTCGTATCGGGAGTTTGACTAATGCAAACGAGAAATTTCATGGATCAATAAGTTTCAATAATTTTGCCTAAAAAGTTCCTCCAACTCCCTCGCTCCCTTCCTCTCCCGTACTGGGGAATATATTCCAGCAAAGCCAAAGCTTCGTTCTTTTTGCCGCTTGGCTTTTGCTTTTTTGCCCTTTGGCAGAGGTGACTTACTTTTGGGCGCGCAAAGGTAGCTAGTGTCCGTGCAAATGGAAAACTTCATAAGTAGTTCATTAAAATTAGTTTAGTATGCGAATCATGGGTTAAAAATGGATACTGATTTTCAGGTGGTTAGCGACCAGACCTGTCAGGTTTCAAAAACCTGACAGGTCTAAGTACTTGACATTCAACATACTTCTCAGCCAAACCCATGATTCGCATTTAGTCTAAATTTTGCGTACTGTGTTGGGTGTCATTGCCAATTTGCCTGTTGCAGTTTTGCCCATTTACTTATGAAGTTTCACTGTGCCAATAACAACCGAACGGCTTAGTCGTTCACAGAAAAAAAATCTGCATGACCCAACGACTGGCCTACCTGCTCCAATTGCTGGAGGCTACCCCCAGTGATACCTTTATATTATTTGCTCTTGCGAAGGAGCAGGAGAAGCAGGGCGATCTGGCGCAGGCCCTGCATTATTACGAACAACTCCGCGCGACGGATGCGAATTACGTCGGCTTGTACTACCATTTAGGCAAACTCTACGAACAAACCGGCCAGGAAACGTCGGCCATCGCTACCTATCGGGCAGGCATGGCAGTGGCGCGTCAGGCGGGCGATGCACACGCTTTGAGCGAACTGGCTGGCGCAAAACTGAACCTCTCTGATGATGATGAATAAAAATACGCGGGCGATGTTGATATGGGTGACTGGTTTTTTGGGCAGCTTTCTATTGATTTCTGCCAAGGAAACTGGTTGCAAACATCACCCTGAAAACGCGGTGGCCAAACCCGCTACCGAAGTCCGTTCGGTCAGTTTTTTGACTAAAAAACTACAGGCAAAAGATGTCTCCGGGGTGCAACGGCTGAATGCCAAAGCCCGCATTTTTGTGGAAGGCGATGGGCAGTCTATTGAAGCAAGTGCCAACCTGATCTGGGTGCGCGACAGTGCGCTGTGGGTGAACGTCCGCAAATTCGGCTTGGAGGCAGTCCGCGCTTTAATTACCCCGGATTCGGTATTTGTACTCAATCGGCTCAACAAAACCTACACTGCCCGGGGACTGGAATCGTTGCAACGCGAATACAATTTGCCCGCTGGTTTCGATTTGTTGCAGGCCGTAATTTTGGCCAAAGCCTGGATCATCCCCGACCTGGTGCTGAAAAGCGATATTCAGGATGGCCTGCACCGACTGAGCGGTTCCGATGTGCAATATGGTGTAGATTATCGGGTGGAAGAAGGCTCGTTTTTGCTGCGCCACGAGACATTTTCGCAAGCCAAAGATGCCCGCAGTATTACCCTGGACTTCGATCAATACAAAAATTTGCCCGTCGCGGGACTCTTTCCGTACCTTCGCCAGGTAAGTGCATCCAGCCCGGAGACTGGCCAGATGCAGATTAACCTCGAACTTTCTGATATCGAGATCAATGTTTCAAAACCGATTCGCTTTGAAATTCCCAGCCACTACCAACGCACACCGTAAAGGAAGTCTGGCATTCATCCAGTCATTATTGGGCCGTTGTTGGCCGCTGCTGCTGGTGGTATGCGCACTGCTGGGTCCGTTGGTCAGTTTTGGCCAGACCAAAAAAGACCTGGAAGAGAAGCGCAAACAACTCATCCGCGATATTCAGGTAACCGATAAATTGTTGCAAAAAACCACCCAGACCCGGGAAGCTACTTATGATCGCTATGTGACGCTGCAAGATCAGATCGGCAGCCGACAAAAACTGGTAGGTACCATCGCCGACGAAATCACGAACGCCGACAACGGTATTCTGGGGAGCAACGTGCAGATAGATGCGCTCAATGCCGATCTGTCGCGGATGCAAATAGAGTATGGCCAACTGGTACGTCACGCTTTTCGGCGCAAAATGCTGACCAATCCACTGCTATTCTTACTTTCTGCGGAAAGCCTGAATCAGGCTTTCCGACGCTGGCTTTTTCTACGCAAATACGACCAATACCGCAGAAATCAGGCTGCCGCTATTGCCAACACGCGCCTGGCACTCCAGCAACGCATTGCTGCGCTGGCCGAAACCCGCGCCAAAAAAGCGGAATTGCAAACGTCCATCCAATCCCAACAGGAAATATTGACCCATGAAATGCAGGCCAAAGACCTCATCGTGCAGGCCCTCACCAAAGACGAAAAACGCCTCAAAGCCGACCTGGAAAAGAAAGAAGCGACGCGGGAAGTGCTGAATCAGGCCATCGAGAAAGTGATTGCGGAAGAAGTGCGGAAGAGCGTGGAAGAAGCCCGAAAAGCCAGGGCCAAACCCCTCACGCCACCGCCAGTTGCTGAAAAACCGACGACTACCACCGCTCCTGCCACTTCACCGCCCATAGCGGCCAAATCGGATGTCTCTACGGCGGCCGCCAACGTTGCCGTGGTGTCCGAAGCGAATTTTACCAGGGATTTTCTGCAAAAACGTGGCCAACTGCCCTGGCCAGTGGAAGGGGGATTTATTGCCCGTGGGTTTGGGCGGCAGAAACACCCTACCCTGAAAAACATCGAAATTACCAACAACGGCGTGGACATTCGTACTGAAGAATCTGCTTTGGTGTACGCCGTTTATGCCGGGCGAGTGGCGGGCGTACAGTTCATTCCCGGGCATGATTATACGGTCATTTTGCAGCATGGGGCCTACTACACGGTGTATTCCAACCTGAGCGAAACCAGCCTGCATAAAGACGATCAGGTAAAATCCCGTCAGCCCATTGGTCGGGTGAGCGACAATGTCATCACTGGTACTTCTGAGCTGCATTTCGAGCTGTGGAACCAGAAGGAGCGACTTGATCCGGCACTGTGGATTAAGAAATAGAATGTAAGAATAATATTCTGATTATAGGGTAAAATAAATTCCTCGAGGATGCGAGTATTCGATTAAAAATTTGATCATCAGTTAATTGATCGAATACTCAAATTTCCAATATTCAACACAGCTTTATAAAACCTATCCTTTTATCAGTCGTCCCGATCCAACCACTCGACTCTGGGCATTTTTCAATTGCGCTATATATTCGCCTTTTATTAACTGATGTTACGCATAATCTACAAAACGACGTTTACGAAACTATAGAAAGTTTCGCAAACGTATGGAACACGTGGCGTTTGCGAAACCTTCCAGGTTTCGTAAACGTAATTCGTGCCTAACATCAGTTATTAATCCTTCTAAAGGCAATGTCCAAAACATAGAGTTCCACGTTGTCAAAATAACAATTTGAAACGCACCCCATACAAATCTCTTTTGGTGCGTTAAGAAATCGGAGGCAAATCTCTTTTGGTGCGTTAAGAAATCGGAGGCAATCTACGACAAGGGATCTTACTCGGCTTATCTGCACGAAAGATTTAACCGTGCCACCCATTAGCCGCTTTTTCCTACCTTTCGCCGGTTTATCCGCCGTAGTATCAAGGAAGGCGGACCTGTCCATCATTGCAGTACCTCCAGATCAACATTATGGCAAAATCCAGCAAACCCACCCCTAAGTCTATATCCGCTACTCCTAAACCCAAAGCGGTACTTCCTGCACCCGAAGTTGTGCGGTTCTCCACCGACTGGCTGGCGCGTCCCACTGTGGAGACGGACCCGATGTTGCGCAAAATATTCTGGGGTGTCGCGCTAATAGGTTTGGTTATATTGGTTGGCTTGTCTTTCGGCAGCGGCATCAATGCGGATGACAAATTCCAGGTAGATTATTCCCAGAAACTGGTCAATTACTACGGCACTTTTGGCCGCGATACTTCCGCGCTGAACATCCCGGAAGGCAATATGCACCTCTACGGCGGTGCCTTCGAGATTGTGACGGGATTTGCCAATAAAGCCCTTGGCTATCAGCCCACCGATTTAGGTTATCATCAGGTGCGACACGCCACCAGTGCTTTGCTCGGTTGGGTGGCCATGCTTTGCGCCGCGCTGTTTGCCCGCCTCATTGCGGGAGAAAGTGCCGGACTTATTACGTTGATTATCATGTTGTTGTCGCCGCGATTTGTGGGTGATTCGCTGATGAATCCCAAGGATATTCCCTTCGCGGCGGGTTATATGCTGGCTATTTACAACCTCGCGGCGGTGCTGAGTCGAATGCCGCGACCGAGGGCCTGGAATATAGCGGGTCTGGCGGGAGGCCTGGCCTTGGCGCTGGCCATTCGAGCGGGTGGCTTGCTGAATTTTGTCTACGTTTTTTTGTTTGCCGGGCTGTATTTTTTACTCAGTTATCGGAGTCGGATGCAATCGGTCAGTTCCGAACAACGCAGCAATTCGCTGGGTCGGTTTGCGCTCATTTTACTCGGCACGGTGGTGGTTGGTTACGGGATAGCGATGTTGTTTTGGCCCTACGCTCTGCAAAGTCCGTTGAAAAATCCTTTCACTGCGCTCTCGAAATTTGCTGATCTGGAAGTGCATATCCGGGTCTTATACGAAGGCGATAACGTAATGTCGGACAAAACGCCCTGGCATTATCCGCTGAAATGGATATTTTATACCATTCCGCTGGCAGCGTTGGTTGGCTTTTTGGGCAGCATCGTTTTACTACCGCGTTTGCTCAAAAAATATAATCCGCTTTGGGTAATGCTGGCGGGATTTGCGGCGATTTTTCCAGTTTTTTACATCATTTACAAACATTCCGTCATCCACGATGGCTGGCGGCACTTGACTTTTGCTTACCCGCCGCTGTGCGTAGTGGCCGGTCTATTTTGGCATGAACTAGCAACTTTCTTTTCGGGGAAAAAAGTACTGCGATACGCCGTTTTTGGTGCTATGGGCCTACTTTTGGTAGATTCGGCGGTCTTTATTGTTCGCAACCCACAAATCCCCTACGTTTATTTCAATCCCATCGTGGGCGGAATACAGGGTGCTTATGGTCAATTCGAGACCGATTATTGGGGCGTGAGTACCCGTCAGGGCATCGAATGGATGGAGCAGCAAGGCATCCTCGGCCCCAATATGCCGCAGACGGTAGTCATTGCTACCAATATGCTTTATTCTACCCAAAAGTTGACTGCCAAATACGGCGATAAAGTGCGGCTTCGCTACCTGAAATGGGAAAAACGCTGCGACGATGCCTGGGACTACGCGCTGTATCCCACGCGCTTCCTCGATGCAGCGACCCTGCAAAAAGGGATGTGGCCACCCGACAATGCGGTGCATATTGTGGAGGCTAACGGCGTACCATTGCTGGCGGTGTTGAAAGATAATGGTAAAAACTGCGCGCAAGGTATGGCCGCTGCGAAGAAAGGCGATTACCCAACGGCTATTGAAAATCTGAAAGCCGAGGTCGCCAATGTACCAGATAATGATCTGGCATGGAGCAATCTGGCACAGAACTACCTGAACAACAGCCAGTTGGAAGAAAGCAAGGCTGCCGCCGAGCAGGCATTGACGATCAGTCCCGACGATATGCTGGCTAGCAATTTGCTTGGGATGTACTGGATGTCCAAGAACGATGGTGCCAAAGCCAAAGCGCAGTTCGAGGCGAATGTGAAAAAGGAGTCTTCCAACGCGGCAGCCTGGTATTATTTGGGCATGATCGCGAATCGGCAGGGTGATAACCAGACGGCTTTGAACAATTTGATGGCGGCGATTAAAGTGGCTCCCAATTTCAAACCTGCTTACGAACTTTCGGCGCAAATCTATGAAGCAGAGGGAGATGCGCGAGCCGCACAGCAGTTTCGGGCAGCGTTGGGACAGATAAAGTAGGGAATTGGGTATTGACATCTATAAACCATGAATATAAATGTGCTGACTGCTACCGAGTTCCGTGGAATCGTACCAAAAGGCGGTTCTACCAAACCTTGGATAGTAGAAGCATATGATACAGCAGGGAACACCGATCTATACGTCGTGAAAATGTTCACGCCTAAGCAAATTCGGCAGCAGAATGCAGTAGCAAAAGAAGTTTTCGGCAACGTATTGGCACGTAGTTTTAATTTGCCTGTGCCAGATTTTGCTTTGGTACGGTTTGAACAAGCCTTTCTGGAAACATTACCTAGATGAGCATACGGTGAACTTGAACGAAATAGCTTATCGTGGGTTGCGCTTCGGAAGTCGCTTTCGCTTCGGGATACGTTATTTTTGATGACGCCTTGTCTGCCGCTCATCTCGATTTAGCGACTATGGCCAGCGTTTATGCTTTTGATAATCTAGTGCGCAATCTGGATCGGGGCGGTTTTCGTAAAAAGCCTAATTTGCTTGTTCGTGATGGCGACTTTTTGCTAATTGACCACGAGCAGATCTTTCCGTTTGCTGACGACCCCGAAAATTACAATGATGCTCCAATACGTGATTTCCAGGAAGGCAAATGGACCTATCAATATCAAGAGCATTTGTTTTACAAACAGTTACAAGAAAGATCGCAACGTCAGAAAGAAATTCTTTTCCGTAACTTTATGGAACAGTTGCGTGTTTTAGATTTGTTTCTATTAGAAGAACTTGCACAGTATTTAATTGAAAATCATCAGCCTGTTGGAAATTTAGAACTTATTTTAGACTACTTAACCGCTGTAAAACGTGCTCCTGAATCATTTGCCACGCTATTGCAAAAACAAATAATATGAGTACATCTAATTATTTTTATTATAGTCTTTTGCGTTATTGGGATGTACGACGAGAAGAGAGTCTCGTTATAGGAGTCTTGTTGATTTTTCCAACGATTAGGGTAGTACGTTTTTTGTGTCCTAGCAATTTGGAACGCTTACAGGCAGCCTTTCCAGACGCTCCAATCCAGACAATCAAAGATTACTTTGAAGTATTTAAAAAACGATCTATTACAGCAAGCGAAAAACTTCTTGTTTCAAACAATTCTGTAAAAGAAATCACTAAATTTATTTCAGATAATTTTCTCACAGCAGATACCTCTGCCTTGCAATTTTCGGATCCGCGTCCGCGTACAGGCGCGCTCATGGATGATAATATTGATATTATATCTCAAAATTTGTATAATCGCTATTTAGAAACGTATCAATATTCAATAACAACTACACAACTTACGATAAATAAACATTTGCCTACCGCGCGTTCCGGGCGTCCGCCGCGTTCCAGTAGGCCAGACCGTAATCTTTATCGTCCGAATCAAACGAACCCCGTGTTTGTTCAACCCCTTTCTGTGTTACATCCCGAGAGATTTTAGGGTACATTCATTGACTTCTTTGCTAATTCAATGGTGGAAAATGAAGGTGTTAAGCCCCATTTTTTCTTGCCAAAACAAGAAGCTGAGGGGGAAAACGCCAGTAAAGACAAGCAGCAGACGAATGATGGACGGACGCATAGGAGTGGGTTGGTGATTCAACAAACAATAACGAATTTACTTTTTAAAGCGTTGCTTGCTGGTTTCCTCATATATTACCCATATTCAATAAAAAAAATTATATTAGTAGTAAAAGCCGCGTCTGCACAGTCGCCGCCGGGCCGACCTTTGTGCCAGCAATAAACCCCAAAGAGCCGTTAAAAATCCCAAGTTATGGCTCCATCACGATTTTTCCGTCCGCTCTTCTTGTTCCTTGCTTTCATTATGATTGGAAGCACGTTTGGCTGTTATAGTAGTAGTAAATTACCTCTTGACCGTATAAATAAAACAAACTTAGAAAAACTAGACTTCTTTGCCATTTCTCTTGATAAATCAAATCATAAAGTTTGGCAACTCTCTAATGTAAAAATAGAGAAGCATGGGCTTTCTGCTCGTTTTGAGCGTGTTTCTGATTCTTTGCAGGGACAGGTTTCCCGTATTTACAGTAATAGGGACCGAAGAAAAAATCAGAACCATGCGCTTATCTATATCCGCGCAGAGACGGCAAAAACCTATAGTGATACGCTGACTACTTTCCTGAACGATACTGCTATTTCCAGTATTTGGGTAGTTAGCCGCGATCCTGGCAAGGTGGCTGGTATTGTTGTGGCGGCTACACTTGGCACCTTATTGACGCTAGGAATTGTTGCGCTTTCTAGTCTAAATGATGCCGATTATAGTAATGTTGGTAATGTCGGTAGTTTTAATCAAAGTGATTGCAACTGCCCCCACGTCTTCACCGAATCCCCCGACGGTACCCAATATTTAGAAGGCTCTCTATACAGCGGAGCCATTTACCCAACACTTGAACGCGGCGACTATTTACCCTTAAAAAACCTGCAACCAATTAATAACCAATACAAAATCCGGCTGGCCAATCAGGAAAAACAGCATCAACACACTAATTTTGTTTCGCTCGAAGTACTCGATCATGCGCCAGGAGTGCAGCCTGTTTTTGACAAATACGGTCAATTGCACACGGTTATTTCGCCACAATCGCCCATTATTGCTACTAATGATTCTGGACAAGATGTACTGAGCGAAGTGGTGGAAATGGATGAAAAAATCTTCCTCGGCGACCTCGAAAACACAAATCCCGACGCAACCGAACGCCTGACGCTCACTTTTGCCAAACCTGCTTTTGCGCGGCAAGCCAAACTCGTGCTGAACACCAAAAACAATGATTGGCTGGACTATACGTATTATCAATTTCAAAATTCACTAGGTCAATATGGTGACGAAATAGCGCGAAAACGCAGCAAAGCATCGGCTGCCAAAAACCTGGCCTGGGCAGAACGCCAAAAAATCCCGCTCGCCGTTTGGCTCGAAACTATGCCCGCTCACTGGGAGAAAGTTGATTATTTTAATTTAGTGGGTACCTCCGCTTTTCGTCAGGATGTGTTGCCGCTCGATCTATCGCAGGTACAAGGTGACACGGTGCGACTGCGCCTGGAATTTGGCTTCCATTTTTGGGAAATAGACTACGCCGCACTGGATTTTTCTGATGATCAACCTGTAAATCGAACTACGCTTCGCCCCGTTTCCGCGACTTCGCAAAATGGTGAAAATCTGCTCATTGCACTCACCGACGACGATGATCGCTACTATAACCAGCCCAATATTGGTGATGAAGCCAATATTATTTTCGAGGTGCCGCCGCTCGCACCCAACCAAGTGCGCCATCTGGTCGTCCATGCCAAAGGGCATTATGAAATCGTCAGCCAACCTGCGCCCGGTCGGCCCCGTCTTTCGGAATTAAAGGTTTGGGATAAAGAGAATGCTTTGCCTCGGCTTTCTCGCGAACGCTGGCAACAGATGAATCAGTTGGCAGTAGAAAAATTATAGAAATTACTGATTTAAAAATTAATTTCTCTTCCTAAATTAAAAAATTTCAGAACTATGAAAAAACTATTTTTTATATTCATGCTTTTCACTTTTACAATTTCGTTAAAAGCACAGTCTGCTAATAACAAGCAACATCGAAATAGTTATTTTATAAGCGTAGGTGGCAGTTTTCCATTAGCCGGGCGCGCTGCATTTGAAATAATTATACAGCAAGGATTTTCTTGTTCCGTTTTTGGTTTTCTGTATGATAAGCGTTCACGTAATACGCCGCCTAATTATAGATCAGGAGGATTAAATGTTTTCGGCGGACCTGATCCGTTTGTGTATGAAAGTTTAAAATTGGCAGGTTTTACAGTTGGCAAAGTATGGTGGATCACTGATAACCGCATACGATTCAATCTGAAAGGCGGTTTGGCTTTTGGCTCCACTAAATATCCGATCAATTTTCGTCCTTCGCAAGTGCAGGGACTCTTCTCTTTCTTGACATCTAACTATGATTACGATTGGCAGACGCATAATCTAGTAGATTTTGTGTTGCAACCTACATTTGAATTTGCGCTAAGTCACTTTTTCGGCTTTTCTTTGAGTCCGTTTGCGCATCTCAGTAAATATCGTACCGTGGCAGGCATTGAGGCGGCAATTATAGTTGGACAATTACGTGATAAAAGACCACGATAAAAATGAATTTCATGCCCTTTTAAATCCTTTTTTCATGAAAGCAAACTCATTAACTCATAAAAAACATAGTTTTATTTCTGGTTGGAAGTATAAATTATTAGAATTAAAAATGCTCTACAAAATGTTGCGTGTCGCGTTCCGAGCCTATCCAACGCAGCGCGAAGCGTGGCTTGCTTTACGACGACATATCTCGGTGCATTTGGAATACAAACGTACCTGTCACCTGACCAAAGCAGTACAAACAGGCGAGCGAACTTTCCTGCAAATGACGTTTCCGCATTTGGATTCGGGCGCAATGAATGTATTGATAAAGAACGAGTTGCATCGCCAATTGTCAATACCCAGTCATACATCCGGCTTGAATGTATTAGTATTGGCGATCACGAAGAAATGCTCATTACAATGCGCCCACTGCTTTGAATGGGACAATCTTAATGGTCGCGAACAACTCTCAAAAGACGACGTAGTAAGCATTATTCACAAGTTTCAGAAAAACGGCGTGGCCTCTATCGAACTCAGCGGTGGCGAACCTCTCAATCGCTTCGACGATCTATTATATATCCTGCAAAACAGTAATTCCCAACAGACCGATTTTTGGCTACTCACTTCGGGCTACCGCCTCACGCCGCAACGTGCGCAAGCACTGGCGGAGGCTGGCCTGGTGGGGCTTGGCCTCAGTCTCGACCACTGGGATGCAGCAGAGCACGACCTTTTTCGGGGTCTGGAAGGCAGTTTCGCGTGGGCAAACCAAGCGGTTCAGAATGCCCAGGCTGCTGGCTTGGCCGTTTGCCTGACCTTGACTGCTGTTCGAGAGTTTTGTACTAGTGAAAACCTCTGGAAATATGCTCATTTGGCGCAAGAATGGAGCGTGCCAATGATCCGCATTTTAGAACCACGGGCGGTAGGCCATTTTGCTGGAAAAGATATAGAATTGAGAGCAACTGAAATAGATATTCTAGAAGAGTTTGTGCAAAAGATACAGCACGACCCGGCTTATCGTAATTATCCAACAGTAGATTATTATGCGGCATATCAGCGGCAAGCGGGCTGCTCCGGCGCAGGCAAACGCTTCCTCTATGTAGATACTGACGGTGATATGCACGCCTGTCCTTTTTGCCAAAATAAATGTGGTAGTGCGCTCTGCGGAACTATTGAAGCAGGGTGTGGCTAATTTGGAAAAGGCGAGCGGTTGTCATGCTTACGAAACGGCCTGATTTTTTGGTTTATAAGAGTTTATAAAGGTTTATGATAAGATAATGATTACTAGTAAATTAATAATATGAATGTTGGTTTTTAATCAATCATTTAGGAGACCTGCAAGGTTTCTAAAAACCTTACAGGTCTAGATTTTAATCAATTTTAATAAACCTTTCACTATGACCACTTCATATTCATTAGACGAAATAACCCAAATAGAGCGTCTAATCCGTATCAGTAAGGAAAAGCCGTTATTGCCCGAAACTTTTATTCCCTGGGAAATTGCTGAACAAGAAGAGCATGTTTTTTTACCGGAAAAACTGGTATCACTAGTCGGATTGCCTGTTTATGAAACCCTTAGTCCCGCGCAAAAACGGGAATTGGGTCGCCGCGAAGTAGTGCAGGCCTTGTATGCTTACTGCTGGTCAGAAGGATTGTTTTGCGTGTTTATGACACGTTATATTGTGCATCTTCCGCCGGATAATCTGGAACGCCAATTCCTGTTGCGCGAAGTGATTGAAGAATGTCGGCACCAGGAAATGTTTGCCAGAGCCATTGAAAAACTGGGGGTTTCGCCCATTCCCGTCAATCGTTTTCAACGAGTGGCGAGCCAGTTTTTGGTGCAGTTTTTCCCGACGGATTTCATCTTTCTGTCCTGTATCGCCATCGAGATGATGGCCGACCGCTACGGCGAGCATTTGCGGCACGAGGCGACGGCTTTTCCAGTGTTGCAAAAGGTTTCCCAATTGCATAATATTGAAGAAGCACGGCATATTTTGTTCACTAAATCCCTACTACGGCGATACACGGAAAATGCCGGTTTCTGGCGTGGCACCTGGTACAGCGTAATTGTGCTGATTAATATGCGTTTCTTCCAAAGCACTTACATTCATGCGGAAATCTATGCGGCGATCGGTCTAAAAAATCCACAACAGATTCGCCGTCAAGCATTTCGGCATTATCAAACTCGTTTCGCGGCGGAGTGTCTGGATAGTGTACGGGAATTCGTGGATAGTTTTAATGGCTTTAATTTCCTGACGCGGCCGCTTTGGCGATGGGTAATGAGGATAAGAGTTGAGAATGTTGAGGGCGTTGAGAGGCTTCGCCGTTGAGCTTCTTGATTGACAGTCATTTATTCTATTAAAGCCAGAAATTGCTCTATATAGTAGAAGTTGAGAGATTAATCATGTTAAAAGGTGGTGGAAATATCTAACCTTCTCAACGGCAACGCCTCTCAACACCTTCAACCTTCTCAACTAATTTTCTGTGATTAAATCCAAAATAGCCGACCTCTCCGTCTATCATCCGGCGCGAATAGTCACGAATCAGGAACTGGAAAGCCGCCTGAATGCCAAGGGAAAAATACTGGCCGAGGGCAGCCTCGAACGCTTGTTTGGCTTGCGAGAACGGCGGTTTGCAGCAGTGGACGAACAGGTATCGGATTTGGCAGTGCAGGCAGCGCGACCGATTGTGGAGCGGGTTGGAAAAGAAAATATCGGATTCCTGATTTTCGCCGCCGCTTGCTCCGACCTCATTGAACCGGCCACGGCGAATATCGTCCAGCACAAACTTGGTCTACGCTGTCCGGTCATGGATATAAAAAATGCCTGCAATAGTTTCACGTCTGGGCTAATGACGGCTAGCAGCCTTATTGCCGCCAGTATTTGCGATTCTGTGCTAGTAGTAAATGGAGAAAAACTCAGCGATGCGATTCGGCTGGATTTGGAGAGTAAAGAACAATTGTATCGGCATTTGGCAGCATACAGTCTTGGAGATGCAGGCGCAGCGGCCTTAGTCACGACTTCCGACGACGATAGTGGCTTTCATTTTCAACGCTTTATGACGCGTGGCGAGCATTGGCAGTTGTGCACTATTCCTGGCGGCGGTTCCATGTTCCCGCACGATGCGGACAAGAATTATTTTGAAGGCAAAACGGATGCTCTGAAAGAGGTGCTGGCAACGGCGGCCGCGCAATTTTTTCACACTTGTCTGCAAGAAGCGGGCTGGCAACCGGAGGATATTCAACACTTTTTTACCCATCAAGTATCTGCTGGCACTTTTCAATTAATTGCCCGACTGACGCAGGTAAATCCGGCTTGCTGCGAACAGGTTTTTACCCATTTTGGCAACACCGCGGCAGCGTCTATTCCGCTGGCCATGCACCAACGCTATTTGCGCGGCGAGATCAAAAAAGGCGATAAAGTGGCTTTATTAGGGCTGGCGGCGGGCGTGAGTGTATCGGTGCAGTTGATGATCTGGTAAACTTTTATACCTGTCCAAAATCCCTTGGTACAAAGTGTTTGGGGGAACGCAGTTTAAAATTCTCATCGTTGGCTTGTACGGTATAAATACCGCGTTTGGTGGCGAGATCAATAGCGTTTTGGTCTCCTTTTACGAAGATCACCATGCCGTGTACTTTCTTCCCGGCGTGTTCGGGCATGAAATCTCTTACTTTCTGGCAAATCCTTTCAATTTGTTCGATGTGGTCTTCCCGGAAATGGCTCTTTATTTCGCCTGCAATAACAGTGTTTGTAGAACCATTAGAGTAGCCAAAAGCATCAATTTCGAGCGTGTCGCTGCCTTTTCGGATGAGCAGTGGTCCCACCCGGTCCATTTTGAATTGTTCCAGCATAATACGCTCCACGGTCGGATATGCCAAACCTTCGGCAAAAGAGCCGAGTTTGTTGCCAAGGTCGCCAAGTTGTTTTTGGTTCTGCTTGTGACTGATGGCCAACTCATCCATTGTTTTTTGGGTCTTGGCTTGACTGATCGCCACCTCCGCTAATATTTGCCTTATTTCTGCAAAAGAAGTATCCATCGTAAAATTTGATTTAAAGTTGAAGTTCCCATTTTTAACAAAAGACGTTCTATTTCACAAAAGTAACCAATAATAAACAAAACATGGCCGAAACCTCCCTGCTCTCTCTCCTCCGCGAACGCCCGCCCGATACACCCGCCGTCGTACAGGAAGGCAAAGTCATCACCGTGCGCGAACTGCTGCAAGAGAGCGAAGAACTGGCAACGGGTTTGCAAAAACTGGGCATCCAACACGGTGACACAGCGGTGCTGGCCGCTATGCCCGACGCAGGATTTATCAGAATCGTCTATGCTGCCATGATGTGCGGTCTACGCTTGGCCGTAATCGATCCGGAAATGGGCCGCGATAATTACCGCGAAAAACTCCGGCAGTTACAGCCCGGCTGGGCTTTTGTGGATGCGCGGTTGTTGCTGTTGCAGGAACATCCACTGCTGCGTTGGGCCTATTTTCGGTGGTCGCGTAAAGGCATTTATTTTCCCAGAACACCCGGCCTGCGTATCATCTCTACTGGCCCATGGATGCCCTTGCTACAAAAGCACGTTCGACTGAAAAATTTGGCTGTAAAATCTATTCCAAACGCCATAACCGACTCATTACCACCAGAAACGGAATTTCTAGTTACCTATACTTCCGGCACCACCAGTATACCCAAAGGTGTGGTGCACAGCCTCGGAGCGATCACCGCCAGCATTCTGCAAATTGCCGATTTGATTCGAAATGGGCATAACAAACGCTGGCCACGCACCTGCCCTATTTCGCGCTCATCGGACTGAATGCAGGCGTGGAAGCACATCTTTGGGATTATAAAAGTACGGCGGAAGAAAAGTTGCAATTCATTGAAAAACAGGGAATTACCACCCTTTTTAGCCCGCCGTCCGATTACTTGCCGTTGCTGGAAATTTGCGAACGGGAAGGCCGCCATTTTCCTGCTTGTTTGCAACAATTGTTCTTTGGCTCCGCGCCGGTATACCGCTCATTTTTGGAAAGATTGATGCCTGTTCTGCCAGATCACGTGCGCCTCACCTGCCTGTACGGAATGACGGAAAACCTGTTGGTAGCAGCCATTGATGGGCGGGAAAAAGCGCAACTGCCCACTGACGCAGGCGATGTGGTTGGAAAGCCCGTGTCCAGCGTGGAAATCAAAATTGCTGACGACGGCGAAATCCTGTTGCGTTCGCCCCAAACCTATACCCGTTATCTACACCTCGAACGCCGCGATGACTGGCACGCCTCCGGCGATATAGGCCATCTAGATGCGGCGGGACGGTTGGTGCTGACTGGGCGTAAAAAAGACATGATTATTCGTCGCAACTTCAACCTGTATCCCGGCCTCTACGAACCGACGATCAATCGGATTCCCGGCGTGACGGAATCGGTATTTGTAGGTGTATTTGACGAAAAAAAGCAGGACGAAACGGTCGCACTATTTGTCGAAACCCACCAGCCAATTGCCGAATCTACTTTGCGTCGCGCTTTGGAATTTGGCACGTATTCCATTGATCGTGAGGCACTTCCAGATGTGATTGTTTTTGCAAAACTGCCCCGCGCTGGTCGGCAAAGCAAGGTGGATAAAAATGCGCTACGGCGGTTGATAAAGGTTAATAAGGGTTTATGAAGGTTGATAAAAAAAACATCTTCATCACTGGCGCAACAGGCTTCGTTGGTGCCTGGCTGGTGCGGTATTTTGCGCAACTTGGCTGGTCGGTCACGGCGTCCGGGCGAGGTGCGGCACCTGCGCCGTTGCTGGCTTGTGCGCAGTATATTCAAGCAGATTTGCGTCAATCGTTTCCACTGGTAGAAACAGATGTAGTCGTCCACGCGGCGGCTCTGGCTTCTGATTCGGCTTCTATGGCGGATTTGTACGCGGCTAATGTGGAGGGTACGCGCCACGTTTTTGAGGCGACACGACATTGCCGCATGTTTATTTATATATCTTCGGCATCAGTATATGACTATCAAAATACAATCCACACCGAAGATGAACCCGTTGATTATCAACAACTTTCGCTGTACGGCCGTTCCAAACGCCAAGCGGAAGAATGGCTCCTGCAACAAGATTGGCGCGAACGAACCTTGGTCATCCTACGGCCTCGCGCCGTATACGGCCCCGGCGACCGCGTATTGTTGCCGCGGCTGTTGCGTCTAGTCAAGGGAAATCGAATCGTAAGTCCCGGGGACATGCGCATACAGAGTTCTTTGACGCATGTGGAAAATCTATGTATGGCGGTGATGAATAGCATCATATATTTTGAAAAGCAACCCGGCGGCGTTCATATTTTTAATGTTGCGGACAAAGTACCTTATGACATGCGCAAAGTAGTCGTCCAATTACTGCCAGCCGTTTGCGGACGCACATTAACTTTTCGGGAATTACCGCTCAGGCCGCTCTATGCGTTGGCAGAAATAGGGGAACGACTGCGAATACCCACTTCCTTTACTCGTTTTGGATTGGCAGCAGTATCGAAACCCTGCGTACTGTATTTGAAAAAAATAACCGAAACCATTGATTTTCAACCAAAAAGGAACTTCTGGGAGGCTTTGCCGGAAATTTCTGACTGGACCAAACAAATAGGTTTGGCTGATTTGCAGACGGCTAACCCAGATTTGCCGTGGCGCATAGATGGAACCATATTACCTTCGCCGTCCAAATAGTTCATACTTCATCGTTCATATTTCATACTTCGTTTTGAATTTCAAATTTCTCTTTCCCACTTTTCGCAACCGCTTCCTGTTTGTGCGGGCAAAATTGAAGCAAGTCTCTCAAAATCAAGAGTTTGAATATGCGCTAAACCTCGGTACTGGCGAAGGCGACTACGACCGCATGATCGCTGGGCATGCTCGCCAGGTCATCGGTTGTGATGTAAACGAAGCCGATCTGATCCATGCCCGCACGCTGAACAAAGGCGTGATGAACTTGCGCTACGAAACGAACGATGCGCTAAATCTGAGTTACGCAGACAATACTTTTGATTTGCTGGTGAGTTGCGAAGTAATCGAGCACGTGGGCCGCCCCGAACGGATGGTGCAGGAAATGTACCGCGTGATGCGACCGGGCGGCGTGGCCATTATGACCTTTCCGAGCCGGGAATTTCCGTTCACCTACGACCCGATCAATCGGCTATGGCAGTGGTTTGGCGATACTAAAAAGAAGGAAAACCTGATCGCGCAAGGTGGCTACGCTTTTGGGCATGAATACCTGATCGGCTCGGAAGATTTTAAGGGCTGGGCGACCCATGCTGGATTTGAAATTGTTGAATTTCAGGGACTTAGCCGCCATCTCGTCGGGCTGCTGGAAGTATATTGGACGGGCATTGCGCAGAGTATTTTCAAGAAAAATGCCCGCAATGTAACTACGGATACTGGCAGCGGATTGACGGTTCGCCCGGCTTCTACCAAAGAACCAGCATTGGTTTTTATCACTGATTTTATTTTATGGCTGGATAGAACGCTGTTTGGCTGGACTAATCGGAGCGTGGGAAAAGGGGTTGTTTTGCGGAAGAAATAGGAGAAAACAGGTTTGATTTATTTCTATTTTTCCTTATTTTTGTCAAAAATTTCACAATATGGGTACGCTTATAGAAACATTGTCTGAATATGAAATTGAACGTGGAAAACCTATGCCCAGCCTGAATCACGGTCGTATACAATTGAATACAGGAATTGCCTTGGGTACCCGCTATCGCACCAAGTATAGTTTTGGTTCTGAAACAAGCCTTGACCTTAATGGTTGGCCTAGTACCCCTGATCTCCTGATTTCTCCGCTCGCTCCGCTCAACTTAAAGGCTGATCAAATCAAGGTCAAGGAAACGCCTTTGGGTATTATCGAAATCCTGTCGCCTACCCAAAGTCTCAACGATTTGGTGGACAAGACCGACCAGTATTTTGCCTTTGGCGTAAAATCTTGTTGGATTATTATACCGAGTATGGCAGGAGTTGCAATCTATGATGCACCGGGTAGTTATGTGTTTTTCAACGAAAAAGATGTAGCCCGCGACGAGGTGCTTGAACTGGAAGTGCCAGTTGCAGAATTTTTTATGTAAGATTTCCTTTTAAAAATCGAAGCGCGAGTTGCAGTCATAGATGCAGCCCGCGCTTTTTTTATCTTTGCCGCTTCCGCGTATAACCCGTTGATTTTCATGGAAAATAAATTACAAATCCTCCAAGCCAAACTTGCCGAATCCAAACTCGGTGGTGGCCAGGCCCGCATTGATGCCCAACACAAGAAAGGCAAACTCACCGCCCGCGAACGCATTCATTTTCTGGTGGATGCCGACAGTTTTGAGGAAATCGGTGCACTAGTGACGCACCGTAGCACCGACTTTGGCATGGCTGAACAGCAATATCTCGGCGACGGCGTGGTAACTGGCTACGGCACGATTGGCGGACGTTTGGTATATGTTTTTGCACAGGATTTTACGGTGTTTGGCGGCTCCTTGTCGGAAACCCATGCCGAGAAAATTTGTAAGGTCATGGATTTGGCCCTGAAAAACGGCGCACCGATAATTGGACTAAATGATTCCGGTGGCGCACGTATTCAGGAAGGGGTGAATTCGCTGGGCGGCTATGCCGATATTTTTTACCGTAATGTTCAGGCCAGCGGTGTTATTCCTCAAATATCTGCCATTCTCGGCCCTTGTGCGGGCGGCGCGGTGTATTCGCCCGCTATGACCGATTTTATTTTGATGGTCGAAGGCACTTCCTATATGTTCGTAACCGGCCCGAACGTGGTGAAAACCGTGACCAACGAAGAAGTGACTTCCGAAGAACTCGGCGGTGCCAGCACGCACGCCAGCAAGAGCGGCGTGACCCATCTCGTGGCCGCCAACGACATAGATGGGATGGACAAAATCAAGCGGCTATTGAGTTATTTGCCACAAAACTGCCAGTCCACGGTGCCGCATTTGCCCTATACGCTCGGCGACGAATATCGGGAAATACTGACAACAATACTGCCCGAAAGTGCGCAGCAACCCTACGATATGCGCGAAGTGATCGCCGGCATCGTGGATGCAGAGACGTTTTTTGAAATCCATGAAAATTACGCGGAGAATATTGTGGTCGGTTTTGCTCGCCTCGCCGGACGCAGCATTGGTATTGTGGCCAACCAACCGATGAATCTGGCGGGCGTACTGGACGTAAATTCTTCCAAAAAAGCGGCTCGTTTCGTCCGTTTTTGCGATTGTTTCAATATTCCGTTGCTGGTGCTGGAAGATGTGCCGGGTTTCCTGCCCGGCACCGATCAGGAGTGGAACGCGATTATTACGAACGGCGCGAAACTGCTCTACGCCTTTTCCGAAGCCACCGTGCCGCGCATCACCGTCATCACCCGCAAAGCCTACGGCGGTGCCTACGACGTGATGAATTCCAAGCACATCGGCGCGGACATGAACTTTGCCTGGCCGACTGCCGAGATTGCCGTGATGGGCGCGAAAGGCGCATCGGAGATCATTTTCAAACGGGAAATTGACGCCGCCGCTGACCCAGCCGCGAAACTATTGGAGAAAGAAAAGGAGTATGCTGACACTTTCGCCAATCCTTATCGCGCTGCTGCGCGGGGATTTATTGATGAGGTGATTCCCCCTCGGGAGACGCGGCGGAAGTTGATTAAGGCTTTTGCAATGCTGGAAAATAAGGTGGTGGAGCGGCCTAGGAGGAAACATGGGAATGTGCCGTTGTAAAGGGGGAGGAGGTTCCTTTGCTTGTTGAATGATTGATGTAGGAGCTGCTAAATTCAGCGTACTCAGACTTATGTGATTGATCTCTTATTTTAACCTTTCAGAGGAGTTAAATAACTTTTTACATTTGCAAACAATTCAATTTGAGAACGTAAAGATGCTGGCACATGGCTAACCCCATTCTACCCCAACCCATTGATTGGGACTTCCTTTTGGCACAAATTCGAGATGAAAAATGTCTGCTCATAGTGGGGCATGAGATTTTTTCGGATGCACAGGGTGAAACCGTTCAATCGCGTCTTATCAAATATTTGGATTTATCCACCAATCCGCATATAAAACGGTATTACTCCGGCGAAGACTTTTATCTGTTCGATCACAAAAGTCATCGCACCCAATTTTGCCATCAGATTAAGAAATTTTATCGCGGCGAACGACCCGGCGAATTACCCTCGCTGCTGGCTGACATTCCGTTCCACGTTTTCTTGACGGTCACGCCGGATTTGATGCTGCCCGAAGTTTTTCAGGCAAAAAACTACCCATTCCAACATGGTTTTTATAAAAAAAATACTGACCCGCAAGCCATTCGTCCACCATCGGCTAAAAATCCATTAATTTACAATCTGTTCGGCTGCGTCGAAAACGAAGAATCGCTCGTGCTTTCCCACGACGATTTGTACGATTATTTCAAGTCGATTTTTGCCCGACGCTCCATGCCCACCGAATTAAAAGACGAGCTGCGCGAAATCCGAAACCTGCTTTTCGTTGGAGTACCGTTCGATAAATGGTACTTACAAATTCTCTTGCGGGAACTCGAAATCCACAATCAAAATTACGCTTTTACCCGTTTTGCGACCAACCAATCGGTGTCGTCCGAACTCTCCACTTTTTGTTTCGAGCAATTTCAAATTCAATTTGTAGACAAAAACGTGGAGGATTTCATCCGGGAATTGCATCGTCGCTGTGCTACTGACCCCGACATTTCTTTCCGAAAAAGTGCTGGTCCAACCGCCAGTATTTATGCCCTGGTGCAACAGAAAATTTCGACGGGGGATACCGAAGGCGCTATAGAACTGCTAACTGATTTCTTGGATGGGAGCCCCTTACAAGATGCCACGGACAAACTAGCCGGGCGTTTTGGGCGCTTAAAAAAACGTCGAATTGCTGGCATTTTGAGCCAGGAAGAAATTCGTTTAGAAGAAAACCGGATCAATGACGACCTTCTCGAATTAGTCAAAAAAGTAAATACCTAATAATGAATCCTCCGTATCGCTATCCTGGCCCGCAGCCCTTTTCAGCACAACAACAGGGTATTTTTTTT
>CBDFMU010000045.1:0-7300 GCA_965249785.1 Saprospiraceae bacterium | reverse complement strand
GAAAAATGCTATTCTTACTAATCTGGAAGATGCTGACTTGACGCTGCTATTAGTCAGTGCCAATTTTCTGGATTCCAATTTTATTAATGATGAGGAAATTCCGCGTGCTTTTCAGCGCATGAATGACCACGGAAAACTGGTCATTCCTATTATTTTGAACTACTGTATGTGGGATTATACATCACTCAAAGATTTGCAGGCTACGCCGAAAGATGGTCGTCCTATCGCCGATTTCCCAAATCCAGCGCAAGCCTGGAATGAAGTAGCGAGGGGAATTTTGGATTTGCTTTGTACCGCCTAAACCTCTTACGTTTTTTGGGAACCTACGGTATATACACATCTTTTGTCAAAATCAATAACTGTTCGATATAAACCGCGTAGCGGTGACATTCTGGTAAAAGTAAAGCCACCCCTCGTTTAGAACCGTTGAAACCGCGTAGCGGTGGCATTATAATGTCACCGCTACGCGGTTCTATGTCTTTACGTCGCACCTTTTTTACTTCTGGAATGTCACCACTACGCGGTTTTTGCTAAACAGTTATTGATCCTGATGAAAAAGATATGTGCCTACTATAGGTTTTTGGAAACCTAAGAGGTTTAGGCTACCCCAGCCATTATCAAAATAAATATCTATCCCAAAAGACAAAAAGCGTCGCAATAGGCTTAAAATTTGCAGCGCCAATACTTGCTTCCCCCTATTTTTGTTTTCACCCAGCCCGCCAGCGTCTTAGCGGCGGTGCTTAAACCTGTATGCGCAACAAACCAACTTTTATGAACAAGATATTTACCACCTTTTTGGTCTGTACCCTCGCTGCTTTTTCGGTATCGGCGCAAATCAATTACACTGCGAATCAACAAGTTACGCCCTATGCTGGCCCTTATCGGGCGGGGATCAACATGGGTTACTATCCAGGCTGGACCAACCAGAGCCTCTCCGACATTGCGGCGGGCAACCCGGCCTTGGGCATTCCCGGTATTGGTGCCAAAACCAATCGCGTCGGGCTGCCGGAAATCGTGCTGGACTATTTTGGTTATGGCCTGTTGGAAAGTGATTTTCAGCACTATAAGAGTGTTGGCATGAACGAATTCACGGCCTTTACGAATGGCCCGACCTGGCCGCACCAGGAAAAAACGCAGTATTGTCCGGGGCAGTTTTCGCCGCTTTTTGCCAATATGTACACCCCCATCTGGGACGGCGGCGCGAATGGCACACCTTACAATGACACGAATTACTACGCCGTTTATTTATATAAAGTCGTTTCTCAATATAAAGACGATGTGCGTTTTTGGGAGGTTTGGAACGAACCAGGTTTTGACTACGCCAATCTGGGCTGGCGTGGGCCAGACTATCCCGGCAACTGGTGGCTGGAAGGCCCGCAACCCTGCGACTACATCCTGCGGGCACCCATTTATAACTACATCCGTGCGCTGCACATCGCCTGGGAAGTGATCAAAACGGTGGACCCCGATTCGTATGTCTGCATCAGCGGGGTCGGTTATTTGTCTTTTCTGAATGCCGTGCTTCGCAATACCGACAACCCCAATAATGGCGACATTTCCCCGGAATATCCTTTACTCGGTGGGGCATATTTTGACTGCGTGGCCATTCACTCCTATCCGCATTTCGATGGCTCCACGACCAATTACGGGGAGAATTTTTTCGAGCGACATTCCGATCAGGCGGCCGATGGCGTTGCCAAAGTGATGAATGACTACCAGGGAATTTTGGATCAATATGGCTACGATGGAGTCACTTATCCCAAAAAAGAGTGGATTTGTACGGAGATCAATTCGCCGCGTAAAGCCTTCACCGGAGATTTTTTCGCGGGCCATGATGCCCAGATCAATCACATGATGAAAGCGCAAATGATCGCTAAAATCAACCGCATTCACCAGTTGAACTCTTTTCAGTTGATTGATCAGCAAACGGAAGAGGAGGCGAGTTATGAGTTTCACCTGATGGGCATGTACAAGAAACTGGATAGTATGCCCGCCTATCACCAGGAGGTAAATGACTTGGGAAAAGCGATGAAGACCATGACTGATCTGGTGTTTAATACGGAATATGATCCGGTGCAGAGTGCCGCGATGAACCTCCCCACCGGAGCGCGCGGATATGCCTGGAAACGGCCCGATGGCACTTATATTTACAGCGTATGGGCACGGACCACCGAAGACCTGAGCGAAGATGCGTACGCTACTTATTCCTTTCCCGCTGCTTTTAATGCCACCAACTGGAAGCGTTACGATTGGGAATATGGCTATACCGGCGCGACATCGCTGGTTTCCGGGCAGAATATTCCTTTAAATGCCCGTCCGGTGTTCTTTACTGCCGACTTCACGGTGCCAGTTTGTAAACTGCAAGCCAGCATTACCGACCTCAAGTGTAGCAATAATAACACGCCGATCAATCCCGGCGACGATATATATGGGGCTACTTTGACGGTGACGGGCAGCAATAATTCTGGTACTTGGCAGGCTATTATTAATGGCCAGACCGTCAGTGGCACAGTAGGCGTACCATTTTTGTTAGGTCCTTTCTCGATTGCCGCTGGTAATTTGACTTTCGTCGTCGCTGATGCCGGAGATGCAGAATGCACCACTACGGTCACGATCACGCCGCCTGCGCCTTGTTCTGGCACACCCAATGCGCCTTGCATTTCGCATTCGGATTTTCCCTGGCACGATTGGATTGCACGGGTAGAAGCCGGAAGCATTGATAATACCAGCGGAAAAACGCCTTATGGTGATTTTACCAATTTATTCACCGAATTGCAGCATGGTACTTCGACGAATATCAGCCTGACTGCCGGATTCAGCTGGGAAACTTTTGAAGAGCACTGGAAGGTCTGGATTGATTATAATCACAATGGCATTTTTGAAGAACCTTCCGAAGTAGCCTTCTCCGGCATACAAGCAAAACCAGCCAATGGTACACCGACCGCCAAAATCACTGGTACTTTCACTGTGCCCGTCGGTGCTATCTCCGGTGCCACCCGTATGCGGATCAGTATGACCCATAACGGTACGCCGACCCCCTGCGGAGCCCTGGCTTCCGGGGAGGTAGAGGATTATACAGTGCACATTTTGCCAGGCATATTCAGTCAGATACAGGATCGCGAAGGGATGCAAGTGCAGCCAAACCGGGAGCAGAAAAACCTGTTTTTATATCCCAATCCAGCGAACGACTATGTGATGATTGATCTGCGCGATTACCAACGCCAGGAAGGTCGTTTGCGGGTCTATAATGCGCAAGGTTGGCTCGTCACCGAGCTTCCGCTGGCCTTCGATCAACCGGGTCTCTTGCCTTTGTCATTGCTTGGCTATACGAATGGCTCGTATGTGGTGCAGGTGCAGGCTGGCGGAAAGACGGCTGCGGGCAGAATGGAAGTGGTGCGTTGATAGCTTTGACTACCAACATTTTGGCGAGTTGCATCTTTGTTGCGTAACCTCAGTTACTAATATTACCTACAATTTACAAAGCGACGTTTGCGAAACCCTGGTGGGGTTTCGCAAACGTATTTTTATGGATAGACAATGCAAAGTAGTTTGGTGTAGACCGAATATAATTACTCAGTAGCATCTGTAACTAACTAATGTTACGCACAATCTACAAAGCGACGTTTACGAAACTCTGGAAAGTTTCGTAAACGTAATCCGTGCGTAGCATCAGTAACTAAGGCTGTCTTAAATTCTTAACCTTGCTATTTTACTATAATATGCGGTTATTATGTTTTTTATTTATCATTACCTTTTATACTTCATGTAAAGAGAAAAGTATAAATACTGTAATTTTAGAGAGAGTAAACTATTTTGACTCTATTGGCCTTAAGACGTTTTACAATTACCAAATAGGCATCCTTAGAGAAGGAAAAAATTCAAGTTTTAAAGCAACCCGGTTTGATACTTTTTCAGACTATGCGATAATAAAACTAAACCCAAAGACAGAAATCGAAAAAAATTTTATAGAAGATACAATTGACATCAATTTTGTTCGCAGATTTAAGCATTTAAATTGTTATTATTTAATGTCTAAGGATAGTTTTGTCCGTATGGATTTCTACTTTAAAAAGGATAGACACACCCTTTATAAGGGTTTTCCAAGTAAGAGCATTTATTTGCCATTTGATACCTCAAAATCAATAAAAATAGAAAAGGGCTGGGCATATTTTTAGGTTAGTATAGATTACTGCCTACATTTTTCCATCACCTCCCGAATCCTTTCCTCATCACTCTCCCACCACCAGTTTTCCAAACCCGGCAACCCACCCTGCATTTCCAAAGCCACCTTCTTTTTAGCCGTAAAATGCACCTCCGTAGCGCCACTCACTTCGATAATCTCGTGAATATTGGCCGCTGAAATACCCGATCCCGGCATCACTACCACGCGACCGGCGGAGTAGTCCACCAGCTTTTGCAGCAGAAAACGTCCCGCATACGCCGTTTCCGCCTGCCCGGAACTCAGTACTCGGCGAATACCCAGATCAGCTAACTGCTCCAGGGCCAAAAACGGATCAGGCGTAGAATCAAAAGCACGATGACAAGTCACATCCAGCGGACCAGCAGCTTCACGCAATGCCCGCAACTGCGGCAAATGCAATTGCCCGTCGCGGTGCAACGCCCCGATCACCAGCCCTTTTGCGCCCGCCTCCCGACAGGTATAAATATCAGCCAGCATGATGCCCAGTTCGGCTTCGGTATAGCAGAAATTGCCTTCCCGTGGACGGATAAGCACATAAACGGGAATGCCCACTTGCACCGCCGCGCGCACCAGCCCGAGGGAAGGCGTTACGCCACCCACATCCAGCGCAGCACATAACTCAATGCGGTGTGCCCCAGCACGCTGGGCAGCCATGACTGAGTTTAGGTTAGTGACACAAATTTCAAAAATAGACATTGGAGGTTAGAGTATTTGATATTCGATCTTGAGTGCTCTGGCTATCAATAATATAGGGTTGTTTTGCAATAGAAATACCATCTGCAAAGAATTGGTCAAGTCTTTACATCTGGCAGTCCAGCGTCCAAAAATCCAATGTCCGATCATCCAAATATTTCTATCTTCGGGCATTGAACAAAAACACTACCCAAATGCTCCCCCGTTTACTGATTTTAGCAGCCTTTTTATTGGCGTTCGCACCGCTGCAGGCGCAGGACCTGCATTTTTCCCAATTTTATCACCTTCCGCTGCAAGCTAATCCGGCAGCAACCGGCATTTTTAAAGGCGACTGGCGCGTAGCAGGCATCTACCGCAGCCAATGGGCCAGCGTGCCAGTGAATTACCGCACGTTTGCTGTGGCTTTCGATACCAAAGTAGTCCGGCGTGGGAGCTACTCCATCAATGGCGGGCTGCTGCTGGCCCGTGACCAGGCGGGCGATGCGGGCCTTAGCTGGACGCAGGCGGGCCTGACCGGAAGCGTTGCGCGAGCGTTGAACGAAGATCAGGCGTTGGTGGTGGGTGCAAGCCTGGCTTTTGTGCAACGGGCGTTCGATATTGGAAAATTGAGCTTCAAAAATCAATGGACAGGTGATATTTACGATTCCGCTTTATCTACCGGGGAGAATCCGGGGTCTTCCTCTGGTTTCGTGCCGACGCTTTCGGCGGGCATACTCTGGCACTACGGTCCCGCCGATACCCGCACTTATGTGGATGCTGGGCTGGGCATGGCGCATATTAATCGCCCAGTAATAAGCTTCCGCGACGATGCCCAGGCCAAACTTCCCATGCGTTTCAATGTGCTGCTAAATGGTGCCTGGCAGCTCAGTGATTACTTCGATCTCGTTGGCTTTGCTTCCGCCCAGCAGCTCGCGACCAGCCATGAAATAGTCGCCGGAGCCGGACTTCGCCGAATGCTCATTTCCGGGCCAGTCAATGCGACCGCTATACAATTCAGCCTGGCCCTTCGCCTGGCCGATGCGATCATCCCGGCCATTCAGCTGGAACGCAACGGCTGGACGGTGGGGCTAAGTTATGACTTTAATATGTCGGGTTTCCGAACGGTGACGCAACATCAGGGCGGCATCGAAATCGCTGCCGTGTATCGCCATTTGTCGGTGCCGCCGATCAAAGTGCTCAAATCTTGCCCGATTTTTTGATTTCCATGTTCACATTTTTCTTTTTTCTCACATAGAGCATCGACACACGCAAAAAAAATTACAATTGCCAGTTCTGTCGAATTACAGACTTGCAAAAGGAAACGGTCTCTTTTTCGACTAAAAGGTAGTTTTTTGTAATTTTCGACAACTTTTCCAAAATATTTAGTGCTACAAGGCATATTTTTTCAACATTGGTGCCAAAATTGTAAACTGAAAGAAAGGTTGTTTGCGTTTCATGGGTTCTGAAAAACCTAATCTGAAAACCTGCAACCGGTGGCTATGCTAATCAAACCTTACATCACTCTACTTTTCCTGCTCTCCCTTTCCGTCGTCTCGGCGCAGAATCTCCGCTCGTACGAACGCGCTGGCGACAATGCTTTTGAACAAAAAGATTATGCGGCAGCCGTGCAGCACTACAGCGTCGTGCTGGAGCGCGAAGACGCTAACCTCAATGTCTGGTGGAAATATGGAGAGAGCGCCCGGCTGTACTCGGCTTATCCCGAGGCTGAAAAAGCCTACAGCAAAATCAGTGATTCTCCCAAGGCCCATGATGAATTTCCGATGGTGGACTACCGCCTCGGAGAAGTAAAAAGGAGCCTGGGCGATTATGAATCTGCGGCAGGCTATTTTGAAAGATTCCTGCACCAGCCGCCACAAAACGTCGGTAATCTGGCAAAAAAAGTCCAGCAGGAACTGGAAGACTGCCGCTATGCCCAAGCGATGGCTCCCTCCTCCGGGACGGTGACTATCAAGCATTTAGGCAAAGAAATTAACAGTCCGTACAGCGATTTTGCGCCCGTGATGGTGGGTGATACGATGTTTTTTTCGTCCTATCGCTTCGATCAAAAAGGGAGCCGTAATGGCGAAAAAAGCAAACTCACGCGGGTCATGATTTCGTCGAAAGGGGGCCGCGCCCGTGAACCGGGACGGGGATTTCCTACTGCCGATACGGCCCACGTAGCGCACACAGCGTTCTCTCCCGATGGGCATTATATCTTTTTTACGGTTTGTAAAAACATCAATGCCCACGACATCCGCTGCGAGCTGTGGCTCACCGTGCTGGATCGGCGCAACCGCTGGCTCCCGCCAGTCAAGCTGCCCGAACCCGTAAATATGCCGGGCTACACCAGCACCCAGCCCTCTATTGGCTACGACAAACATTTTGAAGGGCCGGTACTGTGGTTCGCCAGCGACCGACCCGGTGGAC
>CBDFMU010000044.1:0-34501 GCA_965249785.1 Saprospiraceae bacterium | reverse complement strand
GGTTGGCCAGGCCGCTACCTGCCAGTTCGGATCGAAACAAGCTGCCAGTGCTGAATCGCGCACCGCCACAGTCATCGTAAGATTAATCGGATTGGCCGGAATATTATATATAAAAACCAACTGGTGGGAACGCGCCGGACGATAGCGCAACATCTTCTGCCGACCCACGCCCACCGCAAATCCGCCATACACCGAATCGCATTTTAAAAGCGGAATACTGTCGCAGTCATAAGGCGTAGTAAAGCCCGGCCCATTTACCCAGGCACTGAAATCGCCGCCGCAATTGGTGCGTCCGCGCCAGCGATAACTGGCACCCGGCGTCAGGTTTTGGAAAGTCACGAACCCGGAAACATTGATATAATCCGGCACGCCGGTGAAAGTATCTGGCTCGGCAATCAGTTCCAAATCCACGTGCGCAGTCGTGCCATACACCCGCGCAAAAGTCGGCTTGAGCGTATCCACGACCAACTGCGGCGGATAACACGTGCCGTAATGGAGCCTGATCCTGCGCGTAGCCGTCACGCCCTGTGCAGCAGAGAACACAAAAGTGAGGTGATTGCCCGCATTGATGACCGGCAAATAAGCATTTAGACCCGATTCGCTGGTGACACTCAGGCAGTTGGTCGCGCCCCGGCAATAATTCTCTTCCAGGTAGGACACGCCGGTCTGCACATTGCCGCCGCTGGCCTCCACGACGGACAGCACGTAGTCGCTGTTGAAAGGGGCCACGAAGGTGAATACATACCCGGCCCCGTGGGTCAGGCCGCAGTTGTAGTAGCCAATATTCGGGTCGGGTGCCGCCGGAAAAGTGAGCGTAATAGTGGTATCGAAAGGCATCACCGCCGCTGTCGGACAAGGGGGCGGCGTGGTAAAAGTGAACACCGCCGTCCAGTCGCTCACTCCGCCGCTGTTGCAGTAGGCGCGGGCCCGCCAGTTGTAGGTGGTATTGGGCGTTAAAAACTGGAAATACACCTTGTTATCAAAAATGGCCATGGCCACCGCACTATCGAAAGGCTGACCTTGCTTGACCAGTTCCGCCAGGCCGCCGGTCGCCCCGGTGAGCGTGAAGGTGTATTGGGCCTCATAAGGAAAGACATACACTTCCTGCGCGACCACGGGTGCTGGGCAGTTTTGGGCAAAAATGGCCGCGACGGGCAGGCAGCAGAGGAGGGTTAAGGCGATCAGGGAACGGAGCATAAATCGGTTGGGATGATGAAAGGATGAGAAAAGGGATGGCAAAAAGTGGCCCAGGTTTTTTTGGGGGAGGGGGTGGTTTGAACCGGGATTGGCTTGATGTGACAAGGATTGGTAGGATATGAGGCTGTCTGGCATCCTGATCATCTTTATCAAATTTTATTTATTCTGGTTTATTCTTTTAGCCAAGCTCTTGCTTTGGTCAACTCTGGCATTGGACCGAGTACTTTTTCCAATTTATCAAACTCTTGCATTAGTGGTAAGCGTGCTGTTATCCTTCTGCTGCCATTTTTAAATAAATATTTTCCGCTTCTTGGTACTTCCTTTGAAGAAGTAACGCATGAGCGAGATTGTTTTGATACCATTCTCTACTGGGATACATTTCGATTACTTTTCGAGCATTAGATTCTGCTTCTTTGTATTGCTTAGCGAGTAGATAATACCATGTTAATTCATTATAGTCATCTGCTGCCTGAGAGGCCCAATCGGGATTGAGGTGTCGTAGTTGATACATACATTCTGCTCGCTCGAGTTGAATGGATATTACTGAAGCATAATCTTTTTGAACTTCAAAAGAGTCGCACAAATTCGCCATGTTGTTGTAGACGAGAATTAAATCGTCTTTAAAATATATTTGTCCTTCAATTATTGCTTTTTGTCGTAGTGCTACTGCCCGGCTATACATTTTTTTTGCTTCTTCAAGTTGTCTATTTATTTGCTGAAAATAACCGAAATTATTTAAAATAAGAGCCAAACCAGGCTCAAACTGCGCCGGGTTCGACCTCGCCAATCGCTCTTTGATCTCCAGCGAGCGCAGGTACATCTTCTCCGATAAATCCATCTTTTGTACGTCAGAGTAAAAAATGCCCAGGTTCATCGCTGTCAGTGCCAAATCCGGCTCAAACTGCGCCGGGTTTATATTCGCCAAGTGCTCAGATATCTCAAAAGCACGCAAATAAAAACTTTCTGCTTTTTCTATATTTTGAATAGCAGAATAATAAATGCCTAAACATTCTAATGTCTTTTCTAAATCCGGCTCAAACTGCGCCGGGTTCGTCTTCGCCAACCGCTCATAGATGTCCAGCGAGCGCAGGTACATCTTTTCCGATAAATCCATCTTTTGTACAGCTTTGTAAAAAATGCCCAAGTTCACCGCCGTCCACGCCAAACCCGGCTCAAACTGCGCCGGGTTCGTCTTTGCCAATCGCTCATAAATCTCCAGCGAGCGCAGGTACATCTTTTCCGAGTCATCCATCTTTTGAACGTTGGAGTAAAAATTGCCCAGATTCATCGCCGTCATCGCCAAATCAGGCTCGAACTGCGCCGGGTTCGACTTCGCCAACCGCTCATAGATGTCCAGCGAGCGCAGGTACATCTTTTCCGATAAATCCATCTTTTGTACGGCTTTGTAAAAAATGCCCAAATTCATAGATAAATCGGCCTCTTCATCTTCGGAACGAGCCAATTGCAAAGCTCTTTCATAGTAACCAATAGCGCGTAAGGTTTGATTATCCTGACCAAGCAAATCAGCAAACTGCCACAAATTATCCACCGTCTCCGCATACCGCCGCGACTGCTCAAAGTATATCACCGCAGAATCATACCGCAGTGAATCTCCATAGTCCGTAGCCTTCAACCGCGCTTTCAGCGCAAACTCGTCGGCTTTAATGTGCAACAGGCTATCGGTCAATTGCACCGTCTGCTGAGCATGTTCTTTTTTGGCCAGCAGCGCATCGCCCTCCTGCTGCATTTCTTTGGCATTCAGTATATTATCCGCCTCCCGTATTTTTCCTTCGTCAAACAACTGCTTCGCTAGACGCAGTCGCTCGCTATTGAGCGGAATATTCGCAAAGGTCTCCGCCAGCCGAAGCACATCCTCGCGGAAGCGGGCTTCGATCTTTTGTACCGAGTCGCGTTCGGCGTTCAGGGCAATGAGTTCGGTGCGGCAGTCTTCTTTGGCCAGCGGGTCGGTGTACTTGGCGCACTTATCGGCTTTTTTGGTGATGGCGGCTTGGAAGATCGTCGAGGCGTTTTTTGAGTTCGGCATATTCGGGGCTTTTGCCGAAGATTTGCGTGGTGTTGATGGTGTTGCCCGTGCCGGTGACGATCAGGCCAACTTTGGCGTCGTCTTTTATAGTGACCTGGGCAGAGAGGAAGGCCGTGGAGAGCAAGGCAAAGGCAAAGCAGAGTTTTTTCATGGTGCTGGAATCTTGATAATCAAATGTTTATGTTGTTTGATTCAGGGCAGAGCCTATGTATGTGTTATGTATTGAAATGTACTTAGTAATACTTATCCCAGAAACATATCATTCTGAACGGAGGGAAGAATCTGCCTGGGAGTGAAGGTGAATGAGCACTTTTTTCGTGACCAGTTCCTTCCCTTCGGTCACGATGACAGCATCCGAAGGAGGAATGGTCTGATCATTTTATATAGCCATTTCAATTCAAGCTCCGCACCCACTCAAAAATCCTGCTTTACCTCAATTTTATTAGAATCACCAGTGATAATGGTGCCGACCTTGGCTTTGTCTTTCACTTCGATGTGAACGTTATTTTTGCCAGCAGCGGGTTGCAACAGCGGCTGTTTTAGCGGCGGGTGGGCCACTACAATCGTATCCCTTTTAACTGGCTCCACCCCAGGCTTTTCCACCGGCGCAGGCTCCGATTTTCGCCACAAATCCCGCAGCGTGTAGCCGGTCACGCCAGCGATGGCAGCTAACACACCAAGTATGGTCGGCCCATTTCTTCCAGCGGTTAGCAGGGCTTTGTTGACTGCCAGTCACCGCCTCGCTATCCACAATGTCGGCCACGGCAGCTGCGATGCGATTCCATTGCAGACGGTAGTCTTTGTCTTCCAGGGAGCCGGTGAGGTGCTGGTTTTTCAGCGTGGCAAACTGCCCGGAGAGGTTCAGCACGCGCTGGCGCAGGTCGCGGTCGTCGGTATGCGCGGTGAGGCGGACGAGGTGCAGCGAGGGCCGTTTCGAGCTGGCCTTTAGCGAGGAGCGTTTTCAGGGCTGGGGAAGGAGTCATAAGCATTGGATTGGACAGCGAAGGTAAGGCAGGAGTTAGACTTTTTATCGTTACCAGAATGTCACCGCTACGCGGTTTGCATCGAATAGTTATTGATTTGACAAAGATGTGTACGTACTATGGGCTACACCTGCCCCAACAACCATTCCCGCTCGGCCAAAGCCTTCGTCGCCTCCATCTCGGCCCGCAGGGCTGCTCGCGCTACCTTGTCGAAACGATTGGTTTCCAGTAATTTCCGGGTGAAATGCAGCGTATTCTGGTAGTTCTCGCGGTGGTAGCCGAGGGCTTTTTTACGGCGGATGAAGGTGGCAAATGCCTGCAAATGCGACTCCAGCAGGTCGAATTCGGTCAGTTCGTAGTAGATTTTCAATTGCAGCATTTTGGCCGCCAGACTCAGCAAAAGGTCTTTGTAATCAGCCTTTTGCAACAATTGCAGGGCAGCACCGAGGGCGCATCGCTGGTATTCCAATCGAGCCAGATTGAAACTGAACAGGCTTTCCCGGTGAACTTCGGGCAACAAATCGCGGTACTCGTGGATGAAGTGCTCCACCCAGTCCAGTTCGTGCATGGCCAGGCCGCTGGTGGCCGCGTTGAGGTAGGTGTAGCGCGACAAAGTGCCTTCGGTCAGGAAATACTTTTTGGCCAGTCCTTCGCGGTAAAAATCGAACTGCTCGGCCAGATAAACCGGGTTGCCGGCATTGTACTGGCGAATGCAAAAATTGATGGCCAGCACGAATAAATCGCGGCGTTCGTCTATCGGAAACAGGGTGCTGTGCGCCAGCAATTCCGTTTTAAATTGGTGGAAAAAAGTGGTGTCCGTCGGGTTGGTTAAAGCGCGGTAGCAATAAAAATAGACGGCGATGGCGGGTATGGCCAGGGCATCCGAAGCCTCAAGATGCGCCAGACTCGCATCCAGTAAACCGAAATCGTAGGTGGTGTTGGCAGCCGTCTGGTGGGCGAGCATAAAACAGGATTGCCAGAGCTTGCGGGCCAGAAAAGCCTGGTCGAGATCGCAGGAAAGTGCCTGTAAATCAAGGTGTTCCGAGATGGGAGCTTCCAGTTCAAAGCGGTGGCGTTCGAGGGATAAATGATAATGTTCCTCGTAAAAATCGGCATTGCGCCAGGGCTGGCGCGCCTCGGCTGCGGCTGCGTCGGCGAAGGCGGCACGGGCGGGATCGGGCAGTTGGCGGCGACGCAGGACTTGGGCCAGACGCAGTTGATTAGCCGAGGCATCATGCAAAAAATCCTGCACGGCCAAAAACTCGCCTGCCAACTGATACAAGCCACTCATGGCCAGGCGCACGCGGTGATCGTCGTAGCTATCGCGTTTGAAAATTTGCCGAAAGGCGGTCTCTTTGTCGGGCGCGGGACGGTCGCTGCGGAGCGATTTGGTCAGTAAATCGAGCAAAGCTGCGACTTCCGGGCGATGATTCGTCAGGCCCGATTGCGCGAATTTTTTCAGGCCACGCAGTTCAGTGCAGGCGAAAAGGTGCGGAGGAGGCGAAGAAGGCGACTTTTTTCCATGATTAACAGGTTTGTCATGCAGAGCGCAGCGTGGCATCCGAGGATATAAGCCGAAGGTTTTTGCAGGAAAAACTCAACTTTCGGCAACAGATTCCAAGCTTTCCGTTCTGAATGACAAAGTAGAACAAATCATTTTTGTTGACAAAAAAATATTGAAACCTGCACAAAATCAGGATTTTAGATTTAATTCCGTTAAATAAAATTTGTTACAAACTCGTGAATTTGTCTTTGTCGCGCTACCTGGCTCGCTGCACTTTTGTACCATGCAACGAATCAATTCATCCAAACAAAATCCCGTATTCATGAATCGTTATAACAAAGTGTTGATTAGCAAGCAATTACTGGCTTTTTTTCTATTATTACTGAATGTTAGCTGGATGACCGCGCAAACGGTCACTGTGTCCGGGCGCATTATTCCCAATCCGGGAACAACATCCATTGTAGTGTCTGGGGAAGCACCCGGCCAACCGCCTTTTTCGCTTTTCAGCTTTACTGATGCAAATGGCAACTATAGTGTAAGCATGACATTGGGCAGCAGTTTTACTATAACGCCAGCTTACGACGCTGATCCGCTAAATGGTGTTACTACTTACGATGAGGTGCTCATCGCTCTGCACTATTTGGGTATAGAAGCCCTCAATTCTCCCTATAAGATCATTGCCGCCGACGTAAACAACTCCGGCACAATAGATACGCTGGATGTTATAGAGATTCGTAAAGTGATAGTCAACTTTGACTCGACGTTTACTAATAATACCTCCTGGCGTTTTGTCCGCGCCGACTATGTATTTCCCGATCCACTAAATCCATTTGTGCCACCGTTCCCGGAAGTGGCCACGTTCAATAACCTCACGACGGATGTGCAGCACGTAGATTTTATTGCGGTGAAAATCGGGGATGTCAACCAATCCGTAATTGGTGGGAGTAACAATGGCTCAGTTCCTTATTTGGGCATGACTGGTCGTGTGCGGTTCGATCAAAACAACAACTGTATTGGAGAAAGTAGCGAACCAAACTTGCAGGATTGGCTGGTGACCGCGCGAGGCTCGGCGGGTACGTATTATGCTACTACTAATATAAGCGGCCTTTACCACCTCTATTTCCCGACGGGCAGCAGCGGCAATTACGACGTGTTTCTGTCGCCGCCCAATGCTTTATGGAGCGTTTGTAATGATACAATTTTCAATGTAGCGATTTCCAATGACACGGTAGTCACGCAGGACTTCAGTGCCCAGGTCGTGGCGGAGTGTCCGGCATTGGAAGTGGATTTGTCTGCGCCATATTTGCGGCGTTGTTTTGAGAGTAATTACACGATTTTTTATTGCAACAAAGGCACCATTGCGGCGGAAAACGCCACGGTGGAAGTCACGTTCGATCCTTTTTTGGAAGTGCAAGGCAGTACGCTGCCCTGGACGACGGTCGACGGCCAGACGTATACTTTCCCGGTGGGTACTGTAGCGGCAGGCGATTGTGGCAGTTTCCAGGTGCCGGTAAAAGTCAGTTGCGAGGCTACGCCGGGCCAGACGCACTGCTCTACGGCGCATATTTTCCCCGATACCTTGTGTGCTGGTATTGACTCCCTGTGGAGTGGTGCCGACCTGCTCGTGAGCGGCGAATGTGATGGAGAGAACATCGTTTTTACGGTGACTAATACGGGAGCAGATATGACAGAACCGGTGGGTTACGTGGTCATTGAAGATATTATGATCCAGATGGTGGGCGGTTCCATTCAACTCGGTCACGGCGAAAGCCAGACTATTACCTTGCCTGCTAATGGCTCGACCTGGCGGCTGCAAGTAGACCAGGTGCTCCATCATCCCAGCAATCAACTCGTGAGCGCGGCGGTAGAAGGCTGCGGTGCCAATGGACAAGGGTCGGCAAGCCTGGGCATTATTCCCCAGTTCCCGACTAATAATGCCGGACTTTTTGAAGATGAAGACTGTCAGGTAAATATCAGTTCCTTCGACCCGAATGACAAGCAGGGATTTCCGCGTGGCGTGGGCGCGGCGCATTACATTCCGCAGGGGCAGGAAATCGAATATATGATCCGTTTTCAGAATACTGGCACCGACACAGCTTTCCATATTATCGTGCTGGATACTTTACCTAATTCACTGGATTTGACCACCTTACGGGTCGGCGGAGGCAGTCATCCCTACGATTATCAAGTTTTGGGCGAAGGCGTGGTGCAGTTTGTTTTTGACAATATTATGCTGCCCGATAGTAATGTGAATGAAGCGGCCTCGCATGGTTATCTTCGGTTCACTATTGCTCCTAAAACTGGTTTGCCAGACGGTACAGTAGTCAAAAACCAGGCGGCCATTTTCTTTGATTTCAATACGCCAGTCATTACGAACCAGACCTGGCATACGCTGGGCAGCGCGTTTCTTGGGGTCAACGTCATTTTTCAGCCGGGTCTGGAACTGGATGTTTTTCCCAATCCAACCAGCACGACGGCAACTTTTTCCTTAAAAACTCCGCTATCCACGGCTGGCACGCTGCGCCTGTTCGATGCGCGGGGTCGCTTGGTACGCACCATGAATTTCGATCATAACATCTTTGAACTACCGATGGGCGATCTGCCGCCGGGCTTCTACGCTTTCCGGTTGAACGCGGCGAATGGCACGGCACTGGCGGCTGGGAAAATTGTGCGCACTTATTGAAGCCAAATAGTAAAATTTGAATTCCGAAATGAAAGCAGTCGGAGTCGCCAACAGGGCGGCTCCGGCTTTCTTTTTAGTATTAAAATTATGTAACCTGTTAAAAAATATATATGGAATGATCGCTGTTTGTGTTTACAACAACTTCCTGATTTTTCCAACTTCCAATGACAAACAATGATCGGTAAATCTTTCAAAATTACGGACCCCGATGCCCGCATCCGCGACGATCGGTTCCAGCCCGTGCTCAATCCCGACACCTCTTTCCGCTTGATTCCGCAAGGCACCATCGTCACCGTGGAAGAGTATAATATCAATGGACTCCAACAAATAGACTACGTCAAAGTGCGCGATTTTGGCTGGACTGCGCGCTCGAATTTCGAGTTTGGCCTGGCCAATGAAATTGTACGCACCATTTTGCCGGGATATTATTCTCACGAACCCATTCATTTTACGGTAATTGACGAAAATGCCCGCATCCGCAAAAAAAGCGGCAAGGAATACCCGGTTGTCAAAGGGGACATTCCGGTAGGTACGTTGCTCGTTGTCAAGCAATTCTCTCCCGATAAAACCTATCTGCAAACTGCCTACACCCTTAAAGTCAACAATGGTTTTGAAGAGGATACTGCCCGCAAGCCGGTGTGGACAAAAACGGCCAATCTCTCCCCCGGCTGGTTCGATCCGTATGGGGTAAATGGTCTTTGGAAGAAAGGGGTGTTTTTAGGCCTGAAGCCCATCTACGCCGTGGTGGGAGGCAATGGCACCTTACAAAACGTACTCGTTGATACGTATGAATTTTATCTTAATATGGTGGAATCTGCCCGAAAAGACGGCATTGGACTGGAACTGACCAGCGGCTTTCGCACCTGGGGAAAACAGTACGAACTCTACCAGCTTTACATCAAGAAAAAAGGAAATCCCGCTGCAAAACCTGGACGCTCCAACCACCAGAACGGCATCGCCTTCGACCTCAATACCGGGCGCAAACCCACTGGAGCAGTGTATAACTGGCTCCATGCCCACGCTGCTGAGCACGGCTTTATCCGCACCGTCGGCAATGAACCCTGGCACTGGGAATACCAGCCCGATAAAGCGAAGTCTCCCAAACTAATTCATGCTGACCCGGATAGTGCGGGGATGGGGAATAAAATGAATTAGTTGGCAAGAGAGACAGGGGAAATGGAGTTTCGTTGAAATCCAGTATCTTTGTAATAAAATCATCGAAATTTATGGGATTAGAAGCCATTTTAAAGCAGGAACAAGTCATCCTGGATGCGAAAGGGCAGCCAGTATATGTGGTATTACCGATAACAAAGTATAAGCGTTTATTGCAATTACTGGAAGATTATGGTCTTGCCCAGGCAATTCTGGAAGCAGAGACGGACCCTCGTCACACCAAATCGGAAGCCCTTGCCTTTTTGGAAGAAGATGACCATTGAATATTCCACTCGTTTTATCAAGGACTTAAAAATACTTAAAGGCACCCCTTCTTTTGCCAAAATCAAGAAACTTGTCTTTGACGTAGTGCCTGCATTAGAGAAGTTGGACGAGCTCCACACTTTGCTAAACTAGAAGGGTACGATAACTATTATCGCATTCGTGCAGGAGATTATCGTATTGGCGTAAAAATAGAGGAGGATACTTTGATTTTTATCAGCGATTCTCGGTTTAGATTTATCTATTCGATTAAAGGATGATTTGCTTGTTTATTCAGGGCAATAAAACGATAAATAGCGTTCATTGATAAGGCTGGTAAGAGATCAAAAACTTGTCGGACTTTTTCCCACAATGCTTTTTTGGATTGGCACACTTCCAGTGCTTTTTGGAATATTTGGTTCAGGTACTGAGCCATCTGATCGACGAGGAAGGCTAAGAAAGTAAGGATGGCAAAGTTCGTAGCGAGGTATTTTTTTCCGTGGCCATAGTTGTGTTCTAAATGGTATCCCTGATTTTTCAGGGTATTAAAAGTCTCGTTTTCAATTTTCCACCGGGATCGGGCGACGTTGACTAATTCGGGCGCATTTTGCTCATTGATAAGTACATCGGTGATCCAGGAGCTGAAAAATACGATTTGGCTGCTTTGGGGGTCGACTTCTATGTATTCCAAATAGTTGACCAACAGGTCTTGGTTTTGCCCATTGAGAATCAACTGGTTAACAAAACGGACGCAGCATAATCGGTCTTTCGTTTCCCAAAACACTTCGTTCAATTTGTTTTGTTTGGCTAATTGTTCCACCTGAATGGACACATAACCTTCTTTTATGCCGATGAGGTAGGAAAGGCGGTGTTCTTTCAACAAGCGAATCAGCGGCGCATTGGCATAGAGGGCATCGAAGGTAATGAGCACTTTTTCGGTCGGCAAAACTTGCCGGATTTGTGGCACCAGACGTTTAGCCGCATTGCGTTCGCAATCATTTTTTTCGCAACCGTCCTGGCGGACAATGGGCTCGACGGCCACAGGGAAAACGGTTTTTTCGCCCGCCTGCACCCAAACGGCACCCAACATTTGATGATGATAAGTCAAAGAACCATTACGGTGCTTTTTGGTCAGGCAATTGGGGCAAGAGCGATCGGAAGAACAAAAATGCTGCGTTCCATCGACTGCCAAAACGGTGTAAGCACCTAATGCCTGTCGCTTTTCAAACACCTTTTTTAAGCGTAATTGATCCACTAACGGCTTAAACTGGGCTTGTAAAACGCTTGGATCAACCCCATCTAACCCTTCGCGAAGTGCACTGTCCTCCGCAATTTGCTCAATGCCATAAATTCGCTTCAAGTTCTCACTTCGACGCGCAAATTGTTGGCGAAAAGCCAGCAGCGACGGGTCTTTGAGTGAAAAAATAGCAAAACCGGCACTTAACAAGTCTGTCAATGAGTATGTCGAATTGGCTCTACGATGATCCTTAATACCTGCAAAGCCGACTCTTATCAGTTTTATCAATTCGTCTATCATTCATCTTTTTGAACGAAAGGTATTGATAATCAACTAATCAGTCAAAAATTCAAATCATATAAACTCTTCTTTCTAAACCGAGAATCGCTGGATTTTTATGCGCGTATTACACCGAAAAGAAATCTATCGTTATTTCCCATAGTTAACTACTTCACGGCAAACCGAAACACCAGTTTCGGAAAACGAGGCAGCATACAAGTCATCTTTATTCAAAATACCTCTTTTTTCCAATAAAGGTTGCAATTCTGCTTGCATTGCCTTCCTGTTTTAGACATTAGCTTTTGGGATTAATGCAACATAAATTACCCCAAAAATTTGCTACGGTAAATAAATCAAACTAAGACGACATAACGAATGCGACGCAATCTATTGATAATAAAATAGTTATTCGTCGGTTCGTAGTGGTAGTAAATAATTTTTGTCCACTTACTTACCTACCCGTCTTTTGTCAAAATCAAACCGTCCATGAACCGCGTAGCGGTGACATTACAGAAGTAAAAAAGGCGTGTAAAACGTAAAACCGCGTAGTGGTGACATTATAATGCCACCGCTACGCGGTTCCAACGTTTTCAAACGAGTGCTGGGTTTATTTTTACCAAAATGCCAGCCCTATGGGCTTATGCCAGGCGGCTCATTGTTGAGAAAGACGATATAATGCCCGGGCTTTGGCTAAACGAATCAGCCGTTCCAGCACGATGTAATGATCCAACTCGTCTTTTTCAGCCGCTGTCAGCCCCTGCTCTTTTTCTTTTTCAATCAATTCTTCTAAACGCTCCTGCATTTCGGGCGTAGCACGAAGTTCGAGCATCCGTTGAGGATTCATCTCGGCGATGAAGTCAGCCACTGTATCGTAGGTAGTGTGAGCAGCCATTGTGCTAAATTTTCGGGAAAGTTAGTATTTTTTTAGTTTAAATATTCTCCTTTCGGAGATGAGCGAAACAGGGTTTCGCCATACAAAAAAATTCGGGGCCAGTAATTCCTACCGTACCCCGCATAAAACCCATTCTAGTATGAAGCTAATTGGTAAATCAAAAACGGAATAAAATGCGGGAAACGCCCGTTCCTGCCCGTCTTGATTTCCACAAAGGACGGAAATACCAAACCAGCCCAAGGGGGTTTTTTTGTCCAAACTAGGGGGATTTTTTGATCATTCCCAAAAAAATATGGCCATAAAGCGGCTATTGCAAAATTTATCCCCCCTCTTTGAGCGATTTACCCCCCGGATATTGCGTTTGCGAAATCCACCTTTGAGCCGTCGCCATGAGGGGACAAATCACTTAACCAACCTAATCGTTATGATGCAAATTTTTACCTTCCGAACCGGACTTCGGTGGGTGGCGAGTCTCGTTTTGCTTTGCTTCGCGACCGCCTTATCCGCCCAAATGTTCGACATCCGTGGTATAGTGACCGATCCCGAAGGGGAGCCGCTGGTAGGGGTCACGGTGCGCGTGTTGAACACCACCAACCGTGGCACCACGACCGACGCGTATGGTGCCTACACCATTCAGGCAGCTCCCGGCGAGCGGCTGGCTTTCGCTTACACTGGTCACGATGATCTGACTATCACAGTTCCCGCTGATGGCTCGCGGGTGGACCTCAAACTCAAACCAAACGCCATTTTAAACGAAGTGGTCGTGGTCGGCTACGGCACCCAGAACCGCAGCGACTTAACTGGCGCGGTTTCATCGGTGACCGAAGAACAACTGAAAAGTTCGGTGGTCACCAACATTGACCAGGCCCTGCAAGGCCGCGTGGCAGGCGTACAGGTCACGCAAAATACCGGGCAACCGGGCGGCGCGGCCTCCATCCGCATTCGGGGCGCGAACTCCATTACGGGTTCCAGCGAACCGCTTTATGTCATTGATGGTATTCCTTTTCAGGGCGATGGCATCACGGTGGCTGGTTTCGACTGGGCAGGCGGTGCTAATGGTCAAAATAAAGTAAATCCACTTTCTACCATCAATCCGAGCGACATCGTGAGCATTGAGGTGTTGAAAGATGCTTCCGCTTCGGCCATTTATGGCTCGCGGGCGGCCAATGGCGTGGTGCTTATCAGCACCAAACGCGGCAAAAAAGGCGAGAGCAAAATCTCGTACAATGGCTATTACGCCGTCCAGTCGCTAGCCAAGAAACTGGATATGATGGATTTGCAACAGTACGCGGACTATCAATTACAAATTTCCAATGACCTGGGCTTGCAGCCGAATCAACGTTATTTGGATCCCAGTTTGTTGGGCAGCGGCACGGATTGGCAGGATGAAATATTCCGCCCGGCGGGTATGCAAAGCCACCAGCTCTCCGTCAGCGGGGGTAATGACAAGACGACTTACTCCGTTTCCGGTGGTTTTTTCCAGCAGGATGGCATCGTGATCGGCTCGGATTTCAAGCGCTACACAGGCCGGATTAGTCTGGATAATCAGGTAAAAGAGTGGTTCAAACTCGGTGGTTCGCTGGCTTACGCCAAAACCGGTGAAACCATTACCCTCAACGACGGCGGCGATGGGGTCATCATGCAAGCCCTGCTGACGCAACCCGATATTGCGGTAAAAGAACTCAACGGCAGTTACGCCGGCCCCGAAACCTTCTACACGTCCGCTACCTACAATCCCGTGGCCGAGGCTCTCCAACGCCACAATACCTTCAATCGCGACCGACTGATGGGCAGCGTTTTTGGAGATATTAAACTATTTAAAGGACTAACCTATCGTTCTGAATTGGGTTTTGACAACAATCACGGCCTGAACCAAGCCTTCCAGCCTACTTACGAATGGGGGGTGGTCGTCAATACCGAAAACCAGTTGCGCCAACGCGAGGAAAGCAGTTTTTTCTGGGTTTGGAAAAACTATTTGACTTACCAGGCGATTGAAAATAACGTTCACCACCTGACAATACTCCTGGGTCAAGAAGCGCAAAAATCCTCCTGGCAAGGCTCGCAGGTAACGAAGAAAAACTTCGCTTCCAACGATATTCCCGTGTTGAGTGAAGGCGAAGACGTGACCTCGCGCACCACTGGCTGGAAAGACGCGGCTTCCATCGCCTCTTACTTTGGCCGCGTCAATTATGGTTTGTTCGACCGCTATTTGCTCACGCTGACTATGCGCGCTGACGGCTCCTCGAAGTTCGGACCGGAAAATCGCTGGGGCTACTTCCCTTCTGCCGCTTTTGCCTGGCGTCTGGGTAATGAGAAATTCATGCAATCCCTGAATACTGACATCAAATTGCGTGTCGGCTACGGCGAAGTCGGCAACCAGGCTATCGCCAATTACCTGTACGGAGCTTCGTTGCTGGCGATCAATTCGCCTTTTGGTACGGCTTATCGTTTGGAAAAAATCTCCAATCCGAAACTGAAATGGGAAACCACCAAGCAACTTAACGTGGGGCTGGATATGGGCCTGATCAAAGGTCGCATTGATTTCACCATTGACTTTTATAACAAACAAACAACGGATATGCTGCTGCAACTGACGGTGCCAAGTTACCTCGGCGGCACGGGCTGGCAGGACATTCGCGCACCCTACGCCAACGTGGGCAGTATGGAAAATAAGGGCTTCGATCTGTCGCTGCGCACCCGCAACATTGACATGAAAAAATTCCACTGGGGCACCGATCTGACTTTTTCCCGCAACCGCAATAAGGTGCTGGCACTGGACGGCGTGAACAGCGTGTACTGGCGTAACTTGTACTGGTACAGCGAATTCCAGACTGCGACCAAGACAAGCGTTGGCCAACCACTTGGTCTGTTTTATGGCTACCAAACGGAAGGTATTTTTCAAAATCAACAAGACATCCTGAGCCACGCGGTGCAAGTTCCCGACGACGGTGACAAAACAAAAAACAAGGTAGACAAACGCACGGGCGTGTGGATTGGTGACGTGAAATTTAAAGACCTCAACGGCGACGGTGTCATCAACACCGACGATCAAACGATCATTGGCAACCCGAATCCAGACTTCACTTTTGGCATTAATAACTCCTTCTCGCTCGGTGCTTTCGACCTGCTGGTGTATTTCACTGGCTCTTATGGCGCGGATATTCTCAACTACTCGCGCGTACAAATTGAAGGAATGTCTAATGTATATGCTAATCAATCAGCAGCCGTCTTCAATCGCGCCCAATATGGCCTGAACGATCCGAATGGTTCTGCTCTTGACCCAGCCAATGTGTTTCTTGCCAATCCCGGCACCGATATTCCTCGCCCAACGACGACCGACAATAACCGCAATAACCGGATGTCGGATCGCTTCATCGAGGACGGTTCTTATATCCGTCTGCAAAATATCCGCTTAGGCTATTCGCTGCCAACGGTATGGACGAAACGGGTGAAAATCGAAAAACTGCGGGTGTATGTGAACGCTCAAAACGTCAAGACTTTCACTAAATACAAAGGCTATGACCCGGAAATCGGCGCGTTCAACCAGGATCCGCTCCTGCAAAACGTGGATATGGGCCGTTATCCAACGCCGAGGGTGATCACGTTTGGGGTGGATGTGGATTTTTAAAAGTTGAGAATGTTGAACGCTGCGCTGTTGAGTTTGCTTTGCAAGTTGAGAAAGATTGAACGCTCTCCTTCCTCTTGTTTTTTTCTCAATCTGCGTAGCAGTCTCAACTTTTTTCTCAACAACCATTGCATCATTTCAAAAGAAATTTTCCATGAAAAATAACATCAAACCATTCATATCGCTGCTCGTCGTACTCTTCCTGAGTTCGTGCAGCAAAGAATTCCTGGAAATAGAACCCCAGGACAAATTGACCATCGACAACTTTTATCGCAACGAAACCGAAATCCGGGCCTCAACAGCCTCGCTCTATGGCTTTCCGTGGTTCGATTTCAACGACAAGATGTTCTGGCTGGTCGGCGACTGTATGTCGGGCAACATGTACTACACCTACGATCAGGAAGGGCAGTTTTTCTACTTCACTTTTACCGAAGGCAATGCTTACCTGTCTTCCGGCTGGAAGGGCTTGTATCGCGTGGTGTCGTACGCCAATTCCATTATCAACGATATGCCGCGCGCGGCAGCAGGAAAGGTGTCGCAGGACGTGATTGATCGGGCAGTGGGGGAAGCGCGTTTCATACGCGGCTACTGCTATTATGTGCTGGCTGAATATTGGGGCGAGGTACCAATCGTAGAAAATTCGACGGAACTGGTGGTCAACAACGACCTGTTTTTGCCCAAAAATACCCAGTCGAGTTTGTATGAATTTTCTCGTCGCGATCTGGTTTTTGCTGCTGAAAAACTGCCCGCCGCCGATGATCCGGGCCGCATTACCCAATGGGCAGCCAAAGGGATGCTGGCCAAACTGCACCTCACGATGGCGCAGCACCTCAACGATGGAAAATCCGGGGAGAATTTTGCCAAAGCCAAAGAATACGCCGACGACGTGATTGAAAGAAGCGGCCACGTGTTGATGACAAATTATGCGGATTTGTTTAAAATTGAAAATAACAACAATTCCGAGTCGCTTTTTGCCCTGCAATGGATGGAAGGCGGTTACGCTTTCGGCAACAGCCGCCAGGCCAACTGGGCCCGCAGCAGCCAGATCACCGGCAATAGCGAGTGCTGGGGCGGCGGCAAATGTGCCACCTACGACCTAGTGCAGCATACGGAAGCGGGCGACAAACGTCAGCCAGCCATCTATATGGCTCCTGGCGACCACTATCCCGAGATTAAAAGGTCCAGCGGTGGCTATACTTACGAAATCGTGAGCCGCGATCCGACCGATCCGAACGTGACGCTCGAAGGCGCAGCGGCAGTGCTGAACAACATTAAAAAATACATCGTGGGTAGTGCCGATGATACGGGCGGCAAGGTCTCGACCGGACAAGCGACGGCGATCAATCAGTACATGCTGCGCTTAGCGGACGTGTACTTGACCTATACCGAAGCGGCTTTAGGGGCGGCCAATTCTACCAGCGATGGTAAGGCACTGCAATATTTCAACACCATTCGCCAGCGCGCTGGTCTGGCCACCAAAACAGATGTCACGTTCAATGATATCTTGCAGGAACGCCGCATGGAGTTTGGTATGGAAAGCATGTATTGGTTTGACGTGAAACGCGCCTATTACCGCGACCAAGCCGCCACGCTGGCCATGCTGAACGCGCAACAACGCGAGTTCACTTACTACCGCGACAATGCGTCCACTGCTGCCGATGAAAATACAGTAGAAGGGTACATTTTGCAACCGCCTCCCAGCCCGGTTTCGGTTACAGCGGCCCGTATGGTTTTGCCTATTCCGGCGGCAGAAGTGGTAGCCAATCCCAAGTTGGGGGTTAGCCAACCGGCGGAGGAATATGAATTTCATTAGAAAATGTTGAGAGAGTTGAAGTTGTCGAGTTTGCTTCGCAAGTTGAGAAAATGAGGTTAAAGAGGTTGAGTTTGCTTTGCGAGTTGAAAAGCTTTGTTGAAGAGAGGTTTTTTTTCAACATTCTCAACTCCTTTTCTCAACAACCTCCACTTGCGAAGCAGACTCACCAGCGCAGCACTCAACCCTCTCATCAACCCAATTTCTCAACTACATTCAATTAAAAATCATGCAACCATTCATAAAATTCTCCACTTTTCTGGTCGCCTGCGCGATCATCATGGGGGTCATATCTTGCAAAAAAGACGAGCCACAGCCCAACAATGGCGCGCCGGTCGTCTATTACATCCGCTCCACGGATCCGGCCAAAGCCGATTCGCTGCTGACTGGCACTTTCATGGGCAGTTTAGTAGCCGTAGTGGGCGACAATCTGGCCAACACGCGGGAAGTTTGGTTCAACGACCAACCCGCCACTTTGAACCCGACTTACATCACCGGAAAAACTATTCTGGTCAATGTGCCAAGCAATGTTCCAAGTACCGTGACTAATAAAATGCGGTTGGTTTTCGCTGACGGCAGTGAGTTACTCTACGATTTTTCGGTCAATGTACCCGCGCCGCAAATTACTGGCATCAAGAGCGAGTGCGTCCCCGATGGCGGCACGGTAGTATTGACTGGCGACTTCTTTTTTGAGCCAAAAGTGATTTTTCCCGGCGATCTGCAAGGCACCGTTTTGTCGCTCACCAAAACCGAAATACAAGTACAAGTACCAGAAGGTGCTGGTTCCGGGCCCATTTCGGTCAAGACTAATTTCGGTACCGTCAAGTCGAGATTCTACTTCCGCGACAACCGCAATGTCATTCTGGACTATGACACCAAATTGCACGAAACCTGGACCGCACCCATCGAAGACAGCGATCCAGTGGGCTGTTCCGGTAATTACGCCCATTTCAAAAACGCCGCCGATGGTCCCTGGATGTGGGATAACGGCCTGACCATGCAGTACTGGGCACCGCGTGGCCGTGGCAACGTCCCCGTCGGCGTCGGTGCGGTGGAAGATTTGGTGCTCAAATTCGAGGCAAACGTCCCCATCGAGTGGAAAGATGTGCGTATGGAAATTTTCTTCGCTCCTTTTGTGGAAGATCATGGTCGCGACTTGCCTGGCACCGTGTTCGCCCGCTGGCAGCCGTGGAAGAGCGGCCCGTACAAAACTGATGGTTGGGTTACCATCACGATTCCATTGACCGAATTCAAATATGGTCGAGACGATCCAGACGATCTGGGGAATAAAAAAATTGAAAATCTCTCTTCCCTCACCAATATTACGATGATGCTTTTTGGCCCGGCTGCTGGCCCGAATCCAGTGAGTATTGCTATTGATAATGTGCGGGTGGTACCGAAGTAAGATGTTGAGCACTACGCTGTTGAGGCTGCTTCGCAGGTTGAGATTGTTGAGAAAATGCTCGCTCAACAAACCCTTCTCAACTTGCGAAGCAAACTCAACAGCGTAGCACTCAACATTCTCAACAAACCCTTCTCAACTTGCGAAGCAAACTCAACCTCTTAACAATCTCAACAAACCCTTCTCAACTTGCGAAGCAAACTCAACCCTCTCAACAATCTCAACAACACATCATGTCCTACATATTCAAAACAAAGCCGCTATTACTCCTGCTGGCTTCCATTTGTCTGCTCGTTTATGCCTGCAAAAAGGACGACGACACGGACAGCACCCAGATTCAACTATTAAGTTTTGGGCCATCACCCGTGCTGCGCGGCGGTGAACTACGGTTCATCGGGCATAATCTGGATAAAGTAAATTCCATCGTTTTAGCCGATAATGTCGAGGTTAGTTCTTTTAAAACCAAAACGGCGGAACTGATCGTCATCGACGTACCGGAAGCCACAGTAGACGGAAAAGTGACGCTGAAAACCCCACAAGGCGATATTCAGACCAAGACGATTCTGAAAATTTCGGAGCCAATTACACTTACTTCGGTCACTCCACATCAGGCGCGCCCCGGTAGCGTGGTGACGCTGGAAGGCGACTATTTGAATTTAATTAAAGAAGTAATTTTTAATAACAAAAAAGCCATCGGTGATACCGCTTTTATTAGTCAAACGCGTACTAAAATCGAAGTAAAAGTACCGGAAGATGCACAGACTGGAGTCATCGTGATCTCGAACGGAATGCCCGATCCTATTCTAGTGGAATCTAAGGATTCGCTATTGGTGACGCTGCCCGCCGTGACCGCCCTCTCCCCCACCCCGGTAAAGGCTGGCTCAGCATTGACCATTGACGGCACTGATCTTGATCTCGTTAAAGAAATCGTGTTTGGCGGTGGTACGAAGGCCACGACTTTCACGAGCATTTCGCCCACTCAAATCGTGGTGGATGTACCTGCGAATGCCAAAGACGGCGCGATCAAATTAAGCGTAGCCTCCTTAGTACAAGTAACTACTACGCAGCAAATAGTGATGAAAGTACCCACAATTAGTTCTGTGGCTCCTAATCCAGCTAAAAACGGACGGATTATTACCGTAAAAGGAACTGACCTGGATTTAATTACTAAAGCAACCTTTGGAAGTGATAAAGTCGGTCAAATACAAGCGGGCGGTAGCAGTACCGAAATCACTGTACAAGTGCCAATTGACGCCACAGAAGGCACCGTGGCTTTCGGCACAGCAGCCGACAAATCTGTTTCTTCGGAAAATCTGACGTTAGTAAAACCTGTTATTAGTGCTATTACGCCGACCGATATTCAGGTCAATAATACAATTACTATTACGGGGACTAATCTCGATTTAGTAACCAATGTAAAATTCAGCGGCGACAAAGAAGCAGTTCCTACGAGTGCCACTGATACGGAACTGAAAGTGACGGTGCCAGTCGGTACGACCTCCGGCTCGTTTATACTAGTAACTGCGAATGGCGATCAAGTAACATCCAGTCAGGCCTTAACCATTCTGGCTTCGACTTCGGCTACTGTCACCGGAATGCCCACTTCCGCCAAGCCCGGCGAAATGATTAATATTGAAGGGATTAATCTGGATGAAATTACCGAAGTAATTTTCCCAGTTGGCGTTTCCGCGACGATGTTTGGCATTAAAAACGCTACGTTGATTCAAGTAGTTATTCCAATGGGCGTGCAAACGGGTGTGGGTAGAATTAAATTAATTACTGTACTCGGTGAAGTAACCGAAACACCGGAAATTAATATTCAAGGCGTTGATCCAGTGATAGATCCAAGTCTGGTCTTCTTCAATTTCGACGATCTCGGTTTCTGGTGGAATGATACGGGTGCTTTGGAAAATGACCCTTCGCTTACTTTGAATGGTACTAATTATTTACACGTTAATAAAGCGTGCAGCGGCTGGACGGGCTTTTTCTGGCGCAACGGTGGCAACGGTTTCCCCGGCGCAACCATCGGCACCAACGTGAATGATTACGACCTGAAATTTGATATTAATGTATTAGAACCCATCACTGGCGGCGAATTTGACTGGCGTTTGAAAGGCTCTTCCGGCGATTTCTGGTATTACTGGAAACCGTGGGAAGCCACTGGTTCTTATACCACGCCGGGTTGGATTACTGTTACTATTCCGCTCAACGCTTTCTCTGATGGCACTAATACCATCGCCGATCTTTCGACTATTTCCGAAGATTTTGGCGTGGCTTTTAATAACGGCACTTCGCAGGTGAATGTGTTGTTTGATAATGTGCGGTTTGAGCATAAGTAGAGCGTAGCCCCACCCCTAAACCCTCCCCTTAATGGGAGGGGAACTTGATCGTGGTGTAATTATTAACTGGTTACAACTACTTTACTTTCGATAAAAAGTAATAGAAAGTAGTACTAATCAATAAGCCCATCAGCATTAATTTCCCCTCCCCTTTATGGGGAGGGGTCAGGGGTGGGGCTTTTCTATTTTCTCCGTCTAAACTTCCCTTTAACTATGTATCTCATAAAAGCACACCGGCTTTTATGCCTGTTTGCCTTGTGCCTGTTCGCTTATTCCCTACTGGCGCAGGCATCCGACCCAAAAGCCACGAAACGCACCCGCGCCTTATTCGAGAACTTGCGCAACGTAGCCAACGACCACATTCTCTTCGGTCATCAGGACGATCTGGCGTATGGCGTTTTCTGGAAAAGTGAGGCACGTCGCTCCGATGTACAGGAAAGTTGTGGCTCTTATCCGGCCTTATTTGGTTGGGATTTGGGTAAACAATTCGGGCGAGATCAATTCTATAATATTGATTCGGTGAATTTTGCGAAGATGCGCGAGATGATCCGGTTTGCCTATGATTTGGGCAGCGTAAATACCATCAGTTGGCACCTCGACAACCTAACCAGCGGCGGCAGTGCGTGGGATACAACCACGTCGGTACGCTACCTCTTGCCCGGCGGCAAAGACCACGACAAATTAGTGTCGCAACTAGATCAATTAGCCGATTTTCTAAAAAGTCTGCACACCGGAGGCACATCTAAGAAAAGTATCCCCATTATTTTCCGTCCTTGGCACGAGCATACGGGCGGCTGGTTTTGGTGGGGCTCCAAAAGTTGCACCCCCGAAGAATACAAGCAGTTGTGGCGTTTTACGGTGGATTATTTGCGCAGTAAAAAGGTGCATAATGTCTTGTACGCTTATTCCCCCGATTTTTTCCGTGATGAAGCGCACTATATGCTCAATTATCCCGGCGATGAATATGTAGATGTATTTGGATTGGACTATTATTATCGCCCCGATAATATAGAAACCATTATCACTGATTTACCACAAAAACTGGCTATAATGACCCGATTAGCCGCACAACATAATAAAGTCGCGGCCTTCACGGAAACCGGCTTTGAAGCCATCCCCGAAGAAAACTGGTGGACGAAGAAGTTTTTAGCCCAAATTAGAGACGCCAACCTGTCTTACGTCATGCTTTGGCGCAACGCGTATCACGGTTCTAAAAGCAATCACTACTATGTCCCTTATCCCGGCCAGATTAGTTGTAAGGATTTTATTCAATTCAGTCGCGATCAACGGGTGTTGTTTCAAGACAGATTACCAAAACTCTATAAAAAACCGAAGCATACAGTAGAGAGAACGCCGAAAGTTATAGAAACACCAACAGAAGTGCTTAAAACGGAGTGAGCGCAACCCCACCCCTAGCCCCTCCCCAGAAAGGGAGGGGGACTACATTGAGTTTCAAGCCATTGATTTTCTGTACCTTAATAAAATATTATTATAGCCTCATGGTACTGATAACTAATAGAAAACACCACGATCTTGTCCCCCTCCCTTTTCGGGGGAGGGGTTAGGGGTGGGGTTGAAACGTCATAAAAATCAATAGAAATTACAAACCTCTAATCAACCAATCATCAACAAAACACAATGAAATTAACCATACTCGATTTTACCATCATCGCTGTCTATTTAATAGTAATTCTCTACATCGGCCTACGCATGCGGCGGCAGGCAGTCAAGAGTAAAGAAGACTATTTAATGGGCGGAAAAAGCCTGCCGTGGTACATGCTCGGCCTCTCCAATGCCCACGATATGTTCGATATTTCGGGGACAATGTGGATGGTGACACTGCTCTTTGTGTATGGATTAAAATCGGTGTGGTTGCCGTGGTTGTGGCCTTCTTTTAACCAGATATTCTTGATGGTTTTCTTATCGGCGTGGTTAAGACGGTCGAATGCCGCGACGGGAGCCGAGTGGATACATTCACGCTTTGGATATGGGCGCGGCGTGGCGCAGTCACACTCTGTCGTGGTGGCTTTTGCGTTAATTGGCTGCCTTGGTTTTCTGGCGTATGGCTTTATTGGATTAGGTAAATTTGTAGAAATATTCCTGCCCTGGAATGTTGTCGGGCCATACCTGCCTTTTGATATTGCCGCGCGTTGGGTGCCGCATTTTTATGGCGTAGTATTTACTTTATTCGCCGTTTTCTATTCTATTCTGGGTGGTATGAAGGGCATTGTCATCGGTGACGTCGTGATGTACGCCATTATGACTGTGGCGGCGTTCTGCGTGGGCGGCATTGCGATGTATCATTTACATGGACAAACGCTGCCTGTTCCGGCGGCCTGGCACGACCTCAGTTTTGGTTGGCAATTAAATATGGACTGGTCGCGCATCATTCCGGAAGTAAATCAAAAAATAGCTGATGATGGTTATTCGCTATTCGGTTTACTATTTATGATGATGATTTTTAAGGGCGTGTTAGCAAGTTTGGCGGGGGCCGGCACCCAATTACGATATGCAGAAAATCCTTTCCACGCGCTCGCCGCAGGAGGCCTCTAAAATGTCTGGTTTTGTGTCAGTGGTATTATTACCTGTGCGTTATTCGATGGTGGCTGGATTTGCAGTACTGGCTCTATTGTTCTATAATAAAATGGATTTAAGTGCGGTGGATTCTGCGGGCAAAACCTACGTAGATTTTGAACGCATATTACCAGCGGCTATTAATGATTTTATTCCGACTGGCTTATTGGGACTAGTATTAACTGGTTTAATTGCCGCTTTCATGGGTACTTTTTCGGGTACGCTCAACGCGGCCCAATCCTATATTGTCAACGATATTTATCTGAAACACATTAATCCGCAGGCTGGACACAAAAGCGTGTTGGCCATGAATTATGGCTCGGGCATTGTAGTGGTGCTAGTCAGTTTTGTATTAGGTTTTTACGCGGGCAGTGTAGAACGCATTCTGCAATGGATTGTCGGGGGATTATACGGCGGTTATGTGGCAGCCAATGTCTTTAAATGGTATTGGTGGCGTTTCAATGCGACCGGCTTTTTCTGGGGTATGGCGGCGGGTATTATTGCCGCTTTATTTCTACCTTCTTTAATGTCGGCATTTCCAGAAATATTTACCCAAAAACTACCGATTTTCTACTTCCCGCTCTTGTTGGCCGTGTCTTTAATTGGTTGTTTGGCAGGTACTTTATTGACACCGCCTACCGAAATGGATACGCTAAAAGGCTTTTATCGAAATGTACGTCCGTGGGGTTTCTGGGAGCCTGTTCATGCCGCCGTTGTGGCCGAAACTCCCGATTTTCAGCGCAATACCAATTTCGGAAAAGATATGCTTAACGTCGCGGTGGGCATCGTTGCCCAAATTTCTATGACGGTACTGCCAATTTACTTCATTCTCTATAACTGGATGGCGGTGGGAATCGTCGTTGTGATTCTAATTCCCTGTGTTATTTTCTTGAAACGCAATTGGTGGAATCCATTGCACGCGGCCTAAATTACAGTACATAATAACCACGAAGTGGTTGAATATGAATAACCCCGGATGCAATCCGGGGAAGAAGTGGAAACTGGTAAGCAACCCTGAATGGGGTTGAACTTCCGCTCTTGTTTAACCCCATTCGGGGTTATTTACATTACGTTCGTTACCCCGGATTTCATCCGGGGCTATTCATGTCTGACCCCGTTCGGGGTCTTCTCTGCCAATAACTATTAACAACGTCTGCTTGATTCCATGCGCATTTTACTCAATACTTTACTAGTTATTTCTATCTTACTCTCCACCTCTTTTACCTTCAAAAACAACTGGGAGTACTTATTAGACAAAGACTTGTCGAAATGGAATAAATACCTCAGTTTTCAGCACGTATTAGGGTATAGTGGCAAAGCACCGATGGACGAAAAAGGTAATTTACTAGTACCCATTGGATTAAATAAAGACGAGAAACAGGTTTTTACCGTAATAGAAGAAAAGGGCGAACTGGTGCTACACGTGTCCGGGGAGATTTACGGCTGTGTTTTTACTAAGCAACACTATCGCAATTATCATCTCCAATTAAAAACCCGCTGGGGAACCAAGAAATGGCAGCCGCGTCTGAATGAACCGATGGACAGTGGCGTGTTGTACCACAGCATCGGCGAGCCGGGCGTGGATTACTGGCGGTCATGGATGTTGGGTCAGGAATTTCAGATCATGGAAGCCAGCAACGGCGACTATTGGCCCATCGCCAGTTCCGCCATTGACATTCCGGCGGTGAAACCCAACGAAAAAGCGAACTATATGTACCAAAAAAACGCCAAACTCGTCCCGTTCGGCGCGGGGGCTCCTCAATATTACTGCCAGAAAGGCGAAACCGTGGAAAACAAATACGGCGAATGGAACACGCTCGACCTGATTTGTTTTGAAGGTAAAAGCCTGCATATTGTGAACGGCAAAGTCGTGATGGCCCTGTCCAATTCCCGCTACAAGGCCGCCGATGGTTCGGAGAAGCCATTGGTAGAAGGGGCGATTCAACTGCAAAGTGAAGCGGGCGAAGTGTTTTTTAAGGATATTAAAATTAAGCCGATTGAGCGTTTGCCTCGGAAATATGCGCGTTATTTTGAGTAAATCCGTGTGTCATTCAGAGCCGAAAGGCGTGGAATCCGAGGACATAGTCCGAAGGTTTTTCTATGCTCAGGCTACGTCTTCGGATTCCACGCTACGCTCTGAATGACAAACATTTGTAATGCACTAATCGCTTCAAAACAAATCAATTATGATAAAAATCACTTCCCTGTTCTGTTTACTTTTCCTCTATACCACCGGGGTCGCCCAAAAATTCGAGGGCCTCGCCCTCACGCCTCCAATGGGCTGGAATAGTTGGAACACCTTTGGCATTAACATCAGTGCCGACCTAGTAAAAGGCGTGGCCGACGAACTGGTGCGCGGCGGCTACCGGGACGCGGGTTACACTTATCTCGTGCTGGACGATGGCTGGATGTTGCGCGACCGCGATAGCATCGGCAATCTGGTCGCTGACCCAGCGAAATTTCCGCAGGGCATGAAAGTAGTGGTGGATTATGTGCATTCCAAAGGCTTGAAAGTGGGCATTTATAACTGCGCCGGGGCCACTACTTGTGGCGGTTTTGCGGGCAGTCGCGGCCATGAATATCAGGATGCGCGGCTGTATGCTTCCTGGGGTATTGATTATTTGAAATATGACTGGTGCAACACGCCAAAACTCAACGCCGAGGCTGCTTACACGACCATGCGCGACGCACTTTTTGCAGCTAAACGTCCCGTCGTGTTTAGTATTTGTGAATGGGGCGACAACCAGCCGTGGACTTGGGCCGCGCCAATCGGTCATCTCTGGCGCACTACTGGCGACATCGCGCCCTGCTGGGATTGCGAAGAAAACCACGGCTCCTGGTCGTCGTGGGGCCTGCTACGCATCGTGGATATGCGCAAGGGCATCCGCGCCGTCGCTGGGCCGGGCCATTGGAACGACCCCGACATGATGGAAGTCGGCAACGGCATGATGGTGAACGAAGACCGCGCCCACTTTTCATTATGGGCCATGCTGGCTGCGCCGCTGATAATGGGCAACGACATTCGCAGTGCTTCCGCCGCAACGCGGGAAATATTGACCAACCGCGAAGTGATCGCCATCGGGCAGGACGCGCTGGGCATACAGGCCAACGCTGCGTGGCGGGAAGGTGCGCTGGATGTCTGGATCAAGCCGCTGCAAAATGGCGACTGGGCCTTGTGTTTTCTCAATCGCGGCGACGCGGCGTATACGCTAAAATATGACTGGAAACACCATAATATTGCCGACGATCTAGCCAAAAAAAGCGAGGATTTCAATAAAGCCACGTTTCAAATCCGGGATGTGTGGAAAAAGCAGCCGCTCGGAACGACAAAAGACGTGCTGAATGCCGTTATTCCCAGCCACGATGTGTTGATGTTGCGTTTGACCAAGCAGTAGGTAAGACAAATGGCGGGGATTTTTATAGTTATTTTAATACCACGACATAATGGGAACGCGGATGACACAGACGACGCGGATTTTCGCGGATAAAAAGCATTTTCTTTTATGCCATAGTTGTTTTCACATCTGGAAAAATCCGCGCAAATCCGCGTGTTCCGTGTAGTCCGCGTTCCAATTACATCACAGTAGGAAAAACCAATAAGAACCCATCGTAATTATCAACTCCTTCAACCAATTAAATAATTTTCTATGAAAGCAATCTTCACTGCTATATTGCTCGCCTTCGCGCTCTCCCTCTCCGCCCAATCCAGCGGCTCTACTTTCATTCGCCTCGACCAATTCGGTTACCGACCAGACAGCAAGAAAGTCGCCGTCATCGGCGATCCGGTGGTGGGCTATGATGCCGCGCAGAGTTTCACGCCGGGCAATATGTACGAAGTGCGCCGCGTGTCCGACAATCAGAGCGTGTTTTCCGGCGCACCCGTGGCCTGGAAGAACGGGGACGTGCATGCGCAATCCGGCGACCGGGGCTGGTGGTTCGATTTTTCTGTGGTGAACACTCCCGGCGAATATTATTTGCAGGATGTCGTCCGCAACGTGTCGTCTTACCATTTCGACATCAAGCCCGACGTGTACCGGGTCGTGCTGCAACAGGCCGTGCGCATGTATTACTACCAACGCCTGAACTCCCCCAAAGAGCCGCCCTACACCGACCCGAAATGGGCCGACGCTACCAATTATGAAGGCCCCAATCAAGACCGCGCGGCCCGGAGTCGCTGGGCAAAAACCGACCCCAGCACGGCCCGTGATCTGCACGGCGGCTGGATGGACGCGGGCGACGTGAATAAATACACCACTTTCGCGGAGGGCGCGGTGCTGCAATTATTGGAAGCGTATCGCCGCAATCCCACGGCTTTTACCGACGATTTCAACATCCCGGAAAGCGGCAACGGCATCCCCGATCTGCTGGATGAACTGAAATGGGAGCTGGATTTCCTGAAACGAATGCAGGACGCGACCGGCACCAATGGGTTTCTGCTCAAAGTCGGCGTAGACAACTACAATGATGTGTCGCCGATTAGTGCCGACACCCGCCCGAAATTCTATTTGCCCGAATGCACGTCGGCGACTTTGGCGGGCTGCGCGATGTTTGCGCAAGCGGGCATCGTATTTAGCGGTAGTACCAATCCCGCACTTCAAACTTACGGGGCCGATTTGACGGAGCGCGCCCAACTGGCCTGGCAACGCGCAATAGTAACTACTAGTAATTTCACGCAATTTGAATCCGCCTGCGACGACGGTGATATTAAATCCGGTGATGCCGATCGCGATGCCGCTGGCCAACTGGAAAGCGCGGTGGTCGCGGCGGTGTACCTCTACGAAGCCACGGGAAGTGCGGTGTATCAGAATTTTATTGAAGCAAAATACAATCAGGTGCAGCCCATTTCCAATACCTGGTGGGGGCCGTATCAGTCGGCGGTGCAATATGCGTTGCTGCGTTATTCCGGCTTCCCCAATGCCAAACCCGCCGTCGCGGAGGCGATTCGCAACCAAAAGGCCGGGATGGATTATGCCTTTTCCATTGATTCTTACGACGCTAAAACCGACCTCTATCGCGCTCAAATGGACGACTGGGCCCACCATTGGGGCAGTAATTTGGTACGTTCTAATTGCGGCACCTTGAATATGGACTACGTTACCTTCGGCATTAATCCCGGTCAGGCGGCGCAGTATCGGGAAGTGGCGGAGCAATACGTGCATTGGCTACACGGCACAAATCCGTTGGGCATGAGCATGTTGTCCAATATGTATGCGTACGGCGGCGATGCTTGCGTGAACGAGATTTACCACACCTGGATGGGCAATAATACGCCTTACGACAACGCCCTCACTTCGCCCAAAGGCCCTGCGCCCGGCTACCTAACTGGCGGCCCGAACAAGGATTATTCTTATCCGCAACTCTCGCCGCCCGCCAATCAGCCGCCGCAAAAATCGTATTTGCAGTTCAATGATGGCTGGCCGGAGAGTTCGTGGGAGATCACGGAACCCGCCATTTACTATAATGCCGCTTACATTTTGTTGCTTTCCCATTTCAGCACGAGTGCCGTGGTGCCGACCAGCGAACCTAACCAGCCTTCTGCCGCTGCTATTACGTTCGATATTTTCCCCAACCCCACGGGCGACACTTTTTCGGTGCGCTTACCCGATGCCCGGCTGCGCACTGTGCGGGTGCTGGATGCGCAGGGCAAAATCGTGTGGGCCAAACAAACCGCCGATCCAGAGATTTTGATAGATATAAAAAAATCTCCCGCCGGGCTGTATCGCGTCGGCGTGGATGGGGTCTGGAAATCGGTGGTGAAGCAGTGATTCTAATTATGAATGATGAATTATGAATTATTGAGGAGCGGGCTTGACGTTTTTTACCTCACCCCTCACTTGGAAGCGATGTCGGGATAAAAGCATTAGAGAAAAGATAGAAACCATTTCTTGGTTAGCGGTAGGGTGTAAGCACGCTCGTAGCATAATGGGAACGCGGACGACACAGATGACGCGGATTTTCGTGGATAAAAAGAACTTTCTTTTATACCATAATTATCGCCATATCTGGAAAAATCCGCGCAAATCCGCGTGTTCCGTGTCGTCCGCGTTCCCATTACATTGCACAGGGCTATTTTTGAAAGTCTTCACCTTTTTTACATGAACCTCCACCTTTTTAGGTAAACCTTCACGTCCAAAACGTCACGCTTCACGTTTTTTACCTCAACCTTCACGTCCAAAACGTCAGGCGCGGCATATTTTACGCCGACGATGGCGTTCGCGATGCCGAGCGCGGCGTATTTTATGCCAACGTTGCCATTCAAAACGTCATCAATCACGTATTTTACGCCAAATTCGCCCCTCTATACCTCACAACTCATCACTTATAACTCATACCTCTTTCTTTCTCCATGTTCATTCACCACGTTTTCTTCTGGATGTCGCCCGAAGCGACCGATAATGACCGCGTACAATTGAAAAAAGGGCTGGAAAGCCTGACCACCATTGAGTCTATCAAACAATGGCATATCGGTACGCCCGCTAATACCGACCGCCCGGTCATTGAAAAGTCCTACGCGTTTTCCTGGATGTTGATGTTTGATTCGCCGGAAAAAGAAGCCGTTTATCAGGAGCATCCGACGCACTTGAAATTCATCGAAACCTGCAAGCATTTGTGGACGAAGGTGGTGGTGTATGATGCGGTTTAGTAGATTCACAGAGCACCTCTCGGAACACATCTCGTTTGTCATCCTGCCGGGAACCGTCCACGTCTCGAAGTTTGTTCCGTGATGTGGACGGTTCCCGACAGGATGACAAGAACGGCGTACACATCATAACGTAAACGACTTTTGCCAACATCATTACCAAGACTTGCCATTTTCCACTTTTCAATACATTAACTGACCAACTTCTATATGTACATCAAATCTTACCTCCGGAATGCCCTGCTCGCCGTCGGCATCCTTCTACCCTTACTGGCACCCGCCCAGAAACTAAATCCCGTCATCGAGAAGAAAATCGACGCGCTGCTCGCCAAAATGACCATCGAGGAAAAAGCGGGCGAAATGACCCAACTGAGCCTCGATATGATCTGCGTGGGCAGTCCCTACAACCTGAACGTGCCGAACACGATTGACCCCGAAAAACTAAAAAATGTCATTCAAAACTACCACGTCGGTTCGATTTTGAACGTCGGCACTTCGGCGCACACGGCGGCGGATTGGCAGACCATCATTACCGCCATTCAAAATGAAGCGGCTAAATCGCGTTTGAAAATCCCGGTGCTGTACGGCATCGACGCTATCCACGGCGTGAATTACACACTCGGAACGACGCTGTATCCCCAACCGATTGGCGTGGCGTCTACCTGGAATCCGGCGTTGGCCGAGCGTTTGGGCGCGATTACGGGCTACGAATGCCGCGCGTCGGGCATTCCGTGGACGTTCAGTCCGGCGATGGACCTGTGTCGTTACCCGGTTTGGTCGCGAACGTGGGAGAGTTTCGGCGAGGATGTGCTGATGAACAAGACGTTCGGCCTCGCGATGATCAAAGGGTACCAGGGCGACAACATGGGCGACGCTTTTCACATCGCGGCCTGCATGAAACACTTCACGGGCTACGGCGCGGCGGTGAGTGGCAAAGACCGCACGTACGCCTGGATTCCCGACCGCGAACTGCGCGAGTATTATTTGCCGCAATATGAGGCCGCGATCAAGAACGGCGCGATGACGATCATGATCAATTCGGCGGGTTTCAATGGCATTCCGGCCCACGCCAATAAAGCATTGCTGACGGGTATTTTGAAAGGCGAATGGGGTTTCAAAGGGCTGGTCGTGTCGGACTGGGAAGACGTGAAATACCTGACGACCCGCCATAAAGTGGCCGCGACTTATAAAGAAGCGGTGCAAATGGCCATCAACGCGGGCATTGATATGGCGATGGTGCCTAATGATCTGGAATTCACGCAGTTATTAATCGAATCTGTTAAAGAAGGCAGCATTCCAATGACCCGTATTAACGATGCGGTGCGGCGGATTTTGCGGGTAAAAATGATGCTCGGCCTGTTTGAAAAAACCCATTATCCATTGAGTGATTACCCTAAATTCGGCGGCGAAGAATTCCGGCAAACTTCGCTGGAAGCCGCCCGCGAGGCCTTGATTTTGGCTAAAAATGACAATAAAGCCTTGCCTTTATCCAAAAAATCCAAGGTGCTGGTCGTCGGGCCAACCGCTACTTCCATTCGCGCCCTCAACGGCGGCTGGACCAATACCTGGCAGGGCGAGCAATCCAACGAAGTGTACGCCGCGAAAAACACGATTTTGGAAGCCATTCAGGCAAATATTGGCAGCGATCACGTCGCGTACGTGGAGGGTGCCAATTTTGAGGCCGCGACTACCCTGAATGAGGCCGTTGCTGCCGCTGCGAATGCCGACGCCATCGTGCTTTGCCTCGGCGAACAGAGTTATACCGAGGTGCCTGGCACGATCAATGACCTGACTTTGGATGCGCAACAGATCGAACTCGCCCACGCGATGGCGAAAACCGGGAAACCAGTTATACTCGTGCTGGCCGAAGGTCGTCCGCGCCTGATTCAGGCTTTTGAAGCCGAAATGAAGGCCGTGCTGATCGCCTTTTTGCCCGGTATGGAAGGTGGGCAGGCCATCGCCGATGTACTTTTCGGCGATGTCAATCCGAGCGGGAAATTGCCCATTACTTATCCGCGCTATGCAAACGGAATTGTGCCTTATGACTATAAATTTCTGGAAGCACTCGACCCTTCCACGGGTTATCCCGGCGGCAAAAACAAGTTCTATGACCCGCAATATCCCTTTGGTCATGGACTGAGTTACACGAATTTCGAGTATAAGAATTTGACAATCAGTAAACCGACTTTTAATAAAAACGAAAGCCTCGAAGTGTCCGTGCAAGTCACCAACACTGGCGGCCAAACCGGCAAGGAAGCGGTGCAACTCTACGTCAGCGATTTATTTGCCAGCATTGCGCCTTCGGTGCGGCGGTTGCGCGGGTTTCAGAAGATCAGTCTGAAAGTCGGCGAGACGCAGACGGTCACGTTTAAGATCACTGCTCAGGATTTGGCTTTCGTGGGTATTGATAATAAATGGGTGACCGAACCGGGCGATTTTAAGGCAATGATTGGAGAGTTAAGCGTGGATTTTAAATTGCTCAAACCTGCGGTAAATACGAAGAAGGCACCAGTAAAAAGGGGGCCATAAGGTGCAGTAATTAGCGTCGTTAAATAAAAATCATCCGAACACGCTGTCTTCGGATGTTGTCATCCTGAACGCAGTGAAGGAACTGGCTACGAGAAACGGGAGCATTTGTCTTCGCTCCCGGGCAGATTCTTCACTGCGTTCAGAATGACACGATTGTGGGGTAAGTATGCTTGAAAACTTTTTACAGATATGCGTAATCAGATCTTCCAAACCGAGTTTTCCGACCCCGCCCACACCATTCTAACTGCTTTTCAAAACCACTACTTTATGCTTTCTCCATCGTTCTGTCTGCCCAACCACTGACCACCGAATCAAACGCCCTGAGCGTATCAATATCCAAATCCAGCAATGCCGGATATTGCCGATAAGCAAAATCCAGAATTTGCTTTTTCAATACTGCATTCTGCGCCTTTTCAACAGGCGACGATACCGGAATCTGCCCATTTTTGATTTGCTCTATGTTGTCAATCATCTGCGCTGCCTGGGTACGTGTGTAAGTGCGAAAAGCCCTGACTTGATCTTCGGATAACTCCCCAAAACCCGGTTTATGCGCTAAAGCATATTTCCGAAGCAGTTCCGCCAACTCCACTACCCTACCCTGCCGCACCAAGTGCTGGCGATCCCGCGTCATTTCGGCATCCAGCGAGCCCCAACTGCCTCTTTCGCCCGGCCGCTTGTCGATCCAGTTGCCGCTTTCTTCGTAGCGTTCCTCTTTCACCCAGGCTTTTGCGCTTCTTTTGCGACGGCTGATGCCTGCCGCCAAGAGGACGAGGATTATAATGCCGAATAATATGCCCAACATAATTTTGAGTATTGGAGGATAGGAGGATAGGAAGATTTGATCAATAAATACTTGATAATCTAATGATTATTCAAATACTCGAATCTTCAAATACTCAATTTGCAAATATTAATTCACTCCCTCTGGCAGCAAAGTATAATCGTGAAAATTGCCATATAAACGATGGCCTGGTGCCGACTCTGTAAGCGCCTGCACGAGATATTCACCACCCACATAACAGCCTTTCCAACTTTGCCCCAATCCCCCGAACGCTTCCTCTTTGTCGCCGCGACTCCGCAGTTTATTAATCCCATATTTGAAAGCCCGCAATTCCGGGGCCACGCGCTTCGCCACTTCCTGATTATCCGTCGCAATGGACGAAACGAGGTTGCCATTGGAAATATTCATCTCATTGACCAGTTCGTCGATGGTATCTACGACTATAAAGGTGTCGACAGGTCCAAACGGTTCATTATAATAGAGGTGTGCATTTTTCGGAACGCCCAGCAGCGCAATCGGGGCCAGATAAGCGGAAATATCCTGGCCGGGCAAAAACAGGCTTTCATCCA
>CBDFMU010000043.1:0-277970 GCA_965249785.1 Saprospiraceae bacterium | reverse complement strand
TTCATCCGCGAGCCGCGCGTGACTACGCTGGGCGTAAATGGCCCGGACAGCGGTGCATTCAACCCGGTAAAGGAGGGGTCATCGAGATTACCAAATTTGGCAAAGGTGTCGGTAAATTTGAGTTTCACCGTTTCCAGTGCGCCGTTCCGGTGCTTGGCAATAATGAACTCAGCGACGCCTTTTAGGCTTTGGCCGGTTTCATCTTCCAATATCTGATAATACTCTGGTCTATATATAAACGACACAATATCAGCATCTTGTTCGATCGAACCCGACTCTCTGAGGTCACTCAATTGCGGCCGCTTGCTCCCGCCCCGCGTTTCCACGGCACGGCTCAGTTGCGAGAGCGCGATCACTGGCACGTTCAGTTCTTTGGCCAATGATTTTAATGCCCGCGAAATGCTGGCGATTTCCTGCTCCCGATTGCCACCGCCTTTACTATTTTCCGAAGCACCCGTCATCAGTTGGAGGTAATCCACAATGACGAGTTGTATATCGTGCTGCATTTTCAGCCGCCGACATTTGGCACGCAGTTCAAAGATGTTAATAGCGGGTGTATCGTCGATAAAAATTGGCACCGTACTCAGCCGCTCCACCGTGCTTTGCAGTTGTTGCCATTCGTAGTCCTGCAACTTGCCGTTCCGCATTTTCGAGCCGGCTATTTCGGATTCCATCGAAATGAGTCGTTGCACCAACTGCGTGTTGGCCATTTCCAAAGAAAAAAGGGCCACGCCTTTGCCAAAATCGCGAGCGGCATTGAGGGCCATAGCTAATACGGCCGAGGTCTTACCCATGCCTGGCCGTGCGGCGATGATGATCAAATCAGAAGGCTGCCAACCCGAAGTAACGCGGTCCAAATCGGTGAAACCCGTCGGTACGCCGGTCAACCCTTCCGGTTTGCCCGCCACTTCTTCAATCAGTTTTAGCACCTTACTGCTAAGCGAACCCATCGTCTCGAAAGTACGACTCAGGTTGTTCTGGGTGATGGCAAACAATCCTTTTTCAGCATCATCCAGCAGCGTGAAAACATCCGTGGTATCCTGATAGGCATCCTTGATGATTTTGGTGCTGACGTTGATTAGTTCGCGCTGAATATGTTTTTGCGCGATGATACGTGCGTGGTATTCGATGTTGGCCGCCGAGGCGATGCGGTTGGTCAGTTCAACCAGATAATAGCCGCCACCAATCTTTTCGAGGTCGCCACTTTTGCGCAATTCCTCGGTGACAGTGAGCAGGTCCACGGGATTGGAACGCTCAAATAGTTTGATAATAGCCCGATAAATATGCTGGTGCGCTTCCAGGTAGAAACTCTCCGGGCGCAGGGTATCCATGACCATCGGCAGGGCTTCCCGATCAATCATCATCGCACCCAGCACCACTTCCTCCATCGGAATAGTCTGCGGCTGGATTTTGCCAAACACGTAGTTGGAAAGACCGTCGTTATTGCCCGCATTACGCTGCCCCTTTCCTCGATTGGACGAAGAGGCACCGGAATTTTTATTCTGTTCTTCCATGATTCAAAAAAGATGAGGCGGACGAAGGCAAACGTAATTGAAAACTGGCGGTTTAAACAATTCCAAACAATCCGTATCGGCCAAAACTGTGGAAAAGCCCGGTGGATAATGTGGAGAAGTGGGCAAAGTAGCCAGTTTATCAACATTGGTTTCCGCTTTTCCACATGGTGCTGGAGCATATTGGAAATTTGGCAGAACAACCAGCTGCCGGATTCAGGTGATTGAAACGGAGCTAATTACGACCTCATTGCCTGACTATATGATGACTTGCAAAGGGAGCAAAAATCAGTGCCAATGTAAAATCTGCGTTAATTCTCCACTGTGCAAAAGTTTTTCTCTTTGATTTTTGGGGAACAAAATTAAAACAAAAAATTTTCAAAAACGCTTTTTTCCTACACAGAAAATAATGCGAATTGTTTTATCTTCCGTTTTTACTTAAATAAAGATACGGCGTAGGCAATGACCTCACAATCATAATTTTGAATACAGAAAGCCCCCGTTGGCGACTGCCAGACGGGGGCTTTCTAAAACAAAAAATGGTAAGCAAGAGTGTCAGTTAAAAGTAACGGTTGGCAAACGAGAAGCAACGGTCATTATAGTCTTGAAGAAAGTGATATATTCAGCTAAGCCTAAAAGGCTCGGAAACTTTACTTTTTCTCCACCCTTCTCCACTTTTTTCTCAACATTCTCCACCCATTCTTAATTCTGCTCACTTTCCACATTATTGATACGGCGTTGGGTTTCCTCGATCTGGCGACGTTGTGCATCTTGATCCACCACGTTTGAATTTTGGTCCTTCTCATTTTTCACAATGTCGTCTTCTGCCTTTTTGATTTTAGCCTTGTAATTTTCAATGTCCTTGTGGAGGTCATCATTATCCTTTTTCAGGGCTTTCTGCTTTTTTTCCAGGTCCTGCATTTTGTCCTGTTGCTCCTTCAGTTCCAGGCCGATGGCAGTACGACGTACATCGAAGAAAAACGTTCTTAACGAGCGAGCAATCTCCTCGGTATGCCCGGCATCGTCATGACGGTTGAGGAAGAATGAGCCTGCATCAACCCATATATTCAGGGCAGCACCATCGTCATTCATTTTTTCCACTTTGGAATAAATAGCAAAACGAATGTTGCCCATCATGGGCGATTCCAGATCGCTGGCGGTCCACTCGCCCGATTTTTTGTCTTTCTTCAGTTTGGCATTGAAAGTTTTCTTGGCATAGTCTTTCCACATACTTTCTACGGTAGACACATCCGTATTTTTGAATTCCAGCCGGAAAGCAGGACGGCTACCAAATGACATAGTACGTTCGGTCTCCAGCACCGTATTATACTGTGCAGACAGCGTGGCCGTCGAAACCAAAAAAAGAAAAAGTGCGAAGATGTTTTTGACTGACATAATGATGAATTTGAAATGATAAGAGTGAAAGGTGTAATTAAAATATACCGCCATATAACGTAGTGCGGTCAAAGTGTTATTAAAACGAGTAAATGTAAACAAGTCACTACATAGCCAAAAATTAAACCGGGAGGTTGGCGTGGAAATGGGTAAAACAAATTTTCTTTGTGCCTCCTCCCTCACAAAACAAGCAACAGGCAAATGCGCAACAAAGCAAAGTTTGGTGGACAAAGATCAAATTTTTCGTTTGTTTTAATGTCTACCTTGCCTTTGCCCATTGTTTTTTGCCTTTTGCTTAACCCATTTACTTATGGCCAAAATACTTGTCGTTGATGATGAGCTTCCCATCCGTCGTACCCTGCGTGACATCCTGGAATTTGAAGGATACGAAGTGGATGAGGCGACCGACGGACTGGACTGTGTGTCCAAAATACAGCGTGAAAAATTCGATGTGGTTATTATGGACATTAAAATGCCCAAAATGGACGGTATCGAAGCCCTAGAACGCTTACAAATCTTGTCCCCGGAAACGCCAGTCATTATGGTCAGCGGCCACGGTACCATTGATACCGCCGTAGAAGCGGTGAAAAAAGGGGCGTTTGATTTTATTTCCAAGCCGCCTGATCTGAATCGGATGCTCATCACGGTGCGCAATGCACTGGAACGCTCCGACCTGGTGAACACGACGCAAGTGCTGCGCAAACAGGTGAAAAGCAGCAAAGGCGTGAATATGATCGGCGAAAGCGCGCCCATTCTTGAAATCAAACGGATGCTCGAACGCGTTGCGCCCACCGACAGTCGGGTACTGATTACTGGACAAAATGGTACGGGCAAAGAACTCGTGGCCCGCTGGATTCACGAGAAAAGCCATCGCGCTGACGGCCCCATTGTGGAGGTCAACTGTGCGGCTATTCCTTCTGAACTCATTGAAAGTGAACTGTTTGGACATAAAAAAGGCTCTTTTACCGGGGCCATTGCTGACAAACCCGGCAAATTTGAACAGGCCAGCGGCGGCACTCTTTTCCTCGACGAAATCGGCGATATGAGCCTGGATGCGCAGGCCAAGGTGTTGCGCGCACTGCAAGAAAGCAAAATCACCCGTGTAGGCGACAGCAAGGAAATCAAGGTGGATGTGCGGGTGCTGGCAGCTACCAATAAAGACCTGCGGCAGGAGATCGGCAATGGACGTTTTCGCGAGGATTTGTATCACCGTCTGGCGGTCATCGTGGTGAAAGTCCCGGCTCTCAACGAACGCCGCGAGGACATTCCGTTGCTGCTCGAACACTTCAATCGCCGGATCGCTGATGACTACGGCCACGCGCCCAAAGTATTCACGCCCGATGCCATGCAGGCCTTGCAGGATTACAATTGGACGGGTAATATCCGTGAATTGGCCAACGTGGTGGAACGCCTGTTCATCCTTTGCGACCACGTGGTGACTGCCGAGGATGTGCAATTGTATGTGTATCCGAACAAATAATAAATTTTCCTATTGCTATCTAAAACGAGCGGTGGCAGGTTTTGAAAACCTGCCACCGCTTTCATTTTATAGCACACTGTATCATTTCTTTCCCTTCAATAAACCCTTCCAGCACGTCGCCAATCTGCACCGGACCAACGCCCGCCGGAGTACCCGTAAAAATATAATCGCCTTTGAACAGGGTGAAATATTTAGAAATATGACAGATCAGCGTATCAAACTGGAAAATCAGGTCACGCGTATGGCCGTCCTGCACCACCTCCCCATTCTTTTTCATTTGAAAATGAATGTCTTGTGCATTTTCTAAATCTTCCAGGCGAATAAAACTACTGAGCGGGGCTGAGCGGTCAAAACCCTTGGCAATTTCCCATGGATGGCCCTTTTTTTTGAGTTGATCCTGCAAATCCCGAGCGGTGAAATCAATGCCAAAGGCCACCGCATCATAGTAGCGATGCGCGAATTCTGGCTGCACAGAGCGACCATTCTTGCATACCCGCAGTACAATTTCTCCCTCATAATGTAAGTCTTTCGTAAAATCAGGATAGTAAAAGGGCTTGTTGGACACCACCAAGGCCGTGGGCGGTTTCATGAAAATGAGTGGTTCCGCTGGGACGGGATTATTTAACTCCTTGGCGTGTTCAACGTAGTTGCGCCCGATGCAGAAGATTTTCATGGCAAGTGCTGTGGAGAGGGTGGAGAAAAAGTTGCGTGGTATAGAGTAAGAGGTTGCGAAGCAGCAGGTCCCGAGCAGGGTTCGGGATTACGGGGCTAAGGGCAAATCCACGGCTTCCATCAAGCGACCCACCGGGTACATCCGATGCGTAGGTTCGTACCAGGGCGAGTGGCGATACACCCAATCCAGTTGGAGCGTACCATTTGCAGCGAAGGTAGAATCTGCCGATTTTTTGGCTTCCAGTTCCGTGCGTACTGCCGGGTTTTCTTTCAAAAACTCCGCCGCCAAATCTTCAAAAACGTAAGCCGAGAAATATTCTTTTTGCATCAGAATCGGCTCAAAAAAGTTCCAGGCAAACCAGGAATCGGGCGCGTGGGGTTCCAGCGTTTCGAGCAAATAACGATTGGCATTTTGGTTAGGGAAAATGACAAAATCGCCGCGATGGAACTGGCGCTTCATCATTTTTTTGCTCACTTCCACGGCACTGTGATAGTGGTGTCCTTCCCAGCCAGCACGGGTTTTATATTCACCGATGAAATATGTTTCTACCTCAATTTCAACATCTTTTGCCAGTCTATGCATTTCCACACCATTCAACTCTAATCTTTCAATGACTTGTTCCCAAGCCAGCGGAATGATATAAGCCAATGGTTTTTCAACAGTTACAGAGGGTTTGAAATAATTGTAATAAGGAATCTTTTTCTCGTAAGGCTCGCTGCGATCATACCACAGACGCGGCAAATTGGACACCTCGGAAGGCTTGTATTTGGCAGCAAAACCCTTGAAAGTGATGCTGTCGCGCTTCGTGCGATCCATGTCATAGTCCAACACAAATTCTCGCTTGGTTCGCGTTTTTTCAAAAGCCGCCGCACGAGCCTTACCAATCTCCGCGTGGTGACTGGCCACAAATTCGATCACCACTTCCATAAACGCATACGTGCTCCATAGTCGATCTGCGTAAGGCTTTAACATGTGGGTTTCGGGCATAAAACCGATGGTGTTCCAGAGGGCTGCGTAGCCGGTCGAATAGCGCCCATAATCGCAAAAACCGGAAATCCCGCTATCGGGCGTTTCGCCGGGGCCATCCACGTAGGGAATCATTTCCCACTTACGATTTTTCATGTTGGCATACAGTTCGGGCAGCATGGTTTCCTGCAAAAACTGTCCGAGCGGTGCCTCCAATTTATCGTGCTGCGTCGCGATGAGCGTCATCGTGTACTGATAATCCGCGCCGTTGGACGTGTGATTATCCACAAAAATATCGGGCTGCCAGGTCTGGAAAATCTGATTAAAGGTGCGGGCATTGCGCGAGTCGCATTTTATGAAATCGCGGTTGAGGTCGTAATTACGGGCATTGCCACGAAAACCATAGGATTCGGGGCCATCCTGATTGGCGCGGGTAAAGGAATTGCGGTTCAGGCAGCCGTCCACATTATACACAGGAATGACGACAATGACCAGATTATCCAAAACGGCGGGCAATTCCGGTTGGCGTAAATATTCGCGCAGCAAAAGGATAGTCGCGTCAATACCTTCTGGTTCACCAGGATGTATGCCGTTGTTAATCAACAAAATACGTTTGCCGGAACGGCGAATTTTGGCAGGATCAAATTCTCCATTTTTGGACAGCACGGCGACGTGAAGCGGCTCCCCAATATCGGTGCTGCCCACAGTCGTCAGGCGAAATACCTTGGGGTGCGCCGCTGCCATTTTTTCATAGCAGTCAATGGCTTCCTGATAAGTAACGGTCTGATTCGGATTGGTCTCGAAGGGTATTTTAAAATCGGCCATAGTATGACGCTGAATTTGGTGGGTACAGGCCGTGCAGAGCAAAGCCGTGATGAATAAGTGTTTGAGCATACGGGGTGGAATGGCTTTTAATTACCGATAAAACCGTCCATATTTGATTGACGAATGCAGAAGCGTAAGGTTTATAAACTCTTATCATCCAAAACCAGTAAACTTTCTCCCGTCATAACGTCCGGTTTTTCTATCCCTAAAAGCTCCAACAGCGTCGGTGCAACATCGGCCAGGCGGCCATTGCGTAGTTGCTGACCTTCCTGTAATTGCTTGGTAACCAATATGCAAGGCACCGGATTTTTGGTGTGCGCGGTGTTAGGCGTGCCGTCTTCGTTGATCATATAATCTGAATTACCGTGGTCAGCGATGACGATACAGGAATAATCATAGGCCAGCGCGAACGGAATGATCTGGCTAATACATTGGTCCACGGTTTCGGCGGCTTGCATAGCAGCAGCAAAAACGCCCGTGTGGCCCACCATGTCGGTATTGGCAAAATTTAGGCAAATGAAATCCGGCTGGTTCGCTTCGATGTCGGCAATGATGGCATCACGAATACCAAAGGCACTCATTTCCGGTTGCAGATCATAAGTCGCCACTTTCGGCGAGGGAACCATCAGGCGACGTTCGCCCTGAAATTCCGCCTCGCGGCCACCGGAAAAGAAGAAGGTGACGTGGGGATATTTTTCGGTTTCGGCAATGCGCACCTGCGTTTTCCCGGCTTTTTCGATCACTTCTCCCAAAGTCATGGTCACGTCGTCTTTTTCATACATCACGTGCACATTTTTGAAAGTAGCGTCGTAACGCGTCATCGTCAAGTAATAGAGTGGCAATGCGTGCATATCGAAATCCGGGAAGTCCTTTTGGCTGAGTACATCGGTGATTTCGCGGCAACGATCCGTGCGGAAATTGAAACAAATGACCACATCATCCGGGTGAATTGTCATGTCGAGCCGGGCACCATCCGCACCCGTCTGAGCCACTTTCATTGGTTTTAAAAACTCGTCGGTCACGCCCTGTTCGTAGGAAGCATGAATGGCCGCCACCGGGTCCGTCACGCCTTCACCAACATTTTTAACCAAAAGATCGTAGGCGAGTTTGATGCGCTCCCAACGTTTGTCGCGGTCCATGGCGTAATAGCGACCTATGATCGAAGCCAATTTAACTGGCTTATTTTCAATATGTTGCAATAAATTTCCGATAAAATTGGCACCGCTTTTCGGGTCACAGTCGCGCCCGTCGGTGAACGCATGCACATAGGTACGCGGGCAACCACGTTCCACCGCAATGTCACAGAGGGCTTTCAAATGCTCAATGTGCGAGTGTACGCCGCCATCTGACACCAGACCCATAAAGTGTACCGCCCGATTCTGGGCTTTGGCATGGTCAAGTGCCGCCAGCAATTCTACGTTTTCGTGCAGTTCGCGGTCGCGCACGGCTTTATTGATGCGCGCCAGTTCCTGCCAGACAATGCGGCCCGCCCCGATATTGAGGTGACCCACTTCGGAGTTGCCCATTTGGCCTTCCGGCAAACCCACATCTTCGCCGAAAGTAGTCAGCGTGCTATGCGGGTATTGCTGCATCAGGCCATCAAAATAAGGGGTATTGGCCTGAAAAATGGCGTCGGAACTGGGCTTCGGGCCAAGACCCCAGCCGTCGAGGATAAGTAAAAAAGCGCGTTGTGGCATCGGAAAAAGAGTAAAATTGCAAAAGGCAAGTGAGCAATAAAACCAACCCATTCAAACCTAACAGGTTTTTGAAACCTGTTAGGTTTAGATCGTGATGGAACATTGAGGCCACAAAGAAACAATGCTGGCCGCTGTTTTCCTTTCTCTATTGTCGATGAAGCCAAACAAAAAGCCCGACTGGTATTACAACCAGCCGGGCTTTACCCAAGTACACCCCCTTGTTACGGAGGGCCGGGAATGGGTTTTACTTCCCTGCTTTTAGTTCGCCCTGCAATTTGGTCAGTTCAGCGGTCTTGCCATCACGGGCAAGAGCGGCTTGTTTTGGCCAGGTAGCGGGTTCGTGCATTTGATAACGTTTGCCGGCTGCTTCCAGGATGGATTTGATCGCTGCTGGTTTTTGAGCAGCTAATTGTGCGAAAGTGGTGATACCGGCAGCATTCAACAGTTCGGCGATCTTTGGGCCGATACCTTCGATGATAACCAAATCGTCCGACTGCACGGTAGCCGTGGCTTTGGCACTTTTCGTAGCGGGTTTCTTATCAGCTTTTGGCTCAGCGGCTGTTTTGCTGGCTTTTGGAGCAGCAGTAGCAGTCGTTTGCGGAGCAGAATTGTCGATGGTTTCGCCCAACAGATACACTTCTTCTACAACCAGATCATTTTTCCAGGTACGGCGAATCACTTCGTCGAACGCCATTTGTTGGCCCTGACGATTGGTGAAATCGAAGGCAAATTGCGATTCGGTCACGTTGTCGCCGACTTTCGTAGCCAGCAACTCAATGCGGTTGGTAGTAGCAATATTTTTAAAGAACCAACCCAGAATTTCCAGTTTTTGCGTCTTGGAATGGGTCTTGTCTTGGTCGTTACTCAGGGTTACACAATTGTCGGCAGCATACTTTTGGAAAGCACCGATGATGTCGCCCTTGACGACTTGGGCATCCAGTGCCGCTACGAGTTGTTGCAATTTCATAATGATGGGAATACGATTTGGTGAAAAATTATGCTGCAAAGATAAGTTAAATCTTTCAAACCAAATAAAAGTCTGAATATAAAGCATTTGTTAAGGTTTATCAAAACTAAAATTGGTCAAAATTTTTAACCAAAGCACTTTTCCTTCTGCTCTGCCCAAAAATCATATTATTAAACAATAGCCTATTTCAGGGGGAATTTAATTTTGCCTAAAAGGATGTCGCCTAAAAAAATACTGTTTTGAGGAACAACCCATTTTGGCAAACACACAAAAAAAGGTGCTCGCCATGCCGGACGAACACCTTAAAATTTTTTTGAAAATAGCGAGCAAAAGCAGGCTTATTTGATCTCTGCGGGCTTCGCGCCAGCCGCTTTGGCGACAAAAAACAAGGCCGTACCCACGAGTAAGAAGTTAATAACCGCATTAATAAAATTGCCGATGCGAATACCGCCATCTATTTTGGTTGGGTCCAGGGCATTTGGATGGCCACCGATCACAATGTTGGAAAAATCGGGATTGCCAGCCACCATGCCGATGATTGGTGTAATTACATCCACTACCAAAGAATCCACAATTTTGGTGAAAGCGGCACCAATAATGACGGCGACCGCGAGCGTGACGACGTCGCCACGCAGAAGAAATGCTTTGAGTTCGGAAATCATAAATTTTTCGTTTTGATAAAAAATAACCGTTGGTAGCGGCAAAAGTAATTATTCCAGCGCGTCCAGAAACAATTCCATAGTGATTCGGTCGGCCAGCAACTTGCCTGCGCGGGTCAGTCGGTAGGCGTTTTCTAATTGTTCCACGGTGCCTGCCATTAAAAAAGGTCGTACGGCCTGCTCGAAATGAATGGCATGTTGCGCTTCCAGATGGCTTATTTCAGTTCCCCAAACAGTGCGCAGCGAGGTCAATATATACTCATTATAACGCTGCACTGGCGTCAGGTTTTCCAATTCAAAAGGTATTTGGCCAGCATCTATGCTGTTGATGTACAAAGCATTATTGGCAATGTTCGCTTGCCGCGTAATACCATTAAAAGAGTGCGCCGAAGGGCCGATGCCCAGAAAAGGTTCGCCGCGCCAGTAACTGCTGTTGTGTCGCGCGTAATGGCCGGGCTTCGCAAAATTGGAGATTTCGTAGTGTTCATAACCTTGGGCGGCGGTGGCATCCATCAGGTATTCCATTTGTCGGGCCGCCTGCTCTTCATCTACGGGCGGAGATTGGCCTTTACGCACGAAAGTTCCCAATGCCGTGCCTTCTTCTACGGTGAGCGAATAACAGGAAAGATGCGGAATGCCCAGCTTGAAAGCGATGTCCAGATTCTGTTGCCATTGCTGATCGGAGGTGGTCGGTGCGCCATAAATCAGGTCAATCGTCAGATCATCGAAGCCAGTAGCGAGCGCGGCTTCGAGACAGGCGTGGGCATGGTTGGCATTGTGCGCGCGATTCATCCAGCGCAGATCAGCATCGTGGAAAGACTGAATACCAATGCTTAGCCGGTTCACAGGCGTGTAGTGGCGCAGATCGTGGAGCATTTCTGCGCTTAGATCATCTGGATTGGCTTCCAGCGTGATTTCTGCTGTTGGACTAATTTGATAAAAAGTTTGAATAGTCGTGAATATTTGCCCTAACTCCTTGATTGTCAGTAAAGAAGGAGTGCCGCCGCCAAAATAAATGGAGGTAATTTCCGCGCCACCGAGGTAATTTTTTTGTAGGGCCAGTTCTTGCAATAAAGCAGCCACCAAGGCCGGTTTTGCCCGCAATGACGTGGAAAAGTGGAAGTTGCAGTAGTGGCAAGCCTGTTTGCAGAAAGGAATATGGAGGTAGAGGCCAGCCAAGAGTGAGAGGGTGAGAGAAAAGTGAGAGAGGTGAGAATGCGAGAGGTTAGAGGCGGTAAAGATACTGGCAGGTTACGGAAGTTGGCCATATTCTGGCTACCGCGCCAACACGAACCGCCACGTTAAAGGGACCTCGTTTTCTTTCTTTACCACCGCGTAGTACAGGCCATTAGCCAATTGCGGAGAAAGCAAAATCACAGACTCATCTTCGTCATTGGTTAAAGAAATTGTCTGCAACACCTGCCCCTGTATGTTCAGAATACGCACCTGCAACGCTTGATTTTTCCAGTCGGGCAAGCGAAGCCACAACCTGCCATCGGTAGGATTGGGCGATAAAATACCATCCGCCAAAGTCCTCTGTGCGCCAATCCGAGTAGTGACCAACTCCGCCGTACAAGCAGACGTATTCAAAAAAGCCTCATAATTACTGCCATCTACTAGTTTTACAGCCGTATGAAGGTAACCCAGTACGCTTTGCCCGGGTAATTCATAGGTAAATACATCAGAGAAGCCACTATGTAATCCGTCACTATTGGCTCGAAAACGGATAGAATAGAAGGGTGAAAAACTTGGATTGCGCACCGTATAAGTGCGGCTACTTGATGGCGACACGTATGTACTGTCGTTAGCTGGTTGCACAGCTATTACGCCATTAGGTAGTGTAAAAACGATCTGCTGCAACGCCGAAGCGCAGTTATTCGTCAGCCTGATCCGGACGCGTATATGGCCGCTAACAGTAACTTTCTTGTCCAGCAATTCCCAGCGGAGGCAGGATAGGCTTTTTTTGACACAAACCGTTTCGGATAACTTTAAATGGATAGTATCGCGTTGCACAACGTCGCAATCGTCTTTTACCTCTACCCAATAAGTGCCGCCTGCCGCCGCCAGATAAGTAGAATCGGTAGTTCCATCCTGCCAGAGATAAGAAGAATAATTCGCCCCAGCATGGAGCAATATCGTGGTGTCGGTGAAGAATTCCAGGTCAGGGCCAAGGGAAAACGGGGGACCGCAGGGCTGGTCACAGTGGAAGCAAAGTGTTTCCTCCAAGACCCCGTTCATTTTAGGAGTTTTAAAGGGTTGAGCATTTAGTACGGAGATATAGTTACTGAAAGCGAGAGGAACGGGGGTAGGCGTAAAATTAGGCAGCGTTGTTTCTATTATGGGAGAGCCTAAAGGTGCGAAAGGGCAGTTATTTATATCGGTCAGGGCTAGGTCTGATTTGAGCAAGATTAATGCCGTATGGTATGGGGAAAAACTCAGAAAATCACCCGTTGCATAAAAGGATTCGCCTATCGTGACCAATGGGGTTGCTTCCATATCGGCCCAAATATAGTTATCACCAGCTAGCTGAAAATTTGGTGGCGTAGGCAGGCGACGGAAGTGCTGTAGATGGCCCGCTTTGTCGGTAGTTACAAACAGATAGTCGGTGCCGGATAAGCCACCGCTTTTTCCAACCTTGCCAAAAATAAGATAACCGGAAGGGGTCGCTCTCACGTTATAGGTCTGTAGCCCTGGCAAGCCTGATAGTTCGTAGCGTCGCGTCCAGATTGGATGGCCATTCAAGGTAGTCTTTTGGAGATAAATGTTCGAGGAATCGCTGTGGCAAAGACTCACCAACGTATCTTGATCAATCAATAGATCAACAGTATTGACTTTTTCTGGAAGCTCCGGACCAGCATTTGCCCAAAGCACTTCATTACCAGCCAGGTTCATTTTGCAGAGCAATTGGGTTCCGGGACCTCTAAATACATCCAATTCTATCTGAGTTCCAAGAGCATACAATTCTCCTTGATGCGCTATTATTTTAGTCAGCCTGATTCGGTTGCCCCAGCTAATTATTTTAGAATTATCTGGAATTATTGCCCCAGTCAGGCGATCAAGTTCCAGCATTTCTGTCTCGTGGTGGTCAAAGGCTAGGGTAAGTACTGTTCTATAAAATAAGTAATTGCCCCCAGTTTGTTTTTCCAGTAATCTATTAGTATATATCACCTGTTGGCTAGTTAAAAATTTAGCCCACAACACTGTATCTTGTACTGGATCATAACGCAAGATGAAATTGTCCGGCGGACCCAGGCTATTGGAAGGGTAATTTCCCGAAGCAATCAGCATTCCTTCTGAATCCAGGATCAAATCAGTAATGCCCATTGGTAGAGGAGCAGCATATCCATTCTTACGGAATCTACGGGACCAGAGCACCCCCCCCGCCGGGTTGACTTTCATCAAGACAGCATCGCTGGCACTTCCTCCCTGTAATGACCATGATGCAACTACAAACAAATTACCATCGGCAGCCGGGCATACGGTCTGATTGCGTGGGTAAATCATATCCGCAGAATTCGTTATCTGCTTCAGAAACGTTTTAGCTAGACACGAGTCTGGATTTTGCGCAATGGCAGCAACAGATAAAAGAAGAGCCGGAAACAGGTAGATTGTTTTCATAAATAGAGCGGGAATGGTGGTGCTGGAAATGTATAGAAAATATGGACAGTCAGCGATTTATAAAGCCTTTTCGGTCAAAATTACTTGCCGTTGACTAAAAGAGTAAAAACAAAGTTATACTTATGCCTGTAAAGTAATTACTATTTTTCATTTAATTTCTGCCAATTTCCCTAACAACTGCTTAAAATCCGGCTCCAACAGCGCATAAGCACCCGCACTCAATGGCTGATTGCCATACCAGACCTCTTCGTAGCGCAGCGTAGCCACCCGAAAGGGTTCGGCCAATCGGTGCTGCCGCATTTCCCGCTGGTAATCGCGGTTGGTCTTTTCCCGCGCCCAGCGGATGGCGTTTTTGGAGGATAACTCCTTGATAATCTGCAAATAATAAAGTCGAATGACCAGCGGAAAATTACCCTGTGCCAATGCTTCGCGCAGAAAACGATCCAGGTCGGTTTCGTGAATATATTGATCAATATTGTCTACCGTGATCTCCACACCGTCGCGGGCAATAGCACGATTGCGCGGCACTTGCAGCATCCGATAAATGGCGTAGCCAATGAGTCCAGTGGCCAAAATGATGGCCAGCACCTGCAAAATAGTCCCCAGGCCCGCCGTAGCTGCCGTCCAATTCAAGAAATTTGGGTTGAAGTTAAAATTGCGAGGCTTTTCCTCTTTGGGTGGTTTGGGCAGGTCTTTGCTGTAATCCAGGTCTTTGGAAGCCTCTGCCCATCGGTCCTGCGGAATCGTGCGCATGGCCACAGGTGCGCGGCGCGATGGTGCCGTGTGTGCATCGTTCACTTGCTCCTTTGGCGACGGGAATAACTGCACCGGCTCCTCCGTGAGCGTAGTGTCGTTCTGGGTGATTCCAACCAATGGCAACAAGAAAAATAGCAGCAGTAAATAGCGCATTGCAAAAAATCTTACTTTCAAAGTAGTTTCCAGTTAAAATTGGAGTACAAAGAAACGCAAAAGCAGCCTATTATGATTGCGTATGTCTTTTGCGGCGACTATTTTATCATCGAGTAGCCTGATATTAATCGGTTTGTTGGTTGAAAATAGCACCAAAATATAAGACCTTTGGCCACTTCTTAATCTGGAATAAGTACATGGACAGAATTATTTGACACTTGACAATAGACGTTGGACCTTGTAAGTCGATGATTTAGTCAAAAGTCTAACGTCCAATTTCTAATGTCCACCTACTGATGCTTACACTTTCACCAAACACGATTTACATGAAAAAATTTTTAGCCCTGGCTTTGTTCTTCGCAATCGTCGGCCCGGCTTTCACGCAAACAACCAAACACCTGCCGCCAGCCAGCGGAAAGACTTATACGTCTGAGCAATTGCGCTTGGAATGGCCGGGTAAAGATGCCGTGCCAACGGTTGAGAATCCGTTTGGCGTTCCTTCCACGGTTCGCCAGCCCCTGCCCGCTTTGCAGTCAGTGGCAGCGGGTGCGCCTGCGGTACGCGTCATACGAGATAGTAACGGAATGCCGATTTCTTTCCAGGGCAAGACCGATGCGTCGGGCAGTTTGGCCGATACGAAACCAGTTACCGCCCGCGCGCTGGACTATTGCGCCAGCCTGCAACCTTCCGGCATCGCCCATGCCGCCGAGGAATTTGTCGCCGGTGCAACCACTACCGATGAACAAGGCAATGCCCATGTGCGCCTCCAACAGGTGTTTCAAGGCGTGCCGGTGTATGGCGGCGAAGTCATTGCCCACACCCAAAACGGTAGTTTCGCGATGTTGAATGGTCGCTACTACCCGACTCCACAACTGGCATCGGTGGTGCCAACCCTGAATGCCGAAGCCGCTATTCAGCAGGTAGAAAACCTGATTGGTGCGGATAAAATTAAAACTAATTGGACTTCTTCGGAATTGAAACTCATTGACGGTCAACCTTTTGAAGCGACGTTGATGGTATATCATCCAAAACGCCAACTGAACGCCGAACGTCTGGCCTGGGTTATCAAGGCTCATCCAAACATTCTTACGCGTACCATTTATTTTCTGGATGCCAACACGGGCGAGTTAATTCATAGTTTCGAAGATGTTTGCAAAATTGATGGTGGTCTGCTACACCGTTCGGCCAGTCACGAGGATCAAAAGGCGCAGCTGGAAACAGCAGAAGTGGCCCCAATCGCCCCCGCTAACTGGGTCGTAGATGGCCCAGTGCCAGCTTCCGGGACAGATTTATTGAATGTCAATCATGCTTTTGGTGCTTATCAGGTGGGTGGCCAAATCGTTCTGGAAGATGCCAGCAAACCCATGTTCAATGCGGGCTCATCAAATATGCCCAATGATCCGGTGGGTGCTATCGTGACTTTGAATGCCAAGAATACTTCGCCGCAAGTCCAGGCCACTTTTGACTACGATCTGGTTACTTCGGCCACTACTGCATTTAGCGATAAAAACGCGGTCAGCGTACACTGGAACAGTAATGTGAGTTTTGATTACTACAAAAATACTTTTGGCCGTAATTCCATTGACGGCAACGGTGGCAATATTACAGCTTTTTACAATGTAACCGACGAAGACGGTACTTCCATGGAAAATGCTTTCTGGAACGGTGAAGCCATGTGGTATGGTAATGGTGGCTCGACTTTCAAACAACTGGCGCGTGGCCTTGATGTCGGTGGGCATGAGATGACGCACGGAGTGGTGGAAAAGACGGCCAATCTGGAGTACCAGGACGAAAGCGGGGCCTTAAACGAGTCTATGGCGGATGTATTTGGTACCATGATTGATCGCGACGACTGGCTGATCGGAGAAGACGTGATGCAAGCGGGCCAAAGCCCTACCGGGGCCTTGCGCAGCCTGGAAGATCCCCACAATGGCAGTGCTTCGAGCAGTCATTTCTGGCAGCCGCGCGTTGTCAGTGAACAATACCACGGCACCGAAGATAACGGCGGCGTACACATCAACAGCGGTATTCCGAACTGGGCTTTTTACAAATTTGCCAGCAATGCTGTAGTAGGCAAAGACAAGGCGGAACAGGTGTATTTCAAGGCCTTGCGCGATTATCTGGTCAAATCCAGCCAATTCGTGGATGCGCGCATTGCCATCATTCAGGCTGCCAACGATCTGTACGGCAGTGCGGTAGCCAACGTTGCAGCGGACGCTTTCACGGCGGTGGGTATTGTGGGTAGCCAGCCCGGCGGCAATTATCTGGGTCAGTTGCAAGCTAATCCGGGCGACGATCTGATCGTATGTGCCGACAATAGCTTGAATAATCTTGATTTAGCTTTAGGCGATGGAACGGTTTTGGGCACTTTCTATAACCAGGGAGTGGGAAGCCGACCCAGCGTTACGGATGATGGTACGAATTTGGTTTTTGTGAACGACAACAAGGAAATCATCGGCGTTAGCTTCGATTACAGCACCAACCCTATTCAATTTACGACTACCACTTTGAGTTCAGATGCGGTGTGGCGCAACGTCGCAATCTCCAAAGATGGTCGCTACGTGGCCGCGCTGACCGACGCGCAGGATAACCAGATTCATATCTTCGATTTGGCAAACCAGAGTTCCACCATGTTTTCTCTCTACAATCCAACCTACACGCAGGGGCAATCTACCGGCGATGTGCAATATGCCGATGTGATGGAATTCGATTATTCAGGCGATTATCTGATGTACGATGCGTTCAATAAGCTGCAAGATCAAAGCGGACAATCCATCGAATACTGGGATATTGGGTTCCTGCAATTCCGGGAAAATGGCCAGTTCGCGGATGGACAGAATCCCTTCATTTCTAAATTGTTCAATGGCTTGCCGGAAAACACCAGTATTGGCAATCCGGCTTTCGCCAAAAACTCGCCTTACATTATTGCTTTTGATTATATTGGCGAGCAAAACGACGTGTATGGCGCGAACGTGGAAACCGGCGATTACAATGTGCTGGTCTCTAACAATGGCAGTTTAGGCTGGCCTAATTATACCCGCCTGGATAATGCCGTGATGTACCAGGGCACTACGTCCGCCAGCACCAATCTTTATTTGCGCAGCATAAAAGCTAATAAAATAGAGGGTCAGGGCAATGAAGTAGAATTCATCAACAGCCACGAATGGGGTGTCTGGTACGCCAATGGCAACCGCAGCCTGATGGTCAATACCAACGAACAGGCAGCCGCAGCCCTGCAACTCCAGGTCAGCCCAAATCCCGCTACGGATATGGTGCGGGTGAAGTTTACCACTGTTTCTGCGGCACCCGTGCAGCTCATCCTGACGAATTTGCTGGGCCAAACCCTGCAAACGCGAAAGGTAGAATCGGCAGCTGGTCAGAACAGTTTTGATCTGAATCTGCAAGGTTTGCCAGTTGGCACTTACCTCGTTCGTATTCAGACAGGTGCGGCTGGTGCTTTGGTAAAAGTAGTGAAACAGTAGAAGGAAAAGAAGTATGAACGATGAAGTATGAACTATGAGTGGTGTACATAACTCGTGGTTTATACTTCATCGTTCATACTTTATAGTTAGTTCATAGTTCTTTACTCAGTACATAAAAATCCTCATTCACTTTAAACGCGCCTTTTTTCAGCCCAGGAAACACGGTGCTTTTAGGTTCCGTGGTTGGATAAATAAAAATTTCTTTGCCCGATGAAATATGCACCTTGACTGGCATATCAAATCCCGCAACACAATCTGTCCAGCGATAAGTAATTTGTTGTTTTTTAATCGAATATTCTAGGGTAGGAATACTGGTGTTACGCAAATACTGATCAAATACCTTTTGCAAATTTTTGCCCGATTTTTGACTGATATAATCCTCTATTTGTTTAGTATCCACCACCTGGTGATAAAAATCGCGGTTAATACCCCGTAAAATCGAACGCCACAGCTCATCATTATCTATAATCTGTCGAATAGTGTGCAGCATATTACCCCCCTTGTAGTACATATCGGTGGAGCCTTCCGAATTCACCCCATAAATGCCGATAATAGGCCGACGATTCTCCACATTGTCGCGATTGCCACGACAGTAAGCGGCGCCAGCAGCTTTACCAAAATAATACTCGGTATAAAGAGATTCACTATAATTAGTAAAACCCTCGTGTATCCACATATCAGCAATATCGCGGTACGTTACATTATTGGCAAACCACTCGTGCCCCGATTCATGGACGATAATAAAATCCCATTTCAGGCCCCAGCCCGTACCAGATAAATCACGACCTAAATAGCCGTTTTTGTATTGATTGCCATAAGTAACGGAACTCTGGTGTTCCATCCCCAAATAAGGTACTTCCACTAGTTTATAACCGTCTTCATAGAACGGATAAGGGCCAAACCAGTATTCAAAAGCCCGCATCATGCTTTTTACTTGCTGAAACTGTGTTTTCGCTTTTTCCAGATTTTCAGGCAGCACGTAATAGTCCAAAGTGAGGACACCTTTTTCTCCGTGCAGCGTATCGGCGAAGTGGCTGTAATTGGCAATATTGACATTGATACCATAATTATTAATTGGATTCGTCACCGCCCAGTCGAAGGTGCGCGTCCCATCGGCATTGTCGGTGGTGCGCCGCAACCGACCATTGGAAACGTCCATCAAACCTTTTGGCACCGTAATACTAATGCTCTGCGAATCAGGTTCATCGTACATGTGGTCTTTGCAGGGCCACCAGACGCTGGCTCCCAGGCCTTGGCAAGAAGTTGCGACAAAGGGCTGACCCGCACCGTCTTTCGACCAACTAAATCCACCATCCCAGGGAGCATTTTTGGCCACTTGCGGCTTGCCGGAATACCACACCGTTATGGATTCCTGCGAACCAACGGTCTGCGGTTTTTGGAGTTCGATGAAATAGGCATTGCGGCCGTTGTGATCCACTTGTAGTGCCTGGCCATCCTGTTCCACTTTTTCGATGATGAGTGGCGGCTGCAAATCAACTTGTAGTAACTGATTCGATGCCAATACTTTATATCGAATTTCGTTGCTGCCAGCAATGGTTTTTGCGGTGGGGTCAACTTTTATTTTCAAGTTGTAAAAAGTCAAATCCCACCACGCGCGTTCGGGCGTGATGCTGCCGCGCAAGGTATCGTCGTGCGTAAAGGCAGTTACCTGCGCCTGCGCCAATTGGGAGAAAAAAAGCAGTAGAATGGGGAAAGCGTAGATTTTCATATTAATCATATTTTGACCAAAGAGAGGTCTTTTTTGAAACATGGCGACTGGGTAAACGACGGAAAGGGTCATTTTGGGGCTTTTTGGCAATAGTTGGTGCATGAACGAAAATTACCCGCTGGTATTAGCGGTATGAAGTAATCTGTCCCACCTACATCCACTTGTCCGCGTAAAGACAAGTGAATCTAAAACGATAGACTGTTTCTACTGTTTTGGTCGTATATATCGTTTCGAGTAAAAACACACCAATATGTTTCAGAAACTTATTTTCCCATCGGCAGCCATCGTGCTGCTTTTTTCCTGCAACGCTTTCTCTGGTAAACCAGCGGAAAACGCCGCCCAGGCCAGTACCACTACCGAACCAATGGTGGAGGAAACAGTCACTTACGGCAAATTAGATACTGCCACTTTTGCCGCCGGCTGTTTCTGGTGCGAAGAGGCCATTTTTGAAAGTCTGAAAGGCGTAAAAGAAGCCGTATCGGGCTATTCTGGTGGCCATACCACCAACCCGACCTATGAAGAAGTGTCTGCGCATACCACCGGACACGCCGAAACAGTGCAGGTGTACTATGATCCCAAAATCATTAGTTACCAGACGCTGTTGGAAGTATATTTTGCTGCGCAAGACCCCACTCAGGTGAACGGGCAAGGACCTGACCACGGTGATTCCTATCGCTCGGTCATTTTTTACCAGAATGCGACCCAACGCGATTTAGCCGAAGCGTACAAAAAGCAACTCAACAATTCGGGCAAATATTCTAAGCCGATTGCGGTCATTATTGAACCGTTGAAGGTGTTTTATATGGCAGAGGCCTATCACCAGAATTATGAGCGGCAACACCAGGACGAACCGTATGTAAAAAATGTGTCTATTCCGCGTATTAACAAGATGAAAGCACAGTTCCCGCAGTTATTGAAGAAAGGACAGTAAGTGAAAGGACAAAATTGTTTGATATTTGACCATAGATGTTGGACCTTGTAAGTCAATGATTTAGTCAAAAGTCTATCGTCCAATTTCTAATGTCCACCTAAATTAATTCAACTTTCTTTGCGTCCGGTAAATGGCTTGACCATTTATCGGACGTATTTATTGGTATGAAAACCTCCTTACTCACCGGCGCAAAAAGTGCCTTGCTGGATGAATATGAACGCGCACTGAACGACCTGCAGCGAATCATCGCCACGGTACAGCCGCATGAATTGACGACTATTGTTGACCTGACTACTGAGGATGCTAATTGTCGCTCTATTCAAACCATTCTCGCCCATGTGGTCAGCTCGGCGTTCAGTTATGCGACTTATATTCGCCAGCATCAAGGCGAGCCACTGGAGCGGCGTTCCATTCGACTTTTAGAAAGCGTGGCCGAATATCAAACGGATCTGGAAGCGGCCTTTGATTTCACACGTGAGACGTTTGAGCACTATCCCGATATGGAACTGGAAGTACTGGCAGATGACCGTAAGATGCTGACGCGTTGGGGCCAACTTTATGATACCGAGCAACTTATGGAACACGCTATTGTGCATATTCTGCGCCATCGCCGACAGATTGAGCGATTTTTGGTGCAACTTCGCTCCTAACTATTTCCTTTCCAATTGCTCTAACAACCAGTCTTTTTCCGTCAATATTGGTTCGGCCACAATGCGGGCGCGCAGGGCTTCTACGGCGGGTCGGTCATTGAAATTCAGCGTTAATAAAGCCTGGGCATAGTACACGATCCGACTATAATTGGTGCGATGATAACCAATTGCCGTGTGCCGCCGGATGTAGTTTTTCATGCTGGTCAAATGACTTTCCAGCAAATCGCAGGCATCTATTTCATAATATATTTTCAATTGTAACGCCTTGGCCGTCAAGTTATTAATTAAATCTTTATAGTCAGATCGCTGGAGATTGGCGAGTGCCGTTGGATAGTCGCGGCGAGCGTAGGCTACACGGGCCAGATTGAAGCTGGCAGTGGCTTCGCGATACTGCCGTTCGAGACTGCTTTTATATTGATGAATGAAACTTTCCGCCCACGCTGCTGCTCCCACCCGCAAAGCGATGGCCACAATATTGTTGAAAGCAAAGCGCGAAAGCACGCCATTTTCCAGCAGCAGGCCGCGTTCGAGCGCACTTTGGTAGAGCGATAAGGTAGCCGCCAGCCACTCTCCCTGCAATTCATTGATCTTTTTCACCCCAAAATTGATCGCTAATAAGTGCAGCGTACGCAACTCTTCGGCTGGAAAATGGCTGGAAGATTCAGCAAGGATTTCCCGGAAACGAGTAAAATGTTCGGTCGCTATGACCCGCTCGGTCGAGAATTTATAACAGTGGTAATACAGGCTGATAACTGGCAGTGCCATCAACTGCGGCTGCTCGACATGTCGCAGAATCTCTTCCAACAAACCCAGCTGATACTTCGACTGGAACACCGCCTGGTGCGCCACCGCCAGACAAGCCAGTTGCAGTTTGCGCGCCAGGTAAGCCACGTCCATCAAGTCGGAATTTTCCTGCAAATTGAACGACTCGGTGCGCTTGGTGGCGGTCGCAAACTGATATTGTTCCCACTCCAATTGCTGCAAATCATCATAGTGATCGGCATGGCGAAATGGCTGCCGCTCGCGGGTTTGTCGTGCTTCCCGCAGCGCGATCTGGAAATGTTTACCCAGATTGCGTTTGCGGTAGGCGGCAGCTAATTGCGCTTTGGCGGGGCCGACTTCCTGAAATTTTTCCTGATATATCCAGTAGTGTTCCAGCAGGGTAAGTAGTGAACTGTTAGCCAGCCGAAGTTTTTGGTCGTCGTAGGGCTGACCGGGATAAAGCGTCAGAAAGGCCGTCTCGGCTTTTGGCAATGCTGCGCGGTAGCGACAATCGGTCAGATAGTCATACAGAGCGATGGGCTGCGGATGGCTGTTGAAAAACGGGGAACGGACGAATTTGCCAAATTCCCGAAGTTCCACCGCATTTAGGCTGGCAAAAGCGAGGTAAAGCGAAGTTTTCTCCACGAGTATTTTTTCAAAAAATTACTTTTATTTCTCAATGCATTGATTATCAATATATTGAAAAACAATCTCTATAATTGATGCCTACAAAGTCGGAAAAATGTTCTTGTTGGCGTAACTGCTTTACTGGATTTTTGTCCCGTTAAATACTCCACCTCCTCCCGATACACCACCGTTCATTCAGAAAAATACATCTCATGTTGATTCGACTTTACGCCTTGCTTTCTATCTGCTGCCTGACAGCATACTGTCTGCCTGATTTGGCTGCTCAATGCAGTATGAGTGCTATTCCTTCCCCAGCTCCTTGCTTCGGCACGGCGGCCAGTGTCACTATCTACATAACTGGCGGGATTCCGAACTACGGCTATTCCATCGATGGCGGCGTTACCTTTATTGGAAGTAGCACAAGTGATACTTTTACGATCACTAATTTAGTCGAAGGCACCTATAATCTGTTGGTCGTGGATGGCAGTGGATGCACCACTAACACTATGGTGGTTGTGCCTCCCGCTCCCAGTTTTATTTTTTTAAGTACGCTGAACGACAATGCTTGTAATGGCACAAGCATAAATTTAACTGTAAACGGTGGTACGCAACCATATACTTATCTGTGGTCAACCACCGAAACTACAGAAGACATAGTAGTTGATTCCAGTAGATTTTACTATGTTACCGTCACGGATGCTAATGGTTGTACACAGAGTACTATTAGTCAGGTAACGACTTTAGGCCAGATATTTCTACAAATTGCGACAGTAAGTACTTGCCAGAATAGCACTGTGGTATCTCTGTCTGCCTCAGGCGGTTTAGCTCCTTATAGCTATCACTGGAGCGATGGCTCATCAGAGGCATCCACTGTTAGTCTGGCTCCCGGAGTTTACACAGTCACTGTGACCGACAGTTATGGCTGTACTGCATTCACTTCAGCAATAGTGCCTCCACTTCCTCCACTAACTGTCGCTGCAACCATCACCTACACCAACTGTGCCACTGCAAACGTACAATTACACGTTTCAGGAGGTACTTCCCCCTATACTTTCCTATGGAATACCGGCGCCAATGGCTCATTTGCCGTCTTTCAAAGTTCCGGTACTCACAGTATCGTTACTACTGATGCCAACGGATGTACAGTTCTTATAAGTTTCACCATTGATATTGGGGCTAACGGCTTGTGTAGCACCATCGCTGGGCGTGTACTGCGCGACACTATCGAAAATTGCCAAAACGATGACGAGCCAGGCCTGGCAAACTGGATCGTGCAGGCGATTGGGGCCAATACTTATTATGGTATTACTGATTCGGTGGGCCAATATTACCTCTCGGTAGAGGCTGGTAATACTTACACCTTATCCGTAGTGCCACCCAATGCACTGTGGCAACCCTGTCCGTCCCAGCCGCTGGTCACTGTAAATCAGCCAAATGATACTGTAACTTCCGGAGATATACTGGTGCAAAAGACGGCCAACTGCCCTGCCTTAACTGTCACCATTGCTACTGGTCAACTGCGCCGTTGCTTCGAGGGCAATAGTTATTATATTGTAAATTATTGTAACCAGGGAACCACAGCGGCTGAAAATGCCTACGTTATTGTTCAATTAGACCCATATTTATCTTTTCAACTAGCCACCATTCCACATACCGATTTAGGAAATGGCCAACTGCGGTTTGATTTGGGAAATGTGGATATTGGAGAATGCAAATCTTTCAACATTTACGTGCATGTCAGTTGTGATGCTGCGCTGGGCCAAACCCATTGCACGGAAGCGCATATTTACCCGGATACTCCTTGTGTGCCAAATAATCCACTGTGGTCGGGCGCGAGCCTGCAAGTCCAGAGCCTGTGTGATGCTGATTCTCTGCGCTTTATCATCAAAAATGTAGGTGCGGGCAACCTAACCGAGACAGTGAATTATATCGTCATTGAAGATCAGGTGATGCTGATGTCTGCTTCGGTGCCACCATTGATGGCGGGCGATTCTGTCCAGCTTGCTTTCCCGGCCAACGGCAGCACCTGGCGCGTGGAAGTAGGCCAGGTAGCGTTCCATCCAGGCGAGTCACGGCCAAGTGTGTCAGTAGAAGGGTGCACTACCAGCGGCTCGTTTTCTACCGGTTTTGTCTCCCAATTTCCCAGCGACGATGCCGATCCCTGGCTGGATATTGACTGTACGGCAAACGCTGGCTCCTACGATCCAAACGACAAACAGGGCTTCCCAATCGGCTATGGCACAGCGCATTACATTCGCCCTGGCACCGATATTGAGTACAAAATCCGCTTTCAGAATACGGGTACGGATACCGCTTTTACTGTGCTGGTGGTGGATACTTTATCCGCCTGGCTTGACCCAAGCACCTTGAAATTCGGCCCATCCAGTCATCCGTATCGGGCAGAAATATATGGTCCCGGCATTTTGAAGTTCCATTTTGAAAACATCCTGCTACCAGACTCGAACGTGAATGAAATCGTGTCACATGGATTCTTGCAATTCCGCATTTCTCCCCGCGCCGATGCGCCGCTTGAAACGTTGGTTGAAAACCAGGCGGCGATTTACTTCGATTTCAATGCTCCAATACTAACCAACACCACTTTCCACCGCTTGGGCGAGCAGTTTGTTACAACCGGCCTTTGGCAGCCACATGTACCCGGCGCGACAATCGTCGTATCACCCAATCCTTTTGATCAACAAGCCCGTTTAGAAGTAAAAGGAATGACGACTAATACACCCCTGAAATTACAAGTATTTGATTTACAAGGAAATAAAGTGCGCGAAATGAATAGTAGTAATGCGTCATTTTTGTTAAATAAAGGCAATTGTCCGAGCGGTGTTTATTTGTTCCGTATTTCTGAAAAGGGCAAATTGGTGGGCACTGGAAAGTTGATGGTACAGTAGATTGGCTATTTTTTATAATTGACAGGGCCAGCGGAATGCTTCCGCTGGCCCTATTTTATGTACCGGCGACTTTAGTCGCCGTGCCTCTTATCTTACTCGGCGATTAAAGTCGCCGATACAATTAGTCCACAATCATCGCCGCCCGATCCAATTGCTGTTGAGCCATACCCGTCGGCAATTCCCGGAACTCATATTGCTGATTACGCAACCTCGGTACAAAACCCGCCTCGCGAATCGCCTGCTGAATACCGTCCGCCGTAAAGCGGAACCGCGCACCAGCGGCAGAAACCACATTTTCTTCGATCATGATACTACCAAAATCGTTGGCACCAGCGTGAAGACATACCTGCGCCACCTGCTTACCGACTGTGAGCCACGACGCCTGAATGTTTTTCACATTCGGCAGCATAATCCGACTCATGGCGATCATCCGAATGTATTCATCGCTCGAAACGGCGTTGCGGGCGCGTTTTATTTTTTTCAAAATCGTGTCTTCATCCTGAAACGGCCACGGAATAAAAGCCAGAAAACCCTTTGCGTCAGTGGGCTTTTCGCTCTGCACCTGCCTTAATGCAGCAAAATGCTGCATCCGTTCCAAGTTGGTTTCGATATGGCCAAACATCATCGTGGCGGAAGTCGTGAGGTGCAGTTTATGGGCTGCCCGCATCACATCCAGCCATTCCTGCCCACCGCATTTACCTTTGGAAATCAGGCGACGCACCCGGTCATCGAGAATTTCTGCCCCCGCACCCGGCAACGAATCCAGCCCGGCGGCTTTCAATTCTTTCAGCACATCATAGTGACTCATGCCTTCCAATTTCGCTACATGTGCGATTTCCGGCGGCCCCAACGCATGTAATTTCAACGTCGGGTACAATTCCTTCAATTGCCGGAACAGATCAGCATAAAACCGTAGCCCCAAATCAGGATGATGACCGCCTTGCAACAGCAATTGCTCGCCCCCCAGCCGGAAAGTCTCCTCAATCTTTATTTTGTATTCTTCAATACTCGTAACATAGGAATCCTCATGTCCCGGCCGCCGATAGAAATTGCAGAACTTGCAATTGGCGATGCACACGTTGGTCGTATTGGAGTTGCGGTCGATGATCCAGGTGGCCACATTGCCCGGCACATGGTGCTGGCGCATGGCATTGCCCACGTACATCAACTCCGTGGTGGCGGCATTTTCAAAGAGAAAAACCCCTTCTTCCGGCGTGAGCCATTCGTAGCGCAGGGCGCGGTGCAGTAGTTCGCTGACTTGCATGGGCGTGAAGTTTCAATTTTTACTGAAAACACAGAATATAGAGGAAGGTTGGCAAATTAGGGAATTATATTGACGATAAAAGGCATCAAAAATACAAACAACTTACCTTTCGGGTTCATTTACTCAATCCAATTGAAACATGCCTCATCTTTCTGACGAAGTCGGAATCTCCATAGAAATCGGCGTTGAACTTTTCAAAGACTTGATTTTTAAGTCTTATCAGGCCGTTGCGTCTTTTGCCAAAGATAAAGATAATGAACATGATCTCTTTGACACTGCTACCCGCCAGTATGTGGGAGGACTTATTAATCGCTACAATCTCGTACAAGTACTCGGTATGCGCGAACCAGTACCACTCAAAAAACTCTTTGTCCGGGTAAATATATTAGAAAAAATTAGTGGAAGTATGGGCATTTTAGCAAGTGACCTGAATGATTTTTTTGACTTTGATCAACGTGCCTTTGGGAAAACTCAAGAAACAGTAGGTGGTGAATTAATCATAAATAAATTGCACAAGTTTATTGTGCTTGGTAAACCTGGTGCTGGTAAAACTACCTATTTAAAGTATCTGACCTTAATGATGCTCGATTATAATAGCAAGATTAAGTATCGTAAGCTACCAGTATTTGTCACATTGCGTGAGTGGGCGGATACTTCTATGGCTTTAATAGACTTCATAACCCAACAATTTGATACATGTGGTTTTGAAAAAGCCTTAGCCTTTGTAGAAAAAATGCTCCGTAAGGGTCAATGTCTGGTACTATTCGATGGTTTGGATGAAGTGAGCGAACAGATGAAACAGGACGATATTATTCGCCAAATCAGGATCTTTTCAGACAAATATTACGACAACAAATTTATTATCAGTTGTCGCGTAGCGGCTTACAACCATGAATTTGCTGGATTTACCGAAGTAGAAATGGCCGACTTCAATGAAGCACAGATGGAGAATTTTATTCGCAATTGGTTTAGTAGTGAACCTAAAGTAGCCACCGAATGCTGGGATCGCTTAAAAGGTAATTCCTCCTTACGCGAGCTTGCCTCGGTACCACTTTTGCTTACTTTACTTTGTCTGGAATATAGCGAAAGCAATGACTTCCCCTCCAACCGTGCCGACCTCTATCATCGGGCTATTGAAACACTGTTGACTAAGTGGGATAGTACACGCCGTATACGTCGTCCAGAAATATATAAAAAATTAACTACTAGGCAGAAAGAATCTATGTTCGCTCGTATTGCTGTGGGTACATTTATGGAAAATCAGTATTTCATTAACGAGCGAAAGTTAATACAGATGATTGAGAGATTCGTTGAACACCTACCTGGTTTTAAAGAAGAAGAATTAGAGCCAGATAGTAAAAATATTTTAAAAGCTATCGAATCACAACATGGTATTTTTGTGGAGAGAGCCAAAGGCGTTTATTCCTTTGCACACCTTACCTTTCAGGAATACTTTACAGCTAATTATATTGTTGAAAATAGTAACAAAGGAACCATTGAAAATTTAGTGGACGATTATCTCTACGACTCAAAGTGGCAGGAAGTGTTTCTACTCACAGCTGGCTTGTTAGGTGAGACCGATGTTTTGCTTTTACTCATGCGGCGGAAAAGCGAGGAGATGCTCGAGGTACCCGAAATACACGCATTGATGACTGCCGTAATGAAGTCGCTATTTGCAAGAGAAAATAGATATCCAGCAGTCATAAGACGGTTACTTGCAGGATTTATAGCCATTGACCTTATTTATACCCGCGTTCGCGACTCTATTCGTGACCCTATTCTCAATTCTGTTCTTAACCTTATTCTTGTTCTTGCCCGTGCGCTTGCTGGTGCACTTGATCTTAATCGTACAATTACCCTTGACCTTGATCGTGCACTTGCCCGTGTACTCAACCATATTCGTGACCTTGATCATGCTAATGATCTTGATTTTAACCTTAGACCTCTTGACGAATATGGTCGGGCCAACCAACTAAATCGAGATACTCTTCTACAAATAGAAAAGTACCTCTCCGCTCAGATTCTCATTCTCAAGGGTCTGGAATCTGCCAATTTCATCTCTAAATCTATCCGAGCGAAAATCCTCCACGAAATGTTTCTCCCTAAATAAGAAGCCGATGAATAGCCATTTCCCCCTATTTTAGCCTAAAATTTCTGGCTATGCGTTTATTATTACTCTTCCTCTTTCTGCCAATCTTCCTGGCAGCCCAGCCCGTCGTTTATAAAGACGCGCAAACCCTCCTCACCGGCACCTGGGCGGGAGCCTCTTCCACCCTCACCGAAGTTACCGGCGAAACGCCTTTTGAGGGTACAAAACACTACAAATTTGACTACACTATTTCCAATTGGTGGGCAGGGCTGGGCCTCAATATGGACAACTGGAACAGCGGTGCGCCGCGCGATTTTTCCGGTTATTCCCATATCCGCATCGCCTATCGAGGCTTGTCGGGCGGGCAGGTGCTGCGGGTGCAACTGCGCAATAACGGTGCTTACAGCAACAGTGTGGACATTGGTGGTGCAAATGGCACGTATGGCGTGGTGGATGTGCCGATCATCACTTTGCTGGCGGGAAGTAGTTTCGCCATCAATACGGTGCGGGAAGTGGATTTGAGCGTCGGTGGGGTGCAAACGGGCAGCGGTACGGTCTATTTTGATGCAATAGAACTGGTCAATGTAAGCGGTGGCGGCACCGGCAGTCCGGCCAGCGCGGCGACCTGGGGTCGGGCTGGTTCTATGTCATTGGGCCTAAACACGGCTAACTGGCTGGAAGCGTATTGGCTGATGCCATTTGGTACGTATCCGGAGACCAATAAATTTACTCGTACCAAGGTCCGCGATTTGCGTAACATGGGTTTTCAGTCGTTTCGGCTGCCCGTGACGTTTGAGCGGATAGCGGGTGGTGCGCCTAACTACACGCTCGATTTTAATCAACAAGCCCTGCGTCTGGTGGATAGCATGATTCTGTGGGCAAACCTGTACGATTTTAACCTTATCATTGATAATCATCATGGTATGGACTTGACGAATAGCAATTATACCACCGAGTTGCCGCGCTTAAAAATTATTTGGGACCAAATTGCCGACCATTACGGGTATTTGGACCCAGCAAGATTCTTCTTTGAAATCTACAACGAGCCGACACCGAGCATTTCCAATGCCAACTGGCGCACGGTGGCCACGGCGTTGGTCGCGGAAATCCGAGCGCACGAAGGGGGAACACCGCATTCTGTTTTTGTCGGGGCAAATAGTTGGAATGCGGGCGATCAATTGGTGGCTTTCACGCCGCTCGACGACCCGGATATTATTTACACTTTCCACAATTACGATCCGTATTATTTTACGCATCAGGGCATGAGTTGGACGTCGCCGTCTTATTTCCCGGCGCGTACTTTCCCGCAAGCGGGGGAAGTGGCGGCGATCAATAATTTGATGGCGGCTATTTCTGATTGGTCGGATAATTATAATGTGCCGGTGTCGCTGGGAGAGTTTGGCTGCTCTTCGGCGGCGGATGCCCAGAGCCGTTGCAACTGGATTAGTACCATGATGTCAGCGATCAATGCGAACGGTTTTTCCTACTTTTACTGGGATGCGATTTCGGCTTCCGACGGTTTTGGCTTTTTTACCAATGGCATTATTGATCAGGCGCATGTGGTGCCGTGTTTTGCTTCCGCCATGGGTTTGTCCACTGCGCTACCCATTGCTTTGGAAGAATTTCGGGTAAATTGTCAGGAAAAAGAAGTGCATTTGTCCTGGTCAGCCCACACGCAAGGACAAGGCTATCAATTTGAAATACAACATAGTACAGATGGCCAAAAGTGGGATAACATCGCTACTGTACAAGCCAAAGAAGAACTTCGGCACTACGAATTTCATGATACCGATGTTCGCGCTTTTTACCGTCTGCGATTGATCGAACCTGATGGCAAAGTCACGTATTCCCCCATTCGGCAAATTGATTGTGGCAATAAAGCAGTAGTTAAAATCTTTCCCAATCCCGTTCAGGACCGTTTACAAGTTCGTTTGACTTCCGATAAACTGGATTTGGCCAGCCTCGCTTTGTACGATGCGCATGGAAGTGTGGTAACGCAATCGAACTATTCCCCCGCCGCTGCCATCCGCGAAACTACGCTTTCTGTGGCAGGCATTCCCGCTGGCACGTACTGGTTAGTTGGGCGTTTGAGCGATGGTTCCTGGTGGAAAGAAACCGTGGTGCGCATGTAGTTGAGGTGGGTGGGCGGAACTTCTACAGGTTTCTTCCCGTTGAGCCAACTTTCCGCCCACAAGAGATGTCCTTGTAGCATCTCTTCCAAGCCTGTCTATGATCGCCACCACATCCGAAACTTTATTTCAACGTATTCGCCGCGTCGTTCGCCAAGCCATCAACGGCGAAGAACAGGAATTTACTACGGGCAGCATTGATCGCGCGATCGTGCTGCTGGCCATTCCTATGATTCTGGAAATGGCGATGGAGTCGCTTTTCGCCGTCGTGGATGCGTTTTTTGTTTCCAAAATCAGTGTACAAGCGGTGGCGACGGTGGGACTGACTGAATCGATTATGACGCTGGTTTATTCCACCGCCATCGGCCTAAGTTCGGCGGCGACGGCGATGGTGGCGCGGCGAATTGGCGAAGGCGACCCGGAAGCGGCTTCCAAGGCTGGTGCGCAGGTGATCTTGATCGGCTTGGGAATTTCGGTGCTGATTGCGGTGCCGGGTTACTTTTTTGCCGAAGGCATTCTGCACTTAATGAGCAGCGACCCCACGCTGGCGGAGAACGGTAAGAATTTCACGAGACTGATGTTCGTTGCCAACCTGCCCATTCTTTTCCTGTGGATGCTCAACGGCATTTTCCGGGGAGCGGGCGACGCAGCCACCGCAATGCGTGCACTTTGGCTGGCCAATGGGGTAAATATTGTGCTTTGTCCGCTGTTCATTTTTGGTTGGGGCCCAGTTCCAGCAATGGGTTTGATCGGTTCTGGCATTGCTACAACCATCGGTCGGTCGGTCGGTGTAGGTTATCAACTATGGCATCTTTTCGGAGTTGGCAAGATTCTGAAATTGCGTCTGGCCCACTTGCGTCCCGACCGGGAAGTCATTAAAAGACAACTGATTTTAGCCGCAGGTAGCACCGGCCAATTTCTGATCGCTTCGGCCAGTTGGATTTTTCTGGCTTCTATTTTGGGGCAAATTGGCACTTCGGTGACGGCTGGTTACACTATTGCGATGCGACTCATCGTGTTCGCCATTTTACCGTCGTGGGGAATGGCCAACGCAGCAGCGACTTTGGTTGGTCAAAATCTGGGAGCCGGACACCAGGAACGCGCCGAACGTTCGGCATGGCGGGCGGGCCACATTAATTTCTTTTTCATGGCTTTCATCGCCATTCTCTATCTGAGTACTGCGCCGTATTTAATTCGATTTTTCACGCAAGACGCGGATGCGGTGGCTGCCGGTTCGTTTGCACTACGTATTATTGCCGGAGGCTATGTGTTTTACGGTTACGGAATGATTTTGCTGCAAGCCATCAACGGCGCAGGCGATACCCGAACGCCCACGATCCTCAATCTTATTTGTTTTTGGTTGCTGGAAATACCGCTGGCGTGGCTATTGGCACTGCATTTTGGCTGGGGCCAAACCGGCGTTTATAGTTCCATCGTTATTGCCGAATCGTTTCTGGCGCTGTGTGGCATTTGGGTTTTTCGCCGAGGGAAGTGGAAATTGGCGAAAGTGTAAAAAAATGTGGCCAATAAAGTAAATGTGGTCAATGCGGAGGCAAACCAATTTACTGGCGTGTTCCAAGAAATTTGCAAAACCTGCGTTTACCTTTGTCAACTTTTCACCTCCTCCATCGCGCCTTCGGTTATGAAATTTTGGAAGCAAATCAGTGTCTTATCGGGAGTCATATTAATGAGTGCTTGCCAACCGCCTGCCGCCGAAAACCGTTTCGCACAACTCTCCAAAGGCTGCTGCGAATGCACGGCAAAATTGCTGGAACTGAATCAGCAAGCGGCACAATCGCCGGAAAAAGCGGATTTCAAAGCCTTGGAAGCCGAATACCAACACACCAAAGAGTGTATCGCCACGGTGACCAACAATCTGGGCAAACTCAAAACCGAGGAACTGCCAGAGTTAGAAAAACAACTTCAAACCACCTGCCCAACTTTGGCTTCGCAACGCGAGTTGTTGCAGGAATTACTAGTAAAATAATAAGAAAAATAATGTGGTCAATGTGATTAATGTGGCCAATAGGTTGACAAACAGCACATTAGTTATTTTTTCACATTGACCACATTCCAAATTATTGACCACATTATTTTTTTCAAATGGCTCTAATCGCGCTCGAAGGGATGCGCTTCCACGCATTTCATGGTGTCCACGAAGCCGAACAGATCATTGGGTCGGAGTTCGTCGTGGATATATTTATCCGTGCGGGCATTGCCAAAGCGGCCGCCACCGATAATGTGGCGATGACGATCAATTACGAAACGGTGTACCAGATTTGCCAACTGGAAATGCAGCGGCCTAAGCATCTGCTCGAAACGGTGGTGATGAATATTATCGAGCGCATGAAGCATCAGTTTGCGGAGATGTACGGGCTGCGGGTGCGGGTGCGCAAAATGAATCCACCGATGGGCGGCAAAATCGCCGAAAGTTGGGTGGAAGAGGAGCTGGAATTTCTGAGCGATTGCCCGCGCTGCAAACGCAAATTCATCCTTTACAATCTCGGCGACTGCTGGGCGCGTTTCCCCAACCTACACCCCGCCACCCGCGAGACTTTGGAACGGCAATTTGGCGGGCGTTGTCTTTGCAATGACTGTCTGAGTTTTTATGCAGGATAAGTACCGCCGATCCCCTGATCGGCGATAAAAGCCATTTAATACTCGCCAACTACCAGCCTTTTTCAACGGCCCATGCCCTCCATTCCACAGTCCACCGCTTTTCTCTTTCGCACTAGGGGGGAATTAGATAGGTTTACAGCATCAGAAACATTCCATCTTTTTTTCTCAACAATTTTATGCAACCATACACCCTCATCGGCGCAGGCGGTGCCATCAGCATTCCACTCGCCCAAATGCTCCTCGATCAGAAGCAACCCGTTCGCCTGCTTTCGCGCTCTGGTGCGAATTTGCCGGGGGCGGAATCCCGTAAAGCGGATGTTTTTAACCAGGCCGAACTGACTGAGGCCGTGCGCGGTTCCAGGGTGGCCTATCTGTTGGTTGGACTGGATTACAACACCAAACTTTGGCAGGAAAAATGGCCGACGGTCATGCAAAACACCATTCGGGCCTGTGCCGAAACCGGAGTGCCGCTCATTTTTTTCGATAATGTGTACATGTATGGCCCGGTGGAGGGCAAAATGACCGAAGAAACGCCGTTCCGGCCCAGCAGCAAGAAAGGGGAAGTGCGCGCCAAAATCGCCACGATGCTGCTGGACGCTATGCGGCGCGGCGAGGTACAGGCCAGCATTGCCCGATCAGCCGATTTTTACGGTCCGTGGGCAGACAGGGTGAGCGTTTTTTATCAAGTAGTATTGAAAAATTTAGCCGAGGGCAAAAAACCGCAATGGCTGGGCAATCCGGCTATGCCGCATTCCATGTCATATACGCTGGATTGCGCCCGCGCCCTCATTTTGCTGGCCGACGATCCCACTTCCTTCAATCAGACTTGGCATGTACCTACCTACAACCCGCCGCCAGTGCCGACCGATCTGATAAAAATCGCCGCAGATGAAATCGGCAGGCCATATAAAGGGGTACAAGCGGCCCCGAAAATTATCATTAGGCTGCTTGGTTTATTCATACCCATTATGCGCGAAATGGTAGAAATGGTCTATCAAAACGAGCGGCCTTACTACTTTGATTCCTCTAAATTTGAAAAAAAATACAACTATTCTCCCGTCCCTTATGCACAAGGAATTCGCGACACGGTGGCGTTTTTCAAGTTAAAAAAGTGAGTAATGCGCAAGCCTTGTTTTGAGGATACAATGGGTTTCAATGATCGCTGGCTGATGGGAATAGGCATTCCATTGGCTGGTGTCATGGTTTCGCTGTTGTTATTTCATGATGCTTATGAACAAGGTAATTTGCGATTTCTGCTAGTGTGCATTCCCATGTCATTAGTATACACTAGTATTTTCTGGTTTTCGCTGCGCAAAATCTATAAGCGTGTTAAGGAGCATTTCCCGGAATTGTCCGATATTCATCAGCGATTGATATGGGTATCCGGGGCGTTTGTGGTGCTATATATTCTAGTAAATACTTTATTAGACGCTTTTTTTGCCTGGCTTTTACCGAGTCATGCCGCGCAGGGTCGGCCCAGTCCAGTAGTAGAATTTATTGCTACGCTTATTTTGTCTTCGCTGGTGATTACTATTTACGAAGCACTGTCTTTTTATATTCAATTGCAGCGTAGCGTCGCCGAAAAAGCCGTGCTGGAACGTCAAAATGTAGAATCTCAACTGGAAGGACTACGTAATCAGGTGAATCCGCATTTTCTATTTAATAGCCTGAATACACTAATTTATCTCATTCCCGAAGATGCCGATAAAGCCGTGCGTTTTGTGCAGCAATTAAGTAAAGTCTATCGCTACGTACTGGAAAGTCGCGATTCAAAGATTATTCCGCTGAGCGAGGAACTGACTTTTTTAAAGGCCTATATTTTTCTCCTCAAAGAACGCTTCGGGGAGAATTTGCAGATTGAATTGCGGGATTTGGATAAAAATGAACACGCCGCCATCGTGCCGCTGACTTTGCAGATGCTGTTTGAGAATGCTATTAAACACAATATAATTTCTACTGAAAAACCGCTGCGAATAGAAGTATTTTCTGAAAACGGCCATCTTGTAGTACGCAATAATTTGCAGCGCAAAAATCAGGTGATGGATTCTACGGGCGTGGGTCTGCAAAATATTAAAGATCGTTATCGGATGCTGGCTAATAGTGCGGTGGAAGTGATTGTTTCGCGGGATTATTTTACGGTTATTTTGCCGACGATTGAGGTTCATCAACTAGAACACTATAAGCCCTTCCAAACATTTTAAACCATTCCTAAACTGGCTATAAGGAATTTTATCCATCTCCCGCCAAATCGCTCCCGCATACTCTTTTTCAAAGCCAACATTTCATCGCGATACTGAGCGGCGGTAATAAAATCCAGTTCTTTGGCCGCCTTTTTCATCTTGTTCTCCGTGTCATTGATCATCTTTTCTAATTGACTGCGGGTCGCATACGCTACAATAGGTTCGGCCGCCAGACTCACTTCCTCGGATTCCACATAAGCCCGACTACCGCCAACATCCCGAATATCGAGAATACTGCGCGTGGCCAGAATCTGTTCCCGCGTCTTGGTCACCGTGCGCGGCGTGATACTATGTTCCTCATTATAAGCCATTTGTGTAATACGCCGACGGTCAGTTTCGTCAATCGTGGCGCGCATGGAATCGGTCATTTTATCGGCGTAAAAAATAACCATCCCGTTGGAATTACGGGCCGCGCGACCCGCCGTTTGCGTGAGCGAACGCATATTGCGGAGAAAACCCTCTTTATCGGCATCGAGAATCGCCACCAGCGACACTTCGGGCAAATCCAGACCTTCCCGCAATAGGTTAACGCCAATCAATACATCGTACTCACCGAGGCGCAGATCACGCAGGATTTCCACGCGTTCCAGCGTCTCCACCTCGGAGTGGATATAACGACATTTAATGCCAATTTTGGCGAAATAAGTAGCCAGTTCTTCGGCCATACGCTTGGTGAGCGTCGTCACGAGCGCACGTTCGTTCAGGGCTACCCGTTTCTGAATTTCTTCAATGAGATCGTCAATTTGATTCATCGAAGGCCGCACCTCAATCGGCGGATCGAGCAGGCCAGTAGGTCGAACCAGTTGTTCCACTACTACGCCCTCAGTTTTCACCATTTCATACTCGCCTGGCGTGGCACTCACGAAAATCACCTGATTGATCATGCCCTCAAATTCCTCGAAACTGAGCGGCCGATTGTCCATTGCCGAGGGCAGACGAAATCCCCAATTGACCAGTGATTGTTTCCGCGCCCGGTCACCGCCCCACATGCCGCGCACCTGCGGAATGGTAGCGTGGCTTTCATCAATAATCATCAAATAATCGTCCGGGAAATAATCGAGCAAACAGAAAGGTCGTGCGCCAGGCCGACGACGGTCAAAGAAGCGGGAGTAGTTTTCGATGCCCGAACAGTAACCCAACTCGCGAATCATTTCCAAGTCGAAAGTCGTCCGCTCCTTAATGCGCCGCGCTTCGGCCAGCCGACCTTCGTGGACAAAATATTTTTCCTGCTCGTTGGCTTCGTGCTGAATTTCATAAATAATCTGTTGCAACCGATCTTTTGGTGCCACATAGAGATTGGCCGGAAAAATAGCCACCGCATCCATCTTTTCGAGGCGACGCCCAGACACCAGATCAATGCTTTCGATGCTTTCCACCTCATCCCCAAAGAAAATCACCCTGTAACCCCAGTCGGCGTAAGGCAAATTAATATCCACCGTATCGCCGCGAACGCGAAAAGTAGCGCGGGAAAAATCCGTCTCCGTACGCGAATACAGGCTGTCCACCAGACTATACAGAAAAGCTGTTTTTGGCAATTTCATGCCTTTGGTTAGCCGGATAATCCCGGTCTTATAATCTTCCGGGTTGCCCATACCATAAATGCACGACACCGACGCCACGATAACAATATCGCGACGGCCAGACAGCAAAGTGCTGGTAGCTTTCAAACGCAATTTATCCACCAACTCATTGATTTGCAGGTCTTTTTCAATATAAGTGTCCGAAACCGAAACGTAGGCTTCCGGCTGATAATAGTCATAATAAGAGACGAAATACTCGACCGCATTATCTGGAAAAAAGGTCTGCAACTCGCCGTAGAGTTGGGCAGTCAAGGTTTTATTATGGGTAATGATCAGCGTCGGGCGGTTCAATTTCGCGATCACATTGGCCATCGTAAAAGTCTTGCCGGAACCCGTCACGCCGAGTAGCATCTGCGCGCGGTCGCCCGCCTGGATGCCCTGTACCAGTTGGTGAATAGCCTGCGGTTGATCGCCAGTCGGGCGGTAATCGGAAGTGACATTGAATTTCATTGGCAGATATATATACCTCGCGCTATCAGGCGCGAAGCCGTTTCTGTTATGCTGAATGCTGCTAATCTAACCCCAAAAATCGGGATTTATTTGGAAAACAACCTTGCCACGGTATGGTTTTTAAAACAAAATATTTTTAAAACTTCTACTTTTGTCCCTCGCCCGCAACCTCGCTCCACCCTCCGTTGTTTTCCTTCCAATGGCAAAGACAAAAACAAAATCGGCACCCGAAACGTCCTCGGATAGTCTCACCCTCTCACCCTCTCACCCTCTCGCGAATCCCTCTCACGATTACATCGAGGTGATTGGCGCGCGCGTCCACAACCTGAAAAACGTGGATGTCCGCATTCCGCGCAATCAACTGGTGGTCATCACGGGCATCAGCGGTTCGGGGAAGAGTTCGCTGGCGTTCGATACGATTTACGCCGAGGGTCAACGTCGTTTCATGGAGACGCTGTCGAGTTATGCCCGCCAGTTCATTGGCGAGATGGAACGTCCTGATGTAGAGCAGATTACGGGGCTTAGTCCGGTCATTAGTATTGAGCAAAAAACGACTGGCCGCAACCCGCGCTCTACCGTTGGAACAGTGACGGAAGTGTATGATTTTCTGCGCCTTTTGTTTGCCCGCGCTGGCGAAGCGTACTCCTACGAGACGGGTAAGAAGATGGTGAAATACACCGAAGAGCAAATCATCCAGAATATTTTACAGCGTTTTGGCGGACAGAAAATTGCATTGCTTGCGCCAGTGATTCGCTCGCGGAAAGGCCATTACCGCGAACTTTTTGAGCAAATTCGCAAGCAAGGCTATACCAAAGTGCGGGTGGACGGCGACATCGTGGACATCGAACCCGGCATGCAACTGGATCGCTACAAAATCCACGATGTAGAGATTGTGGTGGACCGCCTGAAAATCGAAAAGGAACGAGTAGAGCGGCTTGGCGGAAAGCATTGGCGTGGCCATGCGTCTCGGTGACGGATTGATGCAAGTCATTGAATTAGATGCAGATAGCAATGCCAGTGGCGGGGCAATTAATTTTTCCAGAAATCTCATGGATGCGGAGAGTGGCCTCAGTTATGACGAGCCGTCGCCGAATACTTTTTCCTTCAATTCGCCCTACGGTATGTGTCCGCATTGCAAAGGTTTGGGTGAAGTAAATGAGGTGGAACTGACGCGCGTGATTCCCGATTGGGAAAAGAGCATCGGTGAAGCCGCTATTGTGCCGCTGGGTGCCGTGAAACAGAGTTTTATGTTTAATCAGTTGCGGGCCATTGCCAAAAAATACAAGTTTTCTTTCGAGACGCCGGTGAAGGATATTCCGGAAAAAGCGATGTACACGATCTTGTATGGTGGCGATGAAACCTTTAAAGTGGATGCGGGCGGCGATGAGGAAGGCTGGAATTATAATCTGGCCACGGAGGGCATTATGAACATGCTTAAACGCTGGTATACCGACACGGGCAGCGAGAAAATCCGACAGTGGGCGGAGGATTTTATGACCGTCGCGACTTGCCCGGAATGCAACGGTACGCGTCTAAAAAAAGAGAGTTTGTGGTTTAAAATCGGGGAGCGCAACATCGCGGAATTGGCGGAAATGGACTTGACGGCTTTGCAGGCTGCGCTGCAAAATGTCGAGCCGACGATGTCCGAACGCCAACGGGCCATCGCGCGAGATGTATTGAAGGAAATTCGTTTTCGGGTAAAATTTTTGCTGCAAGTTGGGTTGGATTATCTCGCGCTCAATCGGCCATCACGCACGTTGAGCGGCGGCGAAAGTCAGCGGATTCGGTTGGCTACGCAAATTGGTTCCCAATTGACGGGCATCACCTATATTCTGGATGAGCCGAGTATCGGCCTGCACCAACGCGATAACCAGAAATTGATCGGTGCCTTGAAAAATCTACGGGACATTGGCAACACCGTATTGGTAGTGGAACACGACCGCGAAATCATGCTGGAAGCCGATTATCTCATTGATTTGGGGCCAGGCGCAGGCAAACACGGCGGGGAAATTGTGGACATCGGAACGCCCGCCGATTTCTTGAAAAACCCGACAAAAACCTCTGACTATCTTTCTGGCCGCACCGAAATGGAGTTGCCGGAAATTCGTCGTCCCGGAAATGGGAAATGGCTGGAACTGTTCGGCTGTACCGGACATAACCTGAAAAACGTGGACTTGCGCCTGCCGCTCGGCACATTTATCTGCATCACGGGTGTGAGCGGTTCGGGTAAGAGTTCGCTTGTCAATGAAACCCTGTATCCCATTCTGCAAAACTTCTTTTTCAATAGCCTGAAACGCCCGCTTAAATATCAGGAAATCAAGGGGTTAGAGCATTTAGACAAAGTCATCGAAATTGACCAAAGTCCGATTGGACGGACGCCACGCAGCAATCCTGCTACTTATACCAATCTGTTTGGCGACATTCGTAAACTCTTTTCTGACACGCCAGAAGCCAAGATTCGCGGCTACGGGCCAGGACGTTTTTCGTTCAATGTGAAAGGTGGCCGCTGCGAAGTCTGCGAAGGCGCGGGGCTGCGGACTATCGAAATGAATTTTCTGCCCGATGTGCAAGTTCACTGTGAACGCTGTCAAGGCCGACGCTATAATCGCGAGACGCTCGAAGTGCTCTATAAAGGCAAGAGTATCAGCGATGTATTAGATATGACGATCAATGATGCAGTGGAATTTTTCCAACCCATTCCCAATATTTTCCGCAAAATCAGGACGTTACAAGAGGTTGGATTAGGCTATATTACTTTGGGTCAACAAGCTACCACGCTCAGCGGCGGCGAAGCCCAGCGCGTGAAACTTGCTGAGGAGCTTGTCCAAAAAAGATACGGGTCGCACCATCTATATTCTGGACGAACCGACTACTGGACTTCACTTTGAGGATATTCGCCAATTGCTGATTGTTCTCAATCGACTTAGTAGAAAAAGGCAACACCGTAGTTGTCATCGAACACAATCTTGATGTAATCAAAATGGCTGATTTTCTGGTAGATGTTGGCCCGGAAGGTGGTCATCGGGGTGGTACTATCGTCGCGACGGGTACGCCGGAAGACGTGGCCAAAGTGGAAGCTAGTTGGACTGGGAAATTTTTGAAGAAGGAATTAAATGCTTAATTTTGTCCGTAAATCATCTGCTATGACTGACCAAATTATTTTTCGTCAGATTGAACTTATGCCTCCATCTTTACAAAAGGAGGTGCTGGATTTTATTGGTTACTTATTGGCAAAACATAATCTGGAACAGAAGCCATCTAAAAAACGCCCCAAATTCGGTTCTGCAAAAGGCCGCTATCGTATGGCTGCGGATTCTGATGCGCAGCTGAAGATTTTTAAAGAGTACTAATACTTTATTCCCGAAGGGAATGCATGTTTATAGATCGAAGAGGTAATTTCAATAGAATCCCGAAGGAATTCTATGTAAAAACTTATCGAACATTGAAACCTGTGCGAATTATTTCACATAAAATACCTTCGGCATTTTGATACAAACGCTATAATCAGGCTATAAACATGGATTCCCTTCGGGAATTTTAGCCTCTACATCCGCGTCAATTTCCCGCCAGCAACTTCCTTCACCACATACGGATCGTTATACCCCTGCGTCCGCAATTTTTTCCGAGCCCCTTCCGCCGCTTTGACGCTCGCATAACTGCCCAACAACACCACCGTCATGCCATTATCCTGACGGCGCATTTCTATTTTACCCAGACTCTCAAAAGGTGCCGGATTAAACTTGTCCGGGTTGGACAGGGCAGCGATGCGAATGTAATAGGGTTGGGTGGTAGATTTAGTTGCTTTGGCTGCCTTTGCGACAGGCTGCTTATAAGAGTACGTTGCCGGACGAGTACCGCTTTTGGCCGAAGCAGGGGTAAGCTCAGTGGCATTTTCTATTAAATAATTTTGTAAGGCGGGGTCATTGGCTTGCTCGGTGACAATAGCCGCATCCGAAAAGCCGCGAGAGATCGCCGATTTTCTGGCAACTTCCGCATCATCGGGAGAAGTCCACAGACCGACCCGAACTTTCAGAGCATCGTTTTCCACCTTACTATACGTGTTTCCCAAACCATCCAATTTCGCAAAATCATTCATAGAAATGGCCCGTTCCGTAGAAAAAGAGCCCACCTGAACGGCATACCGCACATTATCGTTTCCTTTGGCAACCGAGAGCGCGCCTTTGGCCTGCACATCTTTTTTCCGTGGCTTTTCCGCCATAATCATGCTGGTGGAAGGCGTACTGTATTGGGCTGGCGCGGCTGCTTTTTCGGTGGATGCAGTATTGTTATTACTGGGCTGGCCAAGTTGAAGAATCATATTGGGGGAAACATTCAGTTCCGCCGTGGCAAAAGCACCGGGAAAATCCGGCAGAATCTGGCTGACCACATTTTGCGCTTCCTTACGGGTAGCATACACCCCAAGGTGCAACTTGTAACGATCAGGCCCATCTGGCACGGTATATAATTGACCATACTTAGTCAGGTCGGCGTACTTGCTGACGACTTCGGAAAAATTGGTCGGGCCGGAAGCCAATTGCACGGTATAACCATTCGCATTTCCCGCCTGCAAAGTGCCGATGGGTGCCACTTTCGGGATGCCACTCGGATTATTGGTCAGCCAGGTCAGCAACTTGGAAGAACCCGGAGAAAGGCTGATCGCCGGAAGTTGCGGCGTATTGGCCATGTCGCGCTCGGTACGCAAGAGCGTCCGCGCATCCGCGAAACCCTCGTGGGCAAAGGTCACGGCGTATTCTTGTCGGCCATTGAGTTTCAGCGTGTAGCGTCCGTTTTGGTCGGTGGTCGTTTTGGCCCAGTGGGTGCCAGTATTGCTGCGGGCATAAATCGTCGAACGCGGCAGCGGCGCGCCCGTTGCTTCATCGTACACCATTCCAGTAAATGCGCCACTTCGGTCAGGCACCAAAGCCACTGATATTTTGCGCGGACCACTTGGCGACACGTTACTGACTACGGTTTGCAAATCAAATTTTTTCACCGTCATGTAGCAATTAGTGCCAGTGGGCAAACTGAAATGCAACTTGCCATCGCTTTTAGTACGTTGTACGCCCAAGCCGCAGGGCGTCAGGTCTACTTCCGCATTGGTTACTGGTTCGGAGCCGCCGTCATACACATATACGTCATACGCATCCTGCGCGCGCAATGGGCTGGAAAGCAGGGCGAAAAGGACAATAGAAAAAAATAGAGGCCACTTCAAAGTGGAAGACAGGTTAACCATAGGAAAGTCGTTTTTTCGCAGCGAAAACAGATTCAGCGGCGGTAAGTTTGGCGGGAGGAATGTAAAAACGGTTTTGCGCCGCTACTTAGCACATTGTGTTCCAAGTTTTTACATTCCAATCCCTAACTTTGTCACTTGTCTTTCACCTTTTAAAATATTGATGCCATGGCCTTCAACCAATACCACGAACCCCCGGAGGAACTCTCCGAAGAAGTCAGAACTTTTGCGCGCATGATTACTTCCCTTTGTGAAGAGGCGGAGGCTATCGGCTGGTACCACCAACGCATTGCTTTGGAAAAGAATAAAGAAGCCCGCTCCATTATGGAAAATGCCCGCAAGGAAGAGTTCAAACATTTTGGCATGAACCTCGAATTTCTGCTGCGACAAACGCCGGAGTGGCGGGAAATTTTGCAGGGTACTTTATTCCAAAAGGGCAGTATTACGAAACATGCCGATGAGGCGGAGGAAGGAGTGTAATTTAAAATTTTGCTTTTTCGAGGATGGGAGAATGTGATATAAATTACTGATTATAAATCGCTTATCTGCTAATTCTGACGCTGTCATGATTCAGATATTTACCCTCCGTGGAGAACGTACCCTCGCTGATACCATCAGCCAATTGCACGATGGCGATCTGGCCCAGATTTTTGGAAGAACTATTCTGAACCGAGCCTACGACTACGTAGAAAACGTCGATGCACTGGAACTACAACCCGGCGTGGCTACGGCCGAAGTCGATGGTAGCGAGTTATATGAACTTACCATAGAGCATCGGCTGGGGGCTGTTTATGGCGAGTGTTCCTGTCCCTATGAGGCGGCTTGCAAACACCTGGCTGCCCTGCTGATGCACCTGCGCGATCACCTGGATCGCAAGCAATTAGCCGTTATTAATCCGCTGATAATCAAAACTATGGATACGAAACCCAAATCTGCGGTCTTCGATTTTGATCGCCACTTGGAGACATTAAGCGTGGAAGAACTGCGAATTCTGGTTCGGCAATTTGCCCCGGAATCGTATCGGCAGACCCTCGCCGCACAGCACGCTGCGCCCAAAGCCCAGGACCAGTTGTGGAAAAATGCCGATAAAAAGGTGCGTGATTTATTTAAAAAAGCTGAGCAGTATGGCCCGGAGGATTTTGATACGGAACTAGTCAAACGGCTGGAAGGGGTGCGCGCTTTCTGGATAAGTCACACGCCAGCAGTAACAAGACTGTTGCACGATTGCATTTTGGCCCTTGATGAAGCACAGGAAGAAGGGTACCTCTACGACGGTTATAGCGATGGCGTGTTTGATGGAGAGGAATTTGGAGGCTATCTGGCGACGTTTGCCGCCGCACAGCCTACCGAAAAGATACTCATCGTGGTACAATCACTAGCAGAAGCATTAGCGGATGGCGAGTTTGCAATCAGTGCTAATTTTTTGCCCGATCTGATGCCACTTTTGTCCGATATAAAACGTCGCGCGGTGCTGCCACTCTTTTTGCATACTGATATTTTGGCAGGTATCGGTGACCATCATCAGCGGGTGGTGTGGCAGCATTTCCAACCCGTACTGAATACAGACGAACAAAAGCAACTACTCTCTAAATTAACGGGCAACCAGTTTTTTATATTGGCGTTAGTAGACTTATATGAACAAACTGGACAGGTAGATCAGGCGATACAATTATTGAATGATACGTTGGCACAGACATCCCCGCGACACTTATTAAGTGTATATACCAGATATGCATTTAGTTCTGATAAAGGCAAGTTATTTGAACGCAGAATAGAACTGGAACATCAGCATCGACAAGGTCTTGAATTGACGCATTGGGCTACCCGTTATATCAAGGAAACGGCGACCGCGCAAAGTTTGCATTTCGCTTTGTCTCATTTGCCAAAACAACAAAAGGAACTAGAAAAACTATTACAAAAAGCGAATCTGGAAGCCTTTGCCCGTTATCTGGAAGATCAAAAGCGGTTAGAAGAAGTCGTAAAATTATTTAAAAAAGATGCTAACAAACCGACCTTTGAGTTTCGCTATAATTTCTATAAAAGGCATAAAAAGCAGACTACTGGACATTTTTGAAAAGAGGTGGCGAAAGCCGATATTGTGTTTGCAACAACATAATAATCGATGCTTCCACCACACATACGCAAATTTAGTGTTTTGTATGAAAGTTATGGCTTAGGGGCCGTAAAAAATATTTGGCTTTTAGTCTGCCTGCTTCCTTTAGCGCGCACGGTGAACCTTTACAAAATGAAGGATTACGTTGGCGGGGTACTTGGCAAGGATGGTTCGAAGGCCAATAGTGATTATAAACGGCTGATTCGTTTTTTCCAGGATTGGGGCGAAAGCAGGGCGTTGTTACACGATTTGATGCGCCAAAATCTTCGGTTTTTTGCGTGGTTTAGGCTTTAAAACCCTGGTCATGGACGGCACGAGTTGGACGCTTGGGGAAGCGAAAGTGCATTATTTGGTGCTGAGTGTTCTGGTTGGTTCTGTGGCCGTTCCGATTTATTGGGTGCAGTTGGAAAAGATAGGCGCGTCCAGTCAGGCGGAGCGCAAAGCCATGTTTGAGCAGGCATTTTTGCTGTTCGATCTGCAAGGGATGACGTTGTTAGCTGATCGGGAATATATTGGCAAAAATTGGTTTAACTTCCTCAAAAAGAACAAGATACATTTTGTTATACGGCTTCGGGCAGGCGATTATTTTGAAGAGGTGAACGGGGCCAGAGGTAAGGGCTATGAACGTATGGTGACTAAGTGCGGCTTAAAAGACAAATTGGTTAAAAAGCAGATTTTTCTGGATGGCCAGGCCTTCACCATCGTTATGATGCCTAATCCCAAGGTGAATGCAGAGGAACCGGTGATGATCTTTTTGACTACGCTACCCAATGCCGTCAAGGCCGCTGAATGCTACGTCAAACGTTGGAAAATCGAATGCCTTTTCAAACACCTAAAAACGAACGGATATAATCTGGAAGACCTTAATCTCAAAAATGCTAGCAAAAACCTGTTAATGATGGCGATCGTTACAATAGCCTATACCTTGGCCATTCAAGAAGGCTGGAAGCACCAAAATTATATTGCAACGCAACGTTATCAGGACGGGACTCAAACGCCAGAAGTGTCCATTTTTAGAGAAGGACTGGCAATCCTAACCACAAAATGCTTCCGATTTATAGAATTTATACGATATGTTTTTAGCATGCTAAGCCCGAAAAATCATCCCATTTCCAAAAATGTCCAGTAGTCTGAATAAAAAGTTGTATCCGGAGGAAGCAAAAATTATCTTTGTACAATTACTGAACCGCGAATTGATTCCTACTGGCGACCAGCACTACCAAGCGGTTACCGAAGCACTCACCCAATTAAAAGTTATAGAAAGCGAGGCTGATTTCCGTAAAAGGGTGGTGACTATCCGTGCAGACTATAAACGGCGGTATAATTTGATGGCGATGTTGAATAGGGCGAAATTGTAAAAAAACCGGCGCAAGGTTATTACACCTCACGCCGGTTCGTACCACCGATTTCAATCGGTATTTATCATTTGCCGACTAAAAGCCGGCGTTACAGTAGTCCTTTCAACATCTCCGCAAAGCCATCCACCGACAAAGCCCCCTGATCACCCTCGCCCTGCTTGCGCACGGCCACGGTGCCAGCCTCCTGTTCCTTTTCCCCCACGATGAGCAGGAACGGAATGCGTTTGAGTTCATTGTCACGGATTTTGCGGCCAATGGTCTCGTTGCGGTCATCCACGATACCGCGCAAATCCTGCGATTCCAGTTGAGCTTTCACCTGCATGGAATACTCAATGAACTTGTCGGATACTGGCAGAATCGCGAACTGTTCCGGCGATAACCAGAGCGGAAACTTGCCCGCACAGTTCTCAATTAGCACACCCATGAAACGCTCCATGCTACCAAAGGGCGCGCGGTGAATCATCACGGGACGATGTTCCTGATTGTCCGCGCCGATGTAAGTTAGATCAAAACGTTCCGGCAGATTATAATCCACTTGAATGGTACCCAACTGCCACGAGCGGCCCAGTGCATCTTTCACCATGAAGTCCAGTTTAGGGCCGTAGAAAGCGGCTTCGCCATATTCGGTCACGGTGTTCAAACCGACTTCGGCGGCGGCATCAATGATGGCCTGTTCGGCTTTTTGCCAGTTTTCGTCGGTACCGATGTATTTGGCGCGGTCGTGTTGATCGCGGAGGCTGATTTGAGCGGTGAAATTGTCAAAACCCAGTTTAGCCAATACGTAGCGCGTCAAGTCCAGTACACCGAGAAACTCGTCTTTGAGTTGGTCTTCGGTGCAGAAAATATGGGCATCGTCTTGCGTAAAGCCGCGCACACGAGTCAAGCCGTGCAATTCACCCGACTGCTCGTAGCGATAAACCGTACCAAATTCGGCGATACGCACGGGCAATTCTCGGTACGAGCGCGGACGATAGCCATAGATTTCGCAGTGGTGCGGGCAGTTCATCGGTTTGAGCAAAAACTCTTCGCCTTCCTGCGGCGTGTGGATGGGCTGGAACGAGTCCTTGCCGTATTTTTCCCAGTGGCCGGAAGTGACGTAGAGTTTTTTGGAACCAATATGCGGCGTTATAACTGGTTGATAACCACGCTTAATCTGTTCTTTTTTCAAAAAATCTTCCAATCGCTGGCGCACAGCGGTGCCTTTCGGCAACCACAGTGGCAGGCCGGAACCGACTTTTTCAGAGAACATAAACAGTTCCAATTCCGCGCCCAATTTGCGGTGATCGCGCTTTTTAGCCTCTTCTATTAGGGTGATGTACTCTTCGAGTTCCTTTTGTTTCTGGAAAGTAATACCATAAATACGGGTAAGTTGCTTGCGCTTTTCATCGCCGCGCCAGTAGGCTCCGGCCAGATTGAGCAGTTTTACGGCCTTGATGGATTCGGTAGAAGTGAGGTGTGGCCCTTTGCAGAGATCCACGAAATTGCCCTGCTGATAAAAGGTGATTTTTCCGTCTTCCAGACTTTCCAGCAATTCGAGTTTGTACTCGTCGTCTTTGTCCTTAAAATACTGCACCGCTTCTACTTTTGGCACTTCCCGACGTTGGTAAGTACTTTTTTGGCGGGCCAATTCCAGCATTTTCTGCTCAATAGCAGATAAATCGGCAGGGGTCAGCGTCCGATCGCCGGTGTCCACATCATAGTAAAAACCATTGTCGATAGCCGGGCCAATACCGAATTTGGTACCGGGATAGAGGGCTTCCAGCGCCTCGGCCAGCAAGTGCGCCGAAGAGTGCCAGAAAGTTTGTTTGCCCTCCTTGTCGTCCCATTTATGGAACTTAATAGTGGCATCCGAGGTGATCGGGCGCGTCAAATCGCGCACTTCGCCGTTCACGCTGGCGGCCAGCACGACGCGGGCGAGGCCCTCGCTGATGCTTTTTGCCACGTCAAGGGCGGTAGTTCCTTCGGGATACTGACGAACGTTACCGTCGGGAAAAGTGATGTTAATCATAAGAAAATGAGTGTTTTAGCCCACCGATACAAAGGGCGGGTGCCCATACTCCATACGAACGGAGTGGGCGGTTTGTGAAAAAAGAGGGGCAAAGGTAAGAGGGCTACGTGGCACAAGCCACACAACCCTCTTCTTTACTTTTTAAAACTTGAGATTAAGCAGGGGTCAGCTCGAATGGGTTAGCAATAGTTTTCTTCCCAAAACGGGTAAGCAAGGCCACAAGATCATTTTTGTCGATATGTTCCCGTTCAAGGATTTCCTTTACTTCAGGTTGTTTCAGACCTGGTATGCGCCCAGCAAAGAAGGGCCAAAGCAGCTCAGATTCATATCTTTTATAAACGTCAGGAAAACCAAACAAAGGCATAAGAAAGGAGGCACCTTGCGGCCTATCTTTTGACTTTTCATACTGTTGTTTGAAAAAATGGGAGTAAGAAAAGTACCATTTACCTTGTACAAGCTCTAATGTACCAATGTGTTGTCCGTCAAGCATTACTATGAAAGCTACTTCTTGATCTGGCGAAGGTGATTGATATTCCAGCCCCTGCGACTTGAAAATCAGGTCTTTCAATTTTTGAAACATGGCTGAAATTATTTTTGTGGGTATGAAAAACTGGAAATTGATAAACGTCAGGTAAGCCTTAAAGATTTCAGGACTACGTTAATAATCTGGAAAAAGCAGCGTGCCGTACTTCCAAACATTTCAAAATCAAAGCAAGCCGATGCTTGCTCAATAAACCGCCAAATTCTTTGACGATCATTTTTTGCACAAGACGTAGCCGCTCATCGGTAAAAATTTGTTCGGCTATAAACTTGAAAGGGATGAAGCGGTCACTTAGCAGCACTTGAGCTAACTCAAAATGATTGATTCCAGTAGCACCTGTCAGGTTCATTTGCGGGGCCGATTTATTTATTTGATTTTGAATTTGCTGTTCAATTTGTTGCTGGCCAGCCCATTCTATTATTCGGCTTTCTTTAAAGTTCCAAAATAGCCCCCTTGCAGAATCGTAGATTGGAGAAAAATAGGGTTTATTTCTCCCGGAAATATCGCGCACTACACCCCAGTTTTGAAAATGCCGATCCTGTACGCCCACCCAAGTATCAAAACAAAGCATTAAGAAGAAAGATTCCAATATTGGCACCTTCTCCTCTGGAAAGGACTGATTGATGGCCTCTATGGTATCTTCCAATGTAAAAAATTCTTTTTCCTTTTTTTGCAAAGCAATCTCTTCAATAAATGTACGATCTCCCAAATGAGCGGCGAGAATATCTATACCATGTATTAATTCTTGCCCTTTTTCAGGATTTAGAAAATATTTGCTTAGGAACCTTACTTGGTCGCCAGCAATCACCAAGCGGGATTTAGCCATATTCAGGCCAAGCGTATCTCCAATACGAGCAATCAAATGTTCTGTGATAGATTCTAAAGGATACCACTTATGGCCGGTTTTGGCGATATATAATGGCCATGAAGTAGTATTTGACTTTCTCTGCGTTAAACCCTTTTGATAATCGTATACTCGGATGAAAGATTTTGGGGCTTCTCCCATAATCGAATATCCTTGTACTACGCAATAACACCCTTTTTTTAGGGTTGAAATCTTGTTTTTATATTCGACTCCGCAGTCAGCATATTTTTCCTCTCGGATCGGTATTCTTTTTAAATACTGCATGAAAATATGACAGAACGGAGTAGGCGGTTTGTAAAAAATGAGGGGCAAAGGTAAAACTATCTGATGATATCAATAAGTTCCCGTTAAGAGCTAAGAAGAAATCAAACATTCCAACTTGTTGACCGCGCATCAAAATACATTTGTTTTTCTCCCGTTCTTTGCCCCCGCTCTAAGCAATTGACCACATTAAATCCCTCATAATGTACGCCTACCTAAAAGGAGAAGTCGCCTACCGCAGTCCCAACTTCATTGTGCTGGATGTGAACGGTGTGGGCTTCCACGTCAATATACCGCTGAGTACCTACACCGCTATCCAGGGTTTGGAACGCACGACCATTTACACCCACCTGCTGATACGCGAAGATGCGCACACGCTGTATGGATTTGCCACGCAGACCGAACGCAGCCTGTTTGTACAACTCATCGGTGTGACGGGCGTGGGCGCTACGACTGCCCAACTTATTCTTTCGGCTATGTCGGTAGACGAGGTGCGCAGCGCGGTGATCGGCGAACAGGCACACGTGCTACAGCGGGTGAAAGGCATCGGTGCCAAGACCGCCAAGCAGATTATTCTCGACCTGAAAGCCAAACTCACCAAAGATGCCGGTGACTCTCCGGTGCTACTTCCGGCGGCAGACAATACGGCCCGCGAAGAGGCGTTATCTGCGCTCATTGCCCTGGGTTTCAACCGGATTGCGGTGCAAAAAGCCCTCAATTCAGTGATGCGCGACGATCCGACGGCCAGGAAAGTGGAGGATCTGGTGAAGCAGGCATTGAAAGCACTGGCGGTTTAAAAAAATTGATTGACGATATAAGATTACATGAATGCAGATTTTTGATGTATCCGCGACCCACCTAGAGACATCAAAAATCAACTTTCATTATTCTGCATTCGTCAATCAAAAATGATCATACGGGTAGAAACTTGAAAAAGCCGCCCAATCCACCGCCTCCCAAAGCAACCAAACTCCCTCCATCGGCGTCATTACCCCGCTTGTGACTCATCCAACACCAATTTTACACCTGCTTGCTTGAATATGAAGAAGAAGAACACCCTTCTGGCGGTGACCGGCTTGGCCACGCTCAGCGCGCTGTTTGCGTTTACTTATCCGGCTGCCGTGCGGGAAAATGTGCTGACGCTGTTTTTCCCCGCAGAGAAACTGCCCGTTGCGCAAGTGCATGAAAAAGAGCTGGTTGCGCCCGGAAATCTGCTGACTGCCCTGGTTGCGCCCGATACCAATCCGCCGCTGAAAGAACGTTACGACGACTTTCTGAACAATTCCGGTTCCAACGTCATTGACCTGAAAGACCCCAAGGCGATAGAACAACAGGTGGAATACGACCCGGAAACGAATATGTATATTATCACGGAAAAAATCGGCGACGACTTTTTCCGGGCACCGACGTACATGACTTTTGCTGAGTACACCAAGTGGCGCGACCAGAAGCAACAGCAGGAATATTTCGACCGTTTGCAAGGCGTTACTGCCTCTGGCACTAAGAGCGAGAGCGGCATCGTAGACCCGATTGCCAAGTTCAACATCAAAAATTCACTGATTGATCGCCTTTTTGGCGGCAGCACCGTGGACATCCGTCCGCAGGGCAATATCAATCTTACTTTTGGCTATCAATATCAACGTCGTCAAAATCCGATCCTCACCTTGCGCCAGCAGGGACAGGGCAATTTTGATTTTGACATGGATATTAATATGAGTGCCACAGGGAAAATTGGGGAAAAACTCAACCTGAATTTCAACTACAATACGCAGGCGACCTTTGATTTCAATAACCAGATGAAACTGAGTTACGATACCAAAGGCTTCTCCGAAGATGAAATCATTCAGGGTATCGAAGCGGGTAACGTGTCGCTGCCACTGCGCTCCAACCTGATCAAAGGCGCATCCGACCTGTTCGGCATAAAGATGGCTTTGAAGTTTGGTCACCTGCGGGCCACGCTGCTTGCCGCTCAACAGCGTTCCAAACAGCAAAATCTGGCCGTACAAGGTGGTTCGCAGATTCAAACTTTTGAAAAGCCGATTGATGAATACGACGAAAACCGCCACTTTTTCCTGAGCCAATGGAACCGGGGCGAGTTTGAGCCCTCGCTGAAATGCCTGCCTGTACCGCTGTCGCTGTTCACCGTTACCCGATTGGAAGTCTGGATCACCAATGATAAATTGGTCACGGAAAGTACGCGCGACATTGTGGCTTTGACCGATTTGGCGGAGCCACATCCCTATGATAGTACTTACCAGACCTCTCCGGTTTATACAGACATCAAGGGTAAAGCATTGCCAGATAATAATAATAATGGACTTTATCCAGCTATTCGGGCCGAACTCATTGCCAACCCTGACGCTTCTATACGGCAGTCTGCGAAGGTAGTTAGTAAATTGACCAATGATCTTCAGTTAACCCAAATTAGGGATTTTGAAAAGGTGCGCGCGCGTCTGCTCTCCACCTCGGAGTACACCTATAATGAACAGTTAGGTTTCATCAGTCTTAACCTGAACGTGCAGCCCGACCAAGTGGTGGGTATTGCCGCCGAATATACCTACAATGGCCAGCCGCACAAAATCGGCGAGTTCAGCGATGAGGTGCAGAGCGGTGACTCCCTAAATCAGAACGTGCTGTTTGTCAAGATGTTGAAAAGCACCACGGCCAACGTGCGCTACCCCATTTGGGATTTGATGATGAAAAACATCTACGCCATCGGTTCGGCCAATGTGGACCCGCAGGAGTTTCGTTTCGACGTTTTCTACGAAGATCCGGGCAAGGGTCAAAAGCGTTTCCTGAACGGTGATGGTATTCCTGATCCACTCAAAGCAAAACCATTACTCCAGATATTCAATCTCGATATGCTCAACCTCCAGCAGGACCCTGGACCGGATGGCATTTTCGATTTTGTACCGGGCTTGACCATCAACCTGCGTTCTGGGCGGGTCATGTTCCCCGTGTTGGAGCCATTCGGTTCTTTTTTAAATAATCGGTTGAAAGAAAATGGGGCAGATTCGACAGTACGCCGGAAATATGTATATCCGGAATTGTATGACTCCACCCTCTTTCGAGCGCGGGAATTCCAACAGTTCAACCGTTTTACGCTGAAAGGTTCGTACAAATCAGCTACTTCTTCGGAAATTTCCTTGGGTACCTTCAACCTGCCGCAAGGGTCTGTGCGAGTGAGCGCGGGCGGACGCCAGCTTGTGGAAGGACAGGACTATTCGGTGGATTATAACATCGGCAAGGTCAGAATATTGAACGATGCCATATTGCAATCCGGGCAAAGCGTGAATGTCAGTTTTGAAGACAATTCTCTGTTTGGCTTTCAAAGTCGCTCCATGGTGGGGGCCCGTTTTGATTACGACGTAAGTAAGGACATAAAACTGGGCGCGACCTTCATGAATCTCTTTGAACGTCCACTGACCCAAAAGGTGAATTTCGGCGACGACCCGATCAATAATAAGGTGTATGGGTTCGATTTCAGCATTTCCAAAGATGCGCCGTGGATTACTAAATTCGTGGACTGGCTGCCGCTCATTCAGACTAAAGAAAAATCCAGTATTACTGCCCAGGCGGAAGTAGCGTTGCTCGATCCCGGCCACAACCGGGCTATCAATCAGGGCGGCGACAAGGGCGGAACAGTGTATCTCGATGATTTTGAGGGCAGTACGTCCAATCTGCGGGTAGATTTTCCCGCCAATTCCTGGGTGATGGCCTCCGTGCCGCAGGGGGATTCTACTTTGTTTCCCGAAGGCAGGTTGACCGATAACTTGGCGATGAATTCCAACCGCGCCCGCCTGGCCTGGTATAACGGCGACGCCTATGTGCGGACTTCTGCGGATAATGTCAATCCGTATACTCGGAGCTTTAATCAACAGGACATTTTTCCCAACCGTCAAATCTCTCCGGCGGAACAGAGCATCCTGCGCGGCCTGGACGTGACCTTTTTCCCTCGCCAGCGCGGCCCATACAACTTTGAACTTCCCAACGGTTATCCGGGTATTTCGGCAGGTTTTACCAATCAAGTAGACGATCTTGATAAAGAACCACTGCTGAATGCCCCGGAAACGCGCTGGGCTGGCTTCATGAAAGGCTTGAATACCAACGACTTCGAGGCCGCCAACATTGAGTTCGTGGAATTCTGGATGCTCAATCCATACATGGATCCGGGTGATGGTAGCCCCGTCTCCAAGGCGGGCGATATGTACATTGACCTGGGTTCGGTGTCTGAAGATATTATGCGCGATTCGCGCCAGTTTTTTGAAAATGCCCTGCCAACCGGTCCGGGTACAGGTGCTACCGTTAATACCAGTCTGGGCCGTATTCCGGTCTTACCGCCGGTAGTAAATGCTTTTGATAATGATCCCGCCAAACGGGTGCTGCAAGACCTTGGTCTCGATGGTTTGAACGACGACGAAGAGAAAACTTTCTTTGGCGATTGGGTCAACCAGATCATGGCATCTTCCCTGTCGCCCAATGCCAAGGAGACGTTGCTGAGTGACCCTGCCGCTGATAATTTCGTGTATTTTGGCGACGCGCGTTTTCAGGCTCCTAATGAAAACCCCGGTCTGATCGAGCGGTATCGCCGTTTCAATAACACCCAGGGCAACTCGCCGGTCAATAATAACACTCAGACCGGCCTGTATAGCAATCCTTCTGCTACCAACCTGCCTGATGGCGAAGACCTGAACCGCGACAACTCCCTCAATGAGAGCGAGTCATACTATCGCTACAAAATTCCGTTGGCGAAAACATCGGACAACGGTCAGGATGTACTGGACGTAAATGACGCGAAACTCAAGGAAATCATCACCGAGCAGGTATCGGTAGTGAAAGATGGCAAAACCTACATCTGGTATCGCTTCAAATTGCCCCTCGATGCGCAGGGTCGGCAGCAGATCGGCGGCATTCAGGATTTCCGCTCCATTCGTTTCATGCGGATGCTCTGGAAAGGCTTCGATGAACGCACCACGTTCCGTTTTGCTACCCTCGAATTGGGCCGCAACCAGTGGCGTCGTTTTACGCAGCCATTGCCCGATAGTACTATAGCAGGTTGTGATGTAGGTTATGATCGTCGGGTTCCTTTCGACGTTAATGCGGTAAGTATTGAAGAAAATGCTGCCCGTCAACCATTTAACTATACTATTCCCTACGGTATTTCGCGGGAACAGTCGGTTGGTGCTTTTCCAGAAATTCAACAAAATGAGCAGGCCTTGTCGCTCAATGTCTGTGATTTGAAGCAATGTGATGCACGTGGTATTTTCAAAAGCCTGAACATGGATTTGCGCCAGTTCAAACGCCTGAAAATGTTTGTACACGCTGAAGGCAAAGAAGGTGATGCTAATGGCGGATTGCAAGATGATGATCTCACCATTTTCATGCGTTTAGGTTCCGATTTTGTAAGCAATTACTATGAATACGAAATCCATCTGAAGCCCTCTGATATAAATAAATTAAACGGCAATCCTGATAGCCGCGAGTACAAAGAGGAAGTGTGGAAGCCGGAAAATGCTTTTGACTTTCCGTTTGATCTATTGACCGAAGTAAAAAAGCAGCGTAATGCCGATCCAAACTCGTCTTTTAGCCGACCGTTTATCATCTCTGACCCCGAACATCCCGACAATAAGGTAAAAGTGGTGGGTAATCCCAATCTTGGCTACGTAAAAGGCGTGATGGTCGGGGTTCGCAATGTGGATCCGCAAACTCTTCCTCACTGCTTTGAGGTGTGGATCAACGAGTTACGCGTCAATGGTTTCAATGAGCAGGGTGGCTACGCCGGGCAGGCGCGGGTAGATATAAAGCTGGCCGATTTCGGTAATATTTCCCTGGCAGGCAACTACTCCAGCATTGGTTGGGGAAGTATAGAACAAAAACTGATTCAACGCCAGCGTGAAGAAATCATCCAGTATGATATTTCTACCAATCTGGAGTTGGGCAAACTACTGCCGGAAAAAGTGGGGCTGCGGGTACCGTTTTACGCCCAGTACACCAACGTAACCAAGAACCCGGAATACGATCCGTACGATCTGGATATTAAACTGAAAGATAAAATCCGCAACGAAAGCGACCCTGGCAAGAAACAGGAAATTCGCAATCTGGCGCAGGATGTGACCATCGTACGAGGCTTCAACTTCACCAACGTCCGCAAAGAACGGCACGGTACTGGCAAGCCCATGCCTTGGGATATTTCCAACTTCAGCATCACCTATGCTTTCAACCAGCAACGAAAGCGCGATCCTTTCCTTATTCGCAACGATGAGAACCGCTACAAGGGCAGTCTGGACTATCAATATGCGACCGGGCTGCAGCCGATACAGCCGTTTAAAGGAGTGAACAATAAGTACCTGAAGTTTATTAAAGAGTTCAATTTCAATCCGGTACCAAATACATACGGCTTCAATACGACCCTCGAACGGTACGTAGGAGTGCGTACCGACCGCTTCGCCGGAGAAGACCCACAACGCAATACGTATTACAATCGTCGCTTTACCTGGGATCGGAACTACGACCTTGGCTGGGACATTACTCGTTCCTTGCGCTTCAATTTTGATGCAAATGCCCGGAGCCTTATTGACGAACCGGATGGCACCGAATTATCGTCCAGCGTCCGTCGGGATTCGATTTTTAAAAATATACGCAGCCTGGGTCGCCCTAAAAGCTACACCCACAATGCCAGCCTGAACTACACGCTACCGTTCAAATACATTCCTTTCCTGGAATTTATTACTATGAAAGCGTCGTATACGGCTGGCTATACCTGGACAGCGCAGTCGCTAAAATTGCAAAATCTGGACGCTGGCGTTTTCCAGAATCTCGTCAACGAGCGTAATCTGGGTAACACTATTCAGAACACCAATGTGCGGCAAATCAACGGGGAGTTCAATTTCGAGACGCTCTACAACAAGAGTAAATATCTGGGCCGCATCAACAAACCTGCTCAGGCAGGCAACTCCGGCAATAAGGGCAAAAATCAGCCCGGTCGGAACAATGAAGGTGGTCCAGGCGGTTTGTCCGGTGGTACGTCGCCTGAAGGGGGCGCGCCCAGCGGTCGGGGTGGCAGAGGAGAGCTTGGCAACGAGACTCCTGGCAAAAAAGATGGTCGCTCGGAAGACCCGGCTAATCCCACCGATAAAAAAGGCCGGGGTAATAAAAACTCGCCTTCCGGCGACCCGAACAATCCGGCTCTTGGTCCAGATGGCAAATTAGACCCGAACAACCCAGCCGCTACGGCAGCAGGGGAAAACGGCAAAGACAAAGAGAAGAAGGAAAAGGTGAAAAAAGATCGCCAACCCTCTATGGCCGAGCGTATTGCGTTGCGACCGCTGATGCTGGTGCGCCGTGCCCGCTTCACTTATAGCGAAAACCTCAGCAGCGTAGTCCCCGGCTTCACCCCGGAGCCAAAACTGATGGGCCTCAGCGAAGGTTTCCTGGCCCCCGGTTGGAGTTATGTGGTGGGCATACAGCCCGGTAGCACTTGGCTGGACGATGCGGCCAGAAAAGGCTGGATCACCCATCGCCCGGAATTGAACCAGCAGGTAATGCGCAATTATACCCAGAATCTTGATGCCAGCGTCTCCGTGGAACCATTTGCGGATTTCAAAATTGAACTCACTGCCAATAAGCAGTACACCCGCAACAGCACCGAGTTGTTTAAAGACCAGAATTTTCTGGTAGACCCCAACGAGGTGAATTTTCAACACGATGCACAGCGGGATTTCGGCAGCTACACAGTGTCTTATTTTGCGCTCAATACCTTGTTTGACAACGACATAGATGGACTTTTTTCCCGCTTCAAATCCTACCGATCAGTGATTTCCGGTCGTCTGCCCAATAACAGCAACGATCCCCACCAGGTAGATGGGCCTGAATTCAAGAAGGGTTACGGTAAAATCCAGCAAGAGGTGTTGTTGCCCGCGTTTTTGGCAGCCTATACCGACAAAGACCCGCATACGGTGGGGCTGGACATATTCAAAACCCGCCCGGCGGTTAACTGGAAACTTAATTATGCCGGTCTTTCCAAAGTCGGCAAGATGAAGAACCTGTTTTCCAGCTTCACGCTCACGCATGGCTATCGGAGTACGCTCACGGTAAACTCGTTCAATACCGATATTTTCTACGACCAGCCTAATGTTATTAATGAAATCAATTTCAACTACATCGCTCGTTATGAAATACCGCAGGTGGTGATCAGCGAGCAATTCCAGCCTTTGCTGGGTGTACAGATGAAGATGAAAAACGGCATGTCGCTCAACCTGGATTTCAAAAAGTCGCGGACGCTGGCGATGTCTTTCGTGGACTATCAGCTGGCTGAAGGACGTTCTACTGGCTATTCTGGCGAGTTTGGATATTTGCTGAAAGACGTAAATATTCCATTTTTGACCAATAAAAAGGCCAAAAAGCCCTCGAAAGCCAAGGCTAAGAGCAAGAAAGCACCCGTTATTGGTGCGCCTCCCGGTAGCGCAGGTGCGCAGCAGAGCAACGACATGAACTTCAAGTTCACCTTTGAATACCGGGATGATATCACTGTAAATCACCAACTGGATCAGCGCGATGAGGCCATCCCGACCCGCGGCAACCGTTCGATCAAAATCAGTCCTTCGGTAGATTATGCCCTGAACAAACGGCTTAGCCTGCGCGTGTTCACCGATTATAGCAAGACGATCCCGAAAACCTCGCAGTCGTTCCCAATCACGACGATAGCTGCTGGCGTAACAGTACAGTTCAAATTGAATTAGAAAGGCGAATTTTATTTCGTCTGATTAAAAATGAGTCATCCCGGCCAGTCGGAGGTGACTCATTTTTTTTGTGAAATAGAGTTGTTGTAATGTAATGAATTGGTTGCCAATGCCCTTTTTAAGCCAAACCAATTCTCCCTCTGTTGTCATGTCGAGCGAAGTAGAGACATCTGGGCTTTTTAATATAAAATGCTCATATTCAATCAGATGTCTCGGCTATGCTGCTAATGAACTGCTCGGTTTTAGAACCCCGAATGGGGTCAAACATGAATAGCCCCGGATGAAATCCGGGGTAGAAAAGGTAGAGGGCGATCAACCCCGAATAGGGTTGAATCTCTGCGTCCCATTTTTTGTTCAACCCCGTTCGGGCAGGGTTGATTGATTCTAGGGCATAGCGATTTTTGGCAATAAATGTTGAATATGAAGTACAATTTAGGAGAATTTATATCCATGCTAGACGACCCTCGACGGGGTCAGGGACAACGTCATAGTCTTTATAATGTGCTGTCGATCGTCATTATGGCCATCATAAGTGGTCATCAGGGTTTTCGTGGGTTTGAACGTTTTGCTAATGCCAATGCTTTGGAACTGACCCAGGCGTTGAACTTACAGCATGGCGTACCGACTTACCAGACCTTCTACACGATTCTGACGAGGTTGGGGTCTCAGCTGTCTGGTAATAAGTTTATTGATTGGGCACGGGCCTACCATGCGGAGTGGTCGGATGAATTTATATCGCTAGACGGTAAAGCAGTCAAATCGACCGTAAATGGCGGCAACACGGGGTTGCAGAACTTCTCGGCGGCGGTGAGTGCCTTTGGTCAACAAAGCGGTCTGGTCTATGGCACACAGCCTTTTGAAAACCGGGGATCGGGCGGGGAAGTGGAGGCTCTGCGCAAACTGGTGCAGGAATTAGGGTTGCAGGATAGAGTGTTTACCATGGATGCTGCGCACACCAAAAAAAAACTTTTGACCTGATGTTATCAATCGGCTGCCACTTTCTATCACAGGTCAAGCGAAACTGTCCAGTGCTGTGGCAGGCCATAGCCGAGCACACGCGGGTGGCAACACCGATATCCACGCATGAATACGACCAAAAAGGACATGGTCGTCATGTGTACAGGCAGGTCGAACTGTATGGTCCGATGGCGGAGCAGCCATCTGGCTGGAATGGCATCCAACGAGTGGTCAAGGTTCGCCGATGGGGCACCAGACAAGGTACTCCCTTTGACGAAACGGCCTTTTATGTCCTGAGCAAGCCTATGGATGCGGCTGATCGGGTGGCAAAGGCCATCCAGTCCCATTGGACCATTGAGAACAACCTACACTGGGCCAAGGACGTAAACATGAAAGAGGATGCCACCACATTGCGTAAACATAGTCAAGTCTCCCTGTTGATACAATTAAATAATGTTATAGTCAACACATTGACTATCAATGGATATAAGGTGATAAAAAACACTTTCGCTAAATTCGCCAATAAAGTCAATGAACTCGCTAAGCTCTTCCAAAACCAAGGCAATACCTAGAATCAATCAACCCTGCCCGTTCGGGGTTGTTTAAACGATCTTCTTACTTCCCCGGATTTCATCCGGGGCTATTCATATTTAACCACTCCGTGGTTAGCGGTTCATTCTCGCATGATCGCTACCGTAGCCAGAGTGTCGCCTCGACGGGACAAAACCAATGTACGCCACTATAAGTAATTGGTTATCATAGCAAAACATCTCTAATATTGACTGCCGATATGTTGCGCAAAACATGGCAATATTTTAAAGTGTGTTAATAATTGATGTTACGCACGATATAGAAAACAAGTGGTGTATAAACAAAACCCTGCCAGGGTTCAATATGAATAGCCTTGTATGCAATGCGGGGAAAATAGGTAAAACATAAGAACAACCCTGCCAGGGGTTGAACCAGGATCTCTCTCAGCGATGTTCAAACCCGTTCCGGGTTGTTTAGATGCTGCTCTTTAACCCCAGTTTCACTGGGGGTTATTCGTGTTCGACCCATTTGGGGTCATATCTTGCGTAACATCAGTTATAAATCGATCGAACGGATTTTTGCGGATAAAAACGAAATCTTTTATCGGGAGATGTACAACAAGATTGGCAGAAAATCCGCCGCCTCGGTCTAACCCGCATCTTCCTGGAAGTCAAGAAGACGCAGTAAAGCAAAATCAAATGCCCAAACCGACCATGTTTTTATATTTTTGCGCGTCGGGAAAAAACCTGTTTTCCGCTTCACTATTTTCCAAAGTACTGTTTTGTCTACACTCCACCTCATCGTGCCTTGTTACAATCCGCCGCCAGGTTGGGAAGCGGCGTTGGCGACGCGGTTCGTGGATTTCCAGACAGCCATAGCGGATTTGGTAGAAAATGTTCGACTGGTGGTAGTGAATGATGGGTCGGTGCGCAATGCTACAGAACTGAATTTCAATCAGTTGCGCCAGGCTTTACCGGATGTGACTATAGTGAGTTACGAAGAAAATAGGGGAAAGGGCTATGCCCTGCGGCAAGGAGTAGCCGTCGGAAAAGCGGATTTTTACGTCGTGACCGATACTGATTTTCCCTATACGCTGAAAAGTATGCGCCGCGTAGTAGAAGTGCTGCGCGTTCAGAGGGGCATCGCAGCGGGCAATCGCGACACCGCTTATTATGAGCAAGTGCCGCCGTTCCGGCGTTGGCTGTCGCGGGCTTTACGCTGGTTGCTTCGCAATGTACTGCGGCAGCCCATTGATGATTCGCAGTGCGGTTTGAAGGCTTTTGATCAGGCTGGATGCACTATTTTTTTAGAGACCACGATTGACCGTTTTTTGTTCGACCTGGAATTTTTAATGCTTGCCAACGGACGTGTATCAGTGACCCCGGTGCCGGTACAACTACGCGATGGAGTGGTATTCAGCAAAGTTGGCTGGGGCATCCTGGCTACTGAGGGCCGCAATTTTTTATGGTTGTTGTGGCGGAGACGGTAAGGGGGTTATCAGTTATCGGTTTACTGGTTATTGGGGGATGAATCGTTGATTATTAGTTTTTGCATTGTTACTATTTTTATTATTCTACATTAAAACAAATGCAACTAATTAATAATCATTGACTTATTCTTTAAGCGACCAATAACTAATAACCAGTGACCAATAACTAATTAACCAGTTGACCACATTATAAACCTATGTCACAACCGCCAGGCATCAAAGCCGTAGAAGAAAAGATCGAAACTACCCTGCACAACCTGTCTTCGCCGAAACGCTCCCATGCGTTCTGGGGTTTTTGGTTGGTAGTACTGGTGACGTTTGGGCTGCTTTGGCTGCGGCATGGAGAGTGGCTACACGACCCTAATGCCTACATGTTTGGTGAGTCACCAGATGGGTTTAAAAACTATATGACCACCGCCTGGCACGTGCGCCACGACTCGAGCTATGTGCATTACGGTGGGATGAATTACCCCTACGGCGAACACGTACTTTTCACCGACAACCAACCAATATTGAGTGCCGCGATGCAATGGTGGAGTCACCACGTGGAGGATTTAAGTGATCGCGCGGTGGGGGTGGTGAATGTGGTGCAATTGCTCTCCCTATTGCTCGGCGCAGGTGTGCTGTTTTTATTGTTGCACCGATTGCACTTGCCGGTGTGGTATGCGGGTCTGGCAGCACTCGGCATCTTGTTCCTGTCGCCCCAATACTCGCGCTTCGATGGACACTTTGGTTTGTCACATACGTGGGTTTTTCCGCTGCTGCTGCTACTTTTATACCGCTACGAGGTGCGGCATAGCAGGCGATACCAAAGTTTGCAAATTGGTATTTTGGTGTGGTTTGCGGCGCAATTGCACTTCTATTATTTGGGGCTGGCCGCCTTATTTTTGGGTTTATACACCCTGTTCCAGCTGATTAAAGAGCCGACTTTTCGCAATTTCTGGCGACGAATGAGCCACCTGATTGTGATGGTTTTGTTACCCTTTGTTTTGCTCAATATCTGGATTCACTGGGCCAATTATTCTCCCGACCGACCCGCCAATCCCTACGGTTTTACGACTTATATTGGCTACTGGGAGGGCATTTTTCTGCCTTATGAGCAGTTTCCACTCTACCAGTGGATTGATAAAAACATCATTCCGATACGTCGCGTAGATGGGGAAACGCAGGCCTATGTGGGGCTGTTAGCCCTTGGGTTTCTCTTGTGGACGATTCGCCGCCGATTTCGTCTATTCGATCCTGCCTGGGACGAGATGGCCCACCACCGCGTACAAAAACGCTACTTGGCCGGTATATTTTCGGCATCGCTGCTGCTATTATTATTTTCCTGCGGCTTTCCTTTTGCCATTAAAGGGATGGAATGGATGATTGGGTTGTTTGGCCCATTACGACAGTTCCGGGGGCTTGGCCGTTTCACCTGGGCATTTTATTATACTACTAATGTATTGGCTTTCTATGTGTTATGGCATAAGGGTCTATACTTTAAAGGGTTTCAGGGCGCTCGTTTCACCTGGTTTCGCTGGGTGATCGTATTCTTGCCGCTGGTGCTACTGGGTTACGAGGCATCCGTTTTTCAGAAAATAAAAAAACTGAACCTGCGGGAAAATCTGGCCAAACGCGAAGTCTTTGCCAAAGACCCCAATCACTGGCTGAATAAAGTGGACTTTTCCCAGTTTCAGGCGTTACTGCCCCTGCCCTACTACCATGTGGGGTCGGAGAATATCTGGCTGGACTACGATTTTCGGCACTACACCAAAGTCCAGGCTACTGCTTTGCAGACGGGCTTACCGGATATGGGCGTGAATATGAGCCGCACTTCCGTGGGCCAAATGGTGAAATCGGTGCAGTTGGTCAATGTGCCCGGTCAAATACCTGCTATCCTGGCCGACCTGCCCAACAACCTGCCCATCGCGCTCATGATCGAGCCTGGCCGCTGGGAGGAGGTACAGCATCGTTATCATCACTTGATACAACACGCCACTCCGGTCTATGATGGCCCCGATCTGCGCATCCTTTCCTTGTCGCTGGATAGCCTGCGCCTGGCTATCCGCGAAGACATCCACGCTGTAGACGAGGAAATGACGGCAAAAGGCACTTTTGTTACCGAGCCATGGCGGAGCGAGCGAGCGCCCGGCTGGATGATGTCGCAATCGTTTGATTCGCTAACCACTTCTCCGCAGATTTTTCAAGGTGCGGGCGCATACAGCGGTCGGATGTCTGATACTACCTGGCTGTGGAAAAGCCGGATTCCCAAAGATCCTTATTATATTAGTTTGTGGATATATGTAAAAGAAGATATGGGGATGACCGATGAGATAAAAATCATCGAAAATGACCGCGACGATGGACATGAAATCCATTTTCAATACGAAGGGCTACGTTTTTATTTGCGCCAAATTGTGAACGGTTGGGCTTTGTTCGATCTGCCCTTCGAGGTGTATAGCAACAATTCTAAGACCAGTATTTTTCTCCAAAAGAAAGGGGTAGATGTGCCTTTTTATTTAGACGAAGTGCTGATCAAACGCAACGACGTTACCGTGTATCGCCGTTCGCCGGGTTGGGTCAGCCGCGACAATTCCTGGTATCAATTGTTTGATAAATAATTGGTTTAGACAGGTTTAGACAAGGTTAAAAAGGTTTAGTTAGTGATGGTCAGTATTTTACATTTTATGTTTGTTTAAAATTATCCTGTGTTGGCCTTTAATCGGGATTGGCAAATTTGTACACTAGCACATTAAACAATGAACCTGCTGCTGAAAAATGTACGGCTCGTAACGGCCACCGAACACACTGATCCGCAGGATATGCTGATTCGTAACGGGCATATCGAAGCCATCGGCAAGGATTTGCCCGCGCAGGAACACCTGAAAACCTGGGATATGGGCGGGGCCTGCGTGTCGCCCGGTTGGATGGATGTTGGCGTGCAGGCCGCTGACCCTGGCTACGAACACCGGGAAGACCTGCACTCGGTGACTCGTGCGGCAGCGGCGGGCGGCTATACGGCTTTGGCTAGTTTCCCCAACACTAATCCGGCCATCCATTCCAAATCAGAAATATTATATGTGCTGAATAAAACCGCTGCCGGGCCGGTCGCGGTGCACCCAATCGGTGCAGTGTCTACAGGCTGCGCGGGGAAGGACCTGGCGGAACTGTTCGATATGCACGAAGCGGGCGCCATCGCCTTTTCCGATGGTTGCCACTCGGTGCAGGATGCCGGGCTGTTGCTGCGCGCTATCCAATACGCGACAGCTTTCCATGGGTTGATTATCAATGTGCCACATCACCAGACTATTGCTGGAAGCGGGCAGATGCACGAAGGGGTGGCCAGTACAATGCTCGGGCTGAAAGGGTTGCCTGCGCTGGCCGAGGAGTTGATGGTGCAGCGCGATCTCAGTCTGCTCGAATACGCGGAAGGCCGGTTGCACTTGCACCTGATCTCTACCGCCCGGAGCGTGGAGATGGTGCGTGCCGCCAAACAAGCTGGTCTGCCGGTTACGGCCTCGGTGGCCGTGGCTAATCTATGTTTTACAGATGACATCATTTTGGGCGATGCCGTCTCTTCACAGGGAGCTTTCGATTCTAACTGGAAAATTCTTCCGCCTTTGCGCCAGGCAGCCGATGTGGCAGCATTGATTGATGGACTGGCCGATGGTACGATAGATTTCATCGCTACCAACCATACGCCCTGGCACGAGGAGGCCAAGAATCTAGAATTCCCCTACGCCGAATTTGGCATGATCGGTTTGGAAACGGCTTTTGCCTTGTGCAGTACTTATTTGGGTAAAATTTTATCTGTTTCACAATTGATTGATAAACTGGCCATTGCGCCGCGCCGAGTCTTGGGTCTGCCTGTGCCGGAAATAAAAATCGGTACTATGGCCGAACTTACTCTTTTTGATCCAGCGCAGGAGTGGACATTTACTGCCCAGCACATTGCTTCCAAGTCCAAAAATACCCCGTTTGTGGGCCAAACTTTCCGAGGCAAAGTCCTCGGCATTATCCATCGCGGCCAAGTGGTGCGAAATTTTTAACCTTTGCATAAATTTATAGTCATGAAAAAAATTACCGGATTATTGGCACTATCCATTCTGCTCTGCTCCCTGCCTGCTTGCGACACGTTGAAACAGGTGGCTGGTGAGGTGATGGCCGAACCCTCCCTGGACGAAATCGGGCGCGGCCTGAAAGAAGCCCTTTCCAAGGGTATTACCAAAGGCGCCGGCGAACTGGCGCAAACCGATGGCTATTACAAAAGCATTTATAAAATATTGCTGCCCGAGGAGGTGCGTAAAGTGACGGACAAACTGAAAAATATACCCGGATTTAGCAATATAGAAACCGAATTGCTTGAAAAAATGAATCACGGTGCCGAAGATGCCGCCAAGGAAGCTGGGCCAGTTTTTTTGACCGCTATCCGGCAAATGACCATCCAAAATGCTACCAGCATTCTGATGGGAGCAGATAATTCCGCTACTACGTATTTGCAACAAAAAACGACGACCGAATTGTATGGAAAATTCAATCCATTCATCGTGACTTCGCTCAATAAAATAGGCGCAAACAACCTGTGGAAAAAAGCTGCCGATGCTTACAACAAACTTCCTTTTGTTACCAAAGTCAATAGCGACCTCGACGACTACGTCACGAATCAAGCCTTGAAAGGACTGTTCGGAAAGATTGGGGAGGAAGAAAAAAATATCCGCAACAACAAACTGGCTCGTACTTCGGAGTTATTGAAAAAAGTATTTGCGAAGCAAGACTCCAAATAAATTTGCGGAGTTTCTATGTACAGTAGCGCAATTGGCCCTCCCGTGTTTTCATGACGCGGGAGGGCTTTTTTATCTGCACATTTGTCCGACAAATATTCTGCTCATGGAATTTCTACTTTACGGTGCCAACGGTTATACCGCTCAACTCATGCTTCCACTGCTGCAGCACTATGGTCTTACGCCTATCCTGGCTGGCCGTTCGGCAGAAAAAATTGAACCTTTGGCGCGCGAGTACGGACTTGACTACTGCATTTTTGATCTGGCGGATGTGGCTGCTACGCGCGCTGCATTAGCCGAGGTGCCACTAGTGTTGCATTGCGCTGGTCCCTTTGCCCATACTGCCCGCCCAATGCTGGAAACTTGTCTGGAAACCCGGACCCACTATCTCGATATTACGGGCGAGATCGCAGTATTTGAGCTGGCGGCCAGCCTGGATATCCGCGCCCGCGAAAAAGGTATTACGCTGTTGCCGGGCAGCGGTTTTGACGTGGTGCCAACCGATTGTCTGGCCGCGTTTCTGCACCGCCAGCTGCCTGACGCTACGCATTTAGCCCTGGCCTTCGCCAATGTAGGTAGCGGCCTGTCGCAAGGTACGGCGCGTACAATGGCGGAGGGACTGGGCGATGGCGGCGCGATGCGTCGGGATGGTCGCATTGTTGCGGTGCCACTGGGTCACCGGGCGATGGAAGTAGATTTTGGAGGGCTACGTCGTTTTGTGATGGCCATTCCGTGGGGCGATGTAGCTACCGCTTACTATACAACGGGCATCCCGAATATTGAGACTTTCACCACAGTGAATCCGCGCACTTACCGGCGTTTGCGCTGGCAAAAGGCGTTTAACTGGCTGTTACGAACGAAAATGGCCCGCGATTTTGTTAAAAAACGTATTGCTAATCGTGCCCCTGGCCCCTCCGCCAATCGCCGGGCCACCGCCCAGACCTACGTGTGGGGAGAAGTGTCTAATGCCGCCGGAGAGAGTCGGCAGGCGCGGTTGCGCACCCCCGAAGGCTATACGCTCACCGCTCACTCTGCACTGATCCTCACCAAAAAAATACTGGCCGGAGCAGGAAAACCTGGCTTTTGGACACCTGCCGGATTATTCGGCCCTGATCTGGTGTTGGAAGTACCCGGCGTGGAACGGTTTTAGACGATAATGTTCAAATATCTTATAATTAATTTAATACACATAAAAATATTTCATACTTTATATCAATAGTGATTGCCTACTAAAGCGTATTATTGGCAATACCACTGCTCACGCTGCCAATGTTCTACCTGTTTTTGTCGGTACCCTTTCTGCTTCCTGCACCCAGGTCGCATTGCTGTTGAAATAAATACGCCAACAAAAAAGCCCTTCCGGCGGGGCGACCGGAAAGGCTGTGGTTAATAAAGGGTTTTCTTTGGGGAGTTGTCCTGCGGCGACAGAAACAAATAAGGGATAGCCAATGGTTTTCAAATTGGTTTTTGGGTCGGCAATTGGGGTATCTTCAAATGGTATTTGGGTTTTCAAAAATGGTCAGGGGATTATAAATTCAAGGTGTTCGTCATTCAGGAATTAAATAAGCTATACAGGGACCCGTCAGGAGGGATAAAAAGCTGGCATTTTGCAACGCGATTTTTCGTTTTCAGGTGGTTTTCAGTAGTGAATGCCGGTAGCGTCAGGAACGTGAACTGGTCAGGCGTTTTTTTTGAAAAAAAATTTTGGTGATTGCCTGGCAGAGTGGCACAGAAACAGGGTAAGATTTTGATTATCAAATCTTTAACAACCTTATTTTGTTCCTGGCAATATTTGCCAAACTGTACTTCTTCTTTCGGCGTTATGAGTTTTCCTTGCCCTCCGCCATGACGCTGTTACGCCCACTCTATTACTCTTTTCCAGTCAGGTTATTGATTTTGCATGTACGCAATCACTTGATTTTGTTGCTGCTGTGGCTGACATTGGCATTTCTGATGACGGGGGTAGTGGGTCGTTTTTTTGGGCTGCATTATGTGCTGCTCACGCCAGAATATCGGGGCGAAGTCAATTTTTGGAGTTTTCTGCTGACTGGCGTGGCTTTTGGAGCATATTTCATGATTTGGAACCTCACGACCTACTTACTCAGCGCAAACCGTTTTCCTTTTCTGGCTACTTTGGATGCACCGTTCACCAAATTTTGCCTGAATAACAGCATTATTCCACTGGCCTTTTTGGCGACTTATTTGACCACAACCATTTGGTTTCAATGGCATGATGAACTCACCACAACGGGTGCTATCGCCTGGAATATTGCCGGGTTTCTGACCGGAGCCACTGGCCTGATTAGTCTGCTGGCCGTCTATTTATATTTTACCAATAAAGACATCGGGGCGTTCCTGCGTCCCGGCAAATTCATCCCCAATCCCGGAGGCCGCTTGCTGGTGCCGGGGCAACGCCTGCCAACCATCTATGAAATTCAAGTCGGTACCACGCGCTGGCGTACTGATACCTATTTGACCGAGCGGCTGCGGCCTCGCCTGGTGCGTAGCGTGGCGCATTACAATCAAGACTTGCTCGGCCAGGTCTTTCGCCAAAACCACTTGAATGCCATCGTAGTGCAAGGCGTGGCCCTCTTTCTATTGCTTTTGCTCGGCTTATTTATGGACAAATCCTGGGCGCGGATACCAACGGCGGCGACCATATTTGTATTGGCCAGCATGGTCATGTCCATGTTTGGAGCCATCACTTTTTGGTTTCGCAGTTGGAGTACTGTCGTGTTTTTTGCCATTCTTTTAGTCATCAATACCGTGACGAGTTGGGGCGTTCTAAATTACCACAACCACGCGTATGGTCTTGATTATCAATTAAATAATCGCGCAGAATACACTTATGAAAATTTTGAGAAAATAGGTTCGCCGGAAAATATGGCCCGCGACCATGCCGCCACCCAGCAAATATTGGAACGCTGGCTATCCAAAAACCGAACACCCCAACATCCAAAACCCAAACTCGTATTGGTTTGCGTGAGCGGCGGCGGAATGCGCTCGGCTCTGTGGACGATGCAAACGCTGCAACAGGCCGATATACTTACCAACGGCCAATTATTGAAACATACCGCGCTCATCACCGGCGCATCGGGCGGCATGCTGGGCGCGGGTTTGGTGCGCGAACTGATGTTGCGCCAACATCGTGGCGAGGCTGTGTCGCCGCAAGACACCTCATTTATTACCGATTTAGGCAAGGATTTATTGAATCCGGTGACTTTTGCCATTATTGCCAACGACCTTTTTGTACCGCTGGCTACTTTTAAATCTGGCAATTTTCGGTACAGCAAAGATCGTGGTTATCTTTTTGAGCGGCAATTGAACGAAAACTGTCACGGTTATTTTGACCGTCGACTGGCCGATTATCGCCAGCCCGAAGCCGAGGCCATCATCCCGATGATGCTGTTATCGCCTTTTGTGCTGAACGATGCGCGCCGAATGCTGATCAGTCCCCAGGGTGTTTCGTACCTGATGCATCCGCCGGATTCCAGCCTGCATCCCGAAATAGACGGCGTGGATTTTGGCAAACTCTTCGCTGCGCAACAGGGGGATAGTCTGGCTTTTGCCTCTGCTTTACGGATGAATTGTACCTACCCGTTGATTTTGCCCAACGTTTGGTTGCCCACTTCTCCCGCCGTGGAAGCCGTGGACGCAGGTTTCCGCGATAATTATGGCGTGAGTCTGGCCATTCGTTTTATCCAAAGTTTTCGGGATTGGATAGAAACTAATACCGACGGTGTGGTCATCGTACAAATCCGGTGTTGGGAAAAAATCCACTCCATCGCCAAAAGCGACGCGAAGGGTATTGTTGAAAATATTTTCACGCCCGCCGACGCCGTTTCCAGCATCACTACGATGCAGGACTACGATCAGGATGGCGCACTTTCGTTACTCGCCGATTTAATGGGCGGCGATCGGTTGCAGGTAATTCCATTTTATTACCGTCCGGTGCGCAAGCAACGCGAGGCATCTTTGAGCCTACACCTTAGCAAGCGCGAAAAACTCGACTTGATGCAGGCTTTCCATTCCGTTGAAAATCAGAAGAGTATGACGTTATTGGAGAAAGTGTTGAAGTAATTTTGTTGAGGTCGTTGAGAATGTTGAGGTCGTTGAGAAGGCACGGTTCTGCCTAGCAGCGGGAGGAAGGAACCTGTTGTTTTACATTTCTCAACATTCTCAACCCTTCTCAACATCCTCAACTTGTTCAACATTCCCAATAAATTCCGTTCTTTCGCGCTGAAAATCCAATCCAGCCATGTCCAAATCACGCAAGCCCACGCCGCCCGCCGCTCCTGCCCGACCGACCCGGCCGCCGGGGCCAGGTAAGTCCGCTGTGGTGAGCCGCAAAACAGCGGCGAATACCTCCACTGCGCCGATCTTGTTGCCTGATTTTTTCACCAATTTCCGGCTGCAAACTCTGCTGATTTTTGGCTTCGCCTTCCTGTTGTATGCCAATAGTTTGTTCCACGGTTTCGTGCTGGACGACAGCATTGTCATCACCGATAATATGTTCACGAAGCAGGGTGTGCAGGGCATTCCGGGCATTTTTTCCAAAGATACTTTTTTCGGTTTTTTCAAGGTAGAAGGCAAAGAGGCCTTGGTGTCTGGTGGTCGCTATCGTCCCATGACGCTGGCTTTGTTTGCGCTGGTGTATCAAGTAGTTGGCGAAAATAGTTTTGTGTTTCACCTGCTCACAGTGCTGCTTTTTGCCTTGACCTGCGTGGTGTTGTACCGCGTGTTATTGCGCCTGTTTGCCAATCAAGGCAGCACGGCAGCAGCGTTGCTGGCCTGGATTGCTACGGTGCTTTTTGTCGCGCATCCTATTCATACCGAGGTAGTTAACAACATTAAAGGCTGCGACGAAATCGTTACTTTGCTCGGCTGCCTTACGGCACTGTGGTGCACTTTCAAAGCAGTTGATACCGAAAAAACTATCTGGAAATTAGCGGCAGGCGCGGCCTTCTTTTTGGCTTGCCTATCCAAAGAAAATGCGGCGGCTTTCGTCATTATTATTCCATTGTCCCTTTGGTTCAGTCATTCTTCTACTGCCAATACAGATCAGGATAAATCGTCATCCATAGTCTCGGCAAGTTGGCCGATTTGGGCAGCATTTGCGCTGTTTTTCATCTTGCGCGGCAGTATTTTGCACTGGCAATTTGGCGCGACGGCGCAGGATTTGATGAATAATCCTTTCCTGAAATTTGACGGTACAAACTGGATTCCTTTTGCGGCAGCAGAAAAATTTGCCGCAATTTTTTACACGTTGGGCAAGTATATTTTGCTGCTTTTTGTGCCGCATCCGCTCACGCACGACTATTATCCACGCGTGATTGGCATGGTGTCTTTTTTGCCAATCCGATGGTGCTGTTTAGCCTCGCTCGCTTACGGGTATTTGGGTTATCAGGCGGTGATCGGTTTGCGCCAGCGCAGTATAGCCCGCTTTGGGATTTGGCTGTATTTGCTGCCTTTGAGCATCGTTTCCAATTTCCTGTTCCCGATTGGCACCAACATGGGCGAACGTTTCGCTTTCATGCCGTCGGTGGGCTTTTGCATTGCGGCGGCGGCGTTGCTGATTTATTTGGCAAACCGCAGTAGTTTAAAAACCGCGCTCATTGTTTTGGGCGTAGTGGTGGTGCTTTTTTCCCTAAAAACGGTCTGGCGCAACACCGCTTGGTCGAGCAATGAAAATTTGTTTTTCACCGATGTAGGCACTTCGGACAACAGCGCAAAAATCCACAATGCCTGTGGCGGCATCTTATTCGACCGAGCCAGCAAAGAGACCAATCCCGAAAAGCGACTGGATTTGTGCCGTCAGTCGGTAGCCCATTTGAACAAGGCTTTGGAAATTTATCCGAATTACAAAGACGCCTATATTACGCGCGGCGGTGCCAATTTCTACTTGAAAAATTACGACTCTGCCATCGCTGATTACCGTCAGGCGGTGCATTTTGGCCAGGACGATCCGCGTTGGAAAACCTACTTGGCGATGGCTCTCCGCGACGGTGGGCAATACTATGGGGAACAAAAACACGACTTGGCCACCGCTCAAAAATATCTGGCGGAATCCTGGCAAATAAATAACCAAGATGCGCAAACCGCTCGCTTGCAGGGTGTGGCGAACGGCGTACAAGGCAAGAACGCGGATGCCATTGCCTGGTTTCAAAAAGCCGTGGCCCTCGATCCCAAAAATGCGTCTTACCTCTTTGATTTGGGTACCGCTTACTATGCTTCCGGCGATGCGGTTAATGGGGAATTATACCATCAGCAGGCCATCGCCATTGATCCTAAATTAAAAAAATGAGGAACGTCTGCCAAACAACTTAAAATCAACAAATCTTTATTTCACCACATAGATCACCTAGGAAACATAGAAACAAACAGAATTTTTTGCCTATGTGTTCTATGTGCGCTATGTGGTAAAAAATAAAAAACGAGTATGAAAAGTACACCACTAACTGAAAAACACATCGAACTTGGTGCAAAAATGGCCGAGTTCGCGGGTTATAATATGCCCATTTCCTACACGGGTATCACCGACGAACACCGCGCCGTGCGTACGGCCGTGGGTGTATTCGACGTGAGCCACATGGGCGAATTCATCGTGAAAGGCAAGGAAGCGACCGCATTTTTACAAAGTGCTACTTCCAATGATGTGAGCAAACTCAAACCCGGCGACGTCCAATATTCCTGCCTGCCCAACAAGAAAGGCGGCATCGTGGACGATCTGCTGGTGTACCGATTGGACGATGTGGCCGACATGATGACCGAAGGCGAGCAAACTTACATGATCGTTGTGAATGCTTCCAACGAAGTGAAAGACTGGCGTTGGATGAAACGCCTTTCGCGCGGCTTCGAGGTGAAAATGCAGAACATCTCCGCCAAGACTGGTCTGATCGCCGTGCAAGGCCCAAAAGCCGCCGAAGCCCTGCAAAAACTGACTGATATTGACCTGAAAAGCATGAAATATTACTCGTTTAAGCGCGGACGGTTTGCTACTTGCAACAACGTGATCGTGTCGGCTACGGGCTACACGGGCAGCGGCGGTTTCGAGATTTATGCTAAAAACAAGGATTTGGTCAAAATCTGGGATCGCGTTTTCAAGGCCGGTGCGAAATTTGGCATCAAACCCGCTGGCCTCGGTGCCCGCGATACGCTGCGCCTCGAAATGGGTTACTGCCTGTATGGCAATGATATTTATGATACCACCAGCCCGCTCGAAGCTGGTTTAAGCTGGATCACCAAATTGAACAAAGGCGTGGATTTCCCGTCCATCGAGAAATTCAAAAAGCAAAAAGCCGACGGCGTAAAGCGCAAACTGGTCGGTTTCGTGCTGGATGAAAAACGGGTGCCGCGCCATGACTACGTGATCGAAAGTCCACGCGGGGCAGTTATTGGCGTGGTTACTTCTGGTACGCAATCACCGACAATGGATAAACCGATTGGGATGGGTTATGTGAAGGTGAAATTTGCGGAGCCGGGTACCAAGATTATGATTGTGGCGGGTAGTAAGCGTTTGGAAGCGGTGGTGACTAAGGTGCCGTTTGTAGAGCCAGGGGTGTAGATTGCCATTTCCCTCACTATTGCTTATCTTTGCTATTATTATGGGAGCGCATACGACTAACGATATTCTCACTGCCGAAGCACCTGTCCGCATGACAGCAGCAGAGTACAAGGCTTTCCGACTTTATTTTGAGGCACTATCTGCGCTGATACCACATCTGCAAAAGGTAGCCAACAGCAGCGAACCGTTAGCCGCACAAGCAGCATGCTTATTACTTGCTCAGCATAGCGAAATGGCTAATACCTTGAAAGAATTGGATGAACCTCTTGGCAAATTGCCCAATGGATGGGAAATTCTTTCCAGCGATGTTCGCTGGCACAATCGGCCTAAGCCTTACCAATATCTGCTCTGAAACGGGATGTTTGATAAATTCTTCCCCTTTCGATTAGCGGATAAGAAAAGCAGTTCTGCGGGCTTTAAAGTGCATCTTTTCGTTTTTCGCACTCCTAAAAAGCGAACTATTATCTTTGAGGCACAGTTGCACGAACGTTGTCCGCTCGCGGTGATAAAATTCTATGATAAGGCGCACCGACTCAGTGATAATCCTTTCAGCCTGATGAATGGTAGCCATGAAGCCGCGCCGACCATACGTACGGCTGTGGAGATCTATGCTGCACTTATTGCGGGAAAATCCGCTGCTATCTTTCGCGTTTATGGGTGCTGCTGATTCTGATGATGATACCATAGAAACGCGACGGTTTCGGGTTTATCGCGGTATGCTATATCGACTTTTTTCGGAGCAATATTTCCAGCATTTGCAAATGCCCCGGAACAGTCTCTATATCATGCTGAATCGCGCTTATATTGATAACAACCCGGACGGTCAGGAAACGATTTTCAATACTTTTCAAAATACCTATCCAGATGCAAAGCCTGAGTAAAAGGGGTAAAAATATTAGCAGCCAGCTATAGTCTGACAGTAGAATGGTGGTTCAAATCTATTCAGGGCCGCACTGATTTATGAAAAAACGCCGCCGAGTTATCTACTCAACGGCATTTTTATTGACCTAAATCAGAGGAAAAGCAGCATATATACTATGCCTGTACCGGATTTAGTAAAATTTTATTGCCCCACTAAAAACCAAAATCTCCTGGCTACTCGTAGGTATCGGGCTATACATTATGCCACAAGGCACGGCATCCCTTGATATTTATTGGCTATCCATATTATTAGAGCCATCAGTACCCCGACCGGTGTTGATGGTTTTTTGCTGTCGTGGATGTCTAGCCAACAAATATGCCCAAATTCTCTCTCCAAAAACAAGTAAGTCCTTCTACAAGGCAACCCAACGCCGCCCTAGCGCGCCATTCCGCCAAAACCGGAACCTTCCATGTCGCTACGTTTTACCATGCGTGCCTTTCTATCTTCTTTGTTATTTTTCTGTCTGGTTGCCATGCTGTCCGCACAGTCTGATTCGACGGGATTTTCCAGTTTAAAAATCGGCGATTGGCGGCAACACCTGCCCTGGCAGCGTTCGCTTTACGTGACCCAAAGCAGCAGCAAGGTGTATTTTGCGACGGAATGGGCCATTGTGGAAATTAATAAGGCCGACCGTTCGCCGCGTTTTATCACCAAAGTGGACGGCCTGAGCGATGTGGGCATGAACCTCATTCGCTACAATGAGGCGAGCGGGCTGATGGTAGTGGTCTATGATAACAGCAACCTCGACCTGTATAACCCCACCACTGGCACGGTGGTCAACCTGCCATTTATCAAAACGAACGTCAATATTATTGGCGACAAAAAGGTGTACGCCATCGCTTTCGACGGTGCGTTTGCCTATTTGGCCTGTGGTTTTGGCGTGTTAAAACTCAATCTGGAACGTGCCGAAGCCGAGTACACGGTGTTCACCGGCGTTGCCGTTCATTCGTTTACCATATTTGAAAATAACTTGTACGCAGGTACGGAGGAAGGGGTGTATCGCCTGCCGGCAAATGATGTGAACCCCGCTGATTTCAGCCGCTGGAAATTGCTTGGCCCTGCCGAGGGTTTTGTGTCAGATGCGTCAGCAGGTGCTATGACGGTGTGGAACAATCAGTTATACGTAGGCATTGCCAATAAACTGTATCGTTACGAGGGGAGCGGCCTCACCGAAATTGCTACCAATCCCGACCGTGATGTGTTTTATTTAACCGCCGAAGGCAATGGTTTGGTCATCGGTTGGAAACGTGGTTTTGATGGCAAAATAGAATATTTGGAACCCGGTGGCAATCGCTACGACATTTCCTCTTCCTGTGAGGCGGGCAAACCTTTTTACGCAGTGGAAGATGGCGACCGGAAATTCTGGATAGCTGACGACTCCGACGATTTTCGCTATTTCGATGCCGCTACCAATCAATGCGACCGCTTTGACTACAACTCACCTTATCGGCATACTTCTTCGGAAATCAACATTTTAAATGACAAAGTTTACGTCGGTACACCGGGGGCTACGCCGGGTTTAAGCCCGGTAGGCGCACGATTGGGGGTGTATATTTTTGACAAAGGCTCGTGGCGGCGTTTCGATGATGAGACTAATCCTGAATTAAAGCCCGGCGATTGCGGGGTTGATTTATGGCGAGTAGTGGCGCATCCGACTCAGGATAAATTTTACGCGGGTAGTTTTAGCGGTGGATTAGTGGAATCCAACGGGACTGGTACCGTCACGAAATGTTACAATAAAAACAATTCTATCTTACAAAATGCGGGTGCTGCCGGTGCCGGACGGACGGCTATCAGTGGTCTGGCTTTCGATGAAGATGAGAATCTGTGGATTTGTAATTATAGTGCGAGTGCCCCGATTGCGGTGCTGAAAGCCGACGGTACGTTTCGCAATTTTCCGGCCGCGCCAGCCAACATCCTGACCTCCGTAGTGGTGGACCAAAACGGTTACAAGTGGTTCACAGTGGGCTTCAACGGCGGCGTAATGGTCTTCGATAGCGGTAAGGATTTGGACGATCCCTCCGATGATCGTTATAAAATATTTACTACCTCAAACAGCACCATTCCGACTAACACCGTTAACTGTATTGCCGTGGATCTGGATGGCGACGTGTGGGTGGGGACGCAGCAAGGCACGATCAGTTTCGAGTGTGGAAGCAACGTGTTTGATGGCAGTTGTGTAGGCCGTCGTCGCATCATCAATGTGGATGGTTTCAATGGGTATTTGCTGGAAACGGAGGATGTGCGCACAATCGCGGTGGATGGCGGCAATCGGAAATGGTTTGGTACCACCAGCGGCATTTTTGTGCAATCGTCGGATGGTCTGACCGAGGAAGGACATCTGACTTCCACGAATAGTCCGTTGTTTGATAATAACATTACAGACATCGCTATTAATCCGAAAAATGGCGAAGTCTGGATTGGTACAGAGAAGGGAATCTTGTCGTTGCGTGGCGAAGCGACTGCGGGTGGGAAGATCAATTCTCGCACGACTTATGCGTATCCGAATCCGGTGCAACCCGGTTACGATGGTCCAATCGCCATCTATGGACTGGCTCGCGACGCTAATATCAAGATCACCGATGTGGCTGGAAATCTCGTGTATGAAGGGCAGGCATTGGGTGGTCAGGCGGTTTGGAATGGCCGCGATTATTTGGGTCGGCGCGCTGCGTCAGGGGTTTATTTGGTGTTCGCTACCAGCGTGGCAAATTTTGAAAACCCAGATGCCATTATTACCAAAGTGGTCATTTTAAATTGAGTGGACACACTAAAAATATAAATGTTAAAAAATAAAAGATTATATCCTAAAAAGCAATATTCGCGCCTCACAGCCTGTTTCATACACGATTTTTAACGAATTTAAAACTAAAACGGCTCAGCCGCCTATGGAAAAAACCTACACATATAATGATGCGCTGGTGCAATTCTTGTACCACGAAATGCCTGCCGCCGATGCGGTGGAGATGGTCGCTATGATCGAAGACGACCCTGATCTCTACGCAGAATACAGCAGTTTGTTATTGGCAAAAACGCAACTGCCGAAAGTGCAGTTTAATCCTTCCCCTTCGGCCCTCGACAATATTATGCGATATAGCCGGTCGGGTTCGGAAGTGTTTGGCTAAGCCAATTTCGCCCTTCTAAAAAGAAAAGCCCTTGTTCTGATCAGTCGGAACAAGGGCTTCTTTTTATGGAAAAATACAGGAGGTTGTCATGTCGCAGTGAAACGAAGATATCCACACAAGCCAAGTACCCAGAGATACTTAAAAGCATTTCGAATAAACTGGGCTTGTGTGGATGTCTTCACTGCGTTGCGACATGACAATGTATTTAGAGAATCAGGCGTTCAAATACTTCCAGAGCAGATCTTTCAACTTCTGCAAATTCTTGTTTGTCACCGCCGAAATAAATATCACCTCAATGCCTTCTGGCAAAGTAGGACGAAGCATTTTTTCCAAATCCTTGTCAATCAAATCGCTCTTGGTGATCGCCAGTAGTTTTGGCTTGTCCAACAGGTCGGGATTAAATTCCTGCAATTCATTCAGCAAAATCTGGTACTCTGCATCAATATTGCGATTCGTGTCGGCGGGAATCATGAACAGCAGCACACTATTCCGCTCAATGTGACGCAGAAAACGATGCCCCAATCCACGGCCCTCGTGCGCTCCTTCGATGATGCCCGGAATGTCGGCCATCACGAAGTTCTGTCCGTGACGCACTTGCACAATACCGACTTGGGGAGCCAAAGTCGTGAACGCGTAATCGCCAATCTTCGGCGTAGCCGCCGTAACTGAACTGAGCAGCGTACTCTTGCCCGCATTGGGGAAACCTACTAAACCGACATCGGCGAGCACTTTGAGTTCGAGCACCACCCACTTTTCAATGGCTGGTTCGCCGGGCTGGGCGTAGCGTGGTGTCTGGTTGGTCGCCGATTTGAAAAAGTTATTTCCTTTGCCACCGCGACCGCCAGCAAAGAGCGTTCTCATCTCGTCTTTTTCGGTGATTTCGAGCAGAATTTCGCCGGTTTCGGCATCTTTGGCCACCGTACCCAAGGGTACTTTTACGATGATATCGGGCGCATCGGAGCCAGTTTTCAGGCCGCCGCGACCATTTTGACCGTCTTTGGCATATATATGCTTGGTGTAGCGCAAATCCAGCAGCGTCCATTCCTGTGGATCGGCTTTCAGATAAATGGTGCCGCCGCGTCCGCCATCGCCGCCGTCCGGGCCACCTTTGGGCATGCCGGGGCCGCGATAAAAGTGCATACTTCCCGCCCCACCTTTACCGGAACGGAACAGGATTTTTACGTAGTCAACAAAGTTTTGTTCTGCCATAATATATAGAGTGGCCAAATGCTAATGCGGCCAATTCGTCTAATTTGGCAAAAGTAAGAAAAATTCTGACTACGACTAATGGTTTATCTAACTGAAAATCAGCAATTTGTAATTACACCATCTTTTTTGACCAAATTTTATGCTTCTCTAGCTGTTTGTTGCTTGTCAACTACGTGACTAGTAAAACGTTGTAGCTGCCCCTTGCCCTAACCATCCTAATACTTCATTCATGCAACCAACCACCACCAGCCCAAAACAACGTTTAATAGACCCAAAAGAACCTGTATTTTTAGATGGCCCGCAGCCGCGCAGCTTTGAAGTGTGGTATGCTTTTCAGGTCTTCTGGGAATTTTTGCGCGGCTTTCGGGCCTTGCATTTCGTGGGACCTTGTGTCACCGTATTTGGTTCGGCACGTTTTAAAGAAGGTCATCGCTACTACGAAATGGCGCGGGCTATCAGCGCACGCATTTCTACGGATCTTGGTTTTACGATTATGACTGGAGGTGGACCCGGCATTATGGAGGCGGCCAATCGTGGTGCGCGCGAGGCGGCTGGCCCTTCGGTGGGTTGTAATATAAGGTTACCACAAGAACAATCTGCCAATCCTTACTTAGATAAGTTTGTAGATATTCGCTATTTCTTCGTGCGTAAAGTACTGTTAGTCAAATACTCTTATGCTTTTATCATCTTACCCGGCGGCTTCGGTACGATGGATGAGTTTTTCGAAATATTGACTTTGGTGCAGACAGGCAAAGTACACAGTTTCCCCATCGTAGTGATGGGCATGGAATACTACCAACCGTTACACGATTACATCAAATTCATGGCCGCAGAAGGCACGATTTCTCCTGGCGATCTGGATTTGCTACTTTTTACCGACGATACGGATGCTGCGCTGGAACACATTCGACAGTATATTTCCAAAAATTACAGGGTGGTGAAACGGCGGCGGTTGCTCCCAAGTTGGTGGTTGTTTGAGAAAGCGTAAATAAATTGAGTATTTGAGGATTCGAGTATTTGATCAAATATTTGAATCCTCAATTGTCATTTTAGGTAAACAACGCCGATTTCAATTCCTCTACTTTCCCCAGCGTATAAACCCGAATACCAAAACGCTTGGTATCAATGCCTTTCATGCCGTATTTGGAGACGTAAATTTCTTTGAAACCCAACCGATCCGCCTCCACGATGCGCTGTTCCAGTCGGGAAACGGTGCGAATTTCGCCGGAAAGGCCCACCTCCCCCGCAAAGCACACGTCGGAAGGAACGCTCACGTCTTGCAGCGAGGAAATAAGCGAAGCAACAATGGATAAATCCAGTGCCGGATCGTCCACGCGAATACCGCCAGCGAGGTTGAGGAAGACATCATTCATGCTGAAAAAATAGCCGCAACGTTTTTCCAAGCACTGCCAGCAACATTTGCAAACGGCGCATATCGAAACCCGTGGCCGACCGTTGAGGCGTACCATACACCGACTTGCTCACCAAGGCTTGGGTTTCAATCAACATAGGCCGCAAACCTTCCATCGTAGCAGCCACCGAACAACCGCTTAATTCTTCATCTTTTTGGCTGAGCAACAATTCCGAAGGATTACTCACTTCGCGCAGACCACCCGCTTGCATTTCGTAAATACCCATTTCGTCGGTGCTGCCGAAACGGTTTTTCAAAGTGCGAAGAATACGGTAAGTATTATGCCTATCCCCTTCAAATTGCAATACGCAATCCACGATATGTTCCAACAATTTCGGGCCGGCGATCTCGCCTTCCTTATTGATATGGCCAATCAGAAAAATAGGAATATTAGTCTCTTTTGCAAAACGCAACAGTTCGCCCGCACACTCGCGTACCTGCGCAATGCCGCCCGGCGCGCTGTCTAGATGCGGCGTATTCATCGTCTGAATAGAATCTATGATCATCAACTGCGGCTGCAAATCCTGCGCTTGTTGCAGCACCTTGGTCGTGTTGGTCTCGGTGAGGATGTAGCAGTCGCTTTTGAAAACGCCCACCCGGTCGGCGCGCATCTTGATCTGCTCTTCGCTTTCTTCCCCGCTGACGTACAGGATTTTAGCAGGCAATTGCATCGCGACTTGCAGCAGCAACGTACTCTTGCCGATGCCCGGCTGACCACCAATGAGTACCAGCGAACCCGGTACGATGCCACCGCCCAGCACTCGATTGAGTTCCTCATCAGGTGTGGAAATACGGACGGTGTGGCCCGTTTCGATCTGTTGGAGCGGTACGGCTTTGGGCGAATCGGACTTGCCGTTGGCTGGCCCGGCCCAGGAACGGCGTTTTTCTTCGCTGGCCGTTTCCTTTTGAATTAGCTCTTCCTGATAGGTATTCCACTCGCCACAGTGGGGACATTTGCCAATCCATTTTGGCGCGGAAGCACCACAGTTGGAGCAGAAAAAAATGGTGCGGGCTTTGGCCATGGGGGCTAATATGCTAAGGTTGTCAATGAATTAATGTGGTCAATCTTTGCCGAATCAGGCCACCGCATAGCCCGTAAAGGGCCGTTTGTAAGGCGCGTGAAAAGCCAGTACAATGTCCTGCTTTGGAATACCCTGGGTTTCTAACTCGCCAACAAGGTCATAGTCCGTAGCATCTTCTTGTACCCAGACCTTATTATCTTTAATATCAATATGAAAAACACAAAAATGAATGCGTTTCAATTCTTCTTTCCAGCCAGTGCGGTAAAGCATATAACTATCCCGTTCTGAATCGAAAATCAACTGATAACCAGGTTCCGGATTGTTTACAGGAATACGCGTTTGCGCATATTCCCGAAGGATATCCTTTGACGATAGACCGGTATTTTTCTACGTTATCCATGAAGTAATTGTTTTTTGCAATGGATTGAATACCAATATATTGATATTTTCCTCGGCAATAAGTTCGACGTAGAACGGTCGTGATAAAATTTCCGTAAACACGTCTTCCGGAATGGCCAAAAACAAAATTTGTTCGGGAGCAGTCTTCGCAATACCTCTACGGTAGATTCTAAATTGACCATAGGCTTGATGAAAGTCATAAGTCAACGAACGACTTAGAAAACTTTTTACCTCCACCAAAATCTTGTCGGTACCGCGTTCAGCACAAATTAATTTTTCTGCTCCAAGATCAATTTCCATTGGCGCGCGATCATCAATATCTAAATAATACGGATCGTGCGTAATCAGCCACCCCATCTTTAACAAGTGCTTGCCGGACATGATCGTGGTACAAGTCTCTGGCCATTTTGGTATTTTGCTGCGAAAATAAAGATTTTCTTACACAATCATCTTTTTAAAACAAAAAATATCAAATTAAAAAAACAAAGCGTTGGAAAACAGCACCTTACCCTCTTGCCAAAAGCTGCGGAACAGTGGATTATCTACCAAATAAATGATTTGTCCCTGGCCCATCCGTTGCATGGCAGCGATGGGCGTGTTTTTTAAGCGCGGTTTCACGCGACTGCCGATAAAGCCGTACGATTGATAATCATTGTCCAGATAGACGGCCGTGGCCAGTTTGTCCGACATTTCGTAAGCATCAGCACCGACTTTTAAGCTAAAGTATTCGTTGCCCAAGCCGTAAGCAAGCGGATTGGTTACGTCTACGTTGGCTTTCACCACTGCACCCGGTAGCTGGTCACTGATACCGTCTCGTTCGCGAGCCAGGTAGGGTTTTGGGGCATGGGTACTGTCGTTTTTAGTTTCCTCTCTTAGTTTTAATTCGAAACCGTCCTTGCCAGCAAAGGCCTTCACTCCCCCATCGAAAGCGATGATACGCCCGCCAGCCTGCATCCAGTCTTTGAGAGCAGTCATTTGGCGGTCAGTCAGATTGTAAGAGCCATTGGGGAAAACCAGGGTGTTGTAGTCGTGCAGATTGACCCGGTGCAACTTGTCCACGGGCAAGGCTGTCACCGGATAATTGATTTCTCTTTCAAAGAAAAACCAGGTGTGCCCAAAAGAATTATCGTCCACATCATCGCCATAGACAATGGCTACTTTTGGCTGCTGCACCTGCGCAAAAGCCTCCGATCCGAAGTCATTGCCCTTGCTCGCGTAGCCCGAATAAATCGCCTGGAGCGACACATTGGCTTGGGCTGCCGCCGCCATCACTATACTATCCAACTCGCTGGTATTGTTCCGATTATCTGCCCGCACAATCACGTAGGTGCCCGCCTCGAACTGCTGTTCGGCCATCGCGAAAGGCTTGGTAGCATAGCGCACTTTCAGGCCTTTTTGCAACACCAGACCCACGAAGATAGCCTCTGCAATGGAGCTGCGGTGCACACACCAGGCATAGGGCGAAGCGGTCAGTATGACTTTCGGGGCTTTGTAAATATCCCGGGGTTTTCTGGGCAGCATTCTTTCTTTCAAAGCATACGCATCCAACCCATAGGCATACGGCAAAGCCCACGAAGTAATATCATAAGTAAGCGAGTCCGTCAAGTGCGGCAAAGGCTCAAACAGTACTTGCAGCAAAGTAGATTTTGGCTGAAATGCACTGATAATCAAATCATTAGGGTTCAAAGAAACGCTGCTTTCTTTGCCACTTCGATAGTCAAATGCTTTCACCCCGGAGGCACCCGCACCCAATCGCCCGTAACGGATTTGATGCCGATCCAGAAGTTGACAGAGCATATTCACTTTATTGGGATCATTGCCTTCCCGAATCACAAAGGCCTGGTATTGGCCCTGCGGCTGCGTGGCGGAGCGGGTATAATAGTTGCGAAAATTTTCCACTACTTGCGCAGCATTTTTACTGGCAATTTCAATGGTGGAGCGGCTGGTGGTCAGATGATGTTGAATACGATCCTTGAGCGTAAGCGTGTCGCTGAAACTATTGATGATGCTCCGGCCCGCACTGGAATTGCCGGCCTGCTCGTAGGTCATACCAATGGCCCCGTTGAACATCGGGTAGGTGTCGCCATAGGAAGGATAAAACAGGTCAAAAACCTCTTTGGTGAAATACAACCAGCCATTCGCGTCGAAATAGCGGGCGTGGTTCTTGCCGATCTGGGTCTGAAAATCGCGTTGCCAGGGCGTAATGAAGTCGTGCATCGGCTCGGCGGCCGGTGCAAAATAATAGGGATTGTCAATGGATTGCTCATGCAAATCGGCGTGGATATGCGGCAACCACCGCTGATACAACACCAATCGTTGTTGCGTTTCTACTTGCGTCGCCCAGGCCCAGTCCCGATTGAGATCATAGTAGTAATGATTCGGGCGACCACCGGGCCACGGCTCCTGGTGTTCGCGGGCGTCGGGATTGGGATTGGGTAGCAGGTTACTTACTTGCCGATTCCAGTTGGTGTAGCGGTCATAACCATCGGGATTGAGCGATGGATCCAGGATAACGACGGTGTTTTTGAGCCACTCACGTACTTCTGGTTCGGTTTGGCTAGCCAATTGAAAAGCCAAAATAGGACTGCATTCCGCGCCCGACGGTTCATTGCCATGTACGCTCATGCTCAGCCAGACAATAGCAATCGGGTTGCTCAAATCAGGCTCCCCCTCCGCCAAGCCAGCCAGCCGCAAATTATTCACCCGGATGTCTTCCAGGCGCGCCAGATTTTCCGGGGAGGAGAAATAGGCCACTTGCAAAGGTCGCCCTTCGTTGGTTTTTCCATATTTTTCCAGGCGCATGGTGGTCGGTGCATTGGTGGCCAAATACTCAAAATAAGCATTGAGCTGAGCATGGGGCGTGAACTGCTCGCCGCGCTTGAAAGGGAAAAACTCGTCGGGCGATTGGAGCGGTTTATTTCCGGGAATACCCACTTGGGCAAGGAGAGCCACACTTTGTAAAAGGGCAGCCAGGAAAAAGATGGGAAGGGAAAATTTCATAGATCAAACTGGGCGGATGGATTGTACAGAGGCAAACATCGGGTTTTTTCGGCAAAAGGCCATTCCTTCGGTTAGGACCTCGTTGCGGTTGGCTTAGTCTGTACTTATATCATGATGGAGATTAATAAGTAATTTATTATAAAAATAATTTATGTACTATGCGTGTTAATGTTCTTAGTGAACCGTGCTTCCAGTCCAAAGGTGTATAAATAACCAGTGGTCTTTTTTTTCAGGAAAAGATAATCTTCCAGGACTTTATCACCCCGGGTAGAGTAAGGACGGACAAAATAACGCAGGCTGGGCAAGATGCTTAAAGCAGTATTTTGGCCGAGTTTCCTTTCATAACCTGCGCCTAAATTTAAAGCAATATCGAATTTGGGAAATTCTGGCAACGGCTTTTCGGTAGTCGTAATAAATCCAGTACTGCCATCGAAATTAATCGCATATTCTCTACGGACAAAACGAGGGTTATAAAATAAAGTAAGGCCCGCTGAAAGAAAAACGCTGGATTTTTGATTAGAAAGAATATTTCTAGACAAAGAGGGTGCTAAAAATATACGGTGGATAATATAGGAATCCCGCTTTCTAGACGCTTGCGGGGTCACATTGTGAACGCTATCAGGTACAGTATAAGTCTTTGAGCCAAACCCACTGTACTGATAACCAATGGCTAAACCAACCCGTATATTTTCTTTGATTTGTTTTTCAAGACTAAAACTCCCCATGTAGCCAGGTTTAAGAACCTCCAAGGTTTGCAACTGATTCTTCTCGGTAGGATTCAAGTTAGTACCCTTGTAATTCAAAATACGACCGCAGCCCAAAATACCTGCTCCGAAGGAATAACGCCACGGGGTTTGAGCAGTGGTAGTAAAATTAACTAAAAAAGCAAAAAGTAGAATGATGGCGGGACGAATCATAATAGGAATATCTCATGTGAAAATGCCAATGAAGGAACGGCAGTGTAGCCATCCCTTCATTGATACAAAAAATTATGGATATTGGTTCGGTGTTTAGTATATTTCCTGCCACTCGTCCTCATAGTGATTCGTCATGCGGGGGCCTTACGACCCTGCACAAAAACGGCCTACTTGATTTTAAGCAGAGGCAAACTAAAATAATCTTCTGGGTCAGAAAGGGTTTCTAAGTATTGGGCATGGCTTTTTTCACTTTATAAAGGTCAAATTCTCTGCTAATGACTCTTAAACTGAGATCGGCCTCTCGGATTGTATATAAATTATAGAACTGCATCGCAAATACATCTTTTTTCTTAGTGCGCAACAGGAGTGATAAAAACATAAAATTTTCTACTCCATTTTCGATGTCTATACTGTCACTAAAATAACGGACATGACTTTGAAGGCTATCAGGAATGGCTAAACGAAAATTGTAATCCTGCCTTTTAGGCAAAAACATCATAGGAAACAATTTACTGGGTTCCCAAAATTCTTTTCTATTAAAAATATTCACCCTTTGCGTAAGTATTGGGTTAATAAAAACAACCGAATCAATAGTATAATTTATAGATCCAGTAATTTTTGCAATTGCTAACTGTTGGGACAAACCTCTATTCGTAGCATGATTGAGACCGCTACTAATACTGCAAGAGTTTATTGACAAAAAAATCCAGCCATACATGGCTATACTGATATATTTAGTTGAAGACATAATCAAAAATATCAATGATTAATGTTGGGATAATATTAGATTACCCTGACACCATTTGAGATAAAAAAAATAGTAATTAAAATTTTTAAGACTTAACTGATGTTACGCAAGGTGTACAAAGCGACGTTTGCGATTTACGAAACCCTCAGGGTTTCGTAAACGTAATTCGTGCGTAACAGCAGTTAATAATCCTGTGAATAATATTCAATAACCAATTTGCCCCTCCTTGCTTTATAAGGGTGGTAAAAAATTGTAGAGAATCCATCAGGCACTCCGTTCGGAATAAGGAACCGGTGCGCTGCGGCGAAATTTTTACGATTCCAATCTTAGCCGTATCGTCCAGCGTATTCTCAAGTATGTTCATTCCCCATGTCCAGTGTTCATGATTCAAATACATCATGGTAGCATACGCTTCGCCACCTTCCAAAATGGTAATAGTGTGGGAATTGGTGTGGTATTTACAAAAAATGACCGGCAACATTAAAAATAATAAGAAAAAGGTGGAAAAAAAATATCTTCTCATAACAATGGTTCGTAAAGAAATCATGTAGTTGGTTTATAAAAAATTGCATAAATGCGACATTTATACAGCGTGTAGGAAAAACCCGGACATTGTAAAAATGCCCTCCTTCTTTTGAAATCGCTATTTTGCCATAGCATAACTTTTAAATTTCTTTACGAACCATTGCATAATGGAAATCATTGATTAGGCCTATTTAGGATGGTCGAAGGAATAATTCTATCGTCTCCAAATGTATCCCTAGGAGAGGCTATGAAATCCAGTGGCGACAGGTAGTGCATTTCTCCATTCAGTACACCACCATTGATATGTTTAGCCATTACGTTTTCTGTGATCGTAGGATGACTATACCCAAAGGATATACCGACATCATTGTTGTATAAATCTATTTCCCTAAGCATCTACTTGCGATGAAGAAGAGGAAGAGGCAGCGTAAACAAATCTTCCGGAGCAGAAAGGGTTTCTATATATTGAGCTTGCCCTTTTTTTATGTTGTAAAGATCATATTCCCTATTAGCAAACCGCAGACTAAATGTGCTATCTTGAATTGTATAAAAATTGTAACACTGTATGGCATATATATCCCTCTTCTTGGTAGGCAGCAAGGGTGAAAAAAAGAAAAAAAATCTGTTCCATTTTCAAGGTCTGCTTTTTTATTAATATATTGCGTTTGGCTTGCAAGGCTGTCAGGGATCAAGAATGGAAACGCATAATTTTGAATTTTATCATAAAACAGATCAGGATATGCCCTGCTTGCGTCTAAGAACTCATGCCTGTTGAAAATGGTTGATCGATCTTTAAGCAAAGGATCAACGAAAATCACCGAACCTTTTTTATCTTTTAAACACTCGGCAATTTTGTTTGCCACTAGTGCCTGTGACAACCTCTTATTGGTAGAAAGACGGATACTATTATTGGTAGCGCAGGAGCTCAGCAATAGAAAAACCCAACAATATAGGGCTACACTACTCCGCAAAAAATATTTATTCAAGATCATGAGAAAGAAATGTATTGTAAGAAAATTGCCATACGACAAAATGAGATATTAGGGTTTAGAGGCCATGTTTGCTGGCCTCTAAACCCGGAATCATTTATTTAATGACACAAAATTGCGAAATCTGTGAAAAAATCCCTAAAAATTGTGCCATACATTCTATTGTTGTCTTCTGCTAGTCCCACTCCTAGTAGGCTTACCATAGATGTTAAGGTAATCGACGTACCCCCGCACTGAGTTACTTCTAGAGAAAAGTTCCTATTAAGTTCAGCGAAATAGGTCGATCTAACCCTACTCTCAGTAGCAGTCGTACCAATTCCGTATAAATTGTTATTAGTAATCCGTTGTATAGTACTAGCAACCGCCGCGTTTATTGCATTTGCTGCCTTTTGATTAATTGACACACAACCAAGTGATCCTGGGGGGGAGGTTTCGAAGAGTATGGTGGGAAACGGAAAATTCGTATTTACACCGTTTACGGGAAGCACCACCTTTAGATTAAGTATTCCCCCGGCTCGCAATACGTTGCTAGGGCTGGTGTAATGAAAATCAAACATCTGTGCACAGATTGGATTGGTCGGGCTAATACCCGGCTCATCTGGGCCGATCGCAACCACTACCTGATCCAAGAGGGGCAAGCTAGCGAGCAGTGAATTTAAATCGTCCATTGACAAAGACGTTGAATTGTATAGTGCCACTTCGGCAAGCATTTCAGCTACTAAGTCTTGCGCTGCGCTTGAACTGCCATTACTTTGCAGAAAATCATTCAGCAGATCAATGGATTGCAGCGTGTTGGCCAGAGTGATCTTGGCGGGAGTGCTTAGAAAATCGAACACACCTGCGTCGATATCGTGGCTATACAAGTACTCTTCCAGCGTATATAGCGGGTTGGATAGCAGATTCTGGAAGTGGTTGTCGAGCGGATTGGTGTTGGGAGGGCCGGTCACGCTCCCCCCGCCGGCTGGCGAAGACGCGATGGGCGTAAAGCCCCAAGTAATGGAATGATTGCCGTTACTAACGTGCCAAGAACTTCCTTCGTCTTTATAGAGGTTTTTGAGGGGCGACGTATACCCATCGTTACCCTCTACCGTCCAAAAAGGTTTCTGAGTAGCAAGCGTTCCAGTGTTTCCGTTACCATCCGACCAAGTATCCAGCTCTCCCAACTGAACCCCATTTCCGAGGAGGTGTATCTTGCCCACGTAATTGCCCAGTAGATCAAGGCTGGCAATGGCACCAGAAAACTCGCCCAATTTCAAAGGCTCCCCACTGGTCCAAGACCCATCTACTGCCCTAAAGATCACCAATTGCGCTACTATTTGGTTGGAAGGAGATTTTTGGAAGATCAATAAAAACCTGGACAGCGAATGCGCCTGAGCGGGCGGTTGGATAGGGCAGATCACAATGGGAGCCGAAAAAATAAGTGGCGGTCTGTGCAAAAGCCCAAACGGGGGCCACCTGCAAGGCTGTATTCGGCAAAGTACCGGTATTGGTGATGGTCATCTGCTGGCCGTAGGCAGTCGTGAACCATTGGCGGGCCTCTTTGACGCTGATGGGCGAGCGATCCGCTACTTGCTGCTCATTAAGGGAGGTTGCCTCTTCGAGAAGATTTGGGGCAACCTTGTCTTTACTGCACGAAAACAAACATAATATTGCGCTGAACAGTACGGCAATTAAATGAGATGAAGTTTGAAGTTTGAATTGTACATATTTTTTATTTATTTTAGTGTGAATTCTTAATACACAAGCATATTTTTAGGTCACCATTTTTATGGTACTGTGCGACTAAATTTTGGAATCATTGGGGCATTGTTAGTAGGAGTCCTTTGATGGTCAGGGGTTTATGAATAATATTTTGGGCTATTGCCGAAATACTATGCTAATATTTTTGTTCAAAAATGGGGATTGGGGTTGATGAGGGTTTTTAATGCGTCGTGCGTGCGTGCGTGGTTCATGACCTGTGCCTAAAATTCATCAGTGCGTCATGAAGAACAGATTTTTTAGAGTGGCAAAGTTAATAATGGGGCTATAAATTGAATTCTAAGGACTGCTACATACTTTTTTACCTAAAAAAAAGCGGAGGGCTGATCAGTAAAGATCAACCATCCGCCAAGATATTGTAAATAAACTGTTTCTTTAAAAAACGTGCTTTTCCGCGTGATAACTAGACCGCACCAGCGGCCCGCTTTCTACATATAAAAGTCCCTTTTGCAAACCCACTTCTTTATACTCGGCAAATAAATCGGGATGCACGTACTCGGCTATAGCCAAGTGCATTTTGGTAGGTTGCAGATATTGACCGATGGTCAGAATGTCGCAGCCGTGGGCAACCAGATCGTCCATCGTTTGGAACACTTCTTCTTTGGTTTCGCCCAAGCCGACCATAATGCCAGTTTTGGTGCGTTTACCGTAGTTTTTGATGCGCTGGATTTGCTCCAGACTGCGTTCGTATTTCGCCTGCGGACGCACCAATCGGTATAATCGTGGTACCGTTTCCATATTGTGGCTCACCACTTCCTGACCCGCCGAAATCATCCGTTCCAGGGCTTCCCAGTTGGCTTTGGTGTCGGGAATAAGCGTTTCAATGGTGGTTTCCGGGCAAAGGTTTTTCACGGCGCGCACAGTCTCGTACCAGATTTCTGCACCCCGATCTTTTAGTTCGTCACGGTTGACGGAGGTAATGACGGCGTGTTTCACTTTCATCAACCAGATAGCTTCGGCTACGCGGCGCGGCTCATCGGTATCATATTCGGTGGGGCGACCCGTTTTCACGGCACAAAAAGAACAGGAGCGCGTACAGACATTCCCCAAAATCATAAATGTCGCGGTGCCTGCGCCCCAACATTCGCCCATATTGGGGCAATTACCACTTTGGCAAATCGTGTGGAGTTTATAGTCATCCACCACCCCGCGTACATGGCGATAGTTTTCGCCCATCGGCAGGCGCACTTTGAGCCAGTCGGGACGTTTCGGACGCGCGTCCTTAGCAATGGGTTGGACGGTAGTATCGAGAATAGGCAGTTCGAGCATAAATAAATAGGCAAACTTGCAAAAGGCAAAAAGCAAACGAAGCGCAGCAAAATTTTGAAAAATCGCAATTTTGCTGACAATCAACGGATTATGCAAATCAACTAACGCAAAGGCCTATTTTTTCAAAATCGCCTTAACGCCTTTTACCAAACTGCAAATTTATAAAGAAGTTGAAAAACAACTGACGATTCTCATCGCTGACGAGAATAGGTGCTCTTTTGGTAAATGCATCCACCATCAGGCCGATTTCCATTGCTTTGACGAATTCATCGAAAGCACCCCAGTCCATGTGGAAAGCGATGGAAGCATTAGCACCGGGCAGAACGGATAACTGGCCTAGCCCTTTGCTGAAGGCCGAAGCCCCTAAGATGTGGGTATTATCAAGGAAAATATCGGCATTATCTTGCGAATAGCGTTCGTGTACGACCCGAATGGAACCAGGCTGCTCGCCTACACGACCCAATACCAGATAATAGGGTTTGAGCAGGCCCAGCGTTGGCCCAAAAGAATAGCTCATGCCGAGCGCAACCCCTTTTTGGCGGGCCTTTTCAGAGTAATAACGCTTCACGCCCCAACCGGCGCGCAGGGCAAAAAGATTGTTTTGTTTGCCAAAAACATAAGGCCGGAAAGAGCGGGTGGCGGAGGGTCCGGCACTTTGGCGTTGCTCCTTCGGGCTTTTTAGTTCGCCCAGACTAATATGATAGTAGGTAGTTTTGTAATAGGTGCGCAGTTTGCCAAACTCCAAACCCGGGGCAAAACCGTGGTTGGTACTTGCTTTTAGATTGAATACCGTCTCGCGATTATAGACAATACCCAGGCCAGTTACTGGCGGTTTGAATCCCTGCGCTTCGATTCCAATAGCACCCGCCAGGAGAAAAATGGATAAGAATAATAATCTCTGCATAATCCGTGAATTTGCTCCAAAAATAGAAGTTTAAGAATTACCAACAAGGAAAACCTTTGGCAGTTGCACGACTTTGGCCAAGAATATATGGCACGATTAACACTATCAATCTAAAAAATTGTTCCATTGCGCCGAAAAAATCCCAAATCGGCAAACTTTCTTGCCCAAAACGCAATTAAATTCGGAAATTTGCGCCCCCAAAACCAAATTTTGTCCACCACTACTATTCATTTACGCAAAACTCTCCCTTTCCGATTTAAAGTATGAAACTATCTATTTGCACTGCCATTTTTCTGTTTTTATTGGGTCTTTCGCCAGCCGATGCCCAATTGACCATTAAAGTTACGGCCATTCCTGCTAATACGCCACCGGGTTCCAGCATTTATATTGCCGGTACATTCAACAACTGGGATCCCGCCGACGCGACTAAAATCCTGACCCCATTGGGCGGCGGGCAGTTCAGCATCGTCCTCAATCCACCCAACGGCACGGTAAAATTCAAATTCACCCGTGGCACCGGCTGGGCTACCGTGGAAGGCAATGCCAATGGCACTCAACAAGCCGACCACGAAACCACCTACAATGGACAACCGAAAACCGTGGAACTTCCCATTCTGACCTGGGAAGACCTGAGTGGCAACACTCCCGCAGGCTCCACAGCCGCTGCCAATGTACAGATATTGGACAATAACTTCTCCATTCCCCAACTCAATCGCAATCGCCGCATCTGGCTATACTTACCGCCTGATTATCAGACCACTACGAAAAAATATCCGGTGCTGTATATGCAGGATGCGCAAAACCTGTTCGATGTGACGACCAGTTTTTCGGGCGAATGGGAAGTAGACGAAAGCCTGAATCAACTTTTCGCACAAGGCGATTATGGCTGCATTGTGGTGGGCATTGATAACGGCGGCGAACATCGCCTGGACGAATATTCGCCCTGGGTGAACAGCGAATATAATGAAGGCGGCGAAGGCGGCGAATACCTGGATTTTATGGTGAATACCCTGAAACCTTATATTGACGCGAACTACCGCACCTTGCCGGGTCGCCTGACGACTGGTCTCATGGGCAGCAGCATGGGCGGCCTTATTTCGATGTATGGCTTTTCGGAGCGGCAGGACATTTACAGCAAAGCGGGCATTTTTTCCCCGGCCTTCTGGTTTGGCGGGAGCAATCCGGCCAATCACGTAGCTGCCCACCCCAAACAAGGCGAAGCGCGCGTCTATTTCCTGGCGGGCGGCGATGAGCCTGCTTATGTCACCCAGGATGTCCAGGCAGTAGCCAATGCCATGACGACGGCAGGTTTTACTACCAATGAAAAATATATCCGCCTCCCCAATGATGGCGAGCACTCCGAATGGTTCTGGAAACGCGAATTTCCAGCGGCTTACCAATGGCTGTTTGCGGGTGCGGTGAGCGCGACGGGCGAACCCAAAAGTGATAGCGATCTGCAAATTTTCCCCAATCCTGCGGGTTCTTCGGTGCGTATTGCTGGGCTGAAAGCAGGCCAAAAAGCCACTATCCAGATCGTCGGCAACGATGGCAAAGTCTGGCGCAACACTACGATCGTTGGGAATAACCCACTCTACACGGGCGACTTACCAGCCGGTTTTTATGTAGTGCGCGTGAAAAAAAGTGGTGGCAAATGGCAAAGTGTGAAAATGGTGCGGGAGTAGGCGAACCTTTCAGTTATATAAAAATCAGGAGTCACCTCGAATGTTCGGGGTGGCTCCTGGTTTTTAGGGGATGTGAATGGGAGGAATATTTCTGTTAACGTTTGGCAATGCATCCGAACGCCTGCGCTGAACGTTTAGAGCAAGGCTTTGGCGTACATGCGTGATTGCGATTGTTGTCGCTGTTTTTATTATACCTTTCAATTTCACTTTCCGAAAGCCAGTCTATTATCCTTTATAATAACTGCCGTATTCTTCAATTGCTGTTAAGTAATTTTGATTAAACATCATCAAATCTTTGAATTATGCCTTGTGCTGAAATATTAGATCCTAAGCTGATTATTGCTTCAATAATTTCTGATATGGGCAATTGGTCTTTTATTTTGTACCAGCTAATAAATGAAGCAAAGCATTTTTTGAGGTTAGAAGAGAAAAACGTCTAATATCAGTTTTCCAAGTTATTTCATTAATAAAACTCTCAAAGCCTGGTTTAGAGGAGTTGCTAATAATTAAAAAACCCATCTGCCTATTAAAACCCTCTTTTTTAAGTTTAGGACAATGATGTGAAATGTATTCTCGAATAGCTCTTTCGTCACTCGCACTTAGCATATAACCATTTGCATAGGCCTTTGCGTCAATAATAAAAGCAACATTATCTTCTTTGTTGATAGCTATTAAGTCAGGTTCTCTTCCGGCTCCTTGGCCTAACGCCTGAACATTGAAAACAAGTTGTTTAAATAATTCGCAAACGGCTTTTTCAAACTTACTACCCTTAGCAGATGCTACTAGATTCGGTTTCTTTGCCCAAATCAATAATTTTTGCTGTGATGGGAGGGATGAAATCAAAAATATTAAAGCTCGCTTCTTTTAAAACAGAAATTGTTTGATCACCTTCAAAATCAGCAAGTTTTTGCTACTTTTGGCTTACCGCTATGCTGTTTGGGGTAAGCGGTAACTGTCCTGAAATTCCAAAACGAATGCTCAGCCTTCCCAATTATTTATTGCTCGACCAGTGTGATTTGAAAGTATATTTTTAATTTCTTCATTAAGATGGTAAAAAGTTTGATAAGCCTCTTTCTGGGAATCAACTGTTCTTTCCACAACCCAATGTCTGTAAAAGAAACAATTATGGAGCTATACATTATAGGCCATTTCTGATAATTTTGTATTTGCCAAAAATAAGAAAGGAAGTAGCAAACAGAACCTGGATTTGGAGCTTTACGTTTATCTGGTGCTTGGTTGAATATATTAGAAGTGTTTTTATCCATTGCTTCTATTTTACTCAAAGCGTCTGATAGATCTTTCGGTTCAATTACACAACATCCCTTAATAATTTGGATAGATTTTTTTGTTGTAAGTTCGGTGCTCACTTGTTTTAAGTAAAAGGTTAAAGAACATTTGACCGTTAATAGAAGTAAAGCCCCAAAGATTATCTTTTTTATTGAAACTGTCAATATTTGTTTTAAATTCGCTCTATATCTATTTTTCCAATTATAAAATCATCAATAATTGTTTTTAAAGGGTATGATTGCTTCCAATCTTTTCTCATCCGCTATATTGTCCAATTCATTGCCTTTGGTATCTCGTACCATTTTATTATCGGAAATGCGGTATTTTTCCCATATTGAAACGATTTGCTTTTTTATTGTGTCTTGCATGTTCTTTAATTTGTCAAACTTTATTTATCAAGTTTTAAGGAATTACTTCATTTATCTTTTTCAAAAAACCTTAAAGGCATCATATTTTCCGCCTTTTAAGTATCGCAAAATTCGAGTCAGCTGCAAGTTATCATTATATGTATTAAATGCTTACTGCCGCCACGTTGGCATGGACTACGTGGCGATTTATGCGCGGTTGATTTTGCGCGTTGGCTGGTTAGCCGCCATGTGAGACCATGCATGGTTCTTGACATTTTACTTTTAACTATAACTCGTCATGTCAATATCTTCTGTTGTCAATTTATTGACTAATTCAAGTAGTAAATTTATTACTTTATTGATCGTTTCGTTGATATTCGTCAATTATTATTAAAATGGGTTGCCAGTTTCATTGTTGTTGTACATTGAGTTTGCTATGATAAAAGTGTTAAATAGTTCAGAATCAGTTGATAAATATTTTTTCAATTCAATGATTCCGAATTTAGCACCTTCTGGCATATTCTACCTTTAAGTTGTTGTTTTAACTTGTTTAAGTTGAACTCATCAGGTTTCTGTTTTTTATCAAGGACTTTCGTCTGAACAGTATTAAATTCTATAAGTTTAATTTCAGTTTGTCCCCATACCATCAATTCTCTCATTATCAATATTACCCAATCAGTTTGACAAAAGAATTATATGGCATCTCAAAAGTAACTAAAACACTCCCTGGCGAAAAGTCTTTTATGACTAATATCGTCAAAAGATTCAGCATCTTCTCTAAAATAATTAAATACTATTTTTAGGGTCGATTCCCTAAGCAGGTCTATACTCTTCATAGTTTTTATTCAATTTAGACCATTTCTAATTCTATTAGGTTTCCAGGCTCTTGAATTAAAGGGATGATTTTTTCTTGAACTAATGGATATTCTCTCGTTTGTTTACGTTCAATTTCAGTGATAAATTCAAGCAGGGTAGATCTTATTCGATTGACTTCGTAGTTGTAGTCATTTCTGCTAACAACTCCTAAATTAATTTCGTCATTCATTTTATGAAACTTACCTGAAATTAGAATAAGTTCATTTAAAGTGTCTTTATTTGAAGATTTTTTTAATATACTTTGAAGCGATTGTATGTACCTCTGAAATCCTATTTTCAGCAAGCTCTTCGCTTAAATTTTCTTTTTAATTTATTATTCATTTATTTTTTATTTTAATTGTCAAGAACTATGGTTTCACGCAACCTCCCTCATAGCCAGAGTTGCGTTAAAAATCGCTTTGTACTTCCATCAATTGCGTAAAACCAATCAAACTGGCTGGTTCTACGCAACTATATCCCCAAAAAACAACTTGCGCAAGATGCGCCTGGGGCAGCATCTTGCGCAAGTGCGCGAAAGGATGGTAAATGGCAAAAGAGGAAGTAATCATTGGAGAAGCGATTTGGCAGGGCCAAACGTACACAGATGCTTTTATATATCCCCACTATCTAACGGGCTTTTTATCTTAGCCAATCTTTGTTGGTAATATGGGTGCAAATCTCATCGTTTTGTTGCTTTCATCACCCAATAGTGCAAAATACGTTTGCCAAACTTTTGGAGTTTAGTAAACGCGGCACATTTTTCCTGCTTTGAAATAGACAGGAGAGTATTTTTGCTCTGCTTTTCATTAAAACCCATCCACGCATCATGGCCAGCATAAACACGAATAAAGCAACCTTCACCTACGGCGGCAAAGAGGTCAGTTTTACCAAAAGCAAGACGCAGGCAGCCGTGCGCTACACGCCGGGAATGCAGCCCGCCACAGGCAGCAAACGCAAAGCAGGTGCCGCCAAACCAACCGACCAGATGCGCGATTTCGAGGTGCTGGATTTGAAGCGTGGCGTGGATGCCAAACTCGACGATCTGCGCGCCAAGCCCGAAATTTCCGTTGGCACCCACGTCTGGCTGGTGGACGGCGACGAAGACTCGGCTTTTGTACCCACTGGCTATTTATATATTGAATTTAAAACCGATACACTCGACGACAAAGAACGGGCACTGCTGGACAGTCTGCACCTCAATATCCGCGAGCGAATTGGCTACGATGCTTACCGGGTGAGCGTAACGGAGGAGTCGCCCAATCCGATCAAATGTGCTGTACTCTTGCAGAAAGAGAAGATGGTGAAAGTAGCGGAACCAGAGTTCATTACCCGACCTGCTACGCGCGACGACGATTTTATGCAGCCTTCGGGCCGCTTCATCGGTAGTCAATGGCACCTGGAAAATACGGGTGGCCAGATTCCAATTATTGATATTGATAATGCCGTATTTGGGCCAGCGCATTTCAAACGTGGAGCAGATGCCAAAGTGAAAGAAACCTGGAACTACCTGCGTAGCCTTAGCAATAAGAGTCTTAAAATTGCGGTAATTGATACTGGTTTTGCGCTCGATCACCCACAGTTGCGCGGCGATGGCACCAAAATCCGCAATGCCTTCAATGCTGCCACCCGCACCTCGGATGTGTCGCCGTGGTTTCAGGCCAGCAACGGCTCCTGGGGTGTTTTCGACCACGGTACTTCCTGCGCCGCCGTTGCCCTGGGTGCCTGGGATATTCAGGGTGTACTGGGCGCTGCTCCTAATGCTCGCTTTATTCCGATCAAACTGGACATCTTGAGCGACGATGCCATCGTCAAAGCCTTTGAGCACGCCCAGATGAACGGTGCGGACATTATTTCGTGCAGCCTGGGCTTTCCCAAGTCGGTACCGCTTTCGACCTGGGTTTTTAATACTATCCAAAAAGTAGCCACCGAAGGTCGCGGCGGAAAAGGCGTTCCAATTTTTATTGCCGCTGGCAATGCCAACCCCGCTTCCAACAACCAGCCACGCCTCGTCAGCGATTTTGCTGCCCATCCCAATGTCTTCTGCGTGACGGCCTCCAACAGCCTCGACGAGTTTTCGAGCTATTCTTTTTACGGCCCCAATGCTTTCCTAAGCGCGCCCACCAATGGCAATAATGGCGTAGGCATTACCACGGCCACGGTGGAGGTGGGAACGGACGGGAAATCATTGGCACTCGGTTATACCAGCGGATTTGGGGGTACTTCCAGCGCAACTCCGCTGGCGGCGGGCATTTGTGCTTTAATGCTGACTGCCAATCCCAACTTGACGGTCAGTCAAATCAAAAGCATTTTCAAGCAAACTAATGATAAAATCGTGGGGGGCTACGATGCGAATGGTCATTCCGACCGATTGGGCTATGGCCGCATCAATGCGATAAAAGCGGTGCAGGCTGCCGAACGCCTGGCTGGTGGTAATGGCACCAATGCTGGTGGGTCGGTCACTACCGGGACGACACCAATTACCCCGACTCCTACCCCAACGCCCGTGGCAGCTACCCAGCGCGGTAAAGTCATATCGAAATTTTTGAATGTCCGCAACGGTCCCAGTACTGCCAATACCAAGGTGGCAGAACTACATCAGGGGGATGTGGTGAATTTATTGGCTAAAACCGGCGACTGGTGGCAGATCGCGGCTGGCCAGTTTGTCAATACTGATTATATCCAGATATTGGCCACGGCCACTACTTCCACTGCTGTGGCTAATAGTCGGCCAGGCAAAGTAGCTAACACGCCAACCGTAAATGTACGCAGTGGCCCTTCTACTGCCAATCCCAAAGTAGCTGAATTAAAACTGGGCGACAACGTCACTATATTTGAAACCAGTAAAGACGGTTGGCATCGCATTGGGGTAAATAAATGGGTGCTGGGCAAGTATATACAGATGGTGTAGAGGAGTTTAGAGAAAAGATTTAGTCGGTTTAGAAAAGTTAGGGCTTATAGAGGATGCTACCTCTATAAGCCCTAAATCTTTTTGCTGATTGCCTCTTGCTTTTTTTGCCTTTATTAATCCGGTTCGAAGCCCAGAATGATATTGAACTTGGCAAAATTAGACAGCTTGTGGCTACCAAAATACTCCGGCTTGTCGAAGCCAACGCCGTAGTCAAAGCCCAGCGTACCAAACATCGGCAGGAACACCCGCAAGCCCAGACCCGCAGAACGCTTGATATCGAACGGGTTGAAATCCTGGATTTTTTGCCACGCATTACCGCCCTGTGCAAACGCCGTCACAAAGATCGTACTCGACGGATTGAGCGAAATAGGATAACGCAGCTCCACCGTGTATTTGTTAAATACGCCTGCTCCTCCCGGATAACGACTCATAATATCCTCCTGGCTGTAGCCGCGCAGACTGATAATGTCACGCCCGTTCAAGCCAAAACTTTGGTTGTTCAAACCGTCGCCACCCAAATCGAAACGCTCAAAGGGCGTGAGGGCTGTTTTATCGGACCAGCGTCCCAGCAGCCCGATTTTGGCCTGGGTTTTCAGCACCAATTTGCCAACCAGGGTGGTGTACCATTCTGCATCAAAACGCCATTTCACGTATTCGATGTAGCGGTAAATGTCTTGCACATTGTCCGATTTATAAAAATCGGCACTTTTAAAGAGCGAATAGGGCGGCGTCATTTGCATTTTCAAGGATATCAACGACCCGGTTTTTGGGAAAATTGGATCATTAATACTGTTGCGGGCCAACGTCAGAGCCAGGTTGTAGTTGTGGAAAATACCGTTCCGCACATAGCGATTCCGATCATCCTGGAAACTAGGATAGTTATTCAGGTTGAGGGTTTGAAAGTCCATGTCGGCGCGAAATACAAAGTTATCGTCCGGAAATTTCAAACGTGTTCCGAAACCAACCGAACCTTGGAGGATCCTCAATTGCTGATAAGTCTCTGAGCCGTAATAGCCACTGCTGTAGCGATTATAGAAGCCGGCCAGCGTAAGCGAATTGGGTTTTTTGCCGCCCAGCCAGGGCTCGGTGAAAGAGGCATTATAGGACTGGTAAGCATCGCCGGAAGTTTGACCCCGGACGCTGAGCCGTTGGCCGTCGCCCTGCGGCAGCGGGTTCCAGCTCTCGCGGTGCGCAATGTTACGTACCGAGAAGTTGTTGAAAGTGACCCCCAATGTACCTATCACGCCACCTCGGCTATAGGAAGTCGCTGGCTGATAACCTGCCGATAGTTCCAGCTGATCCGATGGTTTTTCTTCCACCGTATATTCAATATCTACCGTACCACGTTCCGGGTTTACCGGGGTGTTGATGCCCAGTTTTTCCTGGTTGAAATAACCCAGATTGATGATTTCCCGCTGCGAACGGATGATATCGGCCCGACTGAATTTGTCACCCGGACGGGTAAATAATTCGCGGCGAATGACGTGTTCGTGGGTACGATCATTGCCCTTGATCACTACGCGGTCAATAGTAGCCTGCGGACCCTCATAGATGCGGAGGTCAAGGTCGATGGAATCGCCTTCAATGGCCGTCTCCACCGGATCTACGCGGAAAAACAAGTAGCCATTGTCGAGATAAAGCGACGAAATATCGCGACCGTCCTGGCTGAATGATAAGCGGGTATCGAGCAAATCCTGGTTATACACATCACCTTTTTTGATGCCCAGCACCTGGTCGAGGAATTTGGTCTCATAAATAGTATTGCCTTTCCAGACTAAGTGGCGGAAGTAATAACGCCGACCTTCATTCAGGTGAATATCGACGATCAGTTGGCCCTTTTTGTTCCGCGAAATGCTGTCGCTCACGATCCGCGCATCCCGGTAACCAATGGTGTTATAGTAGGCTTCGATCTTGCGCTTGTCCTCTTCATAGGTTTTCCGAACGAGTTTGGATTTTTTGAAAATCCGCTTTCTTTCGTGCGTACCCTTCATTTTTTTGCGCAATATTTTCGATTTTACCTGGTTATTGCCATAAAAGTTGATCTCCTGAATCTTGACCTTTTTGCGCTGGTCAATGATAAATTCAAGCCGCACCGCGTTCACCGTTTTTTCATCGGGATAGGTTTTAATTTGTACCCGGGCATTGAGATAGCCTTTCTCGACGTAGTGGTTTTCTATGGCGTACACCAGAGAAGCCCGGACATTGTCGGTAAGGATGGCTCCTTTCTGGATGAATTTATTGACAATACCGTTGAGATCGTCATGCTGGTTTTTTTTCACCCCAATGAAAGAGTGGCGCGTATAACGGGGCAATTCCTTGACCGCGATTTCCAAAAATACGACTTCGCCAACTTTGCGCTCCTGATTGATCTGCACGTCGGTGAAGAGGTGCAAACTCCAGAGTGCCTGCACGGCTTTGGCAAACTGGCTGCCCGGAATGCGGATCTTGTCGCCCACGCGAAAACCAGCGATGGAAATGAGCGCGCCAGGGTCAGCAAACTCCACGCCGCTCACCCGAACACCACCAATCTCGTACTCTTTGGGCGTATCATAGGCCACCGTGGGCATAATCGTATCGCGGGTTTGGCCGAAGACCGCCAGGGGGCCGACAAAAAACAGCAGCAGACCGAGAAGAGATAATTTCATCTTTTGTATTAATTGAATATTAGGCACTTAATGGAGAAGATAAACTTGCAAAAGCAAATGGAGCGCAGTGAAGTCCCCGATTTTTTATTGGAAAGAAATGAAAACCAATACTTTATGCAAAATTTAACCTAAGATGTTTTCATTGAAATACTCATTACACTGTAAAATGAGCTATTTTGAGTAATTGAAGATTTGAGTATTCGATCAATTACCTGCTGGTCAAGTGTTGTAGTCAAATACTCACATCCTCAATAAACTTAATTTACAATACACTTATGAGCACGTGATTATCCAGCTACACCAGGAAATCATATCCGCTCGCCGACCACAGGAAAAGCTGCGGTTCACTTTTCGTTAGTGGCGGAGGCTTGCTCATGCAGAAGTTGTTGCAGGTTATCGCACTTGCCAAACATCTCCCCGACCGACAGATAAGTGGTCCGCAATTTTTCTAATACCCACTTTTCCGTCAGTTGGGTTTTGCGTTGTTCCAGCGCAGCAGTTTGTATTTTGCCATAGTCCTGGCGCAAGTCAGCTTTGTGGGGCTTGCTGCGGCTTTGGAGCAGTATTATACGATACAGTTTGGTGCCATCCTCGGCTTTGAATTCAAAAGGCTTGCTTATATCGCCGGGCTGGAGTCCGTCAATGGAAAAGAAAATATCGGTGTCCAGATCGGCGACTTCGAAGAAGGTATTGCCGGAACGAGGGTTGGCCATCCGGCCATCGTTATTGAAGCTCTGCTGGTTTTTATCGCCGTATTTTTTCACCGCAGCGGTAAAGGTGATGCCACGTTCTATGATTTGTTGGCGTACAGTATCCAGTTTGGCTTTGGCCATGGCCATATCGGCCTGGGTAATTTCGGGCTTGATGAGAATGTGTCGGCAGTGAATGAGGTTGCCGCGCCGCTCCAGCAGCTGGATGATATGATAACCAAATTCAGTCTCTACCAGCGGACTAACCTGATTCTTTTCCAGTTTGTAGGCCATAGCTTCAAATGCCGGAACGAAGGTGCCGCGTTTCTGCCAGCCGAGGTCGCCGCCATTGGCACCGCTACCGGGGTCGGCACTGTATTTTTTGGCCAGCACAGCAAAATCTTCCCCATCTTCTACGATGCGCTTGCGCAAATCCTCGGCGACCGTTCTGGCGCGTTCCTGCTCCACAACGTTCACTTTTGGTTTCACCACAATCTCCCGAATTTCCACTTCCGCGTTAAAATAGGGCAGCGAGTCTGGCAGAATTTTACTGAAAAAATCCTGCACTTCGGCTGGCGTAATGGTTGCTTTGCCAGTCACGTCGGCCTGCATACGCTCGGCCAGCAGCTGGTTGCGCATATCGCCGCGCATCTGGTCTTTGATGTCGTTTACGCTTTGGCCATAATATTCTTCCAGGGCTTTTTCATCCTGGTTGAAATACAGCATCAGGCGATCTACCCGGGCAGCCAGCTGGGTTTCTACTTCCTCGTCTTTTACAGAGATGGAGTCGAGTTTAGCCTGATTGACAAGCATTTTCTGGACGATCAGGTTCTGCAATACGACGCAGCGGTAGTCGTCGGGCAAGTCGGCCTGCTGTTGTTTGGCATACGAAAACTGCTCCTGTACTTCACTCAGCAGGATAATCTCGCCGCCGACCGTAGCCACCACCCGATCAATGACGGCGTGATCACTCTGCGCAGCTAAAAGTACGCTGAACAGCAGGCAGGGAATGACACTTAATATATTTTTCATGGTCAAGTTATAGTGGTTGGTTTAGAGGAGTTTAGAAAGGTTTATCAATAATTTAGAGGGAATGTAATAAGCCAAATTTAGCATAATCACTATAAAAGGTTTTGCAAATAGACGCAAGGTAAGGCACTTGGAAATCAATCAACTAAACCTCTCTAAACTTCATAAACCGTCTAAATTCCTGCTTTCATTGGTTAATTTTAATGTTGTGCCGCCGCAATTCCTTTTGGTAAAGGTCCTCTTTCCAGCGATCAAGCAACTCCTGTTTTCGTTTGTGTAAAATAATTTTGGAGGCCTGCTCGCGCACATAGTCAAACGGGGCAGTGGTCTTTCCTTGCACGGCTTCTATCACTCGATAATAGTAGCGATAATCGCCGTCGCTCAGCGTGCCTTCGCGGCGCGAGCTGACGTTTTCGGAGGTTAACGTACCTTTAGGCAAAAGCGCGGCTATGTCCTCGAGTTTATACCATTTTTCATGGTTGAGCATGGCCATCGCCGCCCATTGCCGGGCATAAGTGGCTAACTTGGGTTCGTCGGCGGGATTGCGGCTATACCAGAGTTTGTTCACTTCCGTTTGCGGGGCTTTGGGCGGAAGTTTAAGCAACAGGCATTTCAAAATGGTACTTTCCAATTGAAACTGATCCTTGTTTTTTTCATAAAAACTACGCACTTCGGCCTCGGAGACTGTACTGTCCAGTTTTTCGGCGATGATCTGCTCTTCAAAGTTGAACCGCACCAGACTCGCCCGGTAATCACGCACCAGTTCGTCAATATTCAAATCCTTCGGAATGTTACGTTCGGCTTCGTACATCAACAGCTGGTCGCGTACCCATCGCTGCACAAATGCACTGACTAATAAGGTACTATCGGTCGGAGTAGTGCCTTCTGGTATGATATCGGCCAACTCGGAGGCGTACAAGTTTTTATTGTACACCTGCGCCAGCAGCTGGTCATTGGCTTTGGTAGAAGACTCTGAACTGCACTGCCAAAGCAGTAACGATAGAAAAGAAACCAGGAGGGTAATAACGCGCATAATGCAGATTGACAGACGGTTAACTGGGAACGCTTGGTCAATTACGCACTGAAAAGAATGGCCAATTCCCTGAAATTCCGCCGAAGGCGCGCAAAGGTAATTTAGAATACGCAGAAAATCGTGTGCAACAGCAAAGAACCAATTTAAACGCGACTTTTTGGTCGTTCAGGCCTGGCGGCCAGTTTTATTGATGCTAAAATGACAAAGGCACAAAATCGGAGGCGGGATAAGATTTCTGCTTGTGCAAGTTAATTTGCGCCCTCAAATTACAATTGATGGAACTTCAAATCATCCAAACCAAAATTTTCAGGCTGCGCAACCAACTGGTCATGTTGGATTTCGACCTGGCGGAACTATATGAGGTGGAAACGAAGGTCTTAAACCAAGCCGTGAAACGCAATGCAGCTCGATTTCCAGAAGACTTTATGTTCCAATTAACACAAGAGGAATAATGGTCTCTAAGATCGCAAATTGCGACCTTAGAGGCGAACCGGTCACAAATTGTGACCGGTTCGCAGAAGCACAGAAGTACAAAATATCCTCCCTACGCTTTTACCGAACACGGCGTGGCCATGCTTTCGGGCATCCTCAACAGCCAAAAGGCCATCGAAACAAATATTAACATTATTCGCGCTTTTATTGCTCTACGCCATTACGCTTTGACTTTCGATGAACTGGCAGCCAAAATCCTGGCGCACGACAAGGATTTGGCCGACATCAATGAGGTGTTGCGCTGGCTCGGCGATGAAAATCAAGCTCGCCACAACGAAATAAAAGCCCTTGATATTAATCCCGGAGAAGAACACATCACCTGGCAAGACCGACCGCGCATTGGTTTCAAAAAGTGATTACTTTTTCAAAAAAGCTGCTGCTCGCGCCTGTGCGTTTTCCCGGACATTCAGATAATAAAGGTCAAGGTCAATAATGTGGTAATTCTTATGAACGACCAAGCCGATACCCAGTACTTTCGGTTTAGCGGCTAATAAATATCCACGCCACACTTCAGCATCGGTGAGGCCGGGGCGCAGTTTGGAAAAAGGGCGCAACACTCCGCCTAAATTGGCTGATTTTGGGGCGTATTGTCCTTCGGTGGTGGTCCAGGTAAGCGGATTGACACAGATGGAGTTGGGTTCGTTTGCTTTGCTGCGTCCGTATTGTTTTTTCCAGGTGCGCCAGGAGCAATAGCAATCCGTCTGGTCAGGCGAGGTACAAGGGGGAATATTTTTGAAAAAATCGCGCTCCACCCGCCAGCCAACGATATAAGCGGCCACCAATTGCTTCTGCAACGGCTTGTTTTCCACTACTTTACGCAACAAGGTCTTGGCGTGTACGGCTCCCTGGCTATGGCTGGCGATAATGAAAGGGCGGCCATGATTCCAGTGTTTCAGGTAATAATCGAACGCGGCGGCTACATCTGCATAAGCAGTGTCGAGGGCCTGCTGGTCGGATATTTTGTCTTTATTATAAAAAGCATCAATGTGTGCTTGGCGATAGCGCGGCGCAAATATTCGCCCGGCTCCATTGAAAATGGAAGCCTGGTACAAGATGGTAGAGTTATCAGTTTTGGCGTTCAGTTTGGGATCGTCCACCGCAGCATTCCAGTTATTTTCACCGCCCCGCGAGCCTAAATAAGTAGTTGGATAAATAAAAAAAACATCTACGCCCGCTGTTGCTTGCCCATCCTGTAGCCCTTTGGGAGTTTGGTCGGCGGGGTCTTTTTTGTCGGGATGACTGGCCCAGTTGTCCATAAGGGCATAGTTGGGTGGCGGCGGCGTTTTCCTGGGGTCAAAACCCTGCGCGGGGTTTAAAGAACGGCAGCTGACAAGAAAAGCGGCAAGAAAAAAGAGGTAGGACAGACGCATTAAAACGTGCTTTTTTTGATGGAGGAATGCAGGTTAATAGATCGTTGATTGTTTATTTTTCACATACGCCCAATAAACCCATAATTTTTGGGGCATCACGTACCCGCCAAAAATCGCCGTTCATCAACCTTATTACATTGAAATCTAAGTTGTTTTGAGTATTTGATCAATTACCTGATTGTCATGTGTTTTGATCGAATATTCAAATACTCGTATCCTCAAGGAACTTATATCATCAATAAAAAATTTTTCTACGTATTCAGCCCGCCACATACCGAAATAACCTGTCCCGTGATGTAGGCACCCATATCCGAAGCCAGAAAAACGCAGGTGTTGGCCACATCGTCGCCGGAGCCGAGCCGTTTGAGCGGAATACCAGCCAGATAACTGTCGCGGGTTTTTTCATCCAGGGCAGCAGTCATTTCGGTAGCAATGAAGCCGGGTGCCACGGCATTGCAGCGAATGCCACGTGAGCCGTATTCTTTGGCAATGGATTTGGAAAAACCAATAATACCAGCCTTGGAAGCCGCATAATTGGCTTGTCCTTGCTGTCCAAATATACCCACGACCGAACTCATATTGATAATACTGCCGCCGGTCCGAATCATCGGTTTCAGGCAGTGTTTGGTCAGGTTGAAAACTGACTTTAGATTGGTCTGGATGACTTCGTCCCACTGCTGCTCGGTCATGCGCAGCATCAGCGTGTCGCGGGTGATGCCAGCATTATTGACCACAATGTCTAGTTTGCCAAAGTCTTTCAATACTTGCGCAATCAAGGCTTCGGCCTGGGCATAATCGCCTGCATCGCTCTGGTAAGCACGGGCAGCATCACCGAGTTCGGCAGCTAATGCTTCGGCACGGGCGGCTGATCCGGCAGATACGTAGGTGAAGGCCACTCTGGCACCATGTTCTACAAATTTGCGCACTAAGGCTTCGCCAATACCACGCGAACCGCCGGTAATGAGGGCTATTTTTCCGTCGAGAAGGGTCATTATTATAAAATAGGTCAGGTGAAAAAGAGGGCAAGATTGATGAAAAGCCGGGACTACCGAAGTTTTCTTGACATTAGGGTTCAAAAAAACCTACGCTCGCGCCGACCCAATCCTTGCCTTGGTTGTAACGCACACCGACCATCTCGCCCTTACTCATCCGAATGAGGTTGTTGACGAGGCGCGGTTTTTCCCAGTTTTTATTCCAAAGAATCATCATCCGAATTTCGCATTTGGAAGGTTCTGCCGGGTTGGGCGTTTCGATGCAAGGCACGTAATCCACTTTACGCTGGAGGATGAAATTGCTGGGATCGTCCACGTTTTCTACGTCTTTGCGGGTAACATTGATTTTCACACCCTGACCCGAAAACGAAAAAAGGGGTTTTAGCACCCAGTTTTCAAGGTCGTCGGGAATAGAAGTCAGTTCATTGACAAACAAAGTCTGTGGCACGAAAGGCGTATTTAGAAACGGCAACGTGTGCTTACTGATGCGGAAAAACCAGTTTGGGTGGCCCACCCATTCGGCATTCACCTCGGTGGTCAAATCCCATTCGCGGGGCAGGTCGCTGCGTTTTTCCAGTTCGTCAAAAATGATGCGGTTATAAATGCGTTCCACGGCAACGCGGCGACCAGCGTCGTCTAAATAATAGAGGTCGCGTCCTTCCCGCTTGAGTTTAGACAAACACAACACCTTGATACCCAGATATTGGCGACTCCCCCAAAAATCAATGCGGGTGTTTTGTTTTTCCGGTTCGATTTCCAGTAAAACCACGTTTTCGGGCTTGGAATCGCCGACAATGATTTCGCGTAGCATATCAATATAACCGTCCGCATCCAGGCCACCAAACAAATGGTGGTAGTCCGCCGGAATATCGAAGTGCTGACGATAGGCTTCGGCCAAAGCGTGCTGGAAGAAATACAACGACGGAAAGCCCTGCATTTCAATGAGTTGTGGAATATACTTGCCCTGCGCGTCGCGACAAATTCCAAAATCGAGTTGCAGAAACTGGGTATGCTCATCTTCACCCGGCACCCGCAGATGGGCAGGCAAAGCGGCCTCGCTACGCTGCTTGAAGTCAGGCTGTTGCAATGCCGTAAAAATGTCGTCAATGCCCTGTAGTAACTGGGTTTTGATCGTTTTTGGCACAAAAACCGGCGTTTCGGAGATCCGAAAAGTAGGTGCTTCCCCAAAAGTGGTATTTACCGTGTTTAAAAAAGCGGCGTACTTTTCGGGAGTAAACTTGGCATTGTATTGCTGGCGATATGGCTGTTTCATGTTATTTTTTTTGCAAATAGCCTACTGGATGCGGCGATCAGCGCGAAGGTTTGCATTTTTTGAAAAATAATCGTGCGAGCCGCCATTTTTCCAAAAAACAACTGGCTATGCAACGTTATAGCAGCATGAACTCCGTCATTTGGAACACAACTTTTTAAAATATCTTTGCTGCCCATTTGACGTAAAATTTTGACATTATGTCCGACTTAAAGTCGCAGATCATACCCGGCACTATTCCGAAACACATCGCTATCATTATGGATGGCAACGGACGCTGGGCTAAGCAAAAAGGTATGCCACGGGTAGTAGGCCACCATAGCGGCGTAAAAAGCGTGCGCGAAGTGACCGAAGCCGCCGCCGAAATTGGGGTGGGTTACCTCACTTTGTATGCATTCAGCACCGAAAACTGGAACCGTCCGCCCGCCGAAGTGACTGCCCTGATGACCCTTTTGGTGGAGACCATCAAGGGAGAGATCCGCGACCTGAACAAAAACGGAGTGCGATTGCTGGCCATCGGCGATCTCGAAGCGTTACCCGCCGCCAGCTACCGAACGCTGATACATGGTATGGAAGCGACGAAAAATAACACGCGCATCACCCTCGTGCTGGCCCTGAATTATTCGGCCAAATGGGAAATCCTGCGGGCTACGCGTCTATTGGCCGAGAAGGCCCAAAAAGGGCTGCTACGCCCGGAAGATATTACGGAAAATGTCTTTGAAAATGCCCTCAGTACGCAAGGGATTCCTGACCCTGAATTGCTCATTCGTACGAGCGGCGAGACCCGCATTTCCAACTTCCTGCTGTGGCAAATCGCTTATGCGGAACTGTACTTTACGCCCGTTTTCTGGCCTGATTTTGGCAAAAAAGAGTTGTTTGAAGCCATTTTGAGCTATCAGCGACGCGAGCGGCGGTTTGGGATGACCAGCGAACAAATCAAAAGTCATTGAGCAATGTAAATTAAATTCCTTGAGGATGCGAGTATTTGAGTATTCGACCAAAACACTTGATAATCAGGCAATTGATCAAATACTCGAATCTTCAAATACTCAAATAAACATATTTTCCAATCTACGGAGGAAATGTAGGCAAATGTATCGGTGCTGATAGTTTCACTACCGCTATAACTACAGCTCATTTCTACAATTTTTAAGCACACAGTGACCGGCAAAATATAGGTCGTTTATACTTTTTTACCAAATATTGAAAAACGAAATAGCCGCTTTTGGCGTTTAAGCCGTCTTTTTCCGGGAAACGCCGACCAGATAATTTACAATTTACTGGCGAAGAATTTTCCTGATTGCTATATTAATTTCAACAAGATCAAGCAGTTATATTTTGATTAACGATAGGGATTCTTCTGCTTCGACGGCTGCGACTTTGGCCAGATGCCGTCCTACGTGGAAACAACACTTGCGCCGACTTTTGCCGCTGTCGCCGCTGCTATTTCGCGGACTTTTTGCTGCCGCACAGGGTACGCCTTATCCTGGTCAGCCGCTGACTGGGCCTGGCGGGGCGGAATATATACACCAGTCGGTTGCTTTCTCCGATAGTGCCTCCACCGCCGACGGCTACTGGCTGTTCGAGCCAGCTGATCCGAAGCCCGATTCGGCGGAAGTAGTGGTCTTTTTGCATGGCTACGGGGCTTACAATCCGATGGCTTATGGCAAGTGGATCAAGCACTTAGTGGCCAAAGGTAACATCGTCATTTATCCGCGTTACCAGTTGAATCTGGTCTGGCCACGCGCCGATGTGTTTCCGTCAAATGCTGCCAGAGGCATTCGTAACGCCCTGAAAGCCTTACAAAAAGGCGATCATGTTCGACCCAAAATCGATCATGTTGCCTATTTCGCGCACTCTTATGGCGGGGTGATTGCTGCTAATTTGGGGGTTCACTGGGAGCGATATGGCATTCCCAAACCCGCTTCCATGTTGCTTTGCGAGGCTGGAAGCGGTCCGCTCAAAGGCGCGCGATTGCCAGATTATGCGGGTTTATCCGACGATTTGCATCTCGTGGTAGTGGTTGGTCAAGATGATTATGTGGTGGGAGATGAATTTGGGCGACTGGTGTTTCAGACGGCGGTGAATACGCCTCAACGCAATCTGGTCATCCAGCGCCGTTGTTCCGAGGGAGATCGCTGGGTGTCGTCTTCGCACTCCGAGCCATATAGTTACGACCTCGATTTCGATACAGGGGTCCGCAATTATACGTCCAAACGCGTACTGTACACCTCCCGTCTGAACGAAGTGGATTTTAATTGTTACTGGAAATTCGGGGATGCACTGCTGGATTGTACCCGCAACCATGGTTGCAATATGGACGTGGCTTTCGGCAATACGGCGAGCCAACGCTATTTGGGCTGTTGGCCAAGTGGGACCGCCATGCGGGAACTGGAAATTATTTTGCCAGACTCCATTCCGAAAGTACAACCGACAAATTTGCAACAGGTAACGGCCAAGATGCAATAGGTACCTAGGCAAAAAAGCAAGGGACAACAAATAAAAGTAAAAGGGTAAAAAGGCAATGAAGTGATAGAGTAATCTTCACTTGTTGCCTTTTTGCCCTTTACTTTTTGTCCATTTTTTCTTTTTACTCCTTACATATTGCCTTTTTTTCTTTTCTTGGGCAGCGTTTTTAAGCGTTAAATCCTCTTGCTTCTTAGTGACCTTAACACATCTGCCAAAATACGGCACACAGGCCGGGCGTTTTGCCTCAGCGTTTAATCAGAAGTTAAATTTTGAGGATATAATGGCAAAACCTGCGGATTGTTTCGCCAACAAAACTGGAAAACCTATCTTCGCGCACTTTAACGCCGATGTTTGGAAGCCCTCTACCCTTTGCACGTTGTTTTTCATCCAAAAGTTACATGGTCCGTTCCTCTATGAAAAAAATTGCTTTACACCTCATTTTACCCGGTTTGCTCCTATTGTCTGCCTTGGCGGTGCAAGCCCAAGACATCCACTTTTCGCAGTTCTATCAAAGCCCGCTCAATCTTAATCCGGCTCTGACGGGGGTGATGAACTGCAACCATCGCCTGGTAGCTAATTATCGCAATCAGTGGGCTTCCGTCCTGAAACAAAACGCTTACAATACTTATTCGGCCTCTTACGACCAGAAAATCCCGGTCGGCCGCTATGATTATTTCGGGTTAGGCGGTACGTTATGGGGCGACAAAGCGGGTGCTTCCGAGTTTGCTACTTTGCAAGGTCGTCTGTCCGGCTCCTACGCCAAAAAAATGGGCGGCTACCGCCGCAAATCTCATTATCTGTCGCTGGGTGCCGATATTGGGGTCAGCCAGCGCAGCATCCAGAGTGCCAATCTCCAGTGGCCTAGCCAAAACAACGGCAATGGTCAGTTCGATGGGACTCGAGACGGAGAGATTATTGAAGACCCTAACTTCATTTTTGTGGATTTGTCGGCGGGTGCACTGTGGTTCAGCGTATTTGATGAAAACACCAACTTCTACTTCGGCGGTGCGTTCAGCCACTTGAACCGTGCTAACCAATCGTTTGGTAATGAGAACATTCCGCTGTATTCAAAATTTACTTTCCATGCTGGCGGTGAATTTATGGCCGGACAAAAATTCGGTCTTGTGCCAGGGGTGGTAGCCTTTTTGCAAGGCCCATCGTTCCAGGTGAATGGTGGTACATCCTTCAAATTCCTGCTTGGCAATAGCCGCCGTTATCACCAGGCCTTCCAATTAGGTGCGTGGGCACGAGTATCGAATAAGCTGGATAAAGGCAAATTGATGGATGCGCTTATCCTGAGCACGCGATTTGATTATGAGCAATTCAACATCGGTTTCAGCTACGACATCAATACGTCTACCCTGCGTACCGCTTCCAATGGCAATGGTGCCTTCGAGTTTTCGATAGTCTATAAAGTCTGCGGTCCAGAACGGCGCGGGGTCTATTGCCCGAATTTTTAACCGCTGTAGCCTGTAGGGCGAAGGAGGTTTGCTCAAGTTCTACTTGAACATTTTTTATTTAGGCTTCGCCAGACCGCTTCGCTGAGGCTTCGGCGGTTAAAGCGGATGAAAAAGATTTCCGAATGCTTCGTGCATTCGGAAATCTTTTTCATTTTTGTCAACCCAAAACCGGCGGTTTTTTTAATCGCCTGGAACAAAGCGGAAAACTCGTGTTATTCAAGGGAATACAATACGTTTTTTCAAAACACTAAAACCAGGAAGAAATTATGTTTGGCAACACCAAAAGTTCAGAAGAACCCAAGAACCCCTCGATCGCTGGCGCGCTCAATGCGCTGGTAAAAGGTACGTTGGTAGAAGGGATCGTGCGCTGCGACAGCGACCTGCGTGTGGATGGCACGATCAAAGGCAAATTGACCTGCAAATCGAAAGTGATCATTGGCCCTACTGGCGTGGTGGAGGGCGAAATTGACTGCCAAAATGCGGTGATTGAAGGCCGTTTTAAAGGCATATTGACCGTAAGCGAACTGCTTAATGTGCGCGAGACCGCCGAAGTAGACGGAGAAATATCTACCAATAAACTGCTGGTGCAAAGCGGTGCGCGTTTCAACGTGAGCTGCAAAATGGAGGTCGGTAAAACCAACGGCACGGCCAAAAACTTCGATCCCAAAGCTCCCAACGATGCTGCCACCACCGCTAAACAAGTCACCGGAGGAAAAGCGGAAGTCCGCAATTAAGGCGACCGCCAAATACAGTGGCATGGCCTTCCAATTGTTTGGAGCCTGCTTAGTCGGCGTATTCCTTGGTCGCTGGCTGGATGCCCGGATGCACCTTGAGCGTCCGCTCTGGGCCGTGCTGTTGACTGTACTATTTTTGCTGGCAGCACTGTATGCGTTGTATCGGCAGTTACTTAGCGATAAGTAGGCGGAATCCCCGGCTTGGGCAAGTACTCCATATTTTTCCGGGTAAACCTCTTAGAAAACATTTTTGGCCGGAAAAGATTCCAGCCTACCTATATATGACGTCAAAATCGTTTTTCACTGGCCTACTGGCTATCACAGCAAGCGCCGGGCTTGGTCTCGCCTTGCTGCACTTCCTGCTTCCGCCCGCCCAAGTTCACTGGCGATTCTCTATTGCCACGTTGTTATTATTTGTGCTGCTTTGCCTCGGGCTGTTTTTCGCCGGACAAAATGCGGTGCGTAGTTCCAGCAAAGTGGCTTTCAATGGGTTAATTTCAGCGTCCGTATTTGGTAAGATCCTGCTGGCGATGGGTTTTCTTTTTGCCTACCAGAAAATTTCCCATCCACCTAATCAATGGTTTGTCGCCATTTTTTTGTGGAGCTACGTGATGTACACTGGTTTTGAGGTGTGGTTTATGACTCGCATGGCAAGGGCTTGATAAATGTGTTGAGAATGTTGAGAAAAGGGGTTGAGAATGTTGAGAATTTTTTGATGGTTTAGAAACTTGGGAATCAATTTTTTATGCGAATCATGGGTTAAGTGTTGATACTTATTTTCAAGTATTTGCGCCCTCAAATTTGACAACTTTTTGAAAGTTGTCAAATTTCGCACCTGATGATCAGCATTTTGTGCATTAAACCCAAGATTCACATTTTCTATAAACTTTCACCAATCCCATCAACCGCTTTTTTTCTATGCAACGTCCAAAAAAAGGCGAATACGCTCCTTTCCACGAACCCTACCTACATGCTCTGCCACCGCGCGGTACTGCCCAAAGTCTGCTGAAAAAAAGTATGCGCGACACCCAGCAACTGCTAACTGGCCTCTCCCCGGAACAAGGCGATCATGCCTATGCGCCCGACAAGTGGACGATCAAGCAAGTGCTGATCCACATGATTGATGCCGAGCGAGTGTTTGCGTACCGTACCATGTCCTTTATGCGCGCCGACCGCATTGCGCTGCCGGGCTTCAATCAGGATGTGTGGATGGAGCAGGCGGACGTTTCGGGGCGCACGGTGAAAGATTTATTGAAAGAATGGAAAGTGGTGCGCGACAACACCCTTTTTCTGTTGGTGCAGTGTACGGAGGAGCAATCGAAATTCGTTGGTACAGCGAGCAATTGGCCGGTTTCGGTGCGGGCATACTTTTTTATCATTGCTGGACACCACCTGCATCACTTGCATATCCTCCGCGAACGCTACCTACCCACTCACCCAACTTCCGCAGCATGAAATATTACCTGCTCCCTTTATTTGCCCTGCTTTTCTGTCAATGGACCCACGCCCAGTCCATCGTCGGCACCTGGAAAACCATCGATGATAATACCGGAGAAGCCCGCAGCTATATTCAAATCTATGAATCGGGCAGCAAATTCTATGGCAAAATCGATAAGCTACTCCGCAAACCGCCCAGCCCCGTTTGCGACAAATGTCCCGACGAACGCAAAGACCAACCGCTTATTGGTATGATCATACTAATTGACATGGTTTTGAAAGATGGCATGTGGCAGTCGGGCAATATTCTCGACCCCGAAAAAGGCAAATGGTATGGCTGCAAAATGTGGCTAAAAGAGGGCGATGCCAATACGCTCGTGTTGCGTGGCTCTGTAGGCCCTTTTTACCGCACGCAGTACTGGCAGCGGTTGCAGTAACCAGGAGAAACACAGTGTTTTGAAAAAATTTTGCGCCAATATTTGCGTAGCATTGCAGATCATTGTATTTTTGCAGCGCTTTTAGAGCATTGGGTCATGGTGTAATGGTAACACAGAAGTTTTTGGTACTTTTATTCAGGGTTCGAGTCCTTGTGACCCAACAAGTGTTAAGCGCAATTATCTGTTAGTCAGGTAATTGCGCTTTTTTATTTTAGCCATTTAGGTAGTTTTGAAAAAATTTATCTGTCCGCAAAACCCTTTTTCGGCCAAAATTTATCTACAAACTTATCATCTGCCCGATTAATGCTTCAACCGCTCATTGATCATTTTGAAAGTTATATTCCTTTTAAAGAGGGAGAAAAAGAGTTGTTGCAAGGCAGATTCGTGCAACGTACCATAAAACGTCGGCAGGCCATTTTGCAGGAAGGGTTCGCTTGCAAGCACTATTCCTTTGTCGTGCAAGGTTGTTTTAAAATGTATGGCGTAGACAAAAAAGGCATTGAACACAACCTCCAATTTGCTGCCGAAAATGACTGGATTGCGGACATTGGCAGCTTCCATGCCGGCAAACCCAGCAAATTATTCATCGAGGCCATGGAGCCGTCGATCATTCTGCAAGTAGAAAAGCAGGATTTGTATTTCCTGTACGTGTCCATTCCGAAACTGGATCGGATATTTAAAGTAATTGTCGAGAACAAGTATGTGGAGTTGCAAAACCGTGTGCTGCAAAACATCAGTTCCACCGCCCAGGAGCGCTATGAAGACTTTCTCGCCCGGTACTACCCCCAACTCGCCTTACGCCTGCCGAACACCCAGATCGCTTCTTATTTGGGCATTACCCCCGAATTTTTGAGCCGCATACGCAACGAGCGGAAGCAGCGGTGATTTACCCTTAAACCAGTTTAAGGGTATTTCTTAAAATAGGTCATTGGCCAACGCCTTTTGATGCCTGCACCTTTGCATTGTTTTTAAATCAAAATTTAAAGCAATGGAAAATACAGTAAAATCAAAAGTAGCCGTCATCGGCCTCGGTGCTATCGGTAAGGTAGTAGCCGCCAATCTCACCAAAGGCAACCGGACCGTTATTGTGGCCGACCGCGACATCAATAAAGCCAATACACTGGCTAGTGAGTTGGGTTCTTTGGCTCAGCCGCTGGACATCCAGGCAGCCATCAAAGCGGCAGATATTGTCATTCTGGCCGTCTGGTTCAGTGCCATTAAAGAATTATTGAATCTGTATGCTGCCGATTTTCAGGGTAAAATTATCGTTGACCCTTCCAATCCGATCGCTCCCAACGACAAAGGTGGGTTTGACAAAATCATCGGTGAAAATGAATCGGCAGGCGTCCTTAATTCGGCTTTCTTGCCCCAGGGCGCGAAATTGGCCAAGGCATTAGGCACGCTGGGAGCAGCATCGCTGGAAAATGCAGCTCACCAAAAGCCCGAGCTATCAGTGCTGTTTTATGCTACCGATGACACGGGCATCAATACTGAAATAGAACAACTGATTCGCGATGCCGGGTTTGAGCCACTCCGAATCGGCGGTATTGACCAATCCATCCGCATTGAGGTGTTCGGCGACTTGCATCAGTTTGGTGCGCTGGGAAAAACCGTCACTGCATCCGAAGCAAAAGGGAAAGTATAGTTACAGATGATATGAGTTTATCCTGAATTTATAAATACAAAATTCGGGATAAACTTATATTGAGAAAGGTTATAAGACAATTTAATCAGTTGATTTACAAATAGATAGCAACATGAATTTAAGACTTCTTTCCTCCATCTTTTTACTGCTTGTTTGTCAATGTCTTTATGGACAACAAAATTTAAGAAGGGTTTTCCAGCCTGCCAGTGTGGTGAATAAAATACCTTATGGGGCTAATCCAAAAGCAGGGCATTATGTGCAGGCGGACGATGCCAAAATTTATTACGAAGTCTATGGCAAAGGGCAGCCAATCGTGCTACTGCATGGTGGTGGATTTGGTTCTACTATTGAAATGGCGGCTTTTATTGATAGTTTTCAGCAAAAGTTTCAAGTTATAGCAGTTTCTACGCGCGGACATGGCAAATCCGAAATAGGTTCTACACCACTGACTTACGAACAAAAGGCGAATGATGTGATAGCGGTTATCAATGCGGTAACCAAAGAGCAATGCATTATTTTGGGATTTAGCGATGGGGCGTACACTAGTTATAAGGTGGCCAGTATGTACCCGACAAGGGTGAAGAAATTGATCGCCATTGGTGCTGGCGAACAGGTGCCGGGTTTGCGCAAAGTAATTTTAGATACCAAAGAGGCATTTAAACTTGATAGTACTTATTGGAAACAACAACTGGCACTTATGCCGGAACCTGAAAGGATTCAGGAATACTGGACGAAAATGGCCGATTTTTATAATACCATGACGGCCAGCAAAGCATTATTTACCACAATTAAATGCCCGGTACTGCTGATGGCTGGCGAACTGGACCGAAATGCTCCTTTGCCAACGGTGATAACTGCCTATAACATGATACCAAACTGCCAACTGGCCATTATTCCGAATACTGGTCATGTTGTTTTTCTGGAAAATTTTGCGGCGGTTTGGGCAAGTATTTTGCCGTTTTTAAAGGATTGAAACCTTAGACAAATCTACTTCACAAACTCCGCCACCGGATTCTCCTTCTTCATATAAGGTTTCAGCGCGCTATAAGGGACTACTAACGACTGCCGTCCATATTGTGGATGAAATAACGTGCTGATTTCCAGACCCTCGCGCCGCAGAGCGAATAGTGGAAAGCCCTCCTTGTTTAGCCACTCCCGATATTTGGGGTTTGCTACGAATTGCGGCATTTTCGGCGATTCTTTACGGGCATAGTCCTCCAGCCAGGTTTTCGCATCAAAGCCTTTATTGAATAATTCATCCAATACGATTGCCTTGCCAGTCTTCAGATCGAAGTTGAACGCCAGGCCCTGTGCCTGCTCGCTCCAAGTGTCCGAGAAAGTGAGATAGCCCGTAAATATATTTTCGGTCCAGCAGGCGATTTCAGACCAGGCACTGGCCCGTTGTGCGCTACGCGTGGCAGGCGTTGGTGGATCTTTTTTTGCGGCAACCACTGATTTACAACGATTTATCCACGCCGTGAGTTGCTGATCGAACCACGCATTGCAAGTCACGCAAGCCGTACGTGGATAGAGCGCATCGTAGCTGGAGCCATAATCAGCGTAGTCGTAGCAGCCCAGTGCATAATTATCTTTCAAGGTAAAATTGAACTCCCGTTTCTCTCCGCTGCCGACCCAAATCATGGATTGACCGGGTTTTAAGTTGCCGGAAAGTTGGGCGGCTACCCGGCCACTGGGCAGCAGTGCTTCCATTTCGTAGTCGCCATTTTTGTTGACTGATCCTTGCAAAGTATAAGTCCTGGCATCACTTTCTATCCAGCAGTAGCCCTGTAGAATACCATTTTGTACCCGCGTTAAGACCATATCAGCGCGGGCACCATTGTAGCGCGCGATGTAGCGATTGGCCCATTTGTTTTCGCTGCAGGCCAGATTGAGCGTAAGACCCGGCACGAATTCGTCGGCAGAAAGATGGATGCCCAGGCTGTTATTAAAGTTCGTCCAGTCGGCTTCGAGCAGATGACCAATAATATGACCTTCCCAGCGACCCGTTATGGTAGAGCCAGGACCGCGTTCTTCGAGATGGAGTTCGGTACTGTCGAGCAGGGTACCGTCGAGTCGGATACGGGTCTTGCTTTTTAAGTAGTTCAAATAACCGCGACAATTGCGTCCGTCGTAGCCCAAGGTCATATCTACCGCCGAGGCATCATCCACCCGACCTTTGAAAACGCGTACCCATTTGATCGTAGCAGGTTGTTCAAATAATTTAATAATAGCTGTGTCGCGAATACCAGCAGCGGGCTTGGTGACTGGAGCAGGATTGGTTTTTTGAGAAAAAAGCAGGTTGGGTAGGCCAAATATTATTAAAATACAGAGAGGATGCAATTTGCGTTTAATGCCAATTGCATAAAATTCTAAGATTTTAACAATCAAATACTTAATCCGAAATAGAAAAGAATATACCATGTGTAAAGCGGTTTTGGCAGATTAAAAAAAGGTGAAAAAACGATGATGTATGAAGTATGAACTATAACCGAAACGTCGTCAAATTAACCCCTAGTTTATATTTCATACTTCATCGTTAATCAAGGTACTTGCACCGTATTCAGCACCTGTTCCACCACTTCTTCCGGGCGGACGTTTTCAGCCTCGGCTTCATAGCTCAATCCAATACGGTGACGCAGCACATCGGGGCAAATGGCGCGGACATCCTCCGGCACCACGTAACCGCGCCGACGCAAAAATGCCAAGGCACGAGCCGCCTGCGCCAAGGCAATACTGGCCCGTGGCGAAGCCCCATAACTGATTAGCGGAGCCAGCGATTTCAGGCCGTACTTTGCCGGTTCACGAGTCGCGAAGACAATATCAATGATGTATTGCTCTATTTTTTCGTCCACATATATCTCGTGCAACACCTCCCGCGCACGCAATAAAGCGGTCGGCGACACTACGCGATTTACGGTCGGTTGGATGCCGCTCAGATTGCGCCGCACGATGTCACGTTCCTCTTCCTGCGTAGGATAACCAATTTTTACTTTCAACAAAAAGCGGTCAATCTGCGCTTCGGGCAGCGGATAAGTACCTTCCTGTTCGATGGGATTTTGCGTAGCCAGCACCAAAAATGGTTCTTCCAGCGGAAATGTCTCGTGGCCAATGGTCACCTGACGTTCCTGCATGGCTTCCAGCAAGGCACTCTGCACCTTGGCGGGCGCACGGTTGATTTCGTCGGCCAGCACGAAATTGGAAAAAATCGGCCCTTTGCGTACCGTGAATTCCGAGCGAGCGGGGTTGTAAATCATCGTACCAATCAAGTCAGCGGGCAGCAGGTCGGGCGTAAACTGAATGCGGCTGAATTTGGCATCCACCGCCTGCGCCAAGGTCTTGATGGCCAGTGTTTTAGCCAGGCCCGGCATGCCTTCCAGCAAAATATGCCCGCGCGTCAGCAAGCCAATCAGTAGCCGTTCCAGCATCACTTGCTGGCCGACAATGACTTTGGAAGTTTCGTGGTTAAGTTGCTCCACGAAAGCACTTTCGGCATGAATCCGCTGGTTCAGGGCTTGTATATCAAAATAACTTTGCATCGGTCGTTTTTAAATGAAGGCCACAAAAATAGCAGTTCGCCAATAGAAATGGAGCCTAAACGTCACTTCGACCAACCAATTGCCAGCACTGTGAACCCGACACAAAAAAAACCGTTCTTTTAGCATGAAAAATTTGGAACAAGACCTCATTGTCCAGGCCCTGACCTATGCTGGCTATCGCAGTCTGGTGACCGATCTGTTGGCTGAAGACAAGACGACGGGCCTACACCATACCCCGGAACTGCTGAAATATTCGCACTTGAATGAACAGCGCATGAATCGGTTGGACAAAACATTCCGCTTGGATTCGCAAGCTGCCGAATTGTTAGCGCAACTCACCAAACCCCAGCAGTGGTTGGTGATTACCGAGGGTTGGTGCGGCGATGCTTCGCAGATCGTACCAGTGTTACACAGTTTATCGTTGCTGAATGAGAACATCCAACTCGGTTTTGTACTCCGCGACGAACAGCCCGATCTGATGGACGCTTTTCTGACCGAGGGCAGTCGTTCTATTCCAAAAATTATTTTTGCCGACGCAAAGTCGGGAGAAGTGGGCGGTTCCTGGGGACCTCGTCCGGCGGCGGTGCAAGCGCAGATTCGGGACATGATCGTTCAGATGAAAGGCTCTACTGATTTGGAGGTCCGTCATAAGATTTACGAAGATCTCAAAACGCTGGTGCATACGTGGTATGCCCACGACCGTACCGTAAGCATCCAACGGGAGGTGCTGCAGGCGGCATTGATAGCAGCAAAAGCGGTAGGTTAATCAGCGCATAATAGTAACATCGCCCTGCTTATGTAACATAATAGTACGTCCGCAGAAAGCTACCTCTGCTTCCAGTTGCCACACGTATACACCGGGATTCATCTTTCGGCGGTGAAAATTGCCTTCCCAGGCTGCCTCGGTTTGAGTGCTTTGAAACAATAGATTGCCCCAGCGATCAAAGATTTCCAGGCGATAATGTAATGGCAAAAGTCCTGCTGCAAAGGTGGGCCGGAACGTGGCATTCTCTTGCGCCACGCCATCTGGCGCAAATATGTTGGGCAAATAAACATACGAAATATCGGCAGCCAAGTCCATCCAGTGTACCATTGCCTCGCGTCGTACCGTCTCGCAGTGATTGGTTGCTTCTACCCAAACTGGCCCGGCCTCGCTGGCCATAGCCGACGAAGACGTACTACCGTTCCACCATTTATAATGCAAACCGATAGTATCTCCGCCGATCACTGGCGTGATTTCCAGCCCGCTACTATCGCAGGGCAAAAAGGCATCGGACAATCCCAGTTCCAGGCGTGGCAGTTCCTCAATGGTTGTGTTTTGGGAAGATGAGCAACCGTTGGCATCCTCTAATACCACTTCGTAAGTACCCGCCATCAGCGTTTGGAACAAGGAATCGGGTTGGGCAGCATTTCCATTTAGTGAGAATTGGTAGGGCGATAATCCACCGCTCGCTTGCCTAATCAGCAGGCTACCAGTTGGTTGCGTAGCGCAAGACGATATTGGCAGCAATGCAAAAGTAGCCACTGGAAATTCCGCCACTGTCACCGTCACCGTAGAATCACAACCCTGCGTGGTAAGCAAGTGAAAGTCGAGGGTTTCGCCCGCCGCTACAGAGGCACCTGCGTACTTAAAAGTCTCTCCGGGGCAAACGGATACTTCCAACAAGGAAGTGGAATTTGGCAAAGCCTGCACCGTGACCGTCACCGTAGAATCGCAGCCCAGGTAGTTTTGAAAAACAAAATCCTGCACCGCGCCGGGAAGTAATTGCCCGCCATTGTAGCCTACCGTGCTGCCCGGACAGGCCGTTAAAGTGAGTGCTGAGGCAGAAACAGGAGCAGTTTTTACCGTAACTGTTACCGTGGAATCGCAGCCTGCATAGTTTTGGAAAACAAAATCCTGCACCACGCCGGGAAGCAACTGCGTTCCCTGATAAGCCACCGTACTACCTGCGCAAGCAAACAAAGTCAAGGCCGACGTGGAGGTTGGCAGTGTTTGCACCGTCACTGTCACCGTAGAATCGCAACCCTGAGTACTGGTAAACGTAAACGCTTGATTGGCTCCGATGGCTAGGCTCATTCCCTGATAAATTACCGAACCGCCGGGACAAGCATGGAGTTGCAACTGCGAGGTGACGGTTGGACAAACAAATTTCACGAGCAGATCAGCGGTAGCCACGGTTTGACAGCCCGACATATTGGCATTTTTTTGACCAATTACTATCTGCCAATTAGAAGGCAGGCTCGCAGCATCAATTTGCACCACATAATTGGCAGAAAGAATATTGGCAAAAGCATAAATACCTTGATTATTGCTTTGTCCGTAAGCCACCGGGCTGCCGCTTTGGTACAAATCCACCGGAATGCCGCTCACTAGCGTGTCGGCTGCGTCAATAACGCCATTGTCGTTCACATCCGACCAAACCTGGCCGGTAACATTGCCGTAGGCATCGAAGAGTTGCAAGGTAAGTGGATCGCTCTGGCCCACGCAACCATAACTATCCGTCAATACGGCCCAATACGTACCGCTTTCAGCGGCCACTAAGTTCTGGCTGGTAGCACCAGGGATGGGATCGCCGTTGTAATACCACTGCCAAAAACTAACGTAGGATAGATCATAAGGCAAACACAAGGTATCGGGCCGACAACGCGTATGGCAACCACCGGGAATGGCACTGACTGGTGGCCCCGGTTGGAAATACAGGGAATTGCTTTTCGCTTCACAACCAAATTCATTGATCACTCGGATAAAATACTCGCCAGGTTCGGCGGCGGGCAGGGTCGTTCCGGGTTGGCCATTGTTCCAGATAAATTGCCAGTTGCCCGGCATGGGGCCTTGATAGGTAATGATATTGGACGCTTGGGCACAGTGATTTCCGCTGCTTGTAATCTGGAATCCGCTTGGCACTGGATTGACTATCACCATAAAAGGAGTGGTCGCCGCCGTGCAGCCGCTGGAGTAGTCCGTCACCGTCACTGTAAAAACGTGCGTACCTACCGACAGCAAATTGAACCGATCTGCGGTAAAAAACACCTCGTCGTCCGTGCCATTCCCATCCGACCAGACATAGCCATAATTGCTGCTGTTGCCTTGCACCTCCAAGTGCACGTCTTCGCCAGCACAGGTAGTCAGCGTAGGATAAATCGTGCCAATCACTTGCCCCAACTCATTCTCTAACAATGCTTTAATGAGCGCATCCGGGGCGGGTTTTACCTCTACTGTTACTGGCGGCGACGTATAAGTGCAGCCATTGGCAGCAGTTATCGTTACCCGATAAGTGCCTGCTTTATTAGTCGTAAAAATTGGAGTAGTAGTGGTGCTATCCGACCAGAACCAGGCTACGCCGCCCGTTGGGGCTGTTAAAGTGACAGTGCTGCCTTCGCAAATTGGTGCTGGATTGGCTGGACTAATATTTCCATTTAATGCGTTGGGCGTTACAGTTATATTTTGGGAAAAAATGGCGGCACAACCAAAGGCATTGGTAGAAGTGGCCGTTACAGAATAAGTACCAGCAGGCGTGAAACTGTGGTAGACTAATGTACCAGTAGCATCATTGGCCGGGCCGGTGACAGGTTGGCCAAAATCCCAGGTTACCTTGGTTATTTCTGGCCCCACTACGGCATTAAATGGTAGCGCGTTGCCTGCACAGTTTTGGGTCGGTGGCGCAAAAGTTGGACTGGATATAACGGGAATTATGACTGCTTGCGTGACTGCCGAAGTACAGCCGCTATTCGCCGTAATAGTGAGCGTGACTGGATAATTTCCAGAAGCAGCGTAGGTGTGATCGGCATTGCGTACTGGTGAAATATTGTTGGCGCCACTGCTCGGATCCCCAAAATCCCAGGCCCAGCTATTAATGCCATTGCCTGGAAAAAAAGTGCTCACATCCTGAAAATTAGTGGCACTACTGGGACAGGCCGGAGCCGCCCCGAATTGCGCCGAAGCAACCACTTTTACGGAATCAATCACTCGGCAAGTCGCGCCATTCAGCAATTGGGCGTATAGAACGACCAGATATTGTCCGGCATTTTGGAAATGAAAACTGGGATTGTCTACATTGGAAGTACCCAGCAAAGCTGCCCCCGACTCCCCAAAATACCAATCTGCCGAGCCTGGCTGGTACTGCGCACCGCTCACCTGAAAAGCAAAAGAATCGCATAGTGCGGTGGGCATGATCGCCAGATTAATACTGCCAGGCGGGCAAAATGGAGCCGCTCCACTGCCGGGGACACCACCTCCGCTGCCACAATCATTGACGATCGATATCGGGCCGTCCGAGGCGGTGCAGCCATATTGATTGGTTACTATTGCGGTATACAGCCCATATTGGTTGGTTGTGTAAGTAGGTGTATTACCGCCCACGGGCATATTATTCTGAAACCATTGGTACTGAAAATCTCCGTCGGCGTTTACTAATGCGCTGATAGTGATGAAATTGGAATTAAGACAAAAAGCCGTGAAATCGGCGGTTGTAATGTTCAAGTTAGGATTGGGAGCCACAGCAATGGTGAATTCTGAGGTGCCCACACAGCCTTGCCCGTCGGTTACTTGTACCGAGTAACTGCCCGCACCGAGATTGGCGATTGGCGTGGTAGCCAACATCGCGCCATTGGCATCGCGCCACAAATAGTTGCTGTACGAACCAATCGTCTGTACAGGTTTGGTTTGGCCCACACAAACGTTGGCGGGCGCTTGCACCGTTGGCTGGGGATTAGCCAGTACGGTGACTGGAAAAGTAGCAATTTGGCCACAAACATTGGCTGATAGCGTATGATTGCCTGTCTCCGTCCAGAAAACTTCCACCTCCTTGGAGCCTTGTCCATTGGCAATAGCTCCGGCTCCCGTCGGGCTGGTACTCCATTGAATATCAATGTCTTCCAGATTGGCAATGGTGTAACTTACCGTGGCATCTTCGCAAACTGTATTATCACCCGTAATGCTGGGCAAAGTAATAGCGGCCACTTGCAGGCGAATTGTATCGGACAAGCAGCCCAGCCCGTCGGTGCTTATTTGCCGCACGGATAAGGCGTATGGACCAGCGACTCCCCAGCTAATATTGACAGGATTGCCGAGATAGGTATTAGTAGTCAGGCCGTTTTGCACTGTCCATTGCAAATTACTATTTGGCAAAACGCCCAATGCTTCGTAAGTGTAAATATTATTGGGACAAATCAAAACCGGACCGGAAATGCCCGTGGGCGAAGCAGGCAGCGGAGCAATGCTGATCGCCCAGGTTGCTTGGTCGGAGCAAGTCTGGCTGGGATCGGCAGGCTCGGCTAGCAACTGATATATTCCATCGGTAGTGGCAAAAGGCACATTGACACTGGCCAAAGCTGTTGCCGAGGTCCAAACTGTGCTGCCGTCAGGGCCGTGGAGGGTCCAGTTCGCGATCAAATTAACGGCGGGCGTGGTCAGTTTTGCATTGAAAGAAGCCGTTGCACCAGCGCAGGCCTCCACGGGGCCATCAATGATAAACGGCGAAAGGATGTGTACGGCAATGGAATCCTGTCCACCACAACCCAGGTAGCAATTGTCATATTTCACAGAAAGCCAATATGTCTGGCTGGGATCTGGATAGGCCGTCCAGCTTACGTATATTTGGTTAGTGCCTTGTCCATATTGAATGGTGCCGCCGCCCGACAGCGACCAAATAAAGCCCGTACCACTATAAGGCTCAATAGAATATTTTTCTTCCGATGACCCACACACTCGCTCTTTCCCTTTTATCTCCGCTGCGTCGGAAATGACCGGCACATGAATAATGGCTGGCTGCGGACAAACCATCCCGCTACAAGCTTGCGCACCCAGCGTAATCGTACCTGAGGGTCCGTTGGTCCATTGCACGGTGATCGTGTCGGAGGTGGATGTACCACCGTTTAGGACTGTACCGTTGGGCGTGACCGACCAGGCGTAAGGTGCACAACCATTTGAGGCAGTATAAGTGACGGTTTCGTTGGGGCAGATCGTACCAACGCAATCGAGCATGGGCGACACGGCATCCAGCACGGTTACATTTAATGTGGTAGTGTCGGAGCAAAGGCAAGTGCTGCGGGCAATGAGTCGCACGACATAATTACCGGGTGTCTGGAAAACGTGTTGTGGATCATCCTCAAAGGTGGTAGAAAGGTCATCGCTGAAAAACCATTCCGAGTAATCAGCGGTACTTTGGTTGTCCAAATAGATGGTTTGGCCTTTACAAACGGTCAATGAGCCAGCGGTCGGAGCGGGGTCGGTATTGAATTGCGCTTTCGGTGCTTCGATGATAGTTACACACATAGAAGCTTCGCCGCCGCCACAATTAGTCGTAATCGGTCCACCTGCTGATTGACTTATCACTGATACAGCGCCGCTGCCTGTTCCTCCCCAAGTGACCGTAATCGAAGTATTGAAAGGCGGATTATTGACCTGATAACTGCTGGCTCCGGTGACCTGCCAGATAAATGGAATTTGCTGGCTGCCAGTGTTTTGTCCCTGTAACGAGTAAGTGACTACGGTATTAGGGCAGACTCTTTCACAAAAAACTGAATTGGTGTCCGCATTACAGGGAGCTGTATTACTAGATAATATATTTAATGGCAGATATGGTACAACGTAAATTGTATGGGGAATAGCCGAATAAGTGATGCCTGTAGCAAGCGTGACATCTAGAGTAAAAGTACCAGCATAGTCGGAGCAAACTACAATGGTTCTATTCGTAGAAGTAAAGCCGCCTGGGCCAGTCCAAGAGTAGGTGTAGGGTGGCGGAAAATTGTTTTCATCCGTAATCTCCGCGTGTAAGGTATCGCATTGCCCCTCGCATAGAAATTCCGGGCCGTGTATTTGAATCGAAGTGTTGACAATCTGGGCCTGTAAACTAGTGGCCACAAAAATTAAAAAAAGAACGGGTAAGCATCGGTTCATCGTACTGGGAAGATTGATCATCACCGGTAGGCCCGGTAACGTAAATGAAGGAAGAAAGTCGAACCGTGTTGGATTAAAGTTGACAGGGAGATACAGCAGCACCGAAAAAGGCTGCAATACTCGGCGGACTTTTGTTGGCTAAGTTGAAATGAAAAGTCGCACGCTCCAAATTACGCGCGGGCCGACCAATTGGTTGGGTCAGAAGAAAGAAAAGGCAAGGAGCAAATGGGCAAGTGTAAGTCGGGGAATTGCTTTTTGCCTTTTTGCTAATTTGCCTGTTACCTGTTGCCTATTGCGCTTCGTCCACTACTTCCATGGACCAGGCTTCTGCTTTTTCGGCAAATAAAGCCTTGCTCTTGGCCCATGTATTTCGAAATAAATCGGACTGTCGGTAGGTTTCCAACGCCGCCGCATCGTCCCATAAACTGAACGTAAACAACACATTAGATTGGTCTGTGGAACGCAGCAATTCCATGTGCTGACAGCCGGGAAAGCCCCGGATCTGCGCTTTGCTCGGCTCAAACACTGTGGTGAGAAAAGTAGTAACTTCTTCCGGGCGGAAGGTCAATTTGACGAAACGTTTGATCATAAATAAGGGGCTATCAAAGAAATTTGCAGGAATGCCGCGCGTTGCACCACTTGCCTTTTGCTTTTTGCCTTTTATTTCTTCCGCCACAGCATTTGAAAATCTTCCATCGAAAACCCTTCCCCGATCGGTATGCTGACGCACTGCTCGATGAAAAAGCCGATTTTGAAATAGAAATTGATGCTTTTAAAATTCTGGCGATTCACGGTGAGCCGCAGTTCCTGCAAATGTCGGATATTTAGCTAGTACCAATTCAAAGGCAATCAGGCCCAGTCCGCGTCCACGCTGCTCGTTGTCAATATAAAATTTGTTCAGAAAATACTTCCCTGCACCTCGGTCGGTCACCGCCAGATAGCCGAGCGTTTCGTCGGCATTTTTCAGCAGCCAAAACACTTGTCCTTCCTCCATTTGCCGCTGCAATGCCGTCGGACTGTACAGCAATTGGAGCATATATTCTACCTGTTCTGTCCCGATGAGTGCCGGATAATGCACACGCCAAATGCGCTCCGCCAGGTCGGCTATAACAGGAATATCACTGGATGTGGCCGGGTGAAGCAGCATGTTAAAAGGACAATGAATTGAAAATCAAATAGTTCGCTTCAGATCAAACTGTTCCAGATAATCGGCTACCCGACGCAGGAACGAGCCGCCCAACATACCATCCACCACGCGGTGATCGTAGGAAAGCGACAGGAACATCATTTGGCGCACGGCAATGACGTCGCCATATTCCGTTTCCAGCACTGCCGGTTTTTTCCGAATAGCACCCGTGGCCAGGATAGCCGCCTGTGGCTGATTGATGATTGGTGTACCCATCACGTTGCCGAAAGTGCCAACGTTGGTCAACGTGAACGTGCCGCCTTGAATATCTTCGGGTTTCAACTGGTTTTGCCGCGCCCGATTAGCCAGGTCATTTACCGTTTTGGTAAGGCCAGTCAGATTGAGGAAATCAGCGTTTTTAATGACTGGCACAATCAGGTTTCCGCTCGGTAAAGCCGCCGCCATACCAATATTCAAATCCTTGCGAATAATAATGCGCGTGCCATCCACCGAAGAATTGACCATTGGAAAATCGCGCAGCGCACGCGTCACTGCCTCGACAAAAAGCGGCGTGAAAGTGATGTTTTCGCCGTATTTCTTCTTGAATTCCTCCTTAATACGGTTGCGCCAGTTGACCATGTTGGTCACATCTACTTCCACAAACGACGTCACGTGCGGGCTGACGTGCTTGCTCATCACCATGTGGTCGGCGATGAGTTTGCGCATCCGATCCATCTCAATGATCTCCACGTTGCCATCGGTGCTGATGGCCGGGCGTTGGATGACCTGGATGGGCGCAGGCGTGGAGGCAGGTTGTCCGTTATCTGCTGACTTTTGTGGAGTTGCCGCCGGAGTAGCAGGCAGCGTTTGGCGCGTGGCTACGTAGGCCAGCATATCTTTTTTGGTGACTCGACCTTCCGCGCCGCTACCGGAAATACGATCCAGCTCTGCCAATGCAATACCTTCTTCTTTGGCAATTGTGCGCACTAACGGCGAGTAAAAACGGCCTTCCATAGCCATAGTAGCCGCTCCTTCGCGAGCCGGAACGAAAGGCACGTCGGGCTGCGTAGTGGGTTGACTATTAATGGTAATCGGTTGATTTACAGCGGGAGAAGCGGCAGGCTGCGCGGCACCTGCTTCGGTTTCGATCACCGCGATAGCCTTATTGATGGCCACCACATCATTTTCCTGAAAAAGGATTTCCACCAGCGTACCGGCCACTGGAGAAGGAACTTCGGTGTCTACCTTATCGGTAGCAATGTCCAGCACCGCCTCGTCCATTTCGATGGAATCACCCGGTTTTTTGCGCCATTTCAGGATGGTGGCCTCCATGATGCTTTCGCCCATTTTGGGCATGATCAATTCTACGCGCGCCATAAGCGAATATTTTTTAGAAAATTTGGTAAGAGCGGGACAAAGGTACTATTTTGGGATGCAGTCTACACTGTTGCATGGGTAGTTTTAGAATTTTATTTGGTGAAAATGCTTCAAATTTGCCCGCACTAATCTCGCATCCTCCGTATGAAAGGCATCAAAAACCTGATTTTCGATTTTGGCAATGTGTTGTTCGACATTGATTTGTCGCGCATTGATACGCATTTGCAGCAGTTTGCGGGCGAGCAATACGCCGCTGCCCGCGATCAACTCTTGCGGGATCATATTTTTGACCTGTATGAAACGGGAGGAATTTCTACGACTGATTTTCTGGATACTATCCGTTTATCAGTGCATCCGCCGCTGCAAGCGGAGCAAGTGGAATTTGCCTGGAATTCCATTTTTATTGGCATGCCCGCCGCGCGTTTCGAGATGTTACTTCGGCTGCGCCAACATTATAAAGTGTTCTTATTGAGCAATATAAACGACTTGCATGAACATTGGATTGCCGACTATATGGTGCGCGAACACGGAATTTCTGACTACGAATCCCGTTATTTCGACGGCGTTTATTTTTCCCATTTAATCCGTTTGCGCAAGCCCAATCGCGAAATTTACGAGTACGTATTGGCAGATGCGGAGCTAGTGCCGGAGGAAACCCTCTTTTTTGATGATATGGAAATCAATGTGGCAGGAGCGCGGCAAGCAGGTATTCAGGCGGTTTGGCATGCGCCGGGAAGTGATATTCTGGAACGGATGCGGGCGTTTTAATGGATATTATGGGGATTGGGCTTGCCAATCAGGTAAATAGTTTTTTCGCCACCATTAGGCGTAGTATAGCCAATGACCGTTTCCTTGTATACCTCGCTGTTTTTTCTATATTCTATACCAATGCTACAATCGCCCATAATTGGTATCCACACCTCTTTTTGTTCGCCTATTTCCAACTTTCCAATTGCTCTACTTTCTGCGCACCCTATTGATTTAAGTTCTGTTATCGATTGGCCAGTTGCATTAACCAGCGTGATGCGCTCATAATTGATAAGGTTGAAAAAACTGACGACAAGAAACAGGCAAAGTGGTACGTTCAACAAAAGAATGCCTGCATGAAGTATTGCTTTCCTGCGTATTTCTTTTTTTACAATTAATAATAGACAAGTTATTAGCAAACATCCACTGGCAATCACGGCTACCATTATAAAAAAATAGCCAATGCCAACCAACCTGGGATTAGGGAAATAGTAATATGCAGCAAAGATCAATGTGCCGATAACCGCCGAAGCCAAAGCGACTACTCGTGCCAAAAAGAAGGTTTTGTTGGGATGCATCGTGTTTTGTGTCAGATGGCTATTTATCTGAATTGAAAGTACTTTGAAAAACAAAGTTACTGCTAAAAAAATATCCAGCCATATTGCTGGCCGGATATTTTTTTGTCGCGGTAATTTAAACAAGCGAAACCCGCATCAATTGCTACAAAGCATCCCAGTCATACAGCACCCGCGAAAAATCACGGGCAACCAAATCCTTTTCCCGGATAAAAAAGTGGCCAACGCCCATATCGCCCCACATCAAATCCATGCGTTCATCGGAGTCGAGTTGGAAAAGTAGCAGCATCGGGTCGCTGGCGCGGCGCGGATCATCCTGCGTAAAATAAGCGTAACCACCAATTTTATGCCCTTGCGGACGCACCATTTTGCCGTATTCGTCCATCAGGTCCCATTCTTTTTCGCCGAATTTTTGAAAGAAATCCTGCCCGAATATTTCAAAAAACTGGTAATCCGTCACCGAAGCCACTTCTGCTTCCAAAGAGAATTTCAAAGCTGATAAGATTCCTCCGGGTGGTGCGGTAACAGCTCATCGTAGTTGCGCAACACCGGAAATTTTGTTTGCAACGCAGCCTCATTTTTCTCCACCTTTGGGTGAAATAGCACCCGAAACGTGTCGGGATTCTCGCCATCATCGAAATTCATGCCGTACAAATCATCGTCATGAATATAAAACTGCACCATACCTTCCGTAGGAAAAGGAGGCAAAGCGGGCATTTCTGCAAAATTGATTTGGGCCAGAAAAAATAACTCACGGCCATCAGGAGCCGTCGGGAAAACCATGTCTTTGGGCAAATAAGGCAAGCCACCAACCTTGCTTTCCCACAGAGCCAACTTACGGGCGGGTTGAGAAAGTGCGCGCACAAATGGCTGTTTGGTAGCCAGAATAGCGTCACGGTAGGGTTCCAAGGCGGCAGGGAGGGTAAGCGTCAGGGACATGGTGGCAAAAATTTGTCCCAAAGGTAAGCGGTTATAAATAGGTATTTTTCTGTAACAAAATCAGTGAAAAATTGAAAACAGCCTTATGGTTAAATTCTTTTTTACAAACGCGCTTTCTTTTATCTACTTTTCTACGTCTACCCTTTTGAATACTAGTTCCCAATACTAAATTCTCCTGTAACCCACTGATAAACAACAGTTCAATAAATTATTCCACCATCAAACGAGTTTAACCCATGAAAAGATCACTCCTTGTATTTGCGTTATTTGCCTGTGCTTCCCACCTTTCCGCTCAAACAGAAGTAAAATTAAGCCCGATTCCTTTATTATTTGGTTATGTAGCTGCTTCGGTGGAACAAGGCATCAGCAAAAGTTTTGGTATCGACGGCGATTTCATCCTCATAGAAGACTTTGTGGGCGGCAACATAAGCGGGAAATACTACTTCGACCCGGAAAAGGGAATCGATAAATTCCACGTAGGAGTCATTTATTGGCATACAAGAAAGCAGTTGGCGTTGGCTTTTTGCTTGGATATAAATGGGTTTCCCAAAAAAATATCATTTTTGAATTAGGCCTGGGCGTAGGTCGGAGTTTTGACGACGGCGTGATCGGCTATGGTAAATTTCACCTGGGGTACCGATTTGAGAAAAAGTCAAAGCCAGGCAGGTAAGGAGAGTTTTGGCCGAGTATCCCTAGCAAAATAGGCTGAAAAGTATCGCCAACTCAGTTAATGACCGGCAGATGTTGCAGGTATTCATCCTCTTTTCCACGCATCACTACTACTTCTTCCGGGGTTTTGTCGCCATAACCGGCTAAATGCAGCACACCGTGGAGCATGACCCGGCAGAGTTCGTACAAAAAAGGCACTCCTTCGGTGCGGGCATTCTCTTCCACGCGCTCGGAACTGATAAAAATATCGCCGTGGATGCTCTCCTCCGACAGGGGGAAAGTGATGACATCGGTATAATAATCGTGGTCGAGATACGCCACGTTAATACCACGCAGATGCTCGTCGGAGCAAAAGATATAATTGACTTCGTAAAAATCTTTGCTTTCCTGGGTAGCTACATCCACTAACCAATCGGTCAGTGCCTGGTGTTCAGGCAAGTCGAACGTAACATCTTCAAAATGAAAGGACACAAGCACATTAGGTGCATCGTCAAAAGGCAAATCAGGAAACCGCATAGAGAGGGTTAATCCAGTTTGAAACGCATTTCCACCGTGCTGCCATTGCGCATAAAACGACATTCATCGCTCAAGTGACGCATCAGAAACAGGCCACGGCCGCCGCATTTTTCCAGGCAATCCATGCTGGTCGGATCGGGCACGTATGCGGGATCGAAACCGGGCCCTTCATCCGAAACACTGATGGCGAGCGCATTTTTCTGGTGGCGGAGAGAAATAGAAACGCTCTTATTCATGTCGGCTTGGTTGCCGTGCAAGATAGCGTTGGTAACGGCTTCAGTCAGGCTGACCAGAATATTGCCGTGGGTATCGGGAGAAAGATTGTAGCGAGTGGCTACATGGTTAACAAATGGTTCTACTTTGGCTACGTTGGTGGGGTCGGACAGGAGGGTAAGGTTTGTGTGTAAAGCGCTCATTCGCAGGTCTTTGATAAAAAATCCGGTGAATACGAAACGTACTGTTCAATTGGCTACCAGGGGGACACACAGGCGTAATAATCGGTCAGGATACGGGTCATGATTTTAGATGACAAAAGCCAGAAAAACAAGACCCACTAAAAACATTCGAAGAGCGGATTATAACTAATACGGTGCAATTTAAGATATTTTTAAGATACCGCGCAAGAGGTGTGGAAAAAAATTCCCTATTTTTCTCAAAAAGGGATTATTTAGACGCATTTTGTGGCGAAAACCACCCTTTATTTAAAAAAAACTTTGGCCATGCCACAATAAAAGGAATCAGACACCTTGAAAAAGAGGTTTTACAACATGTGGCCGCAGGAGGTGGGAGAATACCAGGCTTCCCAAAAATGTACTCTTTAGACGAATCATGTTAAAGAAGTCACAAAAATTTAAAGAAGAATTTTTTTTGAAGCCACTACAGCCAATCAAAATTATCGGAAATAAGGAGTTCCTTTTTTTCAAGATGGTGGGTGGTTTTCATGGGAATGGTAGTGTGTTGCAGCCCATACCAATCTTTCCAATGGCTCGAATTTTTCATCTTGCTGCCCAACGCTGCCAATTATATCCTCTATCCTTCGTTTCTTTGGCCTTTTAGCAAACCAATCCGCCATTACCACATGCAGAAATCCGTGGATGTAGAAGCCCTCACCCGTCTGGTGCAGGCCGAAAGTGTTTTCATTGAACAGCTCACCGCCGCCACCGCGAATATTATTGTCGGGCAAGAGGCTATGTTGCAACGCCTCCTGATTGGCTTGCTCACCAAAGGTCATATTTTATTGGAAGGAATGCCTGGACTTGGCTAAGACGCTGGCTATCAAGACCTTGGCTACGGCCATAGATGCCAAGTTCAGCCGCATTCAGTTCACGCCCGACCTGCTGCCTTCCGACGTGGTGGGCACTACTATCTATAATCCGGCGCAGGGAGCCTTCACTATTCGTAAGGGGCCGATTTTCGCCAACTTTGTATTAGCGGACGAAATAAACCGCGCGCCCGCCAAGGTGCAGAGTGCGTTGCTGGAAGCTATGCAGGAACGTCAGGTGACTATCGGGAATGATACCTACAAGTTGGAGGAGCCTTTTTTGGTGCTGGCCACGCAGAATCCCATCGAGCAGGAAGGTACCTACCCACTGCCCGAAGCACAGGCCGACCGCTTTTTGTTGAAAGTAAAAATTGGCTACCCGACGCTGGAAGAGGAGCGCATTATTATTCGCCGCAACCTGAACGATGAAGAGCCGCCGATTTCCCAAGTTGCTTCCGTGGAAAAACTGCTGAAAGCCCGCGAAATAGTGAAAAAGGTGTACATGGACGACAAAATCGAACAGTATATCCTTGATATTGTGTTCGCTACGCGCACGCCAGCCGCTTATGGTTTGCAGGCCATAGCACCGTTGATTAGTTACGGAGCATCGCCGCGCGCCAGTCTGGCTTTGGCGAAAGCGGCACGCGCAATGGCTTTCCTGAATCGTCGCGGTTTTGTTACGCCCGATGATGTACGGGCGATTTGTCCAGATGTGATGCGCCACCGTCTTGGATTGACCTTCGAGGCGGAGGCAGAAAGCATCACTCAGGAAGATATTGTGGCCAAAATTTTGGGCGCGGTAGTGATTCCGTGAGAAAGAGTTGATGATAGTTTATAAGGCTTTATAAAGGTTGATATACAACACCTTATGTAAAATAACACTAATTGTTTTCTGTCGACATCTAAAAAATTCCGCATTCCGTATTCGCCATTCCGCATTCAAAAATGGATACCACCGACCTACTCAAAAAAGTTCGCCGCATAGAGATCAAAGACGCGGGGCCTGAGCAGTCACCTGTTTACGGGCGGCTACCACAGTGCGTTTAAGGGACGGGGAATGTCGTTTAGCGAGGTGCGGCTGTACTATCCGGGCGACGATGTGCGGGCGATTGACTGGAACGTGACCGCGCGTACGGGCGAGGCGTACATTAAAGTTTTTGAAGAAGAACGGGAAAATACGGTGATGCTGCTGGTAGACGTGAGTCGCTCGGCGGTGTTCGGCAGCCACACGCAATTCAAGGCAGAATATTTGACGGAACTCTGCGCGGTGCTGGCTTTTTCTGCCATTGCCAATAACGACAAAGTGGGCGTCATGCTCTTTTCCGACCACATCGAGTTGTTTATTCCTCCGAAAAAAGGTCGACAACACATTCTGCGTATTATTCGGGAAATATTGACCACACAACCTACCGGACGCGGCACCGATCTCGGCGGCGCACTGCGCTATATGCACAACGGTTTGAAAAAACGCTGCGTCTGTTTCGTGCTGTCCGATTTTCTGGCCACTGGCTACGAGGAAGCCTTGCGGGTGCTGGCCAATCGCCATGATTGCATCGGTATTCATTGCTGGGATCCGCTGGAACGTGATTTGCCGGATGTAGGCCTGCTACGTGTAGCCGATGCTGAAACGGGGGTGCAAAGTTGGGTAGATACCACAAGTTCACGGTTGCGCCGTCAATACGGACAGTCTTTTGAGCAACACCGCGCCGATACGCAGGCCATTTTTCGACGTGCCAATGCCGATTTTTTGAGCTTGAGTACGACCCAACCTTATGTCAATGCGCTGCTGCAGTTTTTTGCCCGTCGCTCCAAATTAGTAGCGCATGGGTGATAGAGAAGGCAAAATCGCAATTAGCAAAAAGCAATTTGGACAAGCAAGTAGATATATTCTGCTGCTCAGCTTGTTGATTTTTTGTTCCGTTCGTTCCATCGCGCAAGCCACTGCAACGGCGAGTCTCCAACCAGAACGCATCGAAACGGGCGATACTTTTACGCTACGTATCCTTGTCGCAGGGACTATGGTGGAGCCGGGGCAAGTGGATTTTGGGCCGTGGGCTGCCATGTTGCCTGCCAAAAATATCCTGGCGCATTATGGCTGGCACAAGACCGGACCGCAGTGGGTGCAGAACTTCACGTTGGTGACTTTTGACAGTGCAACCCTGAATCTGCCGCCGCTGGCGGTGCGACTGCATTTGGGCGAGACGGCAGAGACTAACCCATTGCAACTCACCGTAATGGCCACTGCCGCCGAAGCCGACGTGGAGACGATGGCTCCGATCCGCGATATTGAGCGTTCACCAGATAATTGGCTGGATTACTGGCCTTGGGCGGTCGGTGGATTAGTCGTTTTATTGATACTACGACGACTTTTGCGTCGCAAAAAGAAGACTGCGCCTCCTCCAGTAATGATTACTACGCCCGCACCATCCCCTCCACCCGTCCACGTAGAAGCGTTGCAAAAAATCACTTTGCTGGAACGAAAAAGACTGTGGGAAAAAGATCAGGTCAAGGAGCATTACGCCGAATTGAGCCTGATTGTGCGGGAATATTTGGAAAAACGCTACGGCATTCCTGCGCTGGAATCCACGACGATGGAAATCGAGCAATTGCTAAAAACGACCGACTTTCCAAGAGTGCTGAATTTAGCCATACAAGACTTATTGTCCAAAGCCGATTTAGCTAAATACGCTCAATCCAGACCGCCCGCTGCTTTCCACGAAAAAGCCATCGAAAAGGCGCGTTCCATGATTCAGGAGACCAAAAATCCGGCTGCTCCATCAGGACAACCTGCGTAGTATGTGATATTTCCAATACGTTTCCAAAGCAGATATTCGGCAAATAGTATAGCCCAACTCCCCATCCAAAAACCCGGCTTTCAGCACGTAATTGCGCAGAAATTTGAGGATCGGACTAAAAACTACATTTAACCAGGTCGCGCCTTTACCCTGCTGACGCATAGCTTCGGCAGCAATGGCGGCGTATTTTTCCGCCCGCTCCACGTGTTCTTGCACCGTGTAATAACTGTAATGCCGCAAATCACCGGAAAGATGCGCCGTTGTGCTACCCACTGCCATTTCCACTTTATCGTGCGGATTGGTGCCGCCCCAGTTTCCTTTTTCTTTTTGCCAAAGCCGCAGTTTTTGATCGGGATACCAGCCGGAATGATGTATCCATTGACCACAGTAATTGGTCAGCCGGTTCATGGTGTAGCCGTCGTGTTGCCAGTTTTTTTTGGTTTCCAGAATAGCTTTTTTCAATTCTGTACTGAGTGCTTCGTCGGCATCCAGGGCCAGCACGTATGGAAAATTGGCTTGCTGTAATGCGTAATTTTTCTGCTCAATATGTCCCTCGAAAGAATGTTGCAAAAAACGCACGCCCGGATGTTGGCGACAAATGGCCTCCGTCTGATCAGTCGAAAAAGAATCCACGACCACCACCTCATCAGCCACCCCGACCAGCGAATCCAAGCAACGCCCGATGTTCCTTGCTTCGTTGTAGGTGATGATGACGGCGGAAAGTTGGATCATAAGTTTAAAACAAAATGGCAAAGTTGCAAAAAAGCAAACTGGCAACGGAAACCAACTATTTACGCAAGATTTACATAACTTTTGGTTTTAATTGATTGTTGCCCTTTGCCTTTTTGCCCTTTTACTTACTGACCCAGCAGCACCGGCGCAGCCTTACCATTCATGAAAATCACCTTCGCATTGGCGGAAGTAGCGATTTCCCGCTGGGCTTTGATCTGCTCGTACTGGATCAATTTATCGGTCAAAGTGGAAGTCAAAATGCGTTGATAATCAGAAATACCTGGGCTTCCACGCGTTTACGTTCCGCTTCCTGGCGTTCTTTTTCCAACACAAATTTCATTTTCTGCGCGTCTTGTTCGGCATTAATCTTTGACTCAATGGTCTGTTTTACCGATTCGGGTAGTTGAATATTGCGGATCAACAGATTTTCCAGTACCAAGCCGCGCTCGCCAAATTCTTTTTCGATGCTCTGAAAAATCTTAACCTGAAACTCGTCGCGTTTGGAAGAGTATAAAGCCACGGCATCGTAAAAAACGGCATTGTCCCGGATTTTGGTACGCGACACCGGGCGTACGATTTTATCCAGGATATTAGGGCCGATGTTGCGCAGAATGTCCGGGGCCTTCTCCGGGATAATATGGTACAGCACCGATAAATCAATGACTACTTCCAGTCCATCGGCGGTCAATACGCGAATGGCATCGTCGCCTTGCTGCGCGCCCTCATCGTGCAGAGCAGACATAGTATAATTCTGGGTTCTTACGTCGAAGTGCTGCACATTGACCAGCGGATTGACAAAATTGAGCCCCTCGGTCAGGGGAGTAGTCTGTATTTTACCAAACAGCGTTTGTACGCCGACTTCGCCGGGTTCGATCTGCACGAAACAAGCAGACAGCAGACCCACGCCAATCAGGCCAAAACCGAACAAACGGCCGCCTTTACCCAAAGAAGCAAGCGAGGGATTGACTTTAGAAACGGAGGTAGTCACTATCAAAATGACGATACCCAGGATAAGCAAAAACATATATGGAGAAAGTTTGAATGAATGTAAAAAATTGCCTCAAATGTGGCCCTTACCCAAGCCGAGATACTGGGTATTTTCGAGCAATATACGCCGAAACTCGGCCAAACCCACTTAATTGGTGTTTAGGGAATAGCTTCGTTTCTCCTACTGATGGGCTACCGAACAGGCGGAACGAAACGAACTTTTTTCAACCCGATAATTCTATCCATGCCGACTCCTTTTTTGACTGCCGAGTGGCGCAAACTTATCATGGCTAACTATGTGGTGCCACCCGCTGTGCTGGAGCCACATCTCCCCTATGGCACTGAGCTGGATACCTGGGAAGGCCAATGTTATGTGAGCCTGGTCGGGTTCATGTTTTTGAAAACCAAGGTGTTGGGAGTGCCTTTTCCGTTGCATCGCAATTTCGAGGAAATAAATTTGCGCTTTTACGTTCGACGTTTTGATGGTACGGCCTGGCGGCGCGGGGTGGTTTTTCTCAGTGAAATTGTGCCAAAACCAGCTATCGTTTGGGTGGCCAATTCCATTTACGGCGAAAGTTATAGTACCTGCCGAATGCGACATCATTGGCAAATGGAAGCCGAGCGTCTTACGGTCAGTTATGATTGGAAAAGTTACAGCGGGGGCGATTGGAACCGCATTTCTGTGGAGACCAAGCCACAGCCTGCGCTATTGGAAGCGGGTAGTGCCGCTGAATTCATCACCGAGCACTATTGGGGCTATGCTAAAAGAGGACCGCGCCGTACTTTCGAGTATGCGGTGGAGCATCCGCGCTGGACCGTGTATGAGGTAATAAAGCACGATATTCACTGCGATATAGCGCGTTTTTATGGCCTTGATTTCGTGGAGGTGTTGTCGGCTCCGCCCGCTTCTATTTTTATGGCCGAAGGATCGGAAATACTGGTGCGGCAGAAAAGAGTGCTGGAGATGGGCTGATCATAGTTGAACGATTTCCAAAAATGATCATTAACGATGGGTAGCTGCCGACGCAGTGTTTCTTAATCCTCTTTCAACTGCTCTATCAACCCCAGCAAATTCCCGGTAATCTGCGCCCGTTCCACATTTTGTTCGCTATTGGAAAGCATGCCCATGAGCGACTTTTTCTCGAACTCCTTCCAACGTTCAGACAACTGCAGGGCGGCAGTATGAAGCGCAGGCTTGTTTGCTTTGGTAAATTGCCATAATTTCGGAATAGCCTCTTTGGTTCTTCCACGCGCAACCAACTCGTGCAGGGATTCCATAAATTCCTGAGTAGGCTTCGTTATTTCCTCGTTGTGCGTCTTGTTATCGGCTTGATTGTTACTGGGTGTTGGCCCATAGTAATGATTATTCACGACCGTCTTATTGCCTTTGATGGCATCGCCGGAGCCATTTTTTCCGACCGAAACAGTATCTCCATCGCCCACTCTAAAATCTCCGCCCACCGAAATAGTATTTCCAGCCACCACATTTTTACTATTTTCTATGGAAATAGACGGCTGCTCTGGCTTTGCTTTTTCCAAAAGCGTAGTTATCTCCTTTTGTAAATCTTCGTTCTTTTCCAGGGCTTTCCTCAAGCGGTTCCGAACATCCGCCTGTGCGTCTGCATCCTGCGGATCATTAGCCAAAATAATTACTTCTTCGCTGATGAAAGGCTCTACTTTATTCCATATTGAGCGAAGATCGCTGTTATCAGCCACCGCAAAGTTGGTGTTGATCTCTTTGCGCCCAGCGGGAAATAAGCGGTTAAACACCTCTTTGGCGATAGTTTTAGGGTCCATATTCAGTAGCATAAAAGGCGAACAGTCCAGGCCATACAGCAGCTCTACCGCAAAGGCCGCCGACACATCCGCCGCCTTTTCCTGGCTGCCGGTAGCATCCGTGGTTGACTTGTGATCAATGAGGTCAGACACCCCGCGAATGTTGAGGGTACGCACATTCGGGTGATTATAAGCGGCTTGCGCGACGCCATGAGATTCCATCTCAACGGCCGTGGTATCACTAAAATGTTGTTTGATGCGCTTGTACAGTTCCGACTCTTTGCTGGCAATTACTTTGTCGCCCGAAGCAATAGGGCCGAAAACGACCTTAGCGTGTGCGGCACCATCCAGCGCACGCTGTTGCCATTTATTCTCGCGATCAGTGCGCTGAGCAGCGGTAAGCAGTTCTTTGCTAAAAGGAAGGGCATCTGGCCGAGCCACGAACTCGCCGCTGTCGGTGATTTTGCCGGCATCGTAGTTGTACGCCCTGGTTGCCACCACTACGTCGCCTAACGCTACGTCTTTTATACCCCCGCAAATACCCAGCAGCAGCACCACGCCCGGCTGGAAAAGATTGACTGCCTCTTCCAGGGCCGAGCTGACCACCGCGTGTTTAGGCCCGGTCTCGCGAAGTACTATTTTATACTCTTGCTGCTGGCCAATAAATTTTCCAACATCGTAAAGATTATTCCCGTGTTGTTCCAGGCGTACTCCCGTCAGGTGACGTAGTACGGCGGCACGTTCGAGTGCAAGAGGGGTCAGAATTAATACGGTCATTTCGATGGTAGGCGACCTGCGGAGCAAAAGGTTTTATCCTTTGATGATTCTCAAAACTTATGGCAAACAAGTTTTCATTTGGCGCTTGGAGCAGGGTTTGCGTGGGGTTACACAAACCCTGGGACTACCTTGCGGCCCGCTTCATTTGGCTGTTCTTTCCGGTCTGATACGAATCATTGGTTTCTTCATGCAAACCATTGATTATCATCCAACTAAACCTATAAGGTTTTAAAAACCTTATAGGTTTCACGTCGCGTGTAATCAACAGTGGATTAATATCCTTCTTTTGAACCCATGATTCGCCTGTGTAATTAATCAGTAGTAAAGCAGTCATCAACTTGATTTTCATTTGATTTTTTGGGCCAAACCCGCATACTGCCCATGTCCTCTCTTCCACACTTTTAAGCCACTCTGTTTTCAGTCAGATTTACGCTTTCCTTGTCTGCGTAAAATGGAATTATTAGCCGTTTACTGTTAACTTTGATCATTAGAAGAAAATAGCGACTAAGGCAGGAACGAGTCATTTCTTGCTGGATTTATCACGTTTCAGGATGCTCCATACGGTTCTCTCCGAAATACGAAAGCGGTTGGCTAACGCATCTACCGCCTGCGTTTTTGGAAAATTTTGCTCTGTACTGATTTTTTCGTACTCCCTAAGCACCGTATAGCGTTGTAAATGCGAGGGAGAAATCAAGTCTTGGTCAATTAAGTAAGTCACAAATAAACTGTCTGTCTTTTCAATGTCGTGTTGTTTACAGAAGCTGTCGAAGCTCGTACTCAGGTGTTCCTGAAATCTGTCTAGAATATACTTTCGGGGTTCTTGCATAGTTTTAAGGGAGCGGTTTGTAAATAAAAGTGTATCATTTGTAATTATATGTTTTTAAAATATGTCGCAAAATCTCCCTAAATGAATCGTTTGCAAACTGTTATTTTTCCCGCTTTCCCCTCCCCTTTTTGTAGTTTTATGTCGTCCTGATGGTTGCAGTAAGACCCTGTCGGTTGGAAGCAACGCGATCAATAGCCAGGCAGGCAATACATTAAATAATTGACTTTCAAATATTTAAATATAAATACAATAACATATTTATTGTTTTATAAAAATTCAGGGCGTCTTTACTGCATGCAGTAGGTGCGTGATAGTTTCCCCTCAAAAAATATTTATATTTAATTTTTTCATAATTTATATAATTGGCATTTTACTGCACTGAATCGCATAGCTTCTCTTCAAAGTTTCCTTGGACAAAAGCCGCAGGGTTGATCATAGGTTTTTGGGAATTCGTACGCTGGGTCGGTGGGGCGACCCTTTCACCTGGTGGAGAGGAATATTAGCCGCTATTCTGTTGTAAAGATACTGACCAAGATTTGGCGTTTCAGCCTTGTTTTTCCTTCGATATCCCCGTACATTTTTCGGTTTTCTGAGGTGGTTGGCACTACAGTAGAGGAATAACGAAAGCATTATGACAAGTTTCGCGTGAGTCAACAAAAATGTTGTCTATCACGCCTTTACGATTAAAAATAAATATTATATTATCTAATTTATTAAATAGAAATGCGAGATGTACTGCATACAGTATATTTGCACTTTTTACCCCGCAATAATTTATCGAAAAACTATGGAAAACTCGAAATTTTTTACGCTGCTACGCACTTTAAACGCAGATGAACTGCCTGCTTTTCACAAATATCTGCGACAGCTACATGGCGGCGAGAAGATCGCTTTGCAGGTATTTGAGTACGCCCGAAAGTCTGGTCCAGATTTCAAGGATGAAAAAAAGCTCGATATAGAATATGCGTACCAAAAAATATTCAAAGAAGAACTCTCTACCACTAACCGCAAAAAAATGCTGGATGCTTTATCGGACCTGCATTTGTGGTTGAAAGATTTCTTGTTGACAAAAATGATGACCCCCGACTTTGTAGGCACTCAAATAGTGTGGCTGGATATATTGCAAGAGCGTGGCCTACACGAAGATTATTCCAAACAGCTCAGCCGCTTCTACGCGAAAGTGAAAGAGGAGCCAAAAAAAGATACAAAAAAATATCTGGTAGAGATGACGGCTGGCTATTCCTATTATCAACAGCTCGCACTAATAAAATCGCCGGATAAAATAACTGACTTACAAGCATGTCTGGATAGCCTGGAAGTCTGCGCCGAAACGATCAGGATGAGACTGGCCTGCCAATTGGCGAATGTAAAAAAAGTACTAGCGTCAAAGTCTGCCCCTGCTGCTCCGCCGCTGCGTTTACCAGAAGATCGAATAAGAGCAAGTTCGCCCCTGCTCGAATTGTCTTGCAATATCTATCAACTCATCGAAACAGAAGAAGAAAAATATTACAACGAGATCGAAAAAGTATTCAAAGCCAATCAATTGGACCCTGACGAGTTGCACGGAGCGCTTGGCTATTTACACAACTATGCCGCCACACAAATAAGAAACGGCAAAGAAAACAACATCGAAAAAATTCATGAACTAAACCAGCTTGGGCTTAAAAATGGCTTGTTTAAAGACTCGACAAATCTTTCGCCCGACCAGTTCAACAATATTATCAGTATAGCCTGTTCCGCAAAAGATTATGCATGGGCTACTTCATTTATAAGAGATCGTCAGATGGTCTTGCCAGAAGATATACGTGACCATATCGTGCTCTTAGCCCGCGCCACGGTCAATTTCTCACAAGGGAATTTTGAGCAAGTCCTAACTTCGCTTGATTCGATTGATTTTACAGGACTGTTTAATAATATCCGTTGTAAGTTGCTGATGTTGATGAGTTATGTGGAACTTGATAAAGACAATGCCTTTGAATATTGCCAGAAGTTTGAAACCTGGCTTATTCATCGGGAGCCAAAAACAAGTGCCGTGGCAGGTGTTCTGGCAACCGTGCGGATTATTAAAATGCTGATCTCGAAGAAAGAACAAAAAGAAATTATACAAAATCGGATTGATCTTGCTTCTAATCTGTATAGCAAAACATGGTTGCAGAAAAAGACAGATACGTATAAAGCCAGGTATGCCACCCGTGATCGAAGATATTGAGTGACATACCTTAGCTCTTATCATTACATAACTAAGTCTTCAACAATGATATAATCCGACGTCCCGTCTTCACAAACTGTAGCGAAGTAAAACTTGTAAGCACCTGATGTAAGACCGGGAATAGTCATAGAAGTGCTACTGGTGGTCATTACCGAACTGGTATAGCCATCCGCCACCCGCACATAATACACCTGGTAGCTGGTGCCAGTACTTCCCCAGGAGAAAGAAATAGAACTGGACGTAACGGCCGTTCTGCTCAAGCTGGTGGGGGTTGGGCATCCGTCTTCCGGTTCGGTCGGCACGATGCTCGTTGCAGCTACATGGCTGGCGGATGATACCAGCAGCAGGAGCAGGAAGGACAGTTTGACGCACCATTGCCCGGTTACTTTCATTGCATTTTTCATCTTTAAAAAAGTTTAAGTTTGATAAAATGAGATGGCAGGGTGGTAAAAGCCGTAGGCTATAAAGTGCCTGTGCAGTACCGATCCTGTTCATCAATTTCGATAGTGCAAAGGTGAGGGCAGACGAAAAATGTATATTGTAAAATATTGATTTACAAACTTTTATATAAATTTTTGTAAATTTTCATAAATTTATGAATATCAAAAAAGGGCCGGTCACTCCGCATGGAATGACCGGCCCTTTGCCGCTGGAAACAAGTACTATATTTTCTACCTGCCAGTTAAAGACTGTCGCCAAAATCACGTCTTTACCACGCTCAACAGCCAATCTTTTTCAATAATCACCTTGTCTTCTACTTCCGCCCGAAAGGCGGCCACCGCAGCCTTGTCGTTCAGATTGACGCGGCTGAGTTTCTGGATGTAGCGCAGCGTGTTCAAATAGTGCGACTGGTGGTAACCGATCACTTTTTTCTTGCGCAGCAGCAGTATGCGAAAACTCGCCAGCAGGGCATCGAGCACGTCCCACTCGCCGGTTTCGTAGTACATTTTCAGGAGCATGACGCGGCTGTCGAGATTGAGCAGCAGATCATTTTCGTCTACTTGCGCCAGTAAAGGCATGGCGCGCTGGTAATCTTTTTTGGCAAAATACAGCTTGGCGAGGTTGTAATTTCGGTTGGCGGCGCGGTGTTTTTCTTCCAAAAAAGGCTCATAACGCACAATAAAATCTTCCACCCAACTAAATTCCTCCACCTTCACGCCCGCCGCGACAATGTTTTTATAGGCAAAACGACCCAGCCTTCCATTTTCCAACAGCACACCCGTTTCCAGTCCGACCCGGTACAAATCGAACACTTCGCGGAGGTAGCGTACATCGCCAGTATTAAGTTGGCGAATGCAATAATTCACGGCCAGCAGCAAAAAAGTGCGTCTTTCTTCAATAGGCAGCGTGGCATTCTGGCTTTCGAGTTCGCGGCGAAAAGCCCGAAATTCTCCCTCCGTTCCGCCTGTAAGTGCCTGATAATAATGATAGTACAAAGCGATGATCGGCACCGTAACCAGTTCACTTTGCGGTAAAAAAGCCAATATACCCGGCAAAAAAGTAGTGTCGTAGTCGGCATTAAAGACTGCTCGATGCGATTCCATCAGGCAGGCCAGCCGGAGTTTACTGCCGATGAGGTACACATCCAGCGCATGGTGTACGGCGGCCAGGTTGTTACCACGGCTGCGCGTCTGCGTCTCCGTAGCGGTATATTTTTCCCATTCAAGCTGATATTGAAGGTGATAATAGGTGGTATCGTGGGGCAAGGCGGTGAGTCGCTCTTCGGCCCGACGAATTACGTGATCGTGGTGTTTGACCAGGGCTTTTTGGCGGTAAATCGGGGCGAGATGGAGGTCGCTCAGGATGGGCGTTTGTTCATAAGCGCGCTGGGCGAGGAAGTTTTCGATTTGCAGCAAAAGGAAAGATTGTACGTGACGCTGCTGCGCGGTATTTCCCGGATTAGTTTTGCTGGAATCGGGCGTGGTAGCCTGGCGGTTTTTGGCGGCTGCGGTGCATTGCTTCCAGAGTTCCAGCACGTCTTCGCGGCGATTATGATATGGACTTTTTAGGAAGGCTGCACATTCCCGCTTCTCGACGGAAGTCAGGATACTTATGAGCTCAAATAATTTATTATCAACCATTTGCAAAAATAAAATAAGGTTTTACTTTTTGACAAATGTATAAAACTGTTGTTGATGCCCAAAATATTTTGCGAGACTTTTGTATCATCAAAAAAGGTCACGAGGTAAACAGGCTGGTCATAGTTGCAACGATCACCGACCGAAATCCTGCCGAGCGACTTCCTCCCGACTGCCTGCTACAAATTATTACATCACTAAACAAACAATGTCCAATGAATAATCAAAGACTTTTTCTGCTGCTTCTGCTCTTTCTGTGCGGCCTGGCCAGCACACCGGCGTTTGCCCAGACCCCCCCCAACTCCGGTGTTTCCGGTGTCGTACAGTACGATTACAATAACGACTGTATCCATGACGTAGATACCCTTTTAGGCTTTACGAATGTGATTGCCCGACAAAATGGCAACATCGTGAATTCGGGAGTAGTCGGTGATCAGGGTCAATACTATATTCCATTGCTACCGGGTACCTACCAGATCTACCACAACAAATTCAATCCTGCCTGGCATGCCTGCGGCGGTGATACACTCACGGTCACCGTTGCTCCATCGGATACCACTGAACACGTGGATTTTATAGAGCAGTACAATCCGGTACCAGTCAACTCTATTTCCGGCTATGTATATGAGGATGTGGACGGCGATTGCAATCACGATGCCTTTGAGACGGGTGTGGCTGGCTGGCCTGTGCTTATCCGGCTCTATTTCAATGGTGCCGCCCAAAATTTTTATGATACCACGGACGTAAACGGGCATTATGAACTGATTCCGCCGCCCGGCGTAACGAATGCGGCCAGCGGTTACGTCATCACTAATGAGCCACTGAATAACAACATGAGTTGCTATTTTCCCTGTGGCCAGGAGAAGATAATTTCCTTCGTGAACGGCCTTGACTTTGAAGGAGATATTGCGGTACATTGCGACAGTCTGCTGCCTTGCCCTCGCATGGACGTGTCTATTGCCACCAACGGGCTGCGCCCTTGCCGTACTTCCAATTATACGGTACACTACTGCAATGACGGCGGCGAAACCGCCAATGATGCCTATGTGGTCGTAAAACTTGATTCTCTTTTAGTATTCCAGTATTCCAGTATTCCCGGAACGGCTATTGGTGGTAACAGTTACTCTTTTCCACTTGGCGATCTGACTGCGGAGCAATGTGGAAACTTTACCATCACTATAGGTGTCCCTTGCGACCAGCCAGCTGGTATCACTTACTGCACCGAAGCCCATGCTTATCCTGATACGAGTTGCGCCCCCACCAGTGCTAACTGGGATGGCTCGGAAGTGCAGGTCACGGCAAATTGTGATGGTGACAACGTCGTATTCACGATCACGAACGTTGGTCTCAACGATATGCAGCACCAATTGAATTACATCGTCATTGAAGATAACATTTTGATGATGAGTACCCCACCTGGCGGATTCCAATTGGCGGCAGGGGCATCTACGACAGTTACTGTACCGGCTACTGGCACATTCCTACGCCTCCAAGCCGATCAATCGCCGGGTTTTGCCGGACAAAATACGCCAGTGGCCTGGGCGGAAGGGTGCAACGCGACAGGCACGATCAGCCTCGGTTATGTGAACCAATACCCACTCGGTGATGAAGAACCCTGGCTGGATGTGTTCTGTCTGGAAAGCTCCAACTCTTTCGATCCGAACGATAAAAACGGATTTCCACGTGGCGTGAAAGAAGAACATTTCATTGACCAGAATGTGGAAATGGAATATATCATTCGCTTCCAAAATACGGGTACTGCCCCAGCCCTGAACGTCGAAATCCGCGATACCCTGGCTTCCTTTTTCGATCCGACTACCGTTCGTCCCGGTGCCAGCAGCCACGGTTACCAATGGGATATGCAAGGCAACGGTGTGGTAGTATTCAAATTCGCCGACATCAATCTGCCCGATAGCAGTGTTAGCCAAACCAGCTCACAAGGTTTTGTACAATTCCGCGTAAAACAGCGCAAAGACGTGGCTATTGGCACCAGAATTGAAAATACGGCAGCGATTTATTTTGACAATAACGCTCCTATCATCACGAACCAAACTTTCCATACCATTGGTAAAGAGTTCGTTGTGAGTGCCACCTCGACGGTATTAGTACCAAATGTACAAATCCAAATTGCACCAAATCCGTTGACCAATCAGGCTCGAGTAAGCGTAGAAGGGTTGGAAAACACGGACAAAATGAGTTTCACCTTGTATTCTACAGTTGGGAAATCTGTGTTGAATAGCCAATTTAGTGGCACCAGCTTCGAGTTTGAGGCTGCGCAACTGCCTGCTGGCGTTTATTTCTACGAAATTCGTAGTGCCGGAAAAGCAGTAGGTCAAGGAAAATTGGTAAAAATGTAAAGCATTCACCCGTGCTTTAAATTGTACATGAGCCATCCCGATTCGTCGGCGATGGCTCATTGTTTTTGCAACGCGGATTGGAAACATAAAAGGTACAAAAGGACATAAAACAAGATTATAGTAAGTGTTGAGAGGTTGAAAATGTTGAGGAGGTTGAGATATTTGATTGTCAGCACTTTGCATTTCACTTTCGTTCAAAACCAATTTATGTTGACTATACGCTACATCCTTAGGCTTCTTTTGTGTTTAAAAACTAGCGTATGGGCAATCGGTATTTCCATTAACCCGGAGAATTTCCAGAAACGCGTTACCATTGCACATAAAACAACAACTGTTTATGGTTTTGCGCAGCACCTGCTTTTTCCGGTTTCTTCTCTTTCTCGCAGTCAGTCCACTGGCCGCGCAATCGCCCATGCCTGCGGCTGTGCAAAAGACCGCCATTCTTATCATGGGAGCCACCGCCCACCTCGGCAATGGAACGGTGATCGCCAACAGTGCTATCGCTTTTGAAAATGGCAAATTAACGCTTGTAGTGGATGCGACGACCGCTCGTATTGATCGCACCAAATACGGCAAAATCTTCGATGCCACCGGCAAACAGGTCTATCCAGGCTTTATCGCGACCAATTCGCAATTGGGATTAGTAGAAATAGATGCGGCCCGCTCCACCGTAGATTTCGCGGAAGTGGGTAATCTGAATCCCAATGCGCGCGCCCTCATTGCTTACAATACAGATTCGGAAGTGCCGCCAACCGTGCGGACCAGTGGTGTATTACTGGCCCAAATCGTTCCGGCTGGCGGCACTATATCCGGCACTTCCTCGGTGGTCCAGCTCGATGCCTGGAACTGGGAAGATGCCGCCTACCGCGCGGACGACGGCGTGCATCTCAACTGGCCAGTGCCGCGCAATCCACCCGGCGCAGAGCCTGGGCCCGGCCTGGAAGCCAAGAGAATCGAGCAATATGAAAAGGATGTGCTGGCCCTGCGCCGTTTTTTGGAGGAAGCGCGTGGTTACTCCCAACAAGCCTCCCCGGAAGTCAAAAATCTAAAATTCGAGGCCATGCGGGGTGTTTTTGCACAAAAGCAAAACCTGTATATGCATGTTAATACAGCCAAAGGCATCCAGGAATCCGTGTTGTTTGCCGAGCAATTCGGCGTACATCCGGTATTGGTAGAGGTGAGCGATGCCTGGTTGGTAGCCGATTTTTTGAAAATGCACAATGTGCCGGTCATTTTGGCCAAAACCCAGCGACTGCCCAACCGCGAGGATGAAGACGTGGATCAGCCTTACAAGACAGCCACCCTGCTACAGGAAAAAGGCGTTTTATTTGCTTTCAGCGAGGAAGGCAGCTGGCGGCAGCGCAACCTGGCTTTTCAGGCTGGGATGGCGGTTGGTTTTGGCTTACCTTACGAAGCTGCCCTCAGTGCCTTGACCTTAAATACGGCTAAAATACTCGGCATTGATGCTACCGTTGGTTCGCTCGAACCCGGCAAAGATGCCACGCTGTTCATCAGCGAAGGTGATGCGCTGGATATGCGCACGTCACAAGTGACTGCTGCATTTATTCAGGGTCGCGAGATAAATTTAGACAATAAGCAAAAGGAATTGTACAGAAAGTATGAACAGAAGTATAAGCAATAGAAATGGCAAATCGCAACCTGTTTCTTAAGTAGCGGGGTGGATTTATTGGTATTGCGGTATGAAATGGAAGGAGTTTGACCTATACTAACTTGAATAAATTGGGAACGCTGGCCGCTCCGTCAGGGAGGGCGAATTGGGTATAGTAGTGGAGATGGGCGAATTGTGGCATATTATTTCAGGTTTTGCACTTCTGCAAAATGTTGGTATATTTGTATCGTCATTTGAAGTAAACCTTCATTTGAAAGAATTCGGGCATCTGAGGAGGCCCAACACGACGAAGAGGTAGGCGCAAGTCTGCCTCTTCCGGTTTTTTAGGGAATGAATTTTTGGATAAAAATATTTGTGCGTACTTCTTCCCTGCTCATTTCAATCAATTTTGCGTCCATGAAAAGAATGGCGATTTTTTGAAGTTGCTGTTTGGTGTCAAATTTGACAGCACTATAAATGCCAAGAGTTAATTCATATACCTCAACCTCGCTTTGCATAATTAAGCATAAAACATTAGGAGCCTGTGTTTTCCCACGTCGGAGAGCCTGCTGCAAAGCGCGGCCAACCTGATGGCTCCAAATAGTTTTGAACTCCCATTGTTCTCCGTTTCGCAACGCATCGCAAGAGTTTTTGTCAGGTTGATTTGGCAGTAATACTACCGTATCACCTGATTCCGCCAAGAGCCTGCCAATGCGTCTGTTCTCTTCCCATTCATTTTGGCCATGCTCCGGGTGAATGACCAAATATCCCTCAGACTCTTCATAGAAAACTACTTTAACAAAGCCCGCTGCTCCATATTCCTCATATTGGGTGTAGTTAGCAGTTTTCATAGAAAACATTGGGCTTTGGAAATTAGATTGTACGTTCGGCAAATTTAAAACAAAACATAACAATTTAAAGAGCGTGCTGAAAGCCAACCTCTCAATTGTCCTCGCGCTCCTCACCTCCCATTCGCTCTCGCAACACCCGCTCTACCCAGTCCGCAATCGAATCCGCACTGCCATCGCGCGGTCCCGGTCCCCGGTCATTGCGCAAGGCCGTCGCGACCGATGCAATCATCGAATCATACTGCTCGAAGCGTTCGTTCAACAAGGTGCGGTCGAGCGTTTCCCAATAATTGCCTTCATCGTGGACTTCCAGTTCGAGATCGTATTTCTTTTCCAAATATTTAAGTAACGTGACCAGTGCCACATGCGTATCCTCGCCAGCACGCTGGGTTTTGGTATGCAGCATGTAGACATATTCCGACGGATAGTCGCGCTCCTCATCAGCAAATTCCAGCCAGAGCAAATTGAGCAGTCGCCCGGAATTGCCGAAGACCAGTATAGCCGTTTCGCAATCGGGCGGCATAAAGAGAATACCCCGTAGCCATATTTCTTTGGGGTCGCCTGCGCCCGGTTCCAGAGGCGCAGTTTTGGCGGGAACAGTTTCCACCTCATCATGCAAATGATAAGGCCAATGAAGCGACTGACAGATGTCGGCTACTTCGTCCACGAGTGCGGGAACGCGCGCCAAATCTCTGATACGTCCTTGATAATGAAGGGTAAGGCCCATTTAGCACGTGTTTTTTTTGAAAATGTTTTTACTTTTAACCAAAATTTTCGCCAACAAATATAACTATCTATTTCATGGAAGAAAGACCCTTATCCGAACTTACTCCCGAAGAAGAACTCCGCGCCAACAACGAAATCCAGGCCCTCAGCCTCGAACTCACTTATGGCGCGAAAACCCATATCAGCGACGATGCGCCGCCGGAATTGATCAGCGAGTGGCTCAAAAACGTGGCCGCTTACGAAGCCCAGCATCAGGATGTCCCCAAAATCACGGTTTATGACCGCATCGGGCGACCTGCTTTTGCCACGCCCGACTTATTGGAAGCGGCCACTTTGCCCGGCGAAATGGAACGCCTGCATAAAATACTCGAAGCGCACAGTCTGGTCGTTTTGCAGCCCGATTATGTGGATGATGAGAATTTTTACCAGTTTATGGTGACGGAGCTTTTCGCCCATGAAATCCCGGACCTGAATCTGCCGAGCATGGTGACCGTGATTGATTACGAAGAGTTTCATCCGAATCATCATGAAATTATTCGCGCCCGCGCCAGCCAGTTTCTGCTCGATTTACTTAATCTCGGTAGGCCCTACGAAGGCCTTTGGCTCAGCGAAAACCTGCGCGACGATACGGATACGATCACCAAAGAGGCAGGTTTACAAATTATTCAACAGTTCCGTGACCGTTATAGCGAGATCAAGCCCATAGGTTTCGTACCACAAGAGGTGCTCAATAGCGAGCATGGTACCCACCTGATGTTCGGCGTTTGCTGGGAAGGCCATCCCGCCGACGGAGGGAAGCAGGAACGACACGAGGGGCTGGGCGTGATCCAAATGGGTTATGAAGGCAAGGAATGGCTGGTGCAAGGGGTGCAGATGCCGGGCTTCAAATTTTGAACGATACTTTGATTTCAAATTCCTGATTTTTAACACATTATCTCAAAAATCAGAAGTAATCAACAAATCCAGATTCGTACTTTTCAAATTAAAACGTTCGCCGATATGCGCATTGGTCAGGCAGCCTTTATAGGTATAAACGCCATTACGCAACCCTTCGTGGGCAACGATGAGCGACAAAATGCCGCCGCTTTCCGCTTTAAGTAACAACGACGTAAGGATGTTACTGATGGCATCCGACGCGGTGCGCGCCACCCGGGAAGGAATATTAGGCACACAATAATGCGTCACGCCGTGCTTTACGAAAGTGGGCGCATCGTGGGTAGTCGCTTTGGAAGTCTCAAAACAGCCGCCCTGATCAATGCTCACATCCACGATGACCGAGCCGGGTTTCATGCGTTGCACAATGTCTTCGGAGACCATCATCGGAGAGTTAGCGTGCGCCGAGTGAATGGCCCCGATGGCCACGTCGGCGGTGAGTAATTGCTCGCGGAGGTGGATGGGATTCACGACGGAGGTATGGAGTTGGCGGCCTACATGGTTTTGCAACTGCATGAGTTTGTAGACATTATCATCAAAAATACGCACTTCTGCACCCAACCCTAACGCTGTACGAGTAGCAAATTCCGCTGCAATGCCCGCTCCCAGAATAATAACCTTTGCAGGTGGTACCCCGGCTACTCCACCAAGCAATACGCCTTGTCCACCCCGATTAGTGGCCAGTAAATCGGCGGCAATCAAAATAGCACTAATGCCCGCAATCTCGCTCATCACGTGAACGATGGGAAAAGACCCCGTTTCATCGTCGCGGATGTACTCCATTGCCAGCGCGATGACTCGTTTTTTCTGCAATTTCGTGATATATTCCGGCCCCAACAGTGGCAGGTGAATCGGCGAAATAACCACTTGATTGGGCCGCATCAGATCAATTTCTTCCAACGTGAGCGGTGCGGCTTTCAACAACAAATCGGCGCGAAACACTTCTTCCCGATTGTACGCGATAGTTGCTCCGGCTTCCGAATAATTCAGATCGCTGAATTTCGAGTTATCCCCCGCTCCACTTTCCACCACGATCTGGTGGCCATGTGCAGCCAGCGTTGCCACCGAATGCGGCACCAAAGCCACCCGGTTTTCTTGCAAAGTCGTCTCCTTGGGAATGCCAATAAACAGCCGTTGGTGCCGGACGGGGACTTCCAGCATTTCGGTCTGGGTAGTTGGCAATGACAGGGTTTCCATCATAAGTAGTTGGTTAAGAGGTTGATAAGGGTTTAGAAAAGGTTGAGAAAGTTGAGAAAAAAAACTCTTTCACAAAATTAATAATCGGCGCACATTTTCCTCTACCACTTCCAAGTGAATTTTCACCGCGTCTGGCGGCAAGAGATTTTCTACCAATTGCGGCCACTCCATCCAACAATACCAAGGATCGTACAGCAAATCTTCGATGCCAATGTCGAAGGCTTCCTGCGCAGAACGCAAGCCGATACAGATCGAGGTGATGAAACAGGGCTGTACCCCGCCGTTTTCCAAGGGATAAGTGTATTCATTGACCAACGAAAAAGTGGGGCTGGCGGTGTTCCCGGTAACGCCCAGATGCTGGCAAAACGCCTTGACCAGCGTGGTTTTGCCCGCCCCCATCTCACCGTACAACGCGATTTTGCGCCGACCCGCCAAGGCTTGTATTAACCAGGGAAGCCCCTTAGTCGGCCATTCTGCCAAGCGAACCAATTAACAACTCGTTCATCGTTCATCCTTTATCGTTCATCCTTCTTCAAACATTTCGCAAAAGTACCATCGTTTTTGCCAATCAAATCTGGATTGAAACCCCGTATTTCGCGCAGTTTTCCAAAAATGCACTACTCCATTACCGATATTCAGCGCATCATCGGGGCGCAATGGCTTCAAACGGCCTGGCCAACCGCCCCGGTAGAGCAATTATTGCTCGACAGCCGACAGGTAACAACGCCGGGTGCAGCCTTGTTTTTCGCGCTGCCCGGCCAACGCCACGATGGACATCGCTACATCGCCGAGGCGTATCGCCACGGCGTGCGTCAGTTCGTGGTGTCGCGGGCCATTGATTTGCAAGAGTTGCCGCAGGCGAATGTGCTGCAAGTGCCAGATACGTTGGAGGCGTTGCAAACTTTGGCGGCCGCTCATCGAGCGCAGTTCCACATTCCAGTGATCGGTATTGCGGGAAGCAACGGCAAAACCATCGTGAAAGAGTGGTTGTACCAGATTTTGGCCCCGGATTTCAACATTGTACGCAGCCCAAAAAGTTACAATTCGCAGGTGGGCGTGCCGCTCTCAGTATGGCAATTGCAGCCAGCGCATACCTTGGCCCTTTTTGAAGCAGGTATTTCGCAACCCAACGAAATGGCGCGTTTGGCCGAAATCATTCAGCCGACCATCGGTATTTTTACTACCATTGGCCCCGCCCATCGCGAAGGTTTTTCTTCCAAAATAGAGAAACTGGCGGAAAAAATGCGCCTGTTTGATCATGCTGAAACGCTGATTTATTGTGCAGACGAAAAGGAAATTGCGACCGCCGTTCAAAAATGGGTGCTTACGCCAATCCCTGACGGACAGACAAAACGTCGCGCTTTTTCCTGGTCAAAAACCGGACAAAACGCTGATTTACAAGTAATTACTGTAGAACTACAAACCGACGGCTTTACTAAAATCACGGTACAAATCCCGCCTCACAATTCATCATTTATCATTCATAATTCTTTTCACATTCCCTTTCAGGATGCTGCTTCGGTAGAAAACGCGATTCATTGTTGGGCGGTAGCGCATCTGCTCGGTATTTCGGCGGAACACATCGCCGCGCGCATGGAACAGTTGGAACCCGTGGAAATGCGGCTCGAAATGAAGAGCGCAATACGCAACAGTACGCTCATCAACGACGCCTATAATAACGACCTGGCTTCGCTAAGCATCGCTTTGGCTTTTGCGGCCCAGCAAGCCCGCGACCGTCGGCTGACGCTGATATTATCTGACATTTTACAAGGGGGAAAAAACACGGAGAGGTTATATCGGCAGGTGGCAGACTTAATTTTGGAAGGACGTGTGGGCCGACTAATTGGCATTGGTACCGAGGTGGTGCGTTTGCGTGGTATGTTGCCGCCAAAATTTGATAGTGCTTTTTATACCACGACCGCCGCGTTTCTGGATAATATCGCAGCGCATACTTTTCAGGATGAATTGATTTTGCTAAAAGGCGCACGGCCGTTTGCTTTCGAACGCATTGCCCGACGGCTGGAACACAAGGCCCACCAAACGATGTTGGAAGTAAACCTGACCGCAATGGTGCATAACCTGAACGTTTACAATCGATTACTACAATCCGGCGTAAAAATGATGGTGATGGTGAAAGCAGCGGGCTACGGCAGCGGAGCGGCAGAAGTGGCGAAATTATTGGAATTTCATCAAGTGGATTACCTCGGCGTGGCCTATGCGGACGAGGGTATTGAACTGCGTCAGGCCGGGGTGACGCTGCCCATTTTGGTGCTCAATCCCGAACCCGCCACCTTCGATGTACTGTATCGCCATCGCCTCGAACCGGAGGTGTACAGTCTGGCGCAGTTGGATGAACTTATTCGTTTTGCGGAGTCAGGAAAATCGCTGGCCATCCACCTCAAACTGGACACTGGAATGCACCGTTTAGGTTTTGAATCTGCGGATATTCCGTTATTAATCAATAGGTTGCAGGCGCATCCGCAAATACGTGTTCAGTCGGTCTTTTCTCACTTAGCCGCCAGCGATGCAGCCGCCCACGATGATTTTACTCGACAACAGGCGGCCGCTTTTTCTGCAATGTACGCCGAGATTCAGGCGGCGTTGGGCTACGCACCACTACGCCATTTGGTCAATACAGGCGGCATTCATCGTTGGCCGGAACTACATTTTGATATGGTGCGGCTGGGGATTGGGCTATACGGGATTGATTCGAGCGGGTTGCAGGAACAATTGCGGGTCGTAAATACTCTGAAAGCCACGGTCAGCCAGATAAAAACGGTGGAAGCAGGAGAAACGGTGGGTTACAATCGGAATGGCCCGGTGTTGCAACCGACGCGCATTGCGACGATTAGCATTGGTTATGCGGATGGATTGCTACGATTGGCGGGCAGTGGAAATTATTTGGTGGTGATTCGTGGCAAACGCGCGCCCACCATCGGCAACGTGTGTATGGATATGACGATGGTAGACGTGACGGATATTCCAACGGTGCGCGAAGGCGATGAGGTGGAAGTTTTTGGGGAACAACAACCCGTACAGAATTTAGCCAAGTGCTTGCAAACTATTGCCTATGAGGTATTTACGAATATTTCGGAACGAGTGAAGCGGGTGTATTGGCAGGAGTAAAATAGTTATAAGTTATGGGTTATGAGCCGCGCGAAAAGGCAAGAAATAGCCGGGCGGCACCTATACAAATTCGTTTGTTTTTGGGAATTAATTTTACCTTTGCGCCGTTCTTCCTTTGCATGTTGCTTTTTGCAAATTGCCAATGGAAAAACGCGGGCTTGTAGCTCAGTTGGTTAGAGCAGCTGACTCATAATCAGACGGTCGCGGGTTCAATTCCTGCCAGGCCCACCTTGATTCTCAACGACTTATGTGATCTCACGATCCGTAAGTCGTTTTTGTTTGCATACAATTTCCCGCTTTCCTACGCTGTAATACAACCAATTTTCTGCCCGCTATCAGCATTGTTCCCTCCTAATTTCTTTTATTCATCGTTTTTTTACGATAAAATTTATCCTGCCTCTTGCAAGTGCCAATTGTATCATCGTATTTTTGCGATAGAATTACACAAAACAATATGGCCTCTCCCAAACTTACTTCATTCAGTACCGACGAAAACGAATTGGCTGAACTGGCCAAAGCGTTGGGGCATCCCGCCCGTATCGCCATTTTAAAAGAACTGGCGCGACGCCGGAGCTGCGTTTGCGGCGAGATCGTCGAAGTGCTGCCTTTGGCCCAAAGCACCGTTTCTCAACATTTAAAGGAACTGAAAGAGGCTGGCCTGATCCAGGGTACGGTGGAGGGTGCCAAGTCCTGCTATTGCATCGACTGGAACAATATGCGGCATTTGCAGGCTTTAATCGCTTCCTTCCTGGAAGGTTGCGAAGATGGACAAAATTGTTGCTAATCAATTAAAAATCAATTATCTATGAATACCACCGAAAATATTAAATCGTCCGTTCGGGAACAATATTCCCAAATCGCCTCGCAAGACAGGGCCACCAACGCGGCTTCTTGCTGTGGAGTGGGCGCACCCGGCACCTGCGATATTATGGCCGATTCCTACACTCATTTGGCAGGCTATAATCCGGATGCCGACTTGGGTTTGGGCTGTGGGCTGCCCACTGAATTTGCCCACATAGAAACAGGTGATGTAGTGCTCGATCTCGGTTCCGGTGCTGGCAATGATTGTTTTGTCGCTCGTGCTGCCGCAGGTGCTACTGGCAAAATAATCGGGGTGGATTTTACGCCAACCATGATTCAACGCGCCCGGAAAAATGCCGAAAAATTGGGCTACCACAACGTGGAGTTTCGGCAGGGCGACATTGAAGAATTGCCAGTCAGTGATAGCACAGTGTTGATGTAGTGGTGAGCAATTGCGTACTTAATCTAGTGCCAAATAAGGGCCGCGTATTCTCCGAAATACTGCGCACTCTGCGGCCCGGAGGTCATTTCAGCATTTCCGATGTGGTGTTGATAGGGTCATTGCCAGAAAAAATACTGCAAAGTGCCGAGTTGTATGCAGGCTGCGTTGCTGGTGCTATCCAACTGGATGAATATCTAGCGATTATCAAAGAAATTGGATTCCAGAATATTACTATTGAGAAACAAAAACCAATTCTATTGCCTGACGAAATGCTGCTGCAATATCCTCTCCGAAAGCAGAAATCCAGGCATTTGCGGCCACTGGTACTGGCATTTTCAGCGTGACCGTGTACGCCGAAAAACCGGGCGGCGATGTAGCGAGTCGGTCGGAAAACAAGGAGAAAATGAGACAAACTATTCTGGCCGAAACTTGTGTCATGTGCGCCGGGTAGCGACTGTTGTTAATTCTTCCAAATACTTTCGCCATGATTACAATTCGAGACTTACAAGCCACCGATTGGTCTGCCGTGCGCGCCATTTATGCGGAAGGAATTGCCACTGGAAATGCCACTTTTGAAACCGCGCCGCCCGAATGGGACATTTGGAATGCTGCCCACCGAAGCGACTGCCGTTTCGTTGCCGAAGAAAACGGCGTGGTTTGCGGGTGGGCGGCACTTACGCCAGTTTCGGGGCGATGCGTCTACGCGGGTGTAGCGGAGGTGAGCGTGTATGTGGCCGAGACGAGCCGGGGCAAAAATATCGGGACCTTATTGCTTGAAAGTCTGGTCAAGGCCAGCGAAGAAGCAGGATTGTGGACGCTGCAAGCCGGTATTTTCCCGGAAAATGCTCCCAGTGTGCGTCTACATGAAAAAGCGGGCTTTCGGTGGGTGGGACGTCGCGAGCGTATCGGCCAAATGAATGGGGTATGGCGTGATACGGTACTGCTTGAAAGGCGAAGTGGTATAGTGCAGTAATATAAATATCTTTGATTGCGAGGCATCTATCAAGAATATTTTTTACAAATAACCCTTCTCCTTGTACACTGCCCAGCCTATCCATTCTTTCAAAAGCATTTCCCATTTCATCAAAGATTGCCAGTCCGGCTCTAACCAATGCAGCACGTTGCCATTGCTTTTTTCGGAAAAATAATCAGTGCTAAAAGGCTGCGTTTGAATGCCTGCTTTGACAAAACACCCTTCCGCCCGACGCATGTGCCAGGCCGAAGTGATGAGCAAACATGAGGCACCGGGCAACAAACTGTCCAGTAATATTTTGGAAAAACGGGCATTTTCGTAAGTGTTGCGTGATTTGTTTTCCACCAGAATCGCGGAATCCGGCACGCCCCATTGGCGCAAATAATCATGTGCGATGTCGGCTTCTATGGGTTCATTTCCGATCAATTGCCCGGAACCACCGGATAGTAGCAGCCGCTTAATCTTTCCGGTTTTAAACAAAGTCAGTGCGGTCACCAGTCGATTGCCCCGCTGCATGGAAAGGACACCATCTGGTGCATCGGCAGAAAAATCCAGGTAGCCGCCGAGCAAAATACCGACCTCGTAGGGCTGCTGAATATCCGCTGGGCGCATTCGTCCAACCTCCCAGGCGTGGGCACATTCACTGATAATCCAGCGGTTGGTAAATAGTAGAAACAGACTCAACAGCGCGATTAACGCTCTCCGACGGCGCAGCGGGTTTTTGGTATAAAGGGCATATATGGCCAATAAACCGATCAGAATCAGCGGTTTTAGAAAGAAAATCAATAGTTTGGATAGCACAAAAAACATTCTTGCCAGATTGGTGTTAATACACTTAAATTTGTGTCATGAAATTGGAAGCCGAACTGAAAAGTATTAAACCAATGGCACCGCGTCAGCGGGCTTTGCTCAATATTCTGTTTACGGCCAGTTGGCTGGACTGTGCCATGACGCGCCAACTTCGCCCGTATGGCCTGACTACGCCTCAATATAACATTCTGCGCATTCTCAACGGCAGTTATCCCAATGGTCTTTCGGTCCTTGATATCAAGAGTCGTATGCTCGACCGCAGCAGCAATGTAAGCCGCCTGGTGGAAAAACTGCGCCTGCATAATCTGGTAGAACGCGTACCGCATACCGACGACCGCCGCATGGTGATTGTTACAATCAGCAATGCTGGCAAAAAAATAATAGCCGATATTATGCAAAGTGAAGCACTGGATACTAAATCGCCGGGGCATCACCTCTCAGAATCGGAAGCGATGGAATTGGCACATTTACTGGATAAATTCCGGGAATAGTGCCGATTTGCCATGCCATATATTTTTTTATTCGGCATGACTTTTTAAGCCTGCACCCGTCAGAATGGAACCGATGGACTTTTACAGCAGTCTATCGGTTTTTTATTTGGCCGGAAATTTGCCGATCCAAAGCAGGTGTTACATTTGCCATCTTTTCTTTTGATTGGTGGTTTTTGGAACTCTGCTTTCAAAAAATTTGTTTTGAAAGCATTGATTGCCCTATTTTTTCACCAACATTTTGTTTATGCGCACGACTACTTCCGCTTTTGGCGGTGTTCCATATTCTGCCGAGCCCGCTATGCTGACTTTAGAGTTGCTTACTCCCAATGACGATGACCGACCCGTATATATCACTGGAAATTTCAATGGCTGGACGACCCAAGACGAGCGTTACCGCATGGAAAAGACGACTTTGGGTCACTACCGATACACTTTCCCCAAGCCGCTGGAACTTACAGAACCGCTTGAATATAAATACGTTAAGGGCGGCTGGGAGGCCGAAGAACTAGGTTCCGATGGTTTCTCTTCTGCCAATCGCCGCATGGAAATGCCGCATGGCAAGGTGAACGATATTGTGCCCATGTGGAAAATCCACGGCGGCTGGTACAATGCGGATTTCTATCCAAATATCGAGATCGTTTCCAAGCGGTTTAACGTGCCGCAACTGCGCCGTCGTCGCCGCATCGCGGTATTGCTGCCCTGGAATTACCACGCTACGACTCGCCATTATCCCGTTTTATACTTGCAGGATGGACAAAATCTTTTTGACGACAGTGCGCCTTTTGGCACTTGGGGTGTGGACAAGCAAATGGCGGCCCTCGCCCAACGCGGCAAGGGTGACTTTATCGTAGTGGCGATAGATCACGGCGGCAAAGAACGAATTCGGGAATTTTCGCCGTACGATTCGCGCTGGGGAGAAGGCTTGGGCCCAGACTATGCTCGTTTCATGGCCGAAACGCTTAAACCGCACATTGACAGCACTTTCCGAACCCTGCCCGATCGCGCCAACACGGGTATTGGCGGCAGCAGCATGGGTGGTTTGATCAGCATTTATGCTGGTTTTATGTTTCCGGAAGTGTATTCCAAATTCATGATCTTTTCTCCTTCGCTATGGATTTCCAACCGCATTTACACGGAGCCAGTGCGTTTTAGTTCTTTGGAAACTACCAAAATATATCTCTACGCCGGTGGCCGGGAAGGCGCGGGAATGCTGGCCAGTGCCAAACGTTTTCAGGAAGCAATGGCCAAACGCGGTTATCCAGCGGACAAATTGCAACTGCACTTAGCCATAGACCCACATGGCCGCCATAATGAGGAACGTTGGGGCCGGGAATTCCCGAAGGCAGCAGAGTGGCTTTTTTAAACTTATGAGTTATAAGGGATGGATTATCAAAAACCGCAATAGCTGATCACTTATACCCCAACGGTACACATGAAACAACGCGTCATTTCTGCCATCTTTTTCGTTATTATCATGCTGGGAGGCATATTTGGCGGTACTATTCCTTTCTTTTTGCTTTTTCTGATTGTTACGGCGGGCTGCTTGTGGGAATTTACTGGACTGATGTTTAGACCAGAAAATAACCATTTGTTCTTGCGGCGTGTGGTTGGGATGGTATTGGGATGTTTGCCTTTTATAGCTATTGGTTGGGGTTTCTTTGAATCAACGGATGGGGGCGAGTTTGCACCTTATATGTCTGGTGCTAGTCAACTTTTATTAATAACGATATTGATAGTCCTACTAATTTTTCTTCTATTGATATTAGAACTATTCCTGGAATCGCATCAACCCTTCTCCAATATAGCACACTATTTACTAGGGGTAGTTTATTTGGGGGTGCCTTTTGCGCTGCTTATCTTCATTTCTTATTCGCAGGGCAGTTATACACCCCTACGTGTTTTAGGATTACTACTGCTACCTTGGATCAATGACACGATGGCCTATCTAGTAGGCTCCCAAATTGGTAAAACGCCCTTTTTTCCACGTATTTCTCCGAAAAAAACCTGGGAAGGTACACTCGGCGGCATGATACTCACGATCGTATTGGCAGGTTTACTTTCAAAATGGATACCCGCCTATTCTTTCCCGGAATGGATAGGCCTGGCGGCGGTCGTAGCCGTGTTCGGTACATTAGGTGATCTGGTAGAATCCATGCTGAAACGCAGTATGGGCGTCAAAGATTCCGGCTCTATTATGCCCGGCCACGGCGGTTTTCTGGATCGTTTTGATTCCTTTATTTTTGTGCTGCCCTTTGCGTGGCTGGTGCTATTGCTGGTGCGCTAGGACACTCTACGTTTGTCATTTGTCGGGAACTGTCCGCTCCTAGGTGTAATTCGTAATGTGGGCAGATTCTGTCAGAGTGATAAAAGCCGCAGTTTCCGTTGCCATTCTATATAACCTAATACTGCCAATATTAGAAATACCACGTATTGAAAACTAGTAAAAACGTAGCCTTTAATAAAGTACAGCGGTATAGAAGCTACATTCGTAACAATCCACCAAAGCCAGTTTTCCAGCTTTTTGCGGGCCATCAGCCACATTCCGGTATAGGCCGATGCCGATGCGAATCCATCGGCCATCGGAACGGTGCTCGAAGTGAAATGATGGAGTACCAAATAGAGTACTATCCAACACAAGCCAAAGAAACCCAGCGCCCACATCCATTCGCGGCGACTGGACCGGGTGATGTGCAGTGCCGTCTCTCCGTCTTTTTGCTGCGTCCAGAGTATCCATCCAATGACGCTTACTACGGTGTAATACACGTTCACGCTGGCCTCAGCATATAGGCCGCCGAGCAGACTCAGGTAAATGTAAATGGTAGTGTTGATGATGCCAGTCGGATACACCCAGATATTTTCCAGACGCGACAGTAGCACGCTGGCGATGCCAAAAAAGACGGCGGTGTATTCCAGCCAGGTGGTAGCACGCAGGCCAGCCGTAAATTGCTGCCATATTTCTGGAAATGACATAATGGAAGGGGAAGTTTACCACGACGATACTACGACGCACGACGTAAGAGGTTAAGTTGCGTCGTGCATCGTCGCGTCGTCGTGGTGGCGATATTAATAAATTGTATTGTGGTCTATTAGATCAATAAAAAAGCCTTTTGCGGACAATGCCGACAAAAGGCTTTTCTTCCCAAAGAAGGAGAGGCGTCTCCGCATAACGGAGCCACCTGGATTATTGTGGCGTAGGGCCACCCAGACTGGATGACCACGTCAGAATGTCGCTGAAACTGACCGGGACACTCTTGCTACCGACTACGCGGTTCATTTCTTCGCGCTCCAACACCGTCAGATCGTCCTTGATGTCGTCCAGAGAATTTTTTTTCTGGTCGTGCGAAGACTGCGTAGGCAAGTCATTTTTCTTTTTATCACGAAAATCAAACATAGGCTATAAGTTAGTGTTTCGACCGCTCAAAGGTAAGGCTATATCCGCAACCGTCAACCCAGTTGCTTTATTTAACCAAATCTAAACAAATAACCTGCCAAGTTTCGGGCATTTCGTCCTATTCATCCGCTGAAAGCCGACATTTATAGAATTTGTAGCGCCAAACAGGGACACTCATTGTACACTTGTCCAGCAAAAAAGGCTTGAACCGCTTATCGTCCAAATTTTATGAAGTACATTGTAAACACTCTTTTGGTTTGGCTGCTACTGGCCACCACCGCCTATGCACAGGATACCTGGTCGCTCGAACGCTGCATCCGCTATGCGCAGGAAAACAACATTACGGTGCAACAAGCCGAAGCGAGTGTAAAAATTTCCTTGCTGGCCCAGCAACAGGCCAAAGCCTCGCGTTTGCCCAATGTAAGCGCGAGCGCAGATTTAGGCAAGCAGTTTGGCCGCACTATTGACCCGACGACCAACCAGTTCAGTACTACTTCTACTGGCTACAACAGTGTTGGTCTCAATGCGGGGATTTCTTTGTTCAATGGGGGGCAAATCCACCATGCTGTGAAGCAGGCTGGCTGGGATGTCCAAGCCGCCACGGCCGATGCTGCCCAAACGACCAACAATCTGGCTTTGCAAGTGGCGCGCGCCTATTTGAATATTTTGCTGGCCAATGAACAACTGAAAAGCGCGCAACGCCGCGTGGTGCAAAGTCAGGAGCAACTGAATCTTACCCAAAAGCTGATTGATGCCGGCACCACCCCGGCGGCTGAAAAATACAATTACATCGCCCAGATTGCCCGCGATGAACAGAGCGTTATTACCGCCCAAAACAACTACGATCTGGGTTATTTAAGCCTTAAACAACTGATGCAACTGGACCCGGATTTCGACCTGCGCATCGAGCAGCCTACTATTACTATTCCGGCGGAAGTAACCCTCCCTGCCGCGTCGGCTGGCACTGACTTGTATAATGTGGCGACTACTACTCAACCCATTATTCAGGCGGCAGATTTTCGAATCAAAAGTGCTGAAGAAGGAATCAGTATTGCGCGTTCGGCTTACTATCCATCCATTTCGGCGTTTGCCAATCTCAGCAGTAATTACTCTTCCCAATTTGTGACGATTACACCTTATGGTGATCCGGTTCCGGGAGAACCGCAGACGATTTTTATTGATGGACAACCCGTAGAAATCTCCACCGCTCAACGTCCTTACACCGTTAATAAAGTACCTTATTTCGACCAGTTAGATCAAAATTTTGGGCAAGGTGTGGGCGTAAGTATTCGGGTGCCTATTTATCAAAATGGGCGTACTCGCCTGAGTGTGGAACGGGCGCGGTTGAACGTCCTCACGGCGCAAATGCAGAGTACCCAAGCGCGTCAGCAGTTGAAAAACGACGTTCAGACGGCTATTGCCAACACCTACGCGTCGCGTCAGCAACTAGATGCCGCTCAAAAAACCTATGACGCGACCAATACGGCTTTTCAAAATATGGGCAAACGCCTTAGCCTCGGTGCCGTGAATACTTTTGAATTAACGACTTCCAAAATCAACCTCGATATTTCCGAGAATGACCTGATTTTGGCCAAATACACGTATGTATTCAACCTGAAAATCCTGGATTTCTATCAGGGTAAAACGTTGAATCTCAATAATTAAGAATTGGACGTTTATGAGGTGTCATCGGCAACGCAAGAAGCCGGTGGCATCTCGGAGCGGTCATTACTCCTGCTCTTCCAGCCAATCGAATAGTTCCTCTATTTCCTCAAAAGATTTTACGCCTACTTCCTCTTCTCCGCCTCCAGCAAGGCTTAGTCCAGCGGGTGCCAGCGCATTAATCAGGGCCGTGAATTCCGTTAAGGCACCATCCCAATGTAGCAGGATGGAGTATTGCGCACAGAGGTTTTGCCAAAGTTCTTTTTGATCGGCGAGACTGGTTAGTATGTCATTTTTTACAGAAAAATGCACCACAAAATGCGCGACATAGGGTGCCGCCCGACTAAATAATTCTTCCAGCGCATCCGTCGCTTGCTCGGCTTCCACGGCCAGCAAAACCGTCAACCCTTCCAATGTAGACAATCCTGAAAAATAACTGGTAGTTACCTGCACTGCATCCAGCTGGAAAAAAGCCGCAGCTTCGCGTATTTCCGCCATCGGTGCCTGCGAAAATTCCCCGACAATCAGTGGCCCTTCCACCCACTCACGAATGGCGCGCATATACATTGGATCCAGGTAACCAGGCGTACCAGCTTCGAGGTTAAAACCCAAAAACTGCACATCTTTGGCGGCAAAATAACGGGCATCGGTAAGATTATTAATACCGGAAGCTTTGATCAGCATGGATGAAAATTAATGTGGTCAATGCAATAAAATGTGAGCAATACGCTGCATATCAATTATTTGCCAATATATTATCTCAATGTACTCAACTATTCTTCTCAACAATCTCCACTTCTTTCAGCAACTGCACCACCACTGCACTCGGGAGCCTCGGCTCAAAATAAGTGCTTTTGGGCGGCAGGCTTTCCCCGGCATCTGCGAGTTGCCGGAGGTCATCAAAAGAAACTGGATGGAGCAGAAAACCAAGTTGATTAGTACCATTTTTAACCGCCTTTTGGATGCCTTTAAGCCCCTTGCTGCCGTCAATATAAGTAATACGCTGGTCCGTGCGCACATCGGTGATACCCAGCAAATCACGCAACACGAGTTCATTGAGCAAACTGGCATCGAGGATGACACTCTGCTCCGATGCACGTTCCAGTACCTCTTTTCGCCAGCGCAGGCAATACCATTCTTTACGAAGCAACAAGGTAATGTCGTATTTTTGGGTCGGTTTTTGCGGTTCTGCCAGGCGTTCAAGGTCGAATAGTTTGGACAATTGCACCATCAAATGCACCGGACTCAACTCAGCGGGGGCTTCTACCACCCGGTTGTAATCCAGAATATCCAATTGATCAGTGGAGAAAAAAGCGCAGAATAAATGATCGAAATCGTAGCCGCTAAGCGATGGATCATGTCGTTCTTGCAGCAGAGCCATCGTTGTAGTGCGGTGATGTCCGTCGGCAATGTACACACTCGGCACGTGTTCGGCAAACAAGTGCTGGAGATGGATAATATCCGCATCGTCAGGAACGGCCCATACGCGATGCAATTGGCCGCTTTTGGCAAAACGAGTGCTTAAAAACGGTTTGTGATGGTCGGCAAAAGTCTGTAGCCAGGCATCGAGCACGGGCACAGGAGCATGGGTGAGCAGCACGGGTTTGAGGACTGCATTCCAGCGTAGAAAAAGTTCCATCTGTTGTTCTTCCTTCTCCCGCAGAGTCTTTTCGTGCATTTTCACCCGACCAGCCAGAAAGTCTTCCATTGCATCCAAAGCAATCAACCCAATGTGGCGACGGTGCTGACGCGTCTCTATTTGATAAATATAAAATGCCGCCTGCGGAAATTGTTCCATTGCATCGGCCTCGACATACTTATTGAACTGAAATTTGGCGGACTCGCAAAAATCATCGGGCGACGGAATGTGGTGAAAATTGGCGTAGAGCGCGCGGAAGGGTGTTATCTTCATGCGGTGGTGCAGTTAGGCATCGTAAAAGTATCAGACTTTGGCGGGAGGTGGCACATTTGACTATTAGACGTTACACAGCAGAGAGGAGTAACCAACGCTGCCAATTTAATTTTAAATGATTGACTATAAATATCTTATAAATATTAATAGTCTTCAAATCCAATATTCAGACAGGCAAATTACGACCGTCTAAAGTGCGAAAAAACAAGCCTTTTTGAAATTGCCATTCATTCCCTCCTTTTTCGATAGGAAACTTCGACATTTGCCGATGGTGGTTGTCCTTCGTTTCTAAAAAACAAGTTTTGAAACGCCTCGTTGTAGTCCACACCGGTTCAAAAACGGTACTCTACCGGGCGATCCCACTGATTACCCGCTATTTACTTATGAGATATTTTCCCGTTTTTTGCCTGTCGCTGCTCCTTTGTATGGCGCATACCGCCGTTGGGCAGTCCCTTTCCGAACTGGAAGGTCGGTTCAATCGCGCGGCCTCCAAGCAAGATAAAATGACGTTGGCCTACCAGGTTGCTGAAAAAGCTATGGCCAGTAGCAACTATACCAAAGCTTCCGATTTTGCGCAACGCGCCAATCAAATGGCGGTCGAAATTGGCGACAAACGCAAAGAAGCGGATGCTGCCTACATGACTGCCAATGCCGAATATTTGCGCCGTAACTACCGCGAATCGGCCAGCTGGTTCAGTCAGGCCTGGAATGCTGCCCGCAACTATGGTCTCCGCGACGTAGCCCTCAATTCTACGGAGAAACTACAGGACATTGCTTTGAAACAAAATGACCTGAAAGAGGCCCTTAAATGGAGTCGCGAGACGGTCAATTACTTGAAAACCAGTGGTGGTGGCACGCGCGACGGCGGTGATGCCCAGCGTCGCCTCGAAAATCGTCTCGCGGCAGCTGAAGCCGATAATCGCAAACTACGGGAGCAGATAGCGGCGGCTACCGGCCAGACGCAGGTATTGGAAAGTAGTTATCAGGAGCAGCTCAAAGACGTACAGAGCAAGACCCAACAGGAACTCAATCAGAAAGAAGTCGCCATCAGCCAGATCGCGCAGCAGAAATCGTACTCCGACTCGATGGTACGCACCACTTCCCGGAGGCTGGACTATTTGACCAGGGATCAAATGGCCGACTCGATCGTGCGGGTAGGCCTTGAACGTGATTATCAGGCCCAAAAACGTCTTACAGCCGTCGCTGAGCTGGCGCAAAAGCAAAGCGATTACCTGCGCAATATTTTGGGCCTGCTGGCAGGTTTTGTACTGATTCTAGCGGTGCTATTTTACTTCCGCTACCGCGCCAAACGCCGTTCTGCCGATGATCTTTCGCAAAAAAATATCCTTATCGAAGCAGAGCAAAAACGTAGCGACAGCCTGCTACTCAACATATTACCCTCCGCCATCGCGCAAGAACTGAAATCGCGCAATAAGGTAGCGGCACGCAAGTACGAACAGGCGACGGTAATGTTTGTGGATTTCAAAGGCTTTACCAGCCTCGCCGAAAAACTTAGCCCGGAGCTATTGGTGGAAGAGCTGGATTATTGCTTCTCTAATTTCGACCAGATCATCAGCCACTATCGAGTGGAGAAAATCAAAACCATTGGTGACGCTTATATGTGCGCCAGCGGCCTCTCCGACCTGAATGCCAGCCCGTCAGATATGGTGAAAGCGGCACTGGAAATCCAGGATTTTATGCAGGCCATGAAAGCCGAGCGAATGAGCCGCGCCATGCCTTTCTTTGAAGCCCGCGTGGGCATTCACGTCGGGCCGGTGGTAGCTGGAGTGGTGGGTGCCAAAAAGTTTGCCTACGATATTTGGGGCGACACCGTGAATATCGCCGCGCGTATGGAAGAAACCTGCGACCCTGGCAAAGTGAACGTTAGTGAAGCTGCATACCTGCTAGCCAAATATGAATTTGACTGGCATAATCGTGGTAAGATTGCCGCCAAAAACAAGGGCATGATGGATATGTATTATGTGACGGGCATCAAAAGTTATTAAAAAGATAAAGTTCAGCCGCTGCCCTTATCGCCAGTATAAATAATAAAATCTCTCTTCTTTTTAATCGTTTGCGCTGTCGGCAAGTCCAATGCAAGACTTGCTAATCAGTCGCAACAAGAATATGCTCATAAAGAGAAGAGATTTCCTAAAAACCGGCGCGCTGGCAACTGCTGCCCTGTGGATGCCGCAATTCCTGACAGCTTTCCAACGGCCAGGTATCATTGCACCGTCGGGCAAAAAACTGGTCGTGCTGCAGCTCAGCGGCGGCAACGATGGCCTGAATATGGTCATTCCGGTACGCAACGATATTTATTTCAGAGAACGTCCTCGCTTGGGCATCAAGTTGGAGAATGCCTTGTCACTCACCGACGAAGCAGGCCTGCACCCGACTTTGACGGGTTTGAAAAACCTGTATGACCAAGGGGAAATGGCCATTCTCAATAGTGTAGGCTACCCCAATCCCGACCGCTCCCACTTTCGCAGTATGGACATCTGGCAATCCGCCAGCCCAGCCGATGCCTACTGGCAAACTGGCTGGCTGGGCCGTTATCTGGATGCCCAGTGCAATGGCTGCGCTCGCCCGACGGCCGCGCTCGAACTAGATGATACGCTTGGGCTCGCTTTGAAAGGCGAACATAATAAGGGATTGGCCATGCAGGATGCTAAACGTCTGCTGGAGTCCGCCCGTAGCCCATATTTTAGTGATTTGGACAAATCGCAACACACGGCTCATGATGATACACCTGTAGGCTATTTGTACAAAACTATGTCTGAAACGCTATCTTCGGCAGACTACTTATATGACCAAAGCCGGGCCAAAGCGACTACTGCGACCTACCCAGCGACGGGCTTGGGCAAACACCTGAAAACTATCGCTTCGCTGATTTTGGCCGATACAGATACCTCGGTGTACTACGTTTCGCTGGGCAGTTTTGATACCCACGTCAATCAGGATGGGCAGCAAAAACGATTATTTCAGGAAATGAATGATGCGTTGGCAGCCTTCGCCGACGATCTGAAAGCAAATGGGAAATGGAACGATGTGTTGGTAGCCACTTTCTCCGAATTCGGGCGGCGAGTAAGCCAAAATGCCAGCGGCGGCACCGATCATGGTACAGCGAATAATATGCTGTTCCTGGGAGGGGCATTGAAACAAAAAGGCCTGTTGAATGCACTGCCCGACCTGCAAAACCTGAATGACGGCGATTTGCAATTCCAGGTGGATTTCCGGCAGGTGTATGCTACGCTGTTGGACAAATGGTTGATGGCTGACTCAAAGGCAATATTGGGCGAACGTTTTGAGCCGTTGAGGTTTGTATAAAATTGTGGAGAATGTTGAGAGAGTTGAGAATGTTGAGACAAATCATTTCCAGTCAGGAGGACAAACGCAGATTATCTCTAAGCATCAAATTAAACTCCTTGAGGATACGAGTATTGGAAGATTTGAGTAAAATACTTGATAATCAGGTACTTGATCGAATACTCAAATCTTCAAATACTCAAAACAACTTATATTACAGTCCACTAACAACTACTTACCCTGGCACCGTTTGCTGTTTAGCATAAGAGTCAAAGAACCCCCACCAGCGCATTTGCATGACACCAAAAATCCCTTCCCGTACGATTTTCAAGGACATTTTGGAAACACCCAGCACGCGGTCTTTAAAAGTGATGGGTACCTCGTGAATTTTGAAACCAAGTTCCCAGGCGGCGAATTTCATTTCAATCTGGAAAGCATAACCCACGAAATGAATTTTGTCCAAGTCAATGGTTTCCAGCACTTTGCGTCGCCAGCAAACAAAGCCAGCCGTAGGATCAGAGACCGGCATCCAGGTCATCAGACGTGTGTAAATAGAGCCCCCACGGGAATAAAAATGACGTTCCCAGGGCCAGTTTTCGACTTGCCCACCTTTGCAGTAGCGCGACCCAACCGCCACATCGGCCTCCTGATCGCGGCACTCCGCCAGCAGCCGTGGCAGGTCATTGGGGTTATGCGAAAAGTCGGCATCCATTTCGATCAGGTACGCATAGCCACGCTCCAGGCCCCAGCGGAATCCGGCAATATAGGCCGTACCCAGTCCGAGTTTGCCTTTGCGCTCATGCAGGTGCAAACGCCCGGCGTACTCCCCGGTTTGCAGTTCCCGAATGATCTGGGCGGTGCCATCAGGCGACCCGTCGTCCACAATGAGGATATGAAACGACTCGGCGAGGCCAAACACCGCCCGCACGATGGCGGCGATATTTTCCCGTTCGTTGTAGGTAGGTATAATAACGAGAGCGGACACTTGCTTTGCGGTGTTTTACAGGGCGAAGGCGATGCCAAAGGCCAGCACGGAAGTGATCAGCCCAAACATGAACAGGTTATAACAGATACTCAGGTATTGATATTTTTTGGCCAGTACAATACCGAGAAAATAAAGGTCGCGGCTCATCGTACTGTATAAAAAATCCGAATCTTTCAACATTTCATTCACGCCCCATTGGAAGTCATCCAGCGTCATATTATAAAAATTTCCGAAGAATAACAGATTGGCTTTGCGTTGTTTGATGTCTTCTTTGGTCACTTTGCCTTCAGTCACTTTGGGCCGGGTACTGAGGGTAGCAAACACCATAGAACCCAGACAGGTCAGCGTGAGTAAAATGCTCGGTATGATGAGTTTACTGTTGTCCCCCAGTTTGGGCAGTAAGTTGGCAATAAGAATAGAAATCACGATCGCATTCACCGAAAGCATGAGGTTGGCTTTGCTATCGGCCATCGAACTGAGGTTGGTATGGGTGCGATAAGTGGTTCGGTACATGGTCTCCACGCCGCGACCCATGCGGGCATTATTTAGTTCATTCTCGCTTTCTTTCAGTATTTTATCCAAATCCTTCTTGCCTCCTTTTTTCTTATCTTTCTCGCGCAGCAAGGCCATTTCGTCCAAAGTAGGGGACTTCTCAGGACTGAGCCGATGTTTTTGCTTCACTAATTTCTGGATATGCTTGCCTTTTCGTTTACCAAAATATTTCTGGGCTACAGTCGTGTGATATTCATGCGCTAACAAAAAATTGAGTTCAAAATCCACCCAATCCTGTTCGCTCATCACGGTTTTACGGGCCAAAATAAATTCCTGGCGCAATTTGCCGGTGCGATCCCAATAACTTTTCATCCCCAAATGGCTCAAATCGGCATCACCAATGATCTCTTCCAGCCGGTTTTGCGGTTGTTGCGGTACTTTCGTAGAACGGATACAAGCGATAACGGTGACCAATTCCGATTCGCTGATTTTGTTTTGCAAAAAATCTTTCGCGTTCTGCACGCTACGCTCCTCGTGGTCTTGCGGGCCTTCAGAATAGCCTGTGTCGTGAAACCAGGTCGCTAACTCCAGCAACAGTATGCTGCGTTCGTCCAAATGAAACCCTTCGGCAATGATGCGCGCTGCGGCCACCGTCTGCACCGTATGATCGAGATCGTGAAAAACATATTCCGGCGAGATGTAGCGAGCAAAAAAATCAGTTATGTAAACTTCGGTTTCGTGTAGTAGTTGCTCAGGAGCAGTCATATAAGGTAGAGATAAGCGGCAAAGATAAGAGAAAAGAAAAAGGCAACAGGCAACAGACGATAAGGGAATAGAATGGAATAAAATTCCGGTTTTTAATGAGGAAATTAAAAGGCAAATATTTGACAGTCAATGAATTGGTATTTTTAAATCTATAACGGATCGCCGCCATTATTATTGAACCACTCCTATTTCGCGCCAATCGTCAGCGGAGAGTTCTATGTTGGCAGGTTTTATTTCCGCAATTAACTCTCGCAATTGAGGCCATTGTACGCCAGCGGCATGCAGGTCGCGGAAATCTTTATAAAGCACCTGCCAGGAATCATTGTTCTCAAGCTCACTGGCCAGAAACTCGTGGTACAATGCAATGGCTTGCGCCCGATCGCCGGGTGCATCGCGCAGCAGCAAGGCATGAGCGTGGTTGGTTTTTACATAGGCAGCATTCGGATAATACGTAAATACTTCCCGAATATATTTTTCGGCTTGCTCGGCATAGCGGATGGCGCGCGAGAGTGTCTCCTTATCTTTTGCGCTTGCCAAAAGTAAATGGTAGGATTCATCCAGCAAGGCATCCAGCCAGCGTTCCTGCCAATTGTAGGCTTTGTCGTCGGCATTTAAAGCCCGTTCGGCATAGCGCAGCGCACGCTCACTTTCGGCAAGAGCGGCTGACCATTGGCCCAATGCGCTGAAATGCTGACGGCGCAGATTCGCTAACAGATAGTTCACATACAGGGTGTCTATCGTGCGGTATTTAGCCAGCACGGCCTGTTGTACTTTTGGGATAAACTGCTGTATTAGTGTTCGTTGCGCAGGCAAATTTTCTGCCAATCGCTCCAGATCAAAGCGGGCCGTAGCCAACGAAATTTCATCAAGAACGCCTTCGTACTGTGCCAAAGCCTCCGTTTCCCGACCTTCCAGTAAGGTGGGCGGACCGAAATAAAAAGGATTTAATCCGCTGGTCAATTTTTCCGTCGCCATTTCAAAATCAGTACGAGCGTCGTCGGTCTTGCCCAACAGCAGCGCAGCAGTAGCCCGTCGCACATACAAGGTACCAGCTACTTCTGGCAGAGATGCTTCGTAGTCTGGATTGGCCAGCGCGGAGTCCCCTGTTTTAATACCAATCGTATACGTGTTCAGGGCTTCTTCCGTGTGGTTGGTTGCCAGCAGATAATCGCCCAAGGCCAGGTAACTTTCGGCCAGCAGATGCTGTCGTTTCCCTTCCCGCGTCTCCTCGGTGAATCCCGTTTTCGTCGCTAGTGTTTCACTGGCAAGCCGGTATAACTCGGCGGCGCGAGGCGTATTTTGTTCAAAATTGCCCCATTCGAGATACCGATTAGCCAAAGCCAGTTTGATGTTTTCCACTTCCTGGCGGCTTTTGGGCGCGCGGCGCAGCAAGGTCTGCGCATGAGCCAGCGCAGATTCCAGATATTGAATGCCTTGCGCATGGTTGGCCGTGCGCTTGGCGCGCGACACATTCAGCAGAATATTCCAGCGCAGCTCGGATTCGGGATCAAACGGGATATTTACATCCGGGGTGCCTGTTTCGCACATTCGTTTGTCCACATCGGTTAGTTCCCCGAACAACGCACACAGGTAGCCGAGCTGCCCCGGAGTGAGCAGGTCATAGTCGAGCAACTGACGAATTTTAGTGGGTACTATCGTCAGACCGACCGACCGATTGTCCATCATGGATTCGTCATCTATCTGCGCCAACCAGGCGACGAAAAGTCGGGTAGCCGCGAGCAGATCGTTGTTGAGCAACGCGGTAAATGCTCCAGCGCGCATAGATTCTACCGAATTGCCAAAGGATCGGTTCATCTCGGCGACTAATTGTGCCGATTTAGTAGTATTATTACGCAGCAGCCATTTCCAGCTATAATCCTCATACAGGGCGAGCATGGTACCGCGCTGCATGGTCTGGAAATCCTGGTCGAGTCGTTTATAGAGTTCAAAGGCGCGTTGGCAATAGGTGCCTACCTGTTCGATGTTGTTGCTGGCCAGGGCCTGCTCTTGATAAAAATCAAAAAAGGAGCGGATCAGTGGCCCGTCGCCCGAACTGGCCAATGCCTCAAAATTGTGGTCGTAGCTCAGCGTTGGTTCCAGATCGTACTGCAATATTTGTTCTGGACTGAAAGCAGCCAGTTGCTTATACGCCGTTTGTGCGGTTGCCCGAATAGTGTCTGGATCTAATTGCCTTTCAAAAAGCTGGTTGGTAGCATTGAGGTAACGCAACAGGTTGCCAGTCTGGGCAAAGGTCAATTCCACGATTCCATCCGATGCTGTTTCACCCACATTTTTAAATTCAAAAGTAGCCTGCCCATTTTGTGCATCCCAAAAAATGATCCTGCCATCCTCGTAGCCCGCCGCAAGTGCCTGACCATCCGGTTGAAAGGCCAGGGAATTGATGAATTTATGACCAAGCGTACGAACGCTGGCCCGTTCGTCGGTCAACCTGTCCAGATCAAATATTCGTACAGTCTGATAGTCTGAAAAGGCAATGCGGTCGCCCAGGGGTGATACAGCAACCATTTCGATGGCATAATCATGCAATCGTACGGTAGGTAAAGTGGTGGTAAAGGTTGTAAAATCCCAGATTTTGACCACATTTTGCTGCCAACTGGCGTACCCATTGCTGTTTTCTACCACTACGACCAAGGTATTTTTGTCTGGCAAAAAAGTCAACGACTTGATAGCAGCGGAAAAGGCACGTCTGGCTTGTATTGTGCCGTCGGAAAGGCGACGCACCACCACCGAATCGGGCGTAGGGGCGTAAGCTACATATTCTCCGGCGGGGTCGAACGCCGTGGTAATCCGGCTATCTGGATCGTAGCCAATGAGCGGAAAAGCCAGCCTTTTGTGCTGGTCGGGACTGACGATCACCAGCGAATCGCTGGTAGTAGAATAAGCCAACCATTGATCGGCAACCACCAGTGTATTGGGGTTTTTTTGTGGAGTGTGGAGCATCCACTCCAGCTGACGCGTTGCCACGGAATACGATTCGATCTTCTCTTCTGCCTCGATGAATGTTCGTTGTCCGTTCGGACTAAGCTTGACCGATGCCGTCGGACCACCATAAGCAATAATAGGTTCACTTTGGCGGTCGGCCAAAGCCCACAATTTCACCACACCTGCCGTATTGGCGGCCGCAAACCATCGGCCATCAGGCGAAAATGCCCCTTGTAAATCATCAAAATAATCCTCTGGCTGAGTAAACGCCCCATAAGAGAAACTTCGGGAGCTGGGGTCTATCAGGTACAACTTACTACCACGTCCATCGTCGCTCGGCAGGGTTTCGGCCACTAAACTGGCATCAGCAGCAATACCGATCAATCCATAAGGAAAATTGCTGTGTGCTGCCAAAGAATCGTACCGTCCCGGCGCAATGGGTAGTTGATAAAAATCAGCCCATTGTTTAGTCGTAATCAACACGGATTCCCGTTCGGGGAAAAGCAGCACTTCCGGCACAAAACCAGTGGTCTGGTTGGTCATTCCAGCAAAGTTTACCACGCGCACCCGTTGCCACGGCTTGCCATCGCCTTTTTTTTGGCAAATCACTACACTATCCTGGTAGCCAAGCCAAAGTTGATTTTCCCGCACCGCCAGCGACAAAGGCTCATTGGCCAGGCCGGAGGCATAGGGCATTGGCACGGGTGGTTTCAATACATTGGAAGTGTTATTCTTGCGCTGCTGGGAGACGTATTTGAGCCGCATATCCAGCTGCATCACCTTTTTTTCCTCGGTATCATAGTAGTAAAATGCTTCGCTATTGGGAGAAAAAGCAAAGGCACTGCGTCTGCCTACTTTTTGCCGAAAAACTTCCCGGCCATTTTGCCAAAAGGCAAAAACCGTTGGGCCATAAAAAGCAATCGTGCGTCCATCGGGTGTTACCTGAAACTGATGGAAAGCTGTATCTACCACTACAGACTGGTCTGGACGAAGAGTAAGGGCATCCCAAGTGTGAAAAAGGTGTTCGGCGGGAATCAATTGGTAAAGCTTGCCCGTAAGCCCCTGACCAACAAACTGCAGTAACTTGACGGCACTGCCTTCCTGTGGCAGTTGATAACAAAATGGCACCCGCAGCGAATCGTAACCTGCTTGCAGATTGGTCTGTTTCTGCGGGATGTAATACCAGGCATCGAAAGTGGCCTGTAGACAGTCGGCGTTGGGTTCACCAGGCGGCGCAATGTATTGATTAGCAAAGTCAGCAAGCCGATAAGCAAGACCACGGTCGAAATTTTTCAACAGGTCCTGGGCATCGTCGGCGCGATTGGAGGCAATAGCCTGACGCGCCTGACGACGAGCGGCCACTTCTTTATCGAGTAGTTCCTGTTCGGCAGCATTGCGGCAGGCACGGATGCGGAGACTCATGTCGCGACGACCCGCCTGGTCGGCATCGGCGCAGCTTTTAGCGGCCCTATACAGAGCGGCGGCATCATCCCAGCTGCGTTCACGGAAGGCTTGATCGGCCTCTTGTTGCGTAATTTGGAAACAATTTTCTCCCTTGAACTCCATGAATGCGCGGCTCATAACGTGCTTCCGGCGGCTGGTTGGCTGCTGCGCCGATAGCGGAAGGAGAAAGCACAAAGCGATACAAATGCAGAAAAAGCGCATAAGAGGAAGGTGGTCAATCCCGATCAAAGATGCGAGACAAGTAAGGCTAAGTATATTGTAATCTAAGTCGTTTTGAGTATTGGAAGATTAGAGTATTCGATCAATTACTTGATTATCAAGTGTTTTAATCGAATCTTCAAATACTTACATCCTCAAGGAACCTCGATTGCAGTGTACTAAGGTGGACAATATACACCGTTTTTTGACAATTTCCAGCGCATAATCCACTAATAAGATATGCTGGCCTACAGAAAGTCAACGTCAATCGCATAAGGATAAGTCATCAAGTATTCGAGGGCTTTTTCAATGGGGAAATCCTCAAAAACCACCGCATAGAGCATATCCGTAATCGGGACGTGCAATTTATAATGCTGGGCCAATTGGTGCGCGATCCGCAGGGTGCGTACCCCTTCGGCCAGCTCGGGCATGGAATTGCGAATTTGTTGAGTCGTTTCTCCTTTGGCCAGTCGCACCCCGAAACTGTAGTTTCGACTATTAGGACTCGTCGCGGTGGCTACCAAATCACCAATGCCGGCTACGCCAATAAACGCATGGCTGGCTGCCCCCAGCGATTTGCCAAAATATACCATTTCAGCCATGCCACGCGCAATGAGCAAGCCCTGAATATTCCGCCCCAAACCGAGTCCACCCAGTACGCCTGAACCCAAAGCCACGATGTTTTTCAATGCCCCGGCTAATTCCGCTCCCAGGATGTCGTAAGAGCCGAATACATGGAATTTTTGACTGTTCAACGCCAGTTGGCCCGCCTGGATTACCTCGCGGAAGCGGCTGCCTACCAAGGTCGCCGCAGGTTGGCCAGCCATTATTTCGGCAGATAAATTTGGGCCTGACAAACACCCAACCCGTACCACGCTGCTTTCTTCGCGTACTACTTCGCTCATGGTACGCACGTTGGCGCGGGAAAGCTGAATACCTGGCCTCTCCAGCTCATCTTCCTCTAAGTCCTTCAAATCCAGCCCCTTAGTACCGTGAATAATTAAATGATGTGGCCGCAGGTGTGGTGCTAACGCCCGGATCATGCTCCGAAAACTATTGGATGGCACGATGGGCATCAGCAGAGTGCAGTGCCGCGCTAACTCCTCCAGATCGCTGGTGGCGGTCACACGGGGCGAAATAGCTGCATCGAGATGGATATGCGTCCGGTTGATACTTTCTACCAGTTCCGGCTTCCGGCTAAACAGTAGTACATCAGTATTGTAGGCCAGCAAATTGGCAATGGCAGTGCCAAAACTACCCGCACCTAACACGCCGACTGGATTAAAAGGAGAAGCCATTTTTAAATGATGAACGATGAAGTGTGAATGATGAAGTATGATGCTATAGTAGGCGTTGAGATGTTGAGAATGTTGAGGCTGTTGAGATAATTTGATTATCAGCACTTTGCATTTCACTTTCGTTCAAAACCACATTGCGTTGGCTATAAATACATTGTCGACTAAGTCTTTTGAAAGTTTGAGTATTCGGTCAATTACCTGATTATCAAGCATTTAATCAAATAATCCTATCTTCAAGAAATTTAATTTCCAATGCAATTAGTTTGGGTAAATTTTGCGTAATGTGTTGATTCTCATTGCCAATTTACCTTTTGCAATTTACTTATTTAAATTCTCCATTGCTGCCGATAGTCTTGTTCCAGAGGGCTTTGCCATCGGCATCATACACAGCAATCTCCATTTGGCGATCTTTGCGCGGGCCGCTAAAACGCAGCATCGAAAAATTGTGACCTTCGACCACCGTGCCAGGCACCCGAAGGTCGTTAGCTTCCTTCATGGCCGCGCCTGCGAAAGGCCCGGACGTAAAAGGCGAAGTGGTGAGGTCGTACACCCAATTGCCGACTTTGTTTTTCATAGCACTCAGCTCGGTAAAGTGGCGGTCGCCAGTGAGAAAAATCACCCCTTTAATATTTTCTCGTTCGATGCGGGCGAGGATAGTATCGCGTTCCGCTGGGAAATAGTGAAAGCAAGTTTCGTCGTCATCGTTGGTCGTTACCACTTGTCCACCGATGGCTACGAGTTTGAAGGGTGCCGTACTGGAAGCCAGCGATGCCAAAAACCACTCCAGTTGCTCTTTTCCCAGCAGCGTGCGGTTGGGGCAACTGACGCACTTGTCTGGAGAGCGAAAATAACGATTATCCAACAGAAAAAAATCTACGTCGGCATACTGAAAACGCGTGGTACACCCTTTCTGACCATTTACACCAAACGTTGGGTTGCCCCAAAAACTGCGGAACACTTCCCAGCTTTCATCCTTGTGTATCCAGGTGCCATCCGAATCGTTTGGCCCGAAATCGTGGTCGTCCCAAATGGCGTACTGCGGGGCAGCGGCCAACAGCGGCTGAAGTTCCGGGAGCGAGCGGGTATGCGTGTAGCGGTACAGCATACCCGTGCGCGTATTCCAATCCGGCTCGCGGTAATACAGGTTGTCGCCCAGCCACAGCATCAGGTCGGGTTTTTGCTGGTAAATGCTCGTAAATATCTGGTACTCACCCCCATAAGGCTTTCCGGGACGGTCATACGCTGCCTCGTTGATGTAGGCACAGCTGCCCGTAGCCACCGAAAAAGCGGGGGGATCAGTGCGGTACTGCCAGAGCGGCTGGGTTTTGAAAGTCGTTGGATAGGGCAGCGTCACTGCGCCGCCATTGAGTTCCACCCGGTAAGCGTAGTTCTTACCAGGCTGAACTTTATCGGCAATAAGTTTGGCGGTGTAGCCATTTTCGCCAGTCGTGCGCAGGGAAGAAGTGCTATATAATTCGGCAGGCTTTTCTACGTCCCAATAGACAATTTTAGCGGTGGCTGGCCCTTTGGTTTGCACCCACAGCAACACCTCAAACATATCTACATAGCCCAGCATGGGGCCACTTTGCAAGGCAGCATTTCCGGCGACGAGACTTTCTTTAATTGTTTCGTCATGATTGGAAATACGGTGGGCAGGTTGGCATCCAGCCCAGGCAAAACTCAGCATAATGAGCAGTAGAAACCAGTTTTTCATCGTTGTAAGTAAAAAAGTTGTTTGGCGACGAAGGTACGGCAAAGGGCAATGCCTTGGAGTAAACAATTTCTCTGGCAATTTAAAATTTCATACTGCGACCCAACCTTCTCGCTATCTGATACGTTTGTATGATTAAAAATAAAATTCTATTAAACCCTTGCTTTTCCCAACAAAAAAACTTTACTTTGAACCATAAATTTAAAAATAGGAGGTTTGTTATGAACACACGTTCCACTTTTCTGATAGCATTGTTGGCTGCCGCAGCACCCCTTTCTGCCCAAACTGCGGCCAAGACTTTCAATAAAAGCTTTAATACCGACGGACAGAGCACCATTACGCTTGACCTCCCTGGCACGATAGACGTGAAAGTTTGGGATAATCCCACCGTCCGTATTGAAATTAGCGTAAGCTTGCCTTCTGGCAACAATGCTATGCTCAATGAATTGGCCACGGTGGGCCGTTACAATCTGGTTTCTACCTCTACCCCCACGCAATTTCTAATCAGTGCGCCGAATATGGCCAAACAAGTGCGCGTGAAGGGCGAAACTATTCGGGAGACGCTTTCTTTTGTGGTGTATGCACCCAAGGAGCTGAAAGTTGAAATACACAATACCGAAGTGCTGGCTGACGCGAAAAAGGAGTAGCCATTACAGAGTCATGGTGCCTATGTCCCGAACTTTTCTTGCAGGAAAGTTCGGGATTTCTTTTTTCTGCCTGTCTAAAATGACTCCCTCAGTACAGGGTATTTCTATAAACTACGGCTACCAAACCAACGTTGTTGGTAGCGACCATCGGTTGTAAGGGAGTGACTTCTACCCTTCCGTTTCGTCTTTTTATCAAGTATATATTTCTCACTCGCCCTGCTTTGGGCTGACAATACGTTGAAATTATGACATCCCGATTGTTTTTTCTGTCCGTTGGCCTGTTGCTGACTACCTTGGTGCAAGGCCAAATGGAACGCACGATGTACCAGGTATTTGAAGTAGATTCTGTAAAAACTGCCCAACTGGACATTCTCGATATTTATGAATTACATAGCTGGGCGGGTAATTCTATTTTAGTGGAAACTAATATCAAAATCTCTAATGCCTCGCCGGAGATATTGGATTATCTGATCAAAAATGGACGTTATGACGTGAAAATGGACACAATCGCACCGGGGCAGGTAAAAATATACACGAAATTGAAAGACCGAAAAACGGTAAAAACCCCCGCTGGTGAGTGCACGGAGCTACCGACGGCCAAAATATTTATCCCGGATACTTTTCTTTGGTCGGACGATAAAAAAAGCATTCGGCGAAAAGAAGGATGACAGAATATAGAATTCTACATACAAGGACGGCTTCGCGGAATTACCCGCAAAGCCGTCCTTTATTTTTATAAACTAACAGTATGAGTTGTTTCTAAAAACGCGTCATCGTTCCTACTTTATAGTCAGCGCAAAGTGGTTTTGAATAAAGATCGAATGTAACGTAGTCACGATCAATAACTAAACCTTTCTAAATCAACTATATAGTTCATCATTCCACTACTATTTGTTTACGATCAGCTTCCGAGTGCTGGATTGTTCGCCATTGCGGACCTGTACAAAATATACGCCGCTGGGAAGGTTTTGCACATTAAAGAGCATCCGGTTGTCGCCTTTAGCCAGTGTACGGTGTTGTTGCATAGCAGCCCGGCCCGACAGATCGAAGATAGATACTTGAACGTCATTTTCGGCCTCCATTGGCACTTCTACAGTAAGTTGGCTAGTAGCTGGATTCGGGAACATCCCAAATTCGGCTCCCTGGTACAGTGCTGGCACTTCTATCTCGGTCACTTCGCCGTCCGTGCTACCATCCGTCCGCCAGGTGCTGGAACTAAGGCTGACCCGTAATGTGTAGCATTGGGTACTACTGAAGGCACCATTGTAGCCATATACGTAGGCATAGTAGGTGGCTGCTGCACTGGTCGTATTATAAATAGCCTGCTCACTGGTAGTGCCAGCATTATCGGATAGATATACTTGCGTAGTGCCTTTATAGAGCACCAGATCGTAGTCACCCGGCAAGGTGGTCAGATCAACTTTGATGTTTTTCGTAGTAGTGGTATTGGCGAATTTGTACCAGTCTTTATCCGTGGAGCTGGCGATCTGTGCAGTGAAGGTCGTGTTCACCGGGATAATGACCGCAGCAGTACGGCTACCGTTTGGCTCATACACATCAGCGCAGGTGCCGCCGCCGCTCGCCAGTGTAGTGAAGGATGATACTGCCGAGTAAGCACTGGAAGTACCGCTACAAACGGCCAGTACTTTATAATCATAGGCAGTATTAGCGGCTAAGCCAGTCAGCGCGTAGGAGGCGGAAGTCAAGCCAGTCACCGTGGTGAATGTGCTGGCACTAGAAAGTTTCCAGCCCAACGTATAGGAAGTAGCCCCACTCACGGCACCCCAGCTGAGGCTGGCGCTCGTCTGAGTAATACTGCCTGCATTCAGGCTGGCAGGCACTCCACAGGTGCCACCGCCACTTGGCGCGCTGCAACCCGGAGAGTTTTTAAGCGAAACCCGTGCACCGCCAGCAGCAAACAGTGCCTGCATCCGGGCTTTTTGGCCCGTTGTAAACATAAACATGCAGGCATCGTCGGTATAGTCCATATAATTCATGAACATATCGCCATTCGGACCATTGGAGCAGCTCACTGATGGGAAAGTCGGGCAACCATAATTTTCGTCGGCCTGGTTGGGTGTATCCGCACAGTTGTCGCTACCAGTGCAGCCGGTGCCATCGTCGCCCCAGATGTGGTATAGATTGAGCCAGTGGCCCACTTCGTGGGTAGCAGTACGGCCTTTATTATAAGGGGCAGCAGCTGTACCAGTCGAGCCAAATGCAGTATAATTGATTACGACACCATCGGTAGAAGCTGCTCCACCAGGGAATTGTGCGTAACCAAGAATGCCACCACCTAATTTACAAACCCAGAGATTCAGGTATTTGGTGGCATCCCAGGCATCCAGACCGCCGCTGGAGGTAAATTTTACGTTGTCATTGTCGCTAAACGACGTGGTAGTCGTCTGGCGGCGTTCAATGCCGGTGGTAGCAACTCCACCTGGCGTTTGAGCGGCCAGGCAGAAATTTATTTCGGCATCAGCAGCCAAGCCTGCAAAGACCGAAGGTACTCCGCTGACATCGCTGTTGGCTTTGCGGAAGTCGGTGTTGAGTACCGTGATTTGCGACTGGATCTGCGCATCCGTGATGTTTTGTACGCTCGTATTATAGACGACGTGTACGACTACCGGGATAGTAATCACCACACGATCTTGTGCAGCACCCGATTGAATGAATTGACTGGTTTGGTTTTCAATGGCATCCATGCGCTGGCGCAAGGAAGGGTCCGCCTGAAGCTGGCGCAATAACACGTCATTAGCGTTGCACACCCGAAGTTGTTGTGCGGTGATTTGACCGGCCAAAAGCAGAAGTACTGCAAAAACAAGGGATAGTTTTTTAAACATTCGAAAGCGTATTAAGTTAAAAATGAACGGTTTAAGCCAAAAAAAGAATAATCGGTTTGGGAAAATCCTTTGTTTGTCAGTAATCAAAAATACGATGTTTAGGTGAAAAATAAGCGGCTGCAAAAATATTGTTCCAGGTAGTATCGCTTTACATTTTTTTTGCATTCAGCGGGCATAAGCAGGTATGACCTTAGCCCAACACGAATTTTAGTCGCCATGGGTTGCGTGGAAATAGAAAAGAATCCCCTAAAATGGGACGGCTTGACCCGTTTTAAACAGATCAAGCCGTACTCCTAAATGCTCGAAAAATCCCGGATTTTATCGCCTTGGCCGGTACACCAATCCTATGGTCAGCTGCCCTTTATCCTGCCGAAAATCTGTATTGGTCAGGTTGGCACTGAGGCCCAGCTGAATTTGTAATTTCAGAAAATCCGTACCCCACGCAGGGTCAAGGCAGGCTCTATCAGCCACATACTTTTGTTATTTTCCAGGTAGCCAGCTTGATCGAGCTGGTCAAAAATAAGGCTGCCACGAGCATTAGAAAAATTCAGGTTCGCCAGTCGCGCAGATACGGCGGCTTCAAAAAAACGGCTGCGATACCCAATGGCAGGCTGTAAACCAACGCGCAGCAAATTGCTTTCAATGCGTCCGTCAGTGTTTGGGTTAAAGGCTAAGGTGGAAGGAAAATGGTTTTCCACACTTCCAAATCCCAGCAGTGCATACGTTTCGAAGACGAAATGCTCCGAAAAATTGGTGAAATAACCGGCCTGTACTTCCCCGAATTTCCCTTTGCCGCCATCCCCTTCGTCATCATCTTTTTGTTTTACAAACCCTGCGTCCAGACCCAGCCCAAAGTGGTCGTTGGCAGCATACGCAGCCTGTATTTCAATATGCGTGTCATTGCCGGAAACGCCTACACTATGGTCGCCTCTCCCAGACAGCAGCGGTACGTTTTGCGTATTAGGTGAATAATAAATCGGGTTGCAAGCCTGACTAAATAGCAGGCCAGCCAGCAGTAATATTAAAATAAATTTGCGCATAACCATAAGTTAAAAGTTAAAAGTTAAATTTGTGTTTACTCTTAATTTTTTTGGTCTTCCAATTAATTTTTGATCGACCATTATCACACAAAATCCCTAAAAAAGTATGCCTTTCCCGGAACTCTCCGCTTGGATTTTCCCCAGCACTATTTGTAGAAAGCATCTTGTCCAACCTTTTTAGCTGCGTATCTTCGCCATTGAACATTTAACCGCTACATTTTCAAAGACTTATGCGCCGATTTCTGTTTGCTCTTGGATTGATGCTGGCTATGCTGCCTGCCATGACTGCCCAAACCACGCTCTTTTTTCCGCGTAATTTGCAAAAAGCCTACACCGCAGGTACGCGTAGTTGGGATGGGAAGCCCGGTCCTAAATATTGGCAAAACCGCGCCAACTATCTCATCAAGGCTAGCCTGGAACCCAAGACCCGACGATTGAGTGGCGAAGAGACGATCACCTACGTCAATAACAGCCCCGATACGCTCAAACAGATTCGCTTCAAGTTGCAACACGATCTCTATAAAAAAGGCGGGCTGCGTTATAGCGATGTCATCGCCTCCGACGTGGACGACGGCGTGAACATCGAAGTCCTTACCTATAATGGCCAAAAAGTGGAAGCGAAAGACCGTCCACGCGCCAACACTTTTATGAATGTCCAACTGGGCAGTACACCTTTGCTGCCCAAAACAACGGCCACCCTGACTGTACGCTGGTCTTACATTTTGCCCGCCGGCGAAGATGCGTCCCGCGAGTGCGTGTGCGATTCCACGACTTTTTTTATCTCTTACTGGTATCCGCAGATCGCGGTGTATGACGATTTGAATGGTTGGGCTTCGGCTCCGTACTCCGGTTTGCAGGAATTCTATCACGAATTTGGCAATTACGACGTGACCTTTACCTGGCCCGCTGGTTTCCAGATGTGGGCCACCGGGGAATGGCAAAATGCCGCCGATCTATTCCTGCCAGCCGTGTTGGAACGCTGGAAAAGTGCCCATACCAGCGCACAAGTAGTTCCTGTTTTTTCGGAAAATGATTTAAAAGCCGGTCAGGTTTTCCGCAAAAAAGCACCCACCGTTTTCCACTTTACCGCCACCGATGTTCCTGATTTTGCCCTGGCGGCCAGCGATCATTATAATTGGGATGCCACTTCTGTCGTCGTGGATGATCGTACTAAACGCCGTACTTTCGTTAGTGCCGTTTATAATACTGCTTCTACGGATTACAAAACAGTGGCGCGCATTGCTGCCGATGGTATTCAACTGATGAGTACCTGGCTACCTGGTTATCCTTTTCCTTATCCTTCCGAGACGGTTTTTAATGGCAATGACGGCATGGAATACCCAATGATGTGCAATGATGCCAGTCAGGGTACCAACTCCCCGATGACGCTGACCGTACACGAGGTATCGCACACCTATTTCCCTTTTATGATGGGCATCAATGAGCAGGATTACGCCTGGATGGATGAGGGCTGGGCGGCTTTTTTCGATTATATGCTCTCCGATTCGTTGAGCAAACACACCATAGGCCGGGTGCGCGACTACTCGTCCATCGCTGGTACAGACAATGACGTGCCGCCGATGGTACGCGCCCGCAACCTCACTACTGCCTATCGCAATGCTTCCTACCAACGGCCACAGCAGGCTTATTTTACCTTGCTGGATATGCTGGGCTACGAGAAATTCCATAGCACTATGACCGAATATATGGATCGCTGGAAAGGCAAGCATCCCGCGCCCTTCGATTTTTTTAATACCTGGAACAGTGTTTCGGGAGAAAATCTTGACTGGTTCTGGAAGCCCTGGTTTTTTGAATGGGCCTACCCTGACCTCGCGATTCAGCAAATTAAACAGAACGATATAACCAACCGTCCGGATGTGGTGGTGGAGCGACTTGGTGAACAGCCTGTGTCAATCCTCCTGGCTGTAGAATATGAAGATGGCACCACAGAAACCCTGCACGAGACTGCTGCAATCTGGAAGGATGGCAAAAAGCAAATACGGGTGCCTGGCACAGCGGGTAAGACCATCAAAACCGCTCACTTAGGCACGAAAACAGTGCCGGATGTGGATCAAAAAAACAACGTGTGGCCGCGTGGGCAATAAATCAAAGGGCAAATGGAGCAAAGCGGCATCCCGGTTTTTCATCTATGGTATTGGCACCCTACTAATTAACTGGCGGATTTTTCTTAACTAAAAACTCGTCTATCGGGGTCTCTTCTTCTCGCATCGGTGGAGCGGGTTGCTCTGCTATTTCCTCGGCACCGCTTTGGTCGAAGTTGAGCTTGCGCAATTTCGGGGCGCGCCACCAGGTAATGCCCACCACCAACAGCGTCATCAGTCCCCCTAAAACGACGGCAGGTACCGTCCCCAAAAAGCGAGCTGCTACTCCGCTTTCGAAGGCACCGATCTCGTTGGAAGAAGTAATAAAAATACTGTTGACCGACGATACGCGTCCTTTCATGTGGTCGGGTGTCTGGAACTGTACCAGAGAGGAACGCAGAAATACGCTTACTTCATCAAACACGCCGGCCAAAAACAGGAAAAAGAACGACAGCCAAAAAATGCGGCTCAGGCCAAATCCGATCATGCACATACCAAAGCCCGCTACACAGGCCAGCATGATTTTGCCCGCTCCCCGGTGCAAGGGCCGGTGCGCCAAAAAGAAGGCCGTGCTGATGGCTCCCACCGACATAGCGGCGCGCAATACGCCCAGGCCTTGCGCTCCGACGTGTAAAATATCCTTGGCAAAAACTGGCAGCAAGGCCACTGCTCCGCCGAAGAGTACGGCAAATAGATCCAACGCAATAGCACTGACAATCAATTGGTTATTAAAAACAAACCGCAAACCGGCTTTGATGCGTACCAATGCCGTCTCCGAAAAATCGGCCACCGGAAGCGGGCGTGGTGCAATGCTCAGCACGATGACCAACGCCACAACACATAAGCCCAGCATCACCATAAAAGCGGCAGATACGCCCACAAAACCGTACAGCAATCCGCCAATACCCAACCCCGTGATGCTCGCCACTTCCCAGGTACTGCTATTCCAGGCAATAGCGTTGGGCAATATTTCTTTAGGCACCAGTTGCGGCAAAAAAGCGAAATTGGTGGGACTAAAAAATCCCCGGGCAATTCCCGTGCAGAACATGACCGCGTAAATGCCCATCAATAAATGGGTTTGCGATAGCTCATAACGATTCAGCACGATCAGCAGAAGAGCCGAAGCACACAGGGTTTGCAGAGAAACGCAGCCCACCAGAATGTTCCGACGGTTGAGTTTATCGGCCAAATGGCCAGCGTACAAACTAATGCCAATGGCTGGAATGGCCTCCGTTAAGCCAATAAAACCGAGCATCAGCGGGTCGCCCGTGATTTCGTACACAAAATATCCCACCGACACCGACATGATCTGGGTAGCCAGCGTCATGGTCAGGCGCATAGACAGGAAGCGGCGATAGGCGGGCAGGCGAAGGGCGGCGTAAGCGTCTTTCAAAGCGGGTAGAGGTAAATAAATTTGCAATAAAGCAGCAAGCAAATGGACAAAGCGCCCTCTCCTTTTTCTCAGAAAAGCAACTTGGCAATTGCCAAAAAGCAACCAACAAAAAGACCGTGCCTCCGTTCAGAGTCAAGTGTGTCTTATTTTTTTATAAATCCTTTTTAAACCTACTCAACTCCTCTGCACTGCTTAGAAGTTATAATTTCTCCAATACAAAATTGGTCAGTTTTGTAAACAAATGCCGCCGCGCATTGTCCCCGTCAATTCCGTGGTCGCGGTTAGGATAATAGTACGTTTCAAACTGCTTATTAGCTTTTATCAGCGCATTAATCATTTCCGTCGTTTGCTGCCAATGCACGTTATCGTCAGCGATGCCGTGGCAAATGAGGAAATTATCGCCGCGCAGGAGATTGGCGAAATTGATCGGTGAATTATTTTCATAGCCCTTCGAGTTGTCGGCAGTGGTGTGCATATAGCGTTCGGTGTAGGCCGAATCATACCATTTCCAGTTCGTAACCGGAGCCACGGCCATTGCCATTTTAAATACATCATTGCCTTTCAAAATGCACGACGTACTAAGGTAGCCACCAAACGACCAGCCCCAAATCCCAATGCGTTGGGCATCTACGTAAGGCAGCGTACTAAGGTAACGGGCCGCCGCAATCTGGTCTTCGGTTTCGAGTTTGCCCAGTTGCAGTTGCGTGATTTTTTTGAACTGACTGCCTCGTCCGCCGGTACCGCGATTGTCTACGCTGACGATGATAATCCCTTTTTGTGCTAACATTTGGTGCCAGCTGCCCATATACCCATCGTATTGATCCTGAACGGTTTGGGAGCCTGGGCCACCATAATTATCAAACAATACTGGGTACTTGTGGGTGGGGTCAAAGCTGGCGGGTTTCAGCATCCAGCCGTTGAGTTCGGTGCCATCGGCGAGGCGGAAAGTGAAAAACTCTTTATTGGCAAATCCATACTCCATGCGCAATTGGCGCACCCGCTGGTTGTCGGTGAGGGTGCGCAGTACGTCGCCTGCGCGGTTGCGCAAAGTTGCCACAGCGGGCGTATTTGCATTCGACCAGGTGAGCGTGAAATAGTCAAACGACGGACTGAACGCCGCGTTGTTATCCCCGCGCTGGGGCGTGAGCAGCCGTGGTTCGCCGCCGCTCAGCGTACCTTCCCATATCTGCCGATCCATGGGCGTGGGCGAGGCCGTTTGGTAGTAAAACTTGCCGTTTTTTTCGTCCAGGCCATAGAAAGCTGTCACTTCATAGTTGCCTTTGGTCAGTTGTAGTGGCGGGACAGTAGCATCCAAGGTGTATAAATAGGCTTGATTGAAGCCACTCTTTTCGCTCGTCCAGAGGTAATGCTTTTTGTCTTTCAAAAAGACGAGGTTGTCGTGCACGTCCACGTAAGCCGGGTCAGTTTCACGCAGCAACAAACGGCTGGCTATCCAGTTAGTCCTGTCTTCCGTATCATAAATAGTACGTTCAGGCAGCGCGACCAGTAATTCCAGGGTATCCTGCGGACGATTCAAGCGGGTGATAATCAGTTGATTATCCATCGTCCAGTTCAGGCGTGGCGCATAGTCGCTGGAGTCCAGTCCCATTATTTTGCCGACCATGCTGCCGCTTTCCACGTTGTACAGATGTACACTCACTACCGAGTTGGGCGTACCTACTTTTGGATATTTAAAAGCTGAATAACGTGGATACATCCCGCCTTCGTACCAGGTGAGCGGGAACTGCTGCACCTTGCTCTCGTCGAAGCGGATGAAAGCCAGTTTATTGCCATCGGGACTCCATTTGGTGGCTACCATGCCTTCGCCAGTCACCGGACTGAATTCTTCCTCATACACCCAATCCGGTAAGCCATTGATGATGCGGTTTTCTGCGCCGTCGTGGGTGATTTGGGTGGTTTTACCGGAGGCTAAGTATTTGACATACAAATTGTTACCAAACACAAAGGCTACTTCGGTTCCATCCGGTGAAAGCACGACAAATTGCTGTTTGCCGCCATCAAAAACCGAAGTTGTCTGGTGCGTCTTGAGGTCATAAACGAAGTAATTAGCCAGTACCGAGTGGCGATACACCGACTCTGTGCTAGTGGCAAGCAGCAGCTTGGTTTCGTCCTTACTGAATTCGAGCCGCTGGAAATCCTGAGCCGCTTCCGGCAGTTGGAGTTTTACCAGCGAATCCAGCTCGGGCCGCCGCACATCGTGGAAGTGCAAGCCATCTTTTTCGGTTTCCACGTAGCGGACACCATCTTGCAAATAAGAAAATTCGGGTGCTCCCTGCGGGTAAAATTTATAATACACGAAGCAATCTTCCAGCGTGATTTGCTTTTGGGCAAGCAGGGAAAACGTGGAAAACAGGCAGCCAGCCAACAGGGCCGGGAGAAAAGAGGTCTTTTTCATAGCGCAAAGATTTCGATGGGGCGAAAGTTAATTCGCTCCATCGAAAGGGAAGCGGAAATTGGAAAAAGGGTGGCTGTGGAGGGGTAAAGGGTAGATAGGGAATTGCTTAAGACTGCATAAAAATAAAAGAGGTGGCCAGTAATATTTCTGGTGGTTATGTTGAAAAGCGGAAAAGTTATTTGCAGCGTGGAAATAAGTAGTCGTAGTCCCATTGGAAGTGAGACTACGACTATTCACTGCTTCACAAACTTCTGCCAGGCCCGCGCCTCCCCAGCCTTGATAGCCAGCACATAAAATCCCGCTGGCAAAGTCTGCACCTCAATGGCCTGGTGCACAGGAGAAATATGGTCGCGCACCAGGCGACCGGCGGCATCCCAGATTTGGAAACTCAGCTCAGGGATGGGATCGCCTCGAAATAGGAAGTAGATAAAATCGTGGGCGGGATTGGGATAGAAGTACAGACTGGAGAGTGGTGCTTCCGTAGCCAGCACAAAATCGCAGGCTTCCGTGCTGAGGTGGACCTGCGGGAAATTATTCTCCTGGTAGCAGCGCAGATGAAACTCTGCCCCATCGGCAATGATGCCCCACGAATAATCGAACAGCCCGTCTTGCGGGCCAAAACGGTCATACACAATGAATTGCGTACCAAAGCCATCACCCAGATGGAACTGGCGCACCGGCTGGTTATTCAAAATCAATGTATCAATACTGGCAACTACAAAAGACCGAAAAAGGTAGTGCATAGAGTCGCCCACCTGAAAATTAGTGCGAAACAACAGCTGGAGGTCGGAGGCCGGAGCCGGACGGTATTCAAAAATGGAATCGGCATTTTGATAGAGATAACGCACCAACGATTGGGCGTTACAGTAAGGCGGCGTGGCCGGTCGAGCATAATAAGAGGTACATATTTTTTTGCACACCCGGCCATCCAGCAAGGTATCGCCAAGACTTTGGGCATGGAAAAAGCCCTCTGACGAGCTCCAACCGGAATGATAGGAGTAGAACCATTCGGCTCCGGCGGGCGCGAATTCGACTTGCTGGGCGGGAGCAGGCGAAGCCAGCAGTAATAATAACGGGAAAAGGAAGAGATAGCCTTTCATAAATAACGTGTTTTGTTGTAAAGACGCTGTTTTAGGGGAAAAGGGTTGGCAAAAATGTCAAAAAAAGGGAGGCAGCGACTTCCCAGTCACCGCCTCCCTAATAACGTTCTTCTTCGCCAATTGGAGATTGGCAGGACTGTTTCCTATTGCGGCACCATTTTCGGATTCAACAGATCATAGAATTGATCCAGTTTTGGCATAATAATAATCCGGGTGCGGCGATTGATAGCGCGGCCTTCCGGCGTATCGTTGGTAGCCAGCGTATTGTATTCGCTACGTCCGGCAGCAATCAGGCGACCAGGAGCGATGTTGTAGGTTTTTTGGAGCACCCGCACCACGGAAGTCGCCCGTTTGGTGCTCAGGTCCCAGTTATCTTCGATGCAATTATTTTTGATCGGCACATTATCCGTGTAACCTTCCACCATTACTTCCAGATCTGGGCGCGAGTCGATGATCTGAGCGATTTTGCCCAGCACTTCGTTGGCTTTTGGCGTGAGGCTAGAACTGCCGCTTTTGTAGAGCATCTTGTCCGACAAATTGATCATGACGACCGTTTTGTCTACTTTGATGTCTACGTCTTTATCTTCTATACCGTCTTTCAGCGCGCCTTTCAAGTTGACCGACAGAGCCAGGTTAATCGAATCGGCTTTGGTTTTGGCGGCTTGCAACAGGTGAATGTATTTGTCTTTTTTCTCCAGTTGCGACAGCGTTTCTTTGATGTTGTCATTGGCCGATTGCGACAAAACGGTCAGGTTGCCCACTTGGGTCAACTGTTTATCGCGCAGTGCTTTAGCATCATCCAATTGGGTCCGTAGGTCTTGCATCTGTTCCTGACGCGACTTCATGTCATTTTGGGCTGCTTTCAATTCCTGATCGCAGGTCGAAAGCCGGGTCATATAGTCATTCAAACTTACCCCGCATTTACCCAAATCTTTGTTGGCGGCTTCCAGCTGCGTTTGTAATTGCGTACGCATAGAAACAAATTTCTTTTTGCTGACGCACGAGGTCATGCTCCCACATAAGCATAGGAAAACAAGGAATTTTAATGTTGATCTCATGAAAAATCGTTTAATTAAGTTTACTGAATAGTGTGTTAGGCGGTTTTCGGACGTTAATTAGCAATGCTTTACCAGCATAGGGAATACAAAATATTGCTGCACTTTCGCTCTACCCGCTAAACAGTGGGCAATTTCTCTTCAATAAAGTACTATGGAGAAACAAAACCTAAACCTGCCTCCTGAAAAATTGGCGGTGCACCAACAGGTTTTTTGCCCTGGCCATACTTTTCGGCGAATGAAGGCGAGCGAAGCCACAAGGCGCATTAATCACTAAAAAATCGTGCCATATCTTTCGATAACGCAAAATTCCAGAGCAGCGTACTAGCTATCCTGAAAAATTAATCTGACCTGCTATTTTTGGATATGCTGCTTTACACTTGATGGCGTAGGGGTATAGCCCAAAAAAGGCCGCCCCTGAAACACCGCCGAAATAATCAGCAATGCTCAGGGGCGGCCCTGTATTATCCAGAAATGATGACTATTTCGATTTCACCAGTTTCAGGCTCTGTTGCATTTTGCCGTTTATTACTGCGGCTAACACATAACGTCCTGGTTCCCAGTCGGCAGTTGGTACATTGATTTGGTAAGTACCAGCGTCTTTCGATTCCTGAAGGATCGTGCGCACCAATTTACCAGTTATGTCATACACGCGCAGCTCCACTTTGGAAGCGATACTCAAGTGCAGTTTGACGGTAGTAGCGGTGGAGAACGGGTTCGGGTAGTTAGACAACATCACCGAAACAGGCTGCAGACCAAGGGCGCTGCTGCGTTCCGACATCTTTTGAAGATTAGATGTTACGACTTCGCCACCGCATTTTCCGTCGCCTGCCCAAGGAGTAGCGAGGTAAGGGAACGCTGCTTTGAAAGTAGTATCGTTTTCTTCCACACCGGTGGTGTAAGTCAGCACATCCAGCAGATCCTGGGTGACTGGGCTACCACCAGCGACATAATCGTCGTACCATAGACCAATAGCGGCCAATGCTACGCCAGCTACGGCCTGGAGTTCGATCCGCGTCACGTCATCTTCCAAACGGCGACCATTCGGGAAGCCATCCATGTTCGGGATGAACTGAATATCCGTGGTCGTATTATAAGCCGGATCGGTCAGACCGAGCACTGCCGCTTGGATAATACCCATGGAGCTAAACGCTGGATCATTACGTGGAGTCGCTGGCACAGCCATATTCAGACGCAACATATCGCCACCAGTAGGCAGGAAGTTGTTGATGAATGGTTTGCCAGCAGCCAGTGGGTTGCCGTTTTTGCCGGTTGCCAGTTGGTAAGGAATTACGTTTGGCACACCCGTGTGGAATATAGGCCAAAGGTCAACCGAACGTGGCTTTCCAGGTCCAGGCAGCAACAGCGTACCAAAGACAGCGTCATCCAGAGCGGTGCCAGCCAATGCTGGATTTCCTTTCAAACCATACAGACCATCATGGCCATTACCAAAGTCGAACATACCCAACGAATTACGTTGGACGCGCAGTTTGGAGAAAGCTGGTACAGCAGCACCGAACAGCGAATCATCCATGTACAATGCCAGTTCAGGATTGTAGAAGAATCCGTTCAGTACGCTATCCGTACCTTCTGCATAAGGCGAAAGCGAATTCCAGTAGTCTTTGTAGCCAATTGGAATCACTGCTTCGTTAGTCAAAGGCATACCCAGACGCGATACCTGTACCCATGGGCCACTGTTGGTCACTTGAGCATATTTGCCTAAGGTCTTGATTTGCTGACGGCTGGTCGAAGCATATACTCCGATCACGTAGTTTGGATCAAGGATATTCGCTGGCTGGGCCGGAGCACCGGCTTTCAACAGGTTGGCAATTGGAATTTTCAGTGCAATAGCGCAGACGTTCATGCAAGCCAGACCATCGCGTGGTGGACCGCTTTGCTGACGCGGTGCATCGCCGAGATCGAAAATGCCACCGAGATCAACGAAGAAAGGATCATCAGAATAGCCAACATAGGCCGTTTCTCCATTTCCAATATTCGTAATAGCTCTATTGATCAGGTTTTCGTAGGTGGTGTTCAAACCTACTGGGCTTTCGATAGAACGCTTGCCGATATTTGGAGGAGGCACAAAACCGCCAGTTGTTACCGTCTGGAAGTTTTGACCGCCATCCATAGAGCGCTCCAAAGTATAGTTGCTGCGCAGGTTTTGCAGTCCTAAGCGAACCCGAAAGAAAGTGGACGGATCTTCATACACATTTTTGAAAGTAAAACGGTAGATGATATCGTCGCCCGGGGTCGTAGCATCATTGTCTACGTGGATTTCATAGCGGATATTTTCGCCGAAAAAGTAATAGTTCGGGCCGCCATGGGGCAGTTGGAAGGGAATGAAAGTGGCAATAAGCGTGACCGTATTTGGATCGTCCGGGCTACGGAACGCATACACGTCCACATTGTCGGCCAATGGATCATCGGCGATAAGCGGTGCCTCCCGGTGACTGGACGCTTGGGCGGCGGGCAGACAAGCTACCAGCATAATGCCGACCATCCAGACTAGGTTTAGAAAATTTTTCATCATTATATAAAATAATTAATGGTGATTTAAAAAGTGGACAATCAAGCATTTATTCACCAGGCTGACCTGGACGAGCAACTTCGGTACCGCGCCAAGGAGTGGCGATGTAAGGGAAAGTCGTCTGGAAATCCTTGTCGTTGTGTTCCACGCCGGTGGTGTAGGTCAGTACGTTCAGCAGTTGCGGCGTTACCGGGCTTCCGCCTGGCACATAGTCGTCATACCACAGACCGATAGCAGCCAATACGACACCCGAAACAGCTTGTAGTTCGATGCGCGTTACGTCATCTTCCAAGCGACGGCCATTAGGGAAGCCATCCATGTTTGGAATGAATTGCAGGTCTGCATTGGCATTGTAAGTTGGATCAGTCAGACCCAATACAGCTGCCTGTACGAGACCGAGCGAACTAAAGGCTGGGTCGTTACGCTGCGTAACTGGCACTGCCATATTCAGGCGCAACATATCGCCCTGGCTTGGCAGGAAGTTGTTGATAAATGGTTTTCCCACTGCCAACGGGTTGCCGTCTTTGCCAGTTGCCAATTGATAAGGCGGCAAGTTTGGTACACCTGTATTGAAAATTGGGAAAAGGTCCACCGAACGAGCATTTCCTGGTCCAGGCAGCAATAAACCACCAAAAGCAGATTCAGCCAATGCGGTTCCATCCAGAGCTGGATTGCCTTTTAATGCATACAGACCATCTTTTCCGTAACCAAAATCATACGCACCCAGCGAATTGGTTTGCACACGCAGTTTGGAGAAAGCCGGTACGGCAGCACCAAAGAAGCGGTCGTCCATATAAAGGGACAATTCGGGCTTGAAGAAATACTGGTCAAGGAATTTGTCGTAGACATCTTCATAGGCCGTCAGCGAATTCCAGTAGTCTTTGAACGCCATCGGGTTGATGACTTCGTTGGTCAATGGCATCCCTAAACGACTTACTTGTACCCAGTCGCCACTGTACGTGGAACTGCTATCTCCAGTTATCGTTTTCATCGCAGGGCGGCTGGCCGAAGCCCATACACCGATCACATAGTTTGGATCGAGAATGCTAGCAGGTGTAGCGGACACTCCAGCTTTCAACAGCGTAGTGATCGGAACCTGAATAGCAATGCTGCTAACGTTAAATTTTGCCAAACCGTCGCGAATCGGGCCATCCTGACGTGGGGAATTACCCAGGTCAAAAATACCTCCCAAATCAACGAAGAAAGCATCATCCCGTGGCCCAGCGAATACGCGCTCACCAGTGGAAGCCGTCATAATGGCATTGCTCACCAGCGTTTCATAAGGCGTAGCCAAACCAACGTCACCATCAATAGAGCGTGGCCCGATGTTATTCGGTGGCACTTCTCCATTTTGTACGATCATTTGGAACGATTGTCCACCGTCCATCGAGCGTTCCAGGGTGTAGGTAGCGTGGATGTTACGTTTGCCCAGACGAATATTGAAGAAGGTAGTAGGATCTTCATTCACGCGGGAAAAAGTGAAACGATAGGTAACTTCGTCTCCAAATTTGGTAGCATCGTTGTCAATGTGGATTTCGTAGCGAACGTTTTCCCCAAAAGTGTAGTAATTGGGACCACCATCAGGAAGCTGAAACGGTTGAAAATTAGCAATGATGGTAATAGTGTTCGGGTCGTCCGGACTACGGAAAGCGTACACGTCGGTATTATCCGCTACCGGATCCGAACAGATGAGTGGTGCTTCCCGGTGGCTTGATGCAAAACCGCTGAAACTCCAACCCACCATCAACAGCACTCCAAGTAGGCGGAACTGTCTGTTTTTAAGCATAATGTGGTGACTTTAAAGTGTGAAAGGATAATAATTTGACCCCGGCTAACGCCTACACGGTCGTTGTTCATAGGGTTATATTCGAGTCGAGCCGATGATTAGTTTTAAAATAAAAATATTTTTTTTACCTGAATTTTACTGTTAGCAATTTCAGGAACGTATAGAGTTTTACCATATATTTTTTTGTGTGCTAATTACGTATTGGCAATTGTATCATGTGGAGCGCGGCCAGTATATGCGGAGAATATTTACTATCCGAAGTCTCCGCTGCCGATACTTATGGAGGACTTTGACAGGCACGACTGTCCAATGGATGGGCATAAAAAAAGAGCTATGAACGATTAGGCTCATAACTCTCTTACAATCAATATTTAACGGCAATATGCTGTTTTCAAGCCATCGCCTACTTATTGTCTTCCTCTTTTGCCGCCTGCACGTTTTCCCTGCTTTTCTACCTTGGTTTTGGTTTGTTTTTCGGTTACGGAACCACCACGTCGGCCATGTACAGTAGTTGTATTCGTGGATTTGGTGGCTTCTACTCTGCCATTTCTATTATTTCCATTTCCATTGCTCCTGCCATTTCCGCCATTCCTATAGTTTCCACTACTTCTGCCATTTCTACCATTGGTGGTAATGTGGGTTACCGTCCTGCTATGCACTACCGTGGAGTGGGTGCGGTGGCCATTGTACACATTGTGCGCCCGCACCACGCGGTGGGTAGCTACAAAGTGATAATTGACCCGATAAGGTCGGACGTGGGCGTGATAATATACCCAGGGACGAGGGCGATACGGGCGCCACCAGACTGGATACGCACTCCATTGCCAAGGCGACACATACACCACATAGGCAGGCCGATAAATATAACGCACTGCTGGCCAGCCCCATACATTCACGACTATGTAATCAGGAGCCAAATGCACTGCCGGGCCATGCTGCCCGTTTGGTTGGGTCGCATCTGCTTCAAATGGTTCGGCAATGACCTCGCGGCCATAGATATCTTCATCACCGACGATTTGAAGAGTAGCACTTTCGGTACCGTCTTTCTCAATTTCAATAACGGCAATATCCTGCGCGTCGGAAGCACTGAGGGGAACTTGCAGCACAATGGCGTGTGCGTCGCCATCCACGCGGTCAATTACCCGCACGTAGTCAATTTGACCATCTTCATTTAGGTCCAGGTTATTAACATCGTTGTCTTCGGTGTTGAGCATTTTTTCAAAGCTCTCCAGCGATTCGGATTTCTTAAACAGTGCCAGCGCAGCTTCTAGGCTAAAGTTATCGCCGGGCAACCCGGTGCTATCGGCAGAGGTTTCTTGCTGGGCGGCCAGGCTAAAAGAAAGCAATACGGCAATCAGCATAATTGCCGGGGTCATATTCCAGTGGATTTTCATAGTAGTAGATGCTTTTTGATGAAAAATAATCATTGACCATACAAGCTGTTCCCATAAGCGGAGCGCAAATGTCATTGACAACCTTTGGACGCTGAGCGGGTCAGATAGTTTAGTAGACTTATGGCTTTATCACCCTCTATCGTCGTTTTTAAGAAAACTATAACCATTTGCCAGGAATTATCTTTACCATCGATGCGTCCGGGCCAAGACAAAAAGGGCTTTTTCAAGGAATTGGCCGATGACAGGGCATAAATTTGTCGTTATGTTCTAAAATAATTTCAAAAATGATGCTGCTCAAACTGTTCTCCCTCGTTACACTATTTGCCACTGGCCTTTACTTGCTGCCGGCTTCTTTTTCTTCCCTACATAAAACGTCTGCTGCCCCGGCTGCCGCTGCCAACCTGGCTCTTTTTTCCGCACCCGACCCACAACCCGAAGAGCTTGGACGGGTTCATTGGTTACGTGATCTGTCGGCAGGCCAGGCCGAAGCGACCAAAACCGGCAAGCCTATACTGGTGCTTTTTCAGGAGGTGCCGGGCTGCTCCAATTGTACCCATTTTGGCAATAATACCCTTTCCAATCCGCTTATCGTGGAGGCTATCGAGACGTATTTTGTCCCCGTCTGCATTTATAACAACAAAGGTGGTCAAGACGCGGAAGCCCTGAAAATCTTTGACGAACCCGCCTGGAACAATCCCGTGGTGCGCATCGTACGAGCTGATTATAAGGATGTTGTGTTGCGGATGCCCGATTTTACGACTTCCCTGTCGCTGGTCAATGGCCTGCAACGAGCCCTCGAATTGACGGGGCAGGCCGTGCCAACCTACCTGGAAATATTGGCAGAAGAGTTGCAGGCCCGCGCTTCGGGTCTGGAAACAGCCACCTTCTCGATGTACTGCTTTTGGGTAGGAGAAGGCACTTTTGGTGCTATTCCTGGCGTCATTGAAACCGCACCCGGCTTTCAGGATGGCCACGAAGTAGTGCGGGTTACTTTCAATCCGGCGGTGGTAAAACGATCCGAGCTCGTCACTCTGACACAGCCCAAAGGCGTGGCCGCCTGTCAGAAGAATGAAGGTTTTCGTACCGACAACGAACCCAAATATTACCTGTCGAGAACCGATTATCGCTTCGTGCCGATGACCTCCCTGCAAGCTTGCCGGGCGAATAGCCTGGTCGGAGAAAGCCAGTCGCCAGATGCGCTGTTGTCGTCCCGGCAATTGGCACTGCTGAAAAAAATCCAGGCGAATCCAAAGCGTAACTGGAAGAGCATGATTGGCCGCACGGATCTGGCCAAGGCGTGGGCGGAAGTGGATTAGAGGTGCCGGCGGGTTTAGCCACCGATTTATACATTTTTCGGCGACTGAACCCGCCATTACTTACTACATTTCGCCCAAAATAACCATCTTATGCCGCTCTGGGCACATATTCTCTGTTGGGTAGGCGCGGCTTATGTTGCGCTGTGTGCTGTATTCTATTTTGGACAGGACTACTTTTTTTTCCGCCCCGAACGCTTGCCAAAGTGGTTTATGTACAAATATCCGTTTCCGTTCACGGAAGTGGATTTCGAGATGGAAGATGGTGGCAGCGTAAATGCCCTGCACTTTCGGGTCCCTAATAGCAAGGGCGTTGTTTTTTATATTAAAGGTAACTCCCGGAGTATCAAGGGTTGGGGCAAATTCGCCAAGGATTTTGTGGGCAAAGGCTACGATTTCCTGATCCTGGATTTTCGGGGCTTTGGCAAAAGTCGGGGACGGCGAACGGAGGAAATTCTTTTCTCCGATTTGCAGCAAGTGTACAAATGGCTGGCTGGCCAATATGAAGAAGAGCAAATTGTGCTGTACGGTCGGTCGTTGGGAAGTGGGCTGGCGGCGCGTATCGCCTCCTGGAACAGTCCACGGCTTTTGATTCTTGATTCTCCATATTATTCGTTTTTATATCATATTATGCGCTACGGTTTTGTGCTGCCGATGCGCTGGCTGCTGCGCTATCATATTCGTACTGACCGATTTGTCAAAAAAGTCCAGTGCCCGATCTTCATCTTGCATGGTACCCGCGACCGGCTGATTCCGTTTCATCAAAGCGAAATGTTGCGCGATCTGGCCCCGGATAAAATCACGCTTTTCCCTATCGAAGGTGCGGGCCACAATAACCTGCCCGATTTCCCGGAATACCATGATTTGCTGTATGATATTCTGCATGAGACGGTGGTGGAAGACGCGGTTAAAGTGCGGGCTTAGAAGGATTTTACTTTCAAACACAATCCTTACAATACGCTCAAAACATCTGTTTTCAGACCGCGTTAATGGTTGTAAATCAAGGCAATTCCCTTAATCGCTGCCTTCTCAGCATGAAAATTCATCTTTGTTTTTTACTCTTTTTAGCAATTGGGGCAGTGCCGCTCTTTGCCCAAGCCACCGACGGACAAATAGATGCTCGCGCTCACGCTATTCGCCTGGGCAAAATGGACCTCCTGCAACTCACCGATAGTCTGATCGCACCCTACTCCACCGACCGCGAAAAAGTGCGGGCCATTTTTGCCTGGATCACCGACAACATTGCCTACGACTGTAATTTCCAGAACGCCCGCGATCCACTCTTGGATGATGCGGATCGTATGACCGACATTCAATTGCGATTGGCATTAGTTCTCAAAACCCGTCGCGCGCTGTGTGGTGGCTACGCTTTTCTATTCAAAACTATGTGTGATCTGGCCGAAATACAAGCCCGTGTGGTGGAAGGCAAGGCGTATGGCGGCCATACCGATGGAGAGGGCCACGCGTGGAATGCCGTGCATTTGGATGATCGCTGGTACTGGCTTGACCTGACTTGGGCCAGCGGCACGTGCAGCAACGGCCGTTTTCAGCAGACTTACCAGGAATATTATTTCCTGACCCCCGTCGCAAAAATGCTGGCTTCCCATCGCCCGGCAGAGGATTTCTGGCGGGAAGAATCTGGCAGTGAGTAATGCTTTTCAAATTTATTTTCACGATCCAGTTCAATAATTGAGCCTTTACTGCCATTTACTCCATGCTAGGCAGCAAAAGTTATTTTAGAAACTAAAATGCTGGCTAATGGGTTATACTTCTTGCAATGGTGTGGCTACCAGCCACTTAATCATTACTCGCTAGGTGTTGTTCTCAAAAAGCCAACTTTGCACTGCGCACAATGAAAAATAAAATTGTTTACCTTTGCAGCAGCATTTCCACCACGACATGACTTTTTCATCAATAATTTCCAGCAGCATTATTATTCGTCCCGGGTTGCACACCTGAGCACGGAGCGTGGCTGTTTTTGGAAAAACAGAAACCCCGGCTGGTGTGCTACACCGGGCGGGGTTTTTGATTGAAACTGCAATAATTATGAGGCAAGCCTCTGTCATACCAACCGAATATCGTCCCTGGCTTGAAAACTTCAAGTCCCGGATTCGTTCTGCCCAAATCAAGGCGGCGTTATCGGTTAATGGACACTTGATTGGATTGTATTGGGAACTGGGGCAAATGATTGAAGAAAAATTGGGAAAGGCTGACTGGGGCGAAGGAGTTATAGCACACCTTTCGCTTGACCTCAAAATGGAATTCCCTGATTTATCGGGATTTTCCAAAGATAATTTATACTTCATGCTCCGCTTTTTCAGGTTTTACCAAAATGCGGATGCAATTGTTGAACAACTTGTTCGACAAATTCCTTGGGGCCATAACATATTGATTGTCAAGAAGCCTGAATCTGTTGAAACGGCCCATTTCTATTTATTGGCTACGATTCAAAATCACTGGTCGCGCAATATTCTTGCCCTCCAAATCGAATCCCGTCTACACGAGCGACAAGGGCAAGCCATCACCAATTTTATTCAAACACTGTCCCAACCACAGTCCGATCTTGCGCAACAAACCCTGAAAGACCCTTATATCTTTGATTTTCTGGCGATGACTCCGGCCATGCACGAGTTGGATATGGAGAAGCAACTGACCGATCATATTATGCGCTTTTTGCTCGAATTGGGTGCAGGTTTTGCTTTCATTGGACGTCAGTATCCGTTGCAAGTCGGAGGAAAATCCTACGCGCTTGATCTGCTTTTCTACCATATTCGCCTGCGGTGTTTTGTCGCTATTGATCTCAAAATGGAGGAATTCGCACCGGAACACGCTGGAAAAATGAATTTTTACCTGTCCGCCGTGGATGATTTGCTGCGCACGGAGACGGATAATCCAAGTATTGGCGTCATCCTTTGCAAATCAAAAAATCGGATTGAAGTAGAATATGCCCTGCGCGATTTAAACAAGCCCATCGGGGTGAGTCAATGGATCATTACTCAGAAACTCCCCGCTGATATTCAGTCGGCTTTTCCTACGACTGAACAATTGGAACAAGAACTTTCGGAATAATTTATAACTCCTATAAGGATGTACCGCGAATTCAAACACCTTAATCTTCCTGCTATCGACGCTGAAATCCTCCAATTCTGGCAGGACGAACGCATTTTCGAGCAATCCGTCGAACAACGCGATCCAAATAAGCCTTTCGTGTTTTACGAAGGGCCACCTTCGGCCAACGGTCAGCCAGGCATTCACCACGTGATGGCGCGGACGATCAAAGACCTTTTTAGCCGTTACCAAACCCTGAAAGGCCACCGGGTGGAGCGTAAAGGCGGCTGGGATACCCACGGCTTGCCCATCGAACTCGCGGTGGAGAAGGAACTCGGTATCACGAAAGAAGATATTGGTAAAAAAATCACCGTCGAAGAATATAACGCGGCCTGTCGCAGCACAGTGATGCGCTACAAGGATATTTGGGACGATATCACCCGCAAAATGGGTTATTGGGTTGATCTCGACCATCCATATATTACTTTTGAAAATAGTTACATCGAGACGGTGTGGTACTTGCTCAAACGCTTGTACGACAAGGGTTTTCTGTATAAAGGCTACACCATCCAGCCGTATAGTCCGGCGGCGGGTACGGGCCTTAGTTCACACGAATTGAATATGCCTGGCACCTATCAGGACGTGACCGATACGACCATTGTGGCGATGTTTAAGGTGCAGCGCGATACACGTTCCGAGTTTTTGTTTGACCATGAAAAGGAAGACCTGCGTATCCTTGCCTGGACGACCACGCCTTGGACCTTGCCTTCCAATACGGCTCTGACGGTTGGCCCGAACATCCCCTACGTGAAGGTGAAAACCCAGAATTTCTACACCAGAGAAAGTGTGAGCGTGATACTGGCAGAAGCCTTGGTGAGCAAGTGGTTTAACGGAAAAAACCAGCCCGAAATACTGGAAAAATCTGACCCATTTCTGGGTCAGCAACTATCCGACATTCGTTACGAGCAATTATTCCCCTACGTTCAACCGACGGATGGCGATGCGTTCAAAGTCATTACTGGCGATTTTGTGACCACCGAAGATGGCACGGGCGTGGTACACACCGCTCCTTCGTTTGGTGCAGACGATATGCGCGTAGCGCGGCAACATGGCATTGGTTCGTTGACGTTGGTAGATAAGCAGGGGAAATTCACCGATGACGTGGGCGAATTCGCGGGTCGCTACGTCAAAGATTATAAGAATGAGCCTGATTATCAATCAGTTGACGTAGATATTGCTGTCAAAATGAAAACGGAAGGCTACGCCTTCAACGTGCAGAAATACGTTCACCCGTACCCTCATTGTTGGCGTACGGACAAACCCATCCTGTATTATCCGCTGGATTCATGGTTTGTCGCCGCCTCCAAAGCCAAGGATAGGATGGTGGAATTGAACAAAACTATTAATTGGAAACCGGCTTCCACGGGCGAGGGCCGCTTCGGCAAATGGCTCGAAAATTTGCAGGACTGGAACCTCAGTCGCTCGCGCTATTGGGGGGTACCGCTGCCGATCTGGCGCACCGAAGATGGGATGGAGGAGAAATGTGTGGGGTCGTTGGAAGAGTTGAGTCGGGAGGTGGACAAGGCGGTGCAGGCGGGTTTTATGGAGCGGAATCCGTATGACCCCACCCCTAACCCCTCCCCCGAAAGGGAGGGGGATTTGCGCTCAATCCTTGTTAGTGATACTGAGAACCTTGGGAAAAATGAGTATAATAATCCCCAAGGTATAGCCGACCAAAAAGAAAACACCGGAATCAAGTCCCCCTCCCTTTCGGGGGAGGGGCTAGGGGCGGGTTTAACTGCTTCTAATGATGCTTCCAAATCAGTAAGTCATGAAAATGAATTTGGAGATTGGTTCAAGACAACTTCGCCAGAGCGTTGGAAAGTACTAAAAGATTTTGCGCGAGGTATGCGGAAAGATCAGACGCTCGGAGAAGCCGCGATGTGGGATATGCTTCGGGACAAAAAATTGGATGGTGTCAAGTTTCGCCGCCAGCATGCCATCGAAGAGTTTATTGCTGATTTTGTGAGTCTGGAATATAGGTTGGTGGTAGAAGTGGATGGTACGATGCATGATTTTCAGCCGGAATATGATGAAATGCGTACCGAACTGCTTCATGCTGTTGGGTTTGAAGTTGTGCGTTTTAGCAATGAGAATGTATTAAATCGCAAATACAAAGTCATTAATGATCTGCAGGTTATCCTTAAAAAGCGTGGGGAGGAGTTGAGAGAACAGAGAGACCCCACCCCTAACCCCTCCCCCGAAAGGGAAGGGGATTTGCACTCAATCCTTGTTAGTGATAGTGAGAACCTTGGGAAAAATGAGAGTAATAATAATCCTCAAGGTACAGCCGACCAAAAAGAAAACACCAGAATCATGTCCCCCTCCCTTTCGGGGGAGGGGCTAGGGGTGGGGTCTTTCGACCTCCACCGCCCCTTCATCGACGAAGTAATCCTAATCTCTCCCTCCGGCAAACCCATGCGCCGCGAACTAGACCTCATCGACGTCTGGTTCGACTCCGGCTCCATGCCCTACGCGCAGTGGGGATTGGACTACGAAAAACTGCACAATGGCGACGATCGTCCGTTCAAATCACCCTTTGAGGTCAGTTTTCCAGCGAATTTCATTGCCGAAGGGGTAGACCAAACGCGAGGCTGGTTTTATACGTTGCACGCCATCGCGGTGATGTGTTTTGATTCGGTGGCCTACAAAAACGTCGTTTCCAATGGGCTCGTGCTGGACAAATCCGGCAACAAAATGTCGAAGTCCAAAGGCAATGTGGTCAATCCTTTCGAGACGATTGATACCTACGGAGCTGATGCGACGCGTTGGTATTTGCTCTCCAATGCACAACCTTGGGACAACCTGAAATTTGACACGGAAGGCATCCTCGAAACGCGGAATAAGCTGTTCGGTACACTATTTAATACCTATAATTTCTTCGCGCTCTACGCTAATCTTGATGGCTGGGCAATGGATGAAACCAATGTGTTGCCTTATGATCGCCGCCCCGAACTCGACCGTTGGATCATCTCCAAATTGCATAGCCTTGTGGCTGATTACCGGGAAGCGATGGATGACTATGAACCGACTAAAGCCGCTCGCCACATCGAAACCTTTGTGGATGAACACCTTAGCAACTGGTACGTGCGCTTGGCCCGTCGCCGTTTCTGGCGTGGAGAAATGGGCGAAGACAAACAGTCAGCTTATCAAACGCTTTTTGAATGTTTGATGGTCACCAACCAGCTCATGTCCTCGCTTGCGCCATTCTTTTCCGACTGGATGTACCGCAATTTGACGGCACCTATTCGCGAGAAAGCAAAACACCACAACACCCCGCTTCGCCACGAGTCGGTGCATCTAACCGACTTAACGGCGACCAATATTAGTTTGATAGACAAAGACTTAGAGAAACGGATGGACTACGCACAGCGTATCTGTTCATTAGCGTTGAGTATCCGCAAAAAGGAAAAACTGCGCGTCCGTTTGCCTTTGCAAAAAATCATGTTGCCCGTATTAGATGCCGCCTTTATCAAGGAAGTGGAGGGCGTACAAGATTTGATTTTGAGCGAAATCAACGTCAAAAACATAGAATTCATCACCGACGCAGGTGGTTTGCTGAAAAAAGGAGCCAAAGCCAACTTCAAAACACTGGGCGCAAAACTCGGCAAAGACATGAAAGCCGCCGCCGAACTGATTGCCAAATTCAGCAACGACGACATCAATACACTGGAAACCTCGGGCATCGATATTCTGGTGAATGGCAATCGCTACACCATCACATCCGACGATCTCATCATTACTACCGAAGACCTGCCTGGCTGGAAAACCGCTTCTGATGGTGCGCTGACGGTCGCGTTGGATGTGCATTTGACCGACGAATTGCAAGCCGAAGGCACCGCCCGCGACCTCGTGAATCGCATCCAAAGCATCCGCAAGGAAAAGGGCTTCAACGTTACGGATCGCATCATCGTCACGCTGGAAAAACATCCTTCGGTTCTGACAGCAGTGGAGCAATTTGGCGACTATATCAAAGCCGAGGTATTGGCGAATCAACTGCGTTTATCTGATCATTTTGACGATGCAGAGCAAGTAGAAATGGAAGATGAAGTGATGTTGAAGATTCAGGTGATGGTAGATTAAACTGCTGTTAATCAATAAGTTTTATGTCCAATCGCATCTTTAACTGGGGCATCATAGGTCCCGGCAGAATCGCCCACAAGTTTGCCAGCGACCTGCGCACACTGCCCAACGCCCGCGTTTATGCGGTGGCTTCCACGTCACTCGAACGCGCCCGCGATTTTGCCGGGGAATATGGGGCACCCCACGCCTTCGGGAGTTATGCGGAACTAATGGATTGTCCGGGTTTGGATGTAGTGTACATCGCCACGCCGCATGCGCTGCATTGCGAAAATGCGTTGCTTTGCCTCGAACATGGCATTCCGGTGCTTTGCGAAAAGCCGTTTGCCATGAACCTGACCGAAGCCCGGCAAATGGTACACGCCGCGCATCGTCATCGGGTATTTTTGATGGAGGCACTTTGGACGCGTTTTATTCCAAGCATGAGCCACGCGTTGGAACTCATTGCCGAAGGCAAAATTGGCGAAGTCCACACCGTGAAATCGGATTTCGGTTTCATTATGCCCTTCGATCCGCAGTCGCGATTGTTCAACAAAGCCCTGGGGGGCGGTGCTTTGCTGGATATTGGTATCTACCCGGCCTTGCTCAATTTGCTGATATTTGGGAAACCTGCGCCCGAAGATATTCAGGCGGTGGCGACCTTCGCGGCTTCCGATGTAGACGATAGTTGTGCTTTTACCTTCCAATATCCCGGCAAGCGTTTGGCTTTAGCCCACTGCACTTTGCGGGCTAATACGCCCGTGGAGGCTACTATTTATGGGAGCGAAGGGGCCATTTATCTGCATCCGCGCTGGCACCACAGCAAACAACTTACCATCTCGCGTTATAACGACCGGGAGGAAGAAAAACGCATCGTGGATATGCCCTACGAGGGCTGGGGCTACGCTTTTGAGGCGGCGCACGTGATGGATTGCCTGGAAAAAGAAATGCTGGAAAGCGATCTGCTGCCGCTCGATTTTACGCTGGATTTGGTGGAAACGCTAGATGCGATTCGGGAGAAAATCGGGTTGGAATATTAGAAGGTTGTTAAGCGCTACGCTGTTGAGATTACATTGGTTCCTTGGTACCATGATCTCAACATTCTCAACGGCAAAGCCTCTCAACCTCCTCAACAAATTTTTCTCAACAGCGTAGCACTCAATAGTTTACTCAAAAACCACCTCTACCACATCCTCTACTTTGAGGTTCAATAACGTAGCCGCCCTCCCCAGATTAATGGCAATTTCCAGATAACCAGTGCTATTAAACAGGCACAAAGTTTCTCCTACCGGCACATCGCAGTAATTGCCGCTCAAACGCGTGATCGGGTCATTCCTTCGGAAAAACAGGGAAAACGGACGGTGATTCGCCACTTTTTCAAAAACTTCCTGCCGAATATTGACGATCACATTGTCAAAATTATCCACGTGCACCACGGTGCCGCGAATACGGCTGGGGGTGATAACGGGTTGAATGCTAATGCGTTGCAAGAGTGGCGCAGGATATTCTCCCAATTCCTCAAATGGTTCTCCGCTGACCAAGTGCGTCACGGCATCGGCAAAAATATTTTTGACCAGAAAATGGCCCTTTTCCGGCACCACTAATTGTCGCAGATCGTTTGGTGTAAGGTCATCGAACAGGAGCGACAGCAGACCGTTATCGGGCGCAATGAAATAATGACCGTGCCGGAAAGCGGCGACAAAGCGATAGCCCGCATCATAGACGCAGTTCACGCCAATCAGGTGAATCGTGCCAGCGGGAAATTCCAGCCAACTATGCTGCACCACGAAAGCCCCTTTTACAATGTCAAAAGGCGGAATGTGGTGCGAAATATCCACCAATTGGAGGTCGGGAGAACGCATAAGCAGTGCGCCTTTGAGGGCGCCCACGTAGAAATCCTGGGTGCCAAAATCGGTGGTGAGGGTAACGATATGCATTTTTGGAATTGACGGCAATTAGTGATTTCAATGGAACTAAGGGCACGATTTTTTTGTTGGAGAGTCGTGTCCATTGCGTTAAATTTGTGGGCGACAAGCGGATTATTAAACTACACTAAAATAAAGCAAGGAGGCCCGGCACGGCATATTTATTTGACAATCAATCCGCTACGTGCCACGTGTCTCCCGCTGCTACAATGTAAGGACAAAATTTGAGCGAAATCATTCTCACCATCGAGGGCATTGACCCGGTTCAACTCTACGGCGAAAACAACGCAAAATTAAATCTTTTGCGCAAAGCCTTTTCTGACGTGACCATTACGTCGCGTGGTAACAGCCTGAAAATCGCAGGCGATAAAAAAGATTCCCAATCTGCGAAAGCGAAATTCGAGATGATGGTGCGCTACTTGCGTGAACATCACGAACTTCCCGTGCAAACGGTGGAGGATATTCTCGGCGGCGACAACCCGTTTGAGGTGCGCATCCCCGTGAATGGCGACTCGGCTCTGAACGGCACTATCCTGTTTGGACGCGAAGGTCGGCCTATCAAGGCTAAAACCCGCAACCAAAAGAAGATGATCGAGATTTGCGAAGCAAACGACATCGTTTTCGCAGTCGGGCCGGCGGGTACTGGGAAAACCTACACGGCGGTGGCAATTGCGGTGCGGGCTTTGAAAAATAAGTTGGTCAAAAAAATTGTGCTGACGCGCCCTGCCGTAGAAGCGGGCGAAAATCTCGGTTTCCTGCCTGGCGATTTGAAAGACAAAGTTGATCCGTACCTGCGTCCGCTCTATGATGCGCTCGACGATATGTTGCCCATGGATAAACTCAATTTTTTCATGGAAAACCGGGTCATCGAAATCGCACCGCTGGCCTTTATGCGTGGTCGTACGCTCGACAATGCCTACATCATTCTGGATGAAGCGCAGAATGCTACGCCGCTGCAACTCAAAATGTTCCTGACGCGAATTGGGCCTTCCGCTAAATGTATCATTACCGGCGATTTGAGTCAGATTGACTTGCCCGGCCACCAGAAATCGGGGCTGCACCAAGCCATGCAAATTCTAGATGGCGTGGAAGGCATCTCTACGATCACGCTGACCACCGAAGACGTGGTGCGCCACCGTTTGGTGAAGGAAATCATCAAAGCCTACGACAAAATCGAAGGCGAAGAACGCGCCCGCAAGGAACGTCGTCGTGCGGAACAAAATGGGGATGATTTGATTGAGACGCGCCCTGATTGGGTGCCGCCGAGTCGGAGTGAGGGATTGAGTTGATCTAAATTTTCTGATTTTTGAATATTCGAGGATGCGAGGATTTGAGTATTTGATGGAAAAACTTCGGTCAAATACTCAAATCCTCGCATCCTCAAATCCTCTTCCTACATGACCTCCACCGTCCAATATCTCGGCGACCTCCGCACCGAAGCCACCCACCTGCTGTCCGGCAAAACCATCATTACCGACGCGCCGCCGGACAATCAGGGTAAGGGCGAAGCATTTTCCCCGACCGATCTTTGCGCGACTTCGTTGGCATCCTGCATGCTCACGCTCATGGGAATCAGTGCGCGCAACCACGATCTGGACATTACCGGAGCCAATGCCGAAGTGACCAAAATCATGGCTGCTTCGCCACGCCGGATTGCGCGTATCGAAATCAAATTCACGATGCCTGATCGCGATTTTACGGATGGACAGAAGAAGATTTTGGAAACGGCTGCCCGCACTTGCCCGGTCCATTTTAGCCTGAGCGAAGGCTTGGAAGAAGTCCTGGAATTCGTGTGGTGATTTTGCCAGAAATTTTGCGGAAATTTGTCCCCTACACAGCATCTGCAACGCTGCGTCCGCAATTTTGAAAAAGAATAAATTCTGGCTCTGGCTTTTCTTTATGGCCATCGTGGCCCTTATTGGCTGGAAATTATATTCCAATAAAAAGGAACTGACTGCCGAAACGGAACTTGGCAAAACCGTACGTGCCTATGTGCCGGTGGAAGTAGCGCAACCGAAGTTCGACACCTTGGCAGAAAAACTGAGCGCAGACGGCATTTTCATGCCTGCCAAAGAGATGTTCGTTATTTCCGAAACGGCTGGGAAAGTTTTGCAAGTCTATAAAAACAAGGGCGAAACCGTCCGCGAAGGCGACCTCATCGCTAAAATAGACGATGAATTGCTGCGCATTGATTTAGAAGCCACCCAGACCAATCTGGATAAACTGCGCCGTGACGAAGAGCGGGTCAAAAAACTGATCGCGGGCGAGGCTTTACCTAAAAACAAGATCGAAGAGGTGCAACTGGGCATTGCTGCCGCCGTGGCTAAGACCAAAGTACTGCACAAACAGATTTCCAACACCAGCATCAAAGCTACAATGGATGGCGTGTTGGGCATGCGTTTCATCGAGCGGGGTAGTGTGATTGGGCCTGGCATTCAGGTGGCGCAGATTACCAGTTTGGATAAACTTTTTTTGATGGTCAAGGTCATCGAAAAAGATATTCCGAACGTGCATAAAGGGCAATCCGTGCGTATTACTTCCGATGTGTATCCCGATACGACGTTGACGGGCAAAGTTACCAACATTGGCCTCCGCGCCGATAATGCCTACAATTATGATGTAGAAATAGAGGTTATTAATCCCAAAAATTCGCCGTTGCGCAGCGGGATGCACGCCCGCGCTATTTTTGCTGCCAATACTGTTCGGAAAGGTTTGACGATCCCACGTAAAGCCATTGCGGGCAGCCTGCAAGACGCCAAGGTGTACGTGGTCAAAGATTCTATTGCGGAACTGCGGCCAGTAGTCGTGGGAAGTATATACGGTGATCGAATAGAGATAACGTCTGGTTTGGATTCAACCGATCGGGTGGTGCAAACGGGTCAACTAAATCTGACCAATGGTACGCGAGTGCAGGTCACGCATCCCGCTCAATAGCCGATCACGACGCACACTATGGCCATTCAAGTGCTTCGCCGTTTTCCGCTTCTAGCGACTTTTCTGCGCAACGAGCCCCTAACCAACCCTTTCCCTGGCAAAATTCCTGCCCTCGACGGGGTGCGCGGCATCGCCATTCTGGTGGTGATGCTCAATCACTTTACATTGCATGAGTTCGTGCCCGAAACGCCCTTTTGGAAGTTAATAAATAGCGGCTGGCTCGGCGTAGATTTATTTTTTGTGCTTTCCGGCTTTCTGATTACGGGCATTTTGCTGGATACCAAACACCGCGAACGCTATTGGGCGACCTTTTTCAGCCGTCGGGCCTTGCGTATTTTTCCGCTCTATTATTTTGCGGTGCTGGTAATTTGGATCGAAGTGGTTCTGGTCGAACATGGAGCGGACCGATTGCACAATTACGATTCCCTGTGGTGGTTTATATTTTTTGTGCCCAATGTTGCCCTGGCCTTAAAAGACGACTGGATTTATCATAGTAATTATTTGGGAATCAATCACTTATGGTCGGTGGCGGTAGAGGAGCAATTTTACCTGGCCTGGCCATTGATCGTAAAAATACTACCGCCACGGGTGCTGGCTTTGTTTTGCGTCCTGCTAATTCATTACAGTTTGCACATCCGCCATGTGGTAGACAAGCAGTTTCATGCTGACGGTTCCTGGACGATGGCTTCCTACGTGCTGCCTTATTGTCGCATGGATGCGCTGGCGGCGGGCTGTTTTATGGCCGTTTTTTTTCGGCTGGGCTGGCATCGCCGCATTCCTTTTGACCGCTGGATTGTGCGGATTTTATTCTGCTGGATGGGCTGGCGCGTCGGCGAAAGTCTGATGCATGGCGGCACCCATTATCGGGACACCCTGTCCGCCCTTTTCTTTGCTTCGTTTTTGTATTTGGCCCTCAATACCAATCCCAAAGGACTTGTGCGTCGCCTCTGCGAAAACCGTTTCCTGATGCACCTGGGCGTGTTCAGTTATGGGCTGTACGTGTTTCATCAGATGTTTCGTTTTGTCTGGATGGCTTTGTTTGGTGATTGGCTTATTGTTAGCGGCTGGAATCCGGTATTGGCACAAAGCTTCTATATTTTACTCGCTTTTGGCGGCTCATACGTGTTGGCGCGAGTGAGTTGGATGTTGATAGAAAAACCTTTTTTGAAACTGAAAGATGTGTTGGCTCCGGTTATTAAATCGGAACCCAAATGAGATAAATAGATGATTCGTACACCTCATTGGTTTCAAAAATTGTGAGGTATACGAATCATTTTTTAATTGTAGCAAAAACTGATAAAATATTGATGGCCAGCCTGCTATATATTTTTTTCGTTCAAAATTCTTTTGCTATAAATCAAGGCATTTTTACCACTTCCCAGGCATAGCGTTTTCCAGCAAACATAATTTCCACCCTGTAAAGCCCGGTCGGCAAATCACCCGTATTCCAGACAGCCGTCGGACCAGCGAGCTGCGCTTCCCGCAAAAGTCGTCCCCGTGTATCATACAGCCGCACCTGCGCGGATGCGCCACCTGGCCAACGTAGGGTCAATTGGTCACGGAAAGGGTTGGGAAAGGCTTGTACCGCTTGCTCTGCATTTAAATTATCTGTACCCACAGTGGTGTGAACTGTAATAGTCACGATTTTATCGCAACTGCTGGGGCCGGCCACTAACACCGTAAAAATCGTATCACTATTGATCGTATGTCCATAAATCACGGTGCCGACGGTTACAAAAGTATCCAGCGCGATGACTTCATCGGGCTTGACAGTGAGGGAAATATGATAGGTGCTGGGGCAAGGATTGGTTGGTACCACCCGTGTAAACCAGTACTCGCCAGTCTCGGTAAACGTGTGACCAAAAAGCGAGTAGCCCGCACCAGCACAAACGATCGGCGAAAAATGAAACGTATCCTGTGCATCATAGACATTGAGCATCAATGTACTATCGCAACCATTAAAACTGGTCAGGTGATAAGTATATTGACCAATGGCGGAAATAGTATCGCCATAGGCTACAATAACATCTCCGTTACAAAACGGTAGGTTGCTCCAGCCAGTGGTAGAGTAATAATTCAAATACAAGGTGACCGTACTATCACAACTGGTAGGCGTGGAGAATTGCTGCGTATAGGCTCCCAATTCCGTGTACGCCTGGCCATTCCAGAGCAGCGTATCGCCAGCACAGATTTTCTGGTTCCAATATTTTGCAATCAGATCGACTTGCAACCGTAGCACATCAATAGAGTCGCAAACGGTAGTCAAGCCCGGTATTTTCCGCAAATAAGTACCCGCCGTGCGCAAAGTATCTCCATGAAACAACACAAAATTACCCTGACAAATAGTGGAGTCCTGTGGCGGCGTAGAGAAAGGATATTCCGCATAGCAATTGGAAACCCGCCAAACACCCCCATTGTAGGCTGCATAGATCGTACTGTCTTTTTGGATGATCTGGCCAAATTCCGGATGCGGATAGTCACCGGGACGGTAGGGAGTGATAATACTAAAAGGTGTTTGGGCCACTTTAAAATAAGCTTGACCCGGATCGGGAAACAGGTAAAGTGCTTTTCTGTTGCGCAGCCAAGTCGCGTGACCGATGTGTTCACTGACCGCCGCGCCCGCGTCATAGTCGGCGGTGCCAATGCTCTCCCAGGTAGTACCAAAGTCAAGCGAGCGATAGGTGGGATAGAAGGATAGTGCCTGTTTAGGCATGGCCCATACAGTACGATTCGCCAAATTAAAAGAATACTCACCTGCTAACGGATCAGGACTGGTTAAACCCTGCCAAGTTTGCCCGTGATTGAAACTGATACCACCATACATAGATACCAAGGTATCTCCCAGTGCAGCAGTGGGTGATGCATTGAGTGTGTCCCAGTTCAGCCCGCCATCTGCGGTGAAATACGGGCCGCCATAGACCCGTGTATCGTATTGATTTTTAAAAAAACTGGTTACCTGCACCTGCATATTAGACAAGGATAAAGCCCAAGTGGTACCCCCATCTACCGAGCGATAGACATTGTTTTGACCGTTTGGCAACGTCTCAATGGCCAGGGAAAAAGTGTCGCCGACATAGAAGTTTTGGAGATTTAGCGTATAGATCGGTTCGTTTTCTTCCACACTCCAAGTGGCTCCATCCATTGATTGCCACCACAAGCCATGTGCATTTAGAAACAACAAACGGTTGGGCAGACTGCTCAACGTGCCGGTTGCCCAATCCATGCCAGCCGTATTAACAGGACTTGCGGCGTTGGTTCCATCGGGTAGCAATAGCAGTACGCCATTGGCCAATAAATACCAGGCACTGTCCCCCCGAATGGCCTGACTGATGGCACCCAAAGGCCCCGGTCGCGTATATAAGGTTTCCAGAGCAGCAGGACCAATTTCCGCCGAGCGATAAAAACCAGCATCCGTACACCAGTAGTAGTTATTTTCGGAGTAAAAAAAGTCATTGATATTGGATAAAAGCAGACTATCCATAGTCCAGGTTTGGCCCAGATCCTCAGTATAAGCATAATGACCGCTGCGGAAAGCCACCGTAATACGCCCATTTACCCAAGTAAGGCCAACCGCCTGCCCTGTAATTGTGGGCGGGATTTTAACAGACGATAAGTGTTGCAGCGTGGAGGTAGCGACCAGCTCCAAAGAGTCAAAGTTAAAACTAGCGACCGTATCGCCTTGCACTGCATACGGATTGAGCAGGCTACCAAGCGGAAAAAAGTAATTTGGAACATTATTCCTAACCCAATTCTGGCCATTATCGACCGACACCGTGCGGATATAACGGCACCCATAATCACAAGAGTTGGCGGTTAAAACAAAAGCAGAATCGCCCAGTGCGTAGAGGCGCACAAAATCAGTGTGGTTGCTAGCACCGTGTGGTGGGTAATAAGCAAAATAGTTGTAGTCATAACTGTAACGCTGCGTAAAAGAGGCACCATTATCCGTACTGTTAAAAATACTTAATAAGGAATTGCCAATAAGACTACCATTCGTGACTACTTGATTGAACACTGCCACAATCGCCCCGGCATTGGCAGCGATAAAAAGCACTGTCGAATCGGGCGTATTAGGTTGTTGCTCCCAAGTACCGCCACTTTCCGGCCTTCTATAAAGGCCGCAATCAGTAGCGGCATACAGTATACCATTGTGCAACACCACGTCATTGATCGGACAGGGCGGACCGCCAGCGAATTCCCAGGGGAGGTAAATTGGATTTTGGGCAGAGAGCATCGTCGTCAGCATCAAGGCCGACAGGAGCAGGAGTATGCGGTTTTTCATAGAGGAATAGATTTTATAAAGGATAAAAAATTGCAGATTAGGGTACTTTTACTACCTTCCAGTTATAGCGTTGCTCGCCAAATAAAAACTCCACCCGGTAAAGGCCAGTCGGTAAGTCACCCGTATTCCAAACAGCCTTCGGGCCACCGAGCTGCCCTTCCCGCCAAAGTTGTCCCCGTGCATCATACAGCCGCACTTGCGCGATTTCGCCAGCTGACCAACGTAGTGTCAATTGGTCGCGGAAAGGATTGGGGAAAGCTTGCACTGCTTGCTCCGCATTTAAATTATCTGTGCCAACAGTGGTATGAACGGTGATAGTCGTGATTTTATCACAACTATTAGGGCCAGCCACTAACACGGTGAAAATCGTGTCACTATTGATTGTATGTCCATAAATTATAGTACCAACAGTTACAAAAGTATCCAGCGCGATGACTTCGTCGGGCTGGACTGTAAGGAATATGTGATAAATAGTTGGACAATGACTACTAATAGCCGTACGCGAAAACCAGTATTCACCAGTCTCTGTATAGGTATGCCCATAGAGCGAATACTCAGCACCCGCACAGATGACTGGCGAGTAAATAAAAGTGTCTTGCGCATCATACACATGGAGCAGCAATGTACTATCGCAACCCAAAAAACTGGTTAGGTGAAAAATATAGTGGCCCGGCGCAGAGATCGTGTCGCCATAGGCCTGAATAACATCTCCGGCGCAGAAAGCCATACTGCTCTGGCCAATAGTATAATAATTACTCAAATAGAGGGTGACACTGCTATCGCAACTCGTCGGTGTAGAAAACAGTTGGGTAAATACGCCATTTCCCGAATACGCCTGATTGTTCCAGAGCAGCGTATCCCCTGCACAAATCTGTTTATACCAATTTGTTTTAATCAAATTCACTTGTAGATGCAATACGTCGAGGGAATCGCATAAGGTATTCAAATTAGAGATTGCTTGGGTATAAGTACCCGTTGTTCGTAAAGTATCGCCATGAAACAGGACTATATTTCCCTGACAAATGGTGGTGTCACGGCTGGGCGCAGGGTGTTCCGTATAGCAACTGGATGTTCGCCAAATACCACCATTGTATGCCGCATACAGAGTGCTGTCTTTCAGCACAATACGTCCGAAAGCCCAACGCTCCGGGTAATCTCTGATCTGACTGCTAAAAGGAGCATTTATCCGCCAATACTGCCGACTAACATTGGGAATAATGCATAGCGCAGCCTGGCCCCGTATCCAGATGGCCTGGCCTATTTGTTCGGTCCATACGGCTTGGTTATCAAAAAAGGAACTGGTGCCAATACTATCCCAATTAACTCCAAAGTCATCCGAGCGGTAAATGGGTTCTGCTGGATAACTAGACAGCGCGAACAGCGTCCGATTGGCCAAAACGAACTTATACCCGCCAGAGGGGGCTAAGGCCAAATCCTGCCAATGCAGGCCATGATTAAAACTCAATTTATAACCGGAAGAAGTAGTGGTCAGCAACGTATCGCCCCGAGCGGCACTAATGGTAAAATCAGCCAAAGATTGCCAGGTCAGGCCGCCATCGGCGGTAAAATATTGACCAAAATACACCCGTCCATCCAATTGGTTTTTGAGGAAGTCAATATCACCAGAAGAGGAAAAATAAGTGGAAGTCGTTGAAAACGACCAAGTTAGGCCGCCATCTATGGAGCGATAAATACGTTGGGGTGTCCAGTTGTCTGGTGGTATGGTCAAGGCCAGACTAAAGGTATCGGCACTATAATACTGCCGGAAAGACTGCTGATAGGCGGTCTCATTTTCATCCACGCTCCAGGTTTCGCCGTCTGGCGATTGCCACCATAGACCGCGATCATTTCGAAACATGAGGCGGTTTGGCAAATAACTCAGGGTTCCTTTTGCCGCACCCGGGCCATTCATTGATGTTGCCTCGTTGGAGCCATCAGATAACCATTGCAACAGGGTGTTAGTCACTATATACCAGCCACCCGTACCACGCCGAATTTTATCAATATGACCCAAGGACCCGGAATAGGTATAAAGGGTATCCAAAACAACCGACCCGGCCATTGGTGATCGGTAAAAAACGTTATTGGTTATCCAGTAATAGTAATTTTCGTGGTAGAAAAAGTCGTTTATATTAAAAAATGGCAAACTGTCCAGCGTCCAATTCTGCCCTGCATTATTAGTGTAAGCGTAGTGTCCATCCTGAAAGGTTATGGTAATACGGTTGTCCACCCAGCTAAGGCCCGCTGCTTCACCCATCGTAGTAAGTGCAGCAGGAATTTTGATAGCGGTTAAATGCTGTAAATCAGATATATGCAGGAATTGCAAAGAGTCAAAATTGAATATAGCAACTGTATCGGCTTGTACAGCGTAGGGATTCAGGAAATGCGGCTGCTGATAGCTAGGCAAATCACGCCGGGACCAGGTTCGCCCATTGTTAGTCGAGGCAATTTGAGCATAATGGCAACCCATTGGGCAGTCATATACTGACAGCACAAAAGTCGAATCACCTAAGGCATACAGGCCATTGGGATCCATGTGCCAAGGGTACTGCCCGCCCGAAGGCGCTATATAATTATAATTTTCACTGCTAAAACGGGACGAAAAAGTGGCTCCCTGGTCTGTGCTGTTAAAAAAGCGCAAAGTAGAGTACCCAGTATTGAAAATTGTCCAAGGAACATCCTTTCTGAACACCGCCACCACCGTCCCTGCATTCGCCGCCAAAAAAAGCACCGTCGAATCGGGCGTATCCGCCTGCTGCTCCCAAACGCCGCCACTTTCCGGCTTTTTATAAAGACCACAGTCAGTGGCGGCGTACAGTGTACCGTTGTGCAACACCACATCATTAATCGGGCAAGGCGGGCCACCAGCGAATTCCCAGGGGAGGTAGGTTCCTTGTTGGCCAAAGGCAAAAGTGAGCCATAGAAAAGCGGGCAGGAAAAGGATGAAGCGGTTTTTCATCGAGCAAATGGTGAAGAAGGTAAATGAGCAAGGGAGGCCTGACAAAAGTAAAGGTATATATGGTAAATTGCGGCCTATTTGTTAGCGAGGGTTACGAAAACAGTAGAAATACCAACTCGAACGTCCATCGTTATACCTCACCTCAGCCAAAAACAACCATGTCCAAAACCATCTTCCTGTCCCTGCTTTTTATCTTGTCTGTCTGGAAAATCAGTAGCCAGAACACCCCTGCCAATCCCATTCCACCCCGCCTCCCAGTAGCCAGCGAAGAATCGTCGGTACAGGTAAAAGCAAAAAGCGACCAGGACATTAGCCAGCGACCCGAACCGGAAGCCAGATTTTCGTTTTTCCTGAAGGGAGGCTTAGGTATTTCCGAAATGTACGATACCAAAAACGGTTATGCCACCTTTCAGAAAACCACCTGGGGATTTTCTAACAACTTGGGCATTGGCGCTCGCCTGCGATTGTCGAAAAGAAGTAGTTCGGAGATGGAGTTAAGTGCCTTGAAAATGCAATCGAAGGTAACAGGAGTGCACTTTGTCGGTTACAATTTCGGTGGCGGGCAGAAAGACACGCTGTATATTAGTGATGGTAATATTAAGGCGGACTGGTTGCATCTGCAATTAGCTTTAAAATACAGGTTTCAACCTAAGTTATCGGCACCGTTGTTTTTAAATCTAGGTATCAATGCAAAAAGAAAGACGGTAAACCATAGTATCTGGGCACAGACCATTACGGATATAGGTGAGGTGGTTCTAGTACATGCTTACAATTACGAATATCGGCGATACCCCACTCCACGTATTTATCACACTATCAATACTTATCGTGGCCTCAATCTTGACTTGGGTCTAAGTTTATCCGTCGAGTATTTTCCTTTCCACTGGTCCGATCGGTTTTCCGTCGAAATGGAATTCAATCAATCTATTCCGGATTACGAAGGCCTGGGGCTTTCGCAGCACTATTTATTTTTCAACCTTAAATATAAGCTTTGATTGGCGATTTGTTGGAGCGAGAAGGATGAAGCGAGAGTCAAATCATACGTTGGCTGGTTTCTGCATCCGTTTTACAGTCACCGTCGCCAGTATCACCAAACTGATTACAAAAAACACCGCCAAAGACAACACACTATTGCGCATTCCACCTGTAAGAGCATCCACTACCCCAAACAGAAAAGTCCCCGCAACTGTGGAGACCTTATCCATTACATCATAAAAACTAAAATATGAAGCTGTGTCAGGCGTATTCTCGGGCAAGAATTTGGCATAAGTGGCCCGCGATAGCGACTGAATGCCGCCCATGACCAAGCCTACCCCAGCGGCCAACGTATAAAAATCCGCTCCGGTCTGCACAAAATACCCGGCGATGCAGATGCCCGTCCAAATAAAGAGCATGGTCATAATGGAAAATTTGTTCCCCTTCCTTTTCGATAGTTTGGAAGACAACCACGCGCCGCCGATGGCCACGATTTGTAAAATGAGCACTAGCACGATCAAGCCGGAAGAACTAAAATGCAATTCTTTATCGGCAAAGGTAGCCGCTAGAAACAGCACGGTCTGTACCCCGGCATTGTAGCAAAAGAAAGCGGCCAGAAAAGCCAGCGTATTGCGATCATGGCGCAGCGTTTTCCATACTTTACCCAATTCCTGATAACCCTTGGAAATCAGATTTTCCTGCGATATGGGTGGCTGATCGGCGGGCAGGCGGCGCAACGGGATTTGCGAAAAACCAATCCACCACAAGCCCACCATTACAAAAGCAGTTGGCACGGCCCGTAATCCATCAGAAAAGCCGAACCAGTCGTAGTGCATGATCACCAACAGATTGATCAGCAATAAAATGACGCTGCCAATGAATCCGAAACTGAATCCGCGCGCACTCACGTCGTCGTAACGATCTTCGGTAGCAATGAGCGGCAGGTAGGAATTGTAAAACACAATGCCGCCCGCAAAACCAACTGTGGCCAGGATAAAGCCTAACACGCCCACCCACAACGTATCCATACCCGTAAAAAACAACAGCGATATACAGGCCAATGCACCCAGCATGGTAAAAAACCGCATGAACGCCTTTTTATGTCCACCATAATCAGCGATACCCGATAGCAGCGGCGACAGAGCGGCGATGATTAGATAGGCCAGGGAAATGCTCCAGGCGTAGAGCGAACTATCCGACATTTGGAAACCGAGAATGCTCACCGTATCGTTGGTCATGGTGAGAAAATAACCAGGAAAAATCGCCACCGTGATTACCAAAGCGTAAGCACTATTGGCCCAGTCGAAGAATGCCCAGGCGTTGATGGTGCGACGGTTGTTCTTTTCGATAGCAATCGGTGTGGTAACGGACATGAGTGGGTATTTAATTGGCAAGGTGAATGATGACCAGCGGAAAGGTAAGGCCCAAGTCGTTCCACCAGATGAACGAAGAGTCTGAAAATTTTATGCCCCAAATCAAAACCCGTTTTTAAGGCCCAAAATGCTGAAAATCAAGGAGTTTTGCCAAAATAGATAATCAAGGGTTACAGAAAATTAACCTTAGCTACTCAACTTTTGGCAATAAGTCTGCGTTTACCTGTCCTTTACTATCTTTACATGACCATCCGCACCTTAAAGTTTTTATTGACTTTTGCCGTTTTCAGCCTCGTGCTGAACGACGTGGCGCGTATGGCTTTCCCCAGGGTTTTTCAATCGGTGCTGGCCCAGCGTATTCCCACCGACGGAGAAAAACAGGACGATAGCAACCCTACCACTACGCTTTTTGAGGAAGAGGCCAAGCACAAGACTATCAAAGAGCAATTTGAATACCCTTCCTTTGCACCATTGGAGGAGATGAATGTGGCTATTGTCCATCTCATTACCGATGATGTAGTGCGCCACTTGGCATTCCTGCCCGTTTTCTCTCCGCCTCCGGACGTGGCGTAAGTTTTTCCTGCTCCTTTCCTGTTTTTCATACTGCACCTATGCCGCTCGAGCATTGGTGGATGCAGATTTTTGTTCCTCTATTCTCTTCAAATTCATGCAAAAAGTAAATATTCTGGCGAGCCTGAAACAGGACTTGCCAGCGGGTCTGGTGGTGTTCCTCATCGCCGTCCCGCTCTGCCTCGGTATTGCCCTGGCCTCCGGCGCACCGCTTTTCTCCGGACTGATCGCCGGCATGGTCGGTGGTCTGGTCATTGGTTTTCTCAGCAATTCACACACCAGCGTCAGTGGCCCGGCGGCTGGTCTGACCGCAGTAGTGCTCGTGGCCATCCAGCAACTGGGCAGCTTCGAGGCATTCTTATTGGCGGTGGTGCTGGCGGGTATTTTTCAGGTCGCGCTGGGTTTTGCCCGGGCTGGCTTAGTGGCCGATTATTTCCCTTCCAACGTCATCAAAGGGATGCTCACTGCCATCGGAATCATCATTATTCTAAAACAAATCCCGCACGCGCTGGGCTATGATCGAGATTCGGAAGGTGACGAGGCGTTTTGGCAAGCCGATGGCACCAATACGCTTTCTTCTCTGGGACATTCGCTGAGTAGCATCATTCATCCGGGCGCTATTCTGGTTACGCTGGTGTGCATTGGTATTCTCTTACTTTGGGAGCAACCAGCGATCCGGCGACGAGTAGGTCTTTTGCCGGGGGCCTTAGTGGCTGTGTTGGTTAGTGTCGTGCTCAACGAATTGTTTAAATGGCTGGGTGGGCCCTGGGTGATCCAGAACACCCATTTGGTCAGCATTCCGGTCGCCAAAGATTTTGCTGGATTTCTGGGGTTATTCACGCTGCCGGATTTTGGCCAGTTATGGAATCCGAAGGTTTATACCGTGGCCCTCACTATTTGTGCTGTCGCCACGGTGGAAACCCTGCTTTGCATTGAAGCGGTGGATAATATTGACCCGGAAAAACGCACTACCAATCCCAACCGCGAACTCAAAGCCCAGGGCATTGGCAACATCCTATCTGGTCTTTTGGGCGGTCTGCCAGTTACCTCGGTCATTGTGCGTGGTTCGGCCAATTTGAATGCCGGTGCCAAGACCAAAATGGCAACTATCGTGCATGGACTGCTGATTCTGAGTTCGGTCGCGCTGATTCCGGTCGTACTCAACCTGATTCCACTGGCTGCCCTGGCCGCTGTTTTATTGCTGACCGGTTACAAACTTGCGAAAATATCCATTTTCAAGGAAATGTGGGCCAATGGCAAATATCAGTGGTGGCCATTTATTATTACGGTCGTGGCGGTGGTATTCACGGATTTGCTGACTGGCGTGGGAATTGGTTTGGTAGCCAGCACTTTTGCCATCTTGCGGGGTAACATGAAAAATGCCTACTTTTTTCACCGCAAAGAATACCACGAGGGCGATGTGATTTACCTTAAACTGTCGCAGGAAGTATCTTTTTTAAACAAAGGCAGCATCAAACTAACCCTCGACCACCTGCCAGAAGGATCGAAAGTCGTGATAGATGCTTCCGATACGGCGTACATTGATTTTGATGTGCTGGAGATCATCCGTGATTTCCTGCGTGTGAAAGCAGCCGCCAAAAACATCCAGCTTACCTTACGTGGATTCCAGGATAAATACCGGTATTGGGTGGCTGATTTCGTGCATTCGGAACCCAGCCATCGTATACCCGGACAAGGACCGATGTCGCCAAAAAGTTCGCTTTCTGAATCCTTTCCCGTTCACTAAAAAAAGAATTTGCTATGCACAAGCGCACCAAAGAAATACAAGCGCAAATTACTCCGTTACAGGCATTTCATATCTTGCGTGATGGTAATCAACGGTTTATCAGCAATTTAAAGCTTCACCGCGACCTGTTGCAACAAGTCAACGAAACCAAGGAAGGTCAACATCCTTTCGCGTTGGTGCTCAGTTGCATGGATTCCCGCATTTCTAATACGCTGATTTTTGACCAGGGACTGGGAGACCTTTTTAGCCTTCGGGTGGCTGGCAACATTGTCAATGAAGACATGGTCGGTTCCATGGAATTTGCCTGCCAAGTGGTCGGTGCAAAAATCATCGTCGTATTGGGCCACACCCGCTGCGGCGCGATCAAAGGGGCCTGTAGCCGCATCCAGCTGGGCAACCTGACCCCGCTATTGGAAAAAATACGGCCCGCATTTCTCAATACCCCGGTCACGGAACACGATCCCAACGATCCCGATGCCTTTGTGGATGCCGTGGCGGCCAACAACGTCCATTATGTCATGGATGAAATTCCCCGCGCCAGTCCTATCCTGCAGACTATGCTCGAACAAGGCGACATCGCCTTGGTGGGCGGGATGTACGACGTAGAAACTGGTAAAGTCAACTTTTTCGAGCACCCGCATTTGCAGCACTGGCCAAATGGCGAGTTGCTGGCCGAGGTGGCGGTATAAGCCGCGCACCACTGCGAAAAAAGTAAATGTGGAATACCCAGTTTTCTAGGAGGCTGTTTCATGAGGAGAGTTTAGAGGAGATAGACGGTTTAGAAAGGTTTAGGGAAAAGCATATATCATTGATAGTCAATGTTATATACAAAATTCCTAAACCTCCTAAGCTTCCTAAACCCTCTAAACCTCTTTGTTTTATGCGCTGGCTGGTGCGTTCAGTCGGACTTTCAGCAGATTGGCCAAGCCCGACATAGCGGTCTTCCATTCTTCATTTACAAAAACCCACTGGCCCCTGCGGTAGCCTTTGGTGAGCAGATAGAAGACGTTTTGGCTGCGCCACATGAGGGGTTTTATGCCTATATCTTCTACGATCTGTAGGATGCCATTCATACGTTGTACGCGAGGGGCCGAAGAGGTGTCGAGCGAAACTTTTTCAATTTCCCGATGTGCCCATTCCCCAATCGCGTGGCGCAATCCTTCGAGATCGTTCATTTTAATATTCCATTTCTTCATATCCCCGGCGATGCGCCGCAGCGTACGGGCATCCCCGCTGTTATCGTATTTAAAAAAGGCCAGTAGATCGGCATTCAATACATAGGTAGCAATGTTGCGCCAGGCATCGGGCAAAGTCAGGCCAGCCTCCTGTAAGCCATTCATTAACTGATAGTTGTCATTAAAAACGTTCCGAAAAGTAGATTCCGCCGTTGCCAATCCTGACTCGGTAATAGCTTTGATGATCTCAATCTTTTCGTCGGCAAACAGGGTGGCCAGCGTAAATTTTTCTGGTCCGAAATACTCCTGTAAAATCCCGATGGCTTCTCCGAGATTGGCAGCGGTAAAAGCCTTAGACGTGCGCTGATACATCGCATCGAAAACAGCACGGTTCATCGTGCCGCTGATATTACCGATGATATGCTGTTGGCCGAGGTAGAGTACAGCAAAGCAAAATGTCCTTTCGGCATGGGTGAGCCGCGACCGGATGCAGATGCGCCCGGCGGCAAACTGCGGGGTACCGGCCTCTATTTTTTCAAAAAACTCGACCGTAGCCGTGTAATTGAATAAGTCTAATCCTTCCGGATTGTCTTCAAATAGCGAGGCCACGGCAAAGTGCATGGCCACGCGCTCTAGATTAACGCTGGTGGGAATCACATTCTGACGGTAACTCGCCGCTCCATCAGGAAACACGTTGCTGGGTGCTTCCGCCAGGCGACTGACAAATTCGTTGTGCAGATTCAGTTCACCCACATCCTGCGCATATTCCATTGCGCGTCGAGCATATTGTAGAATTTGGTTGGTTTCAATACCCGAAATCTCGTCAAAAAACCAGCCACAACTCGTAAACATCAGCACGGCATGTCGCTGCATTTCGAGCAGGCGCAACACGAGGACTTCCTCCAGCGGACTAAGTTCGCGACGGGCGTGTTTATTCAAAAAAGCGCGAATGCGCTCGTCTGTACGGCGCAACATCACCGTAATGTACTCATTGCGAGCCACCCACGGGTCACGCAGATAGCGTGCGCCTTCGCGCTCGAACACAGGAGCAAGGCGGTCGCGCAGCCAATCGAGGGTATCGCGCAAGGGCTTGCGCCAGCGTTGCTGCCAGCCGGGATGACCGCCAGTGCTACAGCCGCAATCTGCCCGCCAGCGTTCTATGCCGTGTACACAGCTCCACGATGATTTTTCGTGGATTTGCACCTCGAATTTTGGCGGATGCAATTCCAGAAACTGCCCATAATTGATCAATTTTGCCCAGTCATTATCCTCGATCTGATTAAGACAATCCGCCAAAGCCATTTCCCCGTAGCGATGGTGGTGGCCGTAGCTTTCGCCGTCGGTGGCAATGTGGGCAATCTGGGCTTCGTCATTATCGTCGAACAAGCCCGTCATGCGCCGGGCAAAGTTTTTACCGCTATTGAGCAATCCGCTAAAAGCTACCTCTTGGGCAATGCCGCCATTGTAGAAAAACAGGGCAATACGACGGCCACTGGGCAGCAGGCACCAGTAAGGGACGCGCGTATCCAGGCTCTCGGCGGTTACCTCTCGCCAGTCCTGAGCGACGGGTACGGTTTTGGGTTCGCTGGTCGTTGGTTCAGCTATTTTGCGAATAGCTTTTGCTTGACGGGGTGCCAGAATGGTAAACTGAATACCATGCGATGCCAGCACTTCCAACGTCTCGGTATCCACTGCCGTCTCCGCCAGCCACATGCCTTCGGGGTAGCGTCCAAAGCGGTGCTCAAAATCGCGAATACCCCAATAAACCTGCGTCACCTTGTCGCGGTAGTTACACAGGGGCAATATCAGGTGGCTATGGGCCTGGGCCAGTGCCGATCCGTGCCCGCCGAAGCGTTCGCGGCTGCGCTTGTCGGCATTGCGCAGCAGGTTGTAGGTTTCGGGATCTTTTTCGGCTAACCACGCGAGCAGCGTTGGACCGAAATTGAAGGAAATGCGGTTATAATTGTTACGGATCTTGGTGATGCAGCTCTGCTCATCGAGAATGCGAGCGGCAGCGTTGGGCGCATAGCACTCGAAATTGATGCGCTCGTTCCAATCGTGGAAGGGCCGGGCCGATTCCTGCTGCTCGACGGTTTCGAGCCAGGCATTTTCGCGAGGAGGCTGGTAGAAATGGCCATGAATACAGACGTACTTGTTCAAACGGGACATGATGGGGCGAAGGTAGGTACGGAGGTGCAGAAAATGGAGTCGCTGCAAAAAGTTTGGCTGTTAGCGTCCTAGGCCGGATTGGTGGCTTCGAACCATTTCAAAGCCATCTCTTTATGAGTAAAGTCATTGACATACTTCAATCCTGTTTTCTTTAAAACTGCTTGCGAAGCTTGATTGGTGCACATCGCAGTTGCGTATATTTTATTTATACCCAATATATTAAAACCATAGTCAAGACTCGCTTTTGCCGCTTCGGTAGCGTACCCCTTCCCCCAGTAACGTTGAATGAAGCGATAGCCCACGTCATGGAAGTGGACATAATTATTTATTGGATCGGTAATGTATTTTAAGCCAGCCCAACCAATAAATTCATTAGTATCTTTTAACATTACAGCAAATCTACCAATACCATAATTTTCATATTGACTATGAATAAATCTTATTACTTCTCGGCTTTGCTCTATATCGGTTTGTGGTGCTATGCCCAGATAAGTTAATACTGCTGGATTACTATCTAATTCAAACATAGCTTTATCATCTTCCATTCTAATATCTCTTAATATTAGTCTTGGTGTTTCTAGTTGTACATTCATGTTTTTATAGTAAAGTTTGAAGAGATATGGTCAACGCAGAGTGGTTTTTGAACAAAGATGAAATGTAACCTACTGAGGATCACAAACTAAACCTTTTTAAACGTTCTAAACTAACTGTAGATAATTTTCTTAAACAGCTTTATAATAAACATTTCTTCCTGCCAAAAAGTCCCCCATCTTTACGAAAAAAAATCCTGGCCTCATCATGCGCTTATTCGGTCTCATCGGTTATCCGCTCGGTCATTCTTTTTCGCAGCAGTTTTTCACCGAAAAGTTTGCGCGCGAAGGCATACTGGACGTTCGCTATGAACTATTTTCGCTGCCAAATATCAGCGAATTGCCGCAACTATTGATCGCCCACCCGGATTTATGCGGACTAAACGTCACTATTCCGCACAAGGAAAGCGTGATGGAATTTCTTGATGAATTGGATGCGACTGCCCAACAAGTCGGCGCGGTAAATTGCATTTGCATCCGCGACGGGCGGCTCGCTGGCTATAATACGGATGTGTACGGGTTTGAAATGTCGCTGCATAATACTGGTTTTCTGACCTCGGTATTATCTAGTGCGCCGGCCCTAAAGGCTTTTATCCTTGGCACCGGCGGGGCGGCCAAAGCGGTGGCCTACGTACTACGCAAACTGGATATTCCGTTCCAATTTGTCTCCCGGCAACCGATGGGGAAAGGCCAAATTGACTACGATGAATTGGTGCCTTTGCTTTCCAGGGGTCGTGCATTGATCGTGAATGCTACGCCGATGGGAACTTTTCCGCAGGTGGAAACCATGCCGCCCGTACCGCTGAACTCCCTGGGACCGGAACATTTGGTGTTCGACCTCGTTTACAATCCACCTGAAACGTTACTTTTGCAACAGGCGCGGGCGCGGGGTTGTGCGGTGCAAAACGGTTTGGAGATGTTGCATTTGCAGGCCGAACGAGCCTGGGAAATATGGAATGGTGAGTAAGCCGGAGTGCGGAATTTATTCCGTATGACAATTCCTAAATATTTGACAATGAATCAATTGCGGAATAAATGCCGCACTCTACCAATTATGCAAGTTGATTTTTCAAATACAGAGATCGCTTTTTCGCATCTTGACAATCGTGCACTACAAAAAACCGCCTGGCTGTTTCGGATGATGAATCGTCCGTGGCTGGTAAAATATGGCTCTAAATTGGGGCTTTGGGCGGTCGAGCATCGTTTGCCCTTGGCAGAAAGAGTAGTGAAACAAACGATCTTTGATCAATTCTGTGGCGGCACTACTTTGCTCGGTTGTCAAGACAATATTGATCGGTTGGCGGCCTACAACACGTTGACCATCCTGGACTACGGTGCGGAAGCGAAAGAGACGGAAAATGATTTCAATTACACGATGAATGAAAATATTCGGGCGATTGATTTTGCGTCGCGTTCTGGCCATAACATTCCCGTAGTGAGTACCAAAGTGACTGGTTTGGCCAGGTTTGATCTGCTAGAAATCATTCAGGACAAACAAACCCTGACGCGGGAACAACTCGGCGAATACCGAAATGTCCTAAAACGCATCGATGCAGTATGTTACCATGCTTCCAAAAAAGGTGTTTCGGTGTTTATTGATGCCGAAGAAAGCTGGATTCAGGATTCGATTGACCACCTCGTCTGGCTGATGATGAAGCGTTACAATAAGGAGCGCGTGGTGGTGTACAATACTTTCCAAATGTATCGGCACGACCGTTTGCAGTTCCTGATCGAGAGTTTTGACCGGGCACAAAAATATAATTTCCTGCTGGGTGCTAAACTCGTGCGCGGGGCCTACATGGAAAAAGAACGCAACCGCGCCCAAGCCCTCGGCTATTCCAGCCCGATCAATCCCGATAAAGCGACTACGGACGATCATTATAATACTGCCCTGCGTTTTTGTCTGGATCATCTGGATCACCTTGCTATGTGCAATGCCAGCCACAATGCAACCAGCGCACTACTGCAAGTGGAAATTATGGATAAAAAAGGCATTGCACACGACCATCCGCACACGCTATTCAGCCAACTGCTCGGCATGAGTGATAATCTTACTTTCAATCTCGCCGCCGCCGGATTTCGCGCCAGCAAGTATATGCCTTATGGCCAAGTGGTAGATGTGATTCCGTACTTGATTCGTCGGGCGCAGGAGAATACTTCGGTGACGGGCGATGCTGGGCGGGAATTAAAACTGATTGAGCAAGAGGTAAATAGAAGGGGTTTGTAGAAATATTTTCAAGTAAAAGTTGAGAGGGGTTGAGTTATTGATAGTGAATAATTTACATTCGACCTCTGTTCAAAACCACTCTGTGTTGACTATAATATGTCTAAATTCCCGAAGGGAATCTATGTTTATAGCTATTAAAAGAAAGTGTTTCAAAATCCCGAAGGGATTTCATGTGAAAACTTCGTTCTATAAACATATATTCCCTCTGGGAATAGAAAAACGGGCTAAATAGTGATAAACCTTTAAGTGAATAAAAAGCGCGGCCCGTCATCCTATCGGAGACGGGCCGCGCTTTTTATTCAAATTTTCAACGTTAAAAGTTTAACGCCAAAAAATCAATACCGATAATAATCCGGCTTGAATGGACCTTCCGTTTTTACCCCGATATAGTCGGCTTGGTGTTGTTTTAGTTCTTCCAGTTCCACCCCGATTTTAGCCAGGTGCAGACGGGCTACTTTCTCGTCCAGATGTTTTGGCAACATATAAACCTGGTTGTCGTATTTACCGGCATTTTGCCACAGCTCCAGTTGCGCCAACACTTGATTGGTGAAGGAATTGGACATTACAAAAGAAGGGTGACCAGTGCCGCAGCCGAGATTGACCAAACGACCTTCGGCTAGCACAAGTAGTTCTTTGCCATCTATGTTATAGAGATCAACTTGTGGTTTGATGGTCACTTTGGTGTGGCCATAGTTGGTGTTCAGCCAGGCCATGTCAATCTCGTTATCGAAGTGGCCGATGTTGCAAACGATAGTCTTGTCGTTCATCATACGGAAGTGTTTTTCCGAAATGATGTCACAGTTGCCAGTCGCCGTCACCACGATATTGGCGCGGGGAATAGCATTTTCCATCTTTTTCACCTCAAAACCGTCCATCGCAGCCTGCAAAGCACAGATCGGATCAATTTCGGTGACGATCACGCGTGCACCGGCACCGCGCAACGAAGCGGCAGAACCTTTGCCTACGTCGCCGTAACCAGCCACGACCGCCACTTTACCGGCCATCATAATATCGGTAGCGCGGCGAATAGCATCTACCAGACTTTCTTTGCAACCGTATTTGTTATCAAATTTCGACTTGGTCACCGAGTCATTGATATTGATCGCGGGCATTGGCAGTGTGCCTTTACCAACGCGCTCATATAAACGGTGTACGCCCGTGGTCGTTTCTTCCGAAATACCGCGAATGTTGGCGACCAGTTCCGGGAATTGATCGAGCACCATGTTAGTCAAGTCGCCGCCATCGTCGAGGATCATATTGAGTGGCTGACCGTCTTTGAATGCAAACAGCGTTTGCTCGATACACCAGTCAAATTCTTCAGCATTCATGCCTTTCCAGGCAAAAACCGGAATACCAACAGCAGCAATGGCGGCAGCAGCGTGGTCTTGCGTGGAAAAAATATTGCAGGACGACCAGCTCACTTCGGCACCCAATTCAACCAGTGTTTCGATCAACACGGCGGTTTGGATGGTCATGTGCAGGCAACCAGCGACGCGGGCACCGCGCAGGGGTTTGCTGGCACCAAATTCTTCGCGCAGAGACATGAGGCCCGGCATTTCTGCCTCGGCGAGGTGGATTTCCTTGCGGCCCCATTCGGCCAAGGCGATGTCTTTGACTTTATATTGTGGTCGTGTTTCGGTAGCGACGGACATGGGTGAGAAAAAAGTGAGAAGCGTGAGAAAAGTGAGAAGCGTGAAAGCGGGGCGTTTTTGTTTGGAAATATGGCTTGCAAAACCAGGCAAACAGAACTTCCTTTGGTATAGTTATATAAAAGTCCGCAAAGGTAGGATTTACCCACCAAAATTGGAAATGAGAAGTGATAGTTTTTTGAAAACCGCCACTTCTCCATCCGCGAAATTTCTATTCCTACTGTTTGACTACTTGCCGTACAAACGTGCCACTTTCAGTCTGCACGTTCAAAAAATACGTTCCCAAAGGCAAATTCCGCAGATCAATGGGCAGCGCAATCTTTTGTTCCTGATGCTTTTGTGAAAATAACGTCCGTCCCTGGCCATCCGTTAGGGAAATGGTGCTATGTTCAGCTCGACGTAGTTCTATAGTCAACACAGCCTGATCGGCGGTAGGATTGGGTGCCAAGTTAAATTTGGTGATGGACGGCGGCAGGGTGGTACTTGAAACCACCACATTTATCTCAATAGCCTTATAGGTACAGCCATTGATAGAAGTCGTCACTAATCCATACACGCCCGACTGCGTGGCAGTATAGACACTATCGGTGGCTCCCGGAATGGGTTGGCTGTTGAGTAACCACTGATAAGTGGCCCAGTGGACGGAGGTATATAACAGGGCGTTATCAAATACTTCGATCACCGGCTCGATGGAAACTTCCTGATCAATCAAAATAGAATCGGAACGCGATGAATTGCATTCGGGGTTAGTCAATTGCACAGAATAATGGCCATACTGGTTGACCATCAGTTGCTGTGTGGTTGCGCCAGCGATGGGACTATTACTGTTAAACCATTGATAACCATAGCCATCGGGCGCGGGCGAAGAAACTAAAATAGCAGAGTCGCCTGCACAGAGCAAGGGAGAATTACCATTTAATTGAATGGTAGGTGGCGGCGGCGACAAACTCGCAATCTCGAAAGTGTCGCGTACTTCGCAGCCGTTACCATCCTTCACCAGCACCGAATAGGTACCGGGATTGAGATAAACGATGTCTTTATCGGTAAAACCATTCGACCAAAGAAAGGTCACTGGTGCAAGTCCGCCAGTGACATTCAAAAAGACGGTACCCGACAATGATTGGTCACAAACGGCTGCACTTGTTTCACCCGTAAAACTAAAGCCCGCACATAAGTCGGTGATTTTCTGGATTTTACCGCCACCATCAGTCGCTACATATAGTTCACCGTGCACGTCTTCGCCCAAAGTGGTGTAAGAATTATCCGCCAAATCGGCAATGATCGCGCCAGTAAAGGAGCCGTTCGCATTTTGCGTCAGCGTCCACCAGCGGCCACTACAATAATCAGTAAACAAGTACTTACCATACAAACTTGGGTATTTACTACCCCGATAGCGAAACCCGCCGGTCACGGAGCAGCCGATGCTGGGATTGAGATAATCGAATACTGGCAGGGTATGATTGGCGACTACACAACCGGGCGGATATGGGATCGTACCTTCAAAACAACTCCAGCCATAGTTCCGACCACCAGCGGTACCAACAGGTTGATAATCAATCTCTTCACGAGCATTTTGACCCACATCACCAATCCAGAGATCGCCGTTGAGACGGTCGAAGGAAAAACGCCAGGGATTGCGCAGGCCATAAGCCCAAATCTCCTTTTTGCTGGTCGTACTGCCGACGAAGGGATTGTCGGGCGGTATGGTATAAGGCGTGGCTACGGTGCTGCTATCTACGTCAATACGAAGCAATTTAGCCAAAAAAGTGGTCGTTTTTTGACCATTCCCCAGTGGGTCGCCCCCAGAGCCGCCATCACCAAAGCCGAGATATAAATAACCATCCGGGCCAAAGCGTGTGCTGCCACCATTATGGTTAGTATAAGGTTGTGCTTGTTCCAAAATAGTTAATTCCGAATTTGCGTCCGCTACATTCGGATTAGCGGCGGAACGGCTAAAACGGGCAACGCGCGAATTGCCGTCGGTTTTGATATAATTGACGAAAAACCAGCCATTATTGGCAAAATCGGGGTGAAAAGCGAGGCCCAACAAGCCTTGTTCATTACCGGAAGATTTGACCCGATTGCTAATGTCGAGAAATGGCTCCGTCTGACGGTTGCCAAGGCTGTCAAGTATCCAGATTTTACCGACTTTTTCGATGATAAACAGGCGACTGTCGCCGCAATGTTCGATGCCCACCGGACGGGTAAAGCCGCTGGCAAAATCTACCAGTTTGAGTTTAGTCTGGGCCAGCATGGCTAGCGGCAACAGGCAGCAGAGTAGGGGAAATAGTAATTTATGCTTCATAGTTTATTAAGATGAACAGGCGATGGAAATGGCGAAACCGGTAAGTCCGGCGCGTGAATTGCTGAACGCAAAGGTAGAGCGCAGGTTCAACAGTGAAACCGCGCAGTGGGCAGGATGTTATTATTAGCAAAGGATATTAGAATGGTAGTCTCACTTTAAGTGAGACTACCATTTGAAAGAGAAATTACTCTTGTACGTAGTGCATCACGTCCTCCACAAACTTGCGGTGATTGGCCAGGCGCGGCACCTTGTTTTGGTTGCCAAATTTGCCTCGAGCGCGCATCCAGCGGTGGAAAGTACCCTTCGGGACGGCGCGCAGGAGCAGGCGTTGCAGGGCCATGCCTTTGAAACGTTTAGCTTCGTAGTCGGAATTTATTTTTTGCAACGCCTCATCCAGCAATTGGTTAAAACGCTCTAAATCAGCAGGTTCTTTCTCGAATTCGATTACCCATTCGTGACCGCCTTTGTTATGCCCAGCGGAAAAATAGACTGGCGCAGCCGTGTATTCCGAGACCACAGCATCGGTTTGACGGCAGGTTTCGGCCAATGCTTTGTCGGTATCGCCGATCATCACTTCTTCGCCAAAAGCGTTGATAAACTGCTTGGTACGCCCGGTGATCTGAAAACAGTGCGGGTATTTGCGGGTAAATTCGATGGTGTCGCCGGGCTGATAACGCCAGAGGCCGTTATTCGCAGTGATCATAATGGCGTATTGTTTGCCAACTTCCACATCGGCGAGATGCACCGTTTTAGGATGATCTTTTTCCCATTCCTCCACGGGTACAAATTCGTAGTACACACCATTATCCATCAATAATAGCATATCAGGCTGCGCCAAATCGCACTGCGCGCCGAAGTAGCCTTCTGAGGCATTATAAATTTCCTGATAAGCAAAGTTGTCGCTGGGAATCAACTCTTTAAACGTCTGGCGATACGGTTCAAAACCCACGCCGCCGTGCATATAAGCTTGCAAATGTGGCCAGACTTCGAGCATATTTTGTTTGCCAGTTTTTTCCAGAATCAGCCGAAACAGTACAATGATCCAGGTAGGTACACCGCCAAACATTACTATATCCTGCTGTTTGGAAGTAATTTCTGCCACCTGCTCGATCTTGGTCTCGAAATTGGGCTGCAACACCACCTCCATATCGGGCGTATAAAACGACTTGGCGATAGCGGGCATGTGATAAGTCAATACCGCACTTACATCGCCATATTTAGTTTTTGGATACTCTTTCAGAGATTCGTAGGCCCCGGACATTACGAGGTTTTTTCGCCGAAAAATCTCCATATCGGGCCGGTTGTGGTAGAGCAAAGCCAGCGAATCCCAGCTGCCAGCGAGGTGACAACCGTGCATATTTGAATAAGGGACCGGGATGAATTTGCTCTTATCGCTAGTAGTGCCGCTGCTCTTGGAATACCAATTAATTTCGCCAGGCCATAGCACATCGCGTTCGCCGCGCATCATCCGCGCAATGGAACCTTTCAGGCTGTCATAATCCTGCACGGGCACGGTACGGGCAAAATCCTCGGCGTTTTTTAATGCCCCAAAATTGTACTGCCGCCCGAATTCGGTGTTTCGCGCGGTATCCAGCATACTGCGCAACCAGCGTTCCTGGGCTTCCTCTGGTCGCTGCATATACCTTTCAATACGCTTCATACGGAGCGCCAAATACTGTTTAACCGCTTTGTTGACCAGCCATTTCATAAATATTACCCATGATTTCGGTGCGCGAAGGTACGCAATTGCAAAATTTAAAATTTTTAGGAGTAATTCTGTGAAAATACAGAATTTTCAGGAATTAAATTGAAAAATTTCCTTTAGTAGCAAAGATAATTTTTGTTGGCGGAACTCGCCATTACTGGTATACTTGCATTATAAAAATTCGCGCCATGCTTTCTAAGATTACTATTCGACCCGCCACTGAAGCCGATTTGCCTGCTATCCATGCCCTTGTATATGAGCTGGCCGTGTATGAAAATGCGCCCGAGGCCTTGGTAGCTACCGTGGAAGAATACCGCGCTGATTTTCGGGCTGGCATATTTGAAAGTCACGTCGCTGAAATAAACGGCCAGGTGATCGGCATGACGCTGTTCTTTATGATGTACTCTTCCTGGAAGGGCAAGATGCTGTATTTGGACGACTTCGTGGTGACCGAGACACATCGCCGCTCCGGGGCGGGGCAATTACTGTTCGACGCTTTTCAAGAGGAAGGCCGCCGTCGGGGGTGCCGCATAGTGAAGTGGCAGGTGCTGGACTGGAACGAACCGGCCCTGCGATTTTACGCAAAAAACGACGCGATTATCGAGACCGATTGGTGGAATGGGAAGAAGTTTTTGTGAAATTAATTAAATTTATTTTATATGCGTTTTTTGGCTCTGTTCGCCATTTTTCCCGCTTTTCTCACGGCACAATCTGCTTTTTTAAAAGACCCGGACATTGTGTGGGCAGTGGAAATCGAGCAGGACTGGATAGTGGATGTGCCTTCGCTGGAAGCGGAAGGTGATTTGGGTATTACGACGCTTAAATTGGTATGTACAGCGCAGAATGAACAATATACTGGCTGGGCTGGCCTTAGCCTTGGCGACTTCGTTTTTAACGCCGCTTTGCAAGAGAAACTGGCTATTTTTAAAGATGCACATTTTCAGATGCCCGCCGACATGAGTGCGGATGTTTTGCTTCCGCTACAAGACACCGTTATTACGTTTGATCCAGAAACTTATGAAGAGAAAACCCAGATTGTATTGTCGTTTACTCCTATTCGGGATATTAAGGCCTGGCGGTTGCGGCAAATATTGGCTTATGATAAAAAAAGTGCGAGTTGGAGTACGGATGTAGAAGCGATTGCGCCCCTCGTACAGGTCAAAAACGAACCGGAAGATTCTTTCCATCTGCGCCCTATATTCTGGTTTAAGCCTGATAATGACCGGCAAAAAATAACTTCCAATCATGTGGTCTGGGCTAAAAGAACCAGAAATGTGCAAGCTAAAACCCACGTACCGACTCAACCACTGCCGCTAGTGAAATTGTCCTATGGGTTTCAAAACCCGCTTGTACACTTATTAAATGTGTTGAAAACGGATCAAAAAATACCTTTCTATAATGCCGGAAATGAAAAACTTCTTTCTAACATAGAGCGCGACTCCCTGCTAACTAGAACTGATACGGTTATTATAGATGATGATTATGGTGGAAAAGTGAAGATTATAAATCAAGAAAATAATGCTGCTAATTTTTCCCAGCTTCTGCTCTTACAAACCTGGTACTGGGACGACCGTCGCAACCGTCTTTCTATTTGTCTGGATGCGGTTGCGCCTCTGGTAGATGTGTTAGATTACGAGGGCAACTTGAAATTTCAAAAGCCACTGTTTTATCGGCGGTCACGGCGATGAGTATAGATGACAAAAAACCGGGCTCGCAGCCATACAGCCACGAACCCGGAAAATTATCTAAACGGTTCTTCTTAAATCTATTTCTGCACCACTACCCGCTGCACTTCTGCGCCGCCCGGCCATTGAAGATGCAGGAATAGCACACCTGATTCCACACATAACAGTTCTGTTTGTTGATAACCTGCTTCCTGGTCCTTGGTGGTGGTTTGTATCAGGCGGCCATTTATATCGGTGAGGGTGAGCGTTACTAGTCCGGCGGTAGGTAGCCAGTAAGAGGCATGAATCGGACCAGTGGTCGGGTTTGGGGCTACTGGGTAGAAAATAGCCCGCTCCTGAATCACCGTAGGCTGTTCAAATTGCAGGGCCACATTTTTAGTCTGTAATTCGCGGTCGTAGGCTTCGGCAGCTATTTTGGCATCCAACGTCAAAGCTTCCTGCACAGTACCGTTTTGCATTGCCTGGAATGTAAGGGTGAAAGCGCGTTGGATGGTGCCATTGTAGCTGGCGGTGGACTGCCAACTGGCCACTGCGCGGTTTTGAGTCGGAAATACGCCAAGTGCCTGAGTAGGCACCAAGCCTGGTATCACACTTTGCAGCGTCAGCAAACGGGGATCAGCGACCAAACCAAGCTGAAAACCTTGTACTTGGGTCAAGTCAGGCGTATACACTTCTACTGTCACCGTTTCGCCAGCCGTAAAACTGCGGTTAGGTAAGCGGAAATATGCGGCCCCTGATTTCGTTCGATTGTCCGCAGCTGTCAAAGAATTGAGGGTCAGCGAACCATCTACGTCCCCGGTTTTAATGGCCATAAAATGCTGGTTCTGGCCATTAGTCATTGGACAAACCGTTTTAATGGCCTCTGGAAATGGACTTGCCAAAGGATTCTTCGGCGCAGGAAAGGTGAATGCCGCTGGCACAAAACGCCAGGCAGTATTGCCATAAAACTTCGGCGAAATACCGGTCACTACGTTGGTCAGGCTGTCCACATCGGCGGAAGTGACTTTGCCATCGTGGTTTACATCAGCAGCGATGATGCGGTAAGGATTGAGCAGCGTATCCTGTCCAGCAATATAGCGGGCAATAAGTAGCGCATCTAGCGTAGTCACCCCGAGTTGGGGCAGTGTATCGAGCGACGGCTTTAAAGTGTAGTTGCAAGTGCCGGGAGCGGCTGCAAATTGGAAGTTTCCCTGATTGTCTGTCAAGCCGTGAGCCTGTTGCGGCACGGGAACGTTAAGGTTGCTTTTCAGTTGCATTTTCACGCCCGCCAGCATTTGCAACTGATCGGTGTGGATGTTGCCGGTGAGCGGACCAGGTGGCGTACAGGCCCCAAAGGGGTCTTGCACAATGAGATAAGTGCTGCAATAATCGGCGTTGCCATACGCATCAGCGGCCCAAAGTTCAATTAGGTTGGTGCCTATTTCATTGCAGTCGAATGTGAGCGAAGGGCTATTGCTGGGAAAACCTACTCCGGTATTTGCTTTACGCAGGCCAATTTTTATTTCTGGAGTAGGGGTACAATTGTCGTAAGTCTGTTTTAAAAAATCCGAAGCCCATATAGTGATCATCCCTGACGGCATGATATTGATACTCAACCCATTGAAGCAGGCTACGGTGGGTGGTTTGCAGTCCTTGACGATGAAGTCGTATTTGCAGATGGACTGGTTGCCGCAGCCATCACTGGCGATCCATTCCACCTTGTGGTTTCCGTAAGGAAGACCTACGCCAGCGGGCAATTTTATTTTGGCAAATACCGTATCCGCCGTCACGGTGCGCTCAATAGGCCAGGCTCCTATATCAGCACTGCTCCGGTAAGTTTCCATAATACCATCACCGTCCAGGTCGAGAAAAAGGCGATAGGTAATTCCAATATCGCTTTTGGAGCAAACATCTGTCACCTTCACGTTCAGGTTTACAGGACCTTCGCAACGGTCTACCCCATTATTGAATTGCAAAGGGTCATTATTAGTGTAGTCACAAAAGATGGGCGTCGTGGTTGGACAATTGAGAAAAACCGGCGGGTTATTGTCCAGTATTTTAATGACCTGGACGTATTGCAGATAACCGTGGTTGAAGGCGTTGCCGACGGCAGTGGCCCCTACATTGGTATAGCCAGGGTTTTCGATGTAGGTTGGAAAAGCCCAGTTGGGATTGTAATCGCACCACCAGAGGAGTTTCCAGGTGCGGAGGATTTTTTTGCAACCCCCGCTCGCGTTCAGGGTGAAGACCATGTCACTCATGGAAACCCCAACATTGAAGCCGCAATAGCCAGTTTTCGTAATTTCCGGCCAGGTCACATCGGCCTGCGCTCCACAGCCTACTACGGTAACGTCGTCGGGGAATTTTACGGTGTAATAATCCTGACCGGAAAGGGCGGTCAGTGCAATTAATTGCAGAGCAAAAAGGAGGAAAATTGTACGCATGGGCTGAATAATTTTGCGCGAAATTACGGGCTTAGTCACGTTGGTATTTGGTGGAATATGACGGCTCGGCGACAAAAGGCTACGTTGCAGGGTGCATTTTTCGTTTTTTCCGCGCTTACTATAGAGTCCCAACAGATTATCTACTTTTGTCGCTTCCAATCATGTTTTTCGTTTTTGCTTTTACTTTCAATTTATAACTATCATAGTGGCTTTAATAAGAGAATTATATAAACCATTGATAATAAATGTTTTATTAATGGTTTAACATTCTCCACGCCTCAACATCTCAACTTTCCTATATGTCCGACGTCGTTTTTGCGCTTATCCAAAAAGAACTTGCCCGCCAGCGCCGTGGCGTGGAACTTATCGCTTCTGAAAACTTTACGAGCCAGGCCGTACTGGACGCGATGGGTACTTGCCTGACGAATAAGTATGCCGAAGGCTACCCGGGCCGCCGCTATTATGGTGGCTGTGAAGTCGTGGATGAAGTGGAAACGCTGGCCATCGAACGGCTGAAAGAACTTTTCGGCGCGGCCTGGGCCAATGTGCAGCCACACTCTGGTGCGCAGGCTAATGCCGCTGTTTTCCTGGCTTGCTTACAGCCCGGCGACCATATTTTGGGCTTTAGTCTGGCGCATGGCGGTCACTTGTCGCACGGTTCGCCAGTGAATTTTTCCGGCAAAGTCTATAAGCCGTTTTTCTACGGCGTGGAGGAAGAAACGGGCCTGATTGATATGGATAAAGTAGAGGCGCTGGCGCAGGAACATCAGCCTAAACTGATTATTTGCGGTGCTTCGGCCTACGCCCGCGATTGGGATTATGCGCGTTTCCGCCAAATCGCCGATAGCGTTGGAGCATTGTTGTTGGCCGATATTGCGCATCCGGCGGGCCTGATTGCTACGGGTTTGCTCAATAATCCGATGTCGCATTGCCACATTGTGACCAGCACAACTCATAAAACCTTGCGTGGCCCGCGCGGCGGCCTTATCATGATGGGTCAGGATTTTGACAATCCGTGGGGCCGTACCACCAAAAAAGGTGCACCTATTCAAATGTCGAGCGTACTGGATAGCGGCGTTTTTCCCGGCATGCAGGGTGGTCCGTTGGAACATGTCATTGCCGCCAAGGCTGTAGCTTTCGGCGAATCGCTGCAACCGTCGTTTAAAGATTACGGCCAGCAAGTGATCAAAAATGCCCAGGCGATGGCCGAAGCCTTTGTATCACGCGGCTACCATATTATTTCCGGCGGCACCGATAATCACTTGATGCTGATTGATTTACGTTCTAAAAATGTGACGGGCAAAATCTCTGAAAATGCGCTTGGTGCTGCCGATATCACCGTCAATAAAAACATGATTCCTTTCGATCCGCAGCCGCCGATGACAACTTCCGGTATCCGGGTGGGAACGCCGGCTATTACTTCACGTGGCTTTCCAGGAAGATGACTGCCGACAGGTGGTGGAATGGATCGATGAAGTACTTAGCCGTCCTGAGGATGCGGCGCACCATGCCAGCATTCGTGCGGAGGTAAATAAATATATGGAGCGGTTTCCGCTGTATGAGGGGGAGAAGGGGTAAGGAGCGATTTTATCCTAATAGATTCGTATTTTTGTAGAAAAGTTAGCCCATGAAAGTCATTAGGCTTAAATTGAATAGTCCGAGTGAATGGCAATTCTTAATGGATTTGCTACGACGTCTGCATATTAGTTTTGAATGGCAGGAAGAGAAGGTAATGCCTGTGCAAAACGGTCTTCCTTTGGAGGACACTGTGGCAGCATTATTTGGCAGTTGGCCTTCGGATAAATCGAGCGATGAATTGGTAAGTAATATAATGGATGCTCGCGTCAACCAAAGTCGTGAGATTAATCTATGAAGTACTTATTAGATACCAACATTTGCATCCATTTTCTGCGTGGTGCTTTTAATATGGATGTAAAAATGCGAGAAGTGGGTTTGGAAAATTGTGCTATTTCTGAAATCACTCTTGCAGAATTGGAGTATGGTGTTGAAAATAGCAATCTTGCCTTTCAGTCCAATCAGCGTGAATCATTGAGAAAGTTCACGGAAGCCTTTGCTGGCCGTATATTGCCTATCCGAAACTGTTTCACCCTTTACGCCAAAAACCGTGTTCGCCTCCGCAGGCTCGGTACTCCTATTAGTGATTTTGACTTGCTTATAGGTTGTACTGCTTTGGAAAGCAATTTGATATTGGTTTCTGAACTTGCTCGCATTGAGGACATTCAACTAGAAAATTGGATATTTCGATTGGGCCGTTCTTGACTTTTAACATTTACTCGCCCTTTAACCAGCCAGCAGCCGTTTCTGCGGTATGGCCTTTTTCCAGCCAGATTTTGCCTGCTTCTTCTCGTGCCTTGCTCAACAAATAGCGAGCAATCATCTCTTTGATTTCTTCAAGATAAGCATCGGGAACGCCTGCCGCATAGAGTTTAAGCAGTTCCATTTATATGTTGGAAAGTGGCGGGCGAATAGCAAGAGTGGACATGACAGCAATTTTTATGGTAAAAATAAGGGCAAATCATCCATAAAAGTTCATTCCACTAACAATTCCCGAATCAACAACCGCAGATTAGGCTCCGCAGCCCTTGCCACTTCAATTACCTCCGCAATACTAGTCTGCTGAATAGCCGACAGCGGATAAGAAACATTGCTAACCATCGAAATCATCATCACGCGCAGCCCCGCGTGGCGAGCAACCAGCACTTCGGGAACGGAGGACATGCCCGTGCAGTCGCTACCAAGACGATGTAGCATTTCATATTCGGCGGGCGTTTCCAGATTGGGACCTTGCAAGGCTGAATATACGCCTTCGGTGGCTCGAATGCCGTGTTTTTTAGCAATTTCGAGGGCTTTTTGTCGCCATTCTACATCGTAAGTGCGCAACATATCGGGAAAACGCGGGCCGAGCCGTTCGTCGTTTTCGCCGCGCAAGGGGTGTTCAGGCAACATATTAATATGGTCGCGTACTACCACCAGATCACCAGCACGCAGGTGCGGATTCACGCCACCGGAGACATTAGTGATGATAATTTGTTGAATACCGAGTGCCTTCAATACCCGCACTGGAAAGGTCACTTGCTGCATCGTCCAGCCTTCGTAGTAATGAAAACGACCCGCCATGACGACTACTGCGCGACCACCTAAATTGCCAAATAACAAACGCCCTTGATGACTTTCCACCGTGCTGGTTGCAAAATGCGGAATGTCGCGATAAGCAATTTCGGCCTCTATTTCTAGGTCGTTGGTGAGTTGGCCCAAGCCAGTACCGAGGATAATGCCCGTATAAGGCTGGAAGTTCGTCTGGCGACGGATGTATTGGACGGCTTCCTGAATTTGATCGAATAACATTGGGATGAATATGGTCAATTTGAAAATAAATGTGGTCAATCTTATAGATGTGGCCAATGTGCATCATATTGACCACATTTTACAGAAACCGCTCTTTCCATTCCGGGCGCGGCAGCATACAGGCTTCCTGACGACCAAACCAGCGGTAGCGATTTCGGGCAATCCAGTTATAGATAGCATCGCGCAAGAATCGGGGAAAGATTTTCAGCGCGTAAAATAATTTCCACAATCCGCCCAAATGCCACGCTATTTCCAGCGGCGCATCAGAACGCAGGAAAATACGGTCTCCATCTACCAAAACAACGCTATCAAAATGCGCCTGATCCAGTCCAAAACGACGTAAAAGGGCTTGGCCAGTATCCGATTGAAGAGCTGCAAAGCGAAATTTGCCGTCCTTATCGTGGGTAATTATCCATTGCACGGAAGCGTTGCAGAGGTTGCAGACACCATCGAAGAGCAGCACTGGATAGGAAACGTCGTTAGGCACAGGGTTCACGCTTTTCTGCTAAATGGGTGATAGGAAGAAGATTATGACGTACAACTTTGTCGAAGAGGGTTTAGTTGCGAAGACCAGTATTGGTAGTCAAATATTTCAAAATGATTAGTTGACCCTTTAATTTACCATTATATTGACATTTTGCCACGGACAAATATTGGGTTGCCAGCGTTTAAGCATCGCTTACATTATCAATATTAGCCTATAAAACCCTTGATTTTGTCTACTTTCGCGCGATTTTTGATGCAGATGCAAGATGTTTTTTTGAAAAAGGCCCCCCCCTACCCCCCCGTAAAGGGGGGGAGTATATTGAGCGGGAGTAAACGTTGGTTCGCTTACTTTGACGGTTTTGCTCGTTGCCCTTTATATCTTCTAGGTATTGGCAATCAACAAAACCGCACCACTGTCAAGTCCCCCTCCCTTTCCGGGGAGGGGTTGCTCCTTGCCCTTTTTCTCTCGCCCCTTGCCCTTTTTTCCCAGCAACCAATCGCCGCTCCTCAGGATACTTCGCAAAAACTCAAAATCGAGACGGCCCTGTTGGTGGAGTATTTTATCAAGGGAGATCGGACGGTACAAAAGCTGAGTGGCAATGTGCGGCTGCGACAAGACAAGACGCTGGTATACTGTGATACCGCAATTTTGGATCAGGATAACGCCATTTTAAAAGGACAAGTGGTGATGGAACAGGGCGACAGCACGAAGGTGTTTGCCGATTCGGCACATTATAATACAGCGACCAGAATCAGCGATTTGTACAGCAATGTCGTGCTGGTAAATGGCAAACAACAATTGTTTACCAATAAGTTACGCTACGATTTGGGTCATAAAATCGCGACCTACCACACTGGCGCGACCATGACTAATGGCAAAAGTCAACTCAAAAGTCAGCATGGTTACTACTATGTAGATGCCAAGGAAATATTTTTCAAGGGCGACGTGGTGGCCACCGATCCTGAATTTACGATGCGCACCGACACGATGGCTTTCAATACAGAGACACAGTTGGTTCGCTTTGTGGCTCCGACGTTGATTAGTCAAAGGGGGGCTAAAATTTATACTGAGGGCGGCTTTTATGACATCGAAAATGACTTTGCGGAGTTTGATTTGAACCCACAATATGAGAAGGGCGGGCAACGCGGGCGAGCGCAGCGAATGCGTTACACGGGTACCACGAAAGAGTATGTTTTGGAAGGCGATGCCTACATTGATGAACCCGCCAAAGGTCAGCAAACGCAGGCCGACGTGATCCGTTATAACACCCTTACCGAGCAAACGATTTTGCGCGGAAATGCTCATTTTCAGGATAGCACGCGCGATATTCGTGGCGCGGAAATCCGCTATGACAGCCGCAATAAAGACTACCAAATCGTCGGGCGGGGTCGAGTAAATGATCCGCCAAATATCATTGAGGCGGATTCGCTGAATTTCAACGATCAACTCGGCGTGGGCCTTGCTTTGGGTAATGTCATTTGGCAGGATACAACCAGCAAATTTACCATTCTGGCCTTCCGTATGGACTATAATAAGCAGTCGCAGTATCTCCATGCTTTTGGGGGCGCGGGCGAACAGGGCGCGGCGGGCCGTCCGATGATGAAAACTCTAATTGATCTCGATACGCTGTATTTGGCTGCTGATACGCTTACTTCCTACAAACCTGACACGGCTATTGATGCACGCATATTGCTGGCTTACAAAGATGTACGCATTTTCAAAAGCGATATGCAGGCGGCTTGTGATTCGTTGTCTTTTAGTTCAGCGGATTCTATTTTTTGGTTTTATAAACTGACTAAATTGCCCATTATTTGGTCGGACACTTCACAGTTTTCGGGCGATACGATTCGTATGTTGGTTAGAAACAGTAAGTTGGATCGGATTTGGTTGCGCCAGAATGCACTGGTTATCAATTCAGAAGACGAAACGATGTTTAACCAGATTAAAGGCCGCAATACCACCGCTTTCTTCCGGGAGAATCAGGTGCGCGAAATGCTCGTGGAAGGTAACGCCCAGGCCGTCTATTATGCGCTGGATGAACACAAAGCTTATATTGGGGTGAACGAAACGGCCTGCTCCGAAATGCGACTCTTTTTTAATAATAATCAGGTGGAAAGCATCAAATTTTATACGGAACCAGCGGGCAAATTCACGCCAATGAAGAAGGCAGGCAACGACACTAAAAAACTGGAAGGCTTTTTCTGGGAAAAAACCCGGCGACCGCTACGGATTGCGGATATTCTGTAACATCGAACCCCGTTCGACGAACATAAAGCCGAGCAGGGTTTGGCGGTACATTAACCAACTTTTTACAAATATGAAATTGCTAAGAACATTACTTTACATTGGTCTGGGCTTGCTGCTACTGATTGTTGCGCTGGGCTTTTTTGCCAAAAAAAACTACCACATCGAACGCAGTATCGAAATTCAAGCCCCCAAAGCCCTGGTGTACGAACAGGTGCGCTTTTTCAAAAAATTCAAAGTTTGGTCGCCGTGGAGCGAACTGGACCCGAATATGCAATCCAGCATTACCGGCACAGATGGCGAGCCGGGTGCGGTGTATCAGTGGTCGGGCAACGACGACGTAGGCGCGGGCAGCCAAACTATTAGGCAGGTGACGCCTGACCGCATTGATTTGGATTTGGTATTTACCGCTCCGTTTGAGAGTAAGTCGCCCGTGTTTTTCCAACTGGAAGAAAAAGGTGAAAACACGAAAGTGAGTTGGGGATATGACATTCATCTTCCCTTTCCGATCAATGTGTGGGCCATGTTTACGAACATTGACAAGGCTCTCGGTAAAGATTATGAACGCGGTCTGGTGAATCTGCAAAAAGTCTGCGATAGCATCACGCACCCAAAATACCACGGTTACGAAGTGCTGGTGGTTGATATGCCCGTGAAGTACTATGTTGGCATTCGCAAAACGATTGACACGACGGATTTGACAGATTTTTATATGGCCAATTTTCCAAAAACAATGCTGGCCGTGGAAAAAAGCGGCGGAACAATAGATGGCCATCCGTCCGGCCTATTTTGGAATTGGGGTACTGATGGACAGACCGATGTGGCAGCCGCCATGCCAACCAGCAAGGAAATGAAGTATGGCGATAGCCTTACGGTATTCAAAATCGGGGGCGACACTGCCCGCGTGATCAACTATTATGGCGCACACACTGGCATGGCGGAGGCCCACGCGGCGATGGAAGACTATATGCAAAAAAAGAATATGACGAGTTCGCTGCCAGTGATGGAAGAATATGTGACCGATCCCTCGCTGGAAAAGGACACGGCCAAATGGCTTACGAAAGTCATCTATTTCATGATACCGAAGGAGGAAAAGGCAATGGAAAAATAAATAAAAAGGAAAAGGGCAAAAAGGCAATTAGCAATTACTAAGCACCTGATGGTTGCCCTTTGCGCCTTGCCTTTTTGCCCTTTGCCAGTTGCCCTTTCAAGTTGGGCAGGGCTTTTGCTTACAACTTATTTTTACTGTGTATGGTCTAAAACAACTTGCCGATGAAAGGCCCAAAAATAGAATTATCCGCCTACCAACGCTTTATTGATATCACGATGCACCTGTTCATCATCGTCGTTTTGCTGGGCATCTTTCTGAAAGTACTGGTTTTTTAAAATTGTTGAGCGAGTTGAGATTGTTGAGGATGTTGAGAAAATTTACATAGCACCACTCTCTTCATCTTTTCTCAACATCCTCAACCCTACTCAACATCCTCAACAATTTTTTCCCCTCATGTCCGAACTCAAACACGGCGACCTTTTTACCCGCGACACTTCTACTACGGGGCGGGTAAAGCAATGGCTGAGCCAACAATTGTGGGCACAAAAACTGAATAGTCCGCTGGGCTTGGGCCTCCTGCTTTTAGCCACTTTGCCGGTATCGTATCTGCTGGTAGCCCTGGATTTCAAGATCAGTTTTGTCCTGTTTTTAGTGCTGATTGGCTTGCCACTGATCGCTTTTTGTCTCGTCAATCTGACCTTCGGGCTGGGACTAATGTTGACCGTGGCGGTCATGGTAGTTTTCGGGGCAAAATACACGGGCGCACCGATTGGCACCTTGCTCGATCTGCTCATACTCATAAGTGCCGTAGCTATTTTGCTGCGCCAGATCAAGGATCGAGATTGGTCGTTTGCCCGCCACCCGTTGAGTACTATTGTGGCTATCTGGTTGTATTTCAATATTATGCAAGTCCTGAATCCCTGGGCTGAATCGAAACTGGCCTGGCTGTTTACGGTGCGCAGCGTAGCCATTCAGCAGATGGTGTACTTCATTGGAGCCTACGCTTTTCATAATAATCGGCGCAGCATTATTATCATTCTAAAACTCATTATCGGGGTCTGCTTTTTCGCGGCTTTATATGGACTAAAGCAGCAATATCTGGGTTTCAGCGCGCAGGAAACCGCCTGGATTATGTCCGATCCCAAGCGTTTTGAACTGTACTACCAATGGGGGTTGATGCGCATTCCGTCGCTATGTTACGACCCGACCACCTTCGGGATTCTGATGGCTTGCTTTGGGATGTTTTGTCTGGCACTCCTGGCCGGGCCTACCAGTGGGCGACAAAAACTGCTACTGGGCCTGATGTTTATCTGTGCTTTTTGGGCAATGGCTTTTACCGGGACGCGCACGGCTTTTGCCTTGATACCGATCGGTGGGCTCTTTTACGCGGGTATGACGCTTAATCGAAAAGTGATATTATTTGGTGCGATCATCGGGCTATTGGGCGTGGGATTTGTCCTTAAATCTTCCTCGAATGGAGTCATTTTCCGCATTCAGTCGGCTTTCAATCCTTCCAAAGACGACTCCATGAATCTGCGTCTGGACAACCAGAAAAAAATCCAGCCCTACATCCAGAGTCACCCGATTGGTGGAGGTTTGGGGAGTTGTGGACTGTGGGGCGAGCGTTTCAATCCGGAGAGTGAATTATCGAAATTTCCCCACGATTCCAGTTTCGTGCGAATGGGCGTGGAACTGGGCTGGATCGGGCTGATTCTTTACACCCTGATGCATTACGTAGTGTTACGCACGGGATTGTATTACTTTGTCCGCTGTCGCGACCCGTGGATTAAAGCCATTTATGCGGGCATTACGACCTGGTGCTTTATGTTAGCCGTGGCTTGCTACGCGCAGGAGGCAATTTTACAATTGCCCATGAATGTGATTTACAACATTTTTCTGGCCATTCTAGTCACTTTGAAAAACTTTGACCCCGCTTTTATGAAGGAATGAAATCATAAAGTGATGCGAGATGCAACAAGTCGCTTTATCACTTTATCCATTTCATCACTTTATTAATTTAATCACTTTATCACTTTATCAAATAATGAAACCGACTTTTTGCTTCTTGCTTTTATTTTGCCTTGCTAATACTTTAAGCGCCCAACAGACTGATTATGATGCTATTGTACAGCCTTTGGATGCCAAAGCGCGGGAACTGCCGGAATATCTCGTGCAACTGGCCTGGCTCAATAGTCCCGACGGTGCGATTGCGATGGAAGAAGTAAAAAATGCGCAGGATGCTGCCAAAAACGTGCGCAAAGAGTGGACGCGCGATGTGCAGGCCACTTTCAATTTGAATGAAGCGAACCTGCGTTCCAAGAAGAGCAAGAATGATTCTCTCGATAATAACCTGTTTTTCCCACGTTACAATTTCGGCGTAAGCCTGAATTTATACAACGTGCTGAGTCAGAAGAACAAGAGCCAGATCAGCAAACGCGAGGTGGCCATGGCTGCGCTCCGTGTAAACCAGCGAAAACTGGCCGTCCGCGCCGAGACGTTGACCCGTTACGCCAATTTCAAACTGGCCAAAGAAGTGTACAAGACCCGCGCACTCGCCGAACAGGAAATGAACACTAATTTTGTACTCATGGAACAATCCTTTAAGACCGACGAAGCTACTTTCGAGCAATACACGCTGGCTTCCACGAGCTATTATCAGGCGCAGGAATCGCGCATCCGTGCCGAGGCAGAGGTGCAATTGACCAAATTCCAATTGGAAGCTATCCTCGGCCTGAAATGGGAGCAGGTCCAGCATCCAGCCAAAGACGAATAAGTCGCCCGGTTTTGTTTTCAGGTGGAGGTGGCCTACTTTTACGCCGTTTTTGTGTCAAACACCCAATCTTTTATCCATCTACACACCTTCTCTTCCCGCGCTGGCACAAGGCCGGATACTATATTGTATGAAAAATCTACCAACAATTTCCCTAATTCTCAATCTCATCCTTTTGGCTGCGGTTGGCCATTTGTATTATTTGAATTCAAAAAAACCACAAGCCGTTGAGCAACAAGTGATTATGCCAACGATGGGCAGTCATGGTGTACGGGTGGCCCACGTGAATGCCGACACCCTCGATGCGCAGTATGAGTGGCTTAAATCCCAGAAAGCAGCCATTGAGCAGCGCGTAAAAAACGCGGAAAGCAGCCTGGGCAGTAAAAAAGATAAACTAATGAAAGACCTGGAGGCCTTCCAGGCCAAATATCAAGGCGGCACGATGACCGAGGCCGATGCCAAAGGACAATACGACGCGCTGATGCAACGTCAGCAAAAACTCGGCGAAGAGGAAGCACAACTGAGTAAACAACTCGGCGAGGAACAGAAAAAAGCGTTCGATAATCTCTACGCTAATGTAGAGAGTCAATTGAAAACGCTGAGCAGCCAGATCGGTTACGATTATATCCTTTCCTACAGCCGTGGTGGTCCGATTTTGCTGGCCAATGACAGCCTGGATATTACCACGCAGGTGTTGAAATTATTGAACGCAAAGGAAGCGGGCAAGTAGGTTGGACGTGTTTCATTGTATAGGATTCGCCGTGTGGCTTAGGGCTGCATGGCGAATTTTTTTTTAGTTAATCTTCAATCTCATAAGGATGCGTTTATTTGACGGACATGAGTAGTAAATTTATAACGCACAGAAGTGACACCATAAATTATCCTTTATTTATGAAATATGCGAATCATGGGTTTGGTTGAGTAAATAATTGAATTTCAAATACTTAGACCTGCCAGGTTTTTTTGAAACCTGACAGGTCTGGTCGCTAACCTCCTGAAAATCAGCACCCATTTTTTAACCCATGATTAGCATGAAATACACATTTTTAATTATTATTATATTTTTCAGTTGCAACGGGCAACCTCCACCAGAAAAGTCAGCAGCTGTAGTGTCGAAAATTCCCATGCAGGCACAGGCAAAAGATTCTATCATTTGTCCAGATGGAAATGTTCAGTATGACTTGGATAGCATTCCACCTAACCTCATTTCAGTTAATAAAAGTGATGAAGGAGTTTGTGGCCATTGGTTTCCTGAGGATACTGTAACACCAGCGGGCAATTATGTCAAATACTTGATTTCCAATGATTCCTGTTGTTTGAGTAATCTTTATGTGGAGTGGGGAAATGCAAAATTTAAAGGCACTGAATGTTTGGGAGATTTGCGCTTGATGCATCCCAGGATATATCCTCAATTTTCGGCTGAATCAACAGATTATCTGTTTTTAGAAAGTGCGGCTTCGAGCGGATTGCCCGCCGTGGGCTGGTTGCTTTCTCTCTATCCTCTTCACCAAGGCGAAAAAATCCATACCTATGAAATCTTCGGTCTTGGTACTTTCGATCTACAATCATTGACTGTGTTGAGGGAGATAGAAAAGCCTACCGGAAAATATTTTTTGGAGGCTTATAATATCAAAACAAAGCGCACCAAAAGGATTCAATTCAAAAATAGCCTGCCTATTTATTTCAAAGATCGGGGGTCTCCTAATGATCGTGACTGGGGCATTGACTCAATTTCGATTACTCCAAGTATTATTTTTCTACGGGTGAATTTTGAAAAAGAAAATGGCCATCTGATACAAGAAATAGTAGAACTGAAAAATGATATTTGGTAAAGGGCTTTTTCCTTAAAACCATAGATTTCTACCTCATTTCCACTCTCCGAAAAAATACCTACCTTCGCCCCTCGAAATTTCATCACAACGTTCAACAAAAAATAAATATCACCCATCATGGGCAGAGGAGACGTAAAAACTAAGCGCGGCAAAATCACCCGCGGTTCGCATGGCAAGAGCCGTCCGAAACTGGAAAAAATCAAAACTGTACTGAAAAAAGCTGCTGCTGCCGAAAAAACGGCTTAAACCACCGTTTTTCAGCAATTATAATGTCCGCTCATTGGTCAGTCCGAGAGCCTTGCTTCACGCTGCGTCGTTGGGCAAGGCTTTTTCCTGTTATATTACTATCCGAAGCACTTTCTCCATCAGCACAAACTCCACGGGCGTTTCGCCCAGAAATTCGCCGTCGGCTTCCAGCAAAGTAGGCGCATCATTTGCGGCCTCCACGCGAATAGACCGCGCTTGATAGCCTTTCACTTTTGGGTGGCGCAACAAAGTGCCGTTGTAAAAGCGCGGTGTCTGAGCGATCACTTCCCATTTCGGCAGGCGGTGGGCAAAAGTCAGCGCAAACAATCCATCGTCGGGGATAGCTTGCGGCACGATCTGCATACCGCCACCAGAATAGCGGCAAATACCCACATTGATGGTATAGAAAAAATCTTCGATTTGCTGCTGATCGTAGATGATACGTGCTTTCGTCAGGCGATAACGAAACAAATATTGCATGACCAGCACGAGGTATTGCAGTCGGTTAGTCACCCGATGCTGCACCATTTGTTTCCCGATATACCCATCATAAGCCAGACCGGCCACGTTCACGAAATAGCGTTGTTCTTGCTTTCCGTCGCGCTGGTATTTGACTAGACCTACGTCCTGAAACACGGTTTTGCCCACCAGAATATCCTGCAATCGCTGTTTTGGGTGAAACGATAATTTATACATCCGCGACCAATCGTTGCCAGTTCCGATCGGTAGCAAGGCATAAGTAATTTCGGTAGTGGCCACAAAAGTTTGATTGAGAATACCATTGGCAATCTCGTGGTTGGTGCCGTCTCCACCGATACCGAGCAAATAACGGTGTCCTTTCAAAATGCCATCCTCGGCGAGTCGAGCAGCATGGCCGGGGCGCTCGGTGAAATGCACGGAGTAAGAAAATCCCAGCTCTTGCAGCAGTCGTTCGATGGCCGACCAATGCTTCTGCACGTTGCCGCCACCGGAAGTGGGATTCGCAATTATGTACCAGAATGGCTGCTCCATGCTTTTTGGTTGATAAGGGTTTATGAAACAGTTGATCGTTACTTAAATCAGTATCAATAATTTATGGAATTTCCCATCAAACTGGTACTCGCGCCAGACAATCTGTCCAGAAGGATTGCACCATTCCTGCGGTGCGTTCCGGCGCTTCAAACATGCCCATGTGACCCACTTCGTGCAGCTCTTGTAAATCAGCAATAGTGGGCAACATCGCTGCCGTAGTAGCCAGATCAACTGGCACCACCGTATCAATTTCACCTTGAATAAACTGCACAGGTATAGCGAGATTAGTGAGCGTAGCCGTATGATCGCGGCGACCGAGCATTATTTCCAAAGCGGCGATGATGGCTTCCGGCGAATGTTTCTGACCATTTTCAATCAAATTTTGAATGATGGTGGAATGTTCTCTGGCGAAATCAGGTGCGAACAGACCGGGAAATAGCTGCGCTACATAGAGGTCGCGTTTGCCGTTGCGCAGCATTTCTATACCACGCATTCGATTCTCCCGCGTGGCAGGTTTGTCCACATACGGATGTGAATGAAAGAGTCCCAGCCCCACCAACCGCTCGGGGTAGCGGGCCGCAAATTCGAGGGCAGCATAGCCGCCCATAGAATGGCCGTGCAGCACACAGAGCCGGACACCTTGTTCGTCCAGCACGCTGCGAACAGCTTCGGCATAATGAGCCATATCGGCGGCAGGCGGCAAGGAAGAGCCCCCAAACCCTGGCAAATCAATGCGGATCACCGGAACACCCGAAAGATGCGGCAGCCAGTGGTCCCATACCGAATGGTCTTCGCAAAAGCCGTGCAACAGCACCAGCGGGATAGTCGGGCGGTCGCCATCGAAGTGGTAAGTGACTTGACCGGCGGAGGGAATTTGGACGTTTGGCATCAGCAGAAGGAATGAAAAGGCAAAAAAGCAAAGGGCAAATTTGCAAACCTGAGCGGCTTATGGCGGTATAATTGTTGATTTTCTTTTGAGGGAGGCCAGCCTTTGGAAATTCCGCTGTACAATGTGGCGGTTTTGTCGAATTTTACGGCTTCAAGCTCAGCCGTCCTGTTTCCTGAGCAAAGAAATGCACAAACAATCGGGCGGAGACCCTCCTTTACAGTATGGATTTTTTATCACAGATCGGTTCCGACATTTCGCGTGCGCTCAGTCCAGAGTTGCCAGCCGACCTTGGCAACATGGACGACCACCTCGATTATATCATTCCGAAGGTCATTGCTTACGGGGAGGACTTGCGGGAAGAACACTTTTGGTTGGGCAAACGCTGGAAAGAGATTCGTGACGATGAGACTTTTCATGAGGCAGTGCTGCACATTTTCAATTCCGGTGGCGAATATCTGCTGGCCGTAGATGGCAACGTGATGAAAGGCAGCTGGCGGCAGTTGGGCGGTGCCAATTCGCTGTTGCTGGAAATAGGAGGGCGGGTGGAACTTTTCGATCTGCGTTTCCTGAATAGTGATTTTATGATCCTCACCAAACACGGCGATCAAGGCCGCAAAAACCAGCGTTGCTATTTTTGTCTAATTCGCGAAGGTGTCGGAAATTCGCTCGATTGGCGGAATGTGATGGAAAAATTGTATAATATCTGGCGCGAAAACAGCCTGAGCATTTGGGCCTGGCTGGGATTTATTTTTCTGCTGGGAATCATTATTTACCTGTCTTTTAAATAAGGGTCGAATGTAAGTCTGGTTCAATATTTATCAGCAATAAAAGCCTGTATTACAACATTTTATCTTCCTCTCATGCACGCTCTCGATTGGGTTGTTTTGGTCAGTACGCTGGCTCTTGTGGTGTTCTATGGTACCTGGAAAACCTATCAGGCTAAGGAATCCAGCAAGGATTTTCTGGCCGGTCAACGTGATTTGCCGTGGTGGACCATCGGCCTCAGTATTATGGCTACCCAGGCGAGTGCTATCACTTTTCTGAGTACGCCGGGGCAGGCTTTTGCCGATGGGATGCAGTTTGTGCAATTCTATTTTGGGATGCCGATTGCCATGATTTTTCTGGCTTATTTAGTGTTGCCTATTTATTACAAGTTGCGGGTGACGACGGCTTATGAATACCTGGAAGATCGTTTTGATCTGCGGATGCGGACCCTCACCGCCATTTTATTCCTCATTTTGCGGGGTATTTCGGCGGCCATCAGCATTTATGCGCCCGGTATTATTTTGTCCACGGTGTTTGGCTGGAATCTGGCTTTGACCAATTTTTTGCTGGCGGCATTCGTAATTATTTATACCACGACTGGCGGAAACGCGGCGGTAAGCCGTACGCAAGAGTTGCAAATGGGGATTATGCTGAGCGGATTGGTAATCGCTTTTTTGGTCATTCTTTACCAATTGCCGCCCGGCGTGGGCCTTTCGGAGGCCTGGCAAATAGCCGGAGTCACGGGGAAAACGCAGGTGCTGGATTGGGGCATCCGGCAAAATGCGGATGGCGGTCACTACTTCGATTGGCACGACCGCTACAATATATGGTCGGGCCTGTTGGGGGCTACTTTTCTTTTTCTTTCCTATTTTGGTACCGACCAGAGTCAGGTGGGACGCTATTTGTCGGGCCGATCTCTGCGGGAAAGCCGTTTCGGGTTATTATTCAATGGTTTTGTAAAAATTCCAATGCAGTTTTTGGTGCTTTCCGTAGGGGTCATGGTGTTTGTTTTTTACCAATTCAACCAACCGCCGCTGTATTTTAATAAAGCCAGCCGGGAAAAAGTGACCAAGACGGCGCAAGAATCCGAATTGAAAAGTCTGGAAATTCGTGCCGACACATTGTATTTAGGGAAAAAAGCGGCTTTGCAACGCCTCACCACCGCCCTGAGAAGCGACAATGACCAGCAGGCCGATCTTGCCCGCACGGATTTGCAGGAGCTGGAAAAACAAAACACGGCCCTGCGCAATCAAGCCCAGGAAGTGGTGCATACCGCCGTTCCAGATGCCGATCCGAAAGACAAGGACTATGTATTTGTGGATTTTGTGCTCCATCACCTGCCCGCCGGGTTGATCGGAGTCATTTTTGCGATGATTTTTTGCGCGTCCTGGAGCACGAAAGCCTCGGAGTTGAATTCGCTGGCCGCCACTACGGTATCTGATATTTATCGCCGCTCCTTGGTGCGCAATAAAAGCGATGCTCACTATTTGCGGGCTTCCCGCTGGGCGACGGTGCTGTGGGGTGTTTTTATCATGGTGTTTGCCACCTATGTGCGCCTGCCAGACAACCTGATCCAGGCGGTCAATATGCTCGGTTCGCTGTTTTATGGCACCTTATTGGGGATATTTTTCACCGCTTTTTTCCTGAAAAAAATTCAGGGCCGTGCCGTTTTCTGGGCGGCGGTCGTTACCCAGGCTTTTATCATGTATATGTTCTTTTGGGTAGACCGCGACGCTTACCTGTGGTACAATCCGCTGGGCTGCGGCCTGGTGATGGGTTTGAGCTTGTTGCTGCAGCCGCTGATGCGGGTCGAAAATCGCGAAAAATGATTGCCGAAGACAATAGGTTTGGGCCGTAGTTAACATTAAAGTAATACGTGGCCTCGTTTTTGTAGTGAAATGTATAAAACCAGCATATTTTTTTCACTATAAAAACCGATCTCATGTTGATTCTGACCTTTCTAATGATTGTACTCCTCATTTTTGGCAATCGTATGTTTAGCGAAGCCCGGAGTTGAAGCGGCAAAACCATGACTACAGCATAACCAATATCGCCGCCGCTTTTCCCTTTTTTTCATACAAAGTGCCTTGCCACATTGAGTGACAAGGCACTTTTTTTAGTTTTTTTGCTTAATAAATTGAAAATCAATACATTAAAAATATTTTAAGACTACTTTATCGCACCCCAGCCACCGGCATTTGTGGATCATAGGTACCTTTGATGACCGGGCTTTGGCGATTGCCAGTGTAAGCCCGCACGTTTTCGGCGATGAAGTCGTATAACTCCTGGATACTCACGATTTTATCCTTGTTTTTGTCTGCCTCGCCTTTCAGTCCACGAATCAGGAAGTGGCTGAATACGCCCTGCCGCAGGCCCGATGATTCGAGCGAAGTCTCTTCGGCCTTGCTCGACATGATCAGGGCCGTACCGGAAACGGATTTGGCCAGCGTTTGGTAATATTGGGTCAGCACAGGCTCCGTTTCGCCGGAACGCATAGCCAGAATGCTACCGGAGTGACAGGCATCGGCCAGGCATAGCTTGTACTTGGCTTTACATTTGCCGAAGGCGGCAGCGACTTCCTCGTGAGCAAGTTTGTTGTTATATCCATCAAAATCAATGGGCAGGAAAGAGCCATTGAGGCCGTGGCCCGAAAAATAAAACATGACCAGATCGTTTGGCCCCGCCATGCCGAACACTTCGTCGAGGGTACTAAGGATATTCTCGCGAGTGGCATCTTCATCAATCAGTACCCGCACCTGCTCATCAGGCAATGCTCCCCCTTCCGGACTTTTCAAAAAAGCATAAAAACGATAGGCATCATCGTCGGTATAACGCAGTGCTGGCATATTGTCGTAGGCAGCCACCCCAACGACGACGGCCCACACCTTGGGTAAGGTAATGGTGATAGGCAGCGCAGCATCGGCGGGTTTACTGTTGGAAACCTGATACCCTTCGGGGGCCTGCTTGCCGAGATATTCTCCGGCCCGCCAATAACCTGCCACCACGGTACCATCGCGCAGGGCAAGCGTACCCTCGCCCCCAAAGGCACCGTCGGCCCATTCCCCTTCGTAGCGATCACCGTTGGCATAGGTGCAGATGCCATAGCCATGCGGCTGGTCGTGCTGGAAAGTGCCGACGTATTTAGCCGCCCCTTCTTTGTACACGTAGGTGCCGCGTCCATTCTCGCAATCGCCGCTCACGCAGCCAACTTTGCCGCTTTGCACGAGGCTGGCACCGACGAATTCGCCCTGTTTCCATTCGCCATTTTCCTGACTACCGTCTTTCAGAAAACGCGTACCGATGCCGTCCGGGTAGTTTTCCTTGAAATTGCCGACATATTTGTCGCCATTACCGAAGAAAAAAGTGCCGTTACCCTGGAATTTACCACTTTGAAAATGCCCTTCATATTTGCTGCCGTCGGGATAGGCGAACACCCCTTGCCCATTTTGGCAGTCGCCGCTGAGGCAACCAGCCTGCACGTCGGTGTCATCATTCTGGCGTTCTTCTTTCTTTTTGGCGATGTATTCGGCCAGTACTTTGCCAGATTCATCCACGGGTTTGCCTTTTTTCCAAAGGCCGGTGCGCACCGTGCCGTCGGCGTAGGTCTTGGTCCCTTTGCCTTCGGGGTAGCGAGCCAGCCATTCACCCTGATATTTGCTGCCATCGGTGTAATAGCAGACACCTACGCCGCTGATCTCGCCGTTGGTGAAGTGACCGGTGTATTTGGCACCAGACGGATATTTATAGGTACCGATACCGTTTTTGCAATCGCCAGTAACGCATTGCGCAGCGGCGGATAAGGTAAGAAGGAGAAAAAGGGAGGGTAAGACTAGGAGTCTGGACATGGGAGACGAGAGGCGATGAATTGATAACAGGCAACAAATAATGGGCAATAAGTAACTTGCAATGAGCAGACTAAATGCCCTTTGCGTTTTGCCTTTTGAGATTGGTACGGGCGGTGCTATTAACTTTCGACAAGCCTTTTTATTGCCTGCAAGAATGGTACTTTGAACCAACCAATGTCCGGCTCGCTTCGTCTTACAGCAGAACAAGACAAGACTTTTAGTTTTTTTAAATTTCCGCCCATGAAACGACTCTTCCCTCTCTTATTGTTGCTTACCCTGTGGGCGGGTTGCAAAAAAACTACTTATGAATACGCCATCGTCTGCAACTTCCCGACTTTCTTCCAAGGCCCGAATTGGTTGGTGGTCAGCAACGATGCCGGGGACATTTTAAAAACGATCGAACTGCCTGAAAATGCCACGGAATTTGTTGGGAAGTTCGATTACAAGGCCATAGACGCAACAGATACATACAATTTGCATCTGGTTCATCAAGGCAATCCGATTGATCCATCTCTCATCGCTTCTTGTTATGGCGTAAGAAATGGCTCGCCTGTATCTTTCTGGCCAACAAAGGTTTATCGTTTTTTTCCGCCGAGGGGCAGCCACGCTCTTTTTATCCACGGGATGGAAGCGGAAGCGGATTCGGTAGATATTCCGGGGGTGCGCGTAAAAAAGTATGAGACCTGGGGTTATCAGGCAAGTACCAAAACACTGAGTATCGATATTTTTTCTCTACTGCCAGCGGATGTAGTCGTTCGGGTGCGTAGCACGCCCACTGCGCCGTTCCGGGTTTTGTATCTGACGGCTGCCGCCCTGAGTAATGAACACATAGAAGCGCAGTGGGCCGATTTTGTGCCGGAAGATCGTTTTGCCACGGTGTATCTACCTAATACTACTCTACCTGCCAATCTGGAAGTAATGGCCGTAGCACCTGATTTTAGGCGATATGTAGAACTGGCTAAATACGATTCTATTCCATTGCATCAGGCGATATTGCCCGCAGGTCTCGATCCGCAATCGCTATTCCGGGTACGGATGCAACAAGGGGATTTTACAGCGGAAAAAATGTTTCTGCCCGGCGAGGCACTGCGTTTTGAAGCCCCCGATTTTTCTATTAAATCTGCCGTTTTTTCTCCCTTTCAAAGCGTGGAAGTAGTCACCGAAGGTCAGCCGGAACTAATAGAAGTGAATGGTTTTATAACCATATCGCCCAATCCTCCCGCTATATTTCAATGGAATATTCAGGCCACACCGGAGGCATTTGCAAAAGTTATGCTGCCCGATTTGCAGGATATAGTACCTGAATTGCGTGATTTTGACGCGCAAAAGCTGTTCTGGCAGGTAAATGCTTATAAATACACACAGCTGAATTATGAGCAGTTGCTCGCCGGATTTCCTTTGAAAGGCAATGACGGCCGCCTATTCCCGGTGGCCCGGGCCGGTTTGCAAATAATAACGAAAAACTACTGAGGCAACGCCAGAAAATTATTCCCGAAAACCCGCTACGGTCTGAAGAAGATTTCCAAAACCTTCTAAGCCATAAAACCCCTATTTTTGCCCTTTGCCAATGCTTTGTTTCACATTGGCCGCATTCATTATATTGGCCACATTTATACATCTATGTCCCGTTCCCGGCGTTCCCAGGCCCTGCTGCAATTCGTTTTTTTCTGCGGTATCCTGCTGTTTGTCAATGTTTTAGCCAATGTATTCTATACCCAGGCCGACCTCACGGGCGATCAGCGCTACACGTTGGCGCAACCTACCAAGCAACTGCTAAAAGGCCTGAAAGAGCGCGTCTACGTCGAGGTACTGCTGGACGGCGAATTTCCAGCTGGTTTCAAACGCCTGCAGACCGCTACCCGCGAGATGCTGGAGGATATGCGCTCGCAGAACGGGCTGGTGGAATATAACTTTGACGACCCATTGCGCGGCAGCCGCGAGGATGTGCAGGGACGGCAAAAAGCCTTGCACGAACTCGGTATCGAGCCGATGACCATTGACATCAAAGAGACCGGCCAGGCCACGAAAAGACTGGTCTATCCGGTGGCCATTTTTCACTACGGCAATCGCCAGATACCAGTCAACCTGATTGAAAATAATTCGCCCGCGATCTCGCCCGAAGTGATCAATAATTCGGAAAAAAAACTGGAATACAAGTTTGCCAGTGCTATTAAAAAAATATTGATGCCTGATAAGCCCTTCATCCTTTTCACCGAAGGGCATGGCGAACTTCCCAAACTCCAGACCCTGGATATTGAGCGCAGTCTGCTCCAATTTTATAATACCGACCGTATTTTGCTCGATTCGGTGGTTCATCTTACCCCGGACGGATGCGCCCTGCTGATCGTTGCCAAGCCGCGTACGGCCTTCACCGAAAAGGAAAAGTTTAAAATTGATCAGTATGTGATGCAGGGCGGCCACGTACTCTGGCTCATTGATCGCCTGAATGCCGATCTTGATAGCCTCGGCACGACTGGCCATTTTGTGCCGCAGGATTTTCCGTTGCAACTGGAAGATATGTTGTTCAAATACGGCGTACGCATCATGCCTGACTTGGTGGTGGATTTGGAATGCTCCAAAATACCTCTGAAAGCGGGTCAAATGGGCAACGCACCGCAGTTCAAACTTTTTCCCTGGTATTATTTCCCGACGGTGCTACCAACTGGTAATCACCCTATCGTGAAAAATCTGGATCGGGTGGAATTGCATTTTTGCTCCACCATAGATACTATTCGCACCAAAACAGCGGTTGCTAAAATTCCGCTTATCAAGACCAGCCGCTACAGTAATGTGCAGTTCAGTCCGGTAGATATTAGTTTTGAAATGTTGCGTCAGGAACCAAAACCGGAATTGTTCAATAAAGGCCCGCAGACGGTGGGCGTGCTGCTGGAAGGTATTTTTACATCCAACTACGAAAATCGCGTATCAGCAGAAATGCAGGCTGGCCTGAAACAAATCGGCATGGACTTCCGCTCGACCAGTGTACCTACCCGCATGATGGTCATCAGCGACGGCGATGTGATCGCCAACTTCAGCCGCCCCGATACGAAGGAGTGGCTGCCGCTCGGTTATAACCGCTACGAAAATCAGGCCTACGCCAATAAAGACCTGCTTTTGAATGCCATCGAATACCTGATCGACCCGAATGGAGTAGTGGCGGCCCGCTCCAAAACTGTGGAACTTCGCCTGCTCGATACCGTGCGCGCACAGGCAGAAAAGCCCACCTGGCAAGCCCTCAATATCGGCCTGCCATTGGCATTTCTCGGTTTGTTTGGCTTCTTTTTCCGTTGGAATCGTCGTCGGCGCTATGCGCGGGAAGAAAGCCCAAGTCAGAAAAAGTAGGATTCAAAAATCGCCAAAGTGCTGAAAAACAACGATCTGACTTCCTCTCCAACGCCTGCTCTTTCACCGCAAGAGGCGCCTGTTTTATCTCCTGCTGCGAGCGTGCTGCGAAAACGCGCCTATTTTGCGCTAGCTGCCATTTGCATTATTTGGGGTACTACTTATGTCGCTATCAAATTCGCGGTGCGTGATTTCCCGCCCTATTTACTGGTCGGTATTCGCCAAACTACGGCTGGCTTGTTACTTTTCTTGCTGGCCTTCGCTCATTCCCGCCGCGAAAAAATCAGTAGCCCGCCGCCTTCCCTTGCCGCTCCCAGCCCACTCACTCGTGCCTATATTTTACGGCAAATGCTCACCGGACTGTTCACGATCACTGGCGGCAATGGCTTCATCACCTGGGGAATGCAATATGTGTCGTCGGGCCTGGCGTCGCTGATTGGTTCGCTGACCCCTGTATTCGTAGTACTCATTTCTCTTGCGTGGCGCAGCGGCGAGCGCATCACCGGGCGTATGTTGGTAGGCGTGTTGCTGGGCTTCGGTGGTCTGGCGGTGATTTTTAGTCATGGCCTGGATGATTTTTTAAAACCCGAATATCGTTGGGGTATTGCCGGGTGTTTCGCCTCCTGCTTTACCTGGTCGATGGGCACGGTGATGGCCAAACGCTGGAATTCCTCGTCGGTATCTCCCTTGCTCAATGCGGGAATGCAAATTACTACTGGCGGATTGGGCGGTTTCCTGCTGAGTTTTTTGCTGGATACATCACACACGATTCACCACACCACTACTGGCTGGTTAGCACTTTTGTACCTGACCTTGATCGGTTCCGCACTGGCTTTCAGCTTGTATATGTTTGTTTTAAAGCACCTCAGCGCGACGGTCTCGTCACTCTACACTTATATTAATCCCACGGTGGCGATTCTGCTTGGCTGGCTTTTTTTGGGAGAAAAACTCACTATTTGGGAGTTGCTGGGCATGACCGTCACGATCGCTGGAATATGGCTCGTGAATACCGGGCAGAAGGCAACCAGCAAATGAACGTGTAGAGTGACATACATATTTACTAAATACACTGTAAATTAAATTCCGTGAGGATGCGAGTATTCGAGTGAAGCACTTGATAATCAGGTAATTGATCAAATACTCGACTCTTCAAATACTCCAATAAATATAATTTACAGTGTACTAAACCTATTGCTGTAATGCGCCGTATCCTGCTTATTTTCATTCGCAATCCTGCTTTGGGTCAGGTAAAAACCCGGCTGGCGCGTACGGTGGGCGATGCGGAAGCACTCCATATTTACCATTTATTGCTCGCTAAAACCCGGGTGGCCACTCTGGATGCAGCGGTGGAAAGATGGCTGTGGTACAGCGATTTTGCCGATTCCAGTGATGATTGGTCGCAAGTGAATTTTCAGAAAATGGTGCAGCCGTCTGGCGATTTGGGAGAACGAATGGAAGCGGCGTTTCAGGCGGCATTTGCCAACGGCGCAGCACAAGTAGTCATCATTGGTAGCGACTGCCCCGATTTGACTGGAACCATACTCGAATCTGCTTTCCATGCTTTAGACACCAGCGATTTTGTGCTTGGCCCTGTGCCAGATGGTGGTTATTATCTGTTGGGAATGCGCCAGTTGGAACCCAGCCTTTTTCAAAATATCGCCTGGAGTACAGATACCGTGCGTAGTACTACGCTCGAACGTATTGCTGCCGCTGGCAAAAACTGTACGTTATTGCCTATGCTCACTGATGTGGATACGGAGCAAGATTGGGGGTTGGTTGGCTGGTTGGCTAAAAGTGAAAATGCGAGTAAGTACTTAGACTGATCTGACAGGTCTGGTGCTAAAAGACACTATTTACGATCAAATACTCGCATTTTCCATTATTCAAATACTCAACCTTTATAAAATAGCCACTTTCCAATCTCTTTAAATGTGCCTTTTTTGCCGTAAAGCAAAATACCAACCCGGTAAATGCGGCCCGCCATCCAGACGAAAAATATGGCCGTGCCGACCACCAATATCAACGATAAAGCCACTTGCCACCAGGGCGGATTGAAAGCCATTCGGAAGGGCATGGCGATGGGCGAAAAGAGCGGAAACAGCGAAGCAAAAATCATCAGATTGCTGTCGGGATTGCGCCAGCCAGCCATCGAAACGATGTAAAAAGCCAGAATAATTGGAATAGTGGCGGGCAAAGTCAAGGATTGACCTTCGCCCATATCGTCGCCCATAGCGGAGCCGATCGCCGCAAAAATGGACGCGTAAATGAAGTAGCCGCCGAGGAAAAAGATGATGAATGAGCCAATAATGAGCGGCCAATTTTGTTTGCCCAGTTCTGCGAAAATACGCACCGCATCGTCCTGCGCCATTTCCGGCTGCACCATGCCGGGTGTGTTGCTCATGGCTTGCATTTGCGAGGGATCAATATGAAGGATAAAAGGCAAAGCAAAAGTAACCGCCAAACTCAGTACCACCCAGGCGACCATTTGCGTGAGGCCCACTGCCCCGGTACCGATGATTTTGCCCATCATCAACTCAAAGGGTCGTACACTTGACATCATTACTTCCACGATGCGACTGGTTTTTTCCTCCATCACCGATTTCATGACCATTTGGCCGTAGAACATGACCATGAAAAACATCAGAAAAGTCATGATGCCGCCCACCGCCAAACCCACGCCTGCGGTGTATTTACTCCCGCCCGTGTCTTCGCCAGAAATACTTTCCGGATCAATTGAAATATCGGTGGCGAGCATATCAAGACTGCTACGGTTGAGGTGCAGCGAGTCAATTTTATAGTCGCGGATTCTTTCGGCGATTTTATCTTCAATCACGCTGCTCTTTTCGGGAGCCAGTTTTTCGTCCGAATAGTAAAATATCGTGTGTTCTTTTTTCTGGAAATTACCTAGTGCCGGGATGCGCAGTACACCGCTCAATTGGTGGTCTTTCACCTCGGCTTTGAGTTGGTCGAGCGATTTATTGCCTGCCGGAATGAAGCGCACACCTTTGGCATCAGGGAGTTGGTGGACCATGTTGGCTTCGTCCAGCACAGCCACTTTTATTTCGTCGTTGCCCTGATACGTGGACAGACCGACGATGACCAGCATGTAGATCAAAATGCCGAGCGGAGCCAGCAACGTGGCAATGATGAAAGATTTTTTACGCACCCGCGCCAGGTATTCGCGCTTGATAATCAGGGAAAGTTTGCTCATGATATATTAGGACTTAGGAGGCAGGAGTGAGGAAGGAAAGAGGCAAAGGGCAAGCGGTAAATTGGCAATGGAGGCAAAATCTTTTAATTGCTTTTTTTAGCCCCCTCCTACTCCCCCGTGAAGGGGGAGAGTACATCGAGCAGAACTAAGCAGTTGTAATTTTTGCTTATTGCTTTTTGCAAATTGCCTTTTATGAAGTTGCTTCTTCCACGGTGCGAATGAAAATTTCGTTGAAAGTGGGTAGAATTTCTTCAAAATGAACGATGCGCAGCCCCTTTTGCATCAATCTACTTAATAGGTCATTACTCAGGCTGTCATCGGTCAATTGGATGGTCGCAGCATTGCGTTTTTGCTCTATTATTTGAAATTGGCTTCCCAAATCTGCTGGCCAATCGCCCTCTACTTCCACGCGAAAAAGGTGCTGTTTGTATTCGTTTTTGATGGCCTGTACTTCGCCTTGTAGCACGTTTTTCCCTCTATTAATCAACACAATATAGTCACACATTTCTTCTACTTGTTCCATGCGGTGGGTGCTGAAAATGATGCTCGTACCGGCGGCGTTGAGTTGGGCAATTTCGTCCTTAATCAGATTAGTATTGATTGGATCAAGGCCTGTAAATGGTTCATCCAGAATGAGTAAGCGCGGCCCGTGGATGACCGTGGCGATGAACTGGATTTTCTGCTGCATGCCTTTCGACAGTTCTTCCACCTTTTTACCCGCCCAATCCTGAATATCAAATTTAGTAAACCAATGATCCAAGGCCTTGCGCGCCTGCTCGGCGGTCAACCCTTTTAACTGCGCCAAATACAGCATTTGTTCGCCGACCTTCATTTTTTTGTAGAGGCCGCGCTCTTCGGGCATGTAGCCGATTTTTTCGGGCGAACGGTCGTTGAGTTTTTCCCCATCCAAATAGATCGCGCCGGAATCCGGGCCAGTGATGGTGGTGATCATGCGAATAAGCGAGGTCTTGCCTGCGCCGTTCGGGCCGAGCAATCCGAAAGATGCTGCCCTTCGGCACATCGAAACTGACGTGGTTCACGGCTTGGTAAGTGCCGTAGGTTTTGACGACGTCCTGAATGGATAAGATCATGACTTGATTTTTAGCAGGCGAAAAGTCGGTACGTTTGTGCGCGATAAAACATTTTTTCGGCGGAACGGCTAATCCATGACCGTTTCTCAACCTAATAGCCGACCAAACTATGCAAACCATCCAAAATTTTATTGCTGGAAAATACGTGCCGCCCATCGGTGGCCAATATTTGGACAACTATAACCCGGCGAACGGTGAGGTTTTTAGTCAATTGCCCGACTCCGGCCCGGAAGATGTAGAGGCAGCGGTGCAAGCAGCCGAAAACGCTTTTCCGGCCTGGGCCAATCTCCCGCTCGAACGTCGTCACGAAATATTACGCGGCGTTGCCGACGGCATTCTCGCCAATCTGGATAAATTAGCGGAAGCCGAAAGCCTCGATTCCGGTAAAACGATCACGACTGCCCGAACCATAGACATTCCACGGGCCGCGCTGAATTTCCAGTTTTTCGCCACCGCGCTGCTGCATTTTGCTTCAGAAAGTCATTATTTGCCGGAGCAGGCGTTGAGTTATACATTACGCCAGCCGTTGGGCGTGGTCGGCTGTATTTCCCCGTGGAATTTGCCTTTGTATTTGTTTACCTGGAAAATCGCGCCAGCCCTCGCGGCGGGCAATTGCGTGGTGGGCAAACCCTCCGAAGTGACGCCGCTGACCGCGTATTTGCTGGGTGAAATTTGCAACGCCGCTGGTATGCCGCCGGGCGTTTTGAACATCTTGCACGGCACTGGCCCGCGCGTTGGGGAAGCGATTGTGAAACATCCGAAAATCAAGGCCATCTCTTTTACGGGCAGCACACGAGCGGGCGCGGCCATCGCCAGCTATCGCGGCACCAATGTTTAAAAAACTCAGCCTCGAACTGGGCGGCAAAAATCCCAACATCATTTTTGCCGACTGCGATTATGAGAAAATGCTGGATACGACGGTGCGTTCTTCGTTCAATAATCAGGGGCAAATCTGTTTATGCGGCTCCCGGATTTATGTGGAAAAATCCATTTACGAGAAATTCAAAACCGATTTTGTAGCACGCGTCAAGGAACTACGTTTGGGCGATCCAAGCGATCCAAATAGTCAGTTAGGAGCGGTCGTTTCTAAAATGCACTTTGATAAAGTATTGTCTTATTTGGAGTTAGCGAAGCAGGAAGGCGGGGAAATACTTTGTGGCGGCGAGGCGGTATCTCTGCCGGGAAATTTGGCTGGCGGCTGGTACATCACTCCGACAGTTATTGAGGGTTTAAAACATGATTGCAGAACGAATCAGGAGGAAATATTTGGTCCGGTGGTGACGCTGCAACCTTTTGAGACGGAAGAAGAAGTGCTCGATTATGCGAATAGTACGGTGTATGGCCTCAGTGCTACGGTCTGGACGAATCACTTGGCGCGGGCGCATCGGCTGGCGGCGGCCCTGCATTGTGGCATTGTCTGGATCAATACCTGGATGTTGCGCGATTTGCGGACACCGTTTGGCGGGGTGAAAAATTCGGGCGTTGGGCGAGAAGGTGGTTGGGAAGCCCTGCGGTTTTTCACGGAAGCGAAAAATGTGACGCTTGGCTTGGAGGGCGGATTTTAATCCGCTTTAAAAAATAAAATGTGGCGGATTAAAATCCACCCTCCGGCAATTATCATTGCTATAACACACTATCCTCATGATCACCAATCTCTCTGAAAAAAATTCCATTGCTCACCGCTTCGTCGCCGAACTGCGCGATGTTGATATTCAGCAGGATCGGCTACGTTTTCGCCGCAATCTGGAACGGCTGGGCGAAATACTGGCCTACGAAATCTCGCAAACGCTGGAATATGAACCATTTGAGATCGAAACGCCGCTCGGTATTGCGCAGACTTTCTTGCCCGCGCAACGGGTGGTGCTGGCGACGATTCTGCGAGCCGGGCTGCCCTTACATCAAGGTTTGCTGAATTATTTCGATCAGGCGGATAATGTGTTCATCGCGGCATTTCGCCGACACCACAAAGACGGAAGTTTCGATATTCAACTGGACTATGTAAGTGCGCCCGACCTAACCGACGCGGTAGTGATTCTCTGTGATCCAATGTTGGCGACCGGGGCTTCTATCAATCTGGCTTTGCAACAAATGGCGCAGTTTGGTACGCCTGCGCAAATTCACGTAGCGACTATTATTGCCAGTAAAGCAGGTTTAGAATCAGTACGTCGACACCACCCGGAAGCGCACATTTGGATGGCAGCGTTGGATGAAGAATTAACGGCGAAATCTTTCATTGTGCCCGGCTTGGGCGATGCGGGGGATTTGGCTTTTGGCGGGAAAAACTAGTACCGCCGATCCCTGATCGGCGAAATGCACTAACCGATCAGGGATCGGTAGTACCTAATTTCGCACGTCCTCTCCCCAACCCAGTTTTTCCCGAATCGTCTTCAAAAACGTAATATCCTGCAATTGAACCAGCCGGATTGGGAAATCATTGCGCCGCACCGCCAACTGATGATCGGCATGAATTAATTCAAAACGCGAGTCGAGCGTGCAGATGAAATTATCGCCCCGACCTTCTATTTCAAAAGAAATCACCGACTCATCGGACAACACAATGGGACGCACATTAAGATTATGCGGGGCTACTGGCGTGATAATGAAGTTGTTAGAATCGGGGAATATAACTGGCCCGCCACAACTGAGCGAGTAGCCCGTACTGCCCGTCGGCGTAGCGATAATAATACCGTCGGCCCAATAGGAATTCAAATAGTCACCATTCAAAAAAGCATGCACCGTAATCATCGAAGACGTGTCGCGCTTTAATAAAGTGCAGTCGTTGAGCGCGAACGGGATTTCCCCAAAAATAGGCGGATTACTTTCCAGATAGAGCATGGTGCGCTCTTCGATCAGAAAATGGCCGCGTCGAAGTTTCTGGATGGACTCCCGAATGTTCGCTTTTTCAATACTTGCCAAAAAGCCCATTCGCCCCAGATTAATGCCCAGCATAGGCACCCCGGCATCCCGGACGAGGGTCACCGCATTGAGCATCGTCCCGTCGCCGCCGAGCACCACCACAAAATCAATGCGATGCACATGGAAGTCCCGATATTCATCGAACGCTGCGTAGGGACCGGGAAATTTCACCGTCGCCTCAATGTCTTTCAGGTAAGGCGTATACACATAAGTCGTCACCCCCTCCGCATAGAGCGCGTCGAACACGGCCTGAATATAGGGCAGGTCTTTGTCTTTATATTGTTTGCCGTAAATAACGACTTGCATAATTGGCGGACGAGTAAATGAGGAATGCAGAGGAGAATTTGCCGCAAGGTAGGGTGCGTAGAAAGGTTGTGGTGGCGAAATTGCAGAGAAATCGCGTTTTTTTGCAATAATCACTAACTTTTTGCCCGTTCACTGGTTCCAATCTCGACAGTGAAATCCCTACATTTGCCCACCTTTTTTGGGAAACAACAACGGCACTAAAAATATTTAGGCATGAGGTCTTCCATAAAATGTTGGCTTAATTGCCAATTGTCTTTTGCTATTTTGCCTTTTAATTATTTTGAAGCACCATGATTTTTGACCTGAAAATGCTGCGGGAGTTCTATGAACAATTCCCGGCCCGCGTGGATGCGGCTAAAACTTATTTAAAGCGACCACTGACGCTGGCTGAAAAAATCCTTTACGCCCACCTGCACCCCGATAATCCGTTGCAGGAATATAAGCGCGGCGGGGATTACGTGTTTTTTCAGGTTGACCGAGTGGCGATGCAGGATGCGACGGCGCAAATGGCGTTGCTGCAATTTATGACTTGCGGGCGCAAAAAAGTGGCCGTGCCGAGTACGGTGCACTGTGATCACTTGATCGTGGCGCAGTCTGGTGCCAGCGAAGATATGGTCGCGTCTTTGGCCAAAAATAAAGAGGTGTTCGATTTTCTGAGTACCGTCAGCCAGAAATATGGTATCGGCTTCTGGAAACCCGGCTCTGGCATTATTCACCAGATTTTGCTGGAAAACTATGCCTTTCCGGGCGGTTTGATGATTGGTACCGACTCACACACCGTAAATGCGGGCGGTCTCGGCATGGTCGCTATTGGCGTGGGTGGCGCAGATGCGGTGGATGCGATGAGCGGTATGGCCTGGGAACTCCAAATGCCTAAATTGATCGGCGTGCACCTCACTGGCAAGTTGCGCGGCTGGACGGCTCCGAAAGACGTAATTTTGAAAGTGGCCGGCATTCTAACCGTAAAAGGCGGCACCGGAGCCATCGTGGAATATTTCGGTCCGGGCGCACAGAGCATGAGCGCAACTGGCAAAGGCACTATTTGTAATATGGGGGCTGAAATCGGGGCAACCACTTCGGTTTTCGGCTACGATAAAAGTATGGCCCGTTATCTCAAAGCCACTGGCCGTGCGAAAGTGGCTTCCATGTGCAATCGCGTGGGCGATTACCTTACTGGCGATGCGGAGTGTTATGCCAATCCAGAGCAGTATTTCGATCAAGTCATTGAAATTAATCTCTCGAAATTGGAACCGCATATCAATGGACCGTTCACGCCGGATTTGGCTTGGCCGCTGTCTAAATTTGCGGAAGCCGTAAAAAACAACAACTATCCGGTTCGTTTGGAAGTGGGTTTGATTGGCTCTTGCACCAACTCTTCCTACGAAGATTTGACGCGCGCGGCCTCTATTGCTCGTCAGGCAAAAGAAAAAAATCTGGACACCAGATCCGAATTTACTATTACGCCGGGTTCGGAATTAGTGCGTTACACCGCCGAACGCGACGGGCTGCTCGAAGAATTTACGCAAATTGGCGGCGTAGTGCTGGCCAATGCCTGCGGTCCGTGTATCGGTCAATGGAGTCGCCACATGGATGATTTGAAACGCCCGAATTCGATCATGACTTCCTTCAACCGGAATTTCACAGGCCGAAATGATGGCAATCCGAATACCCACGCGTTCGTGGCCAGCCCGGAAATCGTGACTGCTTTCGCCATCGCTGGTGATCTGACTTTCAATCCGATGACCAGCACTTTGGTCAATCGAAACGGCGAAACCGTGAAATTGGATCCACCAAAAGGCATCGAAATGCCTCCAAATGGCTATGCTGTGGAGGATGCGGGCTACATCGCTCCCGCCAAAGGACGCATTACGGTAGCGGTGGCCAAAGATTCCACTCGCCTGCAATTGCTCAAACCTTTCAAACCAATCACCGACGATCAAATCCAGAATATGCGGGTGCTGATCAAGGCCAAAGGCAAATGCACGACTGACCACATCTCGATGGCCGGCCCGTGGCTGCAATATCGCGGGCATCTGGAAAATATTTCCAATAACTGCTACATCGGTGCGACCAACGCTTTTAATGACCAGCGCAACAAGGTGTTGAATTTGTTGAGCAGCCAATATGTGGAAGTACCCGTTTCGGCGCGGCTTTATCAAAAAAAAGGCATTGGTACCATTATATTTGGAGAAGAAAATCTTGGCGAAGGTAGCAGCCGCGAACACGCCGCGATGGAGCCGCGCTACCTCGGTGTGAAAGCCGTGGTGGTCAAATCGTTCGCCCGTATTCACCAGACCAACCTGAAAAAAACAGGGGATGCTGGCGCTCACTTTTGTAGATAATGCCGACTACGATAAGGTTCGGCAGGATGATGAGGTGAGCATCCTGGGTTTTGATACTTTCGCGCCCGGCAAACATTTGCAGATTTTACTGAAACACTCGGATGGCACGAGCGATCAATTTGATGTGCAGCACACCTATAATGAAGCGCAAATTGAGTGGGTGCGCGCGGGAAGTGCTTTGAATAAGATTCGGGCTGATTTTGGGGTGTAATGGCGATGCAATCGCGCGGAAAAATTACTGATTTCGCGAATTTTATATTTTGGATCGGCTGTTTGTGCGTGAGGCATGAGCAGCCGGTTTTTTATTTAGGAAATAAATTTTGAAAAGTGGAATTTAATTCCCAAAATTGCGGTTAAATGGTAGTAATCAGCAAAGGCATACTGCGCGATTTTGGATTAGAACACCCCGATGCTATCGAAGCATTAAATAACTGGTATCATCTCTTAAAAGATGCCGATTGGAGTGCGCTAAATGATGTGCGCCAAATATCCAACTCGGTAGATTATGTTGGTAACGACCGTTTTGTGTTCAATATACGCGGCAATCGGTATCGCCTCGTTGCCATGATTTTCTTTGATATTCGTACGATTTTTATTCGCTTTGTTGGTAACCCACGCTGAATACGACAAAGTAGATGTGACCAGAATCTGAACCGCTATGCAATATAAAATCAATTCTGAGGAAGAATACCGACAAGTAATGGAACGTGTAGAAATCTACTTGCAAAAATCTACGGCGCAAGGTGGCTCACACACACTAACTTCCTTTGAAAAAGAAGAACTTCGTCATCTTTCCCTGATGGCTGAGGCTTGGGAAGATGGCGTGCCAGTGATGCCTGTACGCCAGCCCAAGACGCTCACCGAAATGCTCGAATGGAAGATGTATGAACGCAAACTAAAACAAAAAGATCTCGCCGAACTGCTTGGCATTTCTGCCACCCGGCTCTCCGAAGTAATGCAGGGCAAGCGAAAAGTGAATATGGATTTGGCCAAGCGGCTGTATGAGAAGTTGGAGATTAGTGCGGCTTTTATTTTGGAGCAGGCGTAGAGCGCATTATTATTTTATGCTAAATAAGTAGGTGGACAAAATTATTAGACATTAGACAATGGACCTTTAAAATCAATGATTTATTCAATTATCTAATGTCCAATTTCTATTGTCCAAGTACTTATTAATATTTCATGATAAATGCAGCAGAGAAATGATTGGAAAAGGGGTTAGAGAAATCTGAAAACAGTTTATAATTCAGGCTTTTAATCAATTCCTTATTATTCAGCTCAAACTATGTCAGAGCATAGCTAATCGCGGCAACGCTACATCTGCTTTAGGAGATAAAATCAGCCTTTTATCAACTGTTAAAACCCTTCATAAATCCTTCTCCACTCTTCTCGTCTATTATATCTTTCTAATGGGATTTCGTGCCACGCTTCTTCGTCCGTATGCCAAAAGCATCGCTCATTCTATTGATCGCTGGTCTGCCAACGCGTTGGATCGTCAGGAACAGGTGCTAAAAAAATTGTTGCGCCAAGCCGCTGATACGGCCTTTGGACGCGATCATCATTTTAGCGAAATACATGATTATGAGGCTTTTAAGCAGGCTGTTCCTATTCGGGATTATGAAGACCTGACTGGCTATATCGAACGAATCAAACATGGCGAAAAAGACGTGCTATGGCCGGGCCAACCCGCCTATTTTGCCAAGACTTCCGGTACCACTTCGGGCGTAAAATACATCCCGATGAGCAAGGCCAGCACTCCTTTGCACTTCGGCACGGCCCGCAATGCAGCGTTCAATTACTTCGCGCGCACCAACCACGGTCAATGGCTGGATGGCAAAATGATTTTCCTGTCTGGTAGCCCTACACTGCATGAAGTGGCTGGCATTCCAACCGGACGGCTGAGTGGTATTTCCAACCACCTGGTACCCGCCTGGCTGCGTACCAACCAGCTGCCTTCGTGGTCCACCAACTGCATTGAAGATTGGGAGGAAAAGCTCGAACGCATTGTAGATGAGACTGTTAACGCCGATATGCGCCTCATTTCCGGCATTCCGCCCTGGGTACAGATGTATTACGAGCGGCTGCTGGCGCGTACTGGCAAGCGCACGATAAAAGAGGTGTTCCCGAATTTTTCAGTGTTTATTTATGGAGGGGTCAACTTTGAGCCGTACCGGGCCAAACTGGAAGCACTAGTCGGTGGGCCGGTTGACAGTGTAGAAACCTACCCGGCTTCGGAGGGTTTTATTGCTTTTCAGGATGCTTTCCCCGACCAGGGATTGTTGCTGAATGTGGATGCCGGGATATTCTTCGAGTTCGTACCTGCCGGAGAAATTTTCGACGAAAATCCCACGCGACTATGGCTGAAAGACGTAGAACTGGGGGTCAATTATGCGCTCATTTTGCATACCAATGCCGGATTATGGGGTTATAATCTCGGCGATACAGTGCAGTTTGTCAACAAAAATCCTTACCGGATCGTAGTCAGCGGTCGCGTGAAGCATTTTATTTCTGCCTTCGGCGAACACGTGATTGGCAAAGAGGTGGAAGAATCACTGCTGCCAGTAGCTAACGCGGCAGGCATCCGCATCGTTGAATTCACGGTGGCACCGCAGGTGAATCCACCAGAGGGCGGTTTGCCTTACCATGAGTGGTTTATTGAATTTGATAATGTGCCTGATAACCTGGATGACTTTGCCCAGGCAGTGGACACTCGAATGCGCCAGCAAAACATTTATTACGACGATCTTATTACTGGAAATATTCTGAAACCATTGAAAATCACACCTTTACACCGCGATGCTTTTCGTAATTACATGAAAACCCAGGCAAACTCGGAGGACAAAATAAGGTACCAAGGCTGGCGAACGACCGGAAAATTGTGGACGTATTAATTCCTTAATATTACTTCACAATTCGCTTGAATACTTTGGCCAGCCCGTGCGGAGAAGTAAAAACGAGCTCATATTCGTTTTTCAATTGCTCCTGAATATCCAGCACGCGTGGATGATCACCAAACTTTTTCTGATCCATACACCAAGTGACCACATAGTCCACCACGGCATTGTTAGAGTTTTTATAATAATTGACAATATCCACAGCGGGGGGCTGGTCTTCAAAAGAAGCATTATTTTTCGTTAACCGATCAAAGGGATTACGTTCCCAACGCCAGATAAGCGGAAAATTTTGGCTGCCGCTTCGTAGTTTCGCCCATGACATCGTTCGCCAGCATGACAATACTTTTCCGCACCGATATAATCCGCCACCGTGCATGGTATAGCCAGATATGGTCGGCCACTTCCTGCCACTTATTGGATCTAATCCATTGTGATTGAAGCTAATAGGTAAGACCGACACTTTATCGGAATGACTGCTCCGCAGCTGACGTACTCTTCAGCGGCATTGGACGCCATCCGGTGATGGGGCAAACGGATGCTCATTAGCCCGACGAAAATTACCGTAGTAAAAGCCATCGTCGCGGCCTGCACCCATTTGGGGAAATCAATGGAACCCAACCAAATCAGCAACATCAGGTAGGGCAGCAATTGTAGGCGAATGGGCAAAATACCCGCTCCGGCAATACCGCCTGGTTGTTTGAAATAAATAAAAAGTGCAATACCGAAGACCGGCAAAAACACGTCGGTCCAGCGCAAGCGGCGAGATTTCAATTTAAAAACCAGGGCCAGCACCAACAGCAAAGCAAAAAATACTGCTACACAAATTGCCCAGGTTTTTTCGGAGTTCATCAGGATCGAAAGCGCAGTAAGGCTGCGCAATTCCTCCCAGATTTGCAGGCTCGATTCGGAGCGGGCCGAAGGGTTCAAGCCTTTTACAAAAATATATTCGGCAAATAAAATGATGACTGGCATGGCGGCCAGCGTGACGGATAAACCGCTATTCTGGAAAGTCTGCCAAGGGCTTGCGGCATTAGCTCGGTCGCGACTTGACAAGCCGATCACCAATTCGACGAGCAACACGCTACCAATAACGAGAAAAGAAAAAACCAGACCAATGGGATGGCAAAAATATAAAGTTAGAAAACCAACTGCCTGTAGTAGCATCCGCGCCACCGTCCACTGGTGGCGGTATTTCAGCCAAAATCCGGAGACCCAGAACATAATCGCCAAACTACAGGAGTAATTGTAAAAGCCCAGCATCTGGAATACGTGGTGATAGGTCAATAGCAACCCGAAGGTGCTGATAAACAAGGCATTAGGATTGACCTGCCGAATCAGGAACCGCAAGCCCAAGCCAAAAGACAACACGTAAAAAGTTGCAAAAACTTTTCTGCCAAATAGGCGGGTGCGCCCCAGCCGAGCAGCAATTCCATGAAAGCGTGCCCAAACCAGTTTGGTTCAAAGTGGGTATTGACAAACATCCAGGGATTGTAAAAGTCTTTCAGCTCCCCGCCGTGGTAAAAGTCCAGCAGTACTTTGGCATTGTAAAGATGGCAAGGCCCATCGCCAGTGACGAAGTAATGCACAGACCACAGGGGGATCAAATTGGCCGCCAGCAGCAGGTAGAAAAGCCCGCGTTCCAGCGTAGGAAGTGTTAATTTAGGTGGGTTCATCGTTGTTGCGTTCGGTGGAATGCTATCGGCGCGAAAGATAACACGAATCCGTCCAGAGGCCCTAACAACACTATGCGCCATGCCGAACAAATCGGCATGGCGCATAGCAATAAAATATATAACTATTACTATTTCAAATAGTTATCTTCAAAAAAAGTGCGATACCCTTCCAGGGTTTTGTTTTTTAGCACTCGACGATAATTTTTCCTGGGTAATGGCAAAATACTCCTTGTTGTAAGTTTTCTTGTCGGTTTCTCCCAGAAAACCTTTTCTGCCTTTTACCTCTTGATAGAAGCGCATGACCTGCTCCTTGTTGTCAAATTTACGGATGACAATAATGGGTGACTCCGTGTTAGTGCCGAGGAAAATGTTTGAAATACGCAGCTGTTCCGTTTTG